>CAVYIF010000013.1:0-534720 GCA_963768585.1 uncultured Chloroflexia bacterium
TCGGGGCGAGAGGATTTGAACCTCCGACCTCTTGCACCCCATGCAAGCGCGCTAGCCGGACTGCGCCACGCCCCGATCAACGACCGCAATTATAGTCTGCTTTTGGTCTTTTTGCAACCCCTTGAAAAGTCTTCCATCCGGCCCCATTAAGGGTTGGGGATGAGGGTCCAGGCCGGCAATAAGGTCGTTTGAGTCCCTGCCCAGGTATGATTTTTGCTGATTTCCAGTAATCTTAAAATTTTGTCGGCCCTAAAATGATTTATGAAAATTGATTTATGTTAAGCACCATAAATCCATAAATCCATAAATCAAATTTTTTTTGGAATCTCGCTCGCCTACCTTAAAGAATCCGGCAGTTCGCCTCAGGTCAGGAATTTGCGCTGCCACTCGTACAGCCGGTTCAGGGCTTCGATCGGCGACAGCGCGTTCACATCCAGTTCCTTTAATTCTGCCAGCAGCGGGTTGGTCTCCGGGAAAAGGGTCAATTGTTCCACCAGGTTGGGGTTGATCCTCACCGCCTTGCCCGAGGAAGCCTCCAGCTGGTGCAGGATCTCGCTGGCGCGCACGATCACCGGGCGCGGCAGTCCGGCTAACTGCGCCACGTGGATCCCGTAGGAACGGTCGGTGCCCCCCGGTACGATCTTGTGCAGGAAAATCACCCCGTCTTCGGTTTCGCTGACCGCCACGTTGTAGTTGCGCACTCCCGGCAGCAGGTCGCTGAGTTGGGTCAGTTCGTGGTAGTGGGTGGCGAACAGGGTCCGCGCCCGCAGGCGCGGGTGGTTGTGGATGTATTCGACCACCGCCCAGGCGATCGACAACCCGTCGTAGGTGCTTGTGCCGCGCCCGATTTCATCCAGCACCAGCAGCGAGCGCGGTGTGGCGTGGTTGAGGATGTTGGCCGCCTCGATCATCTCCACCATGAAGGTCGACTGCCCGGCGTGAATCTCATCCTGGGCGCCGATGCGCGTGAAGATGCGGTCCACCAGCCCGATCCGCGCTCGGGTTGCCGGTACAAAGCTGCCCATCTGCGCCATCAGCGCGATCAGTGCCACCTGGCGCAGAAAGGTGCTCTTGCCCGACATATTGGGCCCGGTGATCAGGCGCACGATCTCGCCCTCCTCAAATATGGCATCGTTGGGCACGAAGCGCTCCGTGCGCAGGCTGCGTTCCACCACCGGGTGGCGGCCATCCACGATCTCAAGGATCGTATCTTCGGTGATTTCGGGGCGCGTGTAGCCGTGCAGGGCGGCCGTCTCCCCCAATGAGGCCAGCACGTCCAGTTCCGCCAGGGTGCGCGCCGTTTCCAGCAGGTCCCGGTTCGCATCGGCGATCTGCGCGCTCACCTGGCGGAAAATGCGCCCTTCGATCTCGTGAATGCGCTCCTCGGCGTTCAGCACCAGGGTTTCATATTCCTTCATTTCCGGGGTGATGAAGCGTTCGGCGTTGACCAGGGTCTGTTTACGGATGTATTCCGGCGGCGCGCCGCCGGCTGCCCCGCGGCTGATCTCGATGTAGTAGCCAAAGACCTTGTTGTAGCCTACTTTGAGGGTCTTGATCCCGGTCCGCTCGCGTTCCACGCCTTCCAGGTTGGCCATCCACTCGCGCGCGTGGCGCGAAGCCTCGATCACCCCATCCAATTCGGCCGAATATCCGTCCCGGATCACGCCCGTATTCTGCAGCGTGGCGGGCGGGTCGTCGCTGATCGCGGTCTCCAGCAGCGATAGTTCGTTGGCGCACAGGTGAAAAGATGCCAGCAAGGGTTTGAGCGGCGCGGCTGAGTCGCCAAACAGCCCGTAAATTTTGGGCAGGCAGCGCAGTGTGGCGCGGATGGCGGTCAGATCGCTGGGTTGGGCGTGACCGGTAATGGTGCGGTTTACCAGGCGCTCCAGGTCCGAAAGCACGCGCAGCGAGGCGCGCAGTTCAGCCCGCAGCACGCCTTCCGCGATCAAATAGGCCACCCCTTCCTGGCGCGCGGCGATGATAGACGCATCCAGCAGCGGTTTGCTGACCCACTGGCGCATCAGGCGTTTTCCCATGGGAGTCACCGTCTGGTCGAGCACGTTGAGCAGCGAGCCTTCCACCGCGTTCTGGCGAATGGTCTCGGTCAGTTCCAGGTTGCGCCGGGTAGAGGCATCCAGGGTCATAAATTCGCCCAGGCTGTAGGTCGAGAGCACAGTCAGCAGCTTGAGGGCCGCCGGTTGGGTCTCCTCCAGGTACTGCAGCAGCGCCCCCGCCGCCTGGACCGCGGCTGGCATGCCGCGCAAGCCGAAGCCGTCCAGTGTTGCCACCCCAAAATGATCCTGCAGGCGGTCCTGGCAGCGGTTGAATTCAAAGCGCCAGGACGTCCAGGGGGTGATGTGTCCGGGGATGCCTTCGGGCAGGTTCGCCGACTCCGCCAGCAGGATTTCGGCCGGATGCAGGCGCAGCACCTCCCCGCGCAGCGCGCTGGCCCAATCCGCGCCTTCGATTTCGGTCGTGGTGTATTCGCCGGTGGTGATATCCACCACCGCCAGGCCGGCCCGCTCATCCTGCAGCACCAGGCTGACCAGGTAGTTGTTGCGGTCGCCCTGCAGCAAACCTGGTTCCACGATCGTTCCCGGGGTGACCACGCGCACCACTTCGCGTGCAAACAGACCATTCTTGGCGGGCTGTTCGCCTATCTGCTCGCAGATGGCCACGTGGTAGCCTTTTTCGATCAGACGGGCCAGATAATTTTCGACAGCATGGTACGGGATTCCGGCCATGGGGATGCGCACCCCTTTGGCTACGGGCCGTGAGGTGAGTACGATATCCAGCTCGCGGGCCGCGATTTCGGCGTCCTGGTCAAAAGTCTCATAAAAGTCGCCCAGGCGAAAAAAGACGATCGAATCCGGGTGCTGGCGTTTGATCTCGAGATACTGCTGGCGGATGGGGGTGACGGATTGTGGCATGCACTCATTCTAAGAGCAGGTTAAATTTTCGGCAAGGGATAAGGCGCTGATTCTTGACGATCGACGTATAATGATGAGAAGCTGCCTATCATCGGAGATGAAATGGACGAAATCGCAACCAATGAGCCTGCTGTTTTTCAAGGGATTGAGATCGGGGTGGGGGCGTGGTCGTGGGGGGATCGAATTTTTTGGGGTTTTCGCCAGGATTACGCGGAGGAAGATATCTTTGGCGCGTTCCAGGCCAGTATCGAAGCCGGGTTGATTTTTTTCGATACGGCTGAAATTTATGGCCAGGGCCAGTCGGAGAAATTCCTGGGCAAGTTTCTGAAATCAACCGAAGTGCGCACCGTGGTTGCGACCAAATTCATGCCGTTTCCCTGGCGTTTGACGGGCAAGGCCCTGCTCAAGGCCTTAAAAAGCAGCCTGCAGCGTCTGGATCTGCCCAGGGTCGATTTATACCAGGTTCATATGCCATTTGTGCCGGTGAAAATCGAAACCTGGATGGGTGCCATGACTGAAGCCTGCCAGGCCGGACTCACCACCGCCATTGGCGTCTCCAATTATGACCAGGTGCAGACCCAGCGCGCATTTGAGGCCCTCCAGCACGAAGGGATGCGCCTGGCTTCCAATCAGGTTGAGTACCATCTGCTCAACCGGAAAATCGAAAAAAATGGATTGCTGAAACACTGCCAGGAGATGGATGTGAAAATTATCTCTTACAGCCCTTTGGCCCAGGGTGTTTTGACCGGTAAATATACGGCGGAGAATCCTATCCGTGGTTTTCGAGGGCGCAAGTACAACCGCAAATATCTGGACCAGGTTAAACCCCTGATCCAGTTGATGAAGAAGATTGGTATGGATCACGAAGGCAAGACCATCGCTCAGGTGGCATTGAACTGGTGCATCTGTAAAGGCACCTTACCCATCCCGGGTGCCAAAAATGCGCAGCAGGCCCGGCAAAATGCCGGTGCCATAGGCTGGCGCCTCTCCCCGGCGGATATATCCCTGCTGGATGAGACCAGCGATTTGGTTTTAAATATCGCGAGCACGGATGTAGACCAGGCAAGATCGTCTTCTGACGAGCGTTCCTGAGGGTGCATCTGGGCTGCGCCGGTCACGGACAGGCAGAAAAGCTAATTATTTATGCAGGTTTGGTATAATCGAGCCCATGAGTGATAAGAATGAAGTCCAATTTGTGATGTTTCATGGTATTGACCAGTTTATGCTGCCTGAATACCGCCAGGAAGTGATTCAAAAGGTGCTCGGCCACCTGGATGAACTTCCCTCCGAACGCCGGAACAAGATCCAGAATTTGATCAAGCGTTATGTGCGCCTGCCTGGTTTTCGCAACAGCACCGTGGCGCCGCTGTTGATTAAAGCCAAAGGAGCCGGAACTGCCTTTGAGAAGCATCCCGATTTTGTGGCCCAGATTTTGGCAGCCTGGTCTGAGCTGGATACTTGAACTGCGCCAGCAGGTTTATGATCTCCTGGTGGAGCGAAAATGGGAACTGCTGCCGCCCGATGCAGACCGCACCAAGCTGCCGGGCTTTATCGCCGCCTGGCCGAAAGAAGAAAATTACGATGTGCTGGATGCCGCTTTTAAGGAAAAATATCCGGAGAATCAGGCGCATGAATATGATATTCGCTTGATGATCGTCTGGCTGGGTGGGCGCCTGCCGTACGACATGGACGAAGAAGACGAAGAGGACCTCGAACAACAGTAAAAGAGATTGCTGGATTTACAGAGTGGATATGGTCGCACCATATCCACTCTTTTTTATTTATTCCGTGAATTCAACTTCAATCTCAGATTGATCATCGAGGTCCCCCGAGGTTGTAATCTGGATCTCTTCGAACAAACCTTCCTGGCTGGCTGAGATGATATGCCGTTTGACCAGCTCCAGCATCGCCAAAAACGTCACCACCACCTCCAGCCGAGAGTGGCCCTGCAGCAAGCGGTGAAAGGTGGGCATATCCCCGCCGCGCAGCACCGCCAGAATGGAGCGGATGCGGTCGCTGATTGTGATCCGCGGCATATTAACTACCTCGCTTAATGCTGGCAGTGCGTTCTTGGTGGCAAAAACATTCCAGGCCGCTCTTAGCAGGTCTTGCAAAGTCACTCCGGTTAAATCCAATTTCGCATTCACTTTGACTTCAGGTACAAAAATACGCAGGTAAGTACGCAGGCCTGCCTGCTGGCGTCCTTCCAGGATGGCGGCCAGCTGTTTAAACCGGCGGTACACAATCAGCTGGCGGGCCAGGGCCTCGGCTGGATCTGGTTCGTCATTTGTGGCATCTACCACCGGCGGGCGTGGAAGCAGCGCTGCTGATTTGATTTGAACCAGGCGGGCAGCGATCACCAAAAACGCTGACACCTCGGCAGCTTCGCGGTTTTCCAGTCCGTGCATATAAGCCAGGTATTGATCCGTCACCTGAGCCAGGGCCAGTTTGGTGATATCCAGCTCGGCTCGATCGATCAAATCGAGCAGCAGATCCAGCGGACCGGCATACAGGTCGGTCTGGATAGTGTATCCTTCGGTTTGATGGCTGGCAACTTGTGTTTTAGGAGATCTTGTATATAAGCTCACGGGGGTTATTATATTATAATTCAGGCATGTCACCCGACCGGTTATCTCACCTGGATGAAAGCGGTTCCGCCCACATGGTTGATGTCGGCGCGAAACCTGTCAGCGAGCGCTGGGCAGTCGCCCGCGGGGAAGTGCACCTTAAACCAGAAACCGTGGCCTTGATCCGCCAGGGTTTGATGAAAAAAGGGGATGTGCTCACCGTGGCCCAAATAGCCGGGATTATCGCGGCCAAGAAGACCGCTGAATTGATTCCATTATGCCACCCACTGCCCTTAAACCAGGTGGAAGTTGGTCTCGAACTGGATGACAATTTATCCGGGGTACAAATCCGGGCTGAAGTGCGCACCAGTGGAAAAACGGGGGTCGAGATGGAAGCGCTGACGGCGGTCTCGGTGGCAGCCCTGACAGTTTATGATATGGTAAAGGCAGTGGAGAAGACGGGACGCATCCAAAACATCCGTCTGGTTGAAAAACACGGCGGGGTAAGCGGTGATGTGGTCAACGAAATGGTCTCCCGATGAGTGAATATTGATATGTTGATTTCGATTTTATTTTTTGCAGGCCTGCGCGATCGCGCCAGGACCCAACGGGCCGAGTTGGAACTGCCTGAAGATGCTACTGTAGCGGACCTAAAGGCGGCTGTTGAACAAAAATATCCGGCGGTCGTTCCATTACTGCCAAATGCGCTGGTTTCGGTGAACCAGGTGTATGCGGCCGATACGGATGTGATTCCACCCAAGGCCGAGGTTGCCCTGTTCCCGCCAGTCAGCGGCGGCGCTGATTTTCCTACGATCCTGAAGGTGACGCATGATCCGCTTGACCTGGATGACCTGGTGGCGCAAATTACATTGGAAACGACCGGTGCAGTCTGCGTATTCAGCGGCATGGTGCGCGGTGTGACCACGCGCGGCGAGGCACACGATACGCTTGCTCTCGAATATGAAGCCTATATCCCCATGGCAGAAGCAAAAATGGGTCAGGTGTCTGAGGAAATTCGCCAGCGATGGCCCACGGTGGAAGGAATCGTGATCGTGCAGCGCATTGGCCGGTTGGAACCAAAGACCCCCACTGTTTTGATCGCCTGTGGGGCACCGCACCGCGACACGGGTGTATTTGAAGCGGCCCGATACGGCATTGACCGCTTGAAAGAAATCGTCCCGATATGGAAAAAAGAAATTGGCGCTCACGGTGAAGTTTGGGTGGAAGGTGATTACCACCCTCATCAAGGGGATTAACTTACAAATAAAGATGAGAACAAAAGGAGCGCCAGCTGCCTTGCCCGGTCTTACCGGGAAGGGTGGCTCGCCCTCCCTTGGTTCTCGGGAGGTATTCATGGAACAGCAAAATTCGCAGCCCGAGTTAGAGTCTCCGCGCGATATGGCGAAGAGACTGGGGCTTGTATTTAAAGATTGGTTGTTGCTCAACCGGGCAATGACACATCGTTCTTACCTAAACGAGCATCCGGAAGCGCTTGAAGATAATGAGCGCCTGGAATTTCTGGGCGATGCCGTTCTTGATTTTGTGGTTGGAGCCTGGCTTTATAATCGCTATCCAGAAATGCCCGAAGGGGATCTGACGCGTATGCGCTCGGCCCTGGTCTATACCGACCAACTGGCAAATTTCAGCCGGAAAATTAATCTGGGGAATGCCATGCGCCTGGGAAGGGGTGAGAGCCATGGCGGCGGGCGCGACCGCTCTCCAATTTTATGCGACACTTTCGAGGCTTTTATTGGCGCCATTTACCTCGACCAGGGGTTGGATATGGTGATTAAGTTCATCTCACCCTTGCTAAAAGAGGCCGCAGACGAAGTGCTCTTTACCCACCGGGTGGACGACCCAAAGAGTATGTTTCAAGAGTGGATCCAATCGCAGGGTTTCCCTGCACCGTATTACGTCACCCGCAATATTTCCGGGCCAGATCATTCCAGGACATTTGAAGTGGATGTGATTGTGAATGACACCACCTACGGCACTGGCTCCGGGCACAGTAAGCAGCAGGCAACCAAATCAGCCGCTCGTGATGCGTTAAACCGGCTGGGAATGATCGAATGACCGATCTCATTCCAGCTTATAATCCTCGCTTGAAGTCGTTGGAACTTCACGGCTATAAAACCTTTGCCAGTAAAACGCCGTTTGAATTTCCAGGGATTATTACGGCGATCGTGGGCCCTAACGGTTCGGGGAAATCCAATATCGCCGACTCGCTGCGCTGGGTATTGGGCGAGCAATCCTATTCACTCCTGCGTGGTCGTAAAACGGAAGATATGATTTTTGGCGGTTCCGAGCAGCGGCCTCGCGCCGGGATGGCTTCTGCCACGATTGTTTTTGATAATTCGGATGGCTGGCTGCCGATCGATTTTGGTGAAGTGGCTTTAACCCGCCGTGCATACCGGGATGGTCAAAACGAATACCTGCTGAATGGTCAGAGGGTGCGGTTAAGAGAAATTTCCGAGCTTTTAGGCCAGTCCGGGCTGGCACAACGAACTTATACGATCATCGGGCAGGGTCTGGTGGATGCAGCCTTATCTTTGAAACCCGAGGAAAGGCGGCGGTTTTTCGAAGAAGCAGCTGGAATTGGACTGTACCGCAGTCGGCGTGAAGAGAGTTTGACCCGCCTGGAAACAACCCGGCGTAATCTGGACCGGGTGCAGGATATCCTGGCAGAGTTGGAACCCCGACTGCACAGCCTGGAAAAGCAAGCCCGGCGGGCGATTGAATATGAAAGGATTAAGGCTGATCTGCGCGTTCTTTTGCGTGACTGGTATGGCTATCACTGGCACAAGGTGCAGGTGGACCTGGCACATTCGCGAGAAGTAAACCAGGCCCAGGAAGAACGCCAGGGGCAGTCGCGCCAACGCCTGGAGGAAATTGACCACAAGCTGGATGTCCAACGCCAGGCGGTTTTGACGAACCGCAACCGGTTAAACGAACTTCATGCCCAATCGGCTGAATTCCATGGCCAACGGGAGAAAGTAAACCGTGAATTGGCCGTGATGGATGAACGCCAGCGTGCTAACCAGGATCTTATTTTAAGTTTGCAAGGTGATTTAGGCCGGCTGCAGGAAGAACGAAAGGGTCTGGATGAGAGATCACAAACCCTGCATGCCGAACTGGCTCACCTTAAACAAGAAATGGCCGACTCCCAGGAGCAATCTGCCGCAGCGCAGGCTGCTTTCCGGGCGCGCATGAAAGAAAGAGAGAAAATCGAACAGGCGCTGCGCGAAAACCGGCGCAATTTGCTCAATGTTGAAACCCGCCAGGTTCAACTTCGTGCTCACATGACGGAACTAACCAGCCGCGCGGAAACCCTGGATGCCGCACTTCAGAACCTGCGCCAGGGATTGACGCGTGAAATTCAGGTGCTGAATGATGCCCAAACCCGGTTAGAAGAGTCAAGCCAGCGGCGCAGCCAGCTTGAACAAGAACGCCGAAAAATTGAAGAAAAAATAATTGACCACCGCAAATCCATGCAGGCCAGTGAAACACAGCGCCGGCAAGCGTTGGATGTACGCGCCGGTTTGGACGCAGAACGAACGCGGGTCAAGGCTCAACTGGACGTATTGGAACAGGCAGATCGATCATTCAGCGGGTTAAACCAGGGTGCGCGCTACCTGCTGCAGGCTTCAAACCAGGGAAAACTGGGAGGGAAAATTCAGGCGCTCAGTGGATTAATGCAGGTTCCCGCCCAGTACGAAACTGCAATCGCGGCTGTACTTGGTGAATATCTGGATGGCATCATTTTGGAGAATGCGCAGCAGATTGAGGAAATCCTTCACCTTCTTGATCAGGGTGAAAAAGGCCGGGCAGTACTCTTCTCCAATTCGCGTCCTGACACGGATGACAGTTCCAGCGTTTTGGAGGATGCCGAATTTGTAGGCATGGCTGTCAATCTGCTGGAAGTGCCCACTGAGTTGCAGCCACTCGCTCAAAAATTATTGGGAAAGACCTGGGTGGTGCGCACGCGAGCCGCGGCGCGGCGCCTGGTGAAAGACCTTCCAGAAGATGCACGCCTGGTAACTTTAAAAGGGGAAGTATTCTATCCGGGCGGCGTGGTCCTGGCCGGTCAGGATGGACGTTCGGGAATCATCGGAAGGCCGCGCCAGAAAAAAGAACTGAAGGATCGCCTTTCCGAGGTGGCCCAAAAGGTCGATGACGCCCTCAAAACCATTGCTGAAATTGAAGGACAGCTTGAGAAAAACCGCGAAACCGGACAGGATTTAGAGAAACAGCTTCGCCAGGCCAGCCAGGATTTAGGTGCAGCCAACCAACAGGTCCAGCAAGCCAATCTGGCAGTTGAGCAGAGCCGGCAAAGGAATGAATATCAGCGCAGTCAGCTGGACAATAGCGAAAACCAGTTGAAAAAGACTCGATCTGAAGCTGCGGACCTTCAGAAGGAAATTGCCAATCTGGATCACCAGGTTAAGCGGTTAAACGATGAGATCCGCACGCAAAATCGAGCGCTCGCCGGTCTGCCGGTGGATGAACTGCAGGCGCAGACGGCACATTGGGCGACCAGTGTGGCTGTGGCTGACCGGGCTGTCAAAGAGGCTCAACGTCGTTTTGACGAACATCAGCGGGTGATGCTTTCGAGCCAACAACGTCTTGCTACACTGCAAGAACGCCTGGCAGGTTTGCAGGTTGCCTTCGTTGAATTAGATGGATTGATCAAATCGCTTCAAGCCAGTGAAAGCGAAATACAACAAAAAATCGAACTGCTCCAACATGAAATCGATCCGATTGAGAACGAGCTTCTCAATCTGGAGGAGCAGTACACATCTTCCCAGACCGAGCAAACCGCTGCTCAACAAGCTGCATTGGTTGCGGATCGCTACGCTACGCAATCCCAGCTTGAACTGGGGCGGGTGCAGGATACCATGAATTCCCTGCGCCGGAGAATTGAAGATGATTTTGGCCTGGTGGCTTTTGAGTACAACGTGGATGTGACCGGACCGTCACCCCTCCCGCTGGACGGGATGGTGGAACAGCTTCCGATGCTGACCGAAATTTCATCCGATATTGAAGATCAGATTAACCGCCAGCGCGCACAGATGCGCCGCATGGGAGCAATCAATCCCGAAGCACACAAAGAATATCTGGAAGTTAAAGAACGTTTTGAATTTATGACCCGGCAGGTTGAAGACCTGCGCAAAGCCGACATTGATCTCCGCCAGGTGATCGCCGAATTAGACGAATTGATGCGTAGGGAATTTCGAAAGACCTTTGATGCGGTCGCCGCTGAATTTAAGATCATGTTCACCCGACTGTTTGGCGGCGGTTCCGCAAAATTAGTGCTGGTGGATGAGGAAAATCCTGCTGAGACCGGCATTGATATCGAAGCCCGGCTGCCAGGCAGGCGTGAACAGGGCCTATCCCTTCTATCTGGTGGAGAACGCAGCCTGACCGCTGTGGCGCTTATTTTCTCCTTGCTAAAAATCTCCCCGACCCCTTTCTGTGTCATGGATGAGGTCGACGCCATGCTGGATGAATCCAATGTGGGCCGGTTCACCGAGTTATTAAAAGAACTCAGTATGAAGACCCAGTTTATTGTAATTACCCACAACCGCAACACCGTTCAGGCGGCGGATGTGATTTATGGGGTTACCATGGGGCGGGATTCAGCCAGCCAGGTGATCAGCCTGCGTTTGGATGAAGTCAGCGAAGAGATGGTGCAGTAAGCACATCGTACTTAAAAGCAAAATGCCCGCCTTTTTGGCGGGCATTTTGCTTTTAAGTAATTAATTTATGGGGCTGTGGTGGGCTGCGTAGTATCTGCGCCGGGCAGCACGGGTGGGTTGAACGCAGGTTCTGTCACCAGGTGATTGGTCCAGGCGTTGAATATTTTCACATCGTCGGCTGTCGTGGCTGTAGTCAACCAGTCCTGAAAATCTGACTGGCCTTTGGATTGTATTTCCGCTTCGGTCAAAGGCTGGTTCTCTTTCCCAAGAACCTGGATGATGTGGTAGCCAAAATTGGATTCAATCGGTTGGCTGATTTCGCCTATATTCATGCTGAAGGCGGCGTCCTCGAACGGTGCAACCATAGCGCCTTTTGCAAACCAGCCCAGATCCCCGCCCTTATCTTTCGTGCCGGTATCGGTGGAGTATTCAGCCGCAAGACGACCAAAATCTTCGCCTTGTTTCAGGAGATCTTCCACCTTGTTTGCCGTTGCCAGATCTGCCACCAGGATGTGACGAGCCCATACCTTTTCCTGGGTGGTGGGTACGGCTTTGACGAATTCCTCCAGAAGCTTTTCACGATAAATCTGATATTTGATCAATTTTCGGAAATCAGCCTCGGTGAAGCCGAACTTGGCAAAATTATCAAAACTGGTTTGTTCTTGGCCCTTAAAGAGATCTTCAGTGTATACGGTCGGCGTGGTTGTTATGGTCGGCGTTTCTGTGATGGTTGGTGTCGCAGAAGGTTCGCTGGGGGTAACCGTCACCGTCGGTGTGTCTGAGGGAACCAGGGTTGCTGTCGGTGGGACCGCGGTAGGCGTTCCCTCACCCGGGGTTGCGGTCGCGGTCGCGGTTGGGGTGTCGGTTGGCGTTGGGCTGGGTCCGGGGGTAGGCGTAGGGGTCAGCGTTATCAGGGCAAGCTGGGTTGCTGAAAAAGTCGATGTGACAATCTCCGATGGGGTGATGGTTGGAGTGGGCGTGCCGTTGGGAAAATATCCATACAATTTCTGAATATAATCGTTCACTTCGGCATCACTAACGGTAATACCGCGTTTTAACGCTTCTCTTTCAATCACCAGATCAGCGACCATCTGGTCCACGACGTCTTTGCCTAACACAGCAGGTTGGCTGAGTTTGGTCTCAATATCTTTAAGCTGCGGTGTTAAACCAAACGGGTCGCCCTGAAACTGTGTCATGAATTGGTAATACTGGTTGAATTGCTGGATCAGTTGGTAGCGTTGGAATTTTGTCTGTATCTGGTATTCTTTAACGGTGATTACTTCATTTCCAACCTGAGCCACAGGTTGGTTGTACACCAGTACGAGGTTATCCAGCAAACCGTATCCGATTATGCCCACGACGAGCAATACAACAATTCCCATTCCAATCAGGAGATTGCGGCGTTGGATGCGCTCGCGCTCCATACGGGCGAGATGTTTTTTTGTTGGAATGTAATTCTTTGGTTTTTGCGGCATACATGCGCCTTTGTTCAAAAAAGGGCATAGCGGTTTTCACCCTATGCCCATGAATGGCTGAATCGTGTTATCGGAACGATTCTTCTCTGGGTTCTGCCACGTAGGGCAAGAAGGCCAGATGACGGGCACGTTTAATCGCGTGAGCCAGCTCGCGTTGGTGGCGAGCGCAAGTGCCCGTTTGACGGCGCGGGCGGATCTTGCCTTCTTCAGTTACATAACGACGCAGAATATCAATGGCCTTGTAGTCGATCTCGATATTCTTGTCTACACAGAACTGGCAGAACTTGGGTCGAGAAACATAACGGCGGCCAGCTGGTGCGCGGCTTTCAGAATTCATATCATCGGTCATGCGTTTTTCTCCGATTAAAAGGGAAATTCATCTTCAATTTGATCAACATCAACGGTTTGACCCGTTTGTGCATGGTTATTGTCACGCCGGTCGCCGAGCATCATCATTTCGTTGGCCACAATTTCCACAGAAGAATGCTTGACCCCTTCGGAATCATCCCAACGACGAGTTTGCAGCCGGCCCTCAATGTAAACCTGTTGGCCTTTGGTTAAGTACTGCTTGCAAATCTCTGCGAGGTTTCCCCAGGCGACAATATTAAACCATTCTGTTTCTGTGTGGCGTTCACCGTCGGCAGTATTCCAGGACCGGCTCGTGGCAACTGTATAAGTCGTCACGGGACGTCCGGATGGGGTATACCGCATCTCGGGGTCTCGCCCCAGGTGACCGATGATCATAACTTTATTCAATCCCCGGCTCATATCTTTCTCCTTGCCTGACAATAACAAATCACGTCAAGTAAAAAGCAAATTACTTGGTTACAGTGAGCATGTACCGCATCACTGGTTCCAGAAAGCGCAAATTACGTTCGAGTTCAGCGGTAGACGATGGGTCCAATTCGGCGACGATCAGCACATAATTTCCTTCATGCTTCTTACGGATAAGATAAGCCATCCGTCGTTTGCCCCACATGTCAACTTTGGTAATGGTTCCACCGGATTCAGTCATCCAGGTTTTGACTCGATCCACGACGCCAGTTAATGCTTCTTCATCGAGATCAGGGTCGACAATCAATACTGCTTCATACGTGCGCATACAGGTAACCTCCTTTCCATGGGATTGCCCCTGGCAAATGCGATTTTGGCCAGGAGCGGAAAGGCATCACAAAATTTGATGCCCACCACACAAGCGATTAGTTTATCACATTTTGATCGAAAAACCAAGGTCTCTTAAAGCGCGTAGCCAGCGCGATCAAAGGGCAAAGGTCGATTTTCTCGCGCTGAACGGTACAATCCGGTCAATGTGGCGATGATTTCCCTGCTCTCATTCAAGGGTAAACGCGGCTGTTTTTGGGTCAGGATGACATCTGCCAGATCTTCAATTTCTCCCAGGTAAAGGTGTGGGGAATGAAATTTAATTTCTTCTCGGTCATCACCTCGAACCACAATGATACTGGTTTCCACCTGTTTTGGATTGTATGGATCGGGCACCAGAACCGTGCCTTCCGTCCCGCGAATTTCGATGGAGGCATAGTACGGCAGCGTAAAGCTGGATTCAATTTGTGCAATCCCGCCGTTTGGGTACCGCATCTGACCGGCAATGCTCAAATCAACTCCACTTGGGCCAATCGTTTGGGTGGCAAACACCCCAATTGGGGCACTGCCCATTACCATATGTGCATAACTGACCGGATAACAACCAATATCCCACAGGCTGCCGCCACCTGTCTCCGGAGACCAGCGGATATTTCCTGGGCGGTCAAGAATAAATGAAAAAGTTCCGCGAATATAACCAATTTGACCCAGAGAGCCGCTTTCGATCAGTTCGCGTACCTTCAGTGTCTGTGGATGGTGGCGATACATGAAGGCTTCTGAGATCTTTACGCCAGCATTTTTGGCTGCCGTATGCATGGCATCCACATCACTTACGCTGAGCGCCAGAGGTTTTTCACACAGCACATGTTTCCCCGCCTGGGCTGCTTTTATTGCCCATTCCGCGTGCATGTGGTTGGGCAAGGGAATATAAACCACATCGATATCCGAAGAATTCAATAACGCTTCATAGGAGCCAAACGCCTGTGGAATTTCCCACTGTTTTGCATATTCCTGGCTGCGTACCTGATCGCGGCTGGCCACAGCGACCAGTTTGTTGCGTGGTGAAGCATGTAAAGCGGGTATCACCAACCGGTTAACGCGTGCGGTACCTAAAATTCCCCAGCTCAGTTCTGCCATCAATGAACCTCCTCAAGGACGATCAAAGGATTAATAATTTTAAGTCAATCTTCTGGCAATAAGCCCGAAAGGCTGCCGTTTCTCTCAGCAGGTAGGTAACGTCTTTTTCCAGCTGGTTTGTAAAATCCGGGTTGGCATTTCCTCCTGTGGAAAGTTGGACCTGCGTATCCGTGATTTCTGCTGTTACATACCCGCGCGCAGCCAGCCAGGCCAAACCGGCTGCTACCGTTCGATCCCGTTGAGCCGTTGCAGCAGCCAGTTCAGAGATCGTTGTCTGTCCCTGGCGTGATTTTATCGCATACCGCACGAGGCCCGTCAGGCGAGTCACAAAAGGTGAAAATTGATCATCACCCGGATTAATGCCAAACCAGATCACCTGCTGAGGTGCGACGGTATCCAGAATTGCCTGCAGTTCATCACGACCAGGTGGGATCGAATAGATCACCAGGTTCTGGGCAGCGACGAGATGATTGCGGTCCACTGCGCTGTGCCGGTAGGGGTGGTCTCCCTCGGCAAATAGGATTGTATTGGGTTCATTTATCCAGGCCGCAAGCGATGAAGAGGGGTCCAGCTCATTGCGATGATCTTCAATATGCTGAACCAGGCGCTGTTTATGCAGGGGGATGCTCTCTTCAATGATGCGATAACCTCCCCATTCCACCTGTACTGTTTGCTGCCCGCGGTAATTACTGGCGCGGACTGAGTAAGCCATGTCAAACCGGCTATCTGGTAATGGGAGCCCTGCGCCTTGCCACCAGACCACTTTTTGGGTTCTTCCGGTAGAATCCTCGACGATTAACTGCAGGTGTTCATTGTTCTTTCCGAAACGAACCTGGCTTAGCAGGGACAGGTTGCGGGTAGCCAGGGTTAATGGCTGATTGCCGGGACCAAATGGGGCCAGGCGGTCGAGGGATTCAACCATTTCCAGGGTCAGTTTTTCTAATGGTATGAAAGCGTCGATTACCAGCCTGGCGGTAGGAAACTGCACCTGAGACTGCTGCTGGCGGACGTCATCGTCGATCAGATGGTGAACTTCAGTCATTTTTCCTGCATCGAACGACAATCCGGCCGCCATGGGGTGTCCGCCAAAGTTGTTGAGCAATTGCTGCGCATTGGATATGGCCCGGGTAATATTCACGCCTTCTATCGAACGTGCAGAACCTCGAGCGGGCTCTCCGGGAGGGGTGGTCAACAGGATGACTGGTTTCAGATAGATTTCAGATAACCGGCTGGCGACGATCCCCAACACACCGCCTGGCCAGGCCGGGTGCCCAAGCAGAATAACCGGATGCTCGAGAAGAGATCGCTCCCGCTCAAGCTGTGCCTGGGCGGCCTGGAACACCTGATCACACAATAGTTTCCTGCGCGCATTCAGTGCTTCGAGACGTGCCGCCATTGGCCGCGCTTCTGCCAGTGACCTTGCCAGGAAGAAAGGCACTGCCGGATTGGCATCATCCAACCGGCCGAGAGCATTCAGGCGGGGGGCAATGATGAACGAAATTTGCTCTTCGGTAATCTGTTCGGGAGAGACATTGGCCATTTCAAGAATGGCCTCGATCGCCGGGCGTGGCGATCTTCGCAGTTGCTCCAAACCGCGCTGTACCAGGAAGCGATTGTCTCCGGTTAATAATGCCAGGTCTGCGACCGTGCCTAATGCTACCAGATCCAATAAATCATTCGCTTTTCCGGTACGGTTAGCGCGCACCAGCAGTTCCTCAGCCAGCTTGTAGGCACAACCCACCCCGCATAATGGCGATAATGCCTCCCCGGGTGCTAATCGCTGCGAATTCACAACAGCGAAGGCGGCGGGCAAGGTTTCTGGGAGTGTGTGATGATCCGTGATGATAAAATCAATACCCCGCTCTCTGGCCAGGTTCACACCTTCATGGGCTGAGATCCCAGTATCGCAGGTTACTACGAGATTGATACCTGTGTTGAGGAAAGATACCAGCGCAGGTAGGGCCACACCGTGCAAATCGCGCTCGCGGATCGGGATGAAATACTTTACTTTTGCGCCCAAATCCTGCAGGGTCTGCACCAGCAGCGCAGTGGCTGTTTGCCCATCGACATCGAAATCGCCCCATACGCCGATCGTTTCACCTGATTTCACCGCGCTTTCGATCCGGTCCGCGGCTTTCCTTAAATCCGGCAGGGCATCGGGTCTGGCAGGTTTGTACAGGTTGGGGTCAAGAAATTCCCGCAGACGCTGCCCATCTAAAAATCCCCTGCGGACCAACGCCTCTGCGAGAAAGCGAGGTTCACCAATCTGGTTAAGAATGCTGTGGGGCACCTCCACGGACGGTGGTTCGATCCAGCGACTGCCTTCCTCGTTCAAAATTCTATTTCTCCAATCTGGTCGAAAGGTTGTTCGAGGTCGATCGGCGTGTCATCTTCTTCTGAATCTTCCTGCCAATTACCGGCTTGTATTCCCCGATTGCAAAGGGAACGGTAAACGCAGTAAGTGCATTTCTTTTCATCCAGGGTGAGTGGAAATTGGCCGGAAGGACGCGTAGAAATGTCTTTGACCAAAGCTTGCAGATATTCGCCATCTGAGCGAAACAACTTTTCTGAATACTGTATATGCACCGGTTGATCTGGCTGACTGGTGAACCAATAAATCAATTCCACCTGCTCCGGTTTCAAAACATCGCCGCCGTTGAGCGACTGTCCGGCGGTAACCAGCAAAAAGGGGTATACACGGGTCTGAAGCCGGTCTACCAGGTATCTTCTGGGCAAAGGCTTGCCGGATGTCTTCCAGTCGACGATAACCGCTCGCTTCCCCGGATCGATTGCGAGGAGATCGTATTTTGCCGCCAGGCGGTATCCGGCAAAAGGGGTAGTCAGCAAATACTCTGACCTGCGGTTCGCGGGGAGTTCATTGAGAATGGGTGAAGCGGTATATTCAGACCACCATAACGCCAGCTCAACGTCCTGCGCCTGGCTGGAAATTTGCTCTTGCGGGATTCCCAGGTGGGATTGGTGGACCATTTCATGAAAGCGGCGCCCCAATTCTGCCCGATGCTCCATTTCCAAAACGGGCTCGCTTTGCAGGGCCGGCCATTTCAGCTTCTGCAGATAGCGCAGTTCAAACCTGCGCGGGCAGTCCACGTAATCCTGTAAATTGTGCTGACTGAACTGAAAATCCTGTGGAAAACTGTTCATTGTTGTTCTTCCCAATAACGGGTTAATTCGAGCAAGGGTATCGCCGCAATACAATCTCCGCGCCGTCCGGTATTCCAGGTAATGGTTAATTCACGGCGGGCACGGGTGATGCCGACATATAAAACCCGCAGACGTTCGGCGGCATAATCTACTCGGGCTGCGCGGGTGGCGAGACCTTCTTCCAATCCGATGAGCGCCGGGTTGCCGGCAATCAATCCCCGCAGTTGGGATAAGGCTTCGGCTTCGAGGTTGAGCTGGCCGCGAATAAACCATTTCTCGGAAAAATATGTATCATAGGGTTCGAGAGAGGGAAAGTCGTAATTATTGACCGACATAAGGTACACCCGGTCCCATTCCAGGCCTTTGGCTTTATGGATCGTGGCGACCACCACCTTACCCCGGTGCTGCTCCGGATCGAAACCTGTATCCTCGTCTGTAAACCCAAGAAATTTACGTTCGTTGCGGGCTACTGCTGCCAGCTCCTCGCTGAATTCAGGCAAGCGCCAATCAGGGCGGCTGCGAGACATTCCTTCCAATACGAGCGCCAGTTTGTGGGCCAGGGCCAGATCTGTTGATTGATCGAAAATATCCTGGGTTATGGTGAGTAAGAGTTGGTCGATTGGCAGAACCGTGGCTTTTTGCCAGGGGACGATCCGATTGCGTAATAATTCCAGCTCATCTAAAACGCCCTGCGGAACTGCTTCTGGAGATAACTCTGCCAACCAGTCATGCTCAGGTGTGGGGGCCAGGTAATCTTCCAGACGCGCACAGCGGTGGAGCAGGCTGGCGGCAGCCTGAACGATGGGCGCAGTCTCTTTGTCTTGCAGCTGTTCACGGCGTAATGCTCGATAAGCTATCAGCAGTTTGGGGGTCGATGCAGGATCAGCCAGAAAACGCAGCACTGCCGAAAAAAGATCCGCCGTCTGCCGGGTAGATAAGGACGACCTCAACAATTCAACCGGTTCTATTCCGGCTTTTTTCAGCGCCGCAACCACATCAGCGCCGCGTTCGTTGCGCGGGGTTAAGACCGCAAGGGTTTGCTCGGGATGATCTGGGAGCCAGCTGATGATTGATTTGACGACGGCGGCCACCTCATCATTCGGTGATAATTTCAATCGCGAGAGATAAATTCCTTTTGGGTTGTCTGGCGGATTGGGTTGAGGATCATTTTTTGGGGATGGTTCAATGATGGAGTGAAACAATGCATCCCTCAGTTCTTCCGCCGGGTGATCGTTTTGAACCCATTCGACCAGGTAGTTGGCCAGGTTGATGATCGATTGCGTCGACCGGCCTGAATTCGGCAGAACAGTCCGTTTTACTTCAGGATTTTGCACAAAATCGATTAAATAATGCGGGTCTGCGGTGGTGAAGGTTTCGTAAATCGCCTGGTTGGGATCGCCAACCCGAACCCAGTTGCCCTCCTGACCGGCCAGAAGCGAGAGTATTTCTTCCTGTAAGCGGCTCGAATCCTGGGCTTCATCTTCAAGGATGTATGGCCAGCGGTAGCGCAAGCGATTCAGGAAGTCTACGTCAGTTTGTAAGGTGACCAATGCAAGCCGGATCAGGTCGTCAAAATCGACCGCACTGCGGTAAGAAAGGGCTCGTTGGTAATCATTGAAAATCTCACAGCCCATTTGAAGCAGTAAAGGTGGATTTTTCAAGCCAGAAAGCTTTTCGTTTAATTCGGAGGGTGTGGATTGTTGATCTTTGGCAATGCGGATAAAGGCCCCGGCGATGGAAGCGACCTGTTGGGGAAACCTCCTCCGCGCCTGGTTGATCTGTGAGGTGGAAACATCTGGATTTAAATATTCGTCGTAAAACTGGGGATGAGATTTCAGCCAATTTATGGACGCATCGTTCAGGATTTGGTTAACATCGCGCTCATCCAGGATTTGAAACCGGTCAGAAAGGCCAGCTAAATCCGGTCGTTCTCTTAAAATGTCGTTTGCCAGTCCGTGCAGTGTCCGCACCCGGTATCCGATATCAGGCAGCAGGCCTTCCCCTTGAATGAACCAATCGATGCGCTGTGAAAAATTGTTGACAGCGGAATTGACCAGGGTCACAACCAGCACTTCCTGATCTGGTTCGAGGCGTTCTTCTACCAGGAGCGTGGCGGCCAATGCGGAAAGGGTGTGGGTTTTACCACTGCCGGGTACGGCAGAAATCCCCATCCACCCTTGAATATAATCCAGAATTTCTACCTGGGCAGGGCGTGGATTAAGCCTGGCGAGCATCGCCACCTCCCTGGTGACTGCTGCGCCGCAATATCGTCTGGATCGCCTGCAGCAAGGGTCCGCGGGGTTCCTCTCCACGCTCATTCATACCAGCAGCACATAAAAATATTTTTTCACCGCAACGGCGGACCAATCCGGATATCAATCGTTCGAGAGATTGCTGGTTGGCAGCATATTCATCCGCATCCGTCCATTGCCGTCCCGCTGGCCAGTGACGGTTGAGCACCACGGGGTGGGTGAGCGGTTGGTATAATCGCTCCCACCAGCCCATGCTGCCAATGTCCAGCCAGAACTGGTACCTAACAGGTCGATTGGCCATCAGGAAGGTATATGCCGGTGCAATAAAGACCGCATCATCGGATTGTTCCTGCCAGGGTTGGAGATATTGGGCTGCAATCACACCTTCGAGGACCATTTGAATGTACTCCTGTCCGGTGGACGAGCGGTCGTCATTCAAAATTCCGGATGTCGCCCAGCGAAATTTTTGCACCGATTCGATGAGCTGGGCAGCCACACCCGCACTGTCGTAATTCAGGTGAAACCCAAAACCAGGTTGAGAAAGAACTTCACCGAAAATTCGGCTGAGAAAGATATCCAATTCTGCCGGTTCATCCTGGCGATATCCTTCTACCCAGGCGCGCAGTTCTTCGTAGCGCTGACCGAGGATGTAGGTGATGCGCTGCTGCATATCGGGAAGAATTGTAGAAAAAGATACCAACCCTTCCTGGGACCAGTTGGGGCGGAATACAATCTTTGCCAAAATATCGGCGCGGGTCAGATCCAGGTCTTGAATGGCCTGCATAAACGCCAGGCGAACATCAAAATGGGTAACTGGAAGCCCCCATTGGGGATGGGCAAGTCTGGCAAATGTCAGAAGGCAGTGGGTGGCAGGCTCTTCACGCAAACTACGCGATGGACGGTGTGAGCGGGCAGAAATTCCAGCCCGGTTAAAGCGTTCCATGAGAGAAAAACGCAGCGAATCGGAAAGGAATGGTGAGAGGATCGCAATTTCATCCGGGGGGACCTTATTTTCGTTAACCAACACTGCAACCTGGTCAGAAATCCAATCCAGCAGTTCGGGATGCAGCTTATGGTGCGTTATCTGGTACGCATTTTCGATGTGGCGCGAGACAATTGATTCCGGCTGGCGGTGCAAAGCCGCAATGAAAGAATCGCGCAGGGCATCAATTTCCGGTGAGTTCACCCAATTTTCGGTAAAATTGAGCACTTGATCGCAGCTTTGCTGCAGTGTCCAACCGCTTTCAGGATCTGCTCCAAGAAATGAACGGTACCCTCCTTCGGTGTCATAAATTAATAACGCAGATTCAAAATTGGGCAGCCATTGGGCGATGAGATCATGGACAACGGGCACGTCTTCTTCAACATTATCAAAAATCAAGTGGCGGTAGGCATTTGTGAGGTATTCGCGGCATAAATTTGATGGCCATAAATACCGGATAAATATTTCCAACTGCAATGAAAAATCCAGCAGGTTGTTTTCAAGGCAAAAAGCACGGAAGCGGTTGGCGCAATCTTGAGCGTCAGCATAGGCCCGGGTTTGTTCCGGTTTTCCGATCCAGGCAGAAGAAAGTCTATCGCCGATGCTGGCTGCATCAAAACCTACGGCTGCCGCTTTATTCAAGTTGTCCAGGATCTGACTGAACAGGCGGTTATGATCGAGATGGATTGTCTCAAAATAGCCCTGATCCAACAGAGGTTTAACCAGGCGGGCCATAAAGTATTGAGCTGTTTCCAATGTGAGAAACGCAGGTGGTTGGGTGGGCTTTCCAAAGCCTGCCTGGCTGGCGATCAGAGGCCAGAAAAGGGCGATCATTCGCTGGGCAAGCCCCCCCAGGGTGGCAACGTCTACATTACCCCCTGCAGGGAATTGAGAGGAACGTAAAAGGTCGTAATAGGGGCGTGCCAGTGTACGCTGGGGTACCAGGATCAAAATATTTTCACCTGGCACGCCCTGCTGTACGAGATTCAATAACCGTAATACCCCCGCAGTGGTCTTACCGCTTCCCCCTGGCCCGAATAGAAAAATCTTCCGATCTACCGGGCTATTGACAATTAATTTTTGCTCGGATGATAAAGATGTCAGTTCGTTTCCTCCTGCTCTGAGAAAACCCAACAGCAGAATAATAGTTCACTTATTCTATTTTATCTCAGGAGCAGGCGGATGGGAAGCGAATAACTGGCGAACCCGAGACATCCAGTCCGATCTTTTACGGGCGATCAACTGGCGGAAGGTTGGCCAGCGGAAAAGGAATAAAAGGAGTAATGCCGCGCCATAAGCCAGCGGCAGCCGGATATCAGCTTTGACAGCCCAGATATAGTGCAAAACCACCAGGATACCTGCCGCGTAAACCAGCTTATGGAGCTTTTTCCAGCGTTTTCCCAGCTTTCGCATCATACTTTTGGTAGATGTCAGGGCCAATGGGATCAAGATTAAGAGCGCGGAGGCGCCAACAAAGATGTACAGCTTGTTATTTACATCCATCCAGATAAAGGTGAGATTTGCGCCATAATCCAGGACGAAAAATGTCAGAAAATGCAATGCAGCGTACATAAACGCATACAAACCGAGTGGCCGGCGCACTTTGAGTGCCGGTCTGAATCCAATCAGTGTATTTAACGGCGTACAGGATAAGGAAAACATCAGCCAGTTGATGGCGATTAATCCAGTCCGCTGTTCGATCGCCTGGATAGGGTTCGCTGTGAGATTTCCCTGGAAATAATCATATAGCAGCACAGCCAGTGGAATCCAGGAGCCAATGTGGACAAACCATTGAAAACGGGTGAATTTGAACATAATTAGAAGTTCTTACTCAAATCCATACCCTGATATAATCCGGCGACCTCTTCTTCATATCCGTTGAATTTTAACGTGGCTACACGGCTGCCTTCGATGCGCCGTTCCGTAGACTGCGACCAGCGCGGGTGAGGCACCTCCGGGTTGACATTCGCATAAAATCCATATTCATTGGGCGCAGCTGCCATCCACAGCGAAGTAGGCATTTCAGCCACCAGGTCGATCTTCACGATCGCTTTGATGCTCTTGAAACCATACTTCCATGGAACAACCAGGCGGATGGGGGCTCCATCCTGGTTAGGGAGTGGTTTTCCATACAAGCCGGTGCCCAGGATCGCCAGATCGTTCATGGCTTCATCCAGGCGCAAACCTTCCACATAGGGCCACTTGAAATAGCTATCGTTCTCACCTGGAAGCTGCTTTGGATCATTCAAGGTCTCAAATCGCACATACTTCGCTTCTGCTTTGGGTTCGACTTCCTTAAGCAGCTTGGCGAGGGGAAATCCTGTCCAGGGGATGACCATAGACCAGGCTTCAACGCAGCGCAAGCGATAAATTCGCTCCTCCTGATCATATTTCTTAAGCAGATCCGCCACATCCACGGTCATTGGGTTGTTTACCAATCCTCCAACTTCTACCTGCCAGGGAGAAGTGACCAGATCACCGGCCAACAAAGAGGGAGACATTTTGTCCTGTCCAAACTCATAATAGTTGTTGTAAGTTGTCACACTTTTATAAGAAGTAAGCGGATTGCCTAATTCATCTGTTTCACCGGAACCAGATGGCGTGGTTGAGTCCTGGGTCGGACTAGCTGCCGCAGGTGCCGGCGTATTGGCCGGCGCACAGGCTGCCAGAGCTAATGCCGCCGCGGAAAAAACTGCCCCTTTCATTATTTGACGCCGGGACAAATAGATGTGTTCCGGGGTTATTTCTGACGAAGGTATTTTCTTCATATTTTCTTCCTCTCAAGGTTTTCGATCCTTACACTTACTATTCTAACGAAATAACATTAAAAGATAAATAATAACTTATTACAAAAAGGTTATATACACTCCAAATACTGGTATTTTGCAAAAAAAAATGATAATTGTTCAAAAAGACCAGCCTTTCTCAGGCTGGTCTAAAGGTTCAGGAATTAAGATCTGGTAAAAATCAGGAAGTCTGGTTTGCAATGTAATGCAGCAGTTCGCGGGTTAACAACGTGTCGGCAGTAGAACGGTGTGCATTGGGAAGGGCGATGTTGGCTGATTTTCCGGCCTGCTCCAGGCTGAAATAACGCCAGGAGCGCCGTTTAGAATCCCAGTCACCCCGAAAGTGTGAATATAACTTTAGTAAGTCAAAAAATGACAGGTTATCCTTCCAGGGAAGCCGGTAACGGGCATGCGACTGGATGATTAAGCGATAATCAAAATCGCTGTTATACGCCACAATGGTTTTCCCAATCAACAGAGGGCGAACCTGCTGCCAGAGAATTGGCCAGGCAAGTGATTTTTGCACCATCTGATCGGTGATGCCATGAATACGGGTGGCGCTGGCTGGGATAGACTGTGAAGGCTTTACTAAAGAATCCAGGAGCACAATTCCAGCATCATCAATAATGGAAATTTCGACAATCTCATCTGTTTTTTCCAGACCAGTCGTTTCTGTATCCAGGTAAACCGGATTTTGGGCGATCACCTGGCGGGCAATCATGATCGCGTTCTGGCGTTGTGAAAGTTGGTTGGTCATCAAGGAAGTTCCCAATAAGCGATTTCGGTTGATTCTATCGTAAAACCATTCGTTTTATTGGCTGCAATAAAATAACCGAAGGAGCCGGCATTGGTCAGAGCATCATTGGTTACTTCCTCAACCAGTTTTCCATTGGCATAGAAAGAAATTTTATTGCCCTGGGCCATGATGCCGAATCGATTGACCTGGTTTGAACCTGATTTAATCAGGTTGCTGGTTTTTGACGAAATCACAGGGTCTGTCGCGTTGATATCGCCTACCTCCAGGCTGTAATGACCGTCACAGGTGATTGTCAGCCAATACCCTTTGTTATTATCCGGCGAGCGGAAAATTATTCCATACAAATCTGAGCCGGCACAAGTCAGGGTTTGGATGGTGGTTTGCAGGTAGAAATCCTTGATCTTGATATTCATCATGCGCCAACCCTGCCAACCGTTGCTGTCGTAGCTTTTAATTACCAGCTTCCCGGACTCGATGCTGACGCGGGTGTGTCCATCATCATAAGGAGACTGCAATCCCCAGGTGGATGCTTTCTGGAAATTATCTTTCCAATCCGGTTGTCCCAAACTGGTCACAGGATCACCCGGGATGCCGGTTGATGTAGGTGTAATGGTCGCTGTTGGAGCGACCTTTACGGTCTGGGTAATGGTAGGAGTTGCAGAAGACTCTACGGTCCGAGTAGGTAAAGGGGTTGCGGTAGGTGGTTGAGTAACCATCTGGGTTGGTAATGGGGTTAAATCAGCCCCGGGGGCAGTGGTTGTCGGCAATGGTTGGATGACCGCAGCGGTTGAGGTGAGATTTTGGGAGACCTGGGTACCGAGCACATCCACAGTGGGCGATACGGAAGTGGACTGGAGCGTTAAATTACAGCCGCTCAGGATAAGTAACGAAATGATGATGAAGGGAACCAGTTTGCGCATAGCCACTTCCTCCTTGAATAATTTCCATGGTATCATAACAAAATTCAGCTGTCAAAACACGAAAATTTATATTCTAACGGGCCAAATCTCGTAAAGACAAATCTTATCATTAGAAAGACTGTTTGCGATCAGTAAATGTTCCCAGATTTATGAAATTGAAGCTTTCCTGTATTCTGGGAAAGCTTCAATTTGTTATGCATATTTCAGACCGAAAGTAATTAATCTTTGCGGAAGCTGGCCAGGGTGTCGAGGTAATAATCCGGCAGGCCGATATCATAACGGCGCCCGTCCATGATTAACCCCAAAAATCCATCAGTCTGGCGCAGCCGGTCGAGGGCACTGGTCAGTTGAAATTCGCCCCGTTCACGAACGTTATTAGTAATATTTAATTCCAAGAAGTCGAATACTTCTGGTTTTAGAATATATTGGCCGAATACGGTCAGGTACTGGTCCTCCGGTAGGGCGGGGATGCGCAGATTGGAATGAGCATATTCCATGGTTGGTTTTTCGGCAAATTCGGTGATATTGAGCAGGAGGTTATCTTCGATCCAAACACCACCCGCGGTGCCAAAATTGGCGATCATGGTCTCTGGTGTGACGCGAAGGCCGACCACGCTCTTTCCGTGCTGTTGGAATGCATCCACCAGCTGCTGTGCACAGGAAGTGGATGAATTGGAGCGGTATAGGTGATCGCCAAGCATGAGCAGGAAAGGTTCATCTCCGATCTCCGCTCTGGCGCTGTATACGGCGTGCCCAAAACCCTCCTGGGCTTGCTGCACGACGAATTTAATCCGTTTGCCAATTTCGAGGATCCGCCGCGAATATTCCTGAAAATGAGGAGGCAATTTATTGTAGTTTTCGATCGAGATTTGGGTGTTAAAAAAATCCTGAAATTCTGGTAAATCATCTTTTTGGACAATGATGATGATTTCTTCAATCCCGGCTTGCAGCGCTTCTTCTACAATCAGCAAAATGGCTGGCTTGGCGATTCCATCGCGATCGATGACCGGGAAGAGCTCCTTCTTCGTCGCTTTTGATGCCGGGAAAAGCCGTGTGCCAAAACCTGCGGCAGGGATCAATGCTTTTCGGACTTTCGGTCCCGCTTAAATCGTCAATCTCAAACAGGAAAGAGCAAGTTCGTTTTCGATGATCTCGATCGCTTTATCCTGGTCCTCGATTGATTTCACCAGAAACTGAGCAGTTCCATCGCCTTGAGAGCCGACCCCTTTACCGCCGTAAATCAAAGGCTGTAATTTTGGGTATTCCAGCACCTTGTGCAGCACTGGGGCAGTTAATTCTTCGGGACAGGCTGGCGCGGCTAATTTGTCAAAATGAGATTGTGCTTCGATCATCAAAGAGCCTAATTCTTCGGTGTCAGACTGCTGCAGAGCATTGGCGGCTTTGTTCACAATGCGTTTATTGATGGGGCCGAGTAAATCTTGGACATTCCTTTCGATCTCGTTTTCTGCCATTGGGTAACAGCGGTTGAGACGGTTCAGAATTTCCAGGGTGTCTTTTTTGGAATTTAAATCAACGATGACAAAATACATTTCCTTTTGTACGTTTAATTCGGTCGTATCCAGCATGTCACCATCGAATGTCATCAACACGGGCCGGGAGCCAAAAGCACAGCCCTGATCCATTCTCCCACAGCGAGAGGGCGTGGTAATCTCCCCGTGGTATGCCAGTTCCATTTCTCCCCGAACAGTCAACTTTAAGTCATATATTCGATTAAAGGCGCGCGCAGTCAAAACACAGATCGCCGCAGATGAAGATAACCCCTTTTTCATGGGTAGATCCATTTTATAATTATGGATTTTTAGGCCGCGGACATGGTAGTTGGTCAAAGCCTGGTAAGCGACACCCGCTGAGTAGGACCAAAATCCGCCTTCATTGGCTACTTTTAATAACGCCTGGGCTTCCATAGCAACTTCATATGGACCAACCGTTTTGCCATCGGGGGTAACAGAACTTAATACCAGGGAATGCGGGTGTGGTTCAATTTCAGCGTAAATTCCCTGGTTGGTACCGCAGATGATTGCATATCCTTTCTCAATCTCTGCATTAATCCGGCGGTAGCCGCCTGCCCAATCTGAATGTTCTCCCATCAAGCAGATCCGACCGGGCACAAATAGCTTCATATACTAACTCCCTAAACTAAAATAAACAAACAAGGTTATTCTATAGGGTAAAGCCAGATTTAGCAATATAATTCTAAACAAGCCCATGAAAACACACGTCATTCAGTTAGACAGGCATGATGATACAACCGCTGTCATCGATAAGATAAATGGGAGCAAAGCCGGCAGGATTTTATTAATCTGGCCAAGACGAGGGCGGGTCTTAACCAGGATATTGGATTTGCTGCTGATTCAGCGCGCCAGCAACGATGTTGGGGCGCAATTAGCCTGTGTGGCTGATGACGATGATGTGCTGGATCATGCTCAGGAATTGGGTATCCCGGTATTTCGCTCTTCGCGAGTGGCAGAAAAAATTCCCTGGCGCAGAGCACGTAAGAAAAAAATCTTTGAAGCGCATACCATTCACCCGGCAAATTATTTCGTAGAACTCAAAGCCGGTTTCAAATCAAACTACCCGGCCTGGTGGGAGAAACAGACAGTTCGCTGGTTGGCTTTTTCACTGGGAATCGCTGCTGTTATGGGACTTCTGATTTTTTTGCTTCCAGGAGCGACCGTTAAATTGGCTATGGCGGTCGATGAGCAGTCCGTTGATCTGCAGGTCTGGGCCAGTCCCGTTCTGAAAACAGTCAATCTTTCCGGGGGCATACCAGCCAGCTCGATCAGCACAATTGTCGAAGGTAAGGGATCGTTAAAAACAACTGGTTCAATGATCCTGCCTGACCAGTCTTCTACGGGAAAGGTTACATTTACTAACTTAACCGACGAAGCAGTATTAATTCCGGCAGGGACAATGGTTCAGAGCATAAGCGAACCGATCATTCAATTCCGGACACTGCAGGCAGTCTTAGTAGATGCACAACCTGGAGCACAAACCGAGGTAGGCATTCAGGCTGTCCAGGCTGGCAGCCAGGGAAACATCCATGCCGGTGAAATCCAGGCAGTGATTGGATCGCTGGGAACGAAAGTATCAGTCAGCAACATGAATGCAATTACCGGGGGTAGGGATGTCTCCAGCCCAGCGGCTTCGCAACTGGATTTAGACCAACTGCAGGACAAAATTATTCAAGATCTAAAAAAGAGTGCTTTGCAGGATTTTGAAACGAGGCAAATCTCCGAAACCAGGCTGCTGCCACAAACATTGCACATGACAAAAATCCAGGAGGAATTGGTTGAACCGGCTTTTGGGTTGCCGGCCGACCAAATTCAAATGACTCTTCGGGTTGAATTTCAGGTTTGGGCTTTCAGAGAAGCTGACCTGGATACCATCGCCCATGCCGCCCTGGATGCATCCATTGGCTCTGGGAAAAATCCCCTCCAGGAAAGTTTTGCAGTTAACGAAATCCAACCGCCAATATTTGAGAAGGATCAAATTCGATGGTCGGTAAAAGCGACTCAATTGGTGCAGTCGGCCTGGGACAGCAGCAAATTAATTAAAGTCATTGCCGGCAAGACCGCGGCAACTGCGGTAAAAAACCTGGCAGAATTTCCCGGAATGGCTGGTCCCCCTCAAATCACGCTGTCCCCAGACTGGTGGCCAGTTCTTCCGCTATTGCCGGCCAGGATCGAGGTTGAAGTCAGATGAATGGTAAAATACTTGGAGTCGATCCTGGCGATAAGCGGATCGGACTCGCGGTCAGTGACCCCACCCAAACAATCGCCAACCCTTTGATGGTGATCAATCATGTAGCCAGAACGATCGATGCCGCTCAAATCGCACAAATTGCTGTGGACCATGATGTCGTAAGGATTATTGTGGGCTGCCCATATGATATAGATGGCCAGTCAGGACCTCAGGCGCGAAAATCAGAACGTTTGGCTGAGGCAATACGCTCTCAGTCCGATCTGCCGGTCGAACTGTGGGATGAATCTGGCAGCACTCAGGAAGCAAGGGCAGCCAGAATTTCCATGGGTGTGAAAAAATCCAAACGGGCCGGGCATTTAGATGACCTGGCTGCCACAGTCATTCTTCAATCCTATCTCAATTCCAAATATGTCTGATATGCCTGCTAAGAAAAGAAAAAATTCGTGTTTGCGGATATTTGTGTTTACCATGGTGATGTTCGCATGTATCGGCCTGGCAGGTGGGTTTGCACTGGTTGAACTACTGCCCAGATTGGCGGCGAATGACTTCGGCCCAATAGATCGCAGTTTAAGCATACCTGAACGAGCATTATATTCTGCCCGAGTATTAATCCAAATCAACGATCTGGTCACTCCTATGGATCCCAATGCTAAAGAGGCAGTTTCGTTTCGGATCGAGGATGGAGAATCGGTAAATTTAATTGCATACCATCTGGAAGATGCTGGATTAATTAAGGATGCCAGTGCATTCCGTTATTATTTGATTTATTCGGGCTCCGATACGAATTTATTGTCCGGTGATTTTACGATCAGCCCAGCGCTCAATGCGGTCGAAATAGCCCATCTCCTGCAAGATGCGAATGCCAAAGATGTGGTGTTTCGCATACTTGCCGGATGGCGACTGGAAGAAATTGCGGCTGGTCTGGCGGTATCTGGCTTACCGATCGATCAAGATGAATTTCTTACCGCGGCAGAGAAACCTTCATTCGGGATCGTTCCGAGCGGTCTGGCAAAGATGAATCTGAAATCTTTAGAAGGCTTTTTTCTTCCTGGTACTTACCGATTCAAACGATCTATGCACGTGGATGATGTGATCGCAGAAGCGTTGCTCGCATTTGATACCCAGGTATCAGATGAACTCCGCCAGGGATTCGCCCGTCAAGGTTTGGATTTGTATGAGGCTGTAACCCTGGCCTCGATCGTCCAGCGTAAATCAATGGTTGAGGACGAACAACCGATCATCGCATCGGTCTTTTACAATCGCTTAAACCAGGGCATGCGGCTGGAAAGCGATCCGACGGTTCAGTATGCATTAGGATATAACACCATTCAAAAAACCTGGTGGACAAACCCACTGAGCCTGGATGATTTAAAACAAAAATCACCCTATAATACATATGTGAATGCAGGATTGCCCCCTGGTCCGATCAATTCGCCAGGATTATCGTCATTAAGAGCAGTAGCATTTCCTGCGCAAACACCTTATATTTTCTTCCGGGCTAAATGTGATGGCACTGGCAGACACAATTTTTCTGCTACATTTGATGAGCACTTAAACAACGAGTGTCCTTAATTTTGAACTGAGTTGATAGGAGGTTGGAGATGCCCATTCTCGGGATTGATTTTGGCGGGTCCGGTATCAAAGGCGCGCTGGTTAATGAGGAAACGGGTGAGATGGTTGGGGAGCGATTCAGGATTCCTACGCCCGATAAAGGAAAACCGGATGACGTCGCGCATGTTGTCAATGAAATTGTAAAACATTTTGATTATAAAGGACCAGTTGGGATTGGCCTTCCCGCAGCCATATTGCACGGCGTGGCCCAAACCGCTGCAAACATTGATGACAGTTGGATTGGAATTAATACCGAGGATCTATTTAAGAAAGCCACAGGGTGTGATTGCTATGTGGTAAATGATGCGGATGCAGCCGGTGTGGCTGAAATGTCATTTGGCATCGGTAAAGAAGTGAAAGAGGGTGTGGTTTTATTTCTCACTTTGGGTACAGGGATTGGATCGGCCTTATTTGTGGATGGCCGGTTAGTACCAAACACGGAATTGGGCCATCTCGAAATTCGTGGAAAAGATGCGGAAAAAAGAGCATCCGACGCAGTACGCAAGAAAAAAGCCTTGAATTGGGAAGATTGGGCTGCTCGGCTTCAGGAAGTGATTAATAAAATGGACGCTTTATTTTGGCCCGATCTTTTTGTGCTGGGTGGGGGCGTAAGTAAAGATTGGAAGAAATTTGTTCCCCATATAAAAGCACGCGCAGAGATTGTGCCCGCCAAATTATTTAACCAGGCGGGTATTGTTGGCGCGGCAATGTATGCCTGGCAGAAATCTAAAGTATAACGAATAGCACCTCCTGTTTTTTTCAAGGAGGTGCTATTTACAACCTAACCTCCCCCGCCGGAACCGGCGACCCCGCCTTCGGTTAATCTCCTTAAATTGGTTAAAGCAGCGTCAACCTGTTCCGGTGACACCGGTTCCTCAGAATTAAGATGTTTGAGTTCGCCTGTTCTGGCTTTTTCAACTGCCACTTTACGGATGGATGCGTTGTGAGCCAGAGCTTCTTTGACGAGTACCGCGCCAGCAGCATAACCAATGATTGGGTTTAATGCGGTGATCACTATCGCATTTTTTTCCAGCCAGCCTTCGGCTTTCGCGCGATTGGCTTTGATCCCGACCACACATTTTTGGGTGAAGGCATTGATCGCCCCGATCATAATTTGCATGGCTTCAAAGAGATTGTGGGCAATGATAGGCATCATCACGTTTAATTCTAACTGCCCGGCCTGGGCGGCCAGTGCGATTGTGGTATCACAACCCACCACATGAAACATGGCCATATCAAGCATTTCTGCGAGAACTGGATTTACTTTTCCAGGCATGATGCTGGAGCCGGGTTGGACAGACGGCAGGTGGATTTCATCCAACCCTGTCGAGGGCCCGGAGGATAACAGGCGAAAATCATTTGCTATCCGGATCAGAGTCAGGGCCAATGTGCGTAAGGCGGCGGAAAAGTCGACGGGATCAGCCATGGACTGCATGCTTTCAAACAAATTGTCAGATGTGTATAAGACCAATCCCGTGATTTCAGATATGCGGCGAACCATTTCGTTGTGATAATCTGGGTGGGCATTTAAGCCGGTTCCTGTGGCAGTTCCCCCGATACCCAGGCGGCGCAGCCCCTCAGCAGCCCGTTGTATTCTTTCCTTATCGCGCTCGACTGCCCTTGAATATGCACCGAATTCCTGTCCCATTCGAACAGGTACAGCATCTTGCAGATGCGTACGCCCGGATTTGACGATATCGTCAAATTCATGCGCCTTGGATTTTAATGCGATTGACAAACCATCAAGGGCAGTAAGCAGTTCATCCACACGCCAGAGGCAGCCCAACCGAATGGCGGTAGGGATGGTGTCGTTGGTTGATTGTGACATGTTGACATGATCATTCGGATGGACCCGATATTCCCCCAGTTTTCCTCCCAGAAGAACCGTTGCCCGGTTGGCGATGACTTCATTGGTATTCATATTATGGCTGGTTCCCGCGCCGGCTTGAAACGGGTCGACCACAAATTCCAAATCCCATTTCCCATTCATGACCTCGGAGGCCGCCTTTGAGATCGCCTCGGCTTTGTCCTTGTCGAGCAATTTTAAGTGCAAGTTGGTTTCAGCCGCAGCCCGTTTAATGACTGCCATCGACCAAATAAATGCTCGCCAGGGTCGCAGGCCTGAAATTGGAAAATTAGTCACTGCGCGCTGTGTCTGTGCACCATACAAAGCTTGCGATGGTACCTCGACATTACCTAACGAATCCTTTTCTATCCTTGATTCGCCTGATGTGTTTGACATTCGCTACCTCCATAAAAATAAACAGCGTACTGCCGTGTTTCTTTACCACAGCAATACGCCATCAAGATCGAATCCTTACGGTCAGTTATTTCGCAGCGTCGTAACCTGGCCCATCCTGGAAAAATGCAACATTGTCATCATACCCAGGTGTAAGATCAACCACTTCTCCAGCCTTCAAAACGCGCGTAGCTGTCAGATGTACAGCTTCTCCTTCGTGATCGGTACCGTCATAAACGGTGGTAAACCCTTCAGTGCCAACTGGCATAGAAATATATTCGCCACCTTTGGCCTTGTAAGCCGCCGGAACGTCATCCTCGGTAAAAATGGCCGCATATGGGCATTCTGGTATACAGGCGCCGCAGTCAATACAAGTATCTGGATCAATATAAAACCAGGGCCATTTGTCCTGAGGTTCGCCAGGCACAATGCATTCGACCGGGCAGACGGTAACACAACCGCCGTCACGTATACAAAGACTGGTAATAATATGGGTCATGATGTTCTCCTATACAATTTGTATTAGTAGGTACGATTATAATACTCTATAAGTTTAATGGTTTAATGAATAATTTCAAGTGCAATTATCCATTTAGTAAAAAATGTCGATCACATCAAATCTATTTGATGAAAACCGGATTGCGAGTAACGTGCTGCGATACAGAATTTCATTGTAAACTTTATGATACCAGAAAATTTTTCAACTTAATTAGCACGGAATCATGAGAAACGGATAACATACAGGGAAGCGTATTGAATAACACACATATAGCTGTTTGTGGTTCTAAAGAGCCAATCTGCAATATTGGGGATACAAAATCTAACTTGGGCTGGTTTGTTGGCGGTCTACACCCGTAAGACGATTTGCGAACTAAACCACTGGAAAAAAATTTGATTAAAGCATCGCAGCCGCGTATATCACCGATCCTGGGTTTGTTTGTTGCCGTTCTGGCCGCGTCAACATCCTCCATATTTATTCGATTCGCTCAAAGTGAAGCGCCTTCCCTGGCGATTGCGGCCTGGAGATTATGTTTGGCCAGTATGGTTCTGGTCCCTTTAGCAATCGCCAGGAATCGAGATGAAATTTTGCGTCTCAAGCGTAGTTCCGTAGGCTTGTTGGTTCTATCGGGTATCTTTCTTTGCTTTCATTTTGCATCCTGGATCACTTCCCTGGAATATACCACTGTTCCCAGCTCTGTCGTTTTAGTCAATACCAGCCCATTGTGGGTCGCGGTTCTTTCACCGCTTGTCCTGCGCGATCGATTACCGGGCGTTATTTGGCTCGGTTTGGCAGTGGCGTTAGTGGGTGGGACAATCGTCGGGGCAGGTCAGGCCTGCCAGATAAATTCGACCGGGATCGATTGTTCAGGATTCCAAAATTTTTTACATGGAAGAGTCTTGTTCGGTAATTTTCTGGCACTGGTTGGGGCATGGTGTGCGGCAGGTTATTTATTGGTCGGCAGATGGACTCGTCCTACTCTTTCACTTCTGTCTTATACGGCGGTCGTATACGGCATTGCTGCGGTTGGCCTTGTGGTGCTGGCCCTGGTGAACCGCACTCAATTATTTGGTTACCAACCGGCAACTTTTGTTTGGTTCGTACTGCTGGCATTGATCCCCCAATTGATTGGGCACTCGACCTATAATTGGGCGCTGCGATATCTTTCTGCAGCTTATGTGTCGATTGCCCTGCTGGGTGAACCGATCGGCACCTCAATTCTGGCGCTCTTTTTGTTAAAAGAAGCCCCCACGATTCTGGAAATCGTGGGCGGCATTCTGACTTTAATTGGTATCTATGTTGCTTCGCGGGCTAATTCTTCGCGGTAGCTGAAGCTGGCTTTTTCGGTTTCTTTGATTCTGGCAGCCGGCTGTAAAGAAGATTAGACTCAAAAATACGTTTTTGCAGCTTCGGATTGAGCGCAGTTGGCGTAATCCGCCAGAACCAGTTGCCGCTGGGCCGCCCCGGATAATTCATGCGGGCATCCGAATCCAGGCCGAGAAAATCCTGCATGGGTGCTAAAGCCATGCAGGCCACTGATGACCAGACCCCGCGGATCAAATCCCAGGAAATATCATCTCCGGAACGGGCCATGTACCGGCGGCAAAAATCTCTCTCATTTTCTGGGGCATTTTTATACCATCCCAGAGAAGTATCGTTATCATGTGTGCCGGAATAGGCGACACAATTTACAGGGTAATTATGCGGTAAGAACGGGTCATCGGCATCACTGCTGAAAGCAAACTGTAAAATTTTCATCCCCGGCAGGTGAAATTTGTCGCGCAGTTCGAAGACGTCTGGGGTAATCTCGCCGAGATCTTCGGCGATGATCGGTAAATCACCCAGGGCCTTTTCCAGAGCTTCAAAAAGCGGGGCGCCAGGCCCTTTGACCCATTTGCCGATTTCAGCGGTCTCGTTGCCGAAAGGCACCTCCCAATAACCGGCAAAACCGCGGAAATGATCCAGACGGATGATGTCAAAAATCTTAAGAGCAGCCTGCATCCGTTAAATCCACCAGGCATATCCGGTTTTTTTGTGGGCATCCCAGCGGTAAAGCGGGTTGCCCCACAATTGCCCGGTTGGTGAAAAGTAATCCGGCGGTACCCCGGCGACAACAGTCGGCAGCCCTTTCTTGTCAATGAAAAAGAGCTCGGTATGCGACCAGGCATCCGCGCTGTCATACGCCACGAAGATTGGTACATCTCCGATGATCGTTATCCCTTTACTTTTTGCGTGCCGGTGGATTTTTTCCCACTGACGGAAGAACAGAAACTGGCGGTATTGATGGCGTAAGATCGAATCGGCATTTCCAGTTTTGAATTCCTCTAAAGCTTGTGGGTCGCGCTGGCGGAGGGGGAGGGGCCAATCCTTCCAGGAAACACCGCCGTTTTGTTCTTTGATCGCCATGAAAAGTGCAAAATCGTCTAGCCAGGCGCTTTCAGCGGTGATAAACTCCTGGAGTTCTTTTTTAATGGTTTTGCTGGTTGACTTTTTAAAATGTCCATACGACCGGTCAAGCAACTTTAGTTTCCACTGAATCACTTCACCATACATGACCTTATCGGCTGGAAATTCGGGCCGGTCAGCAAGGTCTTCACGCGTTAACAAATGTTCGTCCAACAATAATGTGGGACTGACCAGAAATGGGTTTCCAGCAAAAGCTGAAAAACATTGATAGGGCGAGTCGCCGTATCCGGTCGGACCCAACGGAAGTACCTGCCAATGGCTGCATCCTGAATCAGCCAGATAATTTACCCAAAGGTAGGCTTCAGGACCAAGGTCGCCAATGCCATCCGGTCCTGGTAAACAGGTGGGGTGCATAATAATGCCGGACGATCGCTCAAACTTCATTGGGTAATCTCCTTGTTTGAATATACACACCGGAATCCACAACATTGCCCGAATAATCCGCTGGAGACACATCGGTACCCACTATTCCACCGGATTTGATCGAAATGCCCTCAGGAACGATCGAATTCTTTCCGACCATGGCAACCTGCAAATCTACCCCGGTATGACCGCCAATGGTCACATTTTTTCCGATTCGAGCGCGTTTATCCAGAACGGAACGCATAACTTTACTTCCGGCGCCAATGGAAGCATCTGTTAACACGATCGATTCCTCAACGGTTACTCCCTCCTCAATGATAACGCCAGGGGACAGCACGCTGTGAATTACCCGGGCCCCTTTTTTGATGATGCAACCATCACAGATCATACTGTTTTCCACAATCGCACCCTTTTCAATGCGGTTGGGTGGCCGTTCCTCAGTACGAGTATGGATCACCCAATCCCGATCGTAAAGATTGAAGGGGATCGTATCTGCGAGCAGATCCATATGCGCCTGCCAATAGGAATTTACCGTGCCAACGTCCACCCAATATCCATCATAAGGGTATGCGACAACGCGGTTGCCAGATTTCACCAATCCGGGAAGGATATCCTTACCAAAATCATGGGAGGAATCGGTTCGCAGGTGGTCATCCCATAACGCTTTATCTAAAAGTTCGGTATTGAAAAGATAAACGCCCATGTTTGCAAGATTGGATGGGGGATGATCTGGCTTTTCAAGGAAAGAATTGATTCGGTTATTCGCATCTACCCCAACGATCCCGTAACGAGGAGCTTCATCCAAAGGAACCCGGATCGTGGCAATTGTCGCTTCGGCTCCTTTTTCAATATGGTAGCGAATCATTGCCTCATAATCCATGGCATAAATATGATCACCGGATAAGATCAAAGTGAAATCAGGGCTCCCACGTTTTATAAAGGTAAAATTTTGCTGAACAGCATCTGCCGTACCTACAAACCAGCTTGTTGAACGAGATTTATACGGGGTAAAAATTCGGACACCACCGGTGAAGTCGCGATTGAGGTCCCAGGGACTGCCAGCACCGATATGTTCAATAAGCGATTGGGGCCGGTACTGGGCAATAATCATCACGTCAAAGATGTGGGAATTGACGCAGTTAGAAAGTGTAAAATCAATAATCCGGTACTTACCGGCAAAAGGTACCGCAGGTTTGGTTCGTTTGGCGGTCAATACGCCCAGGCGGGTACCTTCTCCGCCTGCAAGAATCACAGCACGTGTATTCATATTACCTGCTCCTTTAATGTCTGATATAACTGCGCATAGGCAATCGCCGAGCGCTGCCAGCTAAAATCCATCTGCATGCCGCGCAGCTGTAACTTTTTCCACTCCGAGCGATCAGAGAATTTCAAAAACGATTTCTTCACGGTTTCCGCAAGAGCTTTTGAAGTTGCTTCTTTGAATAAAAACCCAGTCGCACCCGGGTATAGAATATCATGGATCGTATCTTTCAATCCTCCAGTGGCCCGGGCAACAGGCACGCATCCATAACGCATGCTGATCATTTGAGCTAATCCGCACGGCTCATAACGCGAAGGCATCAGGATCATATCTCCACCGGCATACATCCGGCGGGCCAGGTTTGCATCAAATTTTAAGATCGCTCGCACGCGATCCGGATAAGCTTCCTGCAGGTGTTTGCAGCTTGCCTCCAGCAAGGGGGCTCCGGTCCCTAATATGGCTGCCTGCCAGGGGAGATCCGCCACCTGGTGGAGCGCCTCAATCACCAGATCGATCCCTTTTTGTTGGTCCATACGGGATATGATGATTAATAATGGAACCTTGGGGTCATTGGGTAAATTAAGCTCCTGAAGCAAGGCTTCTCGGTTTTTCTGGCGCTTCTCAATCGATTGGGGACCAAATTGCGCCGGGATATTCTGGTCGGTAGTTGGATCCCAACTGGTTTGATCGAGGCCATTCAAGATACCGGTTACTGTTTCCTGTCTGGATTGCAGAAATGTTTCCAGGCCGCATCCAAATTCAGGGGTGAGGATTTCGTCTGCATAACTTGAGGAAACAGCCACAATCCGGTCCGCGGAGACCAATCCAAGCGGTAGGGGGATTAATCTTGCCCAACCTGGAAGGTTTGGTTCCAAACTGGGAGGGATAAAAAATTCTTCCAGTGCTCTTTCTGCGCCGGCCCCCATAAACGGCAGGTTATGAACGGTAAGTACAGATGGCGTAGATTGCAGATCAGTGTATCTGGGAGAAAACTTTGCAGCATATGGAGCAACTGCCGTATGCCAGTCATTGGCATGAATAATGTCAGGAACCCATTCGATATATTGAGGAAGGACTAATGCAGCCAAAGAGAAGAAAGTATATTTATATCCGTCTCGATAACTATCAGTGGTGTATACCGGTTCACCGGTTCTAAAAAGAGGGCCTGCGATTAAATAAACGGTTAATTGATCAATTTTAGTTTGATATATCGTGGCGGGAATTGCACCATTGACATGCGGGACGTCGAACGCCGCGATTTGTTCAAAGTCCTCAATCTTTTGACGTATTGCAGAATGAAAAGGAATGACTAATCTGACGTCTAATTTCATCCCTCCTGACCATTCTGGTTCCAACGCTTGCAGGGCGTGTGGCAGTGAACCAGCCACATCCCCTAATCCACCGACCTTAATGAGTGGATCGGCTTCTGAAGCGAGGAATAATACTTTTAATGTTGTCAACGTTATCCTCCCTCCTGCGAATACTGAATCAAGTTAATTCTGGACGAACCAATTCGAAATAATCCTTTGAAATTGCCTTTTCAGGTGAGGCCTCAAGATAATTGATTAAGTCGACCACCAGATTGGATTTTTCAGTTGCATCTCTGCGGCTCCAGGTACGGCTTTTTATTTCAAGGTAAAATCCGATATCAGGTTTAATGACTGAATCAAGATTGATATAAAATTCTGTTCCTTTAAATTTAACCATATATCTCAAGCGATCTTTTTGAATTTCAAATTCGCTTTTGGGCTGAAAATATTCACGGTAAAAGCGGAGGGAGTGCGTTGCATCCGCCAGGTAGCGGCTGCGAGATAATAATACCTCTTTTGGGAAGCGATGTTCAAATGCCGGGCCTATTAAAGTCAGGCGAGACCGTACACTCATTACTTCATCCTTTTCATCAATAAACTCATCTTCGCGATAACGCAGCAAACCCTGTTTTGGATTAGCAAAAATAAAATATGTATCATATTGATGATAATGCCTGCTGCGAATAATTTCAATCTCTGGTTTATTGAGTGCCGTTAAAATAGGTTCTCGATCTGAAATTAGTACTTTGGCCTGAACCTCGAAGCTTTCCTCCTGGCTTGCACCACCGATCGCGACGAGTTTGGAAAGGACCGATTCTTCCCTGTGGATCAAGAATTGGTCAATCTGCCTGGCATATTCCTGGCTGTTGGTAAGCAGCTCCTTTTCATTCAGGGTTAATAAATTTTTATCCCGCATGACCCAGGCGCCATTGATCATCACGTCACACACATCGGTTGCTTTGCTGGTATAAACAATTTGGGCATACAGAGATTGTGAATCGCGTGAAAAACGGGGTGAATTATGCAGATTATTGATGTTAACCAGTATCAGGTCTGCTCGTTTACCTGGTTCGATTGACCCGGTGATATCGCCAATGTGCAGGGCATGAGCCCCAAAGCGAGTAGCCATAAGTAAGGTTGTACTGGCAGGTAGAGTCGTTGGATCACCCGTTACACCTTTCGCCATAAAAGCAGCCAGGCGCATTTCTTCGAACATATCCAGATCGTTATTTGAGGCTGGTCCGTCGGTGCCGATGCCTACACTGCAGCCAATCTCTAACATGCGTTTGATCGGGGCCATGCCCGATGACAGCTTCAAGTTGGAAGATGGATTGTGGGCAATGCCTGCGCCAGCATGGTATAGGGTGCGAATTTCTCCTTGATCAATATGAACACAGTGAGCCGCTAAAACTTTGGCTTCCAGCAGACCTTGTTTCTTAATATATGGGACGACCGGCATGCCCTGTTCTTTGCGCATATTTTCAACTTCCAGGGCTGTTTCCGCGATGTGGATATGTAACGGGACATCGAATTCGATTGCCAGTTCTGCGGTGGAACGCAAAATCTCTGCGGTGCAGGTGTAAGGTGCATGCGGTGCGACAGACGGCACAATTAAGGAATGGCCTTTCCAGTGTTGGATATAATCTCGGGCCATTGCCAGAGATTCTTCAAAAAACCGGGCATCCGGCGTAGGAAATTTAAGGACAGTTTGTGAACAAACTGCACGCATGCCGGCATCTGCAGTCGCTTGAGCGATGCTCTCCTCAAAATAGTACATATCTGCAAAACTGGTGATGCCGCCTCGAATCATTTCTGCGCAAGCCAGTTGGGTTCCCAATCTAACGAAATCTGGTGAGACAAATTCTCGCTCAACTGGCATCATATACCCCATGAGCCAAACATCCAGCCGCAAGTCATCTGCCAAACCGCGAAGCAAGGTCATGGGTACGTGCGTATGGGCATTAACCAATCCCGGCATTAACACTTTTCCACCGCAATCGATGATCTCACGGGCTGATATCGTTCTTTTCAACTCGTTTTCTGGGCCAACTGCCAGGATATTATCTCCCAGGATGGCTACTGCTCCAAACTCATAGCGGTTGAGATCTTCATCCATCGTCAGGATGATGGCGTTGGTTAGCAATAGATCAGCTTCAGACATAATTTATCCTTATGAAAGCGGACTCGGTAAATGACGGCGCAAAAAATCAATGGCTGTGTTGACTGAAAACGAAATTCCGTTTTGTGGAGGGCCGCCGTAAGAGCGGGTCATCTCAGACTTGCCCAGTGGGGTGATGATAGCCAGATATATTTGCTGTTTTTCAGAACCAGGATGGTAGCAAACACCCAGGCCAACCTGCACCCTGGATTGTTGCATTGATTTTTCTAAATGGCAGAATAAATCCTCCGGCGAACACAAATTGGAGAAAATTTCTGGGGGCTCATGAAATCCTGGCATCATTTTTAATTGTTTGTAAAGTTCGCCATCAAGGCCAAATTCCATGAGACCCAAATTCCATCCTTGGGCGGTCAGTCTGGCCTGCGTAATACTTTCGATTGTGTCTGTATCACGACCATAGATATTATCTCCCAGACGTTCCATTATCTGGGAGATGAGAGGTTCGATCATGCGTTCGGCTTCTTCTAGAGAGCTGGCTTTGGCTGTAACGCGAATATCAACCTGACCCGGATGCGCCAGCAATCCAACCGTCGGGTTGGTCAAAGTTTCGAGATCGCCTATCCATTCATCAACCTGTGATTCCCCAACGCCCGCCGCATGCAGCACGCTGGCTTTAATCGTCCCAAGGATTTGAAAATGGTGTTTTAGATATGCGACTACGTTGATTTTCCATCAAATATTCCATCTCACGCGGGACACCAGGCAAACTGATGATCACTTTCGATCCATTTTCGACAATAAATGCTGGAGCCGTGCCCACTGGATTCTCAACTGCAATTGCGCCTTGAGGAATATAGGCCTGACGTTTATTGTTCTGTGTAGCGACTCGGTTAAAACGCTGGAAACGATTTTGGATTTGCTCCCATAACTCTGGGCGAAATTCAGTTTCTACGCCAACCGCCATGGCTACCGCTAACCGGGTAGGGTCGTCAACAGTCGGACCGAGGCCACCCGTTGTGATCACGATATCTGAACGATTAAGCGCTTCAGCAATCACCTTGGAGATGCGAACCGCATTATCTCCTATCAGGGTGGCGCGGAACAAATCAATATTAGCGTCCCTTAAACGTAGGGCAAGGTAACGCGTGTTGGTGTCTTGTATTTCTCCCAGTAAGAGCTCAGTTCCGATGGCAATAATTTCTGCGGACGGCATAGTTGAATTCCTTTATTGATGTTGTCATACAATTGTATCAAGGATTGAACAACTTATATTCATTTCCAGACACCTGATACAGGACAAATGCAAACTTTGCGCAATCGCTGGAGGATATTGGACAAAAAACTTCATCTGTAGCAAACTCTGATACCAACCGCTGTTTAAATTTAGTCATTGGAATGATCCATGAACCATCCCAGACGGTTAAGGCAGTCTCGCGGACCGCATTATATATCCTCGGCAAACGGTCATATAATATCCAGGATGCAAAGGAAGTGGGATAACTTCCATATTTGGCAAAGTACGCCGTAGAAAAATCTCTGTTTTCATTCCAATCCTGGGGACCTACCCAAAAAAACGGTGGACTTTGCTCCCCAGAGACCATCGGTCTGGAAAATGAAATCACTATTTTGGGGAGAACAGGTCCGGATGGATCTTGTTCCACCATAGGCGGGTTGGATTCATTCAGGAATACCTCAACAGAAGCATCGAACTGGCCAGGTTGACTCTCGGTTGTCCCAGCAACAATTTCCTGGCAGGAACCCTTCTCACTAAAAAATTCGCATAGGTTAGAGGAAAATTTTGTAGATTGATCGTCAATATCATGATTAATGATCAGTCGGGTAAACCCCAGGCGTTCTATCCAACTGGCCGTTTGCTCCACAAGCTGGTTTATGTCTGGATCGAGGTTTATCCCTATCTGGCCAGGAATGGAACGGAAGGCAACCGGAGAGATTGCGATCTTTTGTGCGCTTATCATGCGCTGCACGAAATCAGCGATATTCTCAGCGCAGATTGGGCCTACAACTGCCAGAATGTGATTGTCAGCAGATAAATCTATCGTGGATTGAACCGGAACATTGGGAAGGCATGCTGAATAATAAGTTTGGAGTCGAACTGCATGACCTGATGGATGGTCCTCAAAGTTTTTGGAAAACAATTCCAGGCTGCGTTGAATCTCTTCTGAAAGGGGACGATCCAAACCGGCAGTAAAAACACTGAGCCCAAGATCCACCGGATCTTCAGGACCGATCCACACACAACCAGCAGGATCCATGCAATCGAATGGGCTGGAAAAAAAGGCGTAAATTGAGAATAAGAGGAGGAGGAAGACCAGTGAGAAAAAAAGCGAAGACCGGCTGATCATTTTTATAAAATGAATAATTGCTAGGTCGGCTCTGACCGGCGAGGTTGGTATAATAGAACCTCGCGGATTTTCAAGTCTGCATTTCTAATTTTCTGGGATAGATCCTGCGCCAGATTGAACATCACCCGATAACCTAATTCGGGATATGAATTGCATAAGTTTAGCAAACGTTCTCTGGAGATCTGCAGCAGCACAGTATCACGAGAACCGGCTTTAGCACCTGCTGATCGCACGCCTTCATCCACCAGGGCCACCTCGCCGAATGACTGTCCGCGAAGCAGATGTGCAATCATCTCGGGGTGGGTAGAAGCAGTAGGGCTGCGTGAAACCAAACTCGGATTGATATATATATCAACTTGCCCGCTAAAGATAAGGTACAATTCTTTTTCGTGGGAGTTTTCGGAAAAAATCAATTCGCCTTCACGATATTGTCTTTCTTCGCAGATACTATCCACCATCTCGAGTTGAGTGGCCGAAAGATTGTAAAATAAGTCAGTCTCTTTTAAAAAACTGGTAAATTTTGACATTGCGGTCCCTTATTTCAGTTAGTTTAGCATGATTTCATTAGAAGTCAAATCACCACATTCAAGGATTGGCATGGCGTATAAGCAGCGAATTGGCCAGTGGGGCGAAACGGTGGCGCAAAATTTCCTGGTTGAGAAAGGTCTAATTCCCATATCCGCTAATCTGCGGACTCAATATGGGGAAATTGACCTGATCATGAAAGATGGCAATACGATCGTTTTTATTGAAGTAAAAACCCGCACAAACAATAAATTTGGATTGCCCGAAGGCGGCATTACCCCGCGAAAACAGCTTCATATCAAACAGTCTGCAGCGTTTTTGATGATGGAGCATCCAGATTGGGGAGAAAACTGGCGCATTGATGTTCTGGCAATTTCCGGGCGGCCAGGTAATCAGCCGCCAGAAATTCACTGGTTTGAGAATGCAGTTGAATAATTTGAAGCTTCCACTGGTGGTGATCGTTGGGCCGACTGGGGTTGGAAAAACAGAAATATCACTCCAACTGGCACGCCTCTTAAAGGGTGAGATCGTTTCTGCCGACTCGCGCTTATTCTATCGTGGCATGGATATCGGTACTGCCAAACCTTCCTTGGAAGAAAGGTCCATCGTTCCGCATCACCTGATCGATGTCACCACACCAGACAAACCCTGGAGTCTTGCCTTATACCAGCGGGTTGCCAGAGAGACCATCCAGGAGATCCATCAGCGGAATATGCTCCCATTTCTGGTTGGTGGTACGGGGCAATACATACAGGCTGTGATTGAGGCGTGGGAAATTCCGGCCAAAGCCCCTGATGAAACCTTGCGAAATCTCTTAACGAAAATTGGAACCGGGTTAGGTGCGGGTGAATTTCACCACAAACTAAGCCTGATCGATCCGGACGCTGCGGCCCTGATTGAGCCCCAAAATTTGAGACGCTCGGTTCGTGCTTTTGAAGTAATCTTTCTGACTGGGCAAAAATTTTCTACGCAACGGCGCAAAGGCACAGCCCCTTACCAGGTCTGTAAAATTGGCCTTATCCGGCCAAGGTCTGAACTATACCAGCGGATCGATCGGCGGATTGATCAAATGATTGAGAATGGTCTGCTGGATGAAGTTAAAGGCCTGCTCGACCAGGGTTATTCAGCCCATTGTGCGGCTTTTTCAGCGATTGGTTATCGAGAATTGATCCGGGTGATTGAAAAAGAAATTGACCTGGCAGAAGCTGTCTTGTTAATGAAACGGTTTACCCGCCAATTCGTCCGCAGGCAGGCTAATTGGTTTAAACCAACCGATCCTGCCATTCACTGGTTTGATCTCACGCAGACAGGCGTTCCCGAAATCAAGGAATTTATCCAGAGCTATTTCTAAAGAAAAAGGCCGCGAGTTCTGCTCGCGGCCTTTTTTCAGTTCAAGGATGGTCTGGGTGTCCCACTTCTCTTCGTAACAGGAGAAGGGAATATTTGTTCAAATTCATCACGAGAAAGCGTTTCAACTTCTAACAAGCGCTGTGCAACGGCTTCCAGTTTGTCACGATATTCTTTCAGAATTTCTTTGGCGTTTTGATGGGCCGCCTGAACCAATGACCGGACTTCCTGGTCGATTTTTTCGGCGACTGCTTCCGAATAATCACGCTGTTCAGAAATTTCGCGTCCCAAGAAGATCATTTCTTCCTTCTGACCATATACCATGGGGCCAAGCGCTTCGCTCATCCCCAGACGAGTAACCATGGCGCGTGCCATCTGGGTCACACGTTCGATATCATTCGATGCGCCGGAAGTGATATCATCAAACACCAATTCTTCTGCTGCGCGACCACCTAATAAACCGACCATATCCGCCAGCAACTTCTTGCGGGGCATCAGGGTCTGATCCTCTTCAGGTAAAGACAGTGTATATCCGGCAGCCATACCGCGGGCGATAATGGATACTTTTTGCACCGGGTTAGCCTCTGGCAGTACATTCATTACAACGGCATGCCCAGCTTCGTGATATGCCACAATCCGTTTTTCTTCTGCGTTGATCAAACGGCTCCGCCGCTCTGGACCAGCGATCACTCGTTCGATCGCTTCTTCAAATTCGGATTGGCCAATCACTTTCTTGTCGCGACGGGCAGCCAGAATGGCTGCTTCGTTCACCAGGTTCTCGAGATCAGCGCCCACAAAACCAGGGCATGACCTTGCCAGAGTGCTGAGGTTAATGTCAGGTGCCAGGGGTTTCCCTTTAATGTGGACCTTGAGGATTGCTTCGCGGCCTTTCACATCCGGGCGATCCAGCACAACTCGCCGGTCAAAGCGGCCAGGCCGTAGTAATGCAGGATCGAGAATATCAGGGCGGTTGGTCGCTGCCATGATAATGATATTCGTGTCGGTATCGAATCCGTCCATCTCTACCAGCATCTGGTTAAGCGTTTGTTCTCGTTCATCATGGCTGCCACCGAGTCCGGCGCCACGCTGCCGTCCAACCGCATCAATTTCGTCCACAAAAATGATGCAAGGAGAATGGCGTTTGGCCTGTTCAAACAGGTCACGCACCCGGCTTGCGCCGACACCCACAAACATCTCAACAAACTCTGACCCAGAAATTGAAAAGAAAGGCACGCCTGCTTCACCAGAGACAGCTTTTGCTAATAAAGTTTTTCCGGTGCCGGGAGGGCCAACCAATAAAACCCCTTTTGGTATGCGCGCCCCAAGGGCGATAAATTTCTGTGGTTCGCGCAGGAACTCGACCACTTCCCGCAATTCTTCTTTTGATTCGTCTACCCCCGCCACATCTTCAAAGGTTACCGTAGGCTGGTCGCCCGTAAACATGCGCGCTCTCGATTTACCGAAGGATAGGGCGGCATTATTGCTGCCTTGAGCCTGGCGGAAAATAAAGAAGAAGGCACCACCTAACAACAAAAACGGTAAAATGTAGCCTAATGCTGTGATGATTCCAATCCATGGGCTGGGCGGTTTAATTTCAATTTTCACTTGATCAGGTTTTAACTGCGCCGGGGTGACACCCAATTGGACCAGCTGTTCTACCAGTGATGTAGTAGGATCTTTTGTAGAAGATTTTTGACTACCGTCATTCATGATGATTCGCAGGTTGTTTTCATCCTCAACAATTTTTGTTATGGTACCGTTTTGTATTCCTGCAGAAACTTCATTAATCGTCAATACATCCTGGCTGGATCCTTGCGAACTGAAATTGTATACAACCATAGCGATGATTGCTACAAACAGAAGCAGGTATATGATATAGGATTGATTTCTAGAACTCACTCAACCTCCAATATGCTTGCGCTATGCAAGACAGCTGTTCTACTTCAATAGAATTATACCAATCTCATGGTTGTGAAACCAGTTATTGAATAATCTTAGAAAATTATTAAGAAAACTCTTATATATTTCTACAATAATGTGCTCAAAATGACATTCGTGGGGCAAAATTATAGCACTAAAACCAATGAAAACAGGGTTGGCTTATACTTTATTGGCCATATGCTTATTTTGATAAGCCTGGCGAATGTGAACGAGATCATGGGTCGCCATAAATCCAGCCAACTCGAATAGAGACGTTGGTCCAAATATTGCATGCCTGGCTGCACCTTTCCAGCCCTGGTCCGTGAGTTGGTTTAAAAGGTGGCACATCTCTGTACGCACTTCTATAAAGGCACGCAATGCTTCTGGACCTGATTGGTCGATATATTTTCGTTCATCTGCCCAGGGGTCTGTCACTTCTCCTGGTAAAAATGGGACCTCATTATTGATAATTTTTTGTATACGAAGAAGATTTACTTCGCGATCTACATCCCGTAAATGGCATAATATCTCAACCAGAGCCCATTCCTTTCCCTCTGGCTTATAAGTCCATTCTTCGAGTGTAAGATTCTTGCACAGGGTATCTAATGCGGCAGGGGTTGCTTTGAGCAAAGCTAAAATCGACTGTGTGGTGGCGATTTGCATCGGTTTGGCAAGTCGTGTCGCGGTCTTTGCTAACCAGGGAAAAACATTTTTTAAGGGCCCCTGTTCTACAGGCGCATCAAGCGTTTCCGGCAGTGAAACGGTGTGGTTGGTCACTAAATAGCCAGAAATTCCTAATTTTGACGCTGGCAATAGATCATCCTCAAGACTGTCACCAACCATAACCGCAGGTTGGTCAGGGCAGCCTAATAATGCCAGTATCTCGGCGTAATAGGCCGGGTGAGGTTTCGAAAAATGAAAATCTTCAAACGAGGTGATTAATTTGAATGGAGTCGATTCAGAAAATCCTGCCCAGCTTAAGCGCTTTTGAATGGCTATTTTTGGAAATATTGGGTTAGTAGCAACAACAACATCCCAATTTTCTGAAAACGCCTGCTGAATCAATTCAACTGCTTCTGGACGGGGTTGGGTAAGGTACCCAAGATCACCGAACTCATTCATATAAAACCGGTAAAGATCGGATACCATGGAGGCTTTTTCTACACCTAAAGATGGATAGAAAACCTGGTCAAATGCCTGCTCAAGGGTGAATTCTGGTAAATCTTTGCGAATCATTACTTGTGTAGCTGCCATAAGCAGCTTTACAAATTCCTCTCTTGACCAGCGCGGAAAATTCTTGCTTAACGAATTAAGGTATACCGGCAGGAAATCCGCCATCTCGTTAACCAGGAGTGTATTATCTAGATCCACCAATAATGTAAGTTTCATTTATCATTCTCGAAAAAAAGGTCAATTTCAGGATGGCAATGCCCACAGCCTATTTCAGGTTCAGATACATTGACCTGGCTTTTAACGCAGTAGGCGCTGACTTTGACCCGGCGCTTAAACCTGAGAAACTGGCGGGTAACCTCGCCGTGCAGAACAAGATTAGGACATGCATTTGCTTGAATTATTGATGGCACTGGGCAAGTATTGCATAATTCCGGTTTCCAGTTTTGAGGAGGTGGGGCGTTTCCTATTAGCCTGCATTCTTCTTCATTTCGGCCGCGGAAATAATTTCCATAAAAATATTTGCACTCAAAACCCGCTGGTGTTCGCATGTGAAACAGTTTTCCCTTTAAGAATTTATCCCCATTTCGGGGACAGATGAATTTTTTTGTCTGGCCATGAACAGATTAATCGTTTACTCTGGTGACATAAGATCCGTCTCGGGTGTCGACGCGGATAGTATTACCTTCAGAAACAAAAAGCGGCACGGAGACTTCTGCGCCAGTTTCAACTTTAACTCGCTTATTAACTCCGGTTGCTGTATCGCCTTTAACAGCGGCTTCAGCATAAATGACTTTTAAATCTACGGTAGTGGGTAACTCGATATCGATTGGTTCGTTGTTGTAAAGAGTGAGTTTTACTTCCATGCCTTCTTTAAGGTAACCAGCAACATCACCAATGATTTCCTGGCGAATGGCAGGCTGTTCAAAAGTCTCTGTGTCCATGAAATAATACAGGTTGTTATCCTGGTATAGATATTGGACGGTGTGGTAATCCAGACGAACGTCTTGCACCCGATCACCGGACTGAAACGTTTTTTCAAGCGTAGTGCCTGTTCGTAAATCACGTGCTTTAATCCGGATCGTAGCATTGCCGCGTCCGGGCTTATTATGGTGGTAATCTAATACTTTGAACAAGCTTCCATCGTACTCGAAAGTCACACCCTTACGCATTTCATTAACATCGATCATAAATTCAAACCTCACTCATGTATAAATTAAACAGACAGATTATAGCCCAGGCAGAGGTTCGTGACAAGGTGCACTTGATTTATCAAAATAATACCGGCCAGAAGCTAGCTTCTGGCCGGTATTATTTTGGATATGAGGAGATTATCCGATCTCAGGTTCGATAATCCCATAGGTGCCGTCACGCCGGCGATAGATCACATTTATTTTGTTTGAATTGGCATTATAAAACACAAAGAAGTGTTCCTGCCCTAAAAGATTCATTTCCTCGACGGCTTCCATTTCATCCATCGGCGTCAGGGTGAACTGCTTTCTACGGGCAATGACCGGCGTGGTTTCAACATCTTCAGGCAACTCGAGACCTTGTGCCACTTCAGACGCTGGGGTTCCGTCCCCTCGCCCTCGCTGCCGTTTTCCTTTGAAGCGTTCAATTTGCCGTTGAATTTTCACGAGCGATGCGTCGATCGCGGTAAAAAGATCATCGGCGCCCTCTTCAGAGCGGAGGGTATACCCTTTGCCGTGTAAAGTGATTTGAGCTACGTGCCGGTCAGCCGCATTTCGAGCAGACTTATTAAAAGCCAGATCAACGCGTGTTTCTTCAATATCTGGGAGGAATCGGTCAAGTTTGGAAACCTTTTTCGTCACATATTCGTTGATTCGGTCTGTTGCTTCAATACTTCTGGTGTAAATATCTACTTTTAGCGCCATAGTACCTCCTATTGGGGATGTGTTAGTTCAGGTATCCATTCATCTGTCAGATGGATGCCTGGGACGCAATCGGTAAATCATCCTGCAAAATCGATTTTGCCAATGTTAAACAGTACACTTGCTTTGCCCCGCCATCGAGCAGAGATTGAGCGCAAGAATTGAGGGTTGCGCCTGTAGTTGTGACATCATCAACGATTAAAACCGCCTTATTTTTCACCAGCGACGATCTGGCAATAAATGCTCCACGAACGTTTTCCTGGCGTAATGCGGCCGATAATCCGACTTGAGATGCGGTCTCTCTTGCGCGGTCAATTGCTCTCGGTTGGAAAGGTACATTTGTTGCCAAAGATAATGGCAAGGCAAGTAAGTTTGATTGATTATATCCTCTTTGTTTGCGCCGTTTCAAGCCCAGGGGGACCGCAGTTATTAAATCAATTTTCCAACCTGAAACGGAGTAAAGATCAATCAGATGTTTCGCCAGCACTTCAGCCAACCCGATATCGTTTTGATATTTTAATCGATGGATAGCTTCGCGCAATGGCCCATGATATTGCCCCCAACTCCGGCTGGCTTTAAAAGGGGGCAAATTAATCTGGCAATCCTTACATAAAAGACCGTGCGGCTCAATTGAGCCGCAACGGGGGCAAATCTGATCTTTTAATGTAGTCACCTTGTTCTGGCAAGTCTGACACCACCGGGTACCATTTTTTCCGCACCCGCCGCAAACGGGGGGGTACAACCAATCGACGCTGATCCAAAATGCATGGTACAACCAGTAGCGCGTGGTCATTTTCACTGGCAATGCAGCCAATCTGCTCATCCTTTTGCAGGTTATTCTTAAATTCCAAACATTGCGCCAAGTCCGGAATTAAGCAGGCGAAGAGCAGCCGGGGTCATCAGAACGATGCCTAATGAGGGGAAAATTAACAGGGTCATCGGAATCAACATTTTTAGCGGGGCCTTATGCGCTTCCTCTTCAGCGTACTGTCTGCGTTTCATGCGCATCTGGTCGGCTTGAATATGCAGGACCTTTGCCATAGATACACCGAGTTGTTCGCTTTGAATGATTGCCGCGACGAAACTGGTCATTTCTGGAATGCCGATGCGTTCGGCCATATCTCGCATCGCCTCTCGCCTGAGCTTGCCTAACTGAACTTCTTGAATTACCCGCGCAAAAGCCATTGATAATTCAGTTTGCCATTTCTCGCTGACTTTTGCCATGGCAGCGTCAAACCCAAGACCTGCTTCCACACAAATTGTAAGTAAATCCAAGGCATCTGGCATTGCCTTACGGATACCCTTCTGACGCCGGGCAATTTTGCTTCCCAGCCAGAGTTGAGGAAAGTAGAACCCGAGCAGGCCAAATCCTAGCGCATACAGCATGGCCTCCGATAAAGGAGCTGGACTTTCTTTCAAGCGGAAAACTGCTAGAATTAAACCGCCAAAACCAAGCGCGCCAAAAAATTGTAAAGATAGGAATAAGGTTGGGTCCAGTTGGGAGGGGCTGCCCGCCAATTCAAGCTTACGTGAAATGGATACCAATGCGTTTTGAGGCGTGAAACGGATGGCCAACTCTCCCAATAAGCGCGCCAAAGGATAAATAACCCGTTCGGAGAACGGTTGAGAAAGCTCAAGCTGTTCAAGGTTTATTTGCTCGCCTTTTTGGCTGAGCTCTTCCAAGCGAGATTGTAAAATGCTGTCATCATTTTTCATCGGATTTTTAAATCCGATGATCACCAGGACGATGGCGCCTACTACAATCAATACACCAACAATTAATATCGGAACCATAACATCCTCCTTGCCCAGTTAGACTTCAATTTCACCCAGTTTATTCATCACAAAATATCCCATTACAATCAGCAGAGCGCCAACCCCTAAAGAAAGATACCCACACGGCAAGAACCCAAATACTTGATTGTTTTCCGGTTTGAAAAATTCCATCATATACTCGCGATTGAGCAGATAAAGCACGCCCAGCACAATTACCGGAAGCAAGGATAAGAAACGCCCTGAGTACATAACCTGCGTGGTGAGAACCCGAATCTCACCCTTGATGCGGACACGTTCGCGGATTGTAAAGGAAATGGTATCCAAAATTTCTGCAAGATTACCGCCGACTTCGCGCTGAACATTAATCGCGGTCACAATCAGATCCAGATCGTCAGATGGGATGCGGCGAAGCAAATTATCGAGCGCAGTTTGCATATTGACGCCCAGCATCATTTCTTGCACAACCCGGCGAAACTCATCACTGATCGGGGGAGGGAGTTCCTTGCTTACTGCCTCCATGGCTTGCATGGTCGAGTAACCGGCGCGTAAACCATTTACCATCAGGTTGGCCATATCGCCTAACTGATCGTCAAACTTAATCAAACGTTTACTTTGCTGCGATTTGACATACATTCGGGGAAGGAATATGCCGATCACCATCCCTACAGCGCCAACGATTGCGTTGCCGCCGATATAGTAAGCCAATCCACCCACTGAAACCGATGAAATGACCAACAGTGCAATGTATTCACTCGGTTTTAATTTTAAATCTGCCCTGGCTAACTCTTTAGAGATGCTCTCCCCAAGGGAAGTTCTCTCCATTTTCCGGTTCATCCAGTCAGTCAGTGGCGATTGTCTGTTCCCTGATTGAGACTGGACTGGTTCATTATCAACATATCGCCCGATGCGCTGCTCGACCAGGGATTTTTGACTGGAAATGGAAACGAAAACTCCAATGACCAGGAGGGCTACTGAAAGGATTCCACCAATGATGATAATAGTTATTGGAGGCATATGTCACCTCTTTCCTGCGTGCGTAAAGAAACTCATTTAGAACCTGCGCCGATCTCCCACGCCAAAAATTGTGGATGGAAGATGAATACCAGAATTTTCAATTTTTTCGATAAATTTCGGGCGGAGACCCGTAGGACGAAGCCGCCCGACGACCCTTCCATTCTCATATCCGACTTGTTCAAAGGCATAAATGTCGGTCATGGTGATGATATCGCCCTCCATACCCGTTACTTCGGTAATGTTAACGACTTTACGAGTGCCGTCCCGCATACGTTCCTGGTGAATGATTAAGTCGATGGCTGAGGATACCTGTTCGCGGATAGCGCGGACAGGCAATTCCATTCCCGCCATCATAGTCATAGTCTCAAGACGCGATAAGGTGTCTCGCGGACCATTCGAGTGAAGGGTGGTCATTGAGCCATCATGGCCGGTGTTCATGGCCTGAAGCATATCGATTGCGGCTTCATCACGGATCTCACCCACGATGATGCGGTCCGGGCGCATACGAAGTGCATTAATAACTAATTGGCGGATGGTTACTTCACCTTTACCTTCAATGTTTGGCGGGCGTGATTCAAGCGTAACCACATGTTCCTGACGGAGTTGAAGTTCTGCCGCATTTTCTACGGTCAGGATGCGCTCATCCGATGGGATGAATTGAGAAAGAATATTTAAAAGAGTCGTCTTTCCAGAACCAGTACCGCCGGAAATCACAACATTGATACGCGATTCGACGCAGGCTTTCAAGAAATCAATCGATTCCGTAGTTAATGTGCCGAATTGAATAAGTTGTTCAATGGAGATTGGGGTGCGAGCGAATTTACGGATGGTCAGGACAGGACCTACTAATGAGATCGGCGGGATAACCACGTTGACACGAGATCCATCGGGCAAACGAGCATCTACATAGGGCGACAATTCATCGATACGGCGGCCTAGAGGCGATACAATGCGATCAATAATTCGCATCACGTGTTCGTTGCTCTCAAACGCAACAGGCACTCGAATAATCTTGCCTTTGCGCTCGATGTAAATGTTCTTGGCGCCGTTCACCATAACTTCGGTTATGCTTTCATCTTCTAATAGTGGTTGAAGAGGACCAAAGCCTAAGATTTCTGCCGCGATTTGTTCAAACATGCGCGCCCGTTCGGGCCGGGATAGCACGATGTTTTCTTCGTTAAGAATTTGTTCGAATAATTCCTGGATTGTCCGGCGGACTTCACCCGTGAGGGTAACATCAATCGTCGGATCGAGACCGCCGATTAATTTATTCTGAACCCGATTTTTTAAATCTTGATACGTGTCCTGGGCGGCTGAAGACACAGGGGCAGTGACACGTCTGGTTTGGATACCGGGGGGGACCACACCACCATTATTCGATGGAGAAGGGGTGTTGGGGTCTGCCCCCTGAATTCTTTTCAAGATTGACATGTATGACTCTCCTTAATATCTGCTATTCCTTACCAATATCTATTTCTTCGCTGCAGCTTCTGCCTTGGCTTCATCTAATTTTGTAAGCTTTTCTTTCACCAGATCAGCGACGGTCATGATGCTTTTCCCAATCGGCTGGGTTTTATTATCTAAAATGAATGGTACCCCGCGGTTAACGGAGGTGGCAACTATTTTTTCATCGAGAGGGACCGAGGCCAAAATTTCCTGGCGAAGGCTTTCTCCAACCCGTTCTGGAGAGATGGAGATACGTTTGTCAAATCGGTTCATGATAAATAAAATTCGATCCCGTTTGATTCCTGAACTATCAGCCAACATTAAGAACGAATTGGCGTTCTTAATCGAAGGAATATCCTGAGTTGTAATTAACACAATTACATCGCTGCAATCTAATGCAGATTGGACGAGCACCGATAAATAGGAAGCTGTGTCGATAACGATATACGAATACATTTGTCGAAGAAAATCCAGAAGCTTTGAAAATTCTTCACTTCCTACATTTTCAGCAAGTTCTGGCTTGGTTGGTGCTGCCAGAATTCGCAATCCCGATGCGTTATGCATAACGGCAATTTCTTCAATGAACTCCCGGTCTAATTCATCAACACGAGGGGTGAGATCCAGAATGTTGTTTTTTACCTGTTCGTTCAAAAAGACTGCGACATCACCAAATTGAACATTGGTATCGATCAGGAGTGTCCTGGTCTCTTCACTTTGGAGTGCTAAAGCCAAATTCGTGGCTATTGTGGTCTTTCCAGTTCCGCCTTTTGGACTGTAGACAACGATTACTTTTCCATATTGCGGAATCGCGCCAGGCCCCCCCATTGCGTTTGGAGCGCCGCCAGCAGGCCCCATCGGGAACATAGGGGCCTTACTGCGTTCATCGGCTGCCATGGCACCCGCTCGTCGAATGGCAGCTGTCAGCTCATCGATCATAGGGGGCTTGGTCAAAAAATCCCTTGCCCCAGCCAACATCGCACGGCGCATATAGCTGGCATCGCTCTGAACGGATAGGATCACCACCTGGGTGTAAGGAACCTTGCGACGGATTGCTTCCGTGGCGGTGATCCCATCCATATCAGGCATGTTAATGTCCATGATCACTACATCTGGTTTCAACTGATGCGACATTTCAATTGCTTCTCGCCCAGACCGCGCTGCGCCGATTACCTCAATTATCTGATCGAACTGCAGAAGTCTCTTTAAATTTTCTCGGGTGTCTGCAATGTCGTCTACAATTAAGACCTTAATTTTTTCCTGAGCTGGCATGCATTCTCCGTAGTGATCATTTATTTATCCATCAAACTCATCAACCCTTATTGTGGAGTTGGTTGTGATGTAGGTGCACTAAGCACCCCTTCCTGATTCAGACCATAGGGAAGTTTGGATGGGAAGGGGATGTTGTATTGATCCATCAAGAACTGGAGGGTTACTGCTTCTGCACTCATCGACTTAGTATCGCCGGCGCTGCGCAGTACCAAGTTAAGAGATGCACCTTTGAGATTTAGCATGATGTAATTAAGCGTAACCGCGTCCTGAGGAGTCACCACCAAAGTAATCTGGTTTGGATCCGAAGGTGTTTTAGTAACCTCAGGACCGGGTGTAGGCTCACCACCAGGAGCAGGAGTAGGTGTCGGGGCTGCTGCCCCATTAGGACCGCCTTCTAACGAAAATTTACCCACACCTAAAACCATCGCATCGGATATGATAAGCTGAGTAACTATGCGTGGACGTTGTTCTTCGGAGGGTTGGACATAAACCGGTTCATTCAAGACGGGATCCAATTCCGTCCGACCTTGTTTTGAATTTGGTCCGTTTGATTGGATGGTGATCGTTAAACTTTGATCACTACCCTCAGCCGCAGTACCGGGTTTCAAGACACTACCTGTGTAGTTTGGCAGCTTCGTTTGAAAGTTAGGATCCAATTCTTCAAGTCGAAGCGCGACCAATACACTGACATGATCCCCAGGTTGCAGCGCGAAGGAAACAGATGTCATATCAGTGATTGGAATGGGGATGGCAACATATCCTGGTGGTATTTGTCCAGAAGCATAGGAGCCAAGCGCATTTTCTGACATCATACCCGTAGTCAGAATTGTGCCTGAAGTTAGTTGGTAGCGAGCCCGCTTGCCAGCCACTTCTTCTTTGGTCTTGAAATACAATCCCTCAACATACCGGTCGGCAGGGATGGGTGCAAATCCCAATGCTGCCTCAGGTACTGGTTCGCCAAAGGTAATGTTCTGAGTAAGAACGACGATATCCACTGTCTTAACCGCCGGGACTGGCGTGTTATTAGACACTGGTACTGCCGTTGGGGCAGCAGGGAAGAAGAAATCCCTGAAGAAATAGGCGGCAGCTCCTAAAACGATAACCAGGATAAGCGCCAACACGATGAAAATTATTCCGACCCGACGTCCACGTGAAGCCATGCTTGCCTCCTAAAACTCCTACAATCTTTTTAATACTGCTCTTATTATACGGCAATTATACGAAAAGACCGGTCCTATGCCCACTAATAAAACTGTAAGGCTGGCCTTTACGTTGCAAAAATCGGGCCAATATTTGGACATTTTTTGACAATAAGTTGAATTGCAACGTTTACTCTGGAATTTCGTATATAAATTGTGAATATGGATTGATTTTTAAGACGCAAAAGATATTGTGATGAAAAAATAATCACGCTATAATACCTTAATGATATTTAATTAGACTTGGATTCGAGAAATAAAAAAATGGAGGAATAATGAGCGATCTTTTCAACCGCGTAACGGATGATCAAAATGTATTTCAGAAGCTTCTGGCTAAAATACCTGGCTTCAAGGGATACTTTGAAAAGACGAACCGGCGGGCCGCGGACAAGATTTTGCGGGAAACCCTGGCGAATCGTTTTGAAGAACAATGGAAGCGAATCTCATCTGTTCAGCGTGATTTAATTAGCGCTGGGGGTCTGGAGCATATTACTCAGCTCGAGAGCTCTTCATTGAAACTTCGCCAATTTATCGACCGTGTTCGCCGGGCATCTTATGGTTATGCAGGTTTTTTTGACGCGGTTAAGATTAATGAAGATGAGCTTTCAAAAGTCTACCAGTACGATCTGGCTTTATTTAATATGGCTGAAGAAGTAGGCCGCGCGGTTGATAATGTTGAGGCTTCCATTGATACGGATGGACTGCCAGCCGCCATGCGCCACTTGAAAGCATTATCACAGCAGTGTCTGGATGCTTATAATAAGAGACAAGAAGCAATGATCGGTGATGTGACTGGTTCTGAAGATATCGCGCAATAATTTCTGTTTCCTTTAATATAGGGAGTTAATCATGGCTAGAATTTTTGATGTTGTCGAGTATCCTAACGAAATGGTGGATGAAATTGTCCATCGTTTTCCTGAGGCTGGGATCGCTGATCTTCGAATGGGATCACAAGTTATTGTTCGGGAAACACAGCGTGCAGTTTTTATGAGAGATGGGCACGCTCTGGATACTTTCGGACCCGGACGCCATACCATTACCACCGCGAACGTTCCCATTTTAACGGGGCTGCTCGGAACGGCGTTTAATAACCGGACACCGTTCACGGCTGAAGTTTATTTTGTCTCTATGCGAGATTTTGCCGATCGAAAATGGGGTACCCCCCAGCCGATTATTGTCAAGAATCCAGGCATGGGCCTGGGTGTGGCCCTGCTGCAGGCTTTTGGCTCTTATAGTTTTCAAGTAGAAGATGCCCATCAATTTGTAACGCAGATCGTTGGAGCATATGGCACCTACCGGACATCCGAAATTGAAAACCGGTTGCGTATGATGTTGCTTTCCAAGCTTCAAGATCTTCTTGGAGAAACGGCTGCCAAACACAGCGTTGTGGAATTGATCGGCCTGACAGAAGAATTGGGCACAGGTGTCCGCGCCAAAGTACAGGACGATTTTGCGGCAATTGGTTTAACATTGAAATCGTTCTATATTGGCAATCTGAAACCTTCCGAAAAGTCGGCCGAAGAACTGCGCGCCATGGGTATGTTGGATATGCAGACCTATACTCAACTGCAGGCGGCGGATGCCATGCGGGATGCTGCTCAAAATCCGAGCGGCGGCGCGGGTTTAACCGCGGGAATTGGCGCAGGTTTAGGCGTTGGAAATGTTCTTTCGCAGTCGTTAGCCGGCATGACCGGTCCTGGAGCACAGCAACAAGGCGGTAATGCACCCCAGGGCGGCGCACCTTCTGGCGGTGGCATGCCTTCGGTAATGACCCCCAGTGAGGCAGCCCAGGTGCTGCGCGTTTCCGAAGAAGATGTGGTTGCTGCGATTCAGTCAGGTGATCTGAAAGCTAAGAAAATTGGCAATGCCTACCGGATCAGCAAAGATTCTCTGGAAGAATTTCTGAAAGGTTAATATTCCCACTAAAATTATCAAGAACAGCCTGGCAAAACTTGCCGGGCTGTTCTTTGGCATGTATAATGGGTTCTGCCAATCGGTTATTGAACCAGGCAGTTATTAGTTGGTCAAAAAATCATTTGTTACGGGGATGTATATGAAACTTCATGAGTACCAGGCAAAGCAAATATTTGCACGCTATGGCGTCCCAATTCCGCGCGGCCGGGTGACAACCACGGCAGCTGAGGCGAAACAGATTGCAGAAGAATTGGGCGGCAAGGTCGTTATTAAATCACAAGTTTTGGTTGGGGGTAGGGGTAAGGCGGGCGGGATCCGTCTGGCTCGCAATCCAAAAGAAGCAGAGGAACTGGCAACTTTGATATTAGGAATGGAAATTAAAGGTTTGCCAGTCAGCCGGATTCTGGTCGATGAAGGCGTTGGGATCTCCAAGGAAATATATTTGGGAATTACGAATGATCGCTCTGCCCGGCGTCCTGTAATCATGGCCTCGGCGGCAGGTGGCGTTGATATCGAAGAAATTGCCGCCACAAGCCCTGAAAAAATTATCAGGGTCCATATTGACCCTTTGCTGGGTTTGCGGGATTACCAGGCGCGCGATGTGGCAATGGGGATCGATTTACCGCGTATTCATTGGCGCTCTTTTATGGAAATTGCGAAAAATCTGTGGCATTCGTTTCTAGAGAGCGACGCCACGCTAGCAGAAATAAACCCGCTGGTAATCACGGATGATGGAAAACTAATGGCTTTGGATGGCAAGATGTTGATTGATGATAATTCCCTTTTCCGCCATTCTGATCTTGGTGAAATTCGCGACCAGGAAAACGAAGCTGTTTCTGAAGTTGAAGCCAGAAAATATGGCCTTTCTTTTATTAAGCTCGATGGAAATATCGGTTGCATGGTAAATGGGGCCGGATTAGCGATGGCCAGTATGGATATTATTAAGTTGTTTGGTGGCGATCCGGCCAACTTTTTGGATATCGGAGGCGGTGCAACATCGGAAAAAGTTGCGGCTGCTTTACGAATTATTCTGTCTGACCCAAACGTCAAAGCGGTGCTGATCAATATTTTCGGCGGAATCACCCGCTGTGATGAAGTCGCTCGGGGAATATTAACTGCGCTGGCTGAAGTGAATACGAGTGTGCCCATGGTGACACGTCTGGTTGGGACGAACGCCGAAGAAGGCGCCCGGCTGCTTGCAGATGCCAATATGATTACTGCTGTAACCCTGGCAGACGCCGCCAAGAAAGTTGTGGCGGTCGCAAAGGGAGGGTAAGATGAGCATTTTAATCAATAAAAATACCAGATTATTGGTCCAGGGTGTTACCGGACACGAAGGATTATTTCATACGCAACAAATGGTCCAATATGGGACAAACGTTGTGGCAGGCATCACACCCGGAAAAGGTGGCGAATGGGTTCTGGAAGGGAAAATCCCCATCTTTGATTCAGTCCGCGTTGCCAAAGAAACCACCGGAGCGAACGCTTCCGTCATTTTTGTCCCCGCCAGGTTTGCACCCGATGCAATGTTTGAGGCGGCCGATGCTGGGGTTCCGCTGGTTATTTGCATCACCGAAGGTATTCCTGTGCAAGATATGATGAAAGTTCGGGCCTACCTGGATGAGAAAGGCGTACGATTAATCGGCCCCAACTGTCCTGGTATCTTAACTCCAGGCGAAGCCAAAGTGGGCATCATCCCCGGGAATATTGCACTACCGGGAAATATTGGGGTCGTTTCTCGTTCCGGAACGTTGACCTATGAAGTTTTGTATGCATTGAAACAAAATGGCGTGGGGTCAAGCACCTGTGTAGGTATCGGGGGAGATCCGATCAATGGCACCTCCTTTGTGGATGTGCTGGAAATGTTTGAGGCTGATCCCCATACAGAACAAATTATTTTAATTGGAGAAATCGGGGGTAACGATGAAGAAAAAGCGGCTGAAATGATTGCACGCCGCTTGACCAAACCGGTTACCGCCTTTATAGCCGGGCAGACAGCACCTCCTGGAAAACGGATGGGACATGCCGGGGCAATCATAGAAGGAAATTCAGGGACTGCAGAGGATAAAATCCGTGCCCTGCAGAGGGCGGGTGTACGAGTGGCGCGTTATCCTGAAGAAATTCCAAGTCTTTTGGTCAAATAAACTCAAAAAAGCCGCCGGTCATGATCGACCGGCGGCTTTAAATATGTGCTTAGAAGGATTACTGATGGGTATCTACGTAAGATACAACATCATTGACCGATTTGATGTTGCGTGCGTCTTCGTCAGAAATGGTTAATTTAAACTTTTCACTGAAGCCATCAATCAGGAAAAATTGATCCATCGAGTTGGCTTTCAAATCTTCAATAAATCTGGTCTCTGGTTTGATCCCTGTTACATCAATTTTCATAACATCTGCGATGACCGCTTTTACATCTTCAATCGTGTCGCTCATTAATATCCTCCTGATAGGTTTTCCTGATTTATTGTATTGTAGCCTGACCGGTGAACTTGTCAAGATATTCTCCCTATATTCATCCGAAATCAAGCATCAAAATAAATGAGTGAAATATTATGTCCTTTGGTATACTGTTAAAATAGGATCGTTTATGACCGAATCTCTCCCTTTATCATCCAGAAAAGCAGATCATATCAGAATAAACCTGGAGCAGGATGTAAAATCTGCTGTGACCAATGGTTTAGAATCTTACCGTTTTTCTCACGAAGCGCTGCCGGATTTGAATTTAGAGGAGATTGATCTTACCCAAAAGATTTTTGGAAAATTTGTGGCGGCGCCGATCTTGATTTCTTCAATGACTGGGGGAACGCCTGAAGCAGAAAGGATCAATTTGGTGCTTGCCAGGGCTGCCCAGGCAACCGGCATTGCGATGGGTTTGGGTTCGCAAAGAGCGGCAATCGAACATCCTGAGTTAGCCAGGACATTTCAGGTGAGAGGTGTTGCCCCGGATATACTCCTGTTAGCCAACCTTGGAGCGGTCCAATTAAATTATCAATACTCGGTCGATCAGTGCCGGCGCGTCGTAGATATGATCGAGGCAGATGGTTTAATTCTTCACCTCAATCCATTACAAGAAGCATTACAGCCAGAAGGAGACACGCAATTCAAGGGCTTGTTAAAGAAAATCGAAAAAGTGTGCCGCGAAGTTGGCGTTCCCGTGATTGCCAAAGAAGTGGGATGGGGTATCTCTGAAAAAGCTGCCCGGCAACTGGCAGAAGCCGGCGTGTCAGCTATTGATGTTGCCGGCGCGGGTGGAACCTCCTGGTCGCAGGTCGAAATGTACCGTATTCAAGATGTAAATCGAGCCAGGGTCGCTGCTGCATTTCGCGGTTGGGGTATTCCGACGGCCGATTCGATCCAAATGGTCAGGAGGGGCGCCCCTGAGCTGTTAACCATTGCTTCTGGTGGCCTGGCGGATGGCATCGATATTGCTAAATGTATCGCCCTTGGCGCCAGATTGGGCGGTATGGCTGGGTATTTTTTGAAAGTCGCTGACGATTTTGAGGAATTGTTAGCCGCGATAGAAGAAATTCGCAAAGAGATTCAAATTTGTATGTTTGTAACTGGATCAGAGAATTTAGACCAGCTACAGGTAGCTCCTTTGTTGAAGCGATAGAACTGGCGGGGATCATGGAAGAAGAGATTTTTAATCAAAAACAAATGCGTGATGCAATTGAAAATGAATTAAGAACGCTGGTTTATAATCTCATTCCGGCTGAATATCAGGGGATGCTCCCTATGCTAACCTATCACATGGGTTGGGAAGGAGAAGGAGCGGGTCCGGATGCCCAGGGAAAACGTATTCGTCCGATACTGGTTCTGCTATGCGCGGCTGCAGCGGGCGGTGAATGGCAAAAAGCCCTTCCAGCTGCTGCAGCTGTGGAATTAATCCATAATTTTTCTTTAATCCATGATGATATTCAAGATCAAAGCGCAAAGCGGCGAGGCCGTGATACCGTTTGGATTAAATGGGGCGTAGCTCAAGCGATCAATGCCGGTGATTTAATGTTTACAATGGCATTTTCTGCTTTGGATAAATTGCGTGGTGTACTGCCAGATGGTCTGATTCTGGAGGCTTTTGCAGTGCTGCATAGGACCTGTGTACAACTTACGGGCGGCCAACATCTAGATATAACCTATGAAAATCTCCGCAACCTGACGGTTGATGACTATTGGCCAATGATCCAGGGAAAAACCGCCTCGTTAATTGCGTGTTGTTGTGAATTGGGGGCGATCTCCGCTGAGGCGACAACTGCTCAACGACAGGATTTTCATGAATTTGGTAAGCGTATCGGACTCGCATTCCAGGTGCAGGATGATTATTTGGGCATTTGGGGGAATGCAGAAAAGACCGGCAAATCTACTGTCAGCGACCTGCTTTCTGGTAAGAAAACTTTGCCTGTGATTTATGCCTTGAACCAGGAGAAAAAATTTGCTGAACGTTGGTTGCGCGGGCCGTTAGATCCAACGGAAGTAAATCAGGTCGTTCGTTTGTTGGAGTTAGAGGGTGCTAAAGACTTTACCGTGCAAAATTCTGATCAGTTGACCCGAGAAGCTTTAGCTGCACTTGAACGGGCATCAGGTTCTCGGGTTGGAAAGCAGGCACTCATTCAGATGGCACAAATGCTAATAAGCCGCGATAATTAATTCAAAGTTCCTAAAAAAATTGATGGGAGGGTCTATGAATCCACGATATGCGATTCAGACGCGGAGAAGCATAATGGGCTCCAGTGTGCTTACCCTGGTTGTTCTGGCAGTTTTTTTAGGGGCTGCTTATGGTCTGGATATCCTGGTGAAACCATCTTTCAGCCCGGATGGGTTGATGGTGGTTGGCATTGTCATGGCGCTTCTGCCTGCGATGGCCTGGTTGTTTTTCTTTTACCAACAGGACCAGAGAGAGCCTGAACCTAAGGGAATGGTCGCCGAGGTTTTCATTTTAGGAGGATTGTTAGCGATGGCAATCGGCATCCCACTGGTTGAGGACGTTTTTCATGTGGGTACCTGGCTTTATGAAAATATCTGGGTTAATTTAGCCGGTGCAATTCTGATTATTGGCCTCAGCCAGGAGTTCCTGAAATATGCTGCCGTGCGATTTTCTGTTTATTCCAGTGCCGAATTTGACGAGCGCACGGATGGCATTATTTACGCCACCGCTGCAGGCCTTGGTTTTGCCACAGTACTGAACGTTGTTTTTGTGGTGAGTTCAGGAGGCGTAAATTTGGGGGTGGGTGCATTACGCATTACCCTGACGGCGCTCGCCCAGGCCAGTTTTTCCGGTATTACCGGATATTTTCTCAGCCGGCAAAAATTTGATCAAACACCATTCTGGTGGATGCCAGCCGGTGTCATGCTCGCAGCTTTGCTGAACGGGATTTTTTATACCGTATATGGGACGTTGAGCAAGTCTACCATCAGTACCAACGGTGCTTTTATGCGCCCCTGGGTCGGACTGGTTCTGGCTGTGATCCTATCAGTCAGTGTCACCGGATTATTGAGCTGGTTTATCCGGCGGGATCAAAATCGGGTAGTTGGAAAGGAGGGGTAATCTTATGGATCAAAACAGATCAAGAAACCAGGCCACACCGGACCTTTCCACAATACTGGTGATTGGGATGGTCGTATCTGGATTAATCGCCGGCTGGATTTTAATGAATAGTGTAACAAATAAAACGACGATGATCAGTCAATCTGGGATTTCAGCCCGGGTACCTGCCGGGTGGAATATCGATACGGGGCTACAAGGCGAAGAATTATTGTTTTGGACTTCAGATCGATTGGATCCTAACCGTCGTTATGCGGTTTCAGTCCTGCCGGCGGTTCCCGGTGGGTCCTTGACCGATGTTGTCGTCACGCGCAATCTTAACCGCAGCCAATCGATTCCCGGTTATGTGGTCACCGACCAATCTCTAACTAAAATCCAGAATACGGATGGCTACCAGGTTGGTTTTGCATATACTCTGACCGGCGGAAGGGGTGCGATGCCAAAAGTGATCAAGGGAACGGATTATTTCCTGCCGAAGGGCGATAAAGTATTGGTAATTACCTTAGAAGATGAAGCAAATACCTTTGATCAATCAACAGGTTCTTTTCTGCAATTCCTGGATTCGGTACGTTTTCCGGTAGGAGGTTGAGATGAATTCCAGAAAAAAGCTTGAAATTCTTTTTGTGTTTTTTTCTGTATTATTGGTTGGCCTGGCGTGCGATCTTACCGGAACAGAGACACCTACGGGGGAATCTACCCCTATCATTCAAGTTGTCACGGCCACCGGACAGATCGTTCAACCCACTCAGCAGATTCCCAGCCCCAACCCATCTTCAGAAAATCTTTCTTCAGCCCAGAAGCAGCAGTTAGCACATGCAACTGTACGCATTATCCTGATGAAAAAAAAGAGCGGAAAATTGGTGCCCTTGGGTACCGGGTCGGGTACGATTTTATCAAAAGATGGTCTGATTCTGACCAATTGTCACGTTGCTGATCCGGTAGCCATTGGCTATCCTGAAGAAGACAGGCCGGATGCCCTGGTCATCGAACTCGTTGATACGGAAGATCAACCTCCGGTGCCCATGTATACCGCTAAGTTATTGGCCTCTGATGGTACGTTAGATCTGGCGATCATCAAAATCGATAAAAAATTAGATGGTTCGCCGGTCAATTCAGCAAGCTTAAACTTGCCTTTTGTAGCATTAGGCAATTCGGATACCGTACAGTTTGGAGATCCAGTGTTTGTTTTTGGCTTTCCAGGGATTGGTGGGCAGACGATTACGTATACATCCGGCAGTGTTTCTGGCTTTGATACTATGGACCCGATTGGTAACCGGGCCTGGATGAAAACAGATGCCACCATCGCCGGTGGAAATTCTGGCGGGCTGGCTGCGAATACACAGGCCCAGATCATCGGTGTTCCGACAAGGTTGGGAACCTCCTCTGCGAGGGATATGACCGACTGCCGCCTGATCGCAGATACGAACGGCGACGGAGAGATCAACGAGAAGGACACCTGCGTTCCGACCGGGGGGTTCATTAATGCCATTCGTCCGGTCAACTGGGCGAAAGCCTTGATTGAGGCCGGACAAAAAGGTGTGGCTTATACCAGCCCTTATCAGGATAAAACGACGCCCACCAAAACGCCGTCGAAGAATGCCGCCGCAAAGTTTGAACTTAATGGTTGGACCACCGCAGTTGATCAGGATAACTGCCCAACCCAACCTGTTGCAACCTTTCCAACCGGAACGGTTAAGATCTACGGGATTTTTCAGTATGCTAATATGGTTAGCGATGAGAGTTGGAGCTACCGGTGGCTGCTGGATAATCGCGAGGTCTTTTCTGACCAGGGTAATTGGAAAAGTAAGACGGACGGAAATTGTTTTTCCTTTAGCCTGGATAATCAGGGCGAGGCCTTACCTGATGGAGATTATCGATTAGAGATTTTCAGCGGCAGCAGTCAAGACCTGGTCGGTAGTGGAACGACCCAGGTAGGTGGTATGCCTCCTGACTCACAGCCGTCGGGCGATGTACAACTGGAAGGTGTGATGGTAGATGCCAACAGCGGAAAAGGGATCGCGGATATCTATATGATAATTCTTAATCCAGGTGTCGACCCGGATCAATGGTTATCGGATGGCTTAGATAGTGACATCTTAACCTTTACTCAATCTTCCAGCGATGGATCATATGTTTTACCGGACCTGCTTCCGCGGGAGTACGAGTATGGGGCGGTGGCAGGCAATAAAAAATTGGGCTATAAATCTGTCACCGGATATATTGATATCACCAAGGATGATCCGGACGTTATCACCCTGACGATTGAATTGTCAAAATAGTGGATCGTTGAAATGAAGATCTGAGCGTTGGCGAACGCCTGTGGTCTGTTGAAAATAATGTGATCGTTGCGACAATCGCATGCCAGTCCCTGGATCAACCAGGTCTGGCAGCAGGGTCGAGAGTGGGCAGGCAATATGAGCCTGGGACCAGATACCTGGTTCCAGGCTTAATTTGTCAAATAGTAGAATGTCCAAATCCATGGGTCTGGGTGCATTCTTATCCTCGGACCGCACGCGGCCCAATTGTGCTTCTATCTTGCGGAGCACCTGGTACTTAAGCTCTTCTTGAGAGAATCGACAGGTGAGATGTATCACAAGATTGAGAAAATTGGGACCATCAGAACCGATCGCGGGTGTTTCCCACACTGGCGAGATGGCCTTAATCGAAACGAAATCTCGCAGCAAATCCAGGGCGGCGCGAATATTTTTTTCGGGCCGAATATTCGTTCCCATGAGCAGGTAGACTTCGTGCAAACTCATGCAATATCAGACTGGCTGCGCTCGATTTCTACACCAACAGAAGCCGCGAAGCGCACTGCGCCAGGTTTTTCAACCCTGACCCGTACTTTTTTTACTTGTGGGTTTTCCAGGCACAATTTGGAAATATCCGCTGCCAATGCTTCGACCGTAAATCGCTGGATTTTCTCCGTATGGGCCAGAACCTGCTTGGCCACAGTGCGGTAGTTCACGCAATCCTTGATCGAATCGCTGACCCCTGCTTTGGTTATATCGGCGAACAATACGATATTAATGACAATGTCCTGGGGTTGGGCACGTTCATTATCAGATATTCCAATCACCCCCCGGCATAATAAGTCTTTAATGAAAATTTGGTCCATACTGTCTCCTTTAAATTAAGTGGCGCCCACCGTCGAGATGCACAATTTCACCGGTTATATAGGATGGGCCGTCTAAAAAGTATAATGTCGTTTGGGTAACTTCATCCAGATTGGCCCACCGACCAGCCGGAACGTCTTTCAATACACCGGATGCATCCGATTGATCTGAGGGTGGTAATATCGCACCTAAAGCGATGCCGTTCACTGTGATATTGGGTGCCAGGGCGACCGCTAAAGATTGGGTCATCCCTGCCAGGCCCACTTTTGAAATGGTATACGGGAAGTGATCTGCGTTCGGACGTAATGCACGCCAATCCAGCATATTAACGATCCGCCCGGGAGAACCGGGCGAAAGCGAGCCTGCGAAGGCCTGGCTCAAGAGAAATGGCGCCGTCAGATTTATATTCATATGGTCTTGCCATGCAGACAGGCTCGTACCGGTAAATGACACCGGATCAAACCTGGATGCATTGTTAATCAATGCGTATAGGTTGGTATGTTTTGCGGCTTCAGTTACAATCTGAGCAGCCTGTTCCGGGTCATTCAAGTCAGCCTGGATTATCCAGCTCTTCTTTCCTAAGGAGGATATTTCGTTTGCGGTGGTCCTGGCTTCTGCCAGCGAATGACCATAATGGATCACGATATCCGCACCGAGTTTCGCCAATGAAATGGCCAGGTGCCTGCCGATACGCCGGGCAGCGCCGGTGATTAAAATGGTTTTTCCATCAAGTGACATGTTCGGAATCCTTATGCGAGGCAGCCGGTGAGTCCTGGGGCAGGTTAATGTGTTTGTTAAGCTGCCATAGAGAAAACGCCAGGATGATCCAAGCGATTACCTGGGCAACGTGGATGCTGCCCAAAATAGTGGTTGAATCCCCCCGAAAATAATCAAAGAACAGACGTGCCAAAGCCGAAAACGCAAGAAATGACCAGAAATAAACGCCTTCCTGGTAATAAGTATTGGCTTTGTTCATTCTTTGGGTACGGAAGATTATTGCTGCAGCAATTACAATAGCAGCCGTCATTTCGTATATTTGAACCGGATGGCGGGATTCCCCCCATAACTGGATGGCAAAAGGCATTTGTACAACTGAGCCAAAGGCATCACCCGATGCAAAGTTCGCCAGGTGATAAAAGATCATAAAAACACTCATGCCTGGGGTCAAAGCATCCAATGTTGGAAGCAATGGCAGTGATTTCCTTTGACCGTAAATAAATCCGGCAAGCAAGCCAAGCATCAGCCCTGCCTCCCCATTAAACATGGTAGGGGTCAGGCTGAAAATATTTAGAGGATTGGTCAAAAATATTGAACTGTATTGAATTGCATAAGCCAGCCGGGCACCTATGATACCAACGAAAAGGCTGACCAGGACCAGGTTGTAAAGCTGGTTGGATTCAACCTTAAATCGGGACGCGAACCGTTCCATTACCGATAAACCCACCCAGATCCCAATTAAAATTAATAATCCCGGAGTTTGAAGCGCGAGAGGTCCAATTTGCAGAACTGGGAACATTAAGGCACCTCAGCCATGATCGAAGAAATTTGCGTCTGGATCATCGTCTCAGTCAGGGGGCCGCCAATGGTCACATTCCGAATAATTCCTTTGCGGTCTATGAAGAAAGTGGTTGGAAGTGCTCGTATCTGATATGCTTTCGTCACCCTACCACCGGTATCCATTAGTATTGGATACCGCAGCGCGTAATCTTTCACAAATTGAGCGACTTTAGCCGGATCATCCTGGGTGGTGCTGTTTACCGCCAGGATCACAACATCGCTCTCGGGTGGAAATGAATCAGAAACTTTTTGGAACGCAGGCATTTCACTTTTACAAAATGTACACCAGGTTGCCCATATATTTACGACCACGACCTTGCCCCGTAACGATTGCAAAGAAACCTGATTACCGGTCATGTCCTGCAGGGTGAAATCGGGTGCCAGAAAACCCTGGCGAGGAGCAGGGATAAGCCCCTGGGTGGTTCCCGTTGATTGCATTGCCGTTAAGCCAATCCAGACGAGCCCGCAAGCTAACACCAGGATTGAAAATTGCTTCCAATGGTTTCGAATAAAATGGTTGATCATGAGTTCTATCAGGATTTTCCTGCTTCAATCCTAAAGGTGAATTTGGTGAATGTCAAGCAAGTGTCTCATAATCATTAAACACCAGTTCGGTGATCGCGTACAACCGGAATATTATCTGGTAAATGCCCTGAGCGAGGTTATTGAAAAGCGGTTTGGGATGGTTAATGCTGGTAATTTGGAAGCCTCGCTGATTGAACACTGAGCGCCAGAGTAATTAACTTGATTTTTAGGAAATGGTGTTAAAATATCCTTTACATCTAATATCTTGTTATGATTTATTTGAAAGGATGATTTAATGAGCACGATAACATACACGATTCCCAATATTTCCTGCCATCACTGCGTGAATACGATCTCGATGGAACTCAGCGATTTACCTGGCGTAAAATCCGTCGATGGAGATGTCGATTCCAAGCAGGTGATCGTCACATTTGAGTCCCCGGCGACTACTGCGGAACTTGAAAAAACATTGACGGAAATTGATTATCCACCCGCGAAATAAGTTATTTCCTGGATGAAAAGCGCTGTCGAAAGACAGCGCTTTTTTATTTTTGAGGGCGGTATTCTTGAATTATTGACAAACAACAGTGATGGTAAAATTAGATAAATTTGAACACGAAGGGGTACGTTGATGACAGATAAAGTAGATCTTCAAAATCGATCGATTAATGCGATACGTTTTCTCTCTGCAGATGCAGTCCAACAGGCAACATGCGGTCACCCCGGTTTGCCGATGGGCGCAGCTGCTATGGCATATACCATTTGGATGCGTCATCTCAAGTTTAATCCCCAAAACCCAGACTGGTTAGATCGAGATCGTTTTGTTCTTTCAGGTGGGCATGGTTCAATGTTGTTGTACAGCTTATTGTACCTGACTGGTTTCGACCTGTCCCTCGATGAACTGAAACGGTTCCGGCAATGGGGCAGCAAAACCCCCGGACACCCCGAATATGGGCTGACGCCAGGTGTCGAAACAACTACCGGTCCCCTGGGCCAGGGCTTCGCCAATGGTGTGGGAATGGCGATTGCTGAAGCACATCTGGCAGCAGAATTCAATCGACCGGGCCACGAGATCATCAACCATTATGTTTATGGGATCGTGACCGATGGTGATTTGATGGAAGGCGTTGCCTCAGAGGCAGCTTCCCTTGCAGGACATTTACGCCTCGGAAAACTGATTTATTTATATGACGATAATCATATTTCCATCGAAGGTTCCACAGAACTGGCCTTCACTGAGGATCGTGGGAAGCGGTTTGAAGCTTACGACTGGCATGTACAGTATGTCACCGATGGCAATGATGTGGAAGCAATCGATAAGGCAATTCTACTGGCCAAGAAAGATCCTCGTCCCTCTGTCATCATGGTTCGTACTCAAATCGGGTATGGACTGCCTACCCGTGCCGGCACTTCAAAAGCACATGGTGAGGCCCCTGGTGAAGAAGAATTAAAAGGCGCCAAAGAAAATTTAGGATGGCCGGTAGAACCCCGCTTTTATGTGCCAGAAGATGTGTTGGCGTTTTACCGAAAATCTGTCGAATGCGGTCAGGCGTTGGAAGCGGATTACAAAAAACGCTTTGCGGCTTATCGACAGGAATACCCCGATTTGGCCGATGCTTTGGAGAGACGTATTTCAGGAAAACTGCCTGAAGGCTGGGAAAAAGACCTGCCAGTATTCCCGCCGGACATTAAAGGGGTGCCCACTCGTTCCGCATCCCAAAAGGTTTTAATGACATTAGGTAATAATCTTCAATCCTTGATGGGTGGTTCGGCCGACCTGGCGCCTTCGACTAATACCTTGCTGCCCAACACGGGTGATTTTCAACCCGGTACCCCCCAGGGTCGAAATATGCATTTTGGTGTGCGCGAGCACGCCATGGGCGCAGTTGTCAATGGGATGGCGTATCACAGAGGATTGATCCCTTACGGGGCTACTTTCCTGGTATTCTCCGATTATATGCGCCCTGCAATCCGCATTTCTGCTCTCTCAGATCTTGGTTCGATCTGGGTCTTCACCCACGACAGTATTGGCCTGGGTGAAGACGGCCCCACCCACCAACCGGTTGAGCATCTGGCCTCATTAAGGACCATCCCCAACCTGGTCGTGATCCGTCCTGGTGATGCGAATGAGGTACGCGAGGCATGGATCAATGCGATTCGGCGCCGGCATGCACCCACTACACTGCTGCTTACCCGTCAGGTGGTCACAGTTCAAGACCGAAATGTGATGGCACCGGCAGAAGGACTGCACCGGGGGGCCTACGTTCTGGCCGACCTGGGTGAGGCCAGACCCGAGATTATTTTGATGGCTTCTGGATCCGAAGTTCAATTAATCGTGGAAGCTGGATATAAACTGGCCGAAGACGGCGTTAATGTGCGCCTGGTATCCTTCCCGAGTTGGGAATTGTTTGAGCAGCAGGACCAGGTTTACCGGGATGAAGTGCTCTTACCCGATGTTAAAATCCGCCTGGCAGTTGAAGCAGGTGTGATGCAGGGATGGGAACGTTATGTCGGTGATAGAGGAAAATTAATAGGAATGACTGGTTATGGCGCATCGGCCCCATACAAGATTCTATTCGAGCATTTTGGATTTACCAGCGAGAATGTGACGGCGACGGCGAAATCCATGCTCGGGATAGACAGCGAATAAAACATTACTTGACAGACAGGCGAGTAAATCGCCTGTCTGTTTGAATTATGTGTCAGACTGGAGTTAATCAATGAACCGGATTCAGAAATTACACAATCTTGGCCAATCCATCTGGTATGACAATATCCAACGCAAACTGCTCGAAAATGGCGAATTGGCAGATCTGATTGAACGGGGTGATATTCGCGGTGTCACTTCTAATCCGAGTATTTTCAACAATGCAATTGCCAAAACCAATGACTACAATGCCGCGCTGAAACCTATGGCCTATGCCGGGTGGTCAGCAGAGGATATTTTTTACCAATTGGCTGTGGAGGACATTCGCGCGGCAGCTGATCTTTTCCGGCCTCTTTTTGAAGAAAGCAAAGGCGGGGATGGGTTTGTATCCCTGGAAGTAAGCCCAACCCTGGCTCACGATGCGGAAAAAACTGCTTCTGACGCAAAACGATTATGGGATTGGGTAAACCGTCCCAATCTGATGGTTAAAATACCGGCGACTGTCGAAGGGCTTACCGCGATCAGGAAATCCATCGCCGCCGGGGTAAATGTCAATGTGACTTTAATCTTCTCTCTGGTAAGGTACGCAGCCGTCCTGGACGCCTATATGAGCGGTCTTGAAGATCGCCTGGCTGCCGGGCAAGCGGTTAATTCGATTGCTTCCGTAGCTTCCTTCTTCGTTTCGCGTGTGGATACGAAAGTTGACAAACAATTGGAAGCCATTATTCGCAATGAAGGCAGTGATGCTGCCAAGGCGGCTCGGTTATCTGGAAAAGCCGCAATTGCCAATGCCAAATTAGCTTATGAACTATTCTTAGAAACGGTGAACTCTGACCGGTTTAAGAAAATAGAACGTGAGGGCGGTCAAAAACAGCGACCGTTATGGGCTTCCACCAGTACCAAAAATCCGGCTTACCGGGATGTGGTTTATGTTGAGGAATTAATCGGTCCGCATACGGTCAACACCATGCCGCCGCAGACGCTCGATGCATTTCGCGATCACGGTGAATCCGCTGTGACGATCACCAGCGGCCTCGAACAGGCTCATCAGGAGATTGCTGATATCGAGTCCTTGGGGATTGCGATGAGCACTGTCACCAAAGAACTGGAAGATGAAGGCGTCAAGTCTTTTGCAGATGCATTTGAAAATATGCTCAAGGCGATCGATGAGCGCCGAAAATCTGCGCTGGCAGAATTGGGACCCCTTCAGAATTCTATACAAAAACGAATCCAAAAACTGGATGAAGCACATTTTTCAAGCCGGATCGTGGCGAAAGATGCCGATCTTTGGACGAAAGATCCTGCCGGTCAGGCAGAAGTTCGCAAACGGCTGGGTTGGTTGAATGCCCCCGAGATCAGCCGGGGATTATTGCCTGAGATCATGCCGCTTTTGCAGGGCTGCCAGGTTGATGGATTTACGCACGCTCTTCTGTTAGGAATGGGCGGGTCTTCACTCGCACCCGAAGTGATGGCGTTAACATTCGGCGTGCGGGAGCAAACCGGTCAGGTCGGTCTGGATCTGGCGATCCTTGATTCGACGGATCCCGCACAGGTAAGGGCCGCCGCGAATCGATCGCCAATCGAAAAAACACTGTTTATTGTGGCCAGCAAATCCGGGACAACCAGCGAAGTTATTGCTTACTTTGATTTCTTCTGGGCCAGGGCCAAAAAACGAGTTGGAAAGCGTGCAGGGCAGCATTTCATTGCGATTACTGATCCGGGCACGGCCCTGGATAAATTGGCTCAGGAGCGTGAATTCCGGCACATTTTCCGGGCTGACCCCAATGTGGGTGGTCGATATTCGGCTTTGACGGCATTTGGGATCGTTCCGGCAGCTCTCCTCGGCCTGGATCTGGAACGAATTTTCACGCGCAGCGAGGCGATGGCCAACCAATGTATGCCGGACATTCCCACAGGTCGCAATCCTGGATTGGTTCTGGGCGCTGTTTTTGGCGAGGCGGCATTGAACGGTCGCGATAAATTGACTCTTCTGACAGATCCCCCGTTCGCTGCGGTCGGTTCGTGGATCGAGCAATTAATTGCCGAAAGCAGCGGAAAACATGGCAAGGGGATCATACCCATAGATCTGGAACCACCGCTCAAGGCGGAGCGGTATGGCAATGACCGCCTGTTTATTTATCTCAGGCAAAACGGTACCCAGGATAAATTTGCTGGCCGGTTAAGAAAGGCTGGTCATCCGGTAATCGAACTGGATGTGCCCGGCGAGTACAGCCTGGTGGAGCAGTTCTTCCTGTGGGAATACGCGACCGCCGTGGCATGTTCTATCATTGGGGTTAATGCTTTCGACCAACCCGATGTGCAAGACAGCAAAGATCGGACGCATGCCAAAGTGGATGCCTTTCGAAAAAATGGTCGTTTGGATGAAGGCCAGCCAGATTGGAAGGGCACGGATGGCATGGCTTTTGGCAATGTCGATCAGGCTATGAAACAATCGAAAACAAGCGGTGAATTCATCGCCAAATTCCTGGAGCTGGTGAAGCCCGGAGATTATGTGGCGATCAATGCTTATGTGCCACGGAATTCAACCACCTTTAACCGCTTGCAGAAATTACGCAAACGGATCCAGCAAATCACCGGAAACGCCACCACCCTGGGTTTTGGACCGCGCTTCCAGCATTCTACGGGCCAGCTGCATAAAGGCGGGCCGGATAGCAGTGTAATTCTGCAAATTACCATGGATCCTGGCAAGGATATGGAAATCCCAGAGGAAAACATCAGCTTTGGTGTGATGGAACGGGCGCAGGCATTGGGTGATCTGGAAGCACTGCTGGCACGGGGCAAGCGAGCCTTACGGATTCACATGAACCAGGGAAATACCCCTGAACTATAAGTTCTAGAGGAAATAAAACACCGCGGCTTCAATTTAGAGAAGCCGCGGTGTTTTTATTTCGCCATTTGCGCCAGGGCTAAAGCGCCCATCATCCCAGAATGGGTCCCTAGCCCCGGGGGAACAATATATTGATCAATATTTTCCAGGATTTGAGGCGCTTGAACATACCGGTTTAAGTTCGACTGAGTCTTCTTCCGGATCAATGGAAATAAATGGGGCTGCTGCATGACCCCACCGCCCAAAACAATTCTCTGGGGTGAGAGCGTGCAGATGATCGATTGCATCGCCAGAGCGATATACGTGGATTCCAGGTCCCAGGCGGGATGATCTACCGGTAAATTTTCAGCGGACTGTCCCCAGCGTTTTTGGATCGACGGACCGGTAGCCAGGGCTTCAAAACAATCGACATGGTAAGGGCAGCTCCCCGGGAAAGGATCTAGCTGGCGGTCGTGGGGAAGGACGATATGTCCCATTTCGGGATGGATCAACCCATGGAGCGGTTTTCCATTGACCACTGCGCCACCGCCTATCCCGGTGCCGATTGTGAAATACACAAAGGAATCTAATCCCTGACAGATTCCCCATTTTCCTTCAGCCAGGGCAGCAGCATTGACATCGGTATCGATCCCTACCGGCAGGTTTAATTCACGTTTAATCCATCCGGTAATATCGGTATCGATCCAAATCAGTTTGGGGGTGGATGTGATAAAACCGTACTTCGGTGAGGTAGGATCAAGGTCCAGTGGGCCAAAGCAGGCGATACCAATGGAGACGATGGTCGGGTACTGCCGGAAAAAATCGATCACCTGTCCAATGGTTTCTGCGGGGGTCGTGGTCGGAAACCTGGTCTCAGCCAGGATTTCTCGATCGCCATTGGCTACAATGCAGTTGAACTTCGTACCGCCAGCTTCGATGCCGCCATACAAATCTGCCATTTTCCACCTCGTTTTTGTACATTATCTCACAAAAAGATTGCTTTTGAAAAAAAGTCATCTTCAAAAAATTAGGAATGTTATATGTATGCATTTGCCATATACAGTATAATCTCTAAAATACTTCTCAGATATTTCTAATCTTTGTCTGATCAACTTTAGGTATTTTCACGGAGGAGTCTGTGCCCAATATTTTTGCTAAATGTTATGAGTGGACCATTGCCAAAGATGCAATGGAAACCGGTATTTATCCCTATTTTATCCCATTGAGTGAGAACGAAGGCACGGAAGTGGTTTATAAAGGGCACCGCATGATTATGTGCGGTTCGAATAATTACCTTGGCCTGACAACGCACCCCAAAGTCAGAGAAGCAGCCATCGAGGCTGTCAAACGGTTTGGTACAAGTTGTACTGGTTCGCGTTTCTTAAATGGTACTCTTGAAATGCACCACCAGCTCGAACACGAACTTGCCGAATGGGTCGGAAAAGAAGAGACGCTGGTTTTTTCGACGGGCATGCAGGCCAACTTAGGCACGATTAGCGCGCTTGTGTGTCGGGGTGATTATGTGATCCTGGATAAAGATGACCATGCCAGCATTGTAGATGGCGCCCGGTTGAGCTATGGCAAAATGGAGCGCTTTCGCCACAATGATATTGGCCATCTAGAGATGGTGCTTAAATCACTGCCAGAGGACAGCGGAAAGCTGGTGGTAGTGGATGGGTTGTTCAGCATGGGTGGAGACCTGGCGCCCCTCACGGAAATAATACCTATCGTCAAAAAATATGGGGCACGCATCATGGTAGACGATGCCCATGCTATGGGCGTAATTGGTGGTGGGAGAGGGACGGCGGTCCATTTTGGGTTGAATGACCAGGTTGACCTGGTGATGTCAACTTTCAGTAAATCATTTGCATCCCTGGGGGGGTTCATTGCCGGTGACGCAGATATTGTGCACTATATCAAGCACTTCGCGCGATCCATGATTTTTAGCGCCAGTATTCCGCCCGCTAATGCTGCCGCCGCCCTGGCGGCTTTAAACGTGATGCGTGAAGAACCGGAACGAATAGCGCGGGTAAATGCGATTGGCGACCGGATGCGAAAAGATCTGCGCGCGATGGGTTTGAATGCCGGTGAATCCGCCAGCCCAATTATCCCCATAATCCTGGGTGATGATGATTTGACCTTTATGTTCTGGAAGCTGTTGTTTGAAAACGGAGTTTTTGTAAACCCGATCATCTCGCCGGCTGTCCCGCAAGGGTACCAGCTTTTACGGACCAGCTATATGGCTACCCATACAGACGCCCAATTGGATCAGGTGTTAGAAATCTTCCAGAAAGTTGGTAGAGAAGTCGGTGTGATTTAGGGTAAATTCATAGTTTGCGATAAAAAAACCTCCGGAAGTAAGTCGCACAAAATGCGGCATTACCCAGGAGGTTTTTTTTGTTAAAAATATGCTTTAAAATTTTCGTTCCTGGTTTCCACTACCAGAAGCGGGACGAGTGCTCAATGCCAGGGGACGGAGTGCTGGAAGAGACGCGGAAGCAGGTAAAGAAGCATCAGCATCCGGAATGTATTCGGGTTCGAGCGGGGCCGGTGTTGTCGTTCTGGAGTGTGCGGCTGGCATGGGTGAAGACATTGGTAGAGGAGTGGGCCGGCGGGTGGGCGTGGAGGTCGATGGCCGTTGGCTGGCGGATGTAGATGCGCGTTGCTGATAAGGCATCTGTGATTGGGAAGGGCGGTGCGAGGATGACCTCTGCGAACTATAACGATTGGCAGAAGTTTGAGTCCGGCGGCCAGCCATAGCAAAACTTCCGATCAACAGCACGCGGGTGACCCAAACCATTACCGCCACAAACACCGGAACGGCTTGCATAAGCAATTTCCGATCCAATATTTCCGTGCTCTGCAGTGGATGGCCTGCCAGGGCCATCGATACTCCCCACCAGGTCAATAAAGCATTCATCGTGGCTGCCAGCAGCCAGGCGCCGAATAGAAACCAGGTTTCCCGACCAGATCCATCTGCATCATCTGGCAGAAAAAGTCTCCCGATTCCGGCGAAATCGATCCCACTGAATGCGATCGCCAGGATAGTAGCCCACTGAATGCCAAGAAATTTTAAACTTCCCAGCAGATCACCCAGCGCATATTGGGTTGTGGAGAAGTTGAACATTTCGAATCCAGCCAGAGCGACGGCCAGGATCAGATAGGTGAGCAGGCCACCATTTTGCAATAAGAAGCCAGAAAACCCGTTTGAAGAATTTGTTTTAAAGCGATTTAACATGTCGACCTCACTTTCCACAGCTAAGGGAAACGTTTGTATATTTATAGAACAATAATTCTAATTTGTCAAGAATGATTTTTTGGCCCAACATTGAACGAATCATATGGATTCCTCGGTGTAGAGTTATTATTATTGATAGCCTGAACAGGAGACCTGTCACGGGGATCGATTGGTAGATATAATGGATGAGCTTACGTTACAATAAGCATGGAGGAAGCATGTTTCTCATTGAGGCTCAGAACGGGGCATCGATTCGAATTGAGCGCTTTAACACCGGTGCCGGACTTACCGCAAAACTACGCCAGCTTGGGTTGGTGCCTGGGGATATTGCGAAAATTGTCCGGCATGCTCCATTTCAAGGTCCGATCTTGCTTGAAATTCATGGGCGAGAAATTGCATTGGGTCGGACGATAGCTGCGAAAATACAGGTAGAGGTTGTAGAATGCGATTTGCCCTAATTGGACAGCCAAATTGTGGGAAGAGTACTTTATTTAATCAGGTAGCGGGGTATAAAGCGGAAACCGGTAATTTTTCCGGGACGACAGTTACATTTACTGAAAGCAAAGTACGTGTGTCGGGACATGTGGTGCAGTTAGTCGACCTACCCGGCACATATTCGTTTGCAGGCACAAATCCGGCTGAGCGGGAAGTCTTTTTATACCTGGCAAGACATGATGTGGATGCTATCATCAATGTCGTTGATGCCACGCATCTGGCTCATGGCCTGGAACTTTCATTGGAACTGCTTGAATTACGCAAGCCGGTGGTGATCGCAGTCAACATGATGGATGAAGCCAAGCGTCTGGGTCTTAAGGTCGATGGTCCTAAACTCCAGATAATTCTGCAAACACCTGTTTTGCCGATGGTTGCCAGCCGGGGCAGAGGGATAAAAGAGGTATTCATCACTGCATTAAAATTGGCACAAGACAAGAAGAACTCGCCCCGCCAGCCATTCAGCCTTGAAGTTGAAAATGTGGTCACCACGCTTTCCCAAAAATTGGACGGTAACAAACTGGCACTTCCCAGAGATACCACTGCGATCAAGCTGATCGAAGGTGATACTGAGGTTAGAAACAGCGTCAATCAGGTGTCAGGTTTAGAAGAATATATTTTTGAGGCTCAAAGTCTATTAAAAGATATGCGTAAACTGGAGCCGATCTGGGTCTTAAGCGGGGAACGGCATGTGCACGCTTCACAAATCGCTCAGGATGTTACCATCCAGGGCGACAGGCGGATTACCTGGCGCGACCGATTAGATGATGTATTGCTTCATCCGGTGGGTGGTTACCTGGCTTTAATTGCGATCCTCTTTGTTTTCTTTCAATTTGTGTATGCTGTTGGCAGTGTTTTAGAGGGGCCGTTGCTATATTTTTTCGACCGGTTTACGCCGGAGCTCGAAGCCTTGCTGGGCACAAGTTCGCTGCTCACCAGCCTGATTGGGGGCGCGCTTCAAGGAATTTCGGGTGGCGTTGCTATTGTGTTGCCTTACCTGGTGCCCTTCCTTCTCGGTCTGGGGTTATTGGAGGATATTGGTTATTTGCCCAGGGTAGCCTTTTTAATGGATGCATTGATGCATCGCATCGGTCTGCATGGCAAGGCGATCGTACCTTTCATCCTCGGTTATGGTTGTAATGTGCCGGCAATTATGTCAACTCGCATCATGGAGGAAAAGCGCGACCGGATTTTGGCGGCTGCTCTGGCAACGCTGGTACCCTGCGCGGCCCGTCTTTCGGTCGTTTTTGGGTTGGTAGCTTTTTACCTGGGGCCAACCCTGGCATTACTCATTTATTTATATAATATTCTGGTGATCGCTTTTACCGCAAAGATCTTGTCGCGCATGATGCCGGAAGATTCACCTGGTCTAATTTTGGAAATGCCGGTTTACCGCATCCCCACAATGAAAACCGTAACCATCAAAGCCTGGTTTCGGATCAAAGAATTCATTGTTGAAGCCTGGCCCTTGTTAATTGTTGGCAGTGCTGGATTGGCCCTGATTTCGTTTCTTAATTGGGACCAGTATGTGAACTGGGTGACGCTGCCTTTCTCCTGGTTGTTAGGGCTGCCCCAGCAGGTGGGTTTACCGTTGATCTTTGGCATTTTACGCAAGGAGTTATCTTTGGTGATGCTTCACCAGGCCCTGGGTGGGGTAGACCTGGTCAACGTGTTATCTTCCACCCAAATGATCACCTACTCGGTTTTTGTGGTTTTTTATGTCCCGTGCCTTGCGACATTGTTGGTATTGAAAAAGGAGCTTGGCGGAAAAATCATGCTGGCGGTTGCCGGGATGACGATTGTCATCGCTACGATTACCGCACTTATCGCGCGCCTGGTTTCAAGCATTTTTCTGGGATAAACATGCCTGGTATCGATCATTTTGGACTGCTCGCCCCGATTTATGAGCGCCTCTTCCATCCCCCAATAGATACGGATTGGTCCAGTTTATTAAACCTGGCACACAGTCAATCCATTTTAGATGTTGGAGGTGGCACTGGCAGAATATCTCAGCTCCTCTCTGGAAATGGACATAAAATTGCCATTCTGGATGCTTCTCTTCAGATGCTGGCTGAAGCTCGAGCAAAAAATCATCTGCAAGCAGTTTGTGGCCTTTCAGAGTGTATCCCGTTCCCCCCAGAAACATTTGACCGTATTTTAATGGTGGATGCATTCCACCATCTTGGGGACCAGGCGGCATCCGGGCATGAGTTGTGGAGAGTTCTGAAGCCGGGCGGTCGTCTGGTGATAGAAGAGCCAGATATTAGCCAGTTTGCCGTAAAATTGATTGCGGTGGGTGAAAAACTGCTCCTGATGCGCAGCCATTTTTGGCAGGCTGAAAAAATTGCTGGTTTGTTCCAGGATTTACCCTGTCAGGTTCAGATCAATCGTAAAAATGGTTCGGTGTGGATCATTGTGGACCGCGATTTTAGCACTTAAGAATACTCACCAACCCGTTCGCCTTTTCCTAGTTTTGATGTACAATACTTGCAGGTCGTCACATATATTGTTCGATCTGATTCAATACTTTGTAGAAAAGGAGACCATATGGGTGAAGACAAATGCGTTTCTCCGGCTAAAGGCCCAATAATGCCCGTGGAAGTCGCTGCTTCGCAACCTGGATTCGATGCTGCAATAAAGGAGGCTCCAAAAATGATTGCCCGTGTTGGCAAACCCGCCATCGATTTTGAAGCGAATGCTTTTTTTGATGGTGGTTTTAAGAACCTGAAATTGTCTGACTACAAAGGCAAGTGGATCATTCTGTGCTTTTATCCAGGTGATTTCACTTTTGTCTGACCCACAGAATTGTCGGCAGTTGCCGTCAAATATCCTGAAATCAAGTCTCTGGGGGCAGAAGTATTGTCTGTCAGCACTGACAGCCGCTTTGTTCACAAAATTTGGAATGAAGAAGAATTGAGTAAGATGGCGCCGGGAGGTATTCCTTACCCAATGCTATCGGATGGTGGGGGGAAGATTGGCACGGTATATGGCGTATATGATGAAGATGCCGGTGTGGACATTCGAGGCCGGTTCATCATTGACCCAGATTTTGTCATCCGCGCCATGGAAGTACTCACACCTGAGGTTGGGCGAAATGTGGCTGAACTCATTCGCCAGTTAAAGGCTTTCCAACACGTGCGGGCTACATCCGAAGTGACACCCTCGGGTTGGCAGCCTGGCAACCTGCATTGAAAACTGGCCCTGCCCTGGTGGGGAAAGTCTGGAAAGAGTGGGCTCCGGAGATGGCGTTCGAGAATTAGCCCCTATGTCGTTTTAATAAAAGGCGCGGTCCAAAAACCTGGTTTTTGGACCGCTGTTTATTTATACACCAGATACACCAACTATAGGTTAATATAATCCCCAATCTGCACCCAGGCCTTCTTCCATCATGGAAAAGTCCCACATCTCCATCCCCAGATCGATATTGATCGGGCGGTTTAATACTGATTCCGCTTTCTGCCGGATGGCTTCAATCATGGCTGGTCCATAAGGGCAAAACGGGGTGGTCAGAATCATATTAATGTCCGCATTTTCTGGCTCGATCCGCACATTGCGGATCAGTCCAAGCTGAATGACATTCAATCCAATTTCCGGATCGATCACTTCTGCCAGGCCTACTTTTACCTTTTCGGCTAATTCCGGATTATCAGTTTCTGAATCCCATAAAGGACGGTTTGATCCAGGTTCGTTGCTCATACAATTTTCTCCGTATGATCTAAATTCGGTATGATATAGCTGCAGTGCGCGTCACCGCTTAAAATGCATTTGATCTTTTCTGCTGGAATTGAAAGCACTTTGGAAATTACTGTCTGGTCTACTGAACAGACCTCCGGATGGCTTTGCCCAACATGATAATATGGACAGGTGATTTCGTTGATCTGGTAATGATCGCCGGTCTTTTCCCATTCAACCATGAATCCTTCCTGGCCCAACAAATCTTTAACAAGGTCAAGTTTTGCTTCGATATTCATTGTTTTCGCTTTGTTGACGGCGTTATCGGCGATGTCGCTGGCCATATTAGTAAATATCTGGTTGAGGGTGGCTTGTGGCAAAGATCCTTTTATTTGATCCAGCAGCATATTTGTCAGACGAAAGTAGCGAGTCGGGAAACGTTCCAGACCTTTTTCAGTCAGAAAATACACCAACCGAGGCCGTCCTACACCATGACGCTCTTCGTCTGCACTTACCAGGCCTTCGGCTTCCAGGCTTGTGAGATGGTGCCTGACGGAAATTGCATTGATTCCCACAGCATCCGCCAGTTCGTTAATGGTGGAGCGCGGTTGAGAAACAAGGGAGGTTAATATTTTTTCTCTGGTACTTTTCATACTTCCTGATCCTAAGACAGGTATTTTCTTCCTCAAATATATCACAGGCAGGATAAATTTGTCAATATATATTATTTTTATGGTAAATATTCAATTATCTCGGAAACTCCAAAAGTCACCCCTTCTTTTCAAAAAATCACATAAAATCAAACATACTCCATTTTGAGGTGAGGAAATGAACGGCATTTTCGGCAAGGATTGGTTAGGAGATCCTTTTGTTTTATTTGGCACCGCACACCTGACGGCGTTGGGAATCATCGTATTGATCAATATTCTGGCGGTCATCTGGGGCCGGAGAGCCGCAGATGCGAGCCGCAAGAAATTCAGGTGGGTTCTGGCCGGCGTTTTAATTGTGGATGAAATCTTGTGGCATTTGTGGAATGTTACCACCGGGCAGTGGAGTTTGCAGACCATGCTGCCTTTGCATCTGTGCAGTGTATTTGTGTTTTTATCGGCATACATGCTGGTTGCGAAAAGCTATACCATCTACGAATATGCTTACTTTCTCGGTATCGCAGGCGCATCTCAGGCATTATTAACGCCGGATGCAGGAATGTATGGTTTTCCGCATTTTCGAGCTTTCCAGGTTATGATCTCACACGGTGCCATTATTACTGCGGCAGTGTTTATGACCCTGGTGGAAGGATACCGCCCAACCTGGCAATCCTTGAAGCGGGTTCTGATCGGCGGTAATATTTATATGGCGGTAATTTTTGTTTTTAACCTGCTCATTGGCAGTAACTATTTATTCATAGCCCACAAACCTGAGACGGCCAGCTTGATGGATGTTTTACCCGACTGGCCAATCTATATCATCTTCATTGAATTGATCGGGATCCTGGTGAGCATATTGCTCTATGCCCCGTTTTTATGGGGTGATTTGCGCAAAAAGCACGCCTGAAAAGGTTTATATATAATATTTATGAAAGTATTGACAAATATTATGCGCCGTGTTAAACTTTGGATTGAAAGCAAAATTACCAAGGAGTATCATTTCGATGGCTGAATTGATCATTCGCAATTTGCATGTCAGTATTGACGACAAAGAGATAATTACAGGTTTGAACCTGACTTTACCCCAAGGTGAAGTTCATGCCGTAATGGGCCCAAATGGCACCGGCAAATCAACGCTGGCTTATACCATCATGGGGCACCCGAGCTATGAAGTGACGGGTGGTGAAATTTTGGTGGATGACATAAATATCCTGGAAATGGAAGCGGACAAGCGTTCACGTTTAGGCTTGTTTCTGGCATTCCAATATCCAGTTTCGATCCCAGGAGTGACGGTAGCAAATTTCTTGCGCACCGCATTGAATTCGCGCCGTCGGGCTGAGAATCCAGAAGATAAAGGGGTCGCAATTCCAGAATTTCGCCGGATGTTAAAGGCTAAGATGGAACTGCTTAAAGTGGATTCAAGCTTTGCCGGACGTTACCTGAACGAAGGATTTTCGGGAGGTGAGAAAAAGCGGGCTGAGATTTTGCAGATGGCAGTTTTAAAACCATCATTTGCCGTGCTGGATGAGACTGATTCTGGCCTGGATATCGATGCGCTGCGCATCGTTTCTGAAGGAGTTAATACCCTTCGCGGACCTGAGTTGGGTGTGTTGTTGATCACCCATTACCAGCGCATCCTGAATTACATCCGCCCAGATGTTGTTCATGTGATGATGGATGGACGGATTGTAGAATCAGGTGGCCCAGAGTTGGCCCTGCACCTTGAGGAGCATGGTTACGAGTGGGTGCGCGAAAAGATGGATAACGAAGCCATCGCCTCCTGAGCAAAATTTACAGGTTGAATTTACGGAGGACATCATGGAAGTAGTGAAGACAAATACTGAAGAAGATTTTCTGGAAAATCTGGGTGATTACCAATATGGTTTTAGCGATCCAGATAGTTCGGTTTTTAAATCTCGTAAGGGATTAGATGAGCAGGTGGTCCGTGAAATATCGAAAAAAAAGGACGAACCGGAATGGATGCTTCAATTCCGGTTGAAGGCCCTGGCACATTTTCAGCAGCGGATCATACCAACCTGGGGGCCAGATCTTTCTAAACTGGATTTAGATGATATTTATTACTACGTCAAACCCCCGCAGAGTGAAGGGAAATCCTGGGATGATGTTCCGGACGATATCAAAAAGACTTTTGATAAGTTGGGTGTCCCGGAAGCAGAGAGAAAGTTCCTGGCAGGGTTGGGCGCGCAATATGAATCCGAAATGGTCTACCACAGCATCCAGGAGCATCTTTCTAAGGTAGGCGTAATATTTTTGAGCATTGAAGATGGACTGCGCCAGTATCCTGAATTATTCAAAGAATACTTTGGCACGGTTATCCCAATCGAAGACAATAAATTTGCCGCATTAAACAGTGCGGTCTGGTCGGGTGGGTCGTTTGTGTACGTGCCCAAGGGTGTAAAAGTAGATCTCCCGCTGCAGGCATATTTCCGCTTGAATATTGCCAACATTGGCCAGTTCGAGCGCACCTTGATCATCGCCGATGAAGGCGCACAGGTGCATTACGTGGAAGGTTGTACCGCACCACAATATACGACCGATTCATTCCACAGCGGTGTGATCGAGATCATTGTCAAGAAAAATGCCCGTGTGCGGTATTCTACGATCCAGAACTGGTCGACCAACGTTTATAACCTGGTTACGCAACGTGCCATGGTTTATGAAAATGGCACCATGGAATGGGTCGATTCGAACCTCGGTTCCAAACTGACCATGAAGTATCCTTCCTGCTATTTGATGGAGCCCGGCGCGCATGGCGAAATTTTATCCATGGCTTTTGCCGGACCCGGTCAACACCAGGATGCGGGTGGAAAAGTGATCCATTTTGCCCCCAATACCTCAAGCAAGATTACATCGAAATCCATCAGTAAGGGCGGCGGGCGAGCTTCATACCGCGGTTTGCTCAAAGTCTATAAAGGCGCGAAAAACGTTCGCTCCAATGTCGTCTGCGATGCTTTGCTGCTCGATCCAAAATCGCGCTCCGACACCTATCCTTCAATTGAAATTGACGAAGACGACGTCACTATTGGGCACGAAGCCTCTGTTTCTAAAGTTGGCGAGGAACAGCTCTTTTATTTGATGAGCCGGGGACTTACCGAAGAAGAAGCGACCACCATGGTCGTATCGGGGTTTATCGAGCCGCTGGTGAAAGAGCTGCCGATGGAATACGCTGTAGAAATGAACCGCTTGATCCAGATTCAAATGACTGGATCGGTAGGTTAAGAGAAAAGGCTCATCGACTATGACTGATACACCTCAAATTGTTACCCGCACTCATCGGCGAACGGCAAGGGAGTCAAATGATTTTTCATTTACCCGGGATCAAGTCCGTACAAACGGGATGAGTGAAGCCATAAAAAAGTATCGGATGGCAGCCTGGGACAGCTTCAAGGCAGCTAATCTCCCGACAGTGAAAGAAGAAGCATGGCGGCGTACGGATCTGCGCATGCTGCATGTAAATTCATTTCAACTGCCGGAGAAAGATACATACAAACACTTAGTGCCACCACCTGAAGAACTCTTGCAATCATTAATTGCAGAAACGCACGGTGGGCAGGTAGTCCTTGTGCCTGGCAGCAGTAAAATTACGCTAGATCCATCTCTGGCTGAAAAGGGCGTCGTATTCACCGACCTGGTTACCGCTGAAAGAGAGCATCCACAACTTTTAGAAAAAGTTCTGGGTAAGGTCGTCCGGGCAGATGAAGGCAAATTTGCCGGAATGGCCGGGGCTCTGGCCCAAAACGGCGTATTTTTGTACGTGCCAAAGAATGTGGTCATCGAGCAGCCTCTGCACAGCCTGTTGTGGGGTCCCGGAGCCGGGTTGGCGTATATCACCCATGCGTTGGTTTATCTAGACGAAGGCGCGTCTGTGACCTATGTGCACGAAGCAGCATCGCCTACAGAGAGCGGTGGGCAAACGCTGCATGCCGGCATCGTTGAGCTGTGGGTGGGCGCAAATGCCACCCTGCGGTTTGTTGAACTGCAATCCTGGGGTGAGCATGTCTGGAATTTTAGCCACGAGCGCGTGCATGTTGACCGCGATGGCCACCTGGATTGGATTTTTGGTGCGATCGGCAGCCACCTGACCAAAAATTTTTCCGAACTTGATCTGGCAGGACAGGGTTCTGTGGGGCGCATGTCGGGCTTTTTCTTTACCGACCACGATCAGCACCTGGACCACGATACTCAGCAGAATCACCTGGCGCCCAATACGACCAGCGACCTGTTGTTCAAAGGCGCCCTATTGGGTGAGAGCCGTTCTGTGTGGCAGGGTATGATTTATGTCGCACCAGGGGCAATGAAAACCGATGGCTACCAGGCCAATCGCAACCTTGTTTTAAGCAGCAAGGCACGGGCCAATTCCATCCCGGGTCTTGAAATTCTTGCGGATGATGTCCGCTGTACACATGGCGCTACAGTCGGGAAAATCGATCCTGATTTGGTGTTCTATCTGCGTTCGAGGGGTATTCCTAAGGCAGATGCAGAGCGGCTGGTTGTTGAAGGGTTCTTTGATCCGATCATGCAGCGTATTCCTTTTGAAGGGGTCCGCGAGAGGTTCCAGGAAGCCATCCAAACCAAGATGAAATCTTTCGAAGGTTAGCCGAAACCCCGCTCTTTTTAGAGCGGGGTTGATCTAAACCTGAGACTGGATATAATAAAGCATATCTGAATTATATTGGAGCAACCATGGCATCAACACCTGTTATGAAGGCACCCGAGCCGGAATTCACCAATGAAGTCGGGGATATGGTGGAAGTTTTTTGTGATCACGAGAAAGGTGGACAGCGAACTCGGGGCTGGTTAAGAGGCATTGTGGTTCAGGTTGACGCCAAGATGGTTGCAGTACAGTTCCGCTCCAACGTATATTTAACGGACGGCTGGATGGTTCCAGACCATATCTTATGGTTCCCTGTAAAATCTCAGCACCTCCGCCCGCTTCAGAAAAAATCAGAAAGAGCCTGATTCGAAGATACAATGACCGAACAAAAACTTATCAAAACTTTCGACACTGAAAAAATCCGTCGCGACTTCCCGATCCTGGATCGGGAAGTCCGTTCTGGCGTAAAGTTGGTTTATCTTGACTCAACCGCTACCGCGCAAAAACCAGCGGCAGTGATCGAGGAAATGAGCCGCTATTATCGGACGACCAATGCGAATATCCACCGTGGGGTTCATACCCTGGCAGAAGAGGCTACAGCCGAATACAAATCGGCGCGTAAACGCATCGCAGAATTTATTCACGCCGGCAGCCCGCGCGAAATTATTTTTACTCGCAATGCAACGGAGGCAATCAACCTGGTTGCTTTAACCTGGGGTAGAGCCAATCTTCAAGCGGGGGACGTGATTATTTTGACCGAATTGGAGCATCACTCCAACCTGGTTCCCTGGCAGATTTTGGCAGCAGAACGCGGATTGCGATTGGAGTTCATCCCTGTAGCCCCAGATGGAATGCTGGACCAGGATGAATATGCCAGGCTGCTTAAGCTGGAGCCAAAACTGGTCGCTTTTTCGCACATGTCGAATGTTTTAGGGACGATTTCCCCGGCCCAGGAAATGGTTCGAAAAGCGCACACGGCCGGATCATTGGTCCTAATAGACGGTGCGCAGTCCGTACCCCATTTTCCGGTTGATGTACTGGACCTGGATGTCGATTTCCTGGCCTTTTCGGGCCATAAAATGTGCGGGCCTACCGGGATCGGTATACTCTACGGAAAGCGGGCGCTGTTAGAGGCGATGCCGCCTTTTATGGGCGGTGGCGATATGATCCGTAAAGTTTACCTGCGATCCTTTACACCGAACGATCTGCCCTACAAGTTTGAGGCTGGCACTCCGGCGATTGCCGAGGCGATTGGATTGGGGGCGGCTGTGGATTACTTGAGCGCGATCGGGATGGATGGTATTGCTGAACATGAGCATGAACTCACCCGTTATGCGATGGATCGCTTATCGGAAGTTGGCGGGTTAACCTTGTTAGGCCCTACGGCGGACCAGCGTGGTGGGGTGACCTCATTTACCGTGAAAGGGATCCACCCGCATGATATTGCCCAGATTTTGGATGGGGAAGGGATTGCGGTAAGAGCCGGGCACCACTGCGCGATGCCTTTGCATGATAAATATCAAATCCCGGCAACCACACGCGCCAGTTTCTACCTTTACACAACAAAAGGTGAAATTGACCAGCTGGTGGAGGGGATCGAAAAAGTGAAGAAGGTGTTTGGATAAATCATGGACGACCTGTATCGAGAAATTATCATCGAACATTATAAAAACCCGCAGTTCCGGGGTGAATTGGATCCGCACGATCTGTCTTACGAAGATGAGAATCCATTGTGCGGGGATCATATTCGAGTGGATCTCCGCGTGGACGAGGAGAATAAGGTTAAAGAGGCAGCATTCAGCGGGCATGGTTGTGCAATTTCTCAAGCTTCCGCAGATTTATTGTTGGAATCGGTGATTGGAAAATCTCTGGATGAAGTGAAACAGCTCAATAAACAAGATGTGCTGGACAACCTGGGGATTGATTTAGGTCCGGTGCGCTTGAAATGCGCGCTGCTCCCATTAAAAGTGTTGAAAGCCAGTGTTTATGGTTTGGGCGCGTCTGTTGAAGACCTGGAGGGTGATTAGCATGCAGAACGAGGTAAATGTGGATGAATACACCTTCTATCGCGTAGCGGATACGAGCGAAGTACCTAACGGAGAACGAATTTTTTTTGATATCGGCAATAACCCCATCGTACTTTTAAATTTAGGCAACCAATACTTTGCGATTGGGGATGTATGCACACATGATGATGGCCCACTGGGGGATGGCGAAGTGGAGGGATATGATATCATCTGTCCGCGGCATGGGGCTCATTTCGACCTGAGAAATGGGAATGCCGTACGCCGGCCGGCGGTTGTCGCCGCACCCTGGTACCCGGTCCGGGTGGTGGATGGATCTCTTGAAGTGGGTATCCGAAAACAGGATAAAAAAAATAAAAAGTGGATTTTCTCAAGCAAAGAGAAAATCCACTTTTTTAGAGATTAATCTGGTCATTCGGGGATGCAGCCAAAGGCGCCGACGATGCGCAAAATATCGAAACCTTCAGCAAACGGCCGTTCGGCCAGTGCGCCATTCCTGACCAACGTGGAGCGGGTGATAGACGGATCAAAATAATATTTTGACGAATACGTGTCGTATTCTGCCAGAGCGGCGAGTTTCTTATCCAGATCTGCTTCCGTAACTTCCACCAGAAAATTCGGGAAGAACCCATAGCTGCTGCGAATTACGTCAAATCCCAGTACCGTCGTACCCCTAAATGCGCGTAAGGTCTCATCGGTCACCGTGCCGTGGTCCTGGTGGATGTCTGCCTTGGTATGGGTAAAAACGATCTCAGGATGAAATGTACGGTTAAGCTGGAATAAATATTCCAGGATTTCCTGGCGGGCTTGCGGAAAGCGGCGGGTCTCGAATTGACCGACAATCACATTGGCATCCGGGACGCCCAGAATTTTCATACTGCGCCGGTGTTCTTCCGCGACGTGGGGCAAATCGGGATTCTTTTTATTATCAGAAAGGGTCACGCATAAAATTTCTGTTTTGGAAACAATATGCGCGATCAAAGCGCCTGCGCCAAGTTCAATATCATCCGGATGTGCTCCTACGAAAAGCACCCGGCGTCCAAAAAACGTCATATCGTGGTTGGTCATTGTTTCCTTTATGAAACCCGCCTGGGGTTAAGCTGGAAGTTGTCGTAACTCCGCGGTTTACTTGGTGGCGATGAACCCGCCGACGACTTTGGTCATTACCAGGGTGCCATCCTTTGCCAGACGCCGTTCAGCGGCCTCGGTAATCAATTGGATGGTTTGCTCGTATTCTTCTTTTCCGTTAAAAAGGCCTGTCCAGAGTTTGCGGTCTTCAGCCAGTGAAGCGCGGGTATAGGTGATAAATGGCTCGACGCTGGCAAAGGTCAATGGATTCTCGAATGTCTGGATTTCTACAGAAGAAAACAACTCGCGGATGGTGTTCAGGATTGCGCTGCCGTACCGGGAACTACCGGGCATAGGTGGGATCGGTTTGTGGGTGGCATCGCGGATGATGTCATAAAAAAGCTGCTTATTCTCAGGCATCGGACCTGTAGTAAATAATCTTCCGCCTGGTTTCAGGGCGCGATGCATTTCTTTGATGGTGAAGGGAATGTCTTCCGCATAATAAATCGCAAAGCAGCACGAGACCAGATCATAAGTACCGCTTTCTACCGGGAACTGCTGATTAAAGTTCAGATCAATAAATTGGATTGGTGCAGAGCGTTTTTTGGCTTCCTGGCGGGCTTGAACCAGCATATCCTGGTTGACGTCTCCGCCGGTGATGTCTGCATCGCCTTCCAGAAAGGTATGATACGAAAAGCATTGTTTGCCAGCGCCGCAGCCGACATCCAGAATCTTCAACCCTTTTTCCAGGTGAAGCGTCTCAAGCATCCACTGGTCGATATCCTTTCCGCCAAACTTGTTGTGGATATCAATGCGGGTCTGCAGGTCGCTGGTAGTTTCCTGGTAATTAATCTTCATGTTTCCCTCGAATCATTAAATGTTGGGCTAGTATACTATAACTAGCAAATGCGGGGGAGCATCTCCCCAGAAAGCATATCCAGGATGCGGGTACCGCCCACCAGGGTGTGCAGCAGCACACGGCCAACGGGAGAAGGCTCAATTCGCCCAATCTGGACAGTCTGACCGCCATAGGGGTTATTGCGCATAGCCAACATGGCTGCTGAAGCTTCTTCCTGGGGAACGACCACGATCAATTTCCCTTCGTTGGCGATATACAGCGGATCAAATCCGAGCATTTCACTGGCAGCGCGGACGGCGGGAAGTACAGGGATCGATTTTTCGTCAATCCAAATACCCACCTGGCTTTGACCGGCAATTTCATTCAATGTCGTTGCCAGTCCTCCACGAGTTGGGTCGCGCAGGACATGCGTGTGGGGTGCGGCCAGGAGCAGTTCCTGGATTAAATGATTAAGGGGGGCTACATCAGATTGGATTTCTGTTTCGAAACCCAACTCACCTCGCGCAGCCAGGACCGCGATACCATGCGCGCCCATTGGACCGGAGACCAATACGATGTCTCCCGGGCAAGCCAGTTGGCCGCCAATCTCACGACCTTCCGGGATCCAGCCGATGCCAGCGGTATTGATAAACAATCCATCTGCTTTGCCTTTTTCTACGACCTTGGTATCACCGGCGATCACCTTAATCCCGGCTTCTCGTGCGGCGGTTTGCATCGAGTCCACAACTCGCTGTAGCGTGCTGACCGGAAAGCCTTCTTCGAGGATAAAACCGGCCGTTAAATATAATGGGGTTGCTCCCGACATGCTTACATCATTAACCGTTCCGCAGACAGCCAGGCGGCCGATGTCACCACCCGGAAAAAATAACGGCGAAACGATGTGTGAATCGGTGGAGATGGATAATTTTCCGCGCAATCCAGCTGACTGAGGCAATCCGACTGCAGCCGAATCATTGCTGGATGCCACATCTGGGGATGTAAAAGCCGGGGCGAAAACCTGTTGGATCAATTCATGAGTCATTCGTCCACCGCTGCCGTGGCCGATGACAATCTCCTCGACATGGTGCAGCGGTACCGGGCATACCGGACCTTCAAACACAGGTAAAGTGTTTTCTTGCATCGATCAACTCCGGGCGAATCGGTAATATGCTGAGCAAGCGCCTTCTGAAGATACCATTGGCGCCCCCAACGGGCTGTTAGGCGTACACAGCGTACCAAAGGCGGGACATTCGGCCGGTTTTTTAAACCCTTGCAAGATTTGCCCGGCGATACATACATCCGATTCTTTGGTTTGGATTTGCCCAACGTTGAAACGGCGTTCGGCATCAAATTCTGAGTAGGCTGCGTTTAGCTTCCAGCCGCTCTGCGGGATCAGGCCTATCCCGCGCCAGTTGCGATCGCAGGGTTCGAATACTTTGTTGATCATGGCCTGGGCTGCCTGGTTGCCTTCAAAGGTTACCACGCGTTTATAGCCATTTTCGACTTTGTGCGTGCCGGCCTCAAGCTGGCGTACCGTCAGCAGAATACCTTGCAGCAGGTCAACTGGTTCAAATCCGGTAACCGTCATGGGCACATGATATTGATCGGCAATGGGTGGATATTCCCAATATCCCATCACCGCGCATACATGCCCGGCTGCCAGGAAGCCTTGAACCCGGTTATGGGGAGAGCCCAAAATCGCGTGCATGGCAGGCGGCACGCGCACATGTGAAACCAGGATCGAATAATTTTTTAACCCAAGCGCCTGGGCTTGCAGCACACTGGCTACATTGGGCGGGGCTGTGGTCTCAAATCCAATTGCAAAAAAGACGATTTGTTTATCCGGGTTTTGCTGGGCAATACGCACCGCATCCAGCGGGGAATAAACGACCTTTACCTGCCCGCCGCGCGCTCGAACAGAAAATAAGTCGCCCTGGCTGCCTGGCACACGCAGCATGTCTCCAAATGAAGTGAAGATCACTTCAGGTTGAGAGGCAATCGCCAGGGCTTTATCAATCAGCTCTAGAGAGGTGACGCATACCGGGCAGCCGGGGCCGTGCACGAGCTCAATCTCAGGAGGGAGGAGCTGATCCAGACCGTACTGCATGATGGCGTGCGTTTGTCCGCCGCATATTTCCATCAGTACCCAGGGCCGGGTAACCGTGCGGCGTATTTCAGCAAGCAAACCCTGCGCGAGACGATTATCGCGAAATTCGTCTATGAATTGCATTGTTACTCAGGCCGGAGTCGATTCGGAGAAGTCATCCGTGACCGGATCTTCGTACTGCGCCAGCTGATCCAGGAGATCCAGCGTTTCTTTGGCCTCTTCTTCCGACAGCAGGTTCAATGCAAATCCGGCATGTACGATGGTGTAATCACCAACCCTGGCTTCAGGCAGGGTCTCAATACAAACCTCTCGGATTACGCCGCCAAAATCGACCTTCGCCATCCGTAGGCCGCTGCCGACAATAATTTCTTTAATTTGTCCAGGAACGCCAAGACACATGCTAACCTCCAAAATAAACAGGAACAAAAACTAATTTATATCCCAGGTATGGGATTTTATTGTAACGCAAAGCAGGCGATTAACGCCTGTCCGAGGGCAATTCCGCCGTCATTGGCAGGCACCTTGTGGTGCCACAAAACAAGAAATCCGGATTTCTCCAGTGAACGAATCGAACGTTCGAGGATGTACCGATTTTGCCAGACACCGCCGCTCAATGCGACGGTCTTAATCCCGGTCAATTCTCGAATGGATTGGCAGAGTTGCAAATTCAACGCAACGATCGAATTGTGAAAGCGAGCTGCGATGACAGGTACCGGAGTGCCCAATCGCCAATCATGAATAAGTCTTTCCAATACGGGAGCGGGATCGAAAATGCCAGGCTGCAGGTCAAATTCATAATAGCCGCTCTCCTGCGCGTCGCATAATCCTTCCAGCTCAATGGCAGCTTGCCCTTCATAGGTTGCTGTTTGACGCACACCCAGGATCGAAGATACGGCGTCAAACAAACGTCCCATGGAGGATGTCATGGGTGAATTGATTTTCTTATCAAGCTGCAAGCGTAAAGTGGTGCGATCTTCCGCACACATTGAAGATACCGCAGGTATTTCTGGATCCCAATCGAACCCCGCTTGCCAGAGATGCGCCAACGCCATGCGGGCAGGTTTGCGCGCCGCGACGTCACCGCCGGGCTGAGGGGTATAAGCCAGGTGGAAATAACGCTGGTAACCACTGTAGCCTCCAACCAATACCTCGCCGCCCCAGATCGCGCGGTCTGTTCCCAGGCCGGTTCCGTCATAACACAACCCAATGACCGGATCGGATGCGGCCCATTCATTTTCCGCCAGGCAGGCCGCCAGATGAGCGTGATGGTGCTGGACTTCGATCAGTGGAAGCGATAAGCTGGCTGCCCTTTCGCGAGCATACCGTGAAGCCAGATAATCCGGATGCAGATCGCAAGCCATGCTTTGAGGGGTGATCCTGAATAGACGCTGGTAGTGTTCGATGCCTTCTTCAAAGGAGACCAGTGTCTCATAGTTTTCAAGGTCGCCTATATGATGGCTGAGGAAAGCATAATGATCGCGCGTCAGGCAGAAAGTATTCTTTAACTCGGCGCCGGTCGCCAGAATGGGAGGGCAGTTTTGAATGATACGGATCGAATCGGGTGCATATCCGCGCGAACGGCGGATGGGATATGGATGGTTTTGAATGACCCGATAAACCGAGTCATCCATGCGCATATGCACAGGGCGGTCATGCATGAGGAAGCCGTCGGCAATACCGGCCAATCGGGTTAAAGCGTCCTCATCGCGGTAAGCGATCGGCTCTTCGCTGAGGTTCCCGCTGGTCATCACCAGCACTTCTGGCGATCCGGGGGCTGGTTCGAGCAGCAGGTAGTGCAGCGGCGTGTAAGGCAGCATGAAACCAAGCGTATTCTGATGCGGTGCTACTGCAGGCGAGAGTTCCGAGGTGGGTTCCCGATCAAGCAGTACAATGGGACTGGCGTGTGACTGCAGAAGGTCGGCTTCGATTTTATTGACATGGCAGTGCTTCTCAATTGTTGTGAGATCATACGCCATTAATGCAAATGCTTTATCGCTGCGCTGTTTGCGATGCCGCAGCCGCTCAACGGCAGCAGAATTGGCCGCATCACAGGCTAATAAATAGCCGCCCAATCCCTTTACAGCGATGATTTTCCCTTCAGCCAACCACTGCCGCGCCATTTGTATGGCATCATCTCGTTCTGAAAGCAAGTTTGCGCCAATAGTAAATCTCACCTGCGGGCCGCAAACCGGGCAGGCAGTGGGTTGGGCATGGAAGCGCCGGTCAAGGGGATTTTCATACTCTGCCCGGCATTCTGGGCACATGTGAAATGCCGCCATGGTGGTCTTCGGCCGGTCATAGGGAATATCCTGAATGATGGTAAAACGGGGACCGCAGTTGGTACAGTTGATGAATGGATAGCGGAAGCGCCGGTCGAGTGGATCGGATAACTCTCTCAAGCAGTCCGGACAGGTAGCGATGTCTGGCGAAATTGGAATAAACTGGTTAGGATCTGCCTCGCTGGATAAAATTTCGAATTTCGAATAATGGTCCGGAGCAATCCAGACCGTATCCATTTGATCGATTCTGGCCAGGGGTGGTGGATTATCGCGGATGGATTGGACAAATCCCTCAACTTCAATTTGTGGGCCATTGACCTCAATTTCAACCCCGCTGGAGGTGTTGCGCACCCATCCTGTCAGATTATGCCGGCTAGCCAGGGTATAAATAAATGGACGAAAGCCAACACCCTGTACGACACCCCGGATCGATATTTTTAATCCTTTTCTATCTTCAACCATTCTTATTTTGTCGGATCCGATTTTCGAGCCAATCTGTCCAGGTAGAAATTCCTTCGCCTGTCGCACAGGAAACAGGGAAGGTCTTTACGCCAGGGTTGAGCATTTCAACCCCCTGGCGGAAATAATCCATCTTAAAAGGCACATATGGCAGCAAATCGATTTTATTGATAATTAATACATCCAGACCGCGGTATATATTGGGGTATTTATAGGGCTTGTCATCTCCTTCGGGGATGCTGGCAATTAAAACATTGGCATGCGTCCCCAGAGTAAAAGTCGCCGGGCAGATCAAATTCCCCACATTTTCGACGACCAACAGATCAATCTTGTTTAATGGCAATTGGTTCAGGCCATTTTGCACCATGATTGCATCCAGATGACATTCGCCGCCTGTATTGATCTGTACGGCTGGCATCCCGGCGGCAATGACCTTATCGGAATCGATGGTCACCGGCGCAGTATCGCCTTCGATCACCCCAATTTGAAATTTACCGCTGAGCATTTTAATGGTCTGTAAAATAAAGCTTGTTTTTCCAGAACCTGGCGAAGCCATCAAATTTAATGAGAATATTCCGGATTCATCGATAAGTTTGCGGTTCATCGAGGCTATTTGATCGTTCGCACTTAATATTTTTTCAACAACAGTGACACGCTGCGTATTCATGAAAGATTCTCCTGGGCGGATTCAACCTCGATGCTGTCCATGCGGAACTCTTCACCAGAAATGACCCTTGATAGAAAACTGCCGCATTCCGGGCATGGAATCAGGTCGTTTTCAAAAGAATATTCCTTACCACAATCCATGCATTTCATGCGAGCTGGGGTTCGTTCAAAATGCAGGATTGACCCGGCGCAGATGGTATTCTGGCTGATAATATCCCAATAGAACTGCACAGAATCATCCACCACACTGGATAAGCGGCCGACAATAATATTTATATCGGTTACTTTTATTGCTCCAGCAGCTTCGGCGTGGCGCGTGGCAATTTCTAAGATGCTTTCGGTGATAGAAAGTTCATGCATCGACAGAATTATAAACCTGTTTGAGTCTGATTTGGATGGTATTGCTACGATCCAGGAATGGCACCAATAAAACTTTGGGCGAAATAAATATTAAAAAGGTCCGGGCTGGGTTAGAGAATGGGTCGAACTGCGGATAATCTCATAGAGATGCAGCCGGGTGGAAAGGAATTGGGTGGCTACAATATTCGCCACGCGGCGCATGATAATGTAACCAAGATCAGAATCTTCCTCGCACAATTTGATTAAATCATCACCTTTAATTGAAACCAGGCGGGCTAGCTTAAGTGCTTTTACAGTTGCGGTGCGTTGGCGGACAATCGGGGTGAGGCATGACCAACCGATTACATCCAGCGATTCAGCATGGGAGACGGCATGGTTGCCCATGGTGGGGATGTAGTTCTCAAAAATAACTTCACCAGAGAGAATGATATACAGGTTTTCGACCCGATCTCCTTCTTGAAATAAGACTTCCTCGGGTTGTAAGGTGTGAATCATGGAAATGTCTGCTAACCGGTCGATTTGGATCGGGGTCAGCTCATGAAACCAGGGAATATTTTGTATATCCTTAATCAAACTTAATCGGTTTTCCATTTACCTCTCGCGGGGTTCGGTATTACTCCAAATGTAGCACAATGGAAAACCACGGATAAGTGTTATCTTTCCTTAAGGTTGAAGTGAAAAGTCACTCCCTAAAAAAGTACAAAGCAAATTAAAAGTGATTATGTACCGATCCAATCTAAAATTTTTTCCACGGCGAGATCTGCCAGATGATCGGTCCGGGAGCTGAGTTCTTGGGTGAATTGGAAGGAATATCCGCGCACAGAGACCAATAAAGAAGATGGCTCTCGATTGTACACGGTTGCCGACAGATTGAGGAGCGCCGCCGGGGTGAGGTGATGAGTGAATGGCGAAGATTGCGGGGCAGGTTTCAGTGCCTCCAGGTGAATTTCTTCAGGTACTGCGCCAGTATGGGCATCTATAAAGCACAGCCTCGGGTATACCAGGGCCATTTCAGAAAGTTCCGGGTACAACTGCAGTGAATAAAATAAGTCGACTTTCCCGCCAGGAAGAAATTCAAACTCCTCTACAGTCGCAGGAAAAGAGATTTCCAGTCGACCGGCCAGCCGGGTGAGAATATGCCAGGCAACACCGTCATCTTGCCGGTCCAGATTGCCGTAGCCCAAACATAATACAGGAAATGTAAGAGGGTTGGTCATAGAAATGTTGTGGGTATCCGAAATGATAATAACGGATACCCACACTTTAATCAAACATAGAATGGGTTTACCTGCTTATGGTCTTGAGGCAGTTCCCCTGGGGATCGATAAAATCAATTTCCAGCGGCATTTGCCCTACGGCGTGCGTGGAACAAGATAAGCAGGGATCATAAGCGCGGATGGCAGCCTCTACCCGGTTGAGCATCCCTTCCTTGACATCCGGACCGAGGACATAAGTTTTTGCAACCGAATCGACCGCTTTAGACATGGCCCAGTTGTTATGGCCGGTGGACACAATTAGATTCACGCGTTCAAGCTGTCCATTTTCCCTGGCCCAATAGTGATGAAAGAGAGTCCCGCGGGGCGCTTCGATCACACCCACGCCTTCACCTGTCATCTGGTATCGTGTGTTTTGAATATCTGTGCTTAATATATCCGGATCATCGAGCAAAACGCGGACCTTTTCGGCGGCGAAAAGGGTTTCAATCAAGCGGGCATAATGATAATACAGCGAATTTTCGACGGGTTTCCCGCCGTTTAATGCTTTGAACATTAAAAATTCTTCTTGCGCGAGCGGGGTATCGATCTTTTCTGCGGCGTTTAAACGCCCCAGGGGACCGACCCGATACACGCCACCGGGCCAACCGAGTTTTTTATAATAGGGGAACTTCAAGTAGGACCAGTTTTCGACGTGTTCAGCAATGTAATCCAGATAATTCCGTCCATCGAATTTCTCCAGCTGCTGGCCTTCACTCCCTACAAGACGGATATCACCTTCATAAAATTCAAGGCCGTTCTCAGGCGTTACCTGTCCAAAATAACCGGAAGGGAATACGGCAAATTTTAATACATCTTCCATGTTGGCTTCATTCCAGCCTTTGATGAGCTGGATGCCGGTCTGGATTGTGGTGATCGCTTCATCTAACCCGGCCAGGATCATATCGCGGTCAGCCCGGTGAAGCGCCTTATTAACACCACCTGGAATGGCGAAGGACGGGTGAACCCGGCGACCGCCTAAAAGATGGATGATTTCCTGCCCATATTTGCGCAGATTGACAGCCTTGAGGGTTAACGCCGGATCAGCCTGGATCAAACCGACTACGTTACGAATAGCTGGATCAGCATCGAAACCAAGGATCAGATCTGGCCCGGCCAATTCAAAAAAGTGCATTCCATGGCTTTGAATCATCTGCCCCATATGCATCAATTCGCGCAGCAGGGAAGCGGGCCTGGGAGGTGGGCAGCCCATGACCTGATCGGCTGCCTTGGCTGATGCCAGATGGTGACTGACCGGGCAAATTCCGCAGATGCGTGGGGTGATGGAAGGCATTTCAAAAACCATACGGCCTTCGCAAAATTTTTCGAACCCACGGAATTCATTCACATGAAAATAAGCATGGTCAACTTTTCCAGCGTCATTCATGTGAATGGTTACTTTGGCGTGACCTTCTATCCGGGTGACCGGCTCTATCGTTATTTTTCGTGCTACCATTTCTACCTCCTAATGCCAGTGGAGCTTATCACCGGTCAGGTCAGGTTTGCGGCCCTGGGCGAGTTCGCTGAGTACGTAAAAAATCGTGTCTGCATCTGGCGGACAGCCGGGAACGAAAACATCGACCGGAACCACGTCCTCAACAGGGCGTACCCGGGTCGGGCGGCAGAGCTCTGGGTCGTCAGGGATTTTTCCCTCGCTATCGGTGCTTTCCGTCTCGATGTATGCACGGCGTAACGACTCTTCAATTGTAAAAAGGTTGCGCATAGCCGGAACGCCGCCAAACACGGCACAGTCGCCTAGCGCAACCAGAATTTTGCAGTTTTTGCGCATACGATGAGCGACTTCTTCATTCGATGTATTATTGATGCCGCCTTCTAATACGCCAACGTCTACGCCGCCTTTATCTGCATCTGGATGCTTTAAATCGGTGATAGGGCTGGAGCGCAGATCCACCAGTTCGAGCACTGGAACGATGCGTTCATCCATATCCAACAAGGACATATGACAGCCTGAGCAGCCGCACATCCAATCAGTTGATACTTTCGGTTTTGCCATTATTACCTCCTAATCTATAAACTCCTGCATTATGCGGAGATGGCGACGGGAGAAATGTGCTGGTGCAGTTGTTCTTCCCAGGCAGGATTGATTGTAATATCCAGGCGTCCGGCCAATGCGCTCAAGACGGCGTGGCTTGTCCAGATATCTGCGGATGCATCTTGCGATTTGATGGCGTGCTGCAGGCGGCCTTCCAGATTCAAGTAATGTCCATTTTGTTCGGTCCATTTCGTAACCGGTAATACTACATCGGCCTGCGCGGTAAGCTGTGATGTATATGCGGCTTCAACTACCAGGAAGGGCGCCTTTTCAAGTTTTTGAATCAAACGTTTGGAAGGTTTATCGTCGCCCAGCGCCAGGTAAACGGCCTGGTGTCCATTTAATTGGAATGGCTTATCCAGGTCATAAAGGGCGGCAGCCAGGCTGTTCGCTTCACCTTTGAGCCCGATGACGCGCGAACCTTCGGGAGAAAGCGCGCCAATCATTTCGGCAAATTTTAGCAATGATTTGAAGGCCTGGTTTGTACCAGCGGTGATCCCTTTGCCGTATAAGATGGTCGGATTGGCAGCGGATGCGGCCAGTTTCGCCGTCTCGAGTATCTCGTCGGCGGTTACACCGGCCTTTGCGGCGAGTGTGGCGAGCGAAGCGACTGTTGGGAATTCTTTCTTTGCTAATCCAAGTTGGGTCACGGCGGCACATAGAGCTTCCAGCAAGTCGCCATATGCGGAACTGGCGGGTTTCAGGGTCTTTTCGGCAAAGATATCCAGCGGATTTTCAGCAGAATCGACAACGACCAGTTTGGTACCCATTGGAATGGAGCGTTTGACGAAGAAGCCGGCGACCTGATGGTCTTCAACCAGGTCGGTTCCAACGGCGATGACGACCTCGGCATCCTTGAATGCACTCAGGGTCCCTTCAAAGGCATTGCCTAATTCTCCAGCCACGCTGGTCGGAAGGGCCGTGGTCAAACCCTCTTCGATACTGGTCACCAGATCGCTTTGAAAGCCATCGGCAAAGACTTGTTTGAATAAAGAAAGGGTTTCTGCGGGAAGGCGAGTGGATGCCAGCGCGGCAATCCCTTTCTCTTTATTGCCTGCAACTGGCTGCAGTTTTTTAACGATGACATCCAGCGCTTCATCCCAGGTGGCGGCTTTCAGGCTGCCATTTTTCCGGACGAGGGGTGTCGCGACGCGCTGCTCATGATCATCCATCGGTAAGAAGCGCCCGACTTCGCAGATGACTCCCCCCGAAACCGGATCATCCCAATTGCCTTCGATGCGTACCAGGTTGTTATCACGGGTGAGAACGTCGATGCCGCAACCCAATGAACAGCCGACACAGATGGTCTGGTGATGGTCAACCTGGGTTTCTTTGCCGCGGTAGGCGCTTACGCGGTCGATCAGGGCGCCGGTCGGACAGACTTGGACGCAAGCTCCGCATGAAATGCAGGTGGATTGACCCAGCGGTACGCCGAAATCCGCGACCAGGAAGGAACGAGCGCCACGCTCTTCGAATCCCAGGGTGAAGTTGCCAACTAATTCGCCACACGCCCGCACGCAGCGGCGGCAGAGGATGCAGCGGTTGTTATCCAGTATAAAATATGGATGAGAAGCATCCATCGCGAACGGCTGGTAATTGGGCTGCAGCGGCCAATGGGCCATGCCTTCATCCAGTGCCGCATTCTGCAGCTCGCAGTCTCCGCCGGATACCTGGCAGTACGGGCAAAAATGGTTGCGTTCGCTGAAGAGCAAAGTAAGTACGAATTTACGGGCTTCATGCACCTTTTCGGTATCTGTGTGAACGACCATATTGTTGCTGGCAGGAAGCGTGCAAGAAGGTTGCAGGGTCCGTGCTCCCTCAACTTCAATCAGGCACAGCCGGCATCCCCCATAAGGCGTCAGTTCAGGATGGGCGCACAGGGTTGGGATTTTTACACCCGCCTGCTGAGCCGCGTTCAAGACGCTCGTACCTTCAGCAACTTCTACAATATTTCCATCGATTGTTAGCTTGACCATTATCAACTCTCTCCGTTTTATGCTTTGCAACCAGATGATTGCTTGATTAATTCACGATCTCAGTTCGAGGATAGGCCGATGCGTTCACCGCTCATCCGGCACACCCCGGTCGGACAAACCTTGAGCCGGATATGCGCTTCCACCTCGGCGCGGAAATACGTAAGGACATCCCTTTGAGGCGAACCGGCAGTTTGCCCCAGACCACAGTTAGACATCTGGTAGAGATTTTCTGCAAGGTAAGATAAATCATTCAAATCCTGCAGTGTTCCGGTGCCTTCTGCGACATTTGTCATAATTTCAAAGGAGCGCTGGGTGCCAATTCGGCAGGGATTGCACTTTCCACAGCTTTCATTGCGGAAGAAATTAAGTAAGACGCGCGCCAGGTCAACAACGCAGGTATCTTCACTGCAAATCAACAGAGCGCCCGAACCCAGAGAGACGCCGGCTTTGCTGAATGAGTCGAAATCCATCGGAGTATCTTGCAGAACAGAGGGGATAATCGACCCGCTTGATCCACCAGTTTGCGCCAGTTTGAAGTTCGACCCATTTTTCATACCACGAGCATAAATCGCGATGACTTCGCGCAGGGTGATCCCCATGGGAACTTCAATCACGCCGGTTACATTTACATTGCCTAAAACGGTGTAGACCTTGGTTCCCGGGCTGGAAGGGGTACCGAAACCGCGGTACCAGGCGGCTCCTTGACGAATAATTGGGGCCACATTGGCTAATGTTTCTACATTATTGACCAGGGTTGGTTTACCCCATAAACCATGTGTTGGGGGATAAGGCGGGCGGGCGCGTGGTTCTCCACGTTTGCCTTCGATGGATTCAATTAAGGCGGTTTCTTCGCCGCATATATATGCACCAGCGCCGGCATGGATTTGAATGTCAAAATTAAAGCCACTGTCAAATATATTTTCGCCCAGGAACCCCATCTCGCGCGCCTGACGGATGGCATTCTTAAGACGCTCTTGAGCCAGACCGTATTCACCCCGAATATAGATATAACCTTCACTGGCGCCAACTGCATAAGCAGCAATGGTCATTGACTCCAAAATGCTAAACGGATCTCCTTCGAGGATCAGGCGGTCTTTGAAGGTACCCGGCTCAGATTCGTCTGCGTTGCATACTACATATTTGGGCTCACCAAGAGCTTTTTGAACAAAGCGCCATTTCAACCCGGTGGGGAACCCTGCGCCGCCGCGTCCGCGCAGCCCGGCTCTCTCGATTTCGTCAATCACATTCGTGGGGGTCATCGTCGTCAGAGCTTTGCCTAAAGCTTGATACCCATCATGAACGATAAAATCTTCCAGGCTTTCGGGATCGATCACGCCTGCTCTCTCCAAAACCACACGTTGTTCTGCGGGCATGGTACCTTTGCGGGCATTTAGCCAGGCGATCTTCCCGGTAAGTTCGCGGGCGGGGGCCTGTAATTCGGTCGCAATCCGGCCTTTAAATAAATGTTCTTCGACCAGATGATGAACATCTTGTGGTTTAACCGGGCCATAAAGCACAGCCTCAGGATAAACGATCACCAGGGGGGAAACATCGTGACGGCCGACATCGCCCACCATCGAAAGGGAAATTTCCGAGTCCAGACCAAATTTCTTAATTTCTTGCTGCATCAGAAGATATACTTCTTCGGCTCCAAGCGAAATACTTTGTGGATCGCTGGAAACCAATACCATTGAACGAACAGGTTTCATGATTCTCTCCTTTACTCGTAGCGTGCCAGGATTTCGGAGATTTGCTTGGGATCGAGGTTGCCGTAAATGTCATCGTCGATGACAATTACCGGGCCTACCGCGCAAACGCCCAGGCATGATACGGTTTCCAGAGTCCATTTGCCATCTTGACTCGTCTCCCCGTTTTTAAGCTGCAGGGACTCCTGTAAAGCCTCCCACACCTGCCGTCCACCCACGACATGGCAGGGAGCACTCTCGCAGAATTTAATCACATGGGTACCCCGCGGCTTTGTAGACAACATTTGATAAAAGCTGGCAACAGAGAAAAGCTGGCTCCTGGGTACCCGTAAACGTGCGCCGATCTTTTCCAGCGCTTCAGCGGGTAAAAAGCCAAGCGTGCGATTCACATCGGTAAGAATGGGAATCAATTCTTCGCGTTGGTTCCCATGCCGTTCAATGGCGTCGCTTACTGCTTGCTCTATGGTTTGTTCACTCTTTATCTCTACGGTCATGCCTTCCCTCCAATATTCAACTTTGGCCAAGCAAAAGCTCAGCGGATAACAATGGCATTAAAATTACAGACCTGCATACAGATGCCGCAGCGCACACAGGTGTCGGGATCGATTAAATGTGTCTGACGGCGTTCGCCGCTGATGGCGTTGGTCGGGCAATTACGCGCGCAGACCGTACAGCCGGTGCAGAAATCTTTTTGAATTTCATAGCTGATCAATGCGCGGCATACTTTGGCCGGGCAGCGCTTTTCGTTGATATGAGCCTCATACTCATCACGGAAATACATGAGCGAGGTAATTACCGGATTAGGGGCGCCCTGTCCTAAACCGCACAGGCTGGTCGCTTTAATCTCAGAACTAAGCGTCTCCAGAGTTTCGATATCGCCCGGTTTGCCTTCTCCGTTGCAAATGCGCTGCAGGATTTCCAGAATGCGTAGAGTTCCCACCCGGCAAGGGGTACACTTGCCGCACGATTCATCCTGGGTAAATTCCATAAAGAAGCGCGCCATATCAACCATACAGGTTTCGTCGTCCATGACGACCAGCCCACCTGAACCCATCATTGCACCGGCAGAGCGCAGCAATTCGTAATCAATTGGATAGTCTAAATGTTGGGTGGATAAGAACCCACCTGCCGGCCCACCAATTTGGACGGCTTTAAAGGCTTTATCATCTTTGATCCCCATACCCACATCAAAGATCACATCACGCAGTGTGATGCCCAGCGGTACCTCAATCAAACCGGTGTGTTTACCATCCCCAGCCAGCGCGAAAGTCTTGGTGCCGCGAGCATTCTCGGTCCCCATGGATGCGAACCATTCCGCACCATTAAAAATGATTTGAGGAACATTGGCATAAGTTTCGACGTTGTTGACGTTGCTGGGTTTGTTCCAGAGACCTTTTACGGCAGGAAAAGGCGGACGTGGGCGCGGTTCACCGCGTTTCCCTTCAATCGAGGCCATCAGGGCGGTTTCTTCGCCGCATACAAAGGCTCCGGCGCCCATGCGCACTTCCAGATCAAACGAAAAACCTGTTCCCAGAATGTCCGCTCCCAGGAAACCCAGGTCGCGTGCCTGCTGGATGGCTATTTTCAGGGTATGTACGGCGATCGGATATTCAGCCCGGCAGTAAATATAACCCTGGTTCGAGCCAATAGCATACGCAGCGATGATCATGCCTTCAATAACAGAATGAGGATCGCCTTCCAGAACCCGGCGGTTCATAAATGCGCCCGGATCACCCTCATCCGCATTACAAATTACATATTTTGGCCAATCCTGCGTTGCCCGGCAGAATTTCCATTTCTGGGCTGTTAAAAATCCTGCCCCACCTCTTCCGCGCAGTCCGGAAGTCATGATATGCTCGATGACCTGTTCCGGGGACATTTCAGTGAGTACTTTCGCCAGTGCCATGTAGCCATCTTCGGCGATGTAATCTTCAATATTCTCAGGATCGATCTTTCCGCAGTTGCGCAGGACCACCCGCACTTCTTTGGCGGTTGGCGCGGATAATTCTTCATCCGTGAAGACCCGGGTGGGGGCGGTGAATTTGGTGGCGATACGCCCTTTGAGGAAATGCTCTTCTACGATAAAAGGGACGTCATCCGGAGTAAGGCCAACATAATGGATCGCTTCAGGATATACCATCATATCGGGGGCTTCGGTGATGTCTCCGATGCGCGAAGTTTCTAAGACCTGGACTTCGTCGATAAGACCCTGGGATACAAGTTCATCCTGCAAGGCGTCCAGAATTTCTAGCGCGCCCCGTTTGACGCAATCCGGATCGACGGAAACCAGAACATGAGAGCGGAAATACTTCATTTGAAAATCCTGTCATTCAATAAGAATAGAGTGAAATTGCATCCTCCCCGGTAACCGGAAAGGATGCCCCTCTATTACACCGGGATTACATGGTCAGCGACGACATTCCCACCAACAACATGTTCTTTCATGATCCGAACAGCAGTATCCGGGTTGACTTTGCCATACGTTACTTTAGACTGATCGCCAATGACTACTTCAACGATTGGCTCGACTTCGCACATGCCGATGCAGCCGGTCTGCGTAACGACAACATCATTCAGATTGTCATTTTCAATCGTATCGAGGATGGCTTTCATCGTATCGCGCGCGCCGGCGGCAATTCCACAAGTACCCATGCCAACGATCACCTGGGCCTGCCCCGAGGCAGTTTTTACGCGGCGTTTTTCAAGTGCTTGTTCACGCAATTTCTTAAGATCATCAAGGCTTTTTACGGTAGGCATTTTCTCTCTCCTGAATAGTGAAAATATTTCACAAAGCTACGTCAATATGGGCTGCGTTCTGGCAACCCCTTGATTAATCATTTCTCGCAGATAGCCAAGAACCAGCGGATCGGTCAAAGGTATCCCCACCAATTCCTGCTTTATAGGGGCATCATCCAGGGCAAAGCATTCCAGGTTTACCTGATATTCGAAAATCCAGTGGATTTCTGGTGAGGAAACCAGGAGTGTTATGAATGTGCTTGCCAGGTCGCCCAGCGGCATTCGGTCGATGTGGCTGTGTTGAAAGGCTACTTCAACCAGGGTGCCTTTGCCAGGGGTTGAATCGATGCGCAGAGAACCGTTGCAAAACTCAGCCGCTTCTTTGAGCAAAGGCAGGCCCAATCCTACTTTGCGCGTGGTGCGAGAAGTGACGAACGGATCGACAATTCTGGCAGCCGTTTCTGCGTCCATGCCCTTACCGTCATCCCGAACAGATAAAAACATCCTGTCGGCAGCCAGATCCTCGTGCACTCGAATAATAATATTGAGGGCGCCGGCAGCGACACTGTTTTCAGCGATATCCAGGAGATGTAGGGATAATTCGCGCATTCCAGGATTACTCTTTTTGAATCGGGCGCACTAATTGCGGCAGTTTATTGGGGCGTACCCGCCCGGAAACTTCCTCATCGATAACAACCACTGGCGCCTGGCTGCAGGCACCCACACAGCGGCAGATTTCCAGGGTGATGGCGCCGTCTTTGGTCGTTTGGCCAGGGTCGATCCCCAAAATTTGCCTGGCTTTATCCAGTAATTGGGGCGTACCGCCAACGTAACATGCAGTGCCCATGCAAAATTTGATTGTGTGGCGCCCACGGGGAGATGTTGTGAAAAAGGAATAGAAGGATACAACCCCGTGGATCGTGCTGACAGGGATCTGCATCGCCTGAGCCACATAGCTTTGCATAGCCTCAGAGACGAACCCGATCTGGCTCTGTAATTCATTGAGCACGACCATGACCGCGCCGGATTTGTCCTTGTTTTCTTCCAGGATCTGGTCCATGATGGCTTTTTGATCCGTGTTAAGTATTAATTGGTCAGAAGCTGGTTGTGTTTGTAGTGTTGCCATATATGTATCCCGATTTGGATAAAATTAGTAATAATTCAAGCAGTTAATCATGTTTGAGTCTACGATGGCATTGGTAACTGGTCAAATACCAAATGTCATGTAATGTCACTGTCAGACTTCCGTTTGTGAAAAAATGGACAATCAGGCCAGAATGCTCATGCTTCTGCCTTCACGTCCCTGGATAGCCAGACGGATTTCTTTGATCGAAGGCGCTGCGATGTGAAAGTGGTTTACCCCGAGGAACTCGTCCAAACGGTGAACATCGCCGTTTTGGATCAATGGGTAGCCATGTATCTGGGGAAGCTTTTGCAAAGCTTCAGCAGGCTTAAGATGCCTGGATATTTCCAGTACCTCGACGTTTACGTCGTCTGGAACAAATCCAAGCACCTCAATCAACCCATAAATTTTACGGTTGATATGAGCGGGAATAAACATTCCCTCCAATTCGTTGACAAGATTGAAGGCTTCAGAGAAGGAAATATTGACCGAAGTTAAGAGCAGCCGGTCTTCCAATGCGACCAACTCACCTTCGGCATCTACAATTAATTGTACACCAAAATGCTCGGGGTCGTTGGAAAAAGGCGGCAGGAGACGGTCGACTGCTTTTTGCAGTTCAAAAACTTGATCCAGCGTATCAAATAGACACAGAACATGGACTTCTTCACGTGTTTGTAACTCCATTCCAGGAAGCACTACCAGATCGGTATCTTTGGCGGCGTGCTGTACTGCTGCGATATTGGCAGTGGCATTATGATCCGTGACTGCAATGACCTGGATGCCTTTATCTAAGGCTGCCTGAACAACCAGGGGTGGCAGCATTTCGATTTCGGCACATGGCGAGAGTACAGTGTGAACGTGAAGATCGGCCCGGAAATCTTTGGTCAAATTTCGGCGCCTCCAACATGGCTTCCGGCGCGCAGGCCCAATTCCCAGAGCTTGCCGATGACGGTAAAGGTGGGTTCTGTAGTGGCCAGCAGGGTAATCCCTTCAGTATTGGCCCTTAGCAGGGTAGCCTCATCGGGTCTGGCGTTTTCGGTGATAATGACTGCAGCCAGGTCCAGTAAGGCAGCCACGGCCACCACATTTCCGTGAGCTTGCAGGGTTACCCATATTCCCGCGCGGCTCGCACCTGCCATAACGCAGCTTAATAGATCGGAGGAGTATCCTCCTTGCGGAAAAACAGCGGTGAAATCCTGCGGTTTGGTTAATACTTCTAGTTTAAGCTCATCGATAATTTCTTGGAGATTCATGGTTTGTTATGCTCCTTATTCGCAGAATAACCTTCGCCAACGGAATCCAACTCCTGTAGATTAATCTTTAATCGCAACCGGGTGCCTTTCCCAAATACGGATTCCAGCTTCATCGTAGTGACACAGCGTGAAATATTTACCAGACCCATGCCGGCGCCAAATCCCAACTCACGGATTTCCTCTGACGCTGTTGAGTATCCTGGTTTGAGCGCCTGGTCGATATCTTGAATGCCCGGGCCGTCATCGTAAGCATCGATCGAAATTTGATGGGGTTCAATTTCCACTCGAATCGCGCCTCCGTTGGTGGTATGAATAATGAGGTTCATTTCGGCTTCATACACTGCGATGCCAACCCGGCGCGCAATCTGTGGGTTGGCCCCCAGGCGAAGCAGGGCGCGTTTAATATTGCTGGAGGCAGCACCTCCCGCGTTAAAATCTCGCGCTTTGATGCTGTAGCGGAGGATTAAGCTGGTGCGGTCAGATTCTATATCTTCAAACAGGTGCCGGGCACGGTAGCGGCGGATTTCTTCGACCTGATAATCTTTCTTTAAGGCGTCCAATAGCCCGCGTGTGATGTCACCTTTGGTGATTATCCCGATCATTTTACCCTGACCGTCTACTACTGGCAGGCGGCCGACTTTTGTGTTTACAAATTGTTTTAGCGCCTCCACCACCGGGTCACTGCCTTTGACCATGATCAGGTGTGAGCTCATACACGCGCTGACCTGCGCTTCCAGGTTGTTTTGGCGTAAAGCATTGATCAGATCTTCCATAGAAATGATCCCCACCAGGTTATGGTCGGCATCGATGACAGGAGCGCCGGAGATTTGCTTTTGCCGAAAAGATTCCAGAACTTCGCTCATTTTCATGGCCGGCGCAAGTGACGTTACCTGGCGCGTCATCACCTCTTCGATGCGCAGTTCATACGCCAGCTCTTCCGCTCTGGTGATTGATCCGATCGATTTATCGCTAATAATTTTATCGGAGAAGGGTGAAGGATCTGCCATCATTCCTCAGGAGAAATTTATTCACACTGACAGTCTTCGGGTGAAACCGGGCTTTCCAGAGAGGTCAGGCCAGATTGGAATAATCGCCCGCATAATTCGAACATGCCAAACGGTGTAGATATTAACGGTACATTTTCAACATTGGCAAGATGGATCGTTTCCAATGGAGGATTCTTGCCGCGAACGATGACGATGGCTGTCACATCCGCCATCATTGCGGTGCGTACCACTTGCGGATTGCATAGACCGGTGAGTAGAACTGCTTCTGGCTGGATGCTTGCCAGTACGTCGCTCATCAGATCTGCGCCGCACCCGCCTTTAATATCCCGGGATAAATCCACATTGGGGGTCAGAAGTCTTCCATTTGAAATGTCAATTAGCTGCTGAATGTTCATCGCATCCTACGATAATCTATAAAAGAGTTTTTATAAAAAAATTGTATTGTGATAAAAATCACATACACTTGATCATACAATAGGTGTCAACTAATTAACAGTGAAATCCTTCCAGGATTATCGTGTATTTGTAACAAGTTTTTCCCCGCATAAAAGACTTGCTTTGCCCGGCATCAATTCAATTTCGTTGCCTTCAGCACCGGTGGCGAGATCTTTCCATTGCGAAGATTTCGTCGCTGGGGGTAAAACCACCGATCGGCGGCTCGTAGAAAAATTGGCAACCAGCAAATATACCAGCTGGTCCGCACCAGTGATGGCAGCCAAACGAATTCCGTCAATCTCATTCGGATGTGCAAACGCAGATGCGCTGGCCTGGCGGGTACGGGCTAGATCCGCAGATGAAAGGACCGCCCAGGAGCAGTCCAGGATGATTTCTTCAGGATCAGCCCAGAACGGCCCTATTTTCGAAGCACAGCATATTTCATATAAAAAGAGGGATTGGTAGGCACCGGCTCTACGTTGGGGGGAGGCGGTTATTGTCAAAGAATCGGGTGATGCAATAGACACCAATCCTAATTTGTTGTCGACATTGAGGAACTTTCCGGGCAGTGTAATAATTTCATCCTGTTCTGATGGAACTGCAAAATTCATCCGGCCTTCGCCGGTGAGCAGCCCACGAATGAAGTCATTATATAGATCGTTTGTCAGATTGAAATGCATCCCTTTTACGGTTTGCACCAATCCACGTTTGTCCTGCATCTTGCAGAACTCGATCGCCAGCACCGTTTGCTCATCCGGTAAAGCGGCAAAAGCCAGGTGTTGAAGGGCCATGTCGTGCCCACGCCAACCTTCGGCAAGCTCGATCTCGGCTCCCAGTCTCAAGCTGCCGGTTGTGATAAACCCGCCATCGAAAGTTTTTATCTCGAAATCAACCAGCTCACGCTGTCGCGGCGCAAATGGGTGCAGCGGGTGAGGGTGATGGACAAATTCGATTTGCGCGGTCAGGTTGCCTTCCCAATCTGTCAAATGCCCGTCTGAAGGTGGTTGGCACATGCCCTGGGCAAATCCATTCGCCCGCCAGGCGAAGGAGGCCAGCCGGGTAGGAGAGCGGTGCAGCACCGCGCCGTGATCCGGGTCGCACCAGGGGCCGGCAACCGAACGCTCAAACTGCTGCAAACGGGCTGCTTGATTTTCTTTCCTATTTCGCGAGTTCTTCGTCATTCCGCTGGCTGTCTGCCAGCAGCGGCAGGTATGCGCACACCTGGGCCAGAGCGCAGGCGCGGTCCGATTCGAGACGGGTATAGTAATATTCACTTGCCCGCAACAAATTAGCCAGGCGCCGGCTGTAGAAACTGCCATCCTGATTCCACCTTGTCTCTTGCTGGATGAGGTTCAACTGCTGTTCAGCCAGCAGCAAAGCAAAAGGCTCATCAAACCGATCCGCAGCGTACAGCAGAGCCGGCAGCAAATATTCCTGGCAGTAAGCATAACGGACGCGGGTATCGCCGCCGATGCGAACCAGGCGCCCATTTTGAAAAATCAGGCGCCGGATCAACTGCCAGAGATCAGCCTGGTGATGGTCGAGGGTTTCCGGCCGGGGCAGGCCCTTCATCTTTAAATCAAAATGCAGCATGGCCGCATTGGAGGCACAAATCACCATGTAGCCCACGTTGAGATAGCCGTGGTGATCAAGGGCATAATTCGGGAAAAAATTCGCGCCAACATGGCGTTCGCGGATGGTTTTCCCTGCCAGAAAAGAATTATCCAAAGCATCGGAGGGTACACTGACCCCGTTAACCAGAAATTGATGCGCTTTTTCTTGCCAATCGGCAGCGTGGGGGTGTTCGGGCAGGGTTACCGCCGCTCGCCAGAGAATTGCCCCATTCCAGATATTCGATTCGGGCTGGTTGCGTCCGGTTTTATCCCACAGGTCCGCTGCCAATCCGGTGGTTTGCCCTTTGCGGTATTCGAGAAGCAGCCAATCGGCCTCGCTGGCTAACACTCTCCGGACAGCGGAATTGTCCGCATCAGTTAGAAAAGGTTCTATGCGGTACACAGCCTGCATCATGCGTTCAATCCCCAGGGCAGAGATCCAGGTGTGCCCCCATTGGGTGCCATCGGTACAGGCACCAGAACCACTGCAGTGGCTGGAAAGACTGAATCGCAAGGAAGATAATGCCCGCTCCATGGCCCACTGCGCAGAAACCAGGTCGGGCAAGTCGTCACGAACTGCCAGGGCTGCCACCGCGCAAAAGTATTTCTGGTTGGTTTGCACGCCCCAGGCATTATATCCGCTGCCGTAGCAGCCAAGACCGGGTGACCCAGGGATGTCATACCAATATTTTTCAGAATGAGCAGCCCAATCGGATAATATGGAATAAATGCCAGCATGATTGATCATATAAAAATTGTATGCTTTTTTTCCTTGAGCACAAAGTGTTGACAGGCCGCGGTTGATTTGGTATATTAGCTACATGTTCAACATTTATTGTGCGCGCCATCATGCCGTTTCCTTCCACGGTTGACCGAGGAAGTCAGGCGAGCGCGTCTGCAGTTTGAATTTCAATCCCCCCGGTCGACGGGGGTATTTTTTTGCCAGTCGATGTAAGTATTGGAATTAATTATTGGAGGAAGAATGAAGCAGGTTATCCAGTCGTTAAAAGGTACCAGAGATTTTTATCCGGAAGAAAAAGCAAAGCTTTCCTGGCTGTATGCCAAAATAGGCGAGGTCTCACGTGATTTTGGCTACCAGGAATGGGAAGGTCCTTTCCTGGAGAAGATAGATCTCTACGCCGCAAAATCTGGCGAGGAACTGGTCAAAGAACAGTCCTTTGTTTTTCCGGACCGGGGTGGTGATTTGATTACCCTGCGCCCTGAATTGACACCCACCCTGGCCCGGATGGTGGCTCAAAAGCAAGGTGGATTGATTTTTCCGCTGCGCTGGTGGTCCTTTGGCCCCTTCTGGCGCTACGAGCGACCACAAAAAGGACGCACGCGAGAATTCTTCCAATGGAATATTGATTTGATCGGGACCACAAATGCCGAATCCGATGGTGAGTTAGTAGCCATCGCCGCAGCTTTCATGCAGAAGGTAGGGCTGCAGCCGGATCAGGTGAAAATTATGGTCAACAACCGCCGATTGATGGACAGCGCCCTGTCAGAAATAGGTGTCGAACTTGATATGCGCACCAAGGTGATCCGTTTGATCGACCGGCAGGATAAATTAGATCCGAAAGATTGGGATCGTTACGCACTTGAGCTTGGGTTGAACGAAAGCCAGGTGGAGGCGTTGAAAAAAATGCTCGCTGATCCAGATTTGTGGCTTAAGTCAGATGAATTGAGGCGCGTATTTGCGATTCTTAAAGCGCTTGGATTAGAGGATTATGTCAAATTCGATGCGCGCATTATCCGCGGTCTGGATTACTATACCGGGACCGTGTTTGAAGCACGTGAATTAGATGGTGGTAGGGCAATTTTAGGCGGCGGGCGTTACGATAACCTGGTAAATGATGTTGGCGGAGACCCGCTGCCTGGGGTAGGCTTTGCGATGGGCGACGTGATGATCAGCATTGTTCTGGAAAAATATGGGTTAATCCCTGATCTGGGGCAAACCCCATCCCGGGTGTTGGTTACCATATTTGACGAAAATTTTACTGTTAAAGCGTACAAGTTGGCTGCTGAACTGCGCCAGACCGGCATTCGAACGGCAGTTTACCCGGAACCGGCGAAATTGATCAAACAGTTGAAATATGCTGACCGGATCGGCATCAAACTGGCATTGATTGTGGGTCCGGATGAAGATGCCGCCGGTCAGGTGACGGTCAAGGATCTGGCAGCGCGCAGCCAGGTGACCATTAACCGGGCCGATCTGGTTGATTTTCTGAACCAGTAAGGGGATGACTGATCCTGTTTTCATGCTGCGCCAAATGCTTGCGTTCGCAGGCACGGCGTGGTAAAATCTTGACGCTTATGGTGGCTGTAGCTCAATGGCAGAGCATCGCACTGTGGCTGCGAGGGTTGTGGGTTCGAGACCCATCAGCCACCCCTCATTAAACACTGCAAATTCGTTAAGGTTTGGAAAAGCCTTGGGATGCGTAGTAAAACTATTTAGTTTTTTAGGTGCAGACCTTTGTTGGAAACCTTGAAGCTGAATAGTACATCGAACAGAATTGGGACCGCTCGCGACGGTCCCAACTGTTTTTAATGTACTGAAATGAATGGGGGAAGATCAGGGACCACCATCTTCACAATTTTATAGTGCAGAATGTGGGTCGATACGATCTGCCGCACGGTTTATCAGGAATCCGAACTCTTAAGTCAGATTCTCCCCATCATCCAATTTGCGCGCCTGCCGGGCCAGCTTTTCAATCTCTTCGGCTTCGCTGCTCAGATCTGTTTCGGCCTCCGTCGAGTTAGCTCCTGTTTCCTGTTCTTCCTCCGGCTGGGTCGGGGCAGGCGACACACTGAGCCTGGTGTCCGCCGGCGGGCTGGATAAGCGTTTCAAAAAAATCCGCTCTCGACCTGGGTCTGGGATGCTGATATTTGCCTTTTGATAGGCATCTTTGACCAGTCGGATCAGGTCCGACTTTGCCTTCAATATGCTGTACTTGCTGAGGTCTACCCAAAAATAGATCTTCAAGTTCACGCTTGAATTGCCCAGGTTGTCGACCAGGACCCACGGTTCGGGGTCTTTCAATACCGCTGGATGGTCTTCCAGGATTTTCAGCGCCAGTTCCTGCGCCTTTGTGACGGAGTCGGCGTAGCTGATCCCCACCGTAAATTCCATTCGCAAGTTTGGATTGCTGGTGTAGTTGAGGATATTGCTCTTATACACCGTCGCATTAGGAATTTGGATATGATTTCCATCCAGAGTCATTAACACCGTAACACGGGTTGTCAGCGCCTGGACAAATCCCTTTTGACCGTTTATATCCACCAGGTCGCCCGTTTGAAACGGGTTCTGGAGACTTAAAAAGATGCTGGCCAGGAAGTTTTCGCTGATATCCCTGAACGCGATCCCCAGGACGATGCCCAGGATCCCAGTGCCGCCCACCACAGTCAGGGCCACGTTGGCCAGTCCGGCGACTTCGAATACGATATACAGGCCGATCAAAAACACACCTACGCCAACCGCATAACCGATGACCCTTTTGAGCAGGGGGCTCGAAAGGCGCTTGCCCAACGAAGCCCGGGTCACTTTGATGCTCAGGCGGGCGGCGATCCAGGTCACCAGCAGAACCAGCAAGCTGAATCCGAACAGTGGAATCGCCGCGGATAAAATTGACCCACAAATCGCGCAATCCTGTGACGGCTGGTTGAGAATCCCAGATCGAAGGCTCCTTCAATTCGATTTGATTGACTACCGCGGCGACATCCTGGGTGTTGCGCGCCAGGTCTCCGGCCCACTGTTTGTATTCCTTTGTTTCGGTCTGTCCTTTGAGGAATACGACCCCGTCCTGCACCTCCACCTGGGGGTTCTGAAACCATCCGGTGGCTTCGAGAATCTTTAGCAGGCGGGTACGAATTTGATCGTCTCGCGCAGCCGGTTGGATATCGACTCTGTCCGGCACGGCAATCGGCGTTGTGCCAGCGACTGGTGTTGGGGTTGCTTGCGTTCCGCTTTGCGCCTGGGCCGATTGGGTGATTGTGCTAGTGTAAAACAGTGTGATGAAGATAAAAAGGGTGCACAACCCCCGGCTGAGCTTCCGGAAACTTGAATCCCCCCTGGCGTTACCGTTTTTTTTGTCCGTCGGATATACCCGTGAACGAACTGTACTTCCCATATTTTGCACCTCAAGAATCGAGAAAATTGCAATGAAGAACCTGGATGCCGAAAAATCGGTCGTTCTGCTGGTGAGTTGGACGCAATTTAGCAACAGGCATGTGGTTCGCTATCTTTTGACCCAGATGGATAAGATGTCAAATCCCTCGATGGTCTGAAATACCTGTCTGTTTCTTACCTTGTTTCTGGGTTCATCCCTCAAGCGTATCATTTATTCTAAAATTCCGCAATTTTTATGGTTGAAATGTGGGTAGAATATATCAATAAATATTTTGAGGTGCAGTTATGGTCGAAAAAAGTCTTCGAGAACTAGATCTGAAACAGCTTACAAACCGGTCGTTTACACCCTCCCCGGCGGCATGGGAAGACCAGGTGCGCAAAGGTCAGCAGAAAGGTCGGTTTTGGAATTCCTCAATTTTTGGGGGACCATATGAAGACCATCGTGCCATGGTCGCGCAGTTTTGATGATCAGGAGTTGATTTTGGCGATTAATACCGATCCTGACCATTCCTCCACTGCCTGGGTTGATCTGCATCCAGACGCGTATTCTGCCAGTAAGGGGTTGACTTGCCTGTACGCGACGTCTGCGGACCGATCGGGCAGCAGCTCACCGTTCAAACGATTGCGGAAAGGCGGGTAATTCACCTTTCCGTGCCATCTGCCGGATTTGTAGTTTATGAATAAACTGGTGGGCATGCAGCGGATTATGGCAGATGCCAGGGATATAAATGTTTCCAACAAGATATACTCAATTGAATTGGTTTCATCTATAATGAAATTTATGGAAACGCAAAAACCAGAACCCAAAAAATATTCTGTCGATCTGGGTATGAAGGTCGAAATCGATCTGGTAACGGTAGAAGGCAGCGAACGATTTGAATTCGAAATCGTTCCGGATGATTTTGCCGATTTCACACTTGGCTACCTGGGGATCAGCACACCGTTAGCCCAAACTATTCTGAGCCACAAAGCTGGTGAAACCATTCCGTACCCGGTCGAGGGCGGGATCGAAGCTCGCATTATCGCTGTAGCTCCTTCGCAGAAAAGCCCTCCCAAAGAGATTGCAGAGCGGCGCCAGGCCACCATTCAAAGAGCGATCGACCAGTCTGACCATACCAATGCCGTGATGTTTGCCAGTTCTTTCAGTGGAAAATGGGGGGATTACGATCCCGGATCAATCACAGACGAAACCAATAAAGAAGAAAAATAATTATGGATATATCTGAAATAATTCATCTACTTGGGGATTTGTTAGGCCAGGTGCTTCTCGAACAGGAATCCCAGGCTTTGTTCGAAATTGAGGAACGGATTCGAAATGCAGCCATCCAGCGCCGTTCGACGAATAAACCAATTCAATTAGAAGGCGAGAAGACCCTATCGGCAGAAATAGCCGGATTAGATATAGAAACTGCCCGGGTAATCGCGAGCGCTTTTGCGCAATATTTTGACCTTGTTAATACGGCGGAAGACCACTCCAGAATTGAATCGCTGCGCAAAGAAGCTAAAGAAAAAGGTTCTGCCCCGGTGCACGATTCGATCGAGGAAGCCATCGCACAGATGAAGGAAAGTGGGGTTACCCGAACTCAAATGGCAGCGCTGCTCAAAAATTTGCAGATTGAACTCGTGCTCACTGCCCACCCAACGGAATCAAGGCGCAGGACTGTATTATCGAAAATCCAGCGGATTAACGATCTTCTCCATAGTGTCAGCGATCCGGAACACTCTCCTCACGAACGAGCTGTAAGTTACCAGGGATTGCTGGAAGAAATTACAACCCTGTGGTTAACGGACCGGATGCGTTCGGCTCAACCGACGCCAACCGACGAAGTGAAAACAACTCTGTATTTTGTGGGCCAGATTTTCTGGGATGCACTGCCCGAAATTTATCGCCGGATGGAAATTGGTTTACATAAGTACTACCCCGATTGTTCCATCGACCATTCCTGGTTTCGACTGGCTTCGTGGATTGGCGGTGACCGGGATGGCAATCCCAATGTGACATCAGAGGTAACCGCCGAAACACTGCATCTCCACCGCGGACTGGCGGTGGAGAACCACCGGCGCACGCTGCAGGACCTTTCTCGAAGGTTAAGTTTGACCGAACGGCGCGTACCTTTACCGGACGACCTGGTCGCCTGGTTGGATCAACGGAAACCTTACCCACCGCATGCGGCATTGATAAACGAACGCTACCCGGCAGAACCCTACCGTTTGATTATGACTCTGTTAGCGGCGGACCTGGCTCAGGCATCTCAGGATGATATGAAAACCAGGCTGCTCTCACGCCAGCCGCATTCAGCACTCATTTATAAACAGGAATTGTTGGCTCCGCTTCAGACTGTAGCAAAGGCGATCCCGCCAGCAGTTGCTGCTGGTTCGTTGAAAAATGCAATTCGGCAGATAGAAATTTTTAACCTGTTTGGAGCCCGCCTGGATATCCGTGAGGATTCCGCACGGATCAATATGGCACTGGGGGAAATTTTACGGGCACTAAATATTGTTTCAGATTTTGCAGATTTAGATGCCGATACACGGCGAGATCTTCTCATTCAGCTAATAAACGGTCCCATCCCACACCTTTCGCAATCTCCGGGGGTATCTCCGGAATCTTCGGAGACCTGGGCTGTTTTTCAATTGATCAAACGCGTGCGAACAGTTTATGGTCCGGATCTTCTTGGGCCTGTGATAATCTCCATGACGCACAGTCCGGCAGATGTATTGGCCGTCTTATTGATGGCGAAATGGTGTGAATGTGACCAGGGTTTGCAAATCGTACCCTTGTTCGAAACGATCCAGGATCTGAAAGACGCTTCCCAAGTCATGACGGATCTGTTTTCTCTCGAATCTTACCTGGATCATGTGGCACACTGCTCGGACGGGCAGATGGTGATGTTTGGTTACTCCGATTCGAATAAAGATGGCGGTTTCATGATGTCGAATTGGGCTCTTTACCAGGCTCAAGAAGAGGTAAGCAGGGTTTGTAGAGAGCACAGGATCAAATATAACTTTATTCCATGGTAGAGGGGGAACTGCAGCACGCGGTGGGGGCCCGGTCAATCGATCCATTCTTGCCCAACCTGGTGGTACAGTTGGCGGGCACTTCCGGTTAACTGAACAGGGCGAAATTCTGTCGTCCCGTTATTCAAATCTTGACCTTGCTCTCAGAAACCTGGAGCAAATTGTTAATGCGGTGCTGCTGGCTTCAGCGCCAAGCAAGGGCGAAGCACCTAGCCTGGCATTCGTAGATGGACATCCCCCGCTGCACTTCAAACTGCCGTCGCCCATTGATCTCCCAGAAAAGTGGCGTAACGCGATGAATGGTATGACCTCTGAAGCACAGTCGACATACCGTGATCTGGTTTATGGATCGCCGCGTTTCATGGATTACTGGAATGGTGCCACGCCAATTGACCAAATTAAAAATTTGCACATTGGGTCGCGACCTGCTTCGCGTAAACCAGGTTCTGAACAGGTCACCCAAATCAGGGCTATTCCCTGGGTCTTTTCCTGGATGCAAGCCCGTTTTAATCTTCCCGGTTGGTATGGTTTAGGTTCAGGCCTGCAGGCAATCCGTGAACGTGAGGATGGCGGTCTGAACTTTCTGCGAGAAATGCATGCTTCCTGGTCGTTTTTTCGGGCGCTGTTGGAGACTGCAGAACTCTCTCTAATGAAGGCAGATATGCAGATCGCCAGTCTTTATTCCGACCTGGTGCCCGATCAAGCCCTGGCAAAACATTACTACGTAAATATTCTGAATGAATACCAACGCACTGTTGAAAATGTATTGGCTATCAAAAATCAGGCCCATTTAATGGATTCTGACCCGGTCATCCAACGATCGGTGCAGTTGCGCAATCCCTATGTGGACCCTTTGAATTATCTCCAGGTTGAACTGATAAGCCGCTTGAGGAAGCTTAAGGATCAAAATAGCGCTCAGGCACAGGCCTTGCGAGAAGCAATTGTGCTGACCATTAATGGGATTGCAGCCGGATTGCGTAACACTGGATGATGAATAGGTATTTGTTTTTTGGGATTTTGTTTCTGATAACAGGTAATCCAGAAAAACTTTGACATGATCCAAGAGCCATCTTGCAGTTGAAGGCGAGATGGCTCCTGGATCATAGCCATAAAAAATGAAGTATCAAAAAATCAGAAAAGTAGCATATACACAAGGAAAAACCACCTCGCAGATTATCGAGAGGTGTAGAAAAAATAAGAATCGAATTTGTCAGCTCAGACCAATTTCCCTATAATAAAGGTGATTGACTTTTCGAGGAGGTGAGAGCCTATGGATCCAAAAGATTATGCCGGAAAACCAGCCCCCCGTGAATTATTACCTAACATCCCGCGTCTGGTAACTGCTTATTACACAAACAAGCCAGATCCAGGCAAATCGAACGAACAGGTAGCATTTGGCACCTCAGGACACCGCGGTACCTCGCTGGCGAATTCATTCAATGAAGATCACGTACTGGCGATCTGCCAGGCGATTTGTGAGTATCGTCAAGCGCAGGGCATCAGCGGCCCTCTTTACATGGGAATGGATACCCACGCCCTTTCGGAACCCGCATTTGCGAGTGCGGTAGAGGTCTTTGCTGCCAACCAAACAGATATTTTTATCCAGAAAGGTTTGGGGTATACTCCCACGCCTGCCATTTCGCGAGCAATATTGGTTTATAACAAAGGGAAGAGCAGCGGGCTTGCGGATGGCGTCGTCATCACACCATCACATAATCCACCTGGGGATGGTGGTTTTAAATACAATCCGCCATCGGCTGGTCCGGCAGATACGAGAACAACCAGAACGATCCAGGATCGTGCGAATGCCATTCTGGCAGATAAACTGAGGGTGGTAAAACGTATACCTTTTCAAAAGGCATTACAAGCAAATACGACACACCATATTGACTATATTCAGCCGTACGTATCGGATCTTAAAAACATCATCGATATGGATGTGATCGCATCGTCGCATCTGAAGATTGGTTCCGATCCTTTGGGTGGATCAAGTATCGGCTATTGGGAGCCAATTAATCAGCAGTATGGATTGAAGATCGATGTCGTTAACCCCTATGTGGATGCAACATTTGGGTTTATGACCGTCGATCATGATGGCAAAATCCGTATGGATTGTTCATCACCGGATGCCATGGCGAGTTTGATCCAGCTCAAGGATAAATTTGATATTGCTTTTGGCAACGATCCAGACAGCGACCGGCATGGGATCGTCACCCCCAATGTTGGTTTGATGAACCCCAATCATTTTCTATCCGTTGCGATCTGGTATTTGTTTCAACACCGTCCTGGTTGGAGCAGCGACGCGGCAGTCGGTAAAACCCTGGTATCCAGCTCAATGATTGATCGGGTCACCCTACATGTTGGGCGCAGATTAGCAGAAGTACCGGTAGGTTTTAAATGGTTTGTGGACGGGTTACTGGACGGTTCGTTAGGTTTTGGCGGAGAAGAAAGTGCCGGTGCTTCCTTCCTGCGAAAGGACGGAAGCGTCTGGACGACGGATAAAGACGGGATCATTATGGATTTGCTCGCAGCGGAAATTACCGCAGTTACTGGACGCAATCCTGGCGAGCATTACCAGGAATTAGAGAAGAAATTTGGCAAACCGGTATACGAACGCATCGATGTTCCTGCTTCAGCGGAAGAAAAAGCCGTTTTAATGAAGCTATCTCCCGACCAGGTAGAAGCCCAGGAACTGGCGGGTGAGAAGATTATAACCAAACTCACAAAAGCACCCAGCAATCAGGCACCGATTGGCGGTTTGAAAGTTGTAACAGAAAATGGATGGTTCGCGGCGCGCCCTTCAGGGACGGAAAACATTTATAAAATTTATGCCGAGAAGCTTTAAGGATGAGAATCATTTACGCGATATCCAGTCTCAGGCCCAGGATATTGTGCTGGCTGTACTCAAAAAAGCAGGTTTGTGATCCGAGCGAATTAAAAACAACAATCCGGCCGGTGCACCGGCCGGATTGTTGTTTTTAAGCGAACATTTTAAGAGAAATTCTTCTCCGACATATCAGCGATTGATTTGCCGATGCTGATGGATGCCGTGGCAGCCGGCGAGGGAGCATTCAAGACATGGACCATATGGGCGCTTTCTTTAATGCGAAAGTCATCCACCAGCTTACCATTCGGCTCCAATGCTTGAGCTCTTACACCCGCTCCACTGCGGTGGACATCTTCCATGCGAAGTTCAGGCAGTAAGCGCTGCAGTGCTTTTACAAATGCCGCCTTTGAAAGCGACCGGTAAATTTCACCGATTTCCATTTGCCAGTGTTGGGCAGCCATCCGCCAGAATCCGCTGTAGGTACTGAATTCAAGAATGTCCTTCAAGGAAAATGTCCAGGTATATCCCTCGCGCTTGAAGGCGAGAACGGCGTTTGGACCGGCTTCAACACCTCCCTTGATCATGCGCGTAAAGTGTACGCCCAGGAAGGGGAATGCGGGATCGGGAACTGGATAAATGAGATTCTTTACTAAAAATTGGCGCTCGGGTACGATCTCGTAATATTCTCCCCGGAAAGGAAGGATCTGCAGTCCGGGTTCTACACCGCACATTCTGGCAACCCGGTCAGATTGGAGACCAGCGCAGTTGATTAAATTGTGGCAGTGAACTTCACCTTTGGGTGTCTCAAGAACGAATTCACCGCTGCCATTATGGAAAGCGGTTACCCGTGAATTTGTCTGTATCGTTCCACCGGCGGCCGTCACCAACTTGCCGTAAGTTTCAGTGACCCCAATGTAATCTACAATGCCTGTTTGGGGAACATGTAAAGCGGCAATGCCGGTGGTATGCGGTTCATATTCCTTGATTTCTTCGGCCTTTAATCGGCGCAGTCCATCTAAGCCATTCTCCTTACCGCGCTGCTCGAGACGATCCAAAGCGGGAATTTCACTTTCTTGCGTGGCGACAATCAGCTTTCCACAGTTATCATAAGCGATATTGTGCTCTTCACAAAACTGGTACATCGCCAATCGGCCTGAGACGCAGTTTAGAGCCTTCAATGATCCGGGTTTGTAATAGATCCCGGAATGAACCACACCGCTGTTGTGCCCGGTCTGGTGGGCCGCCAGATGGTCTTCAGCCTCCAGGACAATCAAAGAGGTTTTACCTCTTTTGGTCAGTTCCATGGCTGTTGCCAAACCAACGATTCCTCCGCCAATAATTGCAATATCATAAGTTGTGCTCATCTTTCTTTCCTTTTCCTTTGTAGCCAGGATTGCGTAAAGATACTTAGATTATACTCATCATCTTGAGAAGAAATAAGAGAATTCGGGTTATTTTGAGTTACTAGGGATAAGAAATAATGATTAAGCAAGGATGGTGTCGATCGCAGATAATTCTTCATTTGAGAAAGCCAGGTTATTCAATGCACCGACACTGTCTTTGATTTGCGCGGGGCGGCTGGCGCCAATCAAGGCAGAAGTGATTCCTGGGTGATGCAGCACCCAGGCAATAGCCATCTGCGCCAGTGACTGTCCTCGTGACAGGGCAATATCGTTCAAGCGACGGACTTTATCCAGTTTTTCGGCAGTCAATTGTTCTGGTTTCAGGAAAACGCCTGAGCGTACGGCCCGCGAATCGTTGGGTAAACCACCCAGGTATCGGTTGGTCAGCATCCCCTGGGCGAGGGGCGAAAACACAATACAACCGATACCGTTGTCAGCTAATACGTCTAATAACTGTGGTTCAACCCATCGATTGAACATATTATAGACAGGTTGGTGGATTAAACATGGCGTTCCCAGGTCAGCCAGGATTTGGGCCGCACGTTGAGTTTGGTCCGGTTTGTAGTTGGATAGGCCGGCATATAAAGCTTTTCCAGAGCGAACGACATGGTCAAGGGCGCCCATGGTTTCTTCTAATGGGGTGTCTGGATCCGGTCGATGAGAATAGAATATATCAACATATTCTAACTGCATGCGCTTGAGCGATTGATCCAGGCTGGAGAGGAGATGTTTGCGAGATCCCCACTCACCGTAAGGTCCAGGCCACATGTAATACCCGGCTTTGGAAGAGATCATCAGTTCATCGCGATAACCAGAAAGGTCTCTTTTCAAAATCCGGCCAAATGTTTCTTCCGCAGAACCTGGCTCGGGACCATAATTATTTGCCAGATCGAAGTGTGTGATTCCCAGATCGAATGCTTTATGGATCATCGCCCGTGCATTTTCAGTATTATCCACACTGCCGAAGTTATGCCAAAGCCCTAATGAAATGGCGGGTAATTTTATGCCACTGCGTCCGCTCCGGTTGTAACGCATACTGGTGTATCTATTCTCTTCGGGAGTATATGCCATGCTCATCTCCTATCATGCTTCAGCGAATTGCCGGTTATATAAAGCAGTATAAATGCCGTTCTTCACTAACAGTTCTTCATGGTTGCCTTTTTCCATTATTTTGCCATCTTGAATGACACAAATGAAATCTGCATTACGAATCGTACTCAGCCGGTGGGCGATCACGACTGCCGTCCTGTCTTCCAATAAATTTCTCAGCGCATCCTGAATTAATGATTCGGTCATGCTGTCGACGTTTGAGGTGGCTTCGTCTAACATTAGGATCCGAGGGTTGGTTAAAATTGCCCTGGCGATGCAGATCAATTGGCGTTGGCCCACCGAAAGGTTGGCTGCACCTTCTAAAACAGCGGTCTGATACCCTTCCGGTTTATTGATGATAAAGTCATGGGCATTGGCCATGCGCGCTGCCTGTTCGACTTGCTCGTCTGATGCCTCAGGTAGACCAAAGCGTATATTTTCGCCGATCGTACCAGAGAACAGGAAGGAATCTTGCGGGACCAGGCCGATCTGGCGGTGCAGAGATGTTTGGGTCACATTGCGGACATTGATACCGTCTATTTTGACCGCGCCCTTCGTGGCATCATAAAACCGCGCAATCAGGTTGCTGATCGAGGTTTTACCAGCTCCAGTGGGTCCAACCAGGGCGACGGTCTGTCCAGCTTCAATGAAGAGGCTAACATCATGTAATACTTCGGGCAAACCAGGCCGGTACTGAAAGGATACGTGCTCCAATTCAACTTTCCCTGAAATGGCGGGCATTTCCACTGCTTCTGGTTGATCTGCCACGTCCGGGACAGTGTCTAAAAGATTTAGTACCTGTTCACCGCCAGCCATCGCGGCTTGCATGGTAGTGTACATACGGCTCAACTCTTGAATAGGTTGGAAGAAGCGGGTAACATACGAAAGAAATGCAACCAGAATGCCGATAGTAACCTCACCAATGCCGACAGCCTGACCACCAAACCATAGCACAATAGCAGTCGATAGAACCCCCAGGAATTCGATCACCGGAAGAAAGATAAATGACAATGACATGGCGTTGATATTGGCATCCCGGTTGGCTTCATTGACCGTGGTGAACCGTTCCTGAGTTGTATTTTCCTGTCCGAAGGCCTGGATTACTCGCACACCAGCAATATCCTCTGCCAGATCGCCAACCACTCGGGCTACCCGAGTCCGCGTTTCTCGAAATGCTATTCGTGCCCGGCTCGAAAACAATATCGTTGCCAGAACCATCAACGGTAAGACAATGAACGTCAGCAATGCTAATTTGAAATTCATCGAGAGCATGATCACGATGATCCCCGCCAGGATCAATATATCCCCAAATAAAGTGATGACACCTTGCGAAAGGAGCTGGTTAATCGTGGCGACATCGTTCATCACCCTGGATACGGTCACGCCAACAATATGGGTGTCATGGTAACTGAGGGAAAGATGCTGCAGGTGTTTGAACAGGTCGCTGCGCATATTTGCAAGGACTCGTTGGCCCACCCAGGAAAGTAAATACTGCTGACCGGCTGTCGCCACATATAGCCCCGCAAAAGCTGCCAAAGTCATCAGCGATATGCGCATTAAACCAGCGGCGTCTCCCTGTGTGATGTACTGGTCAACAGCAACTTTTAACAGGTAGGGTGTAGCCAGGGTGAAGCCTGAGACGAAAATCATTGCCACGAACGCCAGGCCCATCTGTTTTGAATACGGTCGCAAATAACGGAGAAGACGGCTGACTACTTTAGGATTAAATACCTGTCCAGGTTCATTTTCTCCGCCAGAGAAGCGGTGAAGCGCTCCTCGGGGACCCATTCCCGGATTAGAAACACCAATTCCAAAACCCATAACTCACCTGACTGCCTTTGGCTTTAATTGCTGGTGGTAAATATTTTTATATAGAGGAGAGCGTTCAATAAGCTCTGTATGTTTTCCTCTGGCGACGATGCGGCCTTTATCCAGAAGCAGGATTTGATCGGCCATTTGCACTGTACTTAATCGATGCGCAATGACAAATGTGGTTCTGTTCTTCATCAATCTTTCCAGGGCGATCTGGATAAGATGCTCCGTTTCCGTGTCCACGCTGGAGGTAGCATCATCCAGGATTAAGATCCGCGGGTCGGTGAGCAATGCGCGGGCAATTGCCAGACGCTGTTTTTGTCCACCGGAGAGGGTAATTCCACGTTCTCCAACATGCGTATCATAGCCATGCTGCATCTCCAGGATGAATTCATGGGCCTGGGCATCTTTTGCCGCTTGCTCGATTTCTTCCAGGGTGGCTTCTGGCTTACCAAAGCCAATATTTTCCTTTATTGATGCGGCGAACAATGTGGTTTCTTGTAGAACCATGCCGATCTGGCTGCGCAGTGAATTAATCGATACCGTTCGAATATCCATATCATCGATGAATATGCAGCCCGAACTGGGATCATAGAAGCGAGGAATCAAGTTGATGATCGTCGATTTGCCTGATCCGGTAGGTCCCAGGAGGGCGATAACCTGATTCGGAGATGCTTCAAAAGAAATATCTTTTAAAATACCAGCGTGTTTGCCATATGCAAACGATACGTTTTCAAAACGGACTTTGCCCCGGGTCAGCTTCAAGGTGTCTGCATCCGGCTTTTCGCTTACCTCTGGCATAGCATCCAAGATTTCGAATATTCTTTCGGCTGAAGCGGTTGCCATTGAGATTGCTGGCAAAATCATGCCAAGCTGGCGGACCGGGGCGACTAACTGGGCAACATATGTGGTAAATGCAACCAGTTCGCCTAAGGTCAGGTTGTTATTGATTACCAACATTCCACCGAACCATAAAATGGCGACGCTGCTGATATTCGCAGTGAAGTTTAACAGCGGCATGTTTATCGATTGAAATCTTGCTGATTTAGCGGAAAGGTCAAACCAATCTTTATTATCGATTTCGAAACGCTCGATTTCGGCGTTTTCCTGGGCAAAAGTCTTAATTACCCTGGTCCCTCGCAGGTTCTGCTCCACTCGGGTGGTGAGTACCGCTAATTGTCGTTGGATTTGACTGGAAAGCGGTCGAAAAATGCGTCCGAAACGCACGGATTGCACCACCAATAATGGCATGCCAACCATGGCGAGCAATCCTAATTGAGGATTCATCGCGATCATTACCCCGGCGGTAATGACCATCAAAACACTGCCTTCAATTACTCGAAATGTTGCCCGTCCGGTCAGAAAACGAATGCGCTCAACGTCCTGGATTGCGCGTGAAAGCAGGTCGCCTGCTTCAGCATGATCGTGAAAGGAAAAGGATAGAAATGTAATTTTTCTTTGCAGTTCATTACGGATATCATATGCGACATTTTGAGATGCAATTTCAGTCCAAACCCCCTGGAAATAAGTGAAAATACCTTTAAATAACACCAGGACCAACAAAGCGCCTACTGCCAACGTTAGCATTTGCGTGTTTTTCCCACCAATGCTGTTGTCAATTGTCCAGCGAATTAACTGGGGGTTGATCATGTTGACGATATCAATGATCACCATTGTCAGATACGCCCCCGCAGTAAGTTTCCAATGAGGGCGAAGATAACGATAACAGCGAAATAAAATATTCAGTTGTGACGGTTTTACGGTTGGCTTTTTAATGTGCTCCATAATTATTGCGATTAAATCACCGCAATATCCCTTTCGGTGAATTTTATGATTTATGTTGTCGTGTCTTAATTCTACCCCAGCTTTCAAAAAACAATCTGTAAATTTATATTAGATTTTAGATGATCAAAAATTTTCCAAGAACGGCGGGATTTGCTGCGTATAGTCGATTTTCTATATCAAAAACCATAAATGGAGGTATAACTATATGTATAAAAGAAAACATAAGATATTATAGAATATGGATAATGTGATCACGAAATTTCACGTTTTTTTGCCAATTTTCCTTGACGATTGTTTTGGCAAAATGATAGACTTGCTGTTATCTAAACGAGGGGAATTAGCAAATCTCTTAAAGGATAATGGAATAAATTGGCATTACCTTCCCTATAATGCTGGTAGGTTTTTACAGTATTGGTTAGTAGAAAATGGCAACATATAAAGGTAATCTGTGATAGAAAAAAATAAAACGGGCCATTCTCTAAAATATGGGATAACCGGCTTTATTATTGGCCTGGTCTTTTCATCTATCAGTTTGGGTGTTTGGTATATATCCCTGCAATATATTGGGGTGCAGTTAAATCCTGCGTTCAATCTAACAGCAATCATCATCGCGTTGGGTGGGCCGCTACCGCTGATCTTGTTTGCCAGCGGATGGTTAATTGGTGGTCGCCAGGATCAACTTGAGCGGTTGAACGCCCAATTGATCCTGACCAACGATCAACTCGAGCAGCGCGAAAAAGATATGCAGGCTGAAAATGCTGAGCGTTTGCGCCTGGAAAAAGTATTAGAGCGTGGCAAGCGCGAATGGGAAGGTATTTTTGATGCCGTGCATGATGCGATTATCGTTTCAGATAGTGATGGCTATGTGATTCGCTGCAACCGCTCTGCGACCATAGAGCTGGGGATTACATTTGAACAGCTGGTGAACGCACGGATCGACGAGGTTAAATTAGGCCGCGCAGGCAATGTATTTGCAAAACCAGCCGGATATCCACGGGAATTTTATATTCCTGAACGAGATCGTTGGTATGATCTTTCTCAGTACACCCTTTATTTATCAGATGATCAGGCCGGAAAGATCTTTATTTTGCGGGATACCACCCAAAATAAAGAGTTCGACCGCATTATCCGCCAGCAAAAAGATTATCTCGAAGCATTAATTAAGAATTCGCCGGTGGCGATTATTACATTAAAACAGGATCACACGATCGAATCCAGCAATCCTGCGTTTGAAAGTATGTTTGGTTATTCGCCAGGAGAAGTGATCGGTCGCAATCTTGACACCTTATTATCAGATGATCACGTTCATGCCGAAGCGATTGCCTTGACGACCAAAGTAATCAACGGGGAACCAGTAAAAAGTATCGTCCAGCGTAAACGCAAGGATAATACCTTTGTTGATGTTGAAATTTTGGGCGTGCCTCTAAACCTGGACAACAACTCGACTGATTCCTTGTGGCTGTATCACGATATCACAGAATTGATGCAGGCCAGGCGGGCGGCGGAGCAAGCGGATCATGCGAAATCGGAATTTCTGGCCAATATGAGCCATGAAATCCGAACTCCGATGAATGGCATTATCGGCATGGTAGATTTAACCCTCAGTACTGAATTAACCGAGGAACAGTATGACTTCTTATCGAGCGCGAAAGACAGTGCAGAGGCGTTAATGAGCCTGTTGAACAGCGTTCTGGATGTCTCCAAAATCGAATCTGGTCAGCTCCAGCTAGAAAACGTCGAATTTGAAATTCCTGAGATTATTGAAGGTGTTGCTCAAACCATGGCAAGCCGGGCGGAGACAAAAGGCCTGGAGATGGTTGTCTATGAAGATCCGACGATACCAGAACTGGTTCGAGGTGACCCAGGACGATTGCGCCAAATTTTGGTTAATTTAACGGAAAACGCGATTAAATTTACTGAAAGAGGAGAAATACTTATTCGCACCGAATTAAAGGATTTCTCTGATGAACAGCTCGTCGTTCGCTTTTATGTTGAAGATTCTGGAATTGGTATCCCGAAAGATCGGCAGAAGGCGATTTTTGAACAATTCGTTCAAGCGGATGGGTCGACAACACGCAAATTTGGTGGTACTGGCCTGGGATTGACAATTTCCAAACAGCTGGCGGAATTAATGGGTGGAAGAATTGGCGTTGTGAGTGAGGCTGGTAAAGGTAGTTCCTTCTGGTTCGACATTTTATTTGAGAATGTTCCGATTGGTGTTAAAGAAACAGAATCTGTTAGCCAACTGGAAGGTACACGGGTTCTGATTGTAGATGATAATACTACTAACCGGTCAATTTTTTCAAAAATGCTTGAAGGACTGGGTGTCAGAACTAAATCAACATCGTCCGGGGCCGAAGTTCTTCCTGAATTATTCAGGGGTCTTTTAGCTCGCGACCCATATCATCTGGTTATTTTAGATATGCAAATGCCGGGTCTGGATGGCGAGCAAACCCTGCGCATGATCCGCCAGGAAAAACTAACCCAAGACGTCAAGGTGATTGTTCTCACCTCTATGGGCCGGCGCAGTGAGTTAAACTATCTTGAAGAGTTAGGTTGTTCTGGATATTTGCTCAAACCAGTCAGGCAGTCTAATCTCAGCAATATTCTGGAATATGCCCTGGGTTTGCGTAACAAGACGGAGAAACGGGGCCGAATGCGGCAGGTCGAGGATATTGTTCTGTTTGACCAGCCTATACCACCCTTAAAGATTATGGTCGTTGAGGATAACTTGCTCAATCAAAAAATGATCCGCACGTTTTTAACCCGCCAGGGTCACCAAGTGGAAATATGTAATAATGGCGTTGAAGCAGTTCAAACCTCAAAGAGTGAGGAGTTTGATTTAATTTTTATGGATGTCCAGATGCCTATCATGGATGGGTTGGAATCAACCCGTGTTATTCGGGAATTTGAAGGAAAGAACCAACACACGCCCATTATCGCAATGACTGCATATGCACTCCAGGGTGACAGCCAACGTTGCCTGGATGCGGGTATGGATGATTATGTAACTAAACCGCTGGATATGAGAAGATTGTTGAAAGTAATGAGAAGATGGGTTTTAGACCATGACGATATGATATCCGCCAGTGCAAATGTGGAAACAATCCATCTGGGGAGTACGGATGAGATTCTGGATATTGGATCGGCACTATCCCGATTCAGCAACGATATTGAGTTTTTCAAAAGTCTACTAGATGAATTTCTCGAATCATTGCCTGATCGTGTGGATGAATTTAGACAGCTGTATCGCGAAAAGAACTGGAAACTTTTAGCCGACCAATCACATAACCTAAAAGGGGTTGCAGCGAATTTCGGCGTTATGAAAATTGCAGGAATTGCACGTCGGATCGATGCATATTCACAGGAGGAACACTCCCAATCAATCCCTGAAATGATACGCCAAATTGAATTTGCGATTGATGAATTGCGAATTGCCAGGGATAATATCGACCCGAATGACAAATTTATAATACCTGATGAGGAATAATGACAAAAGTTTTGTTTATAGATGACGAACCGATTTATTATCGAATGATTGCGCCGACGTTTAAGGAACAGGGGATTGACATCCGTTTCGTTAAAACCGGCGCTGAGGGGTTGGCCGAAGTTCCCCTATATCAACCGGATGTCATCATTACTGATGTGCGCATGCCAGATATTTCGGGATATGAGATCGTTGAGAGGTTGCGGCGGGACCCGAGGTTCAATCGCATCCCGATCATTTTTGTGACCGGGCAATCGGATCTTAAAGATAAGCTTAGAGCATTCGAATTAGGCGCTGATGACTATTTAGTCAAGCCATTTCAGCCCGAAGAACTGGTGGCGCGATTAGGAATTCTCGTACGCCGAAATGAGGCATTAAAAGCCGTAACAAAAATTGAGACGGATTTTAGACAGACCTCGACAGTAATCGCCATACATTCCTTGCGCGGTGGAGTGGGGTGTTCGACTGTGGCTGTGAACCTTGCGCTGGCTTTCCAACAGTTATGGTTGAAACCAACTTTATTGGTTGATGGGGTCCTGGTATCTGGCCAGGTGAGCTTGATGTTGAATTCAAACCCCAAGGATAACCTGGGCAGATTTTGCCGGACTAAAGGCAGAGAATATCGAAGAAGAAGAGGTTGTTACTAAATTAGTCCAAAATCACAGCAGCGGCTTGCAGTTCATCGCATCTCCGGGAACCCCTATTGCGCCAGATGCGTTCCATGATGAATTTTGGCCCGCGATTATCGACCGACTGAATGAGTTTAATGATTTTATTGTTTTAGATACTGCCCATGATTTCAGTAACATGACCATTCATCTTTTAGAATCGGCCTCGTATGTCGTTTTGGTCATTTCGCCTGAAATGGCTTCTCTTCGATCGGCTGTTTGCGCATTAGATATTTATGAGCGCCTGGGTTTCCAAGCTGACCGCATTTTTATTTTAGTTAACCAGATATTTGACCAGAACCCGATTAAACAAGCTCATATTGAAAAGGTGATTCGCAGACCGGTCGATATGATGATCCCGTACGTTGACAATGAATTTTTGCGCAGCCTAAATTTCGGCGAACCATTTTTATTGAAGAATCCTGATTCGCCTATTACGGGTTTATATGAAGACGCGGCTTTTTGGTTGAGCAATGACATTCATAAAAATATCCCACCTGTAGCCCCAACTTCGTCATGGCGAAGGGTAAATAACCGTTTATACCTGGGAAAAAAATAAGTTATCTGAAGATCATGTCAACATTGCGCAATTTTCTTTTCATTCTTCTCTTGACCGCAGCACTAGGTGTGGTGGTCTTATTTTCCATGAAAGGAGAACCGGTCTTAGCCCAAGGGATCAAAAATGGACGTTACAAATCTGTTGAAGTGCAAACAACGCAATATGTTTGGGAGTTGGTTAGTTTATCCAGCGGGAAAGTAATATGTGAGGTAATCATAGAGCGGGAGGGAAAACCGACCACTCAAGATGCCTTGAATATCTGCAGAGACGAAATTTATCCTGCTACGCCAACGCCTGTGACTAAAGGTGAGAATTTATCCACTCCGCAGCCAACACCGCTGCCTTTCAATGTAAACTTATTTTTCCAAAATACATTTTGGCGGTTCGTTACCCAACGTGAATTTATTAAGATTGTCAAAGTCCCTCTTCCAGAAATCGTTCTAAATGTCCTTGTGCCGCCAGGACCATTAGATAAACCATACATTACTTTGCTGGCATATGAACCAGCAACCGAATATACGATTACCTCGATACAGGGAAAAATTGGCCTTTTAGATTTCAATTGTGATGGCGACCGCTGTGATGTGCCACTTACTGAGGGTGTCCGGATTACATTCAAAGCATTTTCCAGCTTTGGAGATAGCAGCTCGGAGGTACAGATCGCAGTTCAGTTGGTGAAAAGGGAAGATGGATATTATCCCACTTTGACCTCCATCACCCCATTCACCATTTTTCATGATGCCTGTGCCCAAATTTGGGAGAAAACAGCAGGTATCACGCCAAAGTGGGCGGAATTTCCACAATTGCCGGATGGTTTGAATACCAACAAGACCTATTATTTTCTGACTGACAGGTTAATCAGTACTGGAATCGTGAATGCAAAGGATTGTCCAGGGCAGGGATATCTTTTTCCTGGTTCACCCAATGGCTGTGGGATTGACCGGGCTAAAGAAACAATGATTGCCTGGCAAAACCAGTATGACCCGGTAATCTGGTCTACCTCGCGAGATAATGGGATCCCTCCGAAAATTGTTAAAACATTAATTGAGAAGGAATCTCAGTTTTGGCCAGGAAATTCGCGGACCTTTATTGATGAGTATGGCCTGGCCCAAATAAACGAAATTGGTGCAGACGTTGCATTAAGATGGGACGATGAGCTCTTTCGACAGACTTGCACCAATGTTCTGGGTGATTGCGGCACATCTTTCGCACGATTACCAAGTTGGCAGCAAGCCATGCTGCGTGGCAGCTTGACCAATCTTATCAATTCTGATTGCCCTGGTTGTGTGAATGGACAGGATTCAACGACCGTCAACCAGAGTATAAATATCATCGACCATGTCTTGAAAGCTAACTGCAGCCAAACGAACTATATCGTAAAAGATAACGCCTCTACGGCCTCTTACGAAGACATGTGGAAAATGACATTGGTTTCATACCATGCCGGCTACCAATGTTTATACAACGCAGCCGAAGCCGCGTTTCGAGCCGGAGTTGCATTCAATTGGGAAAATGTATCCTCGTATCTCGATTGTCCTGGTGCCAAAGAATATGTGGACGATTTTTGGCAAAACCTGACCTCGTTTGAGGCATATATCCAGCCTCACACGGCACCACCGGCATTGTTAAGACTGCCCACGATCATTCCGACACAAACACCAATTCCAACTCCGTTGCCTAAACTATCCAAGAATACGATCCGGGTATTTGTATACCTGGGTCTTGAGGGAAAAGAATTCCCGAATGATATTCAATGGGTAAACGGGGCGTCTGTTCAAGTGCGGGTGTCCGATGGATCGATTTATTCTAAAAGCACAGTCGATGGCCAGGCAACTTTTGATATGTCAAATCATAAGGTTGGCAGTGAAGTGACGATCAGCCTGCCGAGTCTTTACCGCAGTTTTACAACACAATTAACCGAACAAGGCGAAATTCTGGTACCATTTCGTTTAAAGCAACCGATTTTACCCACGGCTCTTCCATAGAAAAGAAATGAGTTCCCATGACAACTAATCCAAGTGATGAAGAATCAGAAAGCTTACTGAAGAAAACCAATCCGCTGCCCGGCAGAAATCCCAACCCTCCTGAAGAGGAAGTCCCGCAAGAGATCTGGAGATTCGAAAGTCGATCCATTGGAGGAGCTTCGCCAACGTCTTCATTCGGAAGATCAACGCCAGGCCTCCTCAAAGAATGATATTTTCACGAGGATGACCGATACGCTTTCAAATCGCAAAGGTACACAGCGTCCTAGGGATGAAAATTCTTCAGAAAATGTTTTTGGTGTGCGCACAACTGGAAATGCTCCGTTTGAGTCATCAGAAAGGCAAGAACCAGACACAGATTCAACTCGAAACACAGTAATCCTTCAAAGTGGGCCAAAAATAGATCCATTTCTTGAGGATAAGGCCAAGACCAGGCAGCCGGATTCTGGCGGTGATCTGAATGAATCTATAGGGACAGAAAGTGTGGGTGATCCCTCCTCTTCGTCCGTTTCTAGAGTAAGGCCAATAGACCCCAAAGAACAAGAAGCTGCCTGGCAGAATTATTCATCGGAAGAATCGGCGGGTCAAAAACCATCGGTTTCAATTCTTGATGAAAAACTCTCCCAGTCTCAAGGAGAAAGGAAGCGCCTGCCATCTGGATTTGATCGTCAGAAGCAGGTTAGCCGGTATATTTCGTACAATCCTAAGCGCAGCCTCTGGAATCAATTCAAGGATTTTTCGAAAATCGAAAAATCCTTGATAATCGCACTTGCGATTGCGGTGATCGGTCTTGTCAGCTTGATTGCTTACTTGTTTATCATGAGCCGCCAACCCGGGTTTGGTTCAAGCAATCGTTCGGCTGCAGAATCGACACCCATTCCCACTGTAAGTCCCCCGGTACCGGTAGGACTGCTTCTGCCGGGCGGCTGGCATTTTGATCTGGCAGCCGGGGTCAAGGTGGATGGTGTATGGAATCCAACAACAAGTGAATGGTTGGTGGGCACTGAAATTCGACGAGTCATTGCTATACCCTGGAATAAGCAAATCGAAGCCGTCGTACAATCTTTCGAGCCGGGTGATTTACTCGAGTTAGAAATTAGCAATGGGGATTCTTTTACTTACAAAGTACTCACTGTGAGTGAAATCCCTGTTGTTGACACAAGTATTCTTTACGATATTCGACCGACACTGGCTATTATTCTGACAAAACCTGAAGCGGAAAAACGATGGGTTGTGGTTGCGGAGCCACAATAAAGATCAGTTCGAGGTATAATCGTTTAGATTTCAGCCTAAGATAGAGGTACATTTTTGAAACCAATTCCACTTGTCTTCCGATTCGCGCGCCGGTATAAGCTGGCCTTATCACTGACGATTACCAGCATGTTGTTGTTGGTTGCCGTCCAGCTCGTTATCCCCTGGATTATCAAAACATTAATCAGTACGGTTACTGACACGACCAATGCAGTACAGGCCCAGGATATTATTCTGCAATTATCAATCCTGGTTTTTGGGATCTATCTGGTCAAGGGAGGGCTGCAGTTCTTACGCAGTTATATGGCGCATGTTGCCGGGTGGGGTGTTGTCGCCGATATGCGTAAATTCTTGTATGATCATCTGCAGCGGCTTTCGTTACGGTTCTATGAAGATAAACAGACCGGGCAGTTAATGTCGCGGGTCATTAACGACACGGATTTGTTTGAACAGATGATTGCTCATGCGGTCCCGGATGTTTTTGTGAATGTGATCACGTTGCTGGGGGTAAGTGCGGTTCTGGTTACTTTAAACTGGCGGTTGGCCTTACTCAGCATGGTCCCAATTCCACTCGTGGTGATTGCTTTGCGCATCTTTACCAAGTATGTGCGACCTGCTTTTCGGGTGCGACAGTTTGAACTGGGCGAGTTAAACGCCATATTGAATGACAATCTGCAAGGCATCAGAGAAATTAAAGCATTCAATCAAGAAGGCGACCAATTGGGCCGGGTTGGATTGGGAGTCGACCGTTTCTTAAATTCGAATTTGCGCGCATTGCGCCTGATGGCAACCGTTCAGCCGTTTATCGAATTTTCAAGTTCGTTGGGAACATTGATCGTGATCTATTTTGGCGGTCAGTTGGCCTTCCAACAGGTGCTTCCAATTTCGGATTTAGTGGCCTTCTTCTTGTATTTGGAGATGTTCTACCAACCGGTAAGGAACTTAAGCAACGCCTGGGAAGCCATACAAAATGCTATGGCTGGGGCAGACCGGGTGGCAGAGCTACTTCAAGAACAGAAAGAACCTTTGGAAAGAAAGGGAGCCTTAGAATTTTCCGAACGCGCAGAAGGCGCATTAACCTTGAGCCATGTTAACTTCCAGTATGAGCAAGGGGGAAAAGTTCTGGAAGATATCTCATTGGAAATTCCTGCAAAGAGCATCGTTGCCCTGGTTGGACCGACTGGGGTCGGGAAGTCGACCATGGCGAGTTTAATACCTCGCTTCCACGATGTGATCACCGGAAGCATAACCCTGGATGGGATCGATATTCGCGATCTGACTCTGGAAAGCCTGCGCAGCCAGATCAGTATGGTTTTGCAAGATGTGTTTCTATTTCACGGAACGGTCAAAGAAAATATCCTCTTCGGCAGGCCGAATGCCAGTGAAGAGGAAGTTATCGATGCGGCAAAAATTGCGAATGCGCATGAGTTTATTATGCAAATGCCTGATACGTACAATACCCTCATCGGTGAGCGCGGCATAAAACTTTCTGGTGGGCAGAAACAGCGTCTTTCAATTGCACGCGCGGTTCTGAAGAATGCCCCGATTTTAATTCTGGACGAGGCAACTTCTGCCGTTGATACTGAAACTGAAGTTCTGATCCAGCAGGCCCTGGAACGGCTGATGGTTGGAAAAACCACATTAATTATCGCCCATCGTCTATCTACTGTGCGGAATGCGGATATGATTGTGGTTTTAGAAGGCATGCATGTAAAAGAACAGGGCACCCACACAGAGCTGCTGGCAAAAGATGGTTTGTACCGGCGTTTATATACCGTTCAGCAGCGGTTGGATATTCCGGTTGAATATGCAGTAAATGCACCCTAAGGCCCCTCCCTACCAGGACGGAAATAAAAACAGAAAAAAACTTCGGATGTGTTTAAGTCCGAAGTTTTTTAATAAATTTGCTGCGAAGTTCACAATTGATCCATTTTTCGGATGACAGCGACAACTTTTCCCTGGATGCGCACTTGCTCCGGACGATCGATCTTGATCGGTAAATAGGCTGGATTTGCAGGACGCAGGGTGATTCCTGAAGCATCGCGATGGAAATACTTTAAAGTGGTGGTATTTTCTTCGGCTAACCATACGGCGACCATTTCACCGTTGTTGGCCTCCTGGGAAGGTTTAAAAATGACCGTATCTCCATCGCTGATATTGGCGTCAACCATCGAGTCGCCTTTGACAGTAAGCGAAAATAAATTATCTGGATCGTTCGGACCGAGCATACTCATCAGAGCAGTCACAAATTGATCGGGATATGCAGAAAATTCAGCCTGGTTGGGCACGGAAATCGGCTGACCACCGGCGATGTAACCCATCCACCGTACGCGTACCGCCTGGTCAGAATTTGGTTTGGCAAGACGGAAGCTGCGCGAGGCATGTTCTGTCCAAAAAATTCTTTCCTGGCGGCGCAAGGCGATTAAGTAATGTTTGATATGGGATGTGGAATCAATACCGATAGATCGGCCAATTTCGCGAATGGTCGGCGAGAATCCTTTTTGTTTTTTGTAATGCCCAATAAAACGTTCGATTTTATCTAACCTTTCTGGCATCAGGTTGGACGTCCGCGACATAATTACCTTCCTTTCACTAAAACGCGGAATATAGAACATATGTTTTGTTTAATATAGCATGTGCCGTCAATAATGTCAAGAACGAATTTTCTAGTATTGATGCGGATTGATTGTATCGAGGCAAATTAAAAGCGCCAATTAACGCCAGAATCATTTTTTTGCACAATTTCAAGTTAATTGCCATCCTAAAAAAAATCCCAGGCCGGTGATTCACAACCGGCCTGGGATTTTACACGATGGATTGAACCTCAATCAACCATACCACGACGCGCGCGGATAGCTTTGATTAATGCTTTGGCCGCAAGCTCAGGTCCCTTATGCTCCATGCCGTGAATGCCAAGTTGAGTACGGAGCTGACCTACAAATAAACCTTTCTCAAAATATTTATCAAAGAATTTACGGGCAATTTCATCTTGCAGTTCAGGATATGCCGGGGGACCAAATATGTTAGCAAAAAATGATTGGACTAATCCCGTGGTGGTGGTTGTCCCTTTGCTCATCACATTCCCTGACCGAAATACTTTCAGGGCTTCCTCTGCCGATTCAAACGCCTGTAAAACAGGGTGTTCTTCGTCGACAGTTTCGTAATTATTGGCATATAAAACAAATTCAACGGGAAAGCCCTTGATTACATTATCATATTTTGTCACCGGTAAAATGACCCTGGCATTTACCTCGTCTGGATTCATAATGATCGCGCGGTCAATCTGACCAAAGGCATATCCTGACTGCAGATCATCGAGGCGCACGAAAGCACCCATTTCCGTTCCATATCCAATAATCGAACCATTTTCGCCAATATCAAGCGATCCCATATCATCCGCGATAATTACCAGGTGTTCCACATCTTCTTTAAACATCGAGCGCATGGCTTCCAGAGTTTCTGATTTACCTGCCCCGGTATCGCCAGTGATGAGGAAAGTGGTATCGCAGCAGTTACGCAAGGCCAGGTGGAACATCGCGCCGTGGTAAGGCATGCGGCCGCGTTTGAGCATGATGACGTTATGCAGGGTGAGGGCCATTTTTTTCAAGTAACCAAAGTACCCATAAATGTCCCGGACCGGTATGGTGGCAACTAAAATATCATTTTCTAAATCATCGAAGAATATCGTTTCGTTAATGTTTGAAGAAGTCTCGCCGTCTACCGGGGTTCCATAGAGGAATATCCCATCGGGTTTGCGTGTCAGTTCAGTTTCATCGGCCAATTCAAATAAGTTGCAAAGGGAAAAACCCAACTCAAAAAATGACATTGAGAAATAGATCATGATAATCAGGCTGCCCACTTTTGCAGGATAGCATAACCATTTGGAGGATTTTAATTCCAAATTTTCAATCGGATCGTAATCCACTTTTTGGAACATGCCGCTACGTTTATTAATCGGCGTATTAAAGATCATTGGCGGGTAGATCAAAGCCTGGCTGATGACCGAAATATTATTTAGCTTTTTATATTGGTCCGGATAAGGAATTTTCATGGCACGTGCGATAGCGCCAATTTCGGCACCAGCTGTGACCTGCCGGTAAATCCGCGGGTGATCGCCGGTGATATTTTCTTGTATGTCACGGTAAGTGGTGCGCACGACATGCATCAACACTTCAACCGTATCGTTGAATGTGCGGTAAGGGCGTTTATCATAGCGGTCACCGATAGAGTCACAAACCACCAGGCGGTGCAGTGAACGCCAATAGTTGTACAAGTTTTCAACGAAATCGCTGAGGAGTACCGTGTCGCGCGTGAAAACCTCAGAACCTGGTAATATATTCGGGATCAACGTCAGGGGTAGATTAATCAAATAGCTGAAAGTTTTAACTAACAGGCGAAGGTCACCCGCCTTTACCGTATTTTCATCCTGAAAAATTTTAAGTAATCGGGAATGCTGTCGAGTGAGTGAGGTGACATACTTCTTAAGTACATCGTAAAATATTGGACTGGACAACAGTTCGGCGGGAGTGTCACAGATGGTATTGTTCAGACGGATAACTATTTTTCCATCAAATAATTGGTAAGAAGAAATCATAATACCTCACATTTTAGCGGGAGAAGAACATGGTGAAGAATTATATTCCAAAATATCGCATTTTCAGTCTGGATTCTGACCAATTTTCAAATAAGGTTGCATTAGTGTATAATTTTTATAGGAAAACCATAATATTAGGAGGCAAGTATGGAATACACGCATCTTGGCAGAACCGGATTGAAAGTTAGCCGGCTATGTCTTGGAACGATGAATTTCGGCCCGCAATCCAGCGAGGCAGACAGCTATGTCATGATGGATAAGGCTCTGGATGATGGAATTAATTTCTTCGATTCCGCCAATGTATATGGCGGTAAGACTGGCGAGGGCATCACTGAGCAGATCGTAGGCCGCTGGTTTGCTCAAGGCGGTGGCAGACGAGAAAAGGTAGTCATGGCGACAAAGGTGTTCGGAGGAATGGGCAGTTGGCCGAACGAAAGTCGGGTATCTGCGTATCATATCCGGCGAGCCTGTGATGAAAGCCTGCGCCGCCTGCAAACCGATCATATCGATCTTTATCAGATGCACCATATCGATCGCGAAACACCCTGGGAAGAAGTCTGGCAGGCGATGGAAGTACTGGTGCAGCAAGGGAAAGTGATGTATGTGGGCAGCAGCAACTTTGCCGGATGGAATATTGCGCAGGCATCTGAAACCGCCAAAGCACGTAATTTTATGGGCCTGGTATAGCGAGCAAAGCCTGTATAACCTGAATGCGCGCATGGTCGAGTTAGAGGTTATTCCTGCATGCAGAAATTATGGCCTGGGGTTAATCCCCTGGAGCCCACTTGCAGGAGGTTTGTTGGGTGGCGCCCTCGAAAAAGCGGAAGTAGGCCGCCGGGCCGGTGAGAGGATGCAAACCAGCGTCGAACAGAACCGGGATAAACTGGAAAAGTACGAAAATCTTTGTAAGAAAATGGGCGAAAAACCGGCGGATGTAGCCCTGGCCTGGCTGCTTAATAATCCGGTAGTAACTGCTCCTATCATTGGACCACGTACGCTGGATCAATTACAGGGCAGCTTACGCAGCCTTGAAATTCATCTGGATGAAGATGTTTTAAAACAATTGGATGAGATTTTCCCTGGGCCTGGTAATCAGGCGCCAGAGGCATATGCCTGGTAGAATCTCTAAATATTTTACATGGTTTATCTTTATCGGAAACAGGGCGAGTATTCTCGCCCTGTTTCCTTATCATTTTTTGCGATACGCGAATAACCCAAACCCGGACAACCGGATAATGCCAGCAATAATCAGGGCGGCAGGTATCCCCAGCCAGCTGGCTAATAAGCCGCCGATGACTGGAGAGGCCACACTGGAGAAATATTGGATGCTCTGAGCGAAAGCGACAAAAGTTGCCGAATATTCGGGCGGCACCGTACGCATTAATTCTTCGAAAAAGACCAGATCCAAACCGGCTTGAAAGATACCAGCCATGCCCATCAGGATGGCAACTTGCCAGGACTGTACGGTAAAAGCGACCAGCAAGGGTTGGAGAGCCATACCTAAGGTTGTGATTAATAATACGCGGCGCGTACCATGCCGGCGGGACTGGCGCGTCCATAAATAATAACCCAGGATCAGGACGGTTGTCTGCGAAGTATTAATGATTGAAATCCAACTGTCAGAAGCCTGGATCACACGGACAAGAAACAAGGGAAACAGTGGGGCTGCCAGGGCTGCACCGGTCAGATACACAAACCGTTTGCTGATAAACGAAACAAACGGTTTATCCTGCAATACAAGGCTGGTGTAACCGCGCAAGATATCGCGGATGTTATGTACAGGGCCCTCTTCGGGAGGTTCTACTGGCGCCAATTTAATATGGCTGGAGAAATAATAGCTGATTAAACCCCCTACCGACAAAGCCATAAACACAATCTGGTAATTCCACGGGAAGGTAAGGCGGTCCAGGACCTGGCCCACCAGCAGAACGGTGAAAGAGGTGGTGGCCCCTAAAATCGACCAGCGGTGGGACATCAGTTCAAAACGGCCTTCAGGTCCCGCAACGGCATTCATCACCACCGAAAAAGCGATGGCAACGATCGTCTGGGGGATTGTTGCAAACGCCCAGATGGATAGAATGGCAGGAATGACATACTGTTGGGGGACGATCAATGAGATCAGGCCGGTGAGGGCATAACACATGATCACAACAAGGCGAGCGGCAGAAAACCAGGGTACCACACTACGCTTGCGTTGCAGGAAACGGCCTAAAAGTAAGGCCAAAAACATGCCGGTGATTGCCGGCATGGTCGTTAGCAAACTGATTTCAAATGGTGTCGCATCTAAACGCGCTAAATAAATAGGCAGGAACTGTGCGGCAGCGCTGCCCATAGCGACGCCAATTGCGTCCATCTGGACGTTTACAAAATTTTGTTTATTGATATTGGGTGAACTCTTGGGGGTAGATACCCAATTCACCAGACGTGAGATCAAAATGATCCTCGCGAGAATGTATTTATAAAATTTTACTACGGATTACAATTCGATATCAAACTCCCCCACGGAGATCACCTGGCGAGTTTCATCAATTTCAACGTCAAAACGCTGCCGCCAGCGAATGAGTTCGGCAATCAGTAACAGCCAGCTTCGTTCTATTGGCTTTTGAGCCGCCTGGCGAAGACGCTGTTCGACCTGCGCCAGAGTTTGGGAACGGTTGTTGCCGATGGGTGTCAGCGACCAGGTGAAAAGCTGCAAATCCCAAATTGAGATGGTGCTGTCACCGCAGACTGTGAATAGCTGTTGGCCATCGGGAGACATGGCTAAACCGGCCACCAAATTACGGTGGGCAGAAATACTTTCAACTTTTTTCCCGGTGGAAACATTCCATACGATCACATTGCCCTGTGCGGTTCCCCCCATCAGAAATTGTTCATTTGGATGAAAGGCAAGTGCCGTGACCAATTCATCGCTGGCAAGCTGAGAGATGGAACGTCCAGCAACATAATTCCACAAAAAGATCATCCCATCCCGCCCGGCGCTGGCGGCCAGTTGACCGCGAGGGACGCTCACCAGGTTTGTGATGGTATTCTTATGGCCGGATATTTCCCAAAGCTTATCACCATCCGGCCAGCGGAAGACCTGCAGGTGTTGGTCCGAACCGCCAGTTAATAAGATTTGTCCATCTGGGCTGGCGGCTACACCAAATAATTCGGATTTTCCTACATCAATTCGCATCAATTCAGTCCCTTGCGGGAAACGCCATGCGCGCAGTGTTCCATCAAAACTGGCCGAGAACAATGTCCGCCCATCCGGAGAAAAGGCCAAAGAACGCACGAGTGCCGTGTGTCCATCAAACGATTTGACGAGTTTTCCATCTGAGAGACGATATGCACGAATCGTGTAGTCTCCATTGGCGGCTGCCAGGTATTCACCATCCGGACAAAATGCCAATGCCCTGGTTTGGGGTGTCGGACCGATAATCGGCGGCAGGGGGGATGCTGCCTTATAGATCCCCCACAGGTGGATAGTGGAGTTTGAACCGGCAACGGCCAGACGGGAACCGTCCTGGTTAATCGCCATGCAGGTAATGTCAGCTGAAGGTGAAGGCCAGGTCTGAATAGGTGGTATGGGCGGGGTATCGGTATCTAAGGCTGCAGCCAGGGCGATCAGGTGTTGGAAGCCCTCATTCTCATCATTTTGTTCGGGCGACCAACCAGAATTAGCCAATACAGTCAGAATTTTTCGGCTCCATACCGGAGGAGCTACCTGGGCCAATTTCCAAAGGTCGCTGTGCTGATTTGAAGTTCGCAGGTTGCTGACAGCCAGTTCCCAATCCGCATCATTAAGATCCCACAACCAGCGTTGTCTGGAAGTGGTGGATAAGCCTGCCATCCACTCAATTCGTCCTGAATACCGGCTTAAGAACAAGATGCGTTTGCGGATATTTGGACCGGCAGATTCGTAAGCGGCTGCAAGCAGGGATTGATTAAAATCGAGATACTCATACAGCTGCCATTGCTCCGCCAAAAAATAGAACAATGCCGATTGCACCGCGGTGGATGGTGAAAAGCCATTGGCCAATGCCAGCGTCCGGGCAGGAGTGTATTCGTAGTCAATAAACAACTGGCATATCGTGTCGCGAGCTTGAGCGTTGTTCTCTTTAGCCAGCTTTTCCAAAAGATCCAGTGCTAATTGGCGCTCCGCTTCTTGAAAAGAAGGAAATTGATCGTGGACGCGCTGTAAGGCTTCTGCCGAGGTCCGGCTTGCAGCATTAACGATTAAACTCCAGGCGTTTAATCCGCCAGCATTGGCAGCTTCAATCAGCCGGTGCTGCAGATCTAGATGGGCATCCGTTAAAAAATAATGGGTTATCAGTTGATATTTGGGGTCAACCCGGTGTAAATCTGCGATGCGCCCTGAGAGTAAAAGGTAAATGGCCTGCAGATCGGACCGGATACCCTTTATGGGGTGCTGTTGGATGAAATGTTGGGCAGTTGGGTTGTCGTGAACCACTGCCAATAAGTAGATGGCATCACAAGCAGGCTGGCTGCCGGTTAATGCTAAGCGGCCTAAAGTCGACAATGCCAGGGCCGGGATAGGATCAGGCAGCGAAGCGAAGGCCCCCTCTAGTAAAATTTCAACTGCTTCTGGCGAGCCATCTTGTTCTAATGTGAATAACGCTCCCCGCAGGAGCAATGATGTGATCTGGGATTCGCTCAAACTGGAAGGCGCCGGATTGCGAAATATCCCGGCCAGGTTTTCCAGCGTCAGGCTGGTTTTATCCCCATCGGGCGGGGTTGATGCCGCTGAAGATGATTTCGCCATTTTGATTGAGAATAACCTCAGCTTCGGGGACCGCTGCCAGATCGGCCTGGGAATAACGGCCGGACAAAAAATGTGCGGTTTTATTCGCGGAGCCCATCAACCCCCGGGCAAGCCGCTGGCTGGAAATATATCTTCCCGAGATAAGAACATCGACCAAGGAAAACAATAAACCGGCTTTTGGCATGCTTTGTATCTCCCGCCAATCGTACCCGCTAAAAAGCAGTACCGATAAATTGGTCCTTCTGCGAAATTCTGCTAAAAAGGCAATCAATGCGGGAAGTTGTTGAAGCGGCTCTCCGCCGCTGATGGTTAATCCTTCTACCCTGGACTGGAATGAGAGGATTTTCTCTGCGAGCACAGTCACAGGGATCACTTCACCAATCGTATTTGCGTGAGTTTCGGGATTAAAACACCCCGGACATTTCAGGGTACAGCCCTGCAGCCAGATCACAGACCGCCAGCCGGGGCCGTTTGACCGGCTGGCAGGTTCGAAGTGATGGACCCGCAGAGTAAGCGGCTTTTTCATTCAGGATTTCACGTCCACTGTCTGGTCGATTTTATTGCCTGAAGAACCATCCAGGGCTTCCGGTGTAAGCTGGCGCTCCAGGATATTATTCCCAAGCGCCTTTTCTAATTCCTCGGTTAAAGCCAGACATTTTTTGCCTTTCATACCTCGAACATGGAGCTTAACCTGCCCGTTTTTACCAATGGTGATTTCGATTTCTTCGACTTCCATCCAATCCTCCTTAACCCACCCGGCGTAAAGTCAGGTGAATCTGGCCATCTTTGGCGGTTTCTTCAATTAGAGAGAAGCCCTGTGATTCGAGCCTGACACGGGTAGTGTGGTAGGCATAACGCTGCATGATCCGGGCGGTAAAATCCTTCTGGCTCACGCCGCGCACTCCCCACCAATCTGCTACGATTTCATATCCCTGGGGTGTATGCCGGAAGCCAATATCATTGCTCAGGCGCATATTGATTTTGATATCCGCTTTTGTTTTATTTGCGCCAAATCCACTGATGGTTAAATCGCCTTCTTCATACTTGTAGCCCAAATCCTCTAAGGCTTTAAGAAGAAATTGTTTTTCAACGATTTGTGTTTTAATACGTGTAATGTGAGACAAAAATATCCTCCTCGCAAAACAGTGGGTAGAAGCTGGAAATGTTTCCAACAATACTCAATATTTAGGTTAACTTTACCACAGGATAATCTTTATGAGTGAGATGGCCAGTTTTTATATCACGTGATGTCATCGTCAGGCGTTTATTGGCGTCTACACAAAATTCGACTTCAAAACGCGGTTCGCCTCGGGCAGCGGGTGGATCTGCCGGTAGAAAAGTGGGTTGAGATTCATTCATCCAGAAGAGACTGCGCTGCTCCACATCATGGGGGGTGATTTGCATCACCCTGGCAACGCCTTCCGGATCGAAGACGATCTCAACGCCATTGCTGTTGATCGAACTCGATTCGGCTATTTCGAATATTGCCAGTCCTAATTGGGATTGGGTATCATAAGAAGCTTTGACGACCAGCCGCGCGAGAGGCTCTGGGGTAGGATAGGGCGTGCCCTTGTGGACAATGATGCGGTAATCATATTGGTGTGTGTCAGGGCTCACATAACGAATGGCGTAGTCGTGCTGGATGTGATCATAAAAATCTACCCCGGCAACGAATGCGGCTGCCCCGCGTGCTACTGCATCCAGTGGACGGTTGTAATTGACCCGTTCTTTGCCAAAAATCTGCCGCAAGGTACGTTGGACGGAAGGAATTGCACTGGTGCCTCCCACCATGAGCACAGCGTTGATACTATCTTCGTTATATCCTCGTTCACGGGCTGCATTGATTGCGGACCGTACAATCCGATTGATTTCAGTAAACAGCTCGTGCCGGTCGAGAATTTCCTCAAATTGCTCCCGGTTGAGTGAACCGGCTAAAGTTGTAGAAGAAGCCGGATCCACAACCTGAATTTCAGCATATTCAGCAATCGAGAGCGTCTCTTTGGCTTTTTCACTAGCTACCAGCAGTTCGTTGCTGAGCAGCCGGACGGGCTCATCAAAATCCTGGCGGTTATTCTGGCGAAGGATATCCTGGAAAATCCATTGGTCGATGGTCGAACCTCCAATGTGCTTACCAGCCTTACCCAATACCCGGCAGCGCCGGCCCGTGGTTGAAGAAGGTTCTGCCTCCATCAGGACCACGGATGCGTGCATCGTGCCCCCGCCAAAGTCGAAAATGAGATAAGTATGGCCCGGTTGGATATGCGTGCCGTAGCCCAAGGCGGCAGCGGAGGGCTCATCGATCAAACGATAACGCGGAATACCGGCTGACTCGGTTACGGTTGCCAACCAATCTTCGTAATGCTCAAAGGCCTCTACCGGTACGGATAAGCCAATTTCTTCGCCGCGTAATTCCAACTGTTGAGAAGCGAAAAGCAGCAGGGTTGAGAGGAAGTCCTGACCGGCTATGTAAGGTGTGATTTCACGCCCATCTATTTTCACTTTGATTGGGCTGCGTTGGCTGATATAACGCTTCATCCAGCGAAAGGTGTGGCGCGAATGATAAAGATTTCGCTGCAGCACCTGGTCACCGATCCAGCGGCGGTTACCCGTATCGTAATGAATCAAGGAGGGAATAACTGAAATTTCCTGATCCCCCTGATGGTAAATGTGACTGTATTCGGGGATAAACAGGGGGACCCCATCCTTAAGCTGATCATCCCAGACTGCTAAAACCGTATTGGAAGTGCCAAAATCTACTGCTAATCGTCCAGCCATTCCACCGATTTTACTCTTTAATCAAGAATAATGTCAAATTCGCCTGGCTGGATCTGGTACAGGTCATCCACCTGGATGTCAAACCTGAACCGGCGCTGCAGTAAAGCTTCGGCCAATTCTAAAGTCTGTTTCAATCCAGGTGGTATTTCGGGGCTTTGGAGCAAACCAGTCACTGCTGCCAATTGGGTGGGCTGCGCGCTGGCAAGAGGATGCTCGATCAAATCTGGGAGATCACGAACGCGTAAATCCCATAACTGCATGGTCGATTCGTTTGTGCCGGAAGCCATGAAAGCGCCATCTGGAGAGATGTGCAAAGATGTCAATCTGCCGGTTTTGGTGGATACCATCCCGATCTGGGTGAGATCCGGCCAGCGGCGAAATTCAATGATTCCATTACTCGTGGCAGTCACCAGGATTTGTTTGTCAGGTACGAATGCCAGACCCACTACGCTTGAATCATTCCTTATGACTGCTTCACGCACCAGACCGTCGTATTTTGGTTTTGCAAGATAGCGTACTATCTGGCCGTTACGCTGGCCAACCAGAAAGTCATTACTGTCCGGCGGAAAGACACCGCACAGCGCCATGGATTGCCTGGTTTTCGAGTAAGCTTTTGTGCGCACAGAAGTTGGATCACAGTTCGCCAGGTTGGGAAGGCTCAGGATCGATACGGATGAATGCATCAGGACGATATGCTGCTGATTTCGTGAGGCGAAAGCAGTGCGCGGCCAATCAGGCAATTCCTGCCGGGCGACTTCTGTCTTCTGGTTCAGATTCCAATGGATCGCCATCCCATCCCTGCCGGTACTGACGAGATTGGTATCGCCGACCGGCAGAAGAGAAGTGACCGCCCCTTGATGTCCCGGGAGCACAAATGCATCTTCGTTATGCCATCCGTAAATCCAGCATACGGCGTCGGCATTGGATCGTACCCCACATACCAGGTATTGGCTGCCAACAAATGCCACTTTCGCGATTGAATGGTTAAATCCCTGGCGAATTTGTTTGATTTCTGCTTGTTGAAAATCCCACATTACCAGCTTCCGGTTTCCGGTACCGATCGCAACCAGGGATCTTTGGGGTGCGAAGCAAACATCATTCACCCTACCGCTCACTCGCACGCTGGCGGCAGAGATTGCCGAAGGCAATATGTTTTCCCATTTGCGTCTGGTTGGTAGCGGCAATCCTTGCGCCAGATGGGTCAGACGGGAATACTCCTCTATATCGCCCGTGTTTTCAGGAATCCAGGCTGCTTGCTTCAACTTTTGTAAGATAGTTATGCTCCAGGGCAGCGGTACAAGATAAACCAACGACCACAAACGTGCCCATTCACGATTATCTGCCAACATTTCCACCAACAGGCGAATCTCGTCCGCAGAAAGTTGCGCTGTGTTAGAGCGAAAATCGACACCTGCCAGGATGGTCAGATAGGCACTTTTCCCTGAACGCTGCACCTGGCTGGCAATGCGCTGGCGCAGCACAGATTGGCCGGTTTCGTATGCCGCTTGCATCAAGCGGTTGTCAAAGTCAAGCGTGTCATATTCAGACCATAAACCAGCCAGAAATAAAAATAAGGCCAGTTGTTCCGGCTTTGTTGGACGGTAACCGGAAGCGAGGGCTAATTCTAAAATCTGCGGGAGATTCTGGTTTACTGCAATCATACAGAGGGCGGCCTGGGCAGATGGTCTTTCCAATGCCATCAGCGCATCCCGGGCAGACTGGGCGAGTTGGGCATCGGGATCACGGGTGAGATCGATCAAATGCGGGATTCCTTCCGCCGTGGTCCGGTGAGCCAATTGGCTGCGCCCGGTTTGGATTGCCGTCATCAGCCGCAGTTCAATCGGACGGGTAGCGACCATTTGCCCTTCAAGGATGATTTCCAACAATTCGGGGGAGCGAGTTTGCTGCCACTGCTGGCAGACCACATTGATCGATGACTCTCTTTGCAGCATGGGAAGACAGCGACGTGCTTGAGTTGCGATGCCTGGGTCGGGGTCATGTAGCGAACGGATCAAGCTGGGTACCATTCCGGGGCTGCAGTGAATAATTTCCTGCGCTTCGGGAACTTTTAACAAGAATAGTGCGCGCACTTCGACCGGATTCTGGGGCGTATACCCCGAATTTATGGCTAACTGCCAGAGTTCCTCGGTGCGGGTGATAGACCACAACCGGTAAAGTTCGTCAATGGTTGCTTGCCGGTTAAGATTTTTCAGGGCTGTGCTGGCGGTGGCAGCTACCATCGGGTCGGGATTCGCACGCAAGTCTACCAGTTCCGCTAAATGTTCAGGTTTGAACGCCTTAAGAGAATCTATTTTTCCTAATTTCGCCAGGGAGATTGCCCAGGCTGGAGAGTGGAAACTGGCTTGCTTATTTTTCCTGACCAGAATTTCTTCAACCACGGGCAGGCGATGACCGACCCATCCCTCCCAAAGCGCATCCTGGCTGGAAGCCGGCAGGGGTGCTGATAAAAATTCGGTGATTGTGGAATGTAAGGCACTGGCTTTTGAAGTAGATAAACCGCCCACGAGGGCCTGAACTGCGCGCGCATCACCCTGTTGGGCAAATTGCGACAGCTTGTTCAATGCAAATTGCTGGCCCCAATGTCCGACCAGCGGTAGTGGATTTGTGAGCAGCTTTTCCCAGATCAGCAGGGCTTTTTTCAGCAGGGATGATTCAGTCATGCATGGGTTGTGTTTTACAGGTTATGTCGAACGGACACTTACGAAACTTGAGGCAGCATCTTCTGCCTCAGCGAAAGATGCCGACCGGGCGCGGCCTTCGGTCAACCAACTGCGCAGCGCAGTGATATTTTCCCGTTGAGATACACTCAAAGGAACCTGGCGTTGGAGCGATCGCAATATGTCGTTGGTTGAAAATTCTCTCTGTCCATCATCAAAACCCAGGTACATGGCATCGATAATGGCTTGTTCGAGCTCCGACCCCACATACCCTTCGGAAGCGGCTGCCAATTGTTCCAGATCATAATCTTCCGGAATCCGGCGTCGTTTTAATAAATGGACCGAGAATATCTCGCGCCGTTCGTCCGCGGTGGGTAAATCCAGGAAGAAGATTTCGTCAAAACGGCCTTTTCTTAGCAGTTCGGGCGGCAAAGCATAAATATCATTGGCGGTAGCTACAACAAAGACAGGTACTTTCTTTTCCTGCATCCAGGTCAATACCGACCCGAATACCCGGGTGGAGGTGCCAGAATCGGCTCCGCCGTGCGAAAGTGATTTTTCTAATTCGTCGATCCATAGGATGCACGGCGCCACAGTTTCAGCCAGTCGCAGCGCACGGCGAGTGCGTTCTTCGGATTCGCCCACCAGGCTGCCATAAAGCGCGCCAACATCCAGGCGAAGCAATGGCAATCGCCATAATCCGCCGATCATTTTGGCTGTGAGCGATTTGCCCGTACCGGGAATGCCGATTAACGCGATCCCTTTGGGCGCTGGCAAACCGTATTCACGTGCTTCTTTGCTGAAAGCGCGTTCTCTTAACCGCAGCCATTCTTTTAAAACGCCCAGGCCGCCGACATCATCCGGGGTCTCGGTAACCGCATAGAATTCCAGTGCTTCGCTTTCGCGGATGATTTGCTTTTTTTCATCTGTTACCAAATCGATATCCCGGTCATCAATCCGGCCGTTACTGACGATCGCCTTAGAAAAAACACGCTGCGCCTGAGCAACCGTCAGACCCAGGGCGGCCTGGACCATCTTCTCCTGGCCCAGGGGAGTCAGATTAATTTTAACGCCAGGTTTATTGATTTGGCTGAGCAGCACTTCTTCCATCTCAGCCGCCTTGGGCAATTCCAATTCTAAAAGGACAATTTCATCACGCAGTTCATCCGGTATTTTGGAATTGGGTGAGGTCACAATAATTGACTTATTTCCCAACTGCACGCGCTGGGAGACTGAACGCAGTTTTCGTTTGACCTGGGGGTTATCCCAGGCTTCATGGAAATCTTTTAGGACAAATATTGTATTCGGTGATGCTAATGATTCCACCTGTTCTAACGCGGTCAAGGGATCCCGGGCATCCGGTGGGGTGGACCGGCTGCCACCAGCCACCACCTTAAACCCATCGGAAAAATCCCAGGAAATTAGCGTGCGCTGGGTGCGTTCGCTTAGATTCTTGAGGATCTGCAGGCAGCGTTCTTCTTCCTGGGTGACAATCAGAATCAAAGGAAAACGGGCGCGTAAAAAGGTATCAAGCTGTTCGGCGAAGGTCATAGGATTTTATTTTTCATCCGCAGACGCGCCCTGGCTTTTACTGCCGATCTCGACAATTTGAACCTGAACCTGGTAGCGTTTGCCGTCAATTTCAATTTTCTGATTGGCGTAGAAGCCCCGTGAACCCGTCTTAAACTGTTTGGGCTGCACCTGCATGAGGGCAACGCGTTGGTCGCTGTCGGTTTTTAAGTCGGCAATTAAAAACATAGTATTCTCCTCTTAACTCCTTGTATGGGCAGATTATACCGGAAATCTCAGTTATAATATCCCTGACAGCAATTGAAAGGAGGTGTTCAGCAGCTTAAGTCTTTGGGAAAGACAAGCGCATGGTTCTCACATTCGTATATGGTGTGAGATTGACGAGGATGAGGGTTCTCCCCCGCGAGGAGGAGTTAACCACCGAGAACAGGATGCTGGTCCTGGACGGTGGGAAAATCGACAGATCAGCGGAAGCCCTCCTGAACCAGATGGTTCTGCCCCTTTCCCTTTATTGAAAATCCATTGTATCAGTGCTTGCCATCTACCATTCTGGAAGATGGTAAGCTGCCGTGCAGTTAGCTGCCGGCGGAGGATAAGCTATGTGTGGGATCGTGGGTTATATCGGTGAAAAAAATGCGACACCGATCATCTTGGGCGGTTTAAAACGACTGGAATATCGTGGATATGATTCGGCTGGGATTGCCGTGCTGGAAAATTCGCACATTGAACTGCGTCGAGAACTGGGAAAGCTGGACGCACTGGTAAGCCTGGTAAATCAGCAGCCGTTGAAGGGAAAGGTGGGTGTGGGGCATACGCGTTGGGCGACGCACGGCGAACCGAGTTCGCGCAATGCCCATCCCCATTTTGGCATGACCCAGGAAGTAGTTGTGGTTCACAACGGCATTGTAGAAAACTTTTTAGAACTGCGCGACGAATTGATCGCTGAAGGCGCGGTTTTCAAATCTGAAACGGATACGGAAACCATCCCGCATCTAATTGAACGCTACCTCGGGGCCGGTTTTCCGCTGGTTGAGGCCGTTCGCCAGGCTTTGCTGCTGCTTAAAGGCGCGCATGGGGTTGTGGTGATGTCCTCACGCGAGCCGGATAAAATCATAGCCGCCCGGATTGGCAACGCAGGCGGGGTCGTGATCGGCCTGGGTGAGAACGAAATGTATGTTGCGTCGGATATCCCGGCGATCCTGGACCATACCCGGCGGGTAGTTTTTCTCGAATCGCATCAAATGGCAGTCATTAAACAGCACAGCCTGAGCGTGCAGACCCTGAAAGGTGAAACCGTAGATTACGAGGTCAACAACATCGCCTGGGATCCGATCGCGGCGGAAAAAGGTGAATACCGCCATTTCATGCAGAAGGAAATCCACGAACAGGTACGCTCGCTGACCGACACCCTGGCAGGACGGGTCGATTTCGACGAAGGGCGCATCCGCCTGCCCGAGCTCAAACTAACCGAGAACCTGGCTAAAAGGATCAACAAAATCTTGATCACCGCTTGCGGCACGGCGGCGCATGCCGGCATGGTTGGCAAAATCCTGATTGAGAAAATTGCGCGCATTCCGGTTGAAGTGGATATTGCCTCCGAATTTCGCTACCGTGATCCGATTGTGGATGAGAACACGGTTGTGTTGGCGATCAGCCAGAGCGGTGAAACCGCCGATACCCTGGCTGCAATGGAGGAGGGCCGTAAGCGTGGAGCAGTATTGTGGTCGATTGTCAACGCCATTGGCTCCCAGGCGATGCGCATGGCCGACGGATATGTCTCGATGCAGACTGGTCCGGAAATCGGCGTTGCATCCACCAAGGCCTTTACTGCCCCATTAATCGATCTGTATATGCTGGCGGTGCTGCTGGGTGACCTGCGCGGGCAATTAAGCAAAGAAGAACGCCGGAGGCTGGTCTCCGATCTGCGCCTGGTGCCGAACCTGGTAGGGCGCTGTCTGGATCAGGAACCGCAGGTGATTGAAATTGCGAAGGCGCTGAAGGATGTGCGCGACGCATTGTATTTAGGACGCGGGATTAACATGCCAATCGCCTATGAAGGCGCCTTGAAGCTCAAAGAGATTTCGTATATCCACGCTGAGGCTTACCCGGCAGGTGAGATGAAGCACGGACCGATTGCCCTTATCGACCATGATATGCCGGTAATTGCCATCGCTCCCAAGGATCCCTGGCATGAGAAGATGATCAGCCAGATTGAGCAGGCTAAAGCGCGTGGTGGACGGGTGGCTGTCGTTGCGACGGAGGGCGATACGCTGGTGCAAGGTCTCGCCGATCACGTTTTTTGGATTCCGGATGCGCCCTGGATGCTCAGCCCGGTGCTGACCGTGATCCCGCTTCAGCTGCTGGCCTACCATATCGCCTCGGAACGAGGCCTGGACGTCGATCAACCGCGCAACCTGGCGAAGAGTGTGACGGTGGAATAAGTGGAATAAGTAGAGTCGATTATCTGTTCAGTTCAGCGGTTTGCCAGCAAAATTACTAACCAGGCACCGTACACGATAGCAATCGCTCCCAATACAAGCAAAATACCATCGATGATCCGATGGATTTTCTGCACCAGGCTGAGATCCAGGAGGATACTGCGCACACCGAGCAGCGCATGGGTAACGACCACAACCAGAAAGAGAATTTCCATTACCGGCACAACCGGTACTTTGTAATACTGGATGACGTCTTCGTAGGTCAATAATCCACCCGGGGCGACCGCATGGTTGATCACGAAATGTATTCCTAAAACGACCAGCACCAGCAGTCCGGCAGCAATCTTGAGCAGCCAGAGCCCGACTCCTTCGTTGTTTTTGGGACGAGACGTGTTTCCAATCATGCCTTGCTCCTAACTCCCAAAGAACATGATAATTCCGAAATAAGCAATTCCTGCAATCGCCAACAGCATCAGCGCCAGGAACATCTGTTTTTGGTAGCGTACGCCAATGCCAAAACTGTTCAAGGCAATGCGCATGCCGTTCAATCCATGAATGATACCCGCCGAAATGACCAGCATCTCGCCGATTTTAAATAACGGATTTTTCGCAAACGAGACGAAGGTATTGTATGCGTCTGAACCTTGCGCCAGCTGGCTTAAGACCACCAAATGCATGGCGAGATAAAGGGTTAGCCCTAAGGCCGTGATACGGTTGAGAATAAACGCCCAGGTGCCGACCTGCCGGTTGCGCGGATCAAACCAGCGTAAAAAATGGGCTGAAGAAGATCGATTACTCATATAAAAACCGGCTCCTTACTAAATTCCCAATAAACGTCCCAGACGGCGCGAGACTAGCTTTTTGCGCATATCCATAATGCGCCATCCGGGATCCACATTTGAGGGGCAAACGGCACTGCATTCGTATGCCGAATGGCAGCCCCAGGCGCCGTCGTGCGAATCGACTTGATCCAGCAATTGGGGGTCAGCTTCTTGCGTATAGCCATGCTGGGCAGCGGCAATCACGGCTGGACCCAGGTAGGTGGTAGAGGTTAATGCGGAGGGGCAGGCGCTGATGCACAGCCCGCATTCGATGCAATCCACCAGGCGTTCAAAATTTTCACCATTCTGGTGGAGTTCCGCCTGTTCATAGGGCAGGCAAGCTATTTCTATCGGGGAGACCTGGTTAAAACCAACCTCTTCCAGATGTGAATAGAACTGACTCATATCAACAACCAGGTCGCTGACCACTGGAAAATTCCGTAAAGGCTCCACTTTTATCTTTCCGCCGTTCTGTGCTACCGCACGTATGGGCGTGATGCAGGTGAGTTTTTCAACCCCATTCACCAGCATTCCGCAGGCGCCGCAGGTGGAATGGTGACAGGCGTGGCGAAAGGTCAGGCTGCGGTCTTGAAATGCCCAAATTCGTTCAATGGCGTCCAGTACGTATTCATCCGGATCGACCTGAAGCTCAAAGGATTGAAAGAACCTTGGGTCCTGATCCTTTTGACGTGAAACAGAGAAAGTAACTTTCCATTCTTGATCGCTCATGCTGCACTAACCTGGGTTCGATAATATTCGCGATAAGGGCTGAGGATGACCTCTCGCGTCTGGCATTGGGCCGACATCCCGAGTTTTTGGCAGACGAGATCGGCGGTTTTTTCTGCCATTCCCCGGCAGGTTGTGGCTTTTCCACCGGTGATTGTTACAAAACCGCCCACACCAACCCTCTCAGCGTGATCGTAGCATTTGAAAGTTCGCGATAGGCTGCGGCCTTCGATATTGGACCCGATCAGCGGTCTGGCGGACATATATGCGCCGCGCATGCGGGCCTGCCTGAGTTTTGGCACCAATTCATAGGCCGCTGTATTCATTTGTTGGATCTGCTCTTTTACCACAGGGATGTAATCGACATCTTCGACTTCAAAAGAAGTGGTACCGATCACCGACATGCGGCGCTGAGGAATGATAATGTCCCCATCGGCAGGTTCATTCAAGCGGTTAATAACCCTTTCGGTTACCCGCTGATCGTATGCCACCATGACCCCTGGCGTTGGTTTTACGGGCACGCTTGCCAGGGCCATTTCTGCAATTTCTCCAGCCCAGGCGCCGGTGGCATTGATTACGATATCGCCTTTAATTTCCAACGCTTTTCCGGTCGTGCGGTTTAATACTTTGACGCCACTGACATTGCGCTGCCCATCGATAATCAGCGCACTTACCCGGTGGTAAACGAAAAAATCGGCCCCGTTCTTCCTGGCAGTTGCTGCAAATGCCAGGGCCAGGCGCAGCGGGTCGAATGAGCCGTCTGGCACGGTATAGGCCAGGAGAACTTTGGGGTTCAGATTAGGTTCAAACCGCTTAATTTCGTGAGGATTGACCTGCTCTATGGGAATATGGCAGGCCTGTGCTCCGGCGGTAAAACTGGGAGCGAATGCCAGATCGTTTTCATCTAAAGCAACGAATAGACCTCCGTTAAATTCAATACATTGCCTGGCAATCTTGCGTAAGATAATATTCTCTTCGATACACTCAATGCCGGCTTCCTGATCGGTGACACAATATCGCCCACCTGAATGGAGCAAACCATGAGTTCGCCCGGAGGTACCAGAGGCAATTTCACCACGTTCGACAACCGTGACCTTGAATCCGCGCAGCGCCAGATCGTGAGCGGTTGCGCAACCGGTAAAACCAGCGCCAATAATGATGGCATGCGGCTTGTCGACCATATCATTCAGTCCAGTCCAGGGACCGGTTGATGGCTTTCTTCCAATTTGTAGTATATTGCTGGCGCTGTTCGTCTGCCAAATCTGGCTGCCATTCGCGATCCACACCCCAGTTATGGCGTAATTCGTCAAAATTGCCCCAATATCCGACGGCTAATCCGGCTGCATAGGCGGCGCCAAGCGAAGTCGTTTCTGCGACTTTCGGTCTGACAACAGGAACGTTGAGAATATCTGCTTGAAACTGCATTAACAGTTCGTTGAACACCATCCCGCCGTCGACTTTTAGACTGGTCAGGGTGACACCCAAATCCTTTTCCATCGCTTTAAGCACTTCCATGGTCTGGAAGGCAGTAGCTTCCAATACGGCCCGGGCGATATGCCCGCGGTTCACATAACTTGTCAGCCCCACGATGATTCCCCGGGCATCACTGCGCCAATACGGTGCAAAAAGACCCGAAAATGCCGGGACAAAATAAACACCACCATTATTCTGCACCGTCCGCGCCAGGGGTTCAATATCGCTGGATTGGTCGATAAATTTTAAATTATCTCGCAGCCACTGCACCAATGCTCCGGCAATGGCGATTGAACCTTCCAAACAGTAAACTGCCGGTTGGCTGCCAATTTGGTAACCCAATGTTGTTAACAATCCCGCTTTGCTGGAAACCGGTTCAGTTCCGGTATTCATCAACATGAAACAGCCGGTGCCATAGGTATTTTTTGCATCTCCCGGTGAATAACAGGTTTGCCCGAAGAGGGCCGCCTGTTGGTCTCCTAAAACTCCTGCGATGGGCACGCCTTCCAATTCACCTTTGGCGTAGCCATAAACCTGAGAAGATGGCCGGATTTCAGGCAGCATTGGCCTGGGTATGTGCAGTTCATCCAGGATTTTTTCGTCCCAATCCAGGGTAGCCAGATTCATTAATAATGTTCGCGAGGCGTTGGTAACATCCGTGATGTGTAGCCCGCCGTGGGTGCCGCCGGTTAGGTTCCATATAACCCAACTATCCATATTTCCGAAGAGTGCGATACCCTTTTGAGCCTCTTCACGCAGATCGGGTACATTCTCAAGAAGCCAAAGGATTTTTGGCCCGGAAAAATAGGTGGCCAGGGGGAGACCCGTCTGGGCTCGATAGCGGTCCATACCGCCTTGCTTTGCAAGTTCACTGCAGATTACATCTGTTCGCGTGTCCTGCCAGACAATTGCCGGATAATATGGTCTACCGGTCAGCCTGTTCCAGACCAATGTGGTTTCGCGTTGGTTGGTAACGCCGACCGCGGAAATATCATCTGCGGTCAATTTAGATTTTTCCAGGGCATAATGAATGACCTCTTGAACACGCTGCCAGATTTCGAATGGATCATGCTCCACCAATCCGGGTTGGGGAAAGGATTGGCGATGTTCTTTTTGAGCGACGCCAATTACGCCGCCTGATTTGTCAAAAATCATACAGCGGGTGCTTGTGGTCCCCTGATCGATCGCTGCGATATATTTAGCCATTTATCCTCCAGAATTGGTTAGAATCTAACAAAATCTCTTCATGCAATTCGCATTTTATACATTCACACCGCGAGAATTAAGGCATCTCGCCAGATTTCAATAGGGTAAGGATATTTTTCAGCGAATACCAATTATTATACAGGGATTGGCATTAAATTTCATTTTCGCTCAGGATCCAATGCACAGCTTCAGGAAGGTCGGCAAGGATTTTACATGCACTTCGTAACGGCCCTTTTATTTTTTTCAGCTGGGCAGCACCTCTCCCACTCAGAACCAAAACCGGTTTACAGCCGGCATTAACTGCTGCCTCCATGTCGCTCCGGGCATCGCCAACGAAATACGATTCTTCGAGCTGAAGGCCGTGCTGGTCCGCGGCCTTCAGGAGCAATCCGGGGGCGGGTTTGCGGCAGGTGCAATTTTCATCAGGACGGTGAGGGCAGTAATAAAATCCATCAATCCTGCCACCATGGTTTTCGATGACCGTTTTCATGCGGTGATGCAAGGTTTCCAGGTCAACAATCGATAATAGCCCTCTCCCAATCGGGGATTGGTTGGTCACCACGAAAATTAAAAATTTGGATCCAGCCAGTTCCTTGAGCGCAGAAAAAACTCCTGGCAGGAATTCGACCTCCTCCCAGGATTTTACATAATCTTCACGGTTTTTATTGATCACACCATCACGGTCGAGAAACACTGCACGCTGCATCGCCAGATTTTCCTTATCAATATTCCAGGAATGGTATCCATAAAAAATGGAACCCCATTGATGAACGGTAGATTTGCAGATTATTTTAATTCATACCGCAGATTCGGAGATAAAATATCGCTTTCTAATTATAAGGTGATCCAGCCCTTGCGCACCCCTGTGCTGACTGCCTCTGTGCGATTATTAACGCCCATTTTTGAAAAGATGGATGATACATGGAATTTTATGGTCTGGCTGCTGATCCCCAGGTGCAAAGCGGATTCTTTGTTGGTATAGCCCTGGGCCAGGCATTGCAGAACCTCCAGTTCACGATCGGTAAGAGGTTCGGTCAGTTCAGAATCGTCCTGGGCTGTTGGTAGGGGAGTTGGTTTTGCCAGGTAAGGGAGTACAGCCGGAGAGGCTATCCAAAGGCCCTGAGCCAGGGCATGGATTGCGAGGATAATCTCCTGCCCGGCTGCTGAAAAAGGCAGCGCCCCCCAAATGGCCGGACCTAAATCGGGAACTTCCACCAGGTGCTGAGAAAGCAGTAGTAGGAAGGGTTTTTGGAGAGCTCGCGTTGAAATTTTCTTGATCCATTCTGCAGTTACCGGCCCGATTGGCGCCAACAGGATAACCTGGTAATCAAGCGAATGCGAGCCCCATTCGTTCGGGCTCGCATTCGCTTCAACAACAGATATGGTACCGTCTGACTCGACCAAAGCTTTCAATCCCTCACGCAACGCTGGAAAGGGCGCTGTGAGTAGGATCGAAACAATCGAGTTTGCTTTATCTTTCTCCAAGTGTCACCTGGAAGATGGTCGGTTTGCCCCCGCGGAGCACTTCGACCGGAATCTGAGAACGCGCGCCGAACTTATTCAAGGCGATCTGTAATTCCTCATGATCGGTAACCGGTTGGTGATTCACGCCAACCAGAATATCTCCAACAATTAGACCAGCAGAAGCAGCCGGTGATTTTTCTTCTAAATTGACCAGCAGCAAACCGGTAACTTGCTTGCGTTGTAATGCTTCCTGCTGCGGGCCTGAGAGGTTTACAGTCTGACTGCGAACGCCAAGATAAGGCCGGCGAATGTGCCCATGGGCTGCCAATGCTTCTGCAGCCGGCCATAGCACCTCAATTGGGATGGTGATAAGCGTTTCCATGGCAAGGCCTGAGGTATTCATGCCGATCAAATTGCCATTGGCGGAAATCAAAGGGCCTCCTGAAAACCCGGGGAACGGAAAGGTATCACTGCGTAAATATTTTTCCAACATCCCGCCCATGGGTGTTCTGACCGGCCCACCGATAGCACTCACCACCCCCAGGCTGGCCTGCAGTCCGTTTTCATCCGGACGGCCTAAAGCCAGCACCATTTCGCCAATGCGGGCTGGTTTGTGGGCTGTGGTCGGGGGATTAAGATTGCCTTCTTTAAGCCGGAGCAGCGCGATATCTCGCGCGGGATCTCTGCCAGCCAGGCTGGCGGACACGCTGCTCCCATCCGGTAAATTTATTTTAACATCATCTTCTTTCTCGATGGTATGGTTGGCGGTGATTACCAGGTCGGAAGTGTACACAATACCGGTAGATGGCATCCGCCGCCGGCCATTCACCATGACGGTTGATTTTCCGGCGATTTCCACTGAATCTGCGAATGCATCGGACAAAGACTCTAATACTTCGTTGCTCATTATAAAGACCTCCTGAGTAGATCATATTATCAATACTTTAGCAGGAAGGGAAAATATTTACACCCCCCATTTGGGTGGGTCAAGCCGGAAATTTGGGTAGTTAAAAGCGTTAGACGCCGGGGTGAGGGGGGCACCTCGACGTCTAACAAAATAGATTCTACCAGAATATCGCAAAAATGCAATAGTATTTGTATTAACCTTTTGTATAACGTAACGAATAGGCAGCGATGCTGAAGGCGACGGCAACATTCAACGATTTTTTGATTCCGTGCATTGGGAGCCACAGCACCTGGTCGCAAAGTGCAAGCAGCTCAGGATCTACACCTGCGCGTTCATTTCCGACTACCAACACCAATGGGGCCTCTGGGATATCCACAATTGCCTGGTAAAAAGAAACTGAATTGGGAGAATTCTCCAGTGCCCACAAGACGGCCCCTTCTTTTTTGAGCTTTCGCGCTGCTTGCAAACTGTTGCGGTGGTATATCCAGGGCAGGATATTTTCTGCTCCTAAAGCAGTTTTCCCTATTTTAGGATGGTCAGGCGTGGGCGTGATCCCGCAAAGATGGATGTTTCGAAATCCGGCACCATCGGCAGTCCGAAAAATTGCCCCAACATTAAACGTACTTCGGATATTATCGAGAAATGCATCCAGAATTATCTTCTCAGAGATTTGTACATTGGGCAAGGCTGGCGCTGGAGGAATATCGACGGCAAGGAGGGTAGGTGCACCGCATATTGGGCATTGGTGAGCGCGTTTATTATTCTTTTCAATGGGGAATCGGAACTGACAGGAGGCTTTTGTACATTCGCGAATGATAAATTCGGGTGTGGACGGCATGAGAAGAAAATCCAATAAATTATATAAAAAGGTTTAAATAAGTCGTTTGCATTTTAGCATTCTTTGTTGTAAAGTTATTAAAACTCATGTGACACTTAAAAAATCCTAGTTTACCCGGGTGCGTAGGAGAAAATTTATTATGGAAGCTCAGACCATTATCTGTCAAAATTGCCAAACACCAAATCCAGCAAAGAATTTATATTGTCAATCCTGTGGAAAACCGCTGGCTCAGGCTGCTCCACCTCCTGCGGCTCCGCCATCATCCAGCCAACCGTCTGAACCTGTGCAACCCGTTTCACAAGTTGAGGAAGCGGAACCCGCTTCCCAATCACCCACATCCGCGCCTGTTTATCCAACCCCTGTGCAGGAGCAGCCCCCAATGCCTGCCCAAGAACCAGGTTGGCAAGGACCACCACCACCTGGCGGTCCACCGCAAGGGTATCATCCACAAGAAATGCCACCCCAACAACCGGCTTATTATCCGGCAGCGCCCCCTCCACCACCACCTGCACCGGCAGTTCCAACCGTAGAAAACCTGGGTGCCAGGAAAGATGGTTGGGCCGATCTGATCACAGGAGAAGCTTCAAAAGCGGGAGATGTAGAAAAAGAGTTTGTTGAAGAGATCAAAAAGCGCAACATCCCGATGGTATTGGTGGAGAAAGTTGAACTCGCCAGTAAGTTTAACAAGGCGAATTTCCTGGTCGTACGCAAACCAGGCGGGGTGGTAGCGGTTCAAATCAATCCTTGTGGAAATGATCTTTCACTGAGCTGGTCACTGTATACCAAGCATGTCCCTAATTGGCGAATGCTGGCTGTTTTGGCCGCCATCGCTTTTGTGGTTTCTTTTTTGAATGCATTAGGTACTTTCAATTTCGGGATATTCTTTGTTAATTGGGTCTTTGGAACGTTTGGCTGGTTGATGCCGGTCGCGATCCTGGCGTTGATTGGCGGTTACGTATGGAAAGGTTCATTCTGGTATTTTTTCCTGGAAAATCCGGGCGATATTGCCAACGATGAACTGATCGCGCTGATGCTTGCAGTTCACCAATCGATCCAATCTGCGGTCGGCAACGCCGGTTTGGATAGCGGAAAGCTGCGCAATAAATCGACTTTCAAAGTCGGGATAAACCAGCGCCAGATATAGACACACGAAAAGTTAATAACACTGAACCGCCATACCGCAATATTCTGCGGTATGGCGGTTCAGTGTTATTGGCCCAAGGACCACTTGTTTGCGATTAAAAATATAACTGCACGGTTTCTAAAACGTTGACCCTTATCGCTGCTTCACCATTGACCGGACACTTATATTCACAGATCCCACAGCCGATGCAGCGCTCCCGGTGAACTTCTGGCAGTTGTACGGTAACTTTTGTCCCATCTTCCCTGTTAAACTGGGTGGGAGTCAGCTTGATAGCCTTATCGGCGATAGGGCACATTTCTTCACATACGATACAGTCCGTATGATCCGCCCAGGCAATACACCGGTTTTGGTCGATATAGGCGCGTCCAATGGGCGTTTCTCTTTTTACTTCGAGACTCAAGGCTGGAATCGCCTGCACGGGGCATACCTGTCCACAGGCATTGCACGAATAATCACAGTATCCAATTCGTGAGACGAGGATTGGTGTCCAGAGGTTTTCCAAACCTGCCTCCATTAAAGAGGGCTGCAGTCCGCCGGTAGGGCAGGCTCGCATACATTCTCCACAGCGGATGCAAATCGAAGTCAGTTCATTTTCTCGACCACCAGGTGGTTGGACCAGGAATTGGGAATCGTGCCGGCTGCGCTGATCGCTGCCAAACACGGCGACACCGGCGATTGCAATTCCGATTGTGCTCAGCGCTGTTCTCCGGCTGGGATCATATTTATGCCAGACCGCCGGTTTTAAGCCCGGGGTGAGTTTTATCGAACTGCGCGGACAGGCATCCAGGCAATCCATGCAAAGGGTGCATTCGCCGGGGTCACTTTCGTATCCGCGGTCAGGATCAATGGTTCCGGTAGGGCATTTTGACGAGCAAATTGCGCAGTTTTTACAATCTTCACCAACAACCCGCCGAAATATAGCAACTTTGCTGAGCAGCCCCAGCAGGGCACCCAACGGACACAAATATCGACACCAAAATCGGGGTGCTACCCAATTTAAGCCAATTACCCCGGCAAATACCAATAAAAATACCCATGCATCCCGATTGTAGATCGGGGTTGGCGGAAGGATGTATGGCCGGAGCCATGTGTCAAGGGATGATATGGGGTCAGAAAGGATGGGGATCTGAAAGAGGGCTGCCTGAGAAGAGGTGACGACATGATCTAATGCAGGCCATACGGCAATGGTCAGAGACCGGAAAAGGATGGTGAGTGGGTCAAGAAATAAAAGCGTCAGGTTTCCAAATAAAGCAGCCGTGAGTGTGATAATCAACAGGCCATATTTGACTGCACGCCATTTTTCCGCGGGTTGAACTGCATCCCTCTTTTGTGCCGGTGTAATTAAATCCAGGAGGGTACCCAAAGGGCACAGCCAGCCGCACCAGACTCGGCCGGCAGTTAATGTCAGCAGGACCGTGATGATCGCCAGGCTCGACCCGGCCAGGAATGTTTTACTGGAAAGAAGATGCGCCAGAACCGCCAATGGATCCAGGCGCATTGGAATATTCACCCAATTGCCTGGCCAACCTTCCGGGCGTGATTGGACGAAAAGCAAAACAAACGCCAGTAAGGCCAGGACCTGGACCAATTTGCGCGAATGAACCCACGTCCAATGGAAATTGGCCCGTTCCGATTTCTTGAGCGTTTTTTTAACCGCCAACTTTTATTTCCGTAATTCTGAGATTATTGATATCCATGCGGCCAATTTTTCTTTCGGCCCCAATTGAAATATATTTCAAGTCTTCCGGTTTCTTGCCGAAAAGGGTCGTGGCATAGGCATCCGCGGCGACGATATCCGGTGTGATGATGATCGTATCCAGTTTTTTGACATCATCTTTGGTGCCGGACGCCGGACCATTATTCATCAGGATCCGGACCGCGTCCACGACGTTTAATGTTGGTTTGACAATCGTCGAAAGATCAGGCAGGCGTTGACCAAAATTAGGGTGAAAATTTCCCCGATTATCCACGACTCCGAGTAAATTCTTCATTGCCAGGGTCAGGCCGGCCAGGCTGTGGTGCTTGGCTATTGGAACGTTGATGATGGCATCCGCCTTGAGGATTTCATCGTAAACCCCAATCTTTTTGATCTCTTTCCCCAATGGGATCGCGGTTGGTATGAATTTATAACCGGTCATTTGGACCATTTCACCACCGTTCTCCAAAACCAGTGATTCGATACTGCTTTTTTTGTAAGCGGAGGCGGCTGTACCATTGAAGGGAAAATCCATGACCCGTACACTGCCGGCGCCAGCTTCAAAGCAAAGCTTCACCAGGGCGCCGACTACCCATGGGTTGGTGGTATAGGCATTCTCATAAGCCCCATAGGCGACACATATATTGGGCTTTATGACTACTTTTGCGCCTTTATTGACAAAAAGACCCATCCCGCCCATGGCGAGCATCCCCTGGCGTACCAGTTCTACCGGGTCTGGGCCCCGGGCAACAACCATTTCGGGAGAAGTCATTTCTGGCGTCGAGCTAAGAATGGAGGGTGTTGGATTTGGACTGGCTGCCGTAGGAACGGAAGGGTTAACTGCAGTCGGTGAAACGGCAGTTGCTGGTTGGTTGTTGGTCCCCGCAGGAAGTGTAACGACGGGTAAAAGGGATGAGGTTGTCTCGGGTTCAATGACAGGGGGTTCTTCTGGCTGGCAGCCAGCGATTATTTGACTTAAGGTAACTGCGCTTAAACCAGTAAGTGTTTTTTGAAATAATTTTCGGCGAGTAATTCGCTTCAATTTGCTATACTCCTGATGAAAAACGATTCTATGTGAAATGTGAATTCTATAGCTGGAAAATTTATCTATCTGGAAGGTTATAAACCTATCCTAACGTACTGCTGCCTGGCTTTCTATGATAAAAGGTCACAATTTATATGGAAGAATGTCATTAATGGCTGAATTAACCATAAAGACCTCTCTCGGATCATCCCAGAGAGGTCTTTACTTAAAATTGCCAAATCCAAAAGAATAGGTTTGGACCTGGCGAATGAATGGAAAATTGTCAGGGTTTAAATTAGAGGAGTTTAGTATTCCTCTTCTTCGGTGTCTGCCCAAAGATCATCATCATCTTCCTCTTCATCTTCTAACTCTTCCCATTCTTCGAGTTCTTCCTCGTCATCCCAATCATCTTCCTGGCTGGATTCTGCGGATGGGGAATATGTTTTGCAGCCGTTGTCCGGATCAAATTCAACTGCGGCGGCAGTACAGTACCCATCATCCAGGAATGCGCAGTCCAGGTAATGACAACGAATTCTTGGCATTTTCTCCTCCTGAATCAGGTTAATCTTGCGCCTGGTATTTTACCAGACGTATAACAGATAAGACAAATAAAACGGTCATTGCAGTTGCCGAAAGGACACAAAATGGGCAGATTGCATTGATTATAAAAAGTTCAAGGTAGGTCAGGTAAACCGAGTACAAGAAACCGGCCAGGGTCATTCCAAACAACAAGGTAACATGATTGTTTTGCAGGAAACCGTTGCGATTCTTGTATAGAAATACCAGCAAGATGATCAAATAACCAATCACACCAAACACGGAAATTGGAATTCCGAAGACTTGCGAGTACCGGCTGGTATTAACGGTCCAACAATCACCCAGGCCAGGAAGACAATAGGCTTTATCGTTGGCGATCTTTATCCAGATTAAATATGCCGAATCGACCAGACCAACTAATGCGGTGATGATAAACAGCCAATCCGAGAAATTTTCAGGCTTTTTCATGATTTGACCAGCTACCGTCCAGAATCCAGGCCTCTACCTCTGTTCCTGCTTGAAGTGAGGTGACACCAGCTGGAATGATAATGAATGCGTGTGCTTTGACGAGTGAATACAGATTCCCCGATCCTTGATGGCCTGTCAGAGTGGCTGTGATTTTACCACATTTTTCTGACAGGGTAACCCGTAAATAACTCTCGCGTCCATCAGATTCTACGGGTTCGTCCAGGGTCACGCGGGTCTTATGCCGTTGCACAGACGGCAGCCCGCTCAACCGGCTAAGAACTGGCACCACTAAAACCTGGAAACCAACAAAGGCTGAAACCGGGTTGCCTGGCAATCCGATCAAGGGGATGGCGCGATAGGATCCAAAAGCGACCGGTTTCCCCGGGCGCATATTCACCCGCCAGAATGTGAGACTGCCATTCTGTTCGATAACTGACCTGACATAATCAAAAGCGCCTACGCTGACACCGGCAGATGTGAGGATCAAATCCGCCGATTGATCGACAGCGATATCTAATCTCTCGCGGATCTGATCCGGATTATCCTGGACCGTTCCCAGTCGAATAACCTCGGCGCCGTATTCTTCGCAAAGGGCTGCCAATGTGTAGGAATTGGAATCGCGAATTTTTCCCGGTTGGAGGGGTTCGGTCGGGGATATCAACTCGTCTCCACTCGATAAAAGAGCGATGCGAGGTTTTCGAAAGACCCGGACATTGGCTGACCCCAACGTTGCCAACATTCCAATATCTTGCGGCGTCAATCGGCGACCTTTTTTCAGAACAAGATCACCGTGATGGAGATCCTGTCCTCGCGGGCGAAGATAGGCCCCGTTTTGGGCGGGGCGTTGGATCAGAACCGATTCGGTCAATGGGGTATCTACGATTGAAAGGTTGAGATTTGTGTCTTCAATGGGCACAATTGCATTGGCCCCTTGTGGCACCACGGCGCCGGTCATGATCCTGGCAGATTGTCCCGAATGGATTTCTTGATCGGGGACAAAACCTGCCGGGATATCCATGATCACATCGAGTTTTACCGGATGTTCTTCTGAGGCGGCTGCTGTATCTTGTGCAATCACGGCGAACCCATCCATGCTGGAATTGGTGAACGGCGGTAAATCAATTCCCGCTGTGATGTCCACAGCGAGGATCCTACCAGCCGCATATTCCAGTGGGACGGATATTTCAGGTACAGCAAGAAAGTGATCGAGCATTCGATTAACAGCTTCTTTTATTGGAAGAAGATCTGGCATATTACAATCCTTAACGGTGGTTGATTAAATCCGACTAATTTTACCCGGCTTTTAATCGATTTGCTTCCATCACGTTGGGCAGGTTTTCTATTTTGGTAAGAATCCTGCTGAGTTGGGCAATGTCGTTAACTTCTACTACAATATTTATGGCAGCCAGGTTGTGTGTTACCTTTAAATTAAAATTGATCAGGTTCACACCTTCATTATTTAAAATATTGTAAATATCCCCCATTAACCCCTGGCGATCATAGGCTTTGATTATTACCGCAATCGGGTAGGTTTTTTGTGCTTCACCCCATGAGACTTTCACGATGCGCTCGCGTTCATTATTGCGCAGAATATTGGGACAATCCTGGCGGTGGATGGTGGCACCGCGTCCCCGGGTGATATAACCGATGATCGGATCGCCCGGTGTGGGATTGCAGCAGCGGGCAAATACGGTAAGCAAACCCTTCAGGCCTAAAACAGTCACGGCATCGCCGTGATCACTGGTTTCTGTGACGGGATGTGGTTCAAAGAAAGGATCTTTTGCAGGTTCAACTACGACCAGCGCGTTGATAATTTTGCTGAGTGAAATATCGCCGCAGCCGATCCCGACGTAAAGTTCATCAGCATTCTTGCATTCGAACTGGTGGGCGAGCTTATCAAATTCGACCCCGGTTATCCCTAACCGGCGCAGTTCTCGTTCCAGCTGCGCTCTTCCCTGGGTCAGATTCTGTTCGCGATCCTGCCACTTGAACCACTGGCGAATCTTCGATCGTGCGCGTTGGGTGGCGACCAATCCAAGGTTCGGATTCAGCCAATCACGGCTGGGGCCACCATGTTTGGCGGTAAGGATTTCGACCTGATCCCCGGTACGCAGCTGGTAATCCAGGGTTACCAGTTTGCCATTGATTTTTACACCCCGGCAGCGGTTGCCGATCTCAGTGTGGACGTGATATGCAAAATCGATGGCTGTCGAGCCAGTAGGAAGGTCGATGATATCACCCTTAGGCGTGAAAACATAAACCCGATCCTGAAAAACATCAGTTTTCATGCCGTCGACAAATTCTTGCGCATCCTGAACTTCCTGACGCCACTCCATCAGTTTGCGCAGCCAGTTGATGCGCTGTTCGTATTCTCCCCCTTTCATCCCTTTTTCTTTGTAGCGCCAGTGAGCAGCAATGCCATATTCCGCATTCTGGTTCATGTCAGCGGTACGAATCTGTACTTCGAGGGGCTTACCATCTTCATAAAGCACGGCAGTGTGTAAAGACTGGTAGAAATTGTCTTTAGGCGCGGCGATGTAATCATCGAATTCGTGCGGAATCGGCCGCCAGCGCGTATGGATCACGCCCAGGGCTGAATAGCAGGCCGGAACGTCCGATACGATCAGGCGCACGCCGCGTAAATCACGCACGAGGTCGAAGGTCTTGCCTTTTTCGACCATTTTTCGATAAATCGAATAAATATGCTTCGGGCGGCCTGTTATTTCTGCAGTTATCGAAACGGATTCGAGCACCTGGTGGAGGTGTTCGACAATCTCATCTACCTGCTTTTCACGATCGGAACGTCGTTCGGAGAGATTTTCAGCAATCTCCCGATATTTTTCTGGATTTACATAGCGAAACGAAAGATCTTCAAGCTCCCATTTGATCCGCCAGATTCCCAGGCGGTTGGCAAGGGGCGCAAAGATGTCTAAAGTTTCCTGGGCGATGCGCTTGCGTTTGGCTTCAGGCATGTAACCCAGCGTGCGCATATTGTGCAGCCGGTCCGCCAGTTTAACGAGAACGACCCGAATGTCTTCTCCCATTGCGAGAAAGGTTTTGCGAAGGGTTTCATTGCGCAGTTCGCGGCGACGGTCGCCCTTGTGTTCCGCGACCGACAGTTCAAGTTCTTCCTCTGGATCCAATGTCTCTGCATCGATATCCATTGCATCTTCAAAGTGTTGGTCGCCGCGCGAGACTCTGGGGAGATGTGTCAGTTTGGTAACGCCATCCACCATTGTGGCAACTTCACCACCGAATTCCTCACGTACTGTCTTGAGCGTGACCGAGGTGTCTTCAACGGTATCATGCAGTACGCCAGCGACCACCACTGAAGGTGGTACTCGCATTTCTGCCAGAATCGAAGCCACAGCCACGCAGTGGGTAATATATGGTTCGCCAGAAGCACGTTTTTGTCCTTCGTGTGCCTTCTCGGCTAAATGGTAGGCGCGTTGAATTAACTCACGATCTAAAGGCGAATATATCTCAGGCAGCGCTTCCATTAAGCTTTCTATGTTCATGCCTGTAGTATAACCCGCTCCAACCTAAAATCAAGAGAATAAAAGGTAAGAAATTTATAAGATCCTTAACTATTTTGTGCTAAACCAACTGACCACACCGAGGCCAGATGTTGCGGGTCATTTTTTAACAATTGAGCAGGAACCTCAAGGTTAACGTTTAAAACGCTGGCCATACGCAGGCTTTCAAGGTCGGTTATTTTGAGTGGACCTGTCATGGGAGTTCCCGGATGGCTTAAAAGGGTATGAATGATTTGCTCCAACGGTGACCTGGCCGTTGGCAGCTGACTGATCATGGTGTTGATTTGCTGGTTCTGCGCCAGCTTCGGATCAACCGAGGCTAATTCATGCAGTGCAAAAGCACGGATAAATGCTGGCGTTCCTACGCAGGTGGTTCGCAGCAACCACTCGGCAGCGCGGGTGACCTGCTTGCGGTAATACCCCCGACGGTTGGTGTGTCCCATACGAACGAAAGCTATTAATGCAGCTGCAGTCAATTCGACATCTTCCATCCAGGATCCATTCAAGTTCTGAGTGCGCGCGAGCCAACGAAGAACCTCAGTCGAATCGCCGCCTTCCTTCTCCGACGAGACGGAAAGAATCATTGGTCTGCCTGCGGAAGGAGGTGAAGCCAGAAACTCGACAGGATCGGGTGCTATGTTTGCTGAAGGAGAAGTTCTCTTTTGGTACAATTCATTGTCCACAGCTTTTTCGCGCGCAGAGGAATCTTCAGAGGTTCTTTTTGAGCCTGTCATCCTGGACATAGGCATTGAGATATTGGCCTGCGCCATATGTACCGGTGCTGGCGGAAAGAAACCAACACGATCCAGACCCTCTGGTAAGGGTTGCGCGACTGCGATGGCAAGCATTTCTCCATCAGGGTTGACCACTTCCGGATCAAGCGCAGTAAATGCGGTAAAGGGGGTTACCAGTCGATATTCCAACGCAAGGCCAATCACTTCCTGTCGAACTTTATGGGGCAGAGAAGCACCGGAAGCGGATTGCTCTAGTAATTCGTCAATTCTTGCCCGTGCCCAGGCTCGTTTGAGTTCAGGCAAATCAGCGACATTTTCAGGAAGCATGATCTCTGTCGCGACTTTTTCCTTACCTCGCAAACCGGTGATTCGCAGTTTGGAATCCTGACGAGGAGATTTTCGCTTCAGTCTGGTGACCAATTGCAAGCTTTGGCCGGCATACAGGTCCGGCAGCATGCCAGGGATCATATCCCAAACTTGACAACCGGCCCAATCCAGCTGGATATCTGTCAAAACTGGAAACGCTACTTTATCTTGAAAACGTAAAATTGACCCTTCGATATCTTCATTAAGTTGTAAAAATTCGGCTGTTCCCCGGCCCAGGTGAGCCATTTTTGATAGGAGTGCACGGTTGACAGATGGCCCAATCCCAAAAGTAAAGATCCGGGCTTGTTTTAATTTCTTGTAGATCGATTGCAGTGCGCGATCTTCGGCTGAAACTGCACCATCCGTCAGGAAAAGGATATAGCGAATCCGTTCCCGGTCAGCAGGCAGATTAAGGGCGGCCTCTACGGCCTGCACAATTTCGGTACCACCTCGTCCCTCAATCGTGTTCAGGAAAAGGTCCGCCTGGTCTACTTCATCCTGCATGACTTGAATGGCATCTGGTTTATACCATTCGAGCTGGTTGTCAAACAATAAAATGCGAAAAGTATCTTTTGGGTTCAAGATGCGCAGGCAGGCACGCAGTGCGTTTCGCGCCTGCCGGATGGGCTCGCCCGACATCGATCCTGATCGATCCAACACAAATACAAACTCGCGCGGTGGTATGGTTGTTTCCTGGATTTCATTTGAGACTGGCAGCCAGTTAACCAGGGCGATATCGCAGTTGGCATCCTGAGTACACCAAACCACCGGCTCCACGGTTTTATCGATCAAAGGAAAGCGCAGTATATAGTCATGGTTGGGAATATATTCCTTCTGCAAGCTGATCGCAAACTGACCATCGCCAAGCCGCTCGATGGAAAGTTGGTGGCTCGGACTGGAGGGTTCCCCTATTTTATGGCCCAACATAGCCGTAACCTCGACTTCGACAAGCCCGATTTTCTCAACAGGGTTTGCAACCGGGGAATCCACACCTTTAAATTCGTCGGGTTGGAGTCCATTATGATATTTAGGCGTCAAACCCATCGGGAAAACAAATTCCAGCTCGTCAGCATTGATGGTTAAGCGGTCCTCGTAAGAGATTGAAACCTGGATAGCGTGGGTGGGGAGCACGTTGGCGAGTTGTATCGCAAACAAGTTCGGTCGACGTTGCTCCAGTTTTGCTGCTTGCCGGCCTTCTTGCCGCGCATGAGCGAATGCTTCCTGTGCCTGTTCCAGCTCTTTCAGTTCCGCATGGATCATTCGCGTCCCGATTTGGATCGAAAAGTCGACCAGAGCTGCATTTTCTGGCAAAGGGAAGAGATATTCCAACTCAATCGGGTAATCGAAAGGATTGATAAAGGATTGAATAACCGTAACCGTTGAGATCAAACCGGTGATGTGGGCATTCACACTGGTTTTCTCTAACGGCAAAGCACTGGCGATTTCACTGGGAAATACCATCATCCCAAATTTAACAGGTTCGTTTAGGTCAGGTCGCATGGTTGTGGGTTCCTTATTTCCGTTCAATTTGTACGGCTTGAAGTATCTTCTGTAATTGGGATTTCAGATCTCCATTTGCATTTTCCGGCACCATTAATATCATTCCATGTGGCAAGGTGTAGGCGGTAAATGTCTGTGGTATCTTTTGCGTGGGGAGGGGAACAGGCGCTACGGGACGGGGGTCAGGTATCCTGGATTGATATTGCGCGTAGGTCTCCGCCAGTTCCGTCTCATGGCTGTTTTGAAACTTCTGACGGATATCGTCCAGGCGCAGCCCTTGTTTTCGAAATATGGGGATTAATTTCAACCTGAGCAAGTGTTCAGATTGATACCTGGCGCCGAGCCCAGACCCTTGCGGGGGCGGGATGATACCCTGCTGTGTATAAAAATGGATCGTCCGGCGAGGTAAACCCGTTTGATCGCATAAATCTTGAATCGTTAATTCCTCATTCATGGCCCGTCCTTTCGTCACACCAATAGTAACACTGTTACGTTTAACTGTCAAGTTATAGATGTAAAAAAAGGTTCTCAGTTTTCAGGCTTATTTGCTGATCGCAGGGGTGCAAGCCACAGGATTAGCCGATTCACCGCAAATCGGATCGCGCGCGATTCACTGCTCCTGCATAGAACTTGCGCTATAATTCCCATCTTCTGGTGGTCATTTTTCCCCCGGCAGAATTCCTGTATTTCCCACATTTGGTGGAAAAGTAGAGGAGTATTCCCGCCGAGGAATCCTGGAAATTATGCGGACTCCTGGTCTTCCCCAGGCTTTTGAAGTGACCTATCTATTGGAGAATGGAGTGGATATATGGGCCTGACCGGAAAACGCACATTTGTGGGGTTTGGGTTAGGGGCGATCCAAACCGGATTGTTCCTTTGTGAGGCTCAGGCTTCAGGCAATTTTGGCCGGATGGTCGTGGCTGAAGTGATTCCTGAGACAATCCAACGCGTGCGCGCAAATAAAGGCTACCTGACGGTCAACATTGCCCATTCGGACCATATCGAAGCGGTGCAGGTTGGACCGATAGAAGTCCTTAATCCTGCGGTTGATTCTGACCGGCAGCGCCTGGTTGCGGCTCTGGCTTCAGCCGAGGAGGTCGCCACTGCTGTTCCGGGGGTCGCCTTTTACTGCCCTGCACCAGGACCGAGGGCTATATCGGAAATTCTTAGGGATGGATTACAGTTAAGTCTATCATCCGGCGGCCCATGTAAAGTGATATACACCGCTGAGAACGACAACCATGCTGCTGAGATACTGCGGGATCTGGTGATGGAGGGTGTCGCTTCAGAAAAGCAAGACTTTCTCGTGAGACGGGTGCGTTTCCTCAACACGGTCATCGGTAAAATGAGCGGGGTGGTGAGTGATCCGACAGAGATCGCAGCCCTGGAGCTGGCTGCGATGACGCCGGGGTCTGGTCGAGCTATCCTGGTCGAAGCTTTCAATAAAATTCTTATCTCACGCATTGACTTTGCCGAATCGACATTCGAACGCGGGATCACTACCTTTATTGAGAAAGATAACCTCTTGCCCTTTGAAGAGGCGAAGCTCTTTGGTCACAACGCCACCCATGCCCTGGGAGCATATTTAGGGCAGCTCTTGGGTGCCCAACGGATCGCTGATCTTCCCCAAATACCGGGGATGGTGGCTTTTCTGCGGCGGGCTTTTCTGGATGAATCCGGCGCAGCTTTGATCCACCGCTATCGGGGATTTGACCCGCTCTTTACCAGGGATGGGTATGCCGATTATGTGGATGATCTTCTGGCGCGGATGTTCAACCCCTATCTTTCCGATACGGTGGAACGGGTGGGGCGGGATGTTGAGCGCAAGCTGGGTTGGGACGATCGATTGGTCGGCACACTGCGGTTGGCCCTGGCTGAAGGTGTGATGCCTGTTCGCTACGCTTTGGGTGCTGCCGCTGCACTCGCCAGCCTGGATTCTGAATTCCTCAACGCGCCTATGGATCCGGCGGAACGCCTGTCGGCGATATGGGGCAGCAGGATACCCGGTGCTCAAGAAAGGCCGGTGGTGGATTTGATCCGGACGGGATTAAAACACTTGCGCCATTGGTATGCAACCAGTCCGGGAGATCCCCGGTTCCTCCTGGAAAACCTGTAAATTTGCTTAATGATAAGAAAGTGGGGTCGGGAAGTCCCGACCCCACTTTCTTTTTCCATCTAAACCGCCAGATTATCCGGCAATCAGCAGGTAGGGTTCTTCGATCACGTGCTTAATGTGCTGCAAGAAACGAGCCGCTGGCGCACCGTCGATCATGCGGTGGTCAAACACTAACGAAAGGGTCAGCATCTGACGGATTTCTGGACTGCCATTGTGCGGTACGACCTTGGGTGCGATGCGACCGACACCCAGGATAGCAGCCTCGGGCAGATTGATTACCGGGGTAAAGGCGTCGACTTCGTACATGCCCAGGTTTGTGATGGTGAAGGTTCCGCCGCTGAGATCGTCGGGTAAAGCTCGCCCGGTTCGGGCGCGTTCAACCATCTGGCGGAATTCAAACCCAAACTGGCGCAGGCTCTTCAGATCGGCATCCCGTACCACGGGTACCAGAAGCCCACGTTCGGTATCCACCGCCATGCCCAAATTGACATGGCTTAGAATTTCTATCGAATCGGGTGTAAGGCGGGCGTTCATGTAAGGATATTTGCGCAGCGCTGATGCCACGATTTTGGCCAGCAGATCATTGTAACCAGGCGCATACCCCCATTCCTCGCTGACTTGCGTCTTGATGCGCTCACGTGCCGAAACAAATTCGGTTGCATCGGCTTCCATCATCAAGGTGACTCGCGCGGTGGTATGCACACTGGTACCCAGGCGATCTGCGATAATCGCCCGCACTCCTTTCAATGGGATGCGCTCGCTGACTTCTTCCGCCGGCAGAGGAGGAACCGGAACCGGTGAATATGCGGTGGGAACCACTTTTGGTACGACGGTTTCAACGGGCTGGATGGCACGCGCCACGTCCTCTTTGACAATCCGGCCGCCAGGCCCGGTGCCAGTCAGTTTATGCACGTCCACCCCGGCATCGGCCGCCATGCGCTGGGCTACAGGGGTTACTTTTGGTGTCTGGCTCAGATACGCCAGCACGTCCCGTTCCGCCACGCGAAGCCCGTCCCAGCCTGTAGGAGAGACCTGGCCCAGGTCAACGTTCTTCGCGGCAGCAAGTTTGCGGGCGCGTGGGGAGGCAAAAATCTTGCCGTTTTCTGCTGAGTCTGACTTCATGGGTGCTTGTGGGGCAGCCGCCGGTTCTGCGATGGAAGCGGCTGTTCCCTCTTCTACGCTCTCGGTCTGGGCTGCAACTGCTTCGAATTTCTCATCCTCTTTCCCAATGATGGCGACGACCGTCAGTACGGGCAGAACCTGACCGGCGCTAAACGGACCGATGTGGATAAAGCCTTTGCCATTGGCCTCGACAGGGAAGACGGCTTTATCTGTCTCCACTTCCATCACTTCCTGGCCCTGGCTTACTTTTGCGCCATCTTCGACCAGCCAGTTAACCAGGGTTACCTCTTCAACGGTTTGCCCAAGTTTGGGGATAAAGAATTCTACGGCCATCAGCTAACCACCTTTCGACAGGCTGCTATGATCCGGCCTTCATTCGGAATGGCCTCGTCCTCGAGGATCTCGGCCCTCGGTACCGGCACATTGGCAGCGGCAACGCGCAGCATTGGGGCATCCAGGTAATCAAAGGCGTTTTCGTTTACCTGCACCATAATCTCATTGATAAAGCCTGTATTTTCATAGGCTTCACTGACGCATATCAGCCGGCCGGTTTTCTTCACAGAAGTCAGGATGGTTTCGATATCCAGCGGCTTGAGCGTGCGCAGGTCAACCACTTCCACATCAATGCCTTCCTCTGCCAGCACTTCTGCGGCTGAAAGGGATCTTGATACCATGCGGGAGTAAGTGACCAGGGTAATGTCTTTGCCGGGACGTTTGATATCTGCCACGCCCAACGGGATGATGTAATCTTCCTCGGGAACCGGACCTTTTTCTTTGTAGAGCATTTTGTGTTCGATAAACATCACCGGGTTATCATCCCGGATAGCCGCCTTGAGCAGACCTTTGGCATCGTAAGGCGTGGAAGGCATCACCACGTAGATGCCGGGGAAGTGGGTCCACAATGACTCCAGGCTTTGCGAGTGGTGCGCTGCGATTGCCCGTCCGGCGCCGCCCTCGGTGCGAATAACCATCGGAACACTGGTTTTCCCGCCGAACATGTAGCGGTTTTTAGCGCCCTGGTTGGCAATTTGATCCATTGCCAAAGGTGTGAAATCGACATACATAATTTCCGCAATCGGGCGCATCCCGGTCATCGCGGCACCTACGGCGGCACCGCCGATGGTCGCTTCTGAAATGGGCGTGTCAATCACGCGCCACTGGCCGAACTCGTTAAACAAATCTCGGGTCGCGCCGTATGCGCCGCCATACAGGCCGACATCCTCGCCCATGATGAAAACACTCGGATCTTGCGTCATTTCCTCGCGCATCGCTTCCTGGAGGGCCTGAGCGTATGAGATCTGGCGCATGCTCGCGCCTTCCGTTTGAATGCGCGCCCGCAACCTGCGGTCGGTTTCATAATCAGCCTGGGTAGACTTAGATGGGGCGTACACATCGGTGTCCACTTCAGTTGGTTTTGGTTCAGGCGATGCTTCGCTAAACTGCATGGCTGTATCAAGTTTTGCATCTACCGTGTTTTCCATCTCTTCAAACTCGGTCTCGGTCAGCATTTTAACCGATCCGAGATTTTCCTTCATCACGGTGATCGGATCGCGTTTTTTCCATTCAGCTTCCTCTTCGCGGGTCCGGTAAGCACGCGGGTCAGAGTGAGAATGTCCGTACCAACGGTATGTTTTCGCTTCAATCAGGGTAGGACCGTCACCCTTACGGGCTCGCTCCACTGCTTCAGACACTGCTCCGCGCACTGCAAGGACATCCATTCCATCTACAACCACGCCAGGTATACCATATGCGCAGGCTCGTTTGGCCACATCGGGCAGTTTGGTAACCTTGGCCCAGGGGACTGACATACCATACATATTGTTTTCGCAAACAAAGATCACTGGCAGATCCCAGGTCGAAGCCATATTTAACAACTCGTGGAAAGTGCCTTCATTCGCTGCGCCATCGCCGAAGAAGCACACGACTACGCGGTCGGTTTTCTGCAGCTTCTGGGATAACCCGGCGCCTACCGCTACCGGGATGTTGCCGCCAACGATGCCGGTTGCACCCAGGTTGCCGTGTTGCACATCAGCAATGTGCATCGAGCCACCCTTGCCCTTACAGTAGCCCCCGGATTTACCCAGCACTTCAGCCATCATCTTGTTGTAATGTTCCTGTTTGGCCTCGAGGGTTTTGGCGTAACGGTCACCATGCGCGTGGGCATGACCATGCCCGCGATGGGTACTGGTGATGAAATCATTGTCCTGCAGGGCTGCAATCGCACCGACGGCCACAGCTTCCTGACCGGCATACAGATGAGAAGCGCCTTTTAATACGGCTTTGCTCAGCAAGTTCGCGATATTGTTTTCCAGGGCGCGGATTTCCATGACCTGGCGCAGATAGCCAATCAGTTCTTCCTTGGTCAAGCCCTGTTCTTCAATCACTGCCGATACGGCTTCCATTCGAGAAAGGTTGGATTGTTCCGGTTTTGTGTCGGTGACCATAAAATAATCTCCTTGATAAGTTCTTTATTTTGTATTTTGAGGATCGCGCTTACAGTAGAAATCTGGGGCACGACTCTAAAATCTCAGCGCATTTCCTGTCCACCTGTGACGTTGATCGCCTGTCCGGTCATGTAGCCAGCCTGATCTGAGGCAAGGAAAACAACGACATTGCAAACATCTTCATAGGTACAGCCTCTTTTCATGGGTACCTGGTCGATATATTTCTTGCGCACTTCCTCTTCCGTGATCTCCCATTTACGTGCGTACTGCTTGAAAAGGGAATTTGGACCTTCGTTCCATAATGGCGAGTCGAGCAGGTTTCCCGGGCAAATTGCGTTGACGCGCACATTATGATCGGCGAGGTCAAGTGCGATGCTTTGGGTCAGACCTACCCCTCCAAACTTGGAAGCGGCATAGGCCGAGTTCTTAAAACTGCCTTTTTTGCCCGATTTGGAGTTGATTTCAAGAATTACGCCTTTATTTTGGGTTTTCATAACCCGCGCGGCATGCTTTGCGCACAAGAAATAACCATACAGGTTGACCTTGATCACAGCCAGCCATTTTTCAGCCGGAAAATCAGCGATATCTTCGGCAATCAAGATCCCCGCATTAGCCACCAGAATATCCAGCCGGCCAAATTCCTGGATGGTGCGATCCACCATCGCACGGACCTGTGTCTCGTCAGTTACATCGACCTTGAACCCAAATGCACGCCGGTCGGTAATGGCTGCCGCGGTCTGGTTTGCTTTCTCTTCGTTTAAATCTGCCACAACAACGTGGCATCCCTCCTGGGCCAATCGCCAGCAAATAGCCTGGCCCAGTCCTTGTGCGCCGCCCGTTACCAGGGCGACCCTGTCTTGTAAGATTTTGTCCATGAGGTTCACTTCTTTTTGTCAGGTGCGGACCGCTGTAAGGTCCGCGTATAGAGATTATAGATCAGTTTCATGGCAGCATTACACGTAAAAATTCAGCTTCTGCCTCATTGGTCCATTCTTCACGCTCATTCAACAGTGCATAAACTGAGGGCAGTTTATCCTTCAGTTCAGCCAAAGTGGTGAGAGGAAAGTCTTTGATGTTGGGGTAAATGACAACTTTGCCTGGAAGTGCGGCGTCTTTGACGGCTTTCAATCCGTCTTTAGCTGCCGCAAGGGAGCCAATGGCGGATACCGAACGATTAGGCGATAGTTCGCTGGAATAGGTTTTATCCAATACCATAAGCATATCGTCCATCACGGAGGCCGAATGTCCAATCACGCGTGTATTCTTCAAATAGGTGTCGCTCAGATCCAGACCTGCCATTGTCCCGCGGGCCACACCGGCAAACACATTCATCAGACCATTCGGGGCAAGGAGCGTGGCAGAATCTGAAATCACAGCCGGAACTGGCGCCATAACCACGATATTGTCGAAACCAGTCTGTTTGAATGGGGCGATGCCCGCCTGGTACTCATCTTTATTCATTGGATTCAGGCAGATGAATTCGATTCCCTTCTCCTCTGCCTGTTTGGCAAAAGTCGCTTTGAGTTCGCCCAGGCGCATATCGCTGACATCAGAGCATACGATGGTCTTGGGGGGATTGTTGAAATCGACTGCTCGCTGCACGTGCATGCGTCCCATTGGGCCGCCTGCGCCCACAAACAACGACCTGCCGCCTGTTTTGAGATTTGCAGCAATTGGATGTTCGCTGTAGGCTTTGGCGATATCCAGCCCGGTGCTGCCGATGTACAACCAGCGGTGATAATGGATGCGGCCTACATCGACATTGGTCCTGCGCGGCATCGCTTTCTGAGCCATGATTGCCAGGATGCCAAACTGGTCCAGATAGGGACTGACTTTTTCGATTAAATCAGGGTCGGCGCCCAACACGACGATATCGTCGGCAAATTCAACCGGGAGCTTTGATAAATCCGGCACCTCGACAACTTCAATATTGAGTGAGGCTGCCTTTTCTTTTACCCAGCCGGCAAACGGTTCTGGGACGTCGGTTAGCAGGACACGATCCGGATGTGCGTCCGCATCGAATCCGGAACCGATCGTAAAGGGCCGGGTATCACCTGCACCAATGATCCACAACGTACCGCCTGGTTTCAAAGCCGACCGATATTCAAGCGAATAAGCCGCAACCACACAGGCCCAGGGTTCGGCCAGACCGATTTCAGCGTAACCTCGCTCAGGCTTTACAAATATGAGGTTGTTGCCGTGATCGTTGTCGTAGAATTCGCGACCGATGACTGTATACTGCGACAGACCACCTTGAAACCAGTAACCATATGCCAGTGAACGGCCTTTATAGAAAATTTCCGGTTCCATCGAAAGGCGATCACCCACCTTATACCGGTCGCGCAGATTTTCGCCGACACCGATTACGGTCATCGAGACTTCATGCCCCAGTACTACCGGATCGGTTTTCATATCCTGGTAAATTCGGGGGTGATTTTGCCCTTGATTGATCACCTTGATATCCGAAAAACATAGTCCACAAGCGTCATGCCGAATGAGCAGTTCATCTGGACCATAAGTGGGAAAAGGTACATCAATCATTTTGCCATCTTTGCCCATGTTTTCCAGGCCTGACCCATAAAGCGGCCATAAGTGGTATTTTTCAGGCAAAGGTCCAGCACTACGTTGATATTCTTCAAATTTATCAGTCACAGCTACCTCCTAAATAAACGGATGCGAAGGTTGTCGGTAGACAACTTTGTTTACGATTTCCAGGTGGATTATCTGGAAATCAAAAATTCATTAGGCGGCGTGGTTGGCGACATCGCCTTGATTTTTTCATATGATAGCCGGTCAGGACCTGTCTGCCGTCCGATGCGGATATAGAAGGCGTTTCGATCGCGGCGCAGGGAGAAATGCGATTTCGCCCATTCGCTCTGGTATCCCAAACCCAATGCACGCTGCATCACCGTATGCCCGTAGATAAAATAGGCCCCATCCATAAATGCATTCCGTAAGGGAGCCAGTTCAGGCTGGTCAAAATCGTCTACCAACTTTTGACCGAATGAATTCATTTCGGTGCCAATATTCAATGGAAGATCCAGTTTCTTTGCAAGGTCGACAACCTTGTATAAATTTTCCACTTTTTTCTGCCGGATGTCTGGATCGGCAATGTTCCAATTGCGGTCGGGAATAATGTTGAGTGCAGCAACCCCTTTTGCGATGAGCAGGTTGAGCAGTTCTTCGATATCCTGTTCGCCTTTCAAGGTGCCGTCTAACCAGGCAGCACAGGGCAGGGCCTGGCTGGCAACGATCAATTGGTTAACTTCATCGACGGATGGAAATGTATCGGGGCCTGGCTGGGTGTATCCGATACCGCCTCGCTTCATCAATTTAGCGCGGACCGTATTCTGGAATACAGGCACGTTGCCGATCTGAGCGGTGATCTGCTCTGCGGGTTGTTTTAGCTTTTCGGCCCAAAAAGGAACCGGGTTGTCCAATTGATCTGAGGCGGCTTTTGTGTACGCAGCCAGAAGATGGCGCTCGGTGGCGTTTCCAGCCGGGGTCAGCGGCAGCACATCCTGATCGTAATCAATCATGACTGGTTCCAGGTATGCATTGATTCTCTGGACCATGGCCCGGTTGCGCTCTTCGGCCCGCCCGCGCATATCCGCGAGGATGGGCGCTGCCGCGACTGGCGCCTGGCTGGAGGTAAAACCGATGCCCATATAATAAAGCACGCCAGGTTCGCCTGGTGAATTGATCTCGCGCGTGGCAAATTCAGGGAGATACACACGCGATTCTAAAGCAGCACTGCCTCGTATGCCGACGGTCAAACAGGCATCCAGGAATTCATCCACGGCATCCAGCACATCAAAATCTACCATCCCCAGCAGTGCAAAGCCTCGCTTTTTTGCCATCCATGCCAGTGCGCTGGGTGAATATCCATAGGCATTGAAGGAGAAAAAGGTATGACAGTGCATATTTGCCACTTCCTTTTCCGGTTCAAGCTTTATCGCCCCATTACGTGCAAGCGCGTTCAGCTCGTTCAATGCTTTTGACCGCTCGGACAAGGAAAAACTGTTCAGTTGGGCTTCTAGCTCAGAAACATTAATTGATGAGGTCATTATCCAATTTCCTGGTGTTTCGAAGGTCATCGATCAAAACATAACTTGAATCTGAAAATCAGGCTTCCGTCATATCAAAATACAGTTCTTCCAGTGAATTGACCACGCCAGGCGCGCCGAAGAGCGGTAAAGCCCGCGTGCGCATCACATTACTCAGGTCCCGCACTGCTTTACGATCCAGTTCTTTCACGCCGCCGGCCTGGATTGCCATGATCACCGAATGGGCGGTAGATTCCAGCTCTTCAACGTTCAGCATGGTCCATACAATGTCGCCCCGGGTCATGGTAACCAGACCGTGATTTTCCATGATGAAATTGTTATAGCGCGGCAGGTAGGGACCAAAATTTTCGGCCAGTTCTTCGGTCAGCGGCTCGGCGTAAGGCACAACCGGCACCGGTCCGATTTCAATGGTGGTTTCCGGGAACAATGGACGCATCAGCCAATTTTTCCCTTTATTTATCGCCAACGCGCAGGCGGCCGCCGGGTGGCAGTGGATGATGGAAACAATATCCGGTCGTTCCTTATAGAATTTTAAATACATCGGGGTTTCACCGGTTGGACGGCGGCTTCCTTCAATGACCTCTCCTTTGAGGTTGATGAAGACCACATCCTCAGCTTGCACGACGCCTTTGTTTAGCTTGGTTGGCGTGATCAGCACCAAATCGTCTTCCAGTTTCCAGGCCAGATTACCGCCATGACTGGTCACATACAATTTTTGAGCCAGTTGATGACAGACCTCGATGAAGCTGTCGACATTCGCTTTATATTTATCGCGTAATAACATATGGGCATCCTTTTCTAGGTTGTAGTTTTTCGGCTGCAAGATCGTAAGCGGCGATGCGGCGGTCAGACCGTTTATTGGCTACGGTTCCATTCCTAAAATTCGTACCAGTTTGCTTGCGGTAAAACGGTTGCGCTGATAATGCGCGTACGTCAGCGCCTCCTGGACCTCTTCGTCCGTCAGGTTCAATTCGGCGGGTTGGGTAGCCCCACCGGCCTGAAGGATCAAATTTTCCATTTGCTCCGGTCCGGGCACATTGTTTGCCAACGCTTGAATCTCCTCCCAATGCTCCAGGATGCGCGCTTTTAAAAGATCGTATTCCTTTGCAGTCATATCGAGGAATGGGGCCTGTTCGATGATTAGTTTGTCGGCAAGCGGCCCATAAACCTGTCGAATACGGGCAACCTCTTGCGCACGGTTGGGTAGGATACTGGCTTGTAACCGCCGGGCAGCTTCAGCACGGTCGATCTGGCGCAATCTTTCGTATAGATTAGCTATCAGAACTGAACACAAGGCAACCTTGGCGCCGTGTAAAACAGCCGGACGACCTTCTCGCAGCAGTTTCATCTCCAGAAAGTGAGACATGTAATGCTCGGCTCCGGAGGCTGGGCGAGAATTGCGGAAATCAAGCATGCAGAGACCCGAGTCGACCAGGGCGGAAACCAGCTTTTCAATTCCAGAGGGGGAAGCCTGTCCGATTTCTGTGGCCGCATCCGTACAGGCATTCAATGTTTTTCGCACGCGCCGGGCAATATCCGCACTATACGGTTCATCCCAGACGAGGGAACCGAGCTTCCAGTCGGCCAGGGCAATCGCCTTACCCAGGATGTCTCCAAACCCGGCTGCGATCATCGTCTGAGGGGCATTAACCAGGGTTGGCAAATCTGCGATGACTGCCACCGGCGGCTGGGCAACCACCGTCAGCTTCATTTGGCCAACCACAAGCGATGCGCTGGGTGAGGTATATCCATCTACGGATGGGGCAGTCGGCAGCGAAATGAAGGGCCGCCGGTTGCGGTGACTGGCAAAACGGGTGATATCGGTCAGCGTGCCGGAGCCTACCGCCAGATATGTGCGTTCCAGCGGATCAGCCTGTAATAAAACCTGGAAGATGAAAGCTTCATTGGGAATCACGACCGCATCCTGAAAGACCACTGATTTGACATCCCAACCACGAGTTGTCAGGGCGCTTTCGATTGCCTGCCCAAGCGCGGCATACGTGTTTTGGTCTGCCACCATCAAGAAATGTTTCATATGTTGAGTTTGGCAGTATTGGATCAACTGATCAATGGCATTATCGCCGACGTAAAGGTGAATGTCAGTCACGATGCTTGTTCCAGTTCTGTTTTTTTAAGTTTATTGGTTAGATTTGTCTCGCCACACAGCGTGAAGGCAGCACCAGCAGTTGTAAGCATCGCTTGCCATTCCGAGGACAGGTTGTTGTCTGAATATATATGGCTGACCTGTTCAATTCGCGCGCAGTGAGTCAGGTCGACCTTGCCAAATTTGCTCGAGTCGATCAGCGCTACCAGGCGACCTGCGGATGCGATCATGGTACTCTTGAACTGAGCTTCAAGAATATCCACCTCGGTTAACCCCGCTTCTATCGAGAATCCGCTGGAGGAAATGAAGGCTGTTTTCATATGCAGGTCGTGCAAGATATGTTCGCCGGTGGGTCGGGTAATTGCAGAGCCGTCCGGGCGCAGGATACCTCCCAGAAGGATCACCGTGTTAGATGGGTTGCGGGCAAGTTCGCGGCCAATATCGATACCGTTGGTGATGATCGTCAGATTGCGACGATCCTGGAGAAAATGGGCCATATGAAAAACGGTTGTGCTGGCATCAAATAGGACCGAATCGCCATCTGCAACCAATCCGGCTGCTATCCGTGCGATGTTTTGCTTTGCGGACTGGTTCATCTGGGCACGGGCGGTATAGGCCGGGCTCACTCCTCGGTCCTCGCTTGGAATTCCTCCGCCCCAAACCCTAGTCAGCTGACCGGCAGCCGCCAAAGCCCGCAGATCATTCCGTATTGTCCCTTCCGACACCTCCAATAATATGGCGAGGTCAGGTACCCGAATACCGGGCTGTTCGCGAAGGACATTCATGAGTTGGAATCTTCGTTCAAATGCAGTCAATTTCTACTTCTTCTTTGTTGAAAACTGTCAAATATTGTTGAATTCTAGTGAAAATGATAAGGTGTTTGTTGAATTTTGTCAATGCGTAGATGTCTGGATTTTCCAATCCCTTAGTGATAAACCAAAAAGCAGGGGCAAAGCCAAAAATAATCCCCTTAAAATGGAAATTTGTAATTTTGTAAATCCAGTTCTTTTTGAATAATCTTGATCTCTTTTTGTAAATTTGGATTCACTTCAACCCCATGCTCACGCACAAACTGTTCAATTTCAAATTCTTTTTCGCCTGCAGTATAGATCCTCTCACATCCAGGGGCTTTGCGTGCTGCCCGCAGTTCCCGCAGAATTTCACCGGTGGTGTGCTTAAATTCCGCTAACGGGACGAAATTATCAATTTTGATGGCCATAAAGAAATGCCCAACCATAAAATTGCGCTTATTCCCCTCGCTATCGAGCCCCAATAAATCTTGAAGAAATGCGCCGCTTTGCAAGGATGCGCATAAAATTTCAACGATTACCGCCAGGCCGTAACCTTTATGCCCGCCCAGCAATTCGCCAAATCCGCCTAAAGGCAACAGGGCGATCGTATCTTGCGACAGCCCGGTTAAACCGAGTCGGGATTGGTTTGCATGGCGCCTTGCTGATTCACCGCCCATCCTTCCGGTGCTGTCTTCTCGGCACGTGCATATACTTCAAATTTTCCACGCTGGGCAATAGAAGTGGCAGCGTCAAAGATAAAAGGAAAATCCTCGTCCGTGGGACAGGCAAAAGCAATGGGATTAGTCCCTAACTTAGCTTGAACACTAAAAGTGGGTGCTATAGACGGGCGTGCATTGGTAAATGTCATACCAATCATACCGGCTTTAGCAGCCATGGTTGGATAATAGCCAGCGATGCCAAAATGGGTAGAATTTCGCACTGCCACTGCCCCCATGCCATATTTTTCGGCTTTATCAATCGCCATCTGCATCGAACTGGTTGCGGTGATCATCCCCATACCGTGATGCCCATCTACCACCGCTGTGGTTGGTGACTCGCGGATGATTTCAACCTGGGTCGTGGTTTTATGCTGTCCGCTTTTGATGCGGTCATAATAATATTTTAACCGTCCAATTCCATGTGATTCGATCCCGCGCAAATCTGACGTGATCACTACTTCCGAACAGATCTGGGCTTCATTTTTTGGAACGCCCATTTTGGTAAAAGTATCGCAAATAAAGTTTTGCAAGGTGGATACGGGAATGCGGACTGTGGTGGTTGACATGATCACTCCTCTTATTATTATTCTATTTCATTTCATATTTTGAGCAAGATGGCTTGAATGGAAAAAAATCGGATTCTTCATCTTTGTACGGCGAAAGCCAATACCTTGCATTGTATCAGAAATCACAAACGACCTTCTACTGTCGTTTGGCAGAATAAACAATAGAAAGTGTCACTTGTGAAAGGTGGAGGACTATTCATTGTTTTTAACAGCAATATGCCGCAAATCAGGCCAAAAAATGATTGTTCTTTATATAATATAGAGAGCGATGTAAGGAGAGAAAATGATCATACAACCTGATAATAAAGTAATCGGCGTCCTGACAAGCGGGGGTGATGCACCTGGAATGAATGCAGCGCTGCGATCCGTGGTCCGTGCGGCGCTTAGCATGGGTGCCAAAGTTTTCGCAATTTATGAAGGCTATCAAGGCATGGTGGATGGCGGTACGCGGATTCGTGAATTGGCCTGGAATGACGTTGGTGGGATCATGCAGCGTGGTGGAACGATGATTGGGACAGCACGCTGTGCCGAATTTCGCACTCGTGAAGGAAGGAAGCGAGCAGCCAAGAATCTTGTGGAGCACGGCATTGACCGCCTGGTGGTGATTGGTGGCGATGGCAGTCTGACAGGTGCCAATCTTTTTCGCCAGGAGTGGTCTAGTTTGCTGGCTGACCTTGTCATACAGGGTGAAATATCCAAAGAAACTGCGGCACAGCATCCTCACCTGGCAATCACAGGGTTGGTCGGCTCGATTGACAATGACTTTTCTGGCACCGATATGACGATCGGTGCGGACACTGCCCTTCGCCGGATCACGGATGCACTTGACCAGATAGGAAGTACCGCCTCGAGCCACCAGCGTACATTTGTTGTTGAAGTGATGGGCAGGAATTGTGGATATTTGGCTCTAATGGGCAGCCTTTCTGGGACAGCCCACTGGGTGTTTTTACCGGAAAGTCCTCCGGAAACGGATGATTGGGAGACTCTTATGTGTGAGGTGCTGGCTGCCGGGCGAGCAGCTGGTCGCAGGCATAGTATCGTGGTGATCGCAGAAGGAGCGCGTGACAGAAATGGGAAGCCCATTACCAGCTCGCATGTGGTGAAAGTACTGGAGGAGCGCCTGGGTGAAGATGCCCGGGTGACAATCCTGGGGCATATTCAACGTGGTGGTGCGCCGAGTGCCTTTGATCGGTGGATGAGTACCTTGCTCGGATATGCTGCTGTTAAGCAGCTGCTCAACGCTTCCGCAGAGGCGGAACCACAGTTGATTGGCATGCGCTATAACCGGATTACGCATCTACCCCTGATGGAATGTGTTGAGAAAACCAGGGCTGTCGCGGATGCAATATCTGCTCATGATTTCGATCGTGCCATGGAGCTGCGTGGGGGCAGTTTCAGGGATCAGTTTGTCATTCTACGCACCCTGCTGCGCGCGCTGCCCCATCCTCCTCAACCCGGCATCCGTCGATTGCGATTAGCAATACTGACCGATGGTGCCCCTGCTCCGGGTATGAACACAGCAGTGCGGGCCGCTGTCCGTATGGCGATCGACGAAGGTCATACGGTTATGGCGGTCAGGAATGGGTTTGAAGGGTTGATCAGCGGTGAACTTGAGGATTTCGGTTGGATGAATGTTCATGGTTGGGGGTCGATGGGTGGTTCACAGTTGGGAGTCAGCCGAAAGGTGCCCTCCGGAAGCGAATGGTATGCCATTGCCCGCACGCTGGAGGCGCAGGGCATCGAGGGATTGTTGGTGATCGGTGGATGGATGGCTTACGAGGCGGCGTATAAATTGTATACTCAACGAGACACCTTCCCTGCTTTCAACCTGCCGATAATTTGCCTGCCGGCATCTATTGATAACAACTTGCCTGGCTCTGAGTTGAGTATTGGCGCTGACACAGCCCTGAATAGTATCGTTGAGGTTCTTGATAAAATTAAACAGTCAGCCGTTGCCACGCGCCGCTGCTTCGTGGTTGAAGTTATGGGTGGCTATTGTGGTTATCTGGCGCTGATGAGCGGCCTGGCGAGTGGGGCTGAACGCGTTTATCTGAATGAAGAAGGGGTTAAGTTAACCGATTTGGAAGCGGATCTAAACCATATGATTGAGGAATTTCAACAAGGAAAACGAATCAGCCTGGTTATCCGAAACGAGAACGCTAACCAGCTTTACACGACGAATTTTATGACAGCCTTGTTTGAAGAAGAGAGCAAAGACCTCTTCGATGTCCGTAACGCAATTCTGGGTCATATGCAGCAAGGTGGCAACCCTTCGCCTTTCGATCGCATTCAAGCTACCCGGTTGGCAACGCGCTGCGTAGAATTTCTAAACTATGAAGCTGAAAAGAAATCTTCTCGGGGAGCATTTATCGGTTTTCAGAGCGGTACGATTAAATTCCACAGCCTCGAAGATTTGCCGCGCGAGATTGACCCGGTTCACAAACGCCAATTAGAACAGTGGTGGTTGGAACTCCGCCCGCTGGTTCGACAGCTGTCCTAGAAAATAATTTAGCAGTCGGTGATAACCCAGCGCGTATTTGTTACCGCCTGGGGTTGTTGTGATTCTTATTTATGGTAACCAACCGTGTTAAAATGAACGCCAGAATATTTGCTTTGAGAGGGCTTATGAAACGTATTGCAGTTTTGACCAGCGGTGGTGATGCTCCAGGGATGAATGCTGCCATCCGGGCTGTTGTGAGGACCGGCACGTCACGTGGGTGGGAGATGTTTGGTATCAAGTTAGGATACGAAGGGCTGATTAATGGCAGGTTCATTCCTTTAGGAACCCGGGATGTTGGCGGTATTTTAAACCGTGGCGGAACAATGCTGGGCAGTGCGCGTTCATCAGAATTCAAAACTGAAGATGGGCAGCGAAAAGCAATCCGATCACTAAATGAAAATGCAATCGATACGCTGGTGGTCATTGGCGGTAATGGTTCCCAGACCGGAGCATATGCTTTATCGAAATGGGGTTTTCCGGTCGTCGGAATTGCCTCTACGATTGATAACGATCTGGCAGGCTCAGAAATGACGATTGGGGTCGATACTGCGCTGAATATCGCTTTAGAATCGATCGACAGGTTGAAAATAACAGCATCTTCTCACCAGCGCGCATTTCTGATTGAGGTTATGGGGCGAGGCTGCGGCTATCTGGCTTTAATGTCTGCAATCGCTGGCGGTGCCGAAGCTTGTGTTATTCCTGAGGTGGACACAGGTCCCGAGGAAGTGGCAGAAATCTTAAGCAAAGCATACGATAAAGGTAAGGCTCACTGCATTATTGTGGTCGCCGAGGGGGCAAAATATAATGCCCAAAAATTAGATGAATATTTTAAGGCCCATCATGCGCGGCTGGGTTTTGATCTACGGGTGACCATATTAGGACACGTCCAGCGTGGCGGAAATCCGAGCGCCTTTGATCGGATTCTCGCCAGCCGGTTGGGGACAGGTGCGACAGATGCCATTGCCAGGGGTGAAACCGGGGTATTAGTTGGGCTACTGAAAAGTGAAGTAAAAACGACCCCTTTAGAGGAGGTCGTCAATACTCAAAAAAACCTTGATCTGGGACTGTTCGATTTACAGCGGAAATTAGATTAGTTCGCTTTCCACCAATCGATTGTGGAAATGGTGGGTTGCTATCTGGTCAAAACTGGCTGCGCAGTCCTCTTTCATTCAGGCTCCGACATTATTAAATTCCGATTTCAGGTAGGCTTCGATGAAGCCGTCAATTTCTCCATCGAGTACTGACTGTGTGTTGCCAACCTCATATTCTGTACGATGATCCTTGACCATCTGATAGGGGTGAATAACATATGACCGAATCTGGCTACCAAACTCTGTTTTGACATATTCACCGCGCAGATCGGAAAGCTGTTTATCCTGTTCCTGGCGTTGAATTTCAAACAAACGGGCTCGTAACACGCGCAGGGCATTTTCACGGTTCTGCAATTGTGAGCGTTCGTTCTGGCAGGTAACCACAATCCCGGTGGGTAGATGTGTCAGGCGAATTGCCGTGGCATTTTTTTGTACATTCTGCCCGCCAGCACCTGAAGATCGAAATATATCGATCCGGATTTCATCTGGTTGGATGGTGATGGCTTCATCTCCATTTATTTCTGGAAGAACTTCCACCTGGGCGAACGAGGTGTGCCGGCGGTGGGCAGAATCAAACGGGGAAAGACGGACCAAGCGATGGACACCTTTTTCGGGGCGGAGGTAACCATAAGCATATCTCCCAGTAACGGCAATCGTCACACTTTTTATGCCCGCTTCTTCACCTTCGGACATATCCAGGATTTCACTCTCAAATCCGCGGCGTTCTATCCAGCGTAAATACATCCGCTCCAGAATGGCTGCCCAGTCGTTTGAGTCGGCCCCACCCATGCCGGAGTTAATTGTGAGCAAAGCATTCCCCTTATCATAAGGGCCGGATAAGAGGGTGCTGAGTTCCCGTCTATGAATATCTTTTTCAACCAGGTTGGTCTCTGCTTCTAACTCATTGCGAAAACTCTCATCTCCCAATTCTGCCAGTTCAGTCAATTCTTGAATGTGCTTGACTAACTTGTGCCAGCCTTCTACCTCTTCACGCACATCGGAAAGGTCTTTCATCAATTTACGAGCGTGATTGGCATCCTCCCACAGATTGGGATCTTCGCTTTTTTTCTGCAACTCTTCTAATTTTGCTTCCCGTTTGGGTAAGTCAAAGATGCACCTGTAAATCTCGGGTTACCTGCGCGCATGTTTCAAGGCGTTCTAAAAGATCTTGCATGAAAGTCCTCCAGACAAAAATATATCGGCAGCATCCAATAAAGGACACTCCGCAAAAAGGTTCTGGTCAATTTAAAGATTTATTCTTGGTGAGTAAACCATCCACAAATGCTTCGCGGTCAAAGCGCTGCAAGTCGTCGGGTTTTTCACCCAGGCCGGCATAAAGAATGGGTAAACCAATTTCTCTTTGGATGGCGAATGCCATCCCTCCCCTGGCAGATGAATCCAGTTTTGCCAGAATCACCCCGGTAACTTTAACAGCCTCTTTAAAGGCTTTGGCCTGGTTTAATGCATTTTGACCCGTGGTGGCATCTAAAACCAGCCAGGTGGCGTGTGGTGCGCCTGGGAGGGCTTTTCCGACCACGCGGTCAACCTTTTTTAATTCTTCCATCAAGTTAAAACGAGTATGCAAACGCCCGGCGGTATCCACAAACACGATATCGGTCTGGCGGGAAAGCGCTGCCTGTACCGCGTCATACGCCACCGCACCCGGGTCTGCATTGGGCTGACCGGCGATTACCGGCAGGTTAAGACGCTCGCCCCAAATCTGCAGCTGGTCCACCGCTGCGGCACGATAGGTATCGGCGGCAGCCAGGAGAACCTTTTTCCCTCGTTCGGAATATTGTTTTCCTAATTTGGCTGCGGTAGTGGTCTTACCTGAGCCATTTACCCCGACCAGGAGAACGATGGCGGGCTGCTGGTCCAGGCGAATTAATGGGGCGGGATCGAGTTCGAACCAATAATTCTTCCCGCAAAATGTCCTGCAAGTCGGCGGTGCGGAAAACCCCATCCTCTTTAACGCGGAAACGCAGAGCCTCAACAACCGAATCGGTCGTTTCGACACCGATATCCGCCTGAACCAGAAGGCTTTCCAATTCTTCCCAGGTGTCTTCGGTAATGTCGGCTGCACCAAAAAGCGTAGCGATACGCCCAAAAGTCTGTTTTCGGGTCTTGGTAAGACCATCCATCCACTTATTAATGAAGTCCATAGATCCCAAATTATAACATGTGCATATCAATGATTCTTAGGTTGTGCTTCGGTTGCCAATTGGCCGCAGCCGGCCTGGATATCGATCCCTCGCCGGATTCGAATCGTGCATGGGATGCCGTTTTTTTCTAATTCGGCTTTAAATTCTTCTGCCCGCTGCCGGGTTGTGGCTATACCGCGGTATTTGCGCGTTGGGTTGAGCGGGATTACGTTTACGTGGCATAACAACCCCTTAAGCAGGCGTCCCAGATCCTGCGCACTTCCCACAGAATCGTTCACATCGTGGATCAAGGCCCATTCGAAAGTTAAGCGTCGCCTGGTTGTTTCGGTGTATTCGCGGCAGGCTTGAATCAATTCTTGGATAGGATACTTTTTGTTTACAGGCAGCAGATCCGAGCGCTGTTCCTCATCCGCCGAATGCAGGCTGATTGCCAGGTTGATCTGGCGCTTTTCTTTGGTAAACTGGCGAATCGCGGGGATCAATCCGACGGTTGAAATCGTGAAGCGCCGTTCACCCAATCTAAATCCTTCTTGATCGTTTAAGAGGTCGATGGCCGCCATTGTATTGGCATAATTATGAAAAGGCTCGCCCATTCCCATGATTACAATATTGGTGACGCGGTCGCCGCGTTGTTTGAGCTGGCGGGCATAGTACAAGACCTGCTCTACAATTTCACCGCTGGTCAGATGTTTCTTGAAGCCCATTTGACCGGTGGCACAAAACACACACCCCATGGCACACCCGGCCTGCGTGGAGATACATAATGTGCGGCGGTCCTTATAGAGCATTAAGACAGCTTCAATTGCATCTCCATCTGGCAGTAAAAATAGGGTCTTTGTTGTTTCGCCATCCTTGGAATTTTGAATTTGAGATGGCGTCAGCGAACTGAAAGAAAACTGCTCCGACAAATTCTGGCGTAGGGAAGCGGGCAGATTGGTGAATTGTTCCGGATCATCCCATAACTGCTGGTACAACCCCTGCCAGACCTGCAAAGCACGGTAGTCAGGTTCGCCCATGGCTTTCAGTTGTTCGCGCAACTGGGCCAGGGTTAGATCGTAAATTAATACTTTGTTTGGTTCCATAATAATTCTGACGCTCGCTTGCCGCGCTTACATACCTAAAATCTGTGCCAGATCGGCGGCGACAAGGTCTGGTTGATAAGAAAAATGTTTAAGATCATCCAGGGTTGCCACGCCGGACAATACCAGTGCAGTCCGGCAGCCGGCATTCATACCGCCTAAAATGTCGGTTTCAAGCCGGTCACCGACTGCCAGCGTTTGGCGCGGCGGCGTCTTCAGCCTCTCTAAAGCCACCTGCATCATTGTTGGTTGAGGTTTACCAGCCATGAGTGGTTCAACGTCAGTCGCAGCCTGGACGGATGCGATGATGGCACCTGCGCCTGGCGCCAGTCCTTCTGGCGTTGGGAAGGTTTTGTCTGGATTGGTGGCGTAGAAAGGAAGCCCGCCGCGGATGAGCAGGGTGGCTTTGGCCAGTTTTTCATAATTGATCTGGCGGTCCATACCTACGATCACTGCCAGAGGTTTGTCCTCGGTATGATAGAAACCAAACTCCGCGAGCGTATCACAAACTCCTTTTTCGCCGATGACATATACCGGTCCACCTTGAGGGAAGTTCTTTTGGAGCAAAAAGGCGGTTGCAATCGCTGAATTGATCACCTGCCAGGGTTCAAGCCTGACACCAAAGCCCTCAAATCTCTTGAGATACATATCCAATGATCGAGTAGCATTGTTGGTCGCCAGCACAACCTTTAACCCAAGTTCTTTAATCTTTCGAAATGCGGCGGGCAAATCGACAAGCAGGGTATCATCTTTCCATAAAACACCATCCATATCCAGGATAAGACTTTGGATGGTAGGGGTCAGGTCGTGGATCATGGGTTACCTGTAAGACAGTTCTGGACCGCATTGTGCGGTCCAGAACTGTCGATTATTATGATTTTGGGGCTGCTTGAAGGACCTGATCAACCACGCCGTAATCCACGGCACCTTTCGCGTCCAGATAAAAATCGCGATTGGTGTCATGCTCAATTTCTTCCAGGGTTTTCCCGGTATGCTTGGACATGATCTCAAGCAAACGCGACTTGAGACGTAAAATCTCGCGCGCCTGAATCTCGATATCGGATGCCTGTCCTTGCGCGCCACCCAACGGTTGGTGCATGTGAATGGTGGCATTGGGCAGAGCGTAGCGATGGCCTTTGGAGCCTGCGGTCAACAATACCGTGCCAAAAGAAGCGGTTACACCCACGGCAACCGTACTGATGCGGTTGGGCAGCATCTGCATGGTATCGTAGATCGCTAAACCCGCGTAAATTTGGCCGCCGGGAGAATTGATGTACATCTGGATTTCCTTTTCCGGATCTTCGCGGCTGAGGAAAAGCAGTTGGGCGACAATGACATTGGAAACCTGGTCGTCAATCGGGGTGCCCAGAAAAATGATACGCTCCTTAAGGAGTAAAGAATATATATCATACGCGCGTTCCCCCCGGCCTGATGACTCGATGACCATGGGAACGACGTTCTTGAATTGTGAAATTTGGTCCATTGATAAACTCCTGTTATTCTAAAACCGGACAGGAAGTTTCCTGTCCGGTAAGATCAACTATGCTTCGGCAGATTTGTCTTCCGGTGGTTCTTCAACCGCGGTTTCTTCAGCCATTGGGGTTTCATCGCTACTGGAAGCTTCCGCAGAGGTGGGATCTTCCTCGGGTTGCTCCACCTCAATCGCTTCTTCTGCAGATAATTCTGCTTGAGGTGTTTCCTCCGCAGATGGATCAGCCATTACAGGTTCTTCAACCGGCTGATCCGCCGCGCCTGGTGCTTCCTCAACCTGATCCGCCGCGACTAGGTGCTTGCTCAACCTGATCCGCCGCAATGGGTGCTTCCTCAACCGGTGCCGCCTCGACGGGTGCTTCGGATTCCGCTTCCGGGCCGCTGTCAGCTTCCGGGGGAAGATCTGCTTCACCGGTGGCAATCGACTTTAATCGGTTCATTACCTCACGGTTAAGCATGCGCGTCGCAGTTTCCATCGTCAAGTTTTCGGCAAAACTCTGAGCCTGGGCACCGCGTAATTTACTGTATTGAGGATCAGACTGCTGCAGCATTTGCATCGTCCCGGCAACTTCACGCTGCAGTTCTTGAGGATCCAACCGGATGGTTTCGACACGAGCGACTTCATCCATCGCCATGGAGCGTTCTAACCGGCGTTTGGCTACCGGCTTGATATCCTCTTCAATAAAGGTTGCCTCATCCTTATCGAGCGATTTCAAGTAGGTGGGCATATCCATTTTGCGGTCTTCCAGATCGTGCTCGAGGGAGTGTTTAACGCGCTCTATTTCTTCCTCGAGAACCTGAGGCGAATATTTGATTGTAGATGCTTCGACGATTTCATCGACGAGCGAATTGTAATAAGTATTCTCATATTCGCGGTTGGCATTGTCTTCCAAATTCTTACGTACTGCGGCTCGCAAGGCATCGACTGTTTCATATTCACCAAGCGAGGCTGCAAATTCATCGTTTAATTCAGGCAGGGTTAATGATTTGGCTGAAACAACTTCCGCCTTAATTAATACTTCCTTTCCGCGCAGTTCTTCTTCCACATAATCTTCAGGATATTGATAGACAATTTCTTTGGTGTCTTTTTCATTTAAGCCGACCAGTTCCCTGGTGAAACCCTCATAAGGCCAATCGTCAGTTTCAAATTCGTTTTCACCCACGATCATTTGTACTGTGTTTTCTTTAATCGCGACCGTTTCTTCACCTTCGGCAGGATGAGTAAATTCGCCGCTGACTTTGACCGAAACCAGGTCACCTTCCTCGATTGCTCGATCCACCGGTTCCGCGGTCGAGTAATTGGCGCGCAGGTTCTTTAACACCTGGTCCACTTCATCTTCTTCTACCGAGGGTAGATTATATTCTTTGCGAATGGAACGGTAATCGCCAAGCTCGACTTTTGGCGCTAAGGGAACCACAAATGAAAATTTTGGCGGGTCCTGACTGATGACTTCCTCCAGGCTTCCCGGACCACCAGGTTCAATGCCAGCCTCTTTCAGAACATCAGGATAAACCTTGTCCAGCATTAATTCAATGGCTTCTTTTTGAATGGCTTCATCACCATACATCCGGCGGATAATGTCATAAGGCGCTTTTCCCGGCCGAAAACCGGGGACGCGAGTTTCCTGTGAGATTTTGCGAGCCGCCTGTCGCTTATATTTTTCCATGAATTCGGTTTCGAATTCGGCAATGATACTGACCTGATGGTCGTCACGAGGTGTGGTTTCGATCTTCAACGCTGTGATCCTTGTCTAAAGATATTTGGTCTGTGTGGGGAATGAGGGAGTTGAACCCTCACGCCTTTCGGCACATGATCCTAAGTCATGCCTGTCTGCCAATTCCAGCAATTCCCCAGGGCCGAACCGACCGGATTTCGATTATACCAGAAATTATACGAGGTTCTGATCGATTCGAAAATGGCCCGTAGCGGGTAAATCGATAACTCATATAAAACTCTTATAAACAAAAATCAGATATAATCGGGCTGTTATCGTATTTGCATGTTTGAATTGGAGGATACCATTGGGAAGAGTTATCAATCCGGAGGGGTCGGGTAAACAACGGAAACAATTATGCAAAGCAGTGGTTTTAGCGTTGCGCGAATTGATGAGACAATCTGAACCGGATGCGCACAGCCGGGATCTGGCGGCTTTTATAGCAATATCACTGGATAAAATTTATGAAACAGTGGAATCATCGGTGGTCGCCTGGGAGAAGAAAGGCTACTGGGTAAAAGCCGACCGTTTTCGCTTGGAGTGGGAATGGTCACAAATTATGGGCGAACGTCTGCGTCAGGCCGTTATCGCGGACGATTGGGCCACAATTGCCGTTACTTCTGCCCAGGTGGCCCAGCGCTTGATGAAGGTCGATGTACCTATCCGGCACCGCCTGGGCACTCCCTGGGAAGGCGCCTGGCAGAAAATCAGTTCATAAAAAAACAAATCCCCGGAAATCCCGGGGATTTGTTTTTGAGCAAGAAAGTTTATTTTTTCTTGAGGATGATACGCGCATCCACAACCTTAAGGCCTTTGCCTTCTTCGTATACAAGGACTGGATTCGCGTCCGATTCTGAGATTTCATCGTCCAAATCCAGGATCATGGTTGAATAACGGCAAATGGTTTCGGCCAGCATTTCCTGATCGCGCGGTTTTTCGCCACGCACGCCCGCCAGGATGGGTGCCCCGCGGATCTCACCCAGCATATGTAAGGCCTGGTTTGACGCCACAGGTGCCACTCTGAAGGTTACATCTTTAAGGACCTCGACAAAGATGCCGCCCAGGCCAAACATCATGGTCGGTCCAAATGTTGGATCGTTTATCGACCCGAGGATGACTTCCGTACCCCAGGGTGCCATTTCTTGAATAGCGATACCATGCACATTGGCTTCGGGTTTGTAATCCAACGCGTTTGCCAGGATCATCTGGTAAGCTTCGCGGACAGCCGCTTCGTCTTGGATATTGACCTTGACGCCCCCGGCATCGGATTTATGAAGAATGTCTGGAGAAACGATCTTCATCACCACCGGGAAACCGATCGATTTTGCAAGTTTAACCGCTTCGTCTTCGGATTTGGCCAGCTCAGTTTTGGTAACTGGCATGCCATAGGCTGCAAAGACCTGTTTGGCTTCGATCTCAGTCAGAGAATTACGGCCGGCTTTACGGGCTTTTTTGATGACCTGGATAGCAAGCTCGCGATTTTCGGGTCCGCATGCTTCGATCGGTTCGGCCAATGACTTCCGCATCTGATCATATTCTCGCAGAGCAGCCATGACGTTCACGGCCAGACCGGGTGCGCCGTACGCCGGAATGCCGTGGTCCACCAGCCATTGTATCGCGGCATCACAGCGTTCACCACCCACCATCGATACTGAAATGGGCTTTCCAGTAACGCCAGATTCGCGGATGGCCTTTTCTACCGATTGGGCAATTTCTACCGGATTGGTAATGGCCGTTTCGCAGTATAAAATCACCAGACCATCGACCCAGGGGTGGGCGTAAGCATAACGGACCGAGTCGCCATACCATTCATTGCCTGCCATACCCGTCAGGTCAACCGGATTTTTGGCTGAACCAAATTCAGGCATGTGTGTTTTCAGTTCCTTCTGGACATCCGGCGGGGCGAATTTTAGGGGCAGCCCAAATTTCTCTGCCGCGTCGGTTGCCAGCACACCGACGCCACCGCCATTGGTAATGATCAGCAGATTGTCGCCTTGCATGCCTGGCTGGAGGGAAAGTGCCAATGTACGATCGAAGAAGTTATCCAGATCGGAAGCCTGGATGACACCCGCTTGCTGGAAAGCAGCCCCATAAACTTTCGCCGCCCCGGCCAACGAACCGGTGTGGGAAGCCGCGGCAGCCGCGCCATGCGTGGACACACCCGATTTCAAGGCGATAATCGGTTTGGTCGAGCGCCGAGCCGCTTCCAGGAAACGCCGACCCTCTTTGAGACCTTCAATATACAAAGTAATGCAGGTCGTGTTGGGGTCATCGTTTAGCCAGTCAACAATTTCGGCGAAATCGACATCGGACATATTACCGATGGAGATTAATTTATCGAAGCCAACGCCCCGGCTGAATGACGAGGCATCAATCGCAATTAACAACGCACCACTTTGAGAGATTAATGCTGCCTTACCTTTTTTGGGTAAGAAGGGGGCAAAAGAGGCATTTAAATTATCAGAGTTGGAAAGCGTACCGACAATATTAGGGCCTAAAACACGGACACCATACCGACCGCAGATTTCCAACATTTCATCTTCAAGGTCTTTTCGTCCAGATTCGCTGAACCCCGAGGCAATAGCGATCAGTCCTTTGACGCCTTTCTTGCCGCATTCTTCAGCAACCCCTGACATGAATTTAGCCGGAACGGTTATGACTGCTGCATCGATGGTACCCGGCACATCCAAAACACTTTTAAAGCAAGGCAACCCCAGGATCTCTGTGTCTTTCGGATTGATAGGATAAATTTCGCCTTCAAATTTGCTTTCTAATAAATTCTTTACTACCGTGTAACCAATTTTGCCTGGTGTCGCCGATGCGCCAACAACTGCAATGGATTTAGGTCGCATCAATGCATCAATCGAATTTTTTTTCACTGGATCGGTCCTCCTTCAAGGATTCATTAATTTTACAGTCTCGTTGATTGCGATCGTGCTGCAACCGATGATGTGTTTCCTTCATAACAATCCAACATGCGATGTTAACTATATGTCTTATTTTATTCACTTTTCATCAAACAAATGTACTGACTTAAGGGTATTTTTTATCATGCTTTTGTGAAGAATTTAACGAAAACACACTCCAGCTTGCGAGATCGGAGCGTGTTTCCCAATATAATCTTTTTGATGGCTTTAACCAAGGGCCTTTTCCATCAATTCTTGAATCCGCTCGATCATGCTCGCAGGATCCGGATGCAAACCTTCAATCAATAACGCGTCTTCATATACCTGTTCGATGATGAGCACATTGAGGGGTGAATCAGCCGGTAGACCGGAAAATTTTTGTATGATCGGGTGATTGGGGTTGATCTCCAAAACTTTTTGGGGAACCTCATATTCCTTATTTAACATGCGGTAAACTCGCTGCAGTTCAGGATTTATGGTTCCTTGCGGGTCTACCAGCCGCGCTGGAGAAGAAACCAACCGCTCGGTGGATTTTATATCAGACACCCGATCGCCTAATTGTGTTTTAAAGCGATCCAAAATAGATTGAATTGCATCCGGGGTTAGATTTTCTTCATTTGACTTTTCATCACCCTCAGTGGGTTTTTCGGATGGTTCGGGAACCTCACTGGCGACATTAGCAAATTCGAAATCCTGGTATTTATTTAAGCGCAGCAGCATAAAGGGATCCAGAGGATCCGTCATCAGGATTACGTCATAGTCATGTTGACGGAAGGCTTCCAGGTGCGGGCTGTGTAAAATGGAGCGTTCATCATCACCCAGGATGTAATAGATTTTCTTTTGACCAGGTTTCATCGCTAACACATAATCTTCGAGCGATGAATATTTTTGGGGCTCGCTGACGGTGGGAAAACGAACTAATGCCGTCAGGGCATCAATATTATCCGCATCCGAAGCAATCCCTTCTTTTACCGATCTGCCATATACCTTCCAGAATTTCTCATATTTCTCCGCATTATCCTTGCCCATCGTTTTCAGAGTGTCGATTAATTTGGCGGTGAGCACTTTTTTCAACTGGATCATGACTCGGTTAGATTGGACAAATTCACGGGAAACGTTTAATGGCAGATCTTCTGAATCAACCACACCCTGTACGTAACGGAAATATTCGGGCAGCAAATCAGTGCAATATTCCTGGATCAAGACTTTGCGGGCGTAAAGCTGCAGGCCATCTTGTTTGCGCAAAGCAAACATGTTGCGTTCCGGCGAAGCTGGAACAAAAAGGATCGAATACATCTGCACCGGGGCGTCCACTGCAAGGTGAACCTTGGCCAAAGGCTCTTCCATGTCCAGGGTTAATTGCTGATAAAAATCCTGGTAATCCTTTTCTTCAACCTGGCGAGGCTGCTGGCGCCATAAAGCCGACTGCTGGTTTACCTGTTCGTTTTTCTCGCCGAGATAAATCGGGAAGGGAATATAGTTCGAATGCTTCTTGATAATTTCCTTTAAGCGATATTCCTGGGTAAATTCTTTCGCATCTTCCTTTAGCTGAATAATTATCTCGGTGCCGCGGTCTTCTTTCTCGGCTGGCTCGATATGGTAGGTTTCACCCCCATCTGAGATCCACCTGGCAGAAGTTGATTCTTTCTGGAAGCTGCGCGATACAACTGTGATCGAATCCGCAACCATGAACGCTGAATAGAATCCAACGCCAAATTGGCCGATGATGTCGGATATTTTCACATCTCCACCGGCAGACTGTACTGCTTCTAAAAACGCTTTGGCTCCCGAATGAGCGATGGTTCCCAGATTTTCGCTTAATTCATCTGGAGTCATCCCAATACCGGTGTCACGGATCGAGATCTGATTCTTTTCAGGATCTGCCTGGATCCAAATTCCCAATTCCACCCCCGGATCAAGGATCTCATGTTTGGTTAGCATTTCGAAATTGATCCGGGTGAGTGCGTCGGATGCATTTGATATTAACTCTCGTAGAAATACCTCACGCTCAGTATATAAAGAATGGATCAATATATTAAGGAGCTGGCGAGTTTCTGCTTTAAAAGAGATCGGTTGATTTATTTGTACTGATTTAGGAGAATTCATATTGCTTTACCTCAGATGAAAAAATGATAGTCTCAATATAGCTTAAAATAATTAGAATTTCATAAAATACGTCTAAAAGAGTTTAAGTAGAGGGCAAAAATCTGTGCCTATCCTTATTTTTTATGGTTGAGAACCTGAATGGCGCCAAAAATAAATGCGACAAGGCCTAATTCGACCAGAACACCCTTGCGTTGAAAGCGCATATCGGGCAGGTGGTTGAGCAAATTAATAACCGGTATGCGATTTAAGAAAGAATGTAAGCCTTCGTTTAACAAAGGCCCATCCCAGCCAGGAAATTGCTGCCCATACTTCTGTTTTAGCCCACGGATCACCCAATCCAGGTCAGGTAATGCAGAACACAGCATGGCGAACCAATGTTTTTGTCCATAATTTCCGACCAGCGACCAGGTAATGGTTGGCAGGATATTCCGGTGATATACGATCCAGAATCGATCGTCCAATGGATCAGGTGGGTGGTAAGTCGCCCTGGCGATTTTATCCAAAATACCATGCGAGAGATAACAAGCGCCTGCGAGCACCACCAGACGGACGGGCTCAGGCAGCTTACTTTTTCTTGTAAATTTGTCAATCATCACGCCGGTAATGAAATGTGTGGGAAGCTGCATTGGAAGATCCTCGAATAGTCCCTTCGGTCAGGAACACTGATAACGTTGTTTGATGGCCGGGATAAGATATTCTTCAAAGGCTCGTTTCTGGTCATAATCTGGCTGCCATCCCCAATCGTTGCGAGCTGCGGTGTCATCGATATCGCCAGGCCATGTATCGACAATATTCTGCCGGTTTGAATGCGATTCGAAAGTTATTTCTGCCTTTGGAAAATGTTTAATGACCACCTCGGAAATTTCCTGGGCGGTCATGCTAAAACTTGTCACATTGTAAATCAATTGAGACAGCTTTTCTCTGGGTGCTGCTTCTAAAGCTAATAGCGATTTGATTGCGTCGGGCATGACCATAAAGGGCAGGCGAGAATCTGGACGCACAAAACACCGGTAGGGTAGACTCTGCGCGGCATGATGAAGCATCTCCGGACCATAATCACTTGTTCCTCCGGTGGGGATCGTAATGGCACTGATCAGTCCTGGAAAACGGATACAGCGGAAATCGACCGAATTGGCATTATGGTCGGCGGCCAGCTGGCGGTAGTGATGCGTGTAATACCGCCCGAGATGCTCGCAGTATAGTTTGTTGCAGCCGTACATGGTCGTTGGCTGAAGCCATTCATTTTCTTTTACTTTTCCCACCCGCATCTTGTCGGCATAACTGGGTAGACCATAGGCGGCAATAGAACTCGGGTACAAGAATTTCACTGGCTGGCCCTGCCACTGTGATTGCTCCACCGCCAGGCGCAATAAATTGAGCGTACCTTCAACATTAATGCGGTGCGCGGTTTCCGGATTATATTCCGCCTTGGTAGATAAGATAGAAGCCAGATGGTAAATCGTGCGAATTTCGAATTCTACAACCAGCCGTCCTAAAAGCATGCCATCCAGAATGTCGCCCATAATGAACCGTTCACAGTATGGTTTAAGACTTTCTGGTAACGGCTGCACGTCCATCGCGACCACGGTGACGTCGCCCCGGCTTGCCAGGTATGTGATTAAACCATGACCGATTTCACCACTGGCGCCTGTGATCAGCACAACTTCTTTTCGCATACGCATCTCCTCTTCGAATTATTTTGAGTGAATTGTAAAATGCCAGGTGAGATAAAAAGGTCCTGATGTAATTATATCCATCAGGACCATGCTTGATTATTTGCGAAAGGTTGGGGTTATTTTCATAATCAACCTCAACGCCCTAAAGCGTTTTTTATGCCTGTAGCGGTTGGCGGCGGAACCAGGTACGCCATTCTTTGGTTTCCCACACGACCAGAATTGGGGCGGCGATGAAAATTGAGGAATAGGTACCGCTGAGCAGGCCGGCAAGTAAGATAACGGAGAATTCACGCAGTGTCACTCCACCAAACAGGGCCATAGCCAGAAGCATGAATTCCGAAGTCATCAACTGGGTATTAATGGAACGCTGCAGAGTCTGGACGATGGAATGGTTGGCCAGGGTTTCAAACGGAAGTTTGCGGTAGATTGAACTGTTTTCGCGAATGCGGTCGAAAACAACGATCTTATCCTGTACGGAAAAGCCGATTACAGTCAGGAATGCCGTCAAGAAAAGCGAATCGATTTGCCATCCCCAAAAAGTGCTGCCTATGGAAGCGATACTGATAACAATCAAGGCATCGTGCATCATGGCAATAATTGCACAAACTCCATAACGGAAAGAATGCTCGATACCGCGGAAGGAATAGGTGATGAATAAAATCACACCTAAAGCCGCCACTAAAACTGCCAATGCAGCACGGGTGGTTACCTCTTGCCCAACCGTTGGACCGACCGTATCAAATCTGCGCACTTCAGGCGCCTGGCCGAAACGGGTAGTCATCGCCTTTAAAATGGCGCTGCGCCCGGTATCATCCAGGGGGCTTGAGCGGATCACAATGGAATTGTTCCCTGTTGTGGTCGCCTGCACATCATTAATATTCAACTCATTGAAAAGTTTGATGACATCCGCCGGCTGCGGGAGTTCGCCTGCAGGAAAACCTACTTCCAGCAGGGTGCCCCCGGTAAAATCGATTGACAGCGGAAGCCCGCCATTGATGAACATCAATACCAGGCCTGGAACGATGAGGAAGAAGGAAAAGAGGAAATAATAGTATCTTTTGCCGAGTATGTTTATCATGCGTAACTCCTAAAGGCCAAACCAGCTCAGGCGCTCGCTCGGATTTTTAAGGAAATTCAACGTTAAGCCGAGGAATGTGCGGGTGACCACAATTGCGCAGAATAAACTGATTAACACACCCAGGAAGAGGGTAACTGCAAAGCCCTTTACGATGGTGGCGCCAAAGGATGAGCCAAACCAGTAAAGGATCAAGCTGGTGATTAGCGTTGCAATATTTGAATCGCGAATGGATGGCCAGGCCCGGCGCCAGCCTAATTCAATTGCATTGCCCAGTGTCCGTCCGCCGCGAAGTTCTTCCTTCATACGCTCGAAGATGAGAATATTCGCATCCAGCGCACCACCAGTACTTAACAGGAAACCTGCAATACCGGGAAGGGTGAGGGTGACGGGTATGATCTTGAATAAAGTTAGCGTGATCAAGGCATAGGTCACAATCGATAGCATGGCCAAAATGCCTGGTAAGCGGTAGTAAATGATCATGAACAGAGTCACGATTATAAAGCCGATTACGCCGGCCAGAATGCTTTTATCCAGGGAGTCTTTGCCAAGGGTAGGACCTATCACCCGGCTTTCAACAACCTTCAAGGGAACCGGCAGCGAACCATAACGCATCTGGATGGCAAGGTTATTGGCTTCTTCATAGGTGAAGGATCCGGTGATTTGTCCTGTTCCATTGGGGATTTCACCGTTAATCGAAGGTGCCGAAATAATTTTCTTATCCAGAACAATGGCCAGGATTTTCCCGATGTTATCGCGCGTGAAAGTTGCAAATTTCCCGGCGCCATCAGGCCCTGGTTTGAGTTCAAAGTTAATCTCGTAAGCTCCTAATGAGCTGGTAGAAACATTGACAGAAGCCAACTGATCTCCCGTGAGCACCGTGTGCCAGATCTTCTCAGGCGTAGCGGATGCAGTCGGTCCGGCAGTCGGGGTGCCAGGTCCGGGTGTGGGCTCGGCAGTAGCAGTTTCGGCGGGGCTGGTGGTTGGTGTCGGGCTGGCCGAACCGCCAGAATTAAAATCGGTAACGATGGTTGTACCGACAGGCAGTTGGGTGTCTCCTAAATCGACAAATTCCAAAAGACCTGTTTCTTTGATAATTCCGATGACTTCATCAGGATTGGTCAATCCTGGGATTTCCACAACCATACGGCGGTCCCCTGCCACCTGGACGACAGCTTCGCTGACCCCCAGACCGTTGATACGACCTTCCAAAATCTGGCGGGCATCTGCCATTTGTTGAGCAGTGACGGGTTTGTCCGCTGCCAGATCCACTTCCAACAATGCCTGCGTTCCACCCCTTAAATCGAGACCTAAAACAGTTGGGAGGCTCTTATTTAAGAAAGGGATGGTGGAACCACTGTCAACATATATGGACACGATCAAAAGAAAAAGAATTAAAGCGAGGTTGACATAGCGTCGATTCATCTAAATACTACTGCCTCCGATTCATACAAATACCAGCCTTGGGCTGGCGCAGGGATGATTATACCACTTTAGGTGACAAGGTGAGCGAGATGTGGATTTTATTTTAAATATTATACCCGTGATCGCGCAAATATTTTAATACGTGATTAACGACTTCTTGCGGCGTAATTGAATCGGTTTGGATATATAAATCGGCATGCTGGCGGGCATGGGAGAGCCTGCGCAGCTGTTCTTGATACTCGGCGGTCGTCCAGTTGAGGTTTCGCCTGCGCACAGTCTCCGGATAAGAACATTCCAAATAAACCAACAGGTCAGGATTGGTAATTCGCTTCCACATGTATTGAACATAAGAGTGTTCTTGAGCAATATGCCTGGTAGGGACGCCAAACGCACTCAAGCCCTTGATTAAGGTTGATTTGCCTGCCCCGCAGACACCAACAATTCCAACGAGAGGAAGATCATCATTTGTTTTCATGGACCAGGTTGTTGATTGCCTGTGGATCTCCCAAAATGGCCAAAGTATCACCGGCGGAAACCGACAAATGGGCCGAGGGGTGTGTGTCTGAGATTCCATTATGGCTGAGAAATACAATGCTCAAATTGAACTGGTCTTCAATTGAGCCCAGGCTCTTGCTGATCAATGAGGAATGATCGTTGATGTGGATACGTGCCAGACAGTTCGGCTGGCCTTCGATCGAGATTGGCGGGGTGATATCAATATTGGCGGCAGATGAGGCAAAAATTGGGGCGGCCATGCCGGTCGCACTCAAAGCCCGGAATCCGAATTGGCGCTGCAAGGCTAAGGCAAAATCATCATCAAAAATACGGATCACGACCTCCAGATCTGGATTCATGCTGCGGGCTTTTAAAGCCATTTGTAAATTCAAGCTGTCATTCTGGGTACATAAGAGAATCGATCGAGCCTTACGGATATTTGCGCTATCAAGGACCGCCTCACGCGCGCCATCTCCCTCGATCACGGGGACATCCATGGAATGTGCGCTGATCACAAGGTTTGGATCGGGGGCTAAAGAGATAACGACCACATCTTCTCCCATTTCGCGCAGGGTCTTTACGACCCGATATCCAAGATGACCTAAACCGATCAATACAATATGATTTGTAAATGTCGAAGCAACTGCCATTTCCCATTCCTTGCCACGTGAACGTCGGTTAAAAAACATGACCCCAAATTCTGCTAATCCTTGGGCAAGCATTCCAATTCCCAGGACAGGCATCAAAAAATAGAAAACCTGTAAGTGAATTTCGTCCGGAAAAGGAACCACCGGGTTGAGAAACGTCATGGTTAAGATATCATAAATTCCTTCCAACCAGGTGCTGACAGGATTTTGGGATGCTTGAGATAATGCGTAAAAAAGCCATCCAAAGCCGGCTATTATAAAGATAAAAAATAATAACGGCTGGCGAAATTGACGCAGAAGCAGCGAAGTATCTCGCAATCCTGCTCTAATTTGCCGCCATATCGATCGGGATTGCCCACCCAAGTTTTTTATCGTGTATGAGCTTCTCAAGGGAAATAGTGAATTCTGGTCAGGAGAAGGAAGCCGTACGAGGAACGGGCAGACGGACGTACAGACGGCGAATTTGGTCGTCCATACCACTCACCACGCGCAGCACGACCACACTCATGTCGTCATTCGGTCTGCCCTGATCGATACGAATGGCTTCAAATAGGAGTGAATCTGCGATTAGCTGAGCATTGGGATTCTGTTCTTCCAGCAGGCCTTCAAGATGAGTGCAAATATCCATATACTGGCCGTATCGATCCCCGGCATGTACGAGTCCGTCCGTATAGACAACAATGGTTGTGCCGATGATCAATTGAAATTCAGTAATTGCCGGCCGGATGTTACGCGATGTGCCAATAGGTATGGTCTCACCGCTTAAGCATTGGATATCACCGGATTGAGCGATGAAAACGGGGGCTGGATTATTGCGAGTAAGCACCAGGGTGCCGGTTTGAAAATCGGCAGAGATGATATTGAGACAGGCGCTGACCTTGCCGTTGCGTTCTGTGTACAAGTAATCGGAAGCAGCCCGTGCGGAAGCGCCATCCCGTACTCCTTCAGCCAATAGACTGATCACTTTTCGGACGACCATGGTTGAGATAGTTTTTGCCCCGCGTCCGGAAGTTTGGCCATCTGAAAGCACTACAGACATGCCGCCATTGGGCCTTTCAACGACTTCCAAGGTATCACCGCTTTCAGACGATGCATATTTATTGGTTTTTGCTACAGCGATCTGAATTTCCATGGTATAGATTTTACTGCATTTCGACATCAGGAAACAGGGGGAATTTCAAATTTCGTCATCTCCATCTTGACGGTATGGTTTTTCAAGGTATAATTCAACCGCTTTATCCAAGGAAACTGGCAGTTGAAATAGGAGTATTAGATGGTTCCGCAACCAAAACGAAAATTATCAAAAGGCCGCCGAGATCGACGCCGCGCACAAGATGCCCTGCAGGCAATAAACCTCGTTCAGTGCAATAACTGTGGAGAGATGCGTTTGCCGCATACCGTTTGCCCTAATTGTGGGCAGTATCAAGGCCGTGAGGTTATCAGCGTCGAAAAAAGTAAGAAAGAGAAATAAACCGATAGCAGGGATACCCTGAAATATCGATTGGGGTATGTCTGCTTTTTTTGTACGTCAATCCCGAATATCCCTCGCCTTTTATGGAGAGGGATTTTTTTTGGATGAAGCTGCCCTAGGTTCGGCAGCTTCATCCAATTATTATTTTGTTTGCAGTTTATTGAAAAGGGATTAAAGCGCCCAGGCGAGCAAGATGCCCAGGAGAGCGACGATGATTCCGAGATGCAAGAAGAGATTGGAGGTCGTCAGCCAACCTGATGGGACGAATTGAAAAAACAGGTTTATCAACACGAGGCCAATCCCAACCAGCGGCAATAGACCTTTCCGGGCGGCGATAAACTCTGAAGCGCGATCCAGGAGGAGAGAAAATTTTTGCAGCATGTTATCCTTCGGTCAGACCTTCTTTTCTCGCACAAGAAACGGTGTGAAGCGGGTCAAAAGCCTGCCAGGGATAAATCCATCCATCCGCACGCCGCCGCGACCATGTTCAATAAACGATACCTGGCCTTGTTCGTGGAAAAGTGAAATTAATTGTCCCTGTTGGTAGGGGAGACGAATTTTAATTGGGATAAAAGTCTCAAACAACTGTGTCTCAATCGCTAACACCAGGTCGTCAATACCCAATCCGGCCAGGGCGGATATGGCGACAGAATCTTCAAAATTATCCAACGAATGGCGGGCCGCTTCTGGGTCCTGCAAGTTGTCGATCTTGTTCAGCGCACGGATGACTGGAATATCATTAGCCTCAATTTCCTTGAGCGTTTGATCCACCGAAATGCTTTGCGCCCTGGCACTTGGATGAGTGATATCGATCACGTGTATGAGCAGATCGGCTTCAGCTATTTCCTCGAGGGTGGCGCGAAAAGCCGCGACCAGTTGGGTAGGTAATTTCTGGATGAAACCAACCGTATCGGTAAGAAGGACCTGATGTCCACCTGGCAGGTTGACCCGGCGAGTCGTGGGATCGAGCGTGGCAAAAAGCTGGTCAGCCACATAGACTTTTGCCTTGGTTAATCGATTAAGTAAAGTGGATTTCCCGGCATTCGTGTAGCCGACAAGTGCCACGACCGGCAGGCGTGAGCGTTTGCGCTGCGCCCGGTAGCGCATACGATGTGCTCGGACTTTTTCCAATTCGGTTTTCAAGTTGGAAATTCGTTTCCGGATCTCCCGCCGGTCGACTTCCAACTGCGTTTCACCAGGACCGCGCAGGCCTACGCCACCTACGCTTCCGGTTCGGCCTGAGGCACCGCCGGATTGGCGGGCAAGGTGGGTCCAGGCCCGGGTTAACCGGGGAAGGCGATATTCATATTGGGCCAGTTCGACCTGTAATTGGCCTTCTCGTGTGTTGGCGTGTTGGGCAAAGATATCTAAAATTAATGCTGTACGGTCAATGATTTGTACATCGGGACCAATTTTTTCTTCCAACTCGCGTAAATGACGAGGTGATAGTTCAAAATCAAAAATGACTATATCGGCCAAAAGTTCTTCGACCAGGGCTTTGACTTCATCAACTTTTCCAGATCCGATAAACGTAACCGGAGAGGGGTGATCCAATGACTGAGTCGCCTGACCGACGACGACCAATCCATCAGTTTTTGCCAATAGCTCCAGCTCTGCCAGCGAATCATCCAGGGACAAAATACCGGGATCGCTGCGGATCTCCGCACCTACTAAAAAAGCGCGCTGTCTGGGGGGGATTGTTGGTTCTGCATATTTTTTGGGCATTAAAACTCATTTCTTGGTTGTTGGGGCATCCAGGCTGAAAGCCGAGTCATCGCTTCTTTTACCCTTTCAGTTGCCATGCCCAACGAAATTCGCAGGTATCCTTCGCCATAATCACCGTAAACGATGCCCGGTGTGGTACTGACACCTGTTTCTTCGAGCAGGCGGTTGCAGAATTGGGTTGAGTCCTTAAATCCCGGCGGGAGGTGCGCCCATACATAAATTGCTGCAGGAGGGGTTTCCACGCTAAAGCCACTATCCCGCAGACCTTGTAGAACAATATCTCGACGATCCTGGTAGATCTGGTTGCGTTCTTCCAACCAGCTTTGATCCCCGGTCATCGCTGTAATCCCGGCTTCGAGAACTGGCGCAAAATGGGATGAATCCATCTGGCTTTTATAGGTGTGCAGGTAGCTTAATACCTGTTTATTGCCTACTGCCATGCCTAAACGCCAGCCGCCCATGTTGTAGGATTTGGATAGTGAATTGAATTCAATGGCCACATCTTTTGCGCCCGAAACCTGCATTATGCTGGGGGCGGCATACCCATCAAAACAAACGTCCACGTATGGCGCATCATGGGCGATCATCACCTGGTATTTTCTCCCAAATGCGACGGCATTTTCCAGGAAAGAAAATGGCGCCACTGCTCCGGTGGGATTGTTTGGATAATTCAGCCAAAGGATTTTTGCCTTTTTGGCGATCTCTTCTGGAACCGCATCCAAATCTGGAAGAAAGTGATTCTCGTGTAGAAGGGGCAGGGTGTAAATCTGGGCCCCGGCGATCAAACTCCCTCCGCGGTAAACCGGGTACCCGGGGTCGGGAATGAGCGAATAATCTCCAGGATTAATTAGAACCTGCGCCAGATTAAATAAACCTTCTTTAGAACCGATTAATCCTAGAATCTCACTGGTGGGATCTAAATCTACGCCAAAGCGTCGCGAATAGTAAGCTGCCACCGCTTTGCGGTAGGCAGGGGTGCCGCCGTTGGCTGTATAACCATGCGTATCCGACCGGCGGGCAGATTGGTCGAGGGCGTCAACAATAAATTTGGCCGGGGGTAAGTCGGGAGACCCCATATCCAGACGGATCACATCCACATTTTTAGCGCGTAAAGCGGCGAGTTTTTGAAGTAACGCAGCGAAAAAATATGGTTTAAAGGACGCTATTCTATCTGAGGGTTGAAAAGATACTTTTTGATTGTCCATTTCAGAGCTTTGCCTCTTCTTTATATTATTGGTTTACCAACGGGGCAAACAATTTTGCCATCTGGGTGTCGGGCGGTTCCGTGCGTAATGGGATGAGAATGTGGAAAGTAGAACCTGGACAGGTACTTTCATTATACCCGGGGGATTCTACCCAGATTGTCCCTCCATGCGATTCAATGATCCCCCTGGCAATGCGCAATCCTAATCCTGGTCCACCACCTTTAAACTTTGTTTTTCCACTGGAATGGAGAGCGGTATTGCCAAGGCGCACAAACTTATCGAAAATTGCCTGGGCATCTTCAACATCGATCCCGATACCGGTATCCCGCACAATGACTTCCAAAAATCCTGGAAGTTTGCGCCCATCGATGATGATTTCTCCCCCGTCTGGCGTGTACTTAATTGCATTCGAAATGACATTCCGCAAAACTTGTAAAATCCGTTCCGGGTCGCCAAAAGTCATTTCGTTGATCCCTATAAACGGACGAATTTCCAGCTTAAGTTTGCGTTCGTTTATGGTGGCGGAAAATTCACCAACCAGGACCGATAAAAGACGGTTTATCCATAATGGTTGAAAGTTCAACGAAAGCAGATTGTTGTCGATGAGAGAGACGTCAATCATGTCATCGATGATAGAACTCAACCGGTGAGCCCCATTTTGCACACCTTCCATCAATACTTTCTGATATGGAAGCAAACCAGCCAATTCCAGGTTTTCATTGAGCATGGTTGCATAACCATCAATCAACGTAAGTGGTGTTTTTAATTCATGCGCTGCTACTGCAATAAAATCTGACTTACTCCGATCCAGTTTTTCTAAAGATTGTTTGACCTGTTCCAACTGCTGGGTTAAATAGGCTACTTTGACATCCATTTCCAACTGGGCAGCCCGGCTGAACGAAAAATTAAAATATGGCAGAAGCGCCCCCGTTAAGTCAAGCGCGTGAGATTCAGGGAGGTTCTCACGCAGTGTAATAAATGTAGTGTTAGATAGTTCTTCTATCAGACTGATTAGCCTGCTCGTAGATCCTTCCAGGTCGGTCTGGGTTAATGATCTTGCCCATTCTATCAGCAAAGGGTCCAATATGGCGGGTTCTTTGTTTTCCAGTGCGTTAACGAGTAAATCAAAAAAATGTTCAGATAGCTCCGTAGCGCTCTCATGCAGCTCTGAACTATCTGCAAGAGATAATGCAGCTTGAGAAATCCAGACCTTACGGATTGAAACTAACCTATTTACGCTTTCCATATTCATATAGTTTAAGCGATGTGAAGGTTTTTGCCAAATTTTATTTGGATTGTACCCAATTTGATAATGTGTCACCGACCACTTTTAAGCTTTCGGCGGATACTTTATCGAGCGTATCAGCTGTGGTGTGCCAATAAGGGTAATCGAAATCGATCAAATCAGCAGCAGCGTAACCGCGCTGCAGGAATGGTGTATGGTCATCGAGCATAGAATATTTTTCCTGGGCAATAAACTGACCGGAATACCCGGCTTCTGCAGCTGTATCCCATATTTGTTTTACCAAATCGGCATTTGACGTTTTTTCTTTATAAATATTTAAATTAGCATCCCCGATCATATCCACGACAACCACTGCCTGAGGTGGGGTGGTGATTGAGTCGGCAAACGCCTGTGAACCTAATATCCAATCCCATCCGGGAATATCGCCTTGATCTTCAATATCAAAGAATACCAGCCACACGCTTGAACTGATATTTGAAGGCAGTGTTCGGGCCAATTCTATCAAAACCGCCACGCCAGAAGCCCCGTCGTTTGCACCGGGAACGGGTAGGGTTCGTTTTGCTGGATCAGGGTCTTGATCGGCGACTAGCCGAGTATCGTAATGGGCGCCTAAAATGATCGCCGAATCTGACGAGCCTCGCTTTCCGATAATATTCTGGTAGGGATGTCCCTGAATGTTTCCCGTTTGTATGTCCACAGCCCAACCATTAATTTTCAATTCTGCCGAAATCCAATCCACAGTTTGTTGGTGACGCATCAGAACCGGGCGTTCTGGGACCGAGATTCAATTGATATGCAACATCTTTCAAGGCGCGCTGCCCGTCGAAAAAAGTTTGCTGCCCAGACTGTAATCGAGGTAAGGCAATCAAAACTACCCCGATTGCCATTAAAATGATGACTGAGATGATAAGCGTAAAATTATTTTTTTTATTCATGGTTTTCAATCAGAGATAAATCAAGGCCCCTGCAACATGCTTTCAATTCCGCAAGCCCACGCCGTAGAAAAAGCTGGTTGCGTTCTTTACGTCCCTGAGGGCGAATGGGTAAGGGGGGCAGAATGCCGTAGTTTGATTTCATCGGTTGAAAGTCTTTTAGATTGGCTGAAGTGATGTAGGTGCATAAGGCGCCCAACATCGTCATTTGGGGTAAGTTAATCAGCGGTTGGCCGCGCAAAAAGCGGGCTATATTCTTTCCTGCCAGCAGACCGGTGGCGATGTTTCCCATATATCCTTCTACGCCAACAATCTGACCGGCGAAAAACAAATCTGAACGCAGGCGAGATTGTAAAGTGGGCCAGATTAACAAAGGAGAGGCGATAAAGGTGTTGCGGTGCATTTGCCCATATCGGGCGAATTCAGCATTCTCCAGACCGGGGATCATCCGGAAAACGCGTTTTTGTTCAGGGTAGGTTAGATTGGTCTGAAAGCCCACCATGTTATACAGACTTCCGATAAGGTTATCCTGTCTTAACTGCAATATTGCGTGGGCTCCATGCCCGGTTCGTGGGTTGCGCAGTCCGATGGGACGCATCGGACCAAATGCCAACGCTTTTTCTCCCCGATCGCAGATTACTTCAACCGGTAAACAGCCTTCAAAGAAACGATGCATCCCGGCTTTAACTCCCTGACGGATGTCAATTTCGAACTCGCGCAGTTCGATGCGGTCTGCGGTTCTTAATGCATCCACAAAGGCCAGGTATTGGTTCGTATCTAAAGGACAGTTTATGTAGTCACCTTCTTCCTGCTCGCCACGGCCGAAGCGAGACGCGCGGAAGGCAATTTTCATGTCGATCGATTCGGCGTGAATGATTGGGGCGATGGCATCATAAAAGAAGAGGCGGTCTTGACCGGAAAATTCCTGAATCGCCACGGTCAAAGCGGATGATGTGAGAGGGCCTGAGGCAATGATGGTTGGTGTTTCTGGGATCCGGGTCATTTCTGCCCGGATGATCGAGATATTGGGGTGGTTTTCGATATATCGGGTAACCGTATTGGCGAATTTTTGGCGATCAACGGCCAATGCCCCGCCTGCAGGCAAAGCAGAAGCCTCAGCGCAGCGCAGGAGCAAGGATCCTAAAAGGCGCATTTCTTCTTTCAACATTCCTGAAGCGCGGTCGACCAGCTTTGACCCAAGCGAATTTGAACAAACCAGTTCGGCAAGGCGGTCCGAAACATGGGCCCCGGTTGAATTTAAAGGTCGCATTTCATAAAGAGCGACTTTTAAGCCGCTTTCAGCAGCCTGCCAGGCAGCTTCGCTGCCGGCCAGCCCGCCTCCGATCACTGTCAAATCTGCCAAATGTATCTCCTGGTACGAAACTCGCAACTAAATTTTACCACCGGGAAAAAAATTTGGGCTGGCACGAAACTTGCATCCACATGGGATAAACGCTATACTAATTCAAACAGGTGTGGAAATGTATCAACTTCATTATTCAGCTCTTCGTCCCCAAACCACCGCTCATTTAGCGCAGACAATGACGCTGCTCTCCCTGACTGCGGATGAACTTCACCAGCAAATCGATTCAGAGTTGGCTTCTAATCCCGCTTTGGAAATGGTCGATGAGCGGCGCTGTCCTGTTTGCCGGCGTATGCTGCCAGGAAAAGGGCCTTGTCCGGTTTGCAGCCAACCCAAAATGGATCAAAACGACGAGCCAGTTGTATTTATTTCACCCATGGAAGATTTTTATCCAAGCGGAGGAAGTGCCGGGATGGAGGAGATGCCAGAAGATTCGTTTTCTTCTTCTCATGAGGAACTACCTGAATTCGTGCTGCGCCAAATTGCACCGGATTTAAGCAAGGAAGATTGCCGCCTGGCAGCATATATGTTGACCCACCTGGATGAAGACGGTTTGCTGACAATTTCATTGGCAGAGGTTGCCCGTTATTTTCATATCCCTCTCAGCCAGGTTGAACACGTGCAGCATGTAATTCAGCGCGCCGAACCGATGGGTGTTGGTTCTTGCTCTACGCAGGAGGTCTTCCTCGTACAGTTGGACATTTTAGGTGAGACCCGATCAGTGCCTCAATTATGCCGACCTGTGATCCGAGAAGGTATGGACCTGCTCAGCAGGCGCCAATATTCAGAATTGGCCAGACTATTTCATGTGTCTTTGCGCCAGATCCAGCCAGCGGTTAAGTTTATCAGTGATAATTTGAACCCTTTTCCCGCTCGCTCGCATTGGGGCGATGTCCGCCAGCCTACTTCGACCAATGTGCAGGTGTACCATAGGCCAGATATTATCATCAACCACCAGAATGAAGATGAAAACGGCCCGCTGGTGGTAGAAATTATTATGCCCCTGGCAGGAACCTTACGGGTGAATCCGTTGTTTAAAGCAGCTATACACGAGGCTTCTGAGGACAAGCGGGAAGCCTGGAAAAGTGATCTGGAAAGAGCTTCTTTATTTGTGAAATGTATCCAACAGCGCAACCACACCATGCAGCGCTTGCTTCAACGGGTCGTATCCATTCAGAAAGAATATATCCTTCACGGCGACAAGTACTTAAAGCCGATCACCCGAGCTTCATTCTCTCATGAATTGGGTGTTCACGAATCCACTATATCTCGTGCGGTAGCCAACAAGACCGTTCAACTGCCAAATCGCAGAATTATCCCCATGTCCGCATTTTTTGACCGGAGTCTGAATGTGCGCACCGTTTTAAAAGAATTTATTGCCAACGAGCCGCATCCATTAAGTGATACCGAATTAGCCAACTTATTATTCAAAGACGGTTATAATGTTGCTCGGCGCACCGTTGCGAAATACCGCGCAATGGAAGGAATTCTCCCGGCTCATTTAAGGCATGCAGGAATTGCTACATGAAGGCAACTGGAGCACATTCACCACCTAAACGGTCTTTGTGGCGAAAATCACCTTCTCTCCCAGACCTGGGGACATTTTTAAACTATATTTCGGATGCTGCGCTGATCATAGACCGATCGCGCAGTTCAGTTTTATTTGTTAATTCATCTTTCCTCGAATTAACTGCTTATTCTGCCAACGACTTTGAAAATCGGTTATTTCAAGAACTGTTTCAGGATCAGATTAATAATGCTATCCCGATTAATGAAGAAAGCTCGGGTCAATTAATCAGGAAATACCGCACGCCAATTAAAGTCACCTATAAAATTAGCCCTATTGATGCCGATGGTCATTGGGGATTGGTCAGGTTTCAATCCATTCAACATCAATTACAGAATAAATGGCAAAACATCTTATTAAGCGGCTTGCGTGAGCTTTCTATGCTGGCTGGAAAAGGTGAGTTGCAGAGTTCCCTGGAGCAAGCCGTCCAAATTCTGCATGATGTTTTGGGGTTGGAATTGATCGGCTTTTATCAGGCCGACAGTGATTTTCCCCGTTTACGATTGCTATCTGCATATGATCCTAATCTTGTTTTACCAGAGACACTTCCAGTTACAGATTTAATCCGTTTGTCCACTGCGAAGGTCTGGTATCCTGGACGGAGAGTATCCACTGAACTATACCGCAGTGGACGTATCAAAGGAGTAAGCTACCTGGCATCGACGCCTCTTGGTCAAGAAGGAGCCTGGCTGGGCCTGTTGGTTGTTGGTGACCACCAGACCCAACCCATTGAAAACCTGCTGCAACTTATATCAGTGATCGGGGCTATTGTAACCATGGCGATTGAGCAGCACATCCTGGTGACGAACCAAAGGCTGGTGATCGAACAACAAACGCAAGCATTGACCTTGCAAAATGTGCTGGCTGAACATGTTCATGAAGGCGTTGTTCTGGTCAATAGAGATTTAAAAGTCGCGGAGATCAACCCGGTCGCCGAAATTATGCTGGGATATTCCGACGACGAAGCCGTAAATGTTCCGGTGGAAAATATTCTCATTGGCCCAGAACGGCTCATGTCTGCATTAAACGAAGCATTGCAAGGTATGGCGACCCATGACCTGGGCCAGGTTATGCTGCACCATCGTGATGGGCAGAATTTTCCGGCAAAAATTGAGACTATACCGATCGAAAAGAATGAAACGGTTCAATCGATTCTGGTGCTGATTACCGATATTAGCACAGATGAACGAAATAAAATCCGCACCCAGCAGCTTGAGCAGCGCGCCGTGATCGGGGAGGTAATTCAGGTCTTCGCGCATGAAGTACGCAACCCGATCAATAATATCTCTCTGACTCTCGAAGCGATGGGCAGCGAATTGACTCCGGAAGATCCCAATCAGGAATATGTTAGCCGGATGCAAGGCGATTGTTCGCGTCTGAGCCACCTGATGGAATCCGTATTGGCGTCTTCAAAACCATTGGAGCCCCGTTTTGAGCGGCTTGAACTGCAATTTTTATTACGAAAAATCACAGAACGATGGCGCCCAAGATTCGCAAAAGTGAGTGTAAAACCTTTTACCCAGCTGAATATGAAAACCCCGCCCATCAAGGGCGATCCGCGTTCCCTGGAGCAGGTATTTACCAATTTGATCAGTAATGCGGTGGATGCGATGTCAAAACAAGGCGGCGGAACTCTGGCGATAAAAGTGGGACCGGTCAATTTAATTCCAAATTTACCGCAGGTGGAAGTTACAATTACAGATAATGGCCCTGGAATACCAGATGATATCAGGGATCATCTCTTTGAGCCGTTTGTTTCAAACAATCCGCGAGGCACCGGGTTGGGATTGGCGATTACCAAGCAAATCGTGACCGCTCATCGAGGTTCTATTAAAGTAAATACTTTTCCGGGTGGAACAGTCTTTCATGTGGTTTTACCTGCATATGTGGAGGGAGAATAAAATTTATGGCGATTACAGTTTTAGTTGTAGACGACGAAGAAAATGCCCGTGAAAGTCTTTCCTCTTTGTTGACCCGTCAGGGATATGAAGTGATCGGTGCAGCCACAATGGCTGAAGCACGCGAAAATCTGAAACGTGGGGCCGGAGATGTCGTTCTGTTGGACGTGATGCTGCCGGATGGGTACGGTCCAGATTTATTAATCGAAACTGCTCAACAGGCGATACGACCTCCAATCATTTTGATCACTGCTTACGGTGATATTGATATGGCCGTAGAAGCGATGAAGAATGGAGCTCACGATTTTCTAACGAAGCCAGTTCAATTCAAACAACTGGAACAATCGATTAGTCGAGCTGTTGAACTTATTCGCATGCGCCAGGAATTGAACCATTTGCGACAGCTTCAACAGCAAAAAGCCAGTTTTGTGGCGGGCAAAAGTCCTGAAATGGTCAGCACGCTCTCCCAGGCCCAACGAGCCGCATCCGCTTCCGTGTCCGTGCTGATTACCGGTGAGACGGGAACCGGAAAGGAAATATTGGCAAAATTCATCCACAACAGCGGTAACCGCGCCTCAAAACCATTTGTTGCAATTAACTGTGCTGCTATCCAAACTACGGTCCTGGAATCAGAATTGTTTGGGTATGAAGCAGGTGCTTTTACGGGTGCCGAACGTCGCAAACATGGGTTGTTGGAAGTCGCAGATGGCGGCATCCTTTTTCTCGATGAACTGGCATCCATGCCGCTGGATATTCAAGCCAAACTATTACGTGTGATTGAAGAACGCGCTTTTCGCAGGGTTGGCGGAACGCAAATGATTAAAGTTGATGTCGAGATTGTCGCTGCATCCAACCGCGATTTAAAAGCGTTGATTCGAGATGGTCTCTTTCGAGAAGATTTATATTACCGGTTGAAGGTCGTTGATTTGCATTTACCCCCACTGCGTGATAGGAAAGAAGATATTCCAGAACTGGTCGGATTTTTTATCCGGCTCAACAACCAGCGCATGGGCCTAAATATCGTCGACATCACGCCTCGAGCGATGAAAGCCATTCAGGAATATTATTGGCCCGGGAATATTCGCGAGTTGAGCAATGCCATCGAACGGGCAATGTTGTTTTGCGATGATCCGGCAATAGATATTTCTCATCTGCCCGGAGATCTCACGCACAATCAAATTTAAACAATCATTGGCATACTACTTGCATCACTGCCTCTTGAGAATATGCTCAGGAGGCAGTGATGTTTCAACTCAATCTTCAAGATACGCTTTCGGTTATTGTAGCCGCAATGGCAGGTCTGGGTGTGATTGCTTTAGCTGCTGGTATTTTTGTCCTCTTTCGCAAAGTCATGGGGGACGAATTGAAGGTGATTGCCAACCAGACGACCAGACTGGCTCAGAAAGGCATCGCCGAGGAAATTACCGGCCTGGTAGGGAACGCATCGTCTTTGTTGGAAGCATTAAACCAGCTCGTTAAGACGACGACAGGCGTTGGGGTTTTCTTGACGCTGATTGGCTTTATCCTCATGGTGGTTGCTTACTATCTAGGATTGCAGCCCTAAATTTTCAGGGAGCAGTATTTTAATGACTGTTTATTCAATCCAAACGGAGGGCTAAGAATGCAGCCGATTGATGTATTAACCGAACTAAGAAAAAACTTCTCAACCACAAAAGCACAGCGGATCATCCCGATTTTGCGCAGGGATGTTTTGCTTTGGAATGCACTGCAGGATGAAGCCTATTTCCACAAGCTGGTTTCATTTTCTGGAGATGATCTTGAAAGGTGGAGCCCGGCTTTCATGTCGCTGGTCGCATTGGTAGAAACGCCGGAACAAGGGCAATCCATCTCTGATCTGGTTGAACAGGTGCTAAAAAGTTCACATGAAGCGCTGCGTTTATTCGATGAAACCCGGCAGATCGTACGCCAGCCGAAAAACATCAAAGAAGCCGGAATTCTTGCCCTGGCCATGTATGATCGGTTTGTTAAAAGCGACATGACCCGCACGCTTTTACAGGAAATTCTGCCTTTGCCAGGAGAAGCAGAACGACCGGCATTACATATATGGCAAACACCACTGGCAATATTAATTGGATTGGTAGACGATCCAATCGAAATTCTACGCTCATTAATGCCAAAGCGGATTTCAACTCTCGTTCAGCAGTGGGTATGCAATGCAGTTTTTTGCAACCCATATGAAAATGAACGAAAAGTCGAAATTTTCACCGCTCTGTTCACCGGATTGCCTCCTGCCCAACAGCTCAATTGGATGCGTCAGATTCATATATTTGAAGATAAGGATCTGGTGGCAGAAATTGCGCGGCAGCTCTTAACGAAGACCTCCATAAGTAGTGCACAACTGCTAAGCAAAACGAATCTGGACATGATCGATATTGAAACTGCGATCGTACGCTGTCTTGAAATGCAGCGCCTGGCGGGTCTATACCGGTTCGCAAACCAACCGGCAAATGCCAGGGTGATGCTGCAGAAGGCGCAATCTATCGTACAACATTGGCTGGCGGGATTAGGTGTCCAGGATGCCGATTTGTCAGCGCAGGAAGGAAATCAAAGTGCCGCGCTGGCAGCTCTGCAAAATGCATTGACAATGGGGGGTGGATCCAGCGGCATGCAGTCTGAAATTCTCTTATCCGTACCCAACTCTGAGCAGGCGGAATCGCTAATTGAACAATTGTCTGATCAAACGTCAAATCCCATATCGCAGATTTTCCTGGCCAGCCGAATTGCAAAAACCGGTGAATTGGAATTTGCTCGTGAAATGGCAAACCGGGCAGTTGAATTGTGGCTTCAGCAGGTAAACCGCCAGACATTAGCATATTCATCCCAATTCGCGATTGACTGGCATCCGATCAGTCTGGTGCAGGCGCTGGTTGATTTGCAGCTTCTGCAACAGGCCATCGTTGTTGCCCTAAAACTGCAAGAAATTCAGCCATCCGATCCTGCTATGAATTTGTTGGTTTCTCATATTTTTGATCAAGTGGGTAATACCCGACAGAGTCTGGTATACGGACAGTTGGCCGCATCGATTGCGCCTGAAGATGCTGTTACCCATGCCTGGTTGTCGACCTTATGGGGAAAGCTTGGAATGTGGGAATCGTCTTTTCAGGAGCAGCACCAGGCCATATTCTTGAAACAGCAGCCCACCGCAGAAGATTGGGTGACTCTGGCTCGATGTGCAGTTATGCTGAAAAATTGGGCAAGAGTTGAAGAAGCATGCGATCAGGCATTAACGCTCAACGAAGACCTGGGTTCTGCCCTGGCGATGAAGGGGCAGGCATTTCTCGAAACAGGCAGGTTGGAAGAGGCTGGAAAATTACTCAGCCGGGGGACGATGTTGGCACCGGAAGAGGCGGATGCCTGGCTGCAATTAGCGCGTTTGTATCACCTTACGAATAATGACCAACGCGCATTAGAAACACTCCGAGCTGCGGTTCTGGCTGTTCCAGCTTCAGCAGACATCAACTTCGCCCTGGGGCGCTCTTATCTGGACAATGGACAAACCTCAGAAGCATTGCCTTTCTTACGAAAAGCAGCTTCATTGGATCAAAACTCCATCGATATTGCTGTCGATCTGGGCGAAACTTTGACAATTTTGGGACACATGGACGAGGCCTTACAGCTTATTGAACAGGCTCGTGTCCACTGGCCGCAGCATCCAAAATTAGCATTTACGCATGCGGTAGCAGCATTAACCATTGGGAATCGCGAAACGGCTTTGAACGCTCTCGAAATTGCATTAGAAACAGACCATCCCAAACATGATTGGTACCTCCTGTTTGCACGTACGATCCTCGGAAAAGATTTATACAAGCCATCGGTTAGCAAGAGTGATTATGCCTGGTTATTGAAGGCAGAGCAGGCATTGGACCAGGCGCTTATCCTACAACCTGACCAATATGAAACCAAATTACTGCGCGCCGAAGTTGTCTTGCGTAAAGGCAATTACGAACAGGCCTTTGAAATGTTTGAAAAACTCATGGATTACCCTGAGTTTCAATCTGCAGAATACCGCTGGCGTGTACAGGCAGGAATGGGCCAGGTATCTTTAAAACTTGAACAATATGACAGCGCTCTGGCATCCTTGCAGGAAGCTGTTCAAGATCAACCCGAAAATGTTTATCTTCACCATCTTCTGGCGGAATCCTACTTCCTGAGCCGGCTAGAAAAGCAAGCTCTGACCACGGCTCGATTTGCCTTGAGGTTAATGCCCGATGATTTGGATAACTTGACCTGGTTTGCGGATATGATGGCCAGATTAGGCGAGTTGATGGAAGCGATTCAAGCGCTGCGCACAGCCACTCAGCTTGTGCCGGATAAGCCCAGTCTTTGGCTGAAACTGGCAGAATTCAACCTGAAACTCGAGGATCCTGTCTCCACGCGTGACAATTTACAAAAACTCTTGGCGATCAAGCGGCTTGATCAAGAGACATTGCACCAGGCTGCTAAAATTTACCAATTCTTAGGTGACTTGAATGATGTCGAGGAATGTCTGGTCAAGATCGAAAATCCAGATCTTGGCGTTCAATTAGAGATCGCCTACTTCGCGTTACAAACCAACAAACTTGAGACAGGTTTGAAAGCTATCCAGGATGCAGCCCAGGGATACGCTAGTGAAACTGGCGTGTATCTGGTTGAAGCCGAATTGCTGATCAAATTGAACCGGATGGATGCTGCTCTGGCCTGCCTGGAACATGCACTGCATTTGCTTGAGAATTCGGAAGGAAAGCCATCAGAAGAATTTAAGGATCAATGGGAAGCTACTGCTGAACGAGAACTGGTGCCAGTCGAGTGGCTAGACACCATACAGACTGCAGAGGCGATCCATGATCGTCTGTCAAAACTGTTTCGCCAGATGGGAGATTTGGTTTCAGCTATTCACCATGCAGAGCAGGCCCTGGACATCAAACCTGAAGATCAGGCGCTTCGTCTGCAGGCGGCTGAACTCAGTGAAATGCTGATGCAGACCGAACGGATGAATAAGTTCCTGGATGGAATGCAGCTGCCCGATACCCTCAATTCCAGCACTTTCCAGGAAGAAAACGCCGATTATTTTGTCCGGGTGATGGCCATGCAGGCTGAGTTTGCGTTAGATCATGAAGACCTGAATCGGGCAAAAGAATTGGTGGAGAAATCTCTCCAATTTAAAGTGTCACATTCCAGACTTCAAGCTGTACAGGCCAGAATAAATGCTATTGAAGGGAATTGGGCCGATGCAGTGCATTTTCTGGACGTCTCTGCACAAACACCGGGTGTCTGGTATGGCAAGGCAGCGATCGAATTGCTCGAATGGGATAAAGGCCTCAGCGCTTTAGAAATACTTTGTAACCAGCAGCCCGCGGATGTTCAGGCTCAGTATTGGCTGGCGCGTGGTCTTGCCACAGCGGCTTTCACTCGAAAGACTGGCACAATACTGAAATTATCCACCCGTTTGCCCGGTGAGCATGTATGCAGCAATAAAGCCCAAGGCCAGTTTGAGAGGGCGTCTGCAGCAGCAATCAAGAGCGGGCGATCCTCAGCAGAGCATTGGCTAATTATCGGTAGGGCAATTTTTCAACCCGGGTTGCAGACAATACGTTCCTTAGCAGCAATTTTGCCAGGTGAATCCGAAGCGGCGGCATTGGTATCGGTTCTACGGGAAATCACCAATTATCCTGGGGCAATTCAGGTAGCTGAACAGTATCAAGACAGCCCCGAGGTTTTATTCCAACTGGCCTTATGCTACCTCGAACAAGACAATCCCCACAGCCTGGAAGCTGTGCAAAAGGCTGTCGAGTTGAAGCCTAATCATCCCTTGTTCCTGGCGCTTCAGGCGAAAGCCAGTCAGGCATCTGGCCTGGTTTTTGAAGCCCTGGAATCTCTGGATAAAGCGTTAGAGATTTGGCCTGATGAACCAGAATGGCACATTTGGGCCAGTGAAATGGCTGAAGAATTGGGTCTGGAAGAGAAGGTCGTCGATCATTGGGACCGTGTTTTGAAGCTGGTGCCGATCCACGCGGAACAAGCGATGGCTGCTGGCAAGGCATATTTGAACCATAATCAAGCGCATAAAGCAATTTTAGTATTGGAAGAAGCTTCCTCAGACGATCCGGGATTAATCGAGGTCTGGTACCTGTTGGGAAAGGCATATGCCCAGGTTGGTCAATACAAGATGGCGCTCGCCAGTGCCGAAAAGGCTACAAAACTCGAGCCCAGATCAGTAGCGCCTGCACTGTTATGCGGCGAAGTGGCCCTTAAAATGGGCCACGCGGATGAGGCTTTGCATTGGGGTCAAAAAGCAGTCGCGCTAGAAGGGAAGAATCCAGACGCCGTACTGTTTGTTGCAGATGTCTTCACTCAGCGAAATAATCTGCCCGAAGCATTTAATATTATCGAAAAATCGATCCAACAAAATGTGACATCCAAAGAACTGCTGCTCAAACGAGCCTGGTTGATTTACAAAATGAACGGCATGCAGGCGGCTTTGCCGGAATTGGTCAGTTTGAATACGGCTTATCCTGACCAGCCATCGATTTTGAAACTTTTAGCGCAAGCAGAAATGGAATCGGGCGATCTGATCCTGGCCGAACAAACCGCTGCCCAGGCACTCAGTTTGGATCCGGCGCAACCCGTCTTGAATTTATTGATGGGAAAGCTTCAAAGATTGTCAGGTCAGCTTGACCAATCCATCCATTATCTGAGCGAATCCATTCGCCAGGAACCCAATCAAGTGGATGCCTACCTGGAGCTTAGTAAAGTTTATTCAGATCGCCGCGAACCAGTACAAGCACTCCAGGTCTATCAAAAAGCAATGAAAGCTGTCCCAAAAGACTACCGTCCGTTTTATCATTCAGGCCTCATCTTGCGAGAAGGCAAAGATTACCATGGCGCTGAAACAATGCTGCGCCGGGCAGCAGAACTGGCCCCAGATGACCTGAATATTCGCCGGCAGTTAGGTGCGGTCATCACCTTAAACCTGATTCATAGTTCTCAGGAGGCAAGTTCGAGCAATAAATCCCAACATGCATCAATCCATTAACCCACGGGTTTTCTCCCGAAAAAGCTTCCTTCAACTCCTGGAAGCGTCTCTCGAAAGCGGTTCATACCGTTTTGCCAGGCAGGCTTCGCTGAACTGGTTAGCTGTTTTCCCTGGCGATTTAACCATTCAGCTGTATTTGGGAAAAGCCCACCTGTCTGAAGGGAAACTTGCCCAGGCACTGCCAGTGGTGGAAAGGGTCTGCCGGTTCGATCCTGAATATTTTGAAGCACAAGAAACCCTTTCAAAAATCTATCACAAGATCAATTCGGCAAAGGTTTCTTCCTCCCAGGCCGCGTCAGCGATCCTGTCCAACGCACCGTTAGATTCCACATTTCCGGAATGGGTGGGTTGGCATCTGGCTGCGCGTGAGGCAATGGAAAGTGGAAACTTGCAAGAAGCCGACCGTTTGTTGCAACAGGTGATGAGCGTTGTACCCGATTTTGCGTTGGCAGCAATCGACCATCTCAATTTTGGCTGGAAGCAGCGCGATCGATCCACGCTTTACAAACTGGCAGAGATTTATCACAACCGCTGGCCAGATTGCTTACAGTTTGCTTTGCGCCTGGCTGAAGTGGAAATCGATTTTGGTAATGAAACATCAGCCGTGGGGCTGCTTCACCAATGCGTGGCAAATGACGCTACCGGGCATGCTGCCCAGCGGCTGTGGGGATTAGATCATCGCTACTTGCCCTTGTGGCCTGGTGGATTGGAGATATTCCTTGAACTGCCTGTACCTTCAGAAGTCGCTTTTGAGTTGGGGTGGAACAGGCTGCCGGCTGGCGAAATCATTCCCCCACCGGTCGCGGAAAATGATGCGCCTTCCAATTTAGAACCAGATCTTGCGGTCGAAAATCAGCCGTCGATATCCAGTGGGTCTCAACCGGCGGAATCTCTGCAGCCAGACAGTCCAAACGGCGAACCGGTAGTTGTCCGGGACGAAACCATAAAGGCTGTCGAAGAAACCTTTTCACGGTTGGCGAAACAAATGAAGCGCCCGTCATTGGGGCGATCAGACGGCCGTTATCCAGTTTATGTAATCTTTTCAACCATAAAAGGATTGGATAACCATTATGGTCCGCAGACACGCGACATCCTGATCAAAGAAATGCAATCGCTGGCAGATTATGTTGCCCAGAGACCGGGATGGAATACTCAGGTATTTCTGCCAGATCAACCTGAATGTGCAGAGAAGCTGGGAATAAAACCGGTAGATGGGTTGGATCCCTGGAAGTTAAAGCTTGCCCTGGTGGATCTTGATCAAGCCCTGTCAAAAAAAGGGCAAATGATCGGCGCTTTGCTCATCGTAGGTGGGGCAGAAATTGTGCCATTCCACCGCTTGCCAAACCCGACCAGTGATATCGATCAAGATGTTCCGTCTGATAATCCTTATGCCACCCTTGATTCGAATTACTTTGTTCCAGAGTGGCCGGTAGGCAGGCTGCCGGGTGAAGCTGGTAAAGATGCCGGTTCATTGTTGGAACAGATTCGTTCTTTAAACCAATATCATGCCAAGAAAGCTAAGTTGTCTCCCCAGATAGGAAATTTGATCCGCTGGTTAATTGAATTTTTACGCCAGCGGGCCGCGTCAAAGCAGATGAAGGGATTTGGTTATACCGCGTCGGTGTGGAAGGAAGCATCTGCGTTAGTGCTGAAATCAATGAACGAGAGCGCAGATCTGCTGGTCAGCCCACCAAATCTGATGCAGATCATTGATCCGGACCAACTGGTGAAGTCACCCCTTGAATACTTCAATTTGCATGGCCTTTCTGATGCAGCTGAATGGTATGGGCAGAAGGATAGTACTGACAATTCTAATGAGCCGGATTATCCGGTTGCCCTCAGTCCCAAGAACTTAATAAAAAATGGGAGTTCACCGCAAATCGTATTTACTGAAGCCTGTTATGGAGCGCACGTTTTTGATAAAAATGAGGACCAGTCAATCGCATTAAAGTTCCTCGCGATCGGTAGCCGGGCATTTGTTGGTTCGACGACGATTGCCTATGGGTCCGTTACTGCTCCATTGATTGGCGCCGATTTGTTGGGCTACCATTTTTGGAGATATTTACGTGAAGGTTCGACGGTTGGTGAAGCGCTTCTCCAGGGAAAATTGGCATTAGTAAAAGAGATGAATCAGCGCCAGGGGTTCCTGGATGGTGAGGATCAAAAGACATTAATTTCCTTTGTGTTATATGGTGATCCCTTGTCTGGTTATGAAGCTTTCAAGACCCGCTCAAAATCAATTCTGCGCTTTAAAACCCATCCTTCTGTCAAAACCATCTGTGACCGGCAGTCTGAGGAAGGTGAGACGGTTGCCATTTCGCAGGCAGTGTTGAAGGAAGTTAAAGCCATCGTGGAAGCGTATCTGCCAGGATTGGATGATGCCGACTTCTCGGTCAGCGGAATGCGCGAGGAATGTACGGGTCATGGTCACAACTGTCCAACGGCTGCGTTGGGGGGAAAAGCTGGAAAAACAGGAAAACCTGGCGGAGTGGTTGTTACGGTTAGTAAATCGGTGCAATTTTCAAAACGTACATTTCACCAATATGCCCGGGTAACCTTAGATGAAAAAGGAAAAATGATCAAACTGGCTGTTTCCAGGTAAGATAAAACATGCCGGACCGGGGATAAAGAAGGGCGGGCGAACCGCCTTTCTTTATTTAAAGTTGCGAAGCCGTCTTTGTTCGCTTATAATTTGCGATTGCTTGATGTTCAAATTGAGGAGCCTTCATGAATAAAAAATGGTCCGGTGCGGAAATTCGCCAAAGTTTTATCGATTTTTTTGTCGAACGCGGTCATACCTTTGTGCCATCATCTTCATTGGTGCCTGGTGGAGACCAGACTTTGCTGTTTACCAATGCCGGTATGGTCCAATTTAAGGATGTTTTTCTGGGAACCGATAAAAGGCCCTACACGCGCGCCACGAATTCGCAAAAATGCATGCGTGTAGCCGGTAAACATAACGATCTGGACGACGTTGGCCGCGATGATACGCACCACACTTTTTTTGAGATGTTAGGCAATTGGTCTTTTGGGGATTACTACAAGAAAGAAGCGATTTCCTGGGCATGGCAGTTGTTAACCGATGTTTGGGGACTGGACCAAAGCAGGTTATGGGCAACCTTTTTTAAAGACGAACAGGGCGATATCCCGACTGACGAGGAGGCTGCGAAAAACTGGCGACTACAACCGGGGATAAACCCGGAGCATATCGTAAATTTTGGCCGCAAAGATAATTTTTGGGAAATGGCTGATGTCGGTCCTTGTGGGCCCAGCAGCGAGATTCATTATGACCGTGGGTTGGATTTCTGCAATAAGAAAAATCAACCAGGCCACATCTGCCGGGTAAACGGGGATTGTGCCAGATTTTTAGAATTGTGGAACCTGGTCTTTATTCAATACAACCGCTTGAGTCCGAATGAATTACAGCCTTTACCAGCCACGCATGTCGATACCGGCTTGGGTTTTGAGCGGATTGTCGCCGTTTTACAAGATGTTAACTCGAATTACCGCACGGATCTGTTGTACCCTTTAATCCAGACCGTGCAGGCCTTGACCGGTTTTACAGACGAGGAAGTATCGCTTGATTTCACCCCTTACCGGGTGATCGCTGACCATGCCAGAGCCTCGGCGTTTTTAATTGCCGATGGTGTCGTGCCGGGAAACATCGGCCGCAATTATATCTGCCGGATGATCATCCGGCGGGCTGCGCGGTTTGGCCGAAAATTGGGTTTGAGTGGACCATTTATGGCGAAAGTGGCACAAACCGTCATTGATCAATACGGCGCTGCATATCCGGAATTACGCAAGAATCAGGCCACCATTCTTGATAATCTAACCCGCGAAGAACACCGTTTCCAGCATACGGTCGACGCAGGATTGAGCAAACTGGATGAAATGCTGGCTGAATTAAAGGCGAAAGGCGAATCAGTGCTCGACGGTCGGGAAGCGTTTGATCTTTACGCCACACTTGGACTACCTTTCGAGATAGCCCGGGATGTCGCTCGCGAGCAGGATATGGATGTGGATGAAACCGGTTTTCTTGAAGCAATGGATGAACATCGCCTGGCTTCGGGTGCGGGTAAGGCATTTGGCACAATGGGCGGCGAAGGGGTTGAAATTTACCGCGGGGTATTCAATAACCTTGTTCAGAGCGGTCGTCTGGGAACGGAGGGTGTCGTTTACGATCCATATCATAAAACCGAAGTAAGTGACCAGATTTTAGCTCTCATCAAAGATGGGGTTTCGGTTACAGATGTCGATGAAGGTGATACGGTCGAGGTTATTCTTTCCACGACATGTTTTTATGTAGAATCTGGTGGTCAAGTTTCAGATACCGGGATCATTCACGCCAGTCAGGACCCCGAGTGGGATATTGAAGTGGTCGATACCCGAAAACCTGCGGCGGGAGTGATCGTGCATGTTGGGAAAGTCCTGAGGGGCAGGCCCCAGGTGGGTGATGCTGTAATTGCGAAAGTCGACGTGCTGCGCCGGCAGGATATTATGCGCAACCACACGGCGACCCACCTGCTGCACGCTGAACTGCATAAAGTTCTGGGAGAACATGCCCGCCAGGCAGGATCCCTGGTGGCACCGGATCGTTTGAGATTCGATTTTACGCATCCCGATGCAATTACCGCCGCCCAACTGGAAAGGATTGAAGCGGGGGTGAATGGGGATATTCTCAACAATTATCACCTGAATATCATCACCAAGCCCCTGGCCCAGGCGATTGCAGAAGGTGCCATGGCATTATTCGGCGAAAAATATGGTGACACGGTGCGGACGATTACCATTGGTGATGAAGAGCAAATTTCTTATGAGCTGTGCGGCGGTACGCATGTTGGCGAAACCGGTGATATCGGCCTGTTTTTAATTACCAGTGAAGGCAGCACGGCAGCGGGTGTGCGCCGGATCGAGGCTGTGACCGGGCGAAACGCATACGAGTTGGTCCAAAAGCGTTTTCGCATCTTGAAGCAAACCGCTGGATTGATGGGCAGCGCGGTGGATGATGTGCTGGGAAAGACCCAGGCATTGATCGAAGAAAACGAACAGAATCACAAACAAATTAACAAGCTGCGCCAGGATCTGGTAGCGGTCGAATTCGTTACCTACCTCAAACAGGTCCCCAGCGTGGGGGGGGTTCCGGTGATGGCAGCGGTACTTCCCAATGCGGATATCGATACTTTACGCCAAATGACCGACCGCTTCCGGGAACAATATCCCAGTGGTGTAGTTGTTTTGGGCAGTTCTAATGAAGGACGCCCGATATTGATTGCCTGTGTCACAGAAGATCTGGTTAAAAAGGGTCTGAACGCGGGTGAATTGGTGCGGACCATCGCCCAGGTCATCGGAGGCAGCGGTGGCGGACGCCCGACCCTGGCGCAAGCCGGCGGAAAAGATGCCAGCAAGCTGCAAGAGGCGATCGACCAGGTTCAACCCCTGGTGAAAGCGAAACTGCGAGCCTGAAAGTTGAAAAAAGCTCCCGCTTGAATTAAACCCACAAATCTAGATAGAACAAAAAAGCACCTCCTGCATTATTTTTGCAAGAAGTGCTTTTTTGACTCTGCATTACAGATTTTCGAGGTATTCGAGCAGCAAGCGAATGCCGAATCCGGTGGCACCTTTCGGACAGTAAGGCAGCTCTCTATCCGTCTCGGCGACTCCGGCGATGTCCAGGTGGGCCCAGGGCACACTTTCCTCTACGAACTGCTTTAAAAAGATACCGCCCAGGATGGCGTGCCCCTCACGCCCGCCAGAATTTTTGATGTCGGCATCATCGCCTTTGATCAATTTGTCAAAGTCTGAATCTAACGGCAGCCGCCAGAGGCGCTCGTGAGTTACTTCGCCAGCGTTGAACAGGTTTGACGCCAAATCATCGTTGTTTGACATCAACCCGCCGCGAACATGGCCTAAGGAAACGACCACACCTCCGGTCAGGGTTGCCAAATCGATCATGGCAAGGGGCTGGTAATTATTCTGCGCATAGGCAAGAGCGTCCGCCAGCACCAGGCGGCCTTCAGCATCTGTGCTGATAATTTCAACTGTCTTACCGGAAAGCATTTTAATAATATCGTCCGGACGATAAGCGGCTCCGGATACCATATTTTCAGCGGCACTGATGATACCGATAACCGGATGCTTTATTTTTAGCTGACTAACCAGGTGGAGCATAGCTGCGACGGTAGTTCCGCCGCATTTATCATATTTCATGCCTTTAATACTATCGGTGCCTTTCAAGGAGTATCCGCCAGTATCAAAGGTGATCGCTTTTCCAATCAAAATAACGGGACGTGTATCCGGGGTGGGATTGCTGCCGGCATATTCCATCACGATCATGCGGGGTGGGGTGTCGCTTCCCTTGCCCACATTGAGAATCCCTCCGGCACCCATTTTGGCTAATTCTTCCTCATCGATAACTTTAACAGTTATCCCATCCGCTTCCCCAAGGTCCCTTACCCGCTCAGCTAAGGACAAAGGATTGATCACATTCGCCGGTTCATGCGACCAATCGCGAGCCAGATTGACAGCAGAGCATATTTTTGTCGCCTTATCTGCCAGCGCTGATAAATCGGTGCGCGTTGACTGGAGATTGATGGTAGATGATCGGGGGGCATTCCTGAGAAATTTTATACTGGTTAAATTGGTACGCTCCCAGTAGGATTCCCTCCAGCAACGCCGATACATGCGCCTGGCTGCGGTCATATGCCGGATCCAGGTTGAGATCTGCTTGTTCGACACCTGATTTCAGCAGCCATCGTGCCAGACCCCCGCCTGCCTGGCGGAAAATTTCTGGCGTGATTTCAATATCTTTACCCAATGAGACGAGTAAAGTGGATTGTTCAGACACAGCCTGTGAAAGTGCTGCTTCGCCCACTTGAGTGGAAACGGACCCCAATGAAGGTGTTTTGGGCGCTTCATGCAACTCGATGCGCAGGTCGCTGAGAGATTGCTTTCGATCCGCAATCAAGAATTGAATAGGATTGGGGCGATCTATGAATGTTGGGTTCAACGAATATCTCCTTACGATTTTAATATACCGCTTCCATCAATTTCCCAAAGGATGATTTCTGGCGGACAAAAGAGACGCAAACGAGGTGCCGCGGCGCCTTCTAGCCCGATACCACGAGTGACATACAATACCATGTTTCCAACTGCAATTCGCCCGACTTCGAAAAGCTTTCCGTATAGAGAGCCTGTCACAAGCGCTCCATAGCCTGGGATGCGCACCTGGCCCCCATGGGTATGGCCTGATAGTTGGAGATCGACACCTTGATTCGCGGCAATAGGGGCGAGATCAGGTGTGTGATACAACAATAAAGTAAAATTTTCTGGAGGGATTGGAACCAGCGACTTTAATATTTCGCCGTCGATGTTTGGCCGGTGCGTACAGGTCAGTCCAACGAGGTCAAGCCTACCTTGCGACAAAAGGATGGTTTTCTTTTCGGCTTTTAACCAATGAATGGGTAAGTCCTTCAAGATAACCGGTATTGTTTCTGGCAGATCCACAGCCGGGCTGCCGCTGACCAGGTAAACACCTAAGGGAGCTTTCCATTGGCTGATAATCTGACGGGCATGCTCGATTGCGGTAGGATCGTTCCGGAAAGAAAGATTCAGAATATCGCCGGAAAATACAATTAAATCTGGCTTTAAGTGGTCGATTTTTTCCTGCAGTGATCGTTCGCGTTGGGTGATGCGCTCTACATGCAAATCTCCCAGGTGAAGGATGCGCAGATGAGTACCTGTGGGGAGTTTTGGGGTAGATAACTTTTGGTAGGTGACACCCAATTTGTGAGGTTCGATCCAAAAAGAAATAGTCACCAGCAGGGTACCCAGGCCCTGCAGGAACAGGTTTACAGGCAAAGGGAACACAAAGGCGGCAATACACCGTAGAAACGCAAGAATCAAGACGACCGGTTGGGCCGGGCCAAAGGACCGCTTAAAAAGCGGCAGCAAACCCACCAGAAGCCAATCAAATAGGAAGAAGCCCCATAAATATAAGAAAACCGGCCACTCAAAACGGAGGGCGATCGCTGCCATTATGAAGAGGAGTCCGCCAAAAACGGGTGCCGGGATTCTTTCGATAAACTGAAATTTGTGGAGGGCGACATCGAAATAATTACCGGTTTCACCTGGAAACCGGTTCAGGTGGGAAAAATCTTTTTCAGTGATCATAAATTTTTACCGTTTTAATTTCTGTTCTTCAAATGCTTCTACCAATAAACGACAGTAATTGGGGATATCTTCAACAATTCTACCCCACACGATATTCCCACTGCGAAAAGCTGGTTCATTTCGCCACATAGCGCCCGCGTTGATCAGGTCATCTTTTATACCAACGCTGCCAGTCGCCGGATGGCCCCCGACAATCCCCGCACTGATTCCCACCAGACCTGCATGGCAAATCATTCCAATCGTTTTTTGGGAATTATACATAACACGGACAATATTCTTGACTGCGTCATAGCGCCTGAGCTTGTCAGGAGCCCATCCCCCCGGAATTATTACAGCGTCAAACTTATTTGGGTCCACGTTGTCGAAAGAAATATCGGAGCGGGCTGGAACGCCATGTTTTCCGGTAAAGGTTTCATTGGCAGAGGCGCCAGCGACGACCACTTCGGCACCTTCTTCTCTCAAACGCATGAATGGTACCCAAAATTCAAGGTCTTCAAAGGCAGGACCGACCAGGATTAACACCTTAAAACCTTCTAAACGCATTTCTACTCCTTTCCTCCCATGGTTGATTTCAATGGTAACAGGATGGAATTCTAATTTTCCATTTCGTCCAGCACATCCCTCAAATATGACATGATGGATGGAATTCCGCTCAACCGGTGGTAATAAAAATCATTAACAACTTTGATTACTTCGGTCTGGGCAAATTGAACTTCGTCATTCCGCATTTCACTTGGATCACGATGGGACACGCTATCTCGCAAACGCAGAAGGGATTCGACAATTGTAATCTCTTCCTGGCCTTCTAAAGCCCTGACCACGTTGATGATTAATTGGTCAAACTGCTTAAGTATCGCATCCATTTTAATGGCGGATCCGGCTTCGCCAGCTTCGTTCAATGATTCTATCAGCGACCAGACCTGGTAAAGTACGGTTGCTGGCTCGTCGAACAGTTCACGCAAAAAGGCTGCTTCATTATATTTGCCAGTCAAACGGAAAATATTATACATTCGTTTGGCGACTTTTCCGTAATTTTTAGGGTCTTTTCCAGCGTACTTTTGCACCTCGTGTTCGAGCTGGTTTACATAATCTTCCAGAGCAGAAGAAGCGACATGCTTGACCAGTTTCGAAAACAATGGAATCAATTCAGCCTGCAAATACACCTCTTGAAAATACGGGTCCAGATAACCATCAAGCGGGGTAATCGACCCATCCGGTGCTTCCCAGGTCACATCCAGCATATTGCTGGCATTGGCAACCCGCCCGCGTACAGGATCGGCAACCACCCAATCCAATTTACACCAGCCCGGATCCGTTTTTACCCCGTCCCAGGTAAGCGTAACGCTTTGACCATCCGGTGTCGTGGTTTCAATTACGCCATTCGTGATTTCATCTGCTGACCATGAGATCGGGGCACCTGCTTTTTTTTCGGAGCCGCTGCGGATCACTGCCAAGGGATAGGAGCCAAACTTCACCTCTACCAGGCGGTAAGTTTCTCCTTTCACCGCTGAAAGGGCCTTTTCACGCATAATTCGGGCCAGGATGGTGCAGGCTTCATCGTGGGTGGGTGCGATAATGTTCACGCGTTCAAAATAATCACAATCTCCAGGATATGTTTGAATTTTTGACTGTGCCGCGGATCCGGAGAGTGCCAGGGCAGTTTCTACAATCCCCGGTTCATCCTGGAACTCGACAATCGAACCGACTGTGCGAAAATACGCCAGGTCAGCCGGACTAAAATCCAGCATGGTCACTTTATGACCATATACCCCACTAGATTGGTCAACGGTGATATCCGTATCAGTCTTCCAAGAGGCGATCGCTGCTAACCATTGTAAGGCTTCAGCCTCATCCATCTCCACGCCTAAATTCTTTGCGGATTCCAGGATACGATCGAGATCCTCTGAAGGATTGGGATTGCTAGTCGATTCCATTGTTACTCCTATTTATATGATCAATGTCTGACTAAATTGTATTCAAAAACCGGTGGTTATTCCACCGGTTTTTGAGGTTTTTATGTGTTACAGCAAGGTAACAACGTTGCTGAACATCTTACCGACCTGCGGACCTAGAAGAGCTAAAATAACAATCACAATAAGAGCAACAAGCATCATAATTAAAGCATATTCAACAAGCCCCTGGCCGTCACTTTTGGCCGGTCTCATATCCACCACCTCCTTTCTCGACCGGTATTTGTGTTTCACAGTATATTATCTGACAACTAATATACATATGAGTTAACGAATTTGAAAGGTCCCAGGAAACCCGGTTCGTTTCGCCGGGTTTCCTGGGAATCCTTTTTAAATTGATTCTGGGAACCAACAACACAATACTAACTCGCGAGCAGCCTTTACCTCATCTAAACGTCCAACTGGGGTGTTGTGGGGGGCTGCATGAAGCAATTCTGGTTTAGAATGTGCTTCTTTTGCTATCGATATTAATGCATCTGCAAAGGCATCTAATGTCTGCTTGCTTTCTGTTTCTGTGGGTTCGATCATCAAAGCCTCATGCACGATGAGAGGAAAATAGTTTGTCGGTGGGTGGAAATTGTAGTCCATCAACCGTTTGCTGATATCGAGCGCATGAATTTCTGGGACATCTCTCCAGAGACCTTCAACAACAAACTCATGCATACATATCCGGTCAAATGGTACGTGATAATGGCTGCGAAGTCGAGCCAGTAGATAGTTCGCGTTGAGGACCGCGTTTTCGGCAATTTGGCGCAGACCATCGGCTCCATACATACCGATATATGTAAAAGCGCGCACCATCATACCAAATTGCCCGAAAAAAGACTTTACCCGCCCAATCGATTTTTTAGGCATGATAGGTCCATACAGGGGTGGGAGGTCGGCATCACCTTCCTCTTGAATGGCGATGATTGGACCTGGCAAATAATCCGCCAGATGTGGAGCCACGCCTACCGGTCCTGATCCCGGACCGCCCCCTCCATGCGGGGTTGAAAAGGTTTTATGTAGATTGAAGTGCATCACATCAAACCCCAGGTCGCCTGGTCGACAAATCCCCAAAAGGGCATTCATGTTGGCGCCATCACCATATACCAGCCCACCGCATTGGTGAATGAGTTCGATAACTTGAAGCACGTTTTGGTCGAATAAGCCCAGGGTATTGGGGTTGGTAAGCATTATCCCGGCGACCTGGTCGCTGCACAATGCCTTAAGTTCATTTATATTCACATTCCCGTGGACATCGGTGGGAACGGTCACGACCTCATATCCCGTCATTGCAGAACTGGCAGGATTGGTGCCGTGAGCCGAATCAGGTATGAGCATCTTGGTGCGCTTTGTATCTCCGCGATTTTGGTGATATGCTCGGATAATCATGACCCCGACTAATTCACCTTGCGCACCGGCCGCCGGCTGCAAACTCACTCCCGAAAAACCACTGATTTCTTTAAGCCATTCTTGCAGTTGGAACATCAACGCCAGACTGCCTTGAACGGTTTCGACCGGCTGCAAGGGATGTACAAAGGCGAAACCTGGAAGGCGCGCAGCTTCTTCGTTGATCTTGGGGTTATATTTCATGGTACACGACCCCAATGGATAAAAACCGCCATCGATCGAATAATTCATTTGAGAAAGATTCGTAAAATGGCGGACGACATCCAATTCGGAAAGTTCAGGAAGGGGAAGATTTTTGCGCAGAAATTGATCCGGAAGGTTAATTTCTGGCACATCCGGTTCTGGAAAACGGACACCTATTCGACCTGGAGCAGAAAGCTCAAAAATTGTTGGCTCAGTCATGCGACATCTCCCGGAGTGCATCGCATAATTGGTCAATTTCTTCTCTGGTATTCATTTCTGTGACCGCGATCAGCATGTGGTTTTTCAAAGAAGGATACACCTGGCCCAGGTCAAGGCCCCCTAGAATTTCATGATCAAGCAAATGTCGATTTATTTCTTCGACAGGTAGATCACAGCAAACCACAAATTCATGAAAAAATGCATCCGGAAGGCAAACATTGAAACCTGGAATCTGGCTGATTTTTTCAGCAGCATAATGTGCTTTTTGGTAGCACAGGTTCGCTACCTGTTTTAACCCATTTTTTCCCAACAAACTGAGATAAACGGTTGCAGCCAGGGCGATCAAGCCCTGGTTTGTGCAGATGTTTGATGTTGCTTTTTCACGCCGAATATGCTGTTCTCGAGCGGTGAGTGTTAAAACATAACCTCGTTTTCCGGCAGCATCGATCGATTCTCCCACTAAACGGCCAGCGATCTTGCGGACGAAATCTTTTTTAGTAGCAAAGATTCCCAGATAGGGCCCCCCAAAAGACAGGGGAATGCCCAATGGTTGACCCTCACCAACGACAATATCGGCTCCAAATTCTGAAGGGGGTGCGAGTAACGCAAGCGCCGTAGGATTAACCGCCACGCAAAACAAAGCACCCTGGGCATGTGCTTTTTCCGAAAGAGCACGGTAATCGTATATGCGCCCGAGAAAATCCGGGTACTGTACAACGACCAGGGCTGTTTCGGCATCAATCAGGCTGGAAAGATACTCAGGACCAGCCAAAGGATCCAACTTTAATTCATCGCCTGTGATGACAATGCCTTCATATCCGCTCAGATAGGTTTTTAAGACCCCACGGAAATCTGGATGAAGGCTGTTCGAAACTACAATTTTTTTACGTTTGCCGCGGAAGTGATGAAATGCCAATACCCCGGCTTCGGCGGTCGCGGTTGCGCCATCATAGTGGGATGCATTGCTGACATCCATCCCGGTAAGGGCACAAACCAAACTTTGAAATTCAAAAATGCTTTGCAGCGTGCCTTGAGACACTTCGGGTTGGTACGGCGTGTAGGCAGTCAGGAACTCGCCTCTGCGGATAATGGCATCCACAGCCGCTGGAATGTAGTGGTTATATGCCCCTGCCCCTAAAAAGCAGGCCAGCTCCCGGACCGATTCGTTGGCGTTGGCCAACCCTTGATCTTCGGCGATGGCTTCCATTTCGGTCAGAGCTGGGGCAATATCCATTTTCGGGTATCGATATTTGGCTGGAACATCCATAAACAGATCTTCCATGCGGTTGACCCCGATGGTACTTAACATATCTTTCCGCTCAGCGTCTGTGTGCGGGATGAACATTTATTGACCCCGCTCTTCGCAATAGGATTGGTAACCTGCAGCGTCCAGCAGGCCTTCCAGATCGGCGGGGTTTTCCATTTTTATTTTCACCAACCACGCTTCTCCAAATGGATCATTATTGATGGTCTCAGGGGTTTGAGAAAGGTTTTCGTTTGTTTCAATCACTTCCCCAGAAACAGGTGCATTCACATCCGCGGCAGCTTTTACGGATTCGATGGTCACAATGGTGTCGTTTTTAGCCACATGATCTCCAACGGCTGCGGAAATTTCCACATAGACCACATCAGAAAGCTGACTTTGCGCATAATCTGATACACCCATGGTCGCGATGTTTCCCTCGACCTTTACCCACTCATCTGTTTTGGCATACTTAAGATCGGTCGGTACATTCATCTTGATTCTCCTGATTTGTCTAAAAAATAAAGGCACACGTCTAACGTGACGTGTGCCTCTGTCATTAACCTGAGAGTTTCACCCGGATGGGCTTGCCCCTTCGGTGCTTGCTGGCTTTTCAGAGGTTGCTTGAGCAGGGTCCTTTTACCTGAGAGATTCACCGGAAATCGTCGGTTTCCGATTTGCCCCTTCGGTGCCTATTGGTCTCTTCCCTGATCAGCGTTTGCTCTCATCCATTCTAAAGATGAATGGGTGAAAAGTCAATGTTTTGCGACTTATCGAAATATTGATCGTCTATTTTTTCTCGACTGGATAATTGGCCTGAACCCAGGCGTTAAACCGCCTTTAAGCGCAGAAACTTTGGTGTAACCTTTCGATAAAAGTGTTGATGCCGCACGGGCACTTGATTCTTCAGAAGGTCAAGTACAGTAAGTAATGATCCATTGCTTGGGATCCAATTGGGTGTATTGGGCATCAAAAACTGCGAGAGGAATGTTTATGGCGCCCTGAACGTGGTCTGCATCATAAACATCCACATCGCGAACATCCACAAAAACGGCCGAATTATTATCAAACGCTGTTTTTGCATCGGCGAGAGAAACCCTTGGAACGTTGGCATATGGGATGCTGATGTCCGCTGTTGGTGAGGTAGCATTATTGCTTTGGGGTGTAGAAGCCAGAACCTGCCACAACAGAATACTAATAATCACAATCAGACCACCACCGATCAGAATCAGTGGGCCTGAGTTTGCTTTTGGATTCGAATTTCGTTTATTGGCCATTGTGTTATAGAGAGCTCCTGTAATTATTGACTCAATTTTACCCGAAAATGTCTGATTATTCAGGATTGCCAGGGAATATCATTTGGATGAATTTTAGGTGGATTCAACCACGACAACCAACCGGTGGCATTTCTTTTTTCCGGCGTATAGCGGTCAAAACCGACCAAAACCAGGCTGAAGGCCAATAGGGCTGCCCCAATCCACTGGATTGGGGTTAAAGTCTCTCCTAAAAATAGGGTTGCTGAAAAAACTGTGATTAATAACTCTCCTAAACCCATTAAAGCAGTTTGCATGCTGCCCAAATGTTTAACTCCCAAAAATAAAGTTATGCGTGAAAAGAATGTTATCCCGGCCAGACCTAACACTGGAAAGTAGTTAATTTCAAGCCCGGGCAATTTTGGGTCAAACAGGACGAATGCGATGGTAACAGTGAATGCCATGGAAAGTAAAGTATAAAGAGTAACAGTAGGTGCCGGAACCTCGAACAAAATGCGTTGATTTATTAGCAAATGCAGGGCATAAAGAATTGCTGCCCCGGCCATCATCGATGCGCCCAATAAATCCACTGGTTTTTCGCCACTACTCACCAGTAAGAACACACCTGGTAAAGCCAGGCTCAACCGCAAGGCAGTAACCAGGTGGATCGGCTGCCGGTCCAACAATAACCAGAATGCCAGAAAAATAGGATAGAAGGAATATATCAGCTGGCCAATACTGGCATCAATCCGGCTCAAGCCAGTGTAAAACAGGATCGACCCCAGGCCATTAATAAAGCCTGCCAAAAAGCAGCCCATCAAGCCAACCGGATATATGTAGAAAAACGGTCTTTGAAAGAAAGCCATCAATCCAACCACCAGCAATACAGCGATGCCGGTACGCAAAGCGACAACTGCCAGAGGAGAAAAGCCGATAATGATGGCTTGTTTGCCAAAAATCGGCGCCAGACCAAGAAAAACGGCAGAGGCCACGGCAGCCTGGATCCCTTTATTTCTGCCTTGAGCGTTCACGCTTTGTCACCTCACAATTTAATCGACCAGGATGGTTTAAAATTCTTCATTTATCCCAACAAGGCCCGCACTTCATCCAGCAGGTCATCATTTAGAAAATCACCTTTTTTCATCAAGCCTTGAATATGACCTTGCAACCGGCTTTTTTCGGCAGAAGTCAGTTCTTTTGCAGTTACGACAATGATGGGGATGTCGGCGGTTGCAGGATCAGATTGAAGACGATCCATTACTCCGAAACCGTCCATTTCCGGCATCATCAAATCGAGAATGATGAGATTAGGATGTTCGTTGTGAACGATATCAACGGCTTCCTGCCCATTTGTCGCTTCAAATATCGAAAAATTTCCTTGCGATTGAAGGATACGGCAGATTAACCGGCGAGCATCGGGATTATCATCTACAACGGCAATACGCGGGAATCGATCGATGCCCACCCGGCTTAATGCTGCCAACAATCCTTCCTCTGAATTTTCCTCTATCGATTTTGCAGGAAGATCTAAATCTCGCGACCGGATGTCTCCCAGAATATTGCGCTCAATGGGGGTTGTATGACCGGTGCAGTTAACTACGATGGTGTCAGAGGGTTTTATCACCCCAGCCCGAACCAACTTTATTAAACCGGCAAAGGAGACTGCCGCTGCGGGCTCAACAGAAATACCTTCCATCTTCGCCAGGAAATGCACGGCGCGGAAGGCTTCTTCATCGGTGACACTTTCGAAAATTCCTCCAGAGGCAGCTAACATTTTTTTGCGTAGCAATGTATAAGAACGACCGGGGTCGCCTGTAGCAAGGGTTGCAATCAGTGTGGTGGATAATTGAACGGGAACCGCCACTTCGCGATTTTGCTTCCAGGCGTGCACCATTGGGGCGCAGCCTTCGACCTGGATGATACCCATTTTGGGTACCCTTTGAGTCAGGCCGATCTCATGTAATTCATTGAAACCTTTAATCACACCGAGAGGACCCAATCCGCCGCTGACAGATTGAAAATACCAGTCAGGTGTGCGCCAGGGTGCTGACTCGCTACCATTTTCACTTTCTGGTGGGCCCACTAAAGCGGTCAACTGCTCTGCAGTTTCCAGGGCGATTGTTTTCATTGCTTCGATACATGGAATGCTGCGTGATCCCAGGTCGAGATGAATACCTCGCTGGCGAGCAAAATCTGCAGCGATTTGCTTGGTCTGGTCATATGAACCGGTAATTTTTATTACTTGCGTGCCATACAATGCTACTTCGCGCATTTTTTCTGCGGGGACAAGACTGGTAAGAAATGCCCACAACTTGATTCCAGCTCGGGCCGCATAAGCAGAATAGGCAATAGCCACATTACCAGTGGAAGCAACGACAACTTCTTTAATGCCGGCTTCTTTATAGGCAGCCATCGATACGGCTGCCTGGCGATCCTTAAAGGAATGGGTTGGGCCCTGGCGTTCATCTTTGATGTAAATATTAGGACAACCCAGCATCATTCCTAAATTGACAGCCCGCAGCATGGGCGTGCCACCCTCGCCTAAGGATAAATCCCGCTGAGGGTCGCTGACCGGTAAAAGTTCGCGGTAGCGCCAGAGGTTAAAGGAACGAGAAGGGAGGGTCGCTAATAGATTTTTTGCAAGGTTGGGTTGATCATAGCGGGCTTCTCTCCATGTGCTGCCGCATTCAGGGCAGGCTGGAGACGATAATGAATATGAACTGCGATTTCCACAATCGAGGCATTCAGCAATGAATTGGTCAGGCATAAAGTCAATACTCCGGTCATTGGCAGTTAAATTTCAGTGAGACAAAATTAACCTTTTTTCAGTTTGCGCAGTGACATTTCTAATGTCGTCAGAAGTTGCTGCTCATTCAGCATACCTTTTGTAAGCATATGCTGCCCCAACCGAGTCATTTTTGTTTGTTGTTCGGGCGATAAATCGGCTCCTGTTAAAACAATGACGGGCAGGTCGGCAAAAATAGGGTTTGAGCGTAGATTCCCTAATACCGTAAAACCATCCATATCTGGCATGAACAGATCAAGGATAAGCGCATCTGGATGAATGTTTTGGATCATCTCCCAGCCGATTTTCCCTCCTTCGGCCGAATAAATCTGGAAGCGTCCACTTTCTGTCAATATTTTCTTGACCAACCTTATATCTGATGGATCATCGTCGATAACCAGGATTTTATGAATTTTCCCATCTCTGTTCGCCCGGTTGACTGTGTTAATGAGTTCTTCTTGTAAGAAAGGTTTGATGAGGTAATCGGCAGCGCCGAAGTTAAAACCTTTTTCTTCGTCCTCTAAAATCGAACAAATCACTACTGGAATATCGCATGTTTCAGGATCGTTTTTAAGCTTTTGGAGCACCTGCCAGCCATCGATTTCAGGCATCATGATATCCAGAGTAATTGCATATGGCTTTAGTTTTGAAGCACGGGCAACTGCTTGCTCGGGATCGGTAAGCGGAATGACCTGGTAACCCTGTGGAGTCAGATAGCGTTGGTACAGGCTGATCACTTGTGGGTCATCATCAATCGAGAGAATTACATTGTTCTCTAAAAGAGCAGGCTCAGGCTCTGCGGTTCGATCTGGCAGATTTGTCGGCAGCGTAAAATAGAAGGTGCTACCCTGGCCGAGTTCGCTGCGGAGCAGGCCGATACGACCCCCGTGCATTTCCACCATCGAGCGGCAGATCGAAAGACCCAGACCGGTTCCGCCCGTTTTACGCGTGGGTGAATCATCGACCTGAGAAAACGGTTGGAAAAGTTTCACCTGATCTTCTGGGGCAATTCCGGTGCCTGTATCGGTGACGGTGATCATTACTTCTTGTTTACCAACAGGCGAAACAACGGTGGAGGCTTTGACGGTGACCGTGCCCTTTTCGGTGAATTTGGCGGCATTTGAAACGAAATTTAATATAATTTGACGAACACGTGTTTGATCTGCTTGAACGGTAGGCAAATCTGGGGGTATTTCATGTGACAGGCGGATGGGTTTGTCTTTCACAAGACCAACCGCGGTTGACATGACGCCATTAACCAGGTCGCCTATGTTTAATTCGGTAATTTGGAGTTCCATTTTACCGGCTTCGATTTTCGACAGGTCCAGGATGTTATTGATCAAGGTTAACAAATGCTGGCCAGAGTTATAGATTGCAGTGAGGTCTTGCTTTTGGGTTTCGTTGACCGGGCCATCAATGCCCTTCATGATCACCCGTGAAAAACCGATGATCGAATTAAGCGGCGTACGCAGTTCATGGCTCATATTGGCCAGAAATTGGCTCTTTACCCGGTCGACCTCTTTAATTTCCAGGTACGCAGTCTGTGAAAGCTCATAGGCATTCGCGTTTTGGATGGCGACTGCAATCTGGTCCGCCAGGATTTGGAGTACAGATATATCACTTGCGGTAAATGCGTGCTCCTGGTTGTATTGGATATCTAACGCACCGAAAACTTTATCGCCTGATTTTAATGGGATGCCGATTTCGGCATGGGTTTCAGGTAAAAGGGGATTTGGATAATAGGCCGTAGATTGAGATACATCGGCGATGACCTGCGTATTCCCGGTTGCTGTTGCCAGGCCAATAACTGAACGAGAACCAACCGCCAGTTTATGACCCCGTTCTTTCATCAATCTTCCGGCTTCACCACTCAACTCGCGGATCACAGCAAATTTTCCGGGTTTATCAAGTAGAAAGACGGAAACGTGGTAAAAGTTGAAGCGTACTTGTAATAAATTGACAATCCGTTCCAGAAGACGGCTAATATCCAGTGTGCTGGTGGTATCCCGGGCGATTTCTGCGGCAGTTTGCAACTCTAAGGCGCGCCGTTGAGATTCAGTCAGCAAGCGATATCTTTCCAGAGCTACAGCAAAGCTTCCAGAAGCAAGCTGTAAAATGTGAGTTTCTTCTGAGTCGAAGACCATCGTTTCTCTTGAGGAGACTGTGAGAAAACCGATATTCCGCTTTCCAGAGTGCAGCGGAACGATAAAGAGTGCGCGCACACCATGATTTTGAAAGGTTTGCTGCGAAGCCGTGTCCATATTGGATTGGTGAATATCCGGGATCATTTCTGGTTCGGTAAGCTGCAGGAAATAGGGCAGATTTGCCATAGGAATGACCATCCCCAAACAGGATGGCTCTTGCTTCTTGTCGTGGTATCCGACAACTTCAAAACCAGAGATATTGTCATCTGGAGTCTTGATAATGCTGAAAAGCGCAGTCCGGTCCGCTGTTTCCGGCAGCATCTGGTTGGCAACGAGATGGATTAAAGCTTCCGGATCATTGGCCTGCGCAATTCCTTTATTCACCTGGTAAAGCAGTTCAGTTTCAGATAACGCGGCCTGAGTACGTTCATACAGGTTTTGGTTCTCGATGGCAGTTGCCATTTGATCCACTAATGGTGGATAAGAGCGTGTTTCTCTGCTGGTGAAACTGTGTTTATTTTCCGATACAAGCAGGAGCACGCCCAACTGATGTTTGCTGGCCCACAAAGGTAAAATGGCAATCGAAAGAACTTTTTGCTGAAGGAGAAGATCACGGAGGGCTGGATCGAGATTTGTCTCATTCAAATTGTCAATGAATGTAGGCGCCTGGTTGAAAAACAAACTTTCATATGGTGTAAGTTGATATTGCATGCCAACCGGCGCAGGTTCTGGTCCGCTGCCTGAATGCCAGTTGGCCGCGACGACGATATTCGTATTCTTAGATTGTGAATTTTGGTGGAATAGAAGCAGTTCGGCACGGTTTATGGTGGTCGTGTGCATATCAATGGTCAGCGCCATCACCATTTCCTGGAGGTCATTGGCCAATGCAAGGCGGTGACTTGCGTTATATAAAGACTCGGTTTCATCCAGGGAAATCTGCAGTTGTCCCAGCAAATCCTCGCGAATAATCGTATTAGAAAATGCATCCGCTGCCAGGCGCAATATGTTGATTTCTTCGCTAAGCCATCTTCTTTGTTCACCGTATTGCTCAAACGCCAGGAAATTAGGGACCGGGCTTTTGCCCGGTACAGCCAGGAGCAGAATCGAACTGATACCACGCGCTTGTAGGTACTCTCGATCCGGCGCGGGAATTTCCGATGTAATCCCAGCAAACCAACCTTTTTCGCGAAGATCTGCCACCCAATGTGGAAACGAAAGGACGTTTAAGGGATCCGTTCCGCTAGATTGAGAAGGTTTTCCTTCCAGTGGTTTTGGCCATTCGGAAATTATGCGCCATATCGGTGTGTTTTCAACCTGGTCATATGCCGCAAAATAGGTATGGTCGTTTTGGGCCGCGGATGAAAGGGTGGTTAAGACTTCCGGTAAAGCAAGCGTGCCAAATTGGGTCAGGTTCGCAACTGCTTTGGCGACATTTCCCTGATAGCGCTCACGGACCTCCAACGATTGCAGCGCGTTGGTAATTTCTTGAAACAAGTTAGAGTTTTCAAGCGCAGTTGTTGCCTGGGCGGAAATTGTTGATAAAAGCTCTACGTCAACCGACGTATAGGCGTTTTCGTTTTCAAAATCTTCCACTAAAATTACCCCTACCGGGCGATCCCCAGCCAGCATTGGAATCCCGAGGATAGATTTTGGCAAAGGATCGCTAATTTCGATATTACGTTTTTGAAGACTTTGCTTCACCTGGTTTACCAACAGCAAAGGGGCTTTTTTCTGCAATATATGATCGATAATTTGATTTCCGACGGGACGATCAGCCAAAAAAATCCGAGCCTTATCAACCGTATGCACCGGAAAACTTAATGATTTATTCAGAGCATCGTAAATGGCAACAGTCAGATTACGGTGATCTAAGATTTCTCCGATGCTTTTTTGAACCAGATTAAGCAGTTCCTGGCGAGAAGTCAGTTTGCTCAACTGCTGTCCCACCTGGTTTAAAAGGCTTAACTCCTGATTTCTCCTGGTGGTTTCTTTTTCTGCACGAATTCTTTCTGCCAGCTCCTGTTGAACCGCGGCATACAACTGCGCATTTTCGATTGCCTGGGCAAGCTGGCGGGCAACTTCTTGAGCCAGCATCAGATCATCTTCACTCCATTTTCGCTGGCTATTTTGATCCACGATTTCGATGACCCCGTCCGTTTCCTCACCGACTGAAAAAGGGACTGCTAATGCCGCAGCCATCAACTCCGAGCTGACCTCGGTTACGGATTCATGCAGCTCTAAACTGGTTTTGGCAGCGTTTGTCCAGGGTGTTTCAGCTTTTTGAGCCTTGCCGTCCTGGAAAGAAATCCCTTTGGTCAACTCCGGCATTTTCAATGGGCCGGTTTTTTTCTTTGCCGCTTGATTTTTCCCGTTTTTAGGGGTTGGCTTTTCCAGTACTGGTGGTGGCGCCAGGGATGGATTGGATAATACCTGGTTGAAACCTCGCCATCCATTTGCTTGACCATTTTCTTCATGTCGGATAAAAATGCTCAAACGAACTTGCACGTGTCTTCCGGAATTGTCCAGGTATTCACCGTCAATCTCGGCTGGGAAGTGATCCTGGTGAAGCACAGATAATAACTGTTTCTGAGAATTATCCGTTAAACGGTATGTAAAAAGAGACCTGCCGACCCATTCGATGGGTGAAACTCCTAATCCATCCAGCACTTCCGTGCCACAGAATAGAAATGTCCCTTGAGAATTGGCCTCCCACGTCCAGCAGGGCCGCGCAAATTGATGCTCCTCGCTAGAATCCGAGAGCATCTCGCTTTGCCCAAGATCTGCAAAAAGATCCTCAAGTCGGCTGGACTGTAATTTCTTTGACATACGCTAAAATCTCCTGTGCCAGAGCACGGTACTGAAACGAACCACGACTTTTTGGTGAATGATAGATGATCGGAACACCTGCGACGGGGCTTTCTCTTAATTTGGTGTCAATTTCGATAACAGTTTCCATGACACCTGTGTTGAAGGTCGAACGCAGTTGTTCGCTCATGACGCGGTGAATCTTGTTCCGGCGGTCTACCATGGTAAGTAAAAGACGATATTTCAGGTCGGGGTTGTATTGGGATCGCACACGACGAACGAGTGCCATCAAATTACGCAAGGCATAAATAGAGAAAAATTCTGCCTGGGTTGGGATCAATAACAGGTCGAGAGAAACCATGGCGTTTAATGTTACTGCGCCCAAGAATGGGGGGCAGTCCATGATGACAAAGTCGAATTCCTGAGTAAGCTGATCAAGCGCGCGTTTTAATAAGGCTTCATACCCTTGTCGCCCAGGCAAAAATCTTTCAGCCATTCCCATTTCATTATTTGCTGGAACGATGTATAAACCTGGGATGCTGGTTTCTTTGAGGACATTGGAGAGTGGAAATTGGTCGATCAAAACGCTGGCGCTGCTTTGTTGGATTTTATTTGGCTCCATACCCAAAGCAAGTGAAAGATTCGACTGAGGGTCCAAATCCACTAACAACACTTTATACCCAAGGTCAACCAACACAGCGCCCAAGGAAACGGTAGTAGTTGTTTTTGCTACTCCACCTTTTTCATTCGCGATTCCAATCCGATATGTCATTTCTCTCTCCTGCCTCAGGTCAGTCTGGATTTTTTTCCGTTTCCGTTTGGACCCAAGAGGTAATCAGATTCTTTTAATTGTTCTTTGTCAGATTTTGGCTTTTCAATTTTCTGGTTTAAGATGACCTGAGTCTTGCTGGCATGTAAGGCGAGCTGTAGTTCTTCTACGGCGATTTGCATCATCAACTCGGGGTCATTCGTTGACCGTATTTTACTGGATATTTCCAATACTTTACGTTCGCGATCGGCCCTTCTTACTGTTTGCTGGAACAAGCGAGCATTTTCAAGTGCCTGGGCAACCTGATTAGCAATATTTTGGACAATTTCAATTTCTTCGTTTGCCCATTCCCTTGTTCTGGTGCTTTCATCCTGAAGATGGATGATGCCGATCGTTTCTCCACGTAGTTTAATGGGCATTCCTAAGACCGCAGATTCCTGGGTAGCATTACTTTGGTTTGAATTTCGAAGGACCATTTCACCGGTTGAAAAAACGGTATTAATTTCATCTGAGTTAACGTGATCGCGGGCTACCAGACCTTGAGGCGTGTATTCATAAGCATAATGATCTTTTTCAGCCAATTCACGGTTCCATTCCTGCTGGAGATATTGACGATGCACCTGTTGGGCTTCTGCAAGTGCGCGCTGTGTTTCTTCAAATGCCCGGCTGTTCAATACTGCGATAGCGATTTGATCTGCCAGGGTAGAAAACAGTTCAATGTCTTCATGGGTGAACGCGTTAGGCTGGGTGCTTTGCACGTCCAACGCGCCAATGATTTGTCCCCCGCCTACCAGAGGCAATGCCATCTCCGACCGGGTTTGCGGCAGGTCGGGATTGTTAAAAAGATCGCATCTGAGCCAACATCGGTCGCGATTCTGGCTTCACCGCTTTCACAAACATGACCAACAATTCCTATCTGACCAATACGCAACATGTGGTGACGCATAAGCATATTTTTTCCGCCTGTGCTATTGGCGGCTCGTAAGATCGCAAATTCTCTTTTATCATCGATCAGGAAAATACCGGCATGATAAAAATTAAACCTGCTGCTTACCAATTCTGTCACCTGATCCAAAAAAGTTTCAACCACCTGCGATGCTGCAATGGTTCGGGCAACCTCGGAAATTGTTTGAATTTGAACGCTGCGAACGGTCAAAGCTTCATTCCGTTCGGCTAACTCGCTTGTACGCATTCGCACCCGGTCTTCGAGTTCAGTAATTAATTGTCTCAACCGACCAGTCATGATGTTAAAGGCGTTGGCTAACATGCCAATTTCATCGTTTGAGATGACTGCAGAAACTGTCAGATCACCCTGGCTAATTTTTTGAGCTGTATCGGTTAAATTTGATATAGGTTGAGTAAGCGCCCTAGCAAAAACGGTTGTTAAGAGGGCCACCAATCCCGCCAGGAGCGCTGTGATGAGCGTGGTAGATTTTTGTTGCGCCGAAGCCAGATCAGAAAGGGCAGTTGCCGGCTGCGTGTAAAGTACCAACCAGGGCTTATTTTTGATCTTTGCAACCGCCACAAATTCTTGGTCCTGATCGGTGGTAGATTCAGGATTAAAATTAGTGGTTAGAAACGATAGTTCCTTATTTTCAGTAATCGCGGTCGATAAACCTAACAGGTTGGTAGAGGGCTGAAAATCCTCGGCTTGTGGGATCCGATTGGTGGATTTTAAGACCATGATGGTTGTTTCTGGTGGTGAAGCTAACATCTTGTATTGATTCTGCGGATATCGGGTATCAGCTAACCGCATCATGTTTTCATCGATCAGAATTGGGAAAGTATTGGCCCCAATAATATTGGTATTTTCACTTAAGATCGACTGAAGAATATTAGCATCATATTTGATACGAATAATTCCTCTGACAACATGGTTTTCATCATAAACTGGGTTGGCAAAATAAAGATAGGGTTTTCCATCTTTTTCAGAAAACTCGATATTTGAAATATATTGCCTTCCGCGCAGCGCACCTGAATAGGAACCTGTATTGGCTTCGTACTGTCCAACGTCTTCAGGGTTAATGTCGAATACGACTAATCCAAGATAATCGAGCAAACCATAAGAAACCAGGAATTTTGGGGATCGTTTTTTAAGTGCCTCAAAGGTGACCTGCAAATTGCTTTCTTCTATGCTTCCTGGTCTTAACTCTGGCGCAAGAGATAAATATTGCGATAGCGCGGGGAGCGTTGCATCTGAAGCGATTGCGGTGAGGTTCGTGTCTAACAGGGCGTCAACCCGAAAAGCTGTTTGATCTGCAGCGGATAACAGCGTGTCTTTAATCCCGTCTAAAACTGTGTTTTGCACAATCGAAGCCTGGATTAACGAAACAGCCACGAGTGGAACAATTACAAGCAGCATGCTGCCAATAATCATTCTCAAACGAATTGTTGCTGTCACGTATTCCATTGCCAGCAAAGTAATGTAAACCATCGCCAGAATCCCAAGAATTGCGGGAATAAAGATATCTATTCCCGGTAGGGGGACTCTCTGGTATGGATTTAACAATCCTACCAGGCTGATCACCCAGGCGCCGGCGCCACCCAGAACCAGACCTCTTTCAGCAGAACTGCCCGAGACGGAAACCGATGTGATAACGATGGTATAAACCAGGGCTAAAAGAGCAGAAGTGATGGCTTGGCCGGATACCAGAACGGAAAATCCGGTCATCATAATCAATATCGCAGTAATTAAAAGGTAAACCCGAATCGATGTCCGTTTAATGACCTTTAGAAGCGAAATGCTGGTAATGAGCCAGGCTGCTGTCTGGATTCCGGCCAAGATGAAAATTTGCCAGGTTGGATGGCTTATTGAATAGTAAATCAGTAAGAGGGTTACGATGCCTAGCAGCACAGAAGTGATGATGCCAATAACAGTCGTCAAATGGGCGCGAGATTCTTTTCCCACGCCAGATTGGGCGAGTATTGAGATCGGATTGGTTGGTGGTGAAACCGAAGATGCCATGTTTATTCCGGTTTACCTTTCATTTTCACGTAATTGAACGATTACGTCTGAAACGCCTAAAGACCGCCCTAATTCAGCTGCGACGATGCGCATTACTTTGTCGATATCTGACTCAGCCTGCACCTTGGTGCTGATATCACCTATAGTTTGGTCACGCGCAGTCTTCATTTGGTTTTCCTCCAGCAATCGAGCATTTTCGATTGCCATTGAAAGCCGGCTGGCAACTGATTCAACTAAATCGACGATATTGGATGACAACTGCCCGGAATTAAAGCGCAAATCTAAGGTTCCTAAAACCAGACCGCGTGATTTAATTGGGATTGCGAGCATTGTATATGGAATTCCCGATTGGGGATCGGTAAGTTTTTGGATTATGGGTTTACCAGTATCAAACACCTCGGCGTGATCCATTAATGACAGCGGATCTGCTTCTACTTTCCCCTGGTGAATTCGATAAGAAAAATTACCCCGGGAAACACGGTGAAACCCTTGCCATGCTTCGCGAGTAGTCAGGCGGTTCGTCTCACGCATATCATCCAAGGCAGCAGTCAATTGCTGGACGATTAATGCCTTTTCTATGGCTACTGCCAGCTGGTCCGTGGTGATTTGCAATGAACGGATATCGTTGGGCTTGAAAAATCGCCTGATATTGCTTTGTGCATCCAGCGCGCCGATGACTCTGCCGCCGGCGAACAATGGGATGATCAATTGGGCTCGCGTCTCTGGCTAACCAGGGGTTGCGATCAAAAAGGGGGTCGTTTAATACATCTTGTGCCAGGTGAACTTCGTTCTTGATGATTGCCTGGGCCACCGGATTGATATCGGAAAGTGGTATGCGTAAGTTCATCGCCATCATTGTTCTACCAGCTTCACCCGATCCAAAGCGTAAGTTTGCGTATTCCTGATGTGACTCGGTAAGGTATATTCCCACATGGTAAAGATGGTATTCACCCTGGATCAAATCGACTGCACGATCTAATAAATTGTCCAATTCGTTGATTTGAGAAATATCGCGTGCAATTTTGCTGGCAGTTTCGAGTTCAAGAGCGCGCTGTTCCAATTCGCCGGTGCGTTCCTGAACTCTTTCCTCCAACAGATCCCTTTCCTGGGCGAGCACAATGCCGATTTGTCTTTGTTCAGATAGCGCATTGCGCAGCCCTTTGACGATCACAGTCAATGATATTGAAAAAAAGGAAGCTAATAAAGTCACGATCAAAGTGCGGTTGATCCAATCGGATAAATTCGCCGCATTTGCTTGAATTTCGACCGGAGGCAAAGGCAGGTTCCGGTTCACCATTAAATAACCAACTGCTGCCATTGTAGTAAAAGCGATCAGAGCTGCACCGATCCCAAAGCGTGTACCCAGGAAAATAGCACTTAAAGCCACAAAACCGACTAATAATACCGGCCCATTCCCGCTCAATCCATATACCAACAGGCTGCCAAAGGCGATCGCATAGACCACGATTAGGACAATTGACCCGCGGATCAAATATGGTATCCGGCGGATGAATGTGACCATGATCATCGAAAGCAGGCAGGCAAAATAAATTCCGATTAACCCCCAGCGTTGTACCTGAACGTAAGTTGGCAGAATTAGTATGAGTACTGCAATCCCTATCCACAAGGAGATGAGAGAAAAGTATTGGAGGATGCGTTCTCTTAAAATGCCAATTTCATCTCCGGCATTTATTTGAGCCGGAATGGTGGTCGGCCAGATGGAATGGAAGAAATTCTTCATCCTATTGTCTCCGCCGACGATTGATTTTTATGACCATTGCCATTTGTCCGTTTGGGAGAATCGCTCCCGGGTGGTACCAGCTGAATGGATGCTTCACTGACTGCTGGAATTTCGTTTAAATGGCGAAGAGCCGATTTGAGTATGTCTTCGATATTTGTGGCCAGGGAAAAATCGGATGTGAGATCATTAAGGATTTCTTCCTGGGTTGCGCGCCGCTGTGTTTCATTAATCAACCGGGCGTTTTCGAGGGCCAGGGCAGTTTGCGTGGTAATCGCATCCACAAATTTCTGCTGTTCCGCAGTGAGGGTGTCGTTTTCCATTTCCAATGTTATCGAACCGATGACTTGATCGCGTAGAGATAAGGGAAGCTCGACAAGATTTTCACTAAGCTGGTTATTTGCCTGATAATTTTCGTAAGTGAAACTGAGGCTTCCCGATTCATTGGCCAATTCCGACCAGGCGCGCGTCAAGTATCCGCGGTTTAAAGACCGTACTTCGTCAAGCGCATCTTGTGCCTGGGTAAATAACCGTGTGTTTTCGAGCGCAATCGCCAGAGCATTGGCGATACCTTCAAAGACAGAAATATCATCTTGATCAAACGCATTGACGGCACTTGATTGGATGGATAATGCCCCCAGGCTTTCCTCCTGCCGGATGATCGGGATGGCCAATTCCGATCGAGTTTCTGGAAGATAGGGGTTGTTAAATCGGACTGACTCCGCCCCAACATCCTGGGCAATTCTGGTTTGATTGTTTGTAATTGCCCAACCGATCATCGATGCGCCATCTGCGGGCAGATAGTGGCGGGCAGCGACCATATTCTTGCCCGCTTCGCCGGAACCGGCACGGAGCACGGCATTATTGGCATCATCTAGGATAAATACCCCGACATAATACAAATTGAAACGATCGTGGAGAAGATCAACAATTTTTGGCAGGAGCTGATCAGGGTCGTGCTGCGAAACAATGATTTGTGATACTTCGGATGCAGTTAAAATTTGCTGCATGCGGGATTTTATTTCATTGGTGCGCTGATCAACCCTGGCTTGAAGGCTCACCTGTTCTGACAATAAAGTTTGTGACAATTTTTCAGCGCGGAAATAGGATGTCTCGAGACCGCGAATTAACATCCCCAAAGCAAATGTAATTGTGCTCGCCACGACCGTCATAAATACCCCGGCTTTTACCCATTCGGTCACATCGTTTTTCGCGAGCGCGTCCATTCCTGCTGGTAAAACAATTCTATTTTGAACGATCAAAAAACCTAACACGATAAAAACCAGATGGGTTGAAATGAGAGAAAACAATCCTGCTTTCCAACCCAATAGAATGGTCATTAGTGCAATAAATGCCAGCAAATAGAGTTCACCATTGCCTTCCAAGCCTGTTGTGGCAAAAGTAAAAATGGTCGTTCCCAGGATGGACAGCGTGATCAGCAGCGACCTGATCGTATACGCCATATTTCTGTATGCGGTGTAAGCAAAAATCAGGATGGTTAATCCGGTGTATAAAATAAATAGACCGTACTGCTGTCTGGGCAAGGAATAAATTGCCAATCCGATATAGCCAATGACGGACGCCAGCAAAATGACTACCAATAAGGTTTGAAGAATTCGCTCGCGGTTAACGGCTAATTCACCCTGTGCTTTGATATGGGCAGGTGATTGGGTGGGTGAGATCCTTTGCATGAGGTTCATTTTTCCACCTTATGGTGGCCATTATGCCCATTATCGGAAACTTGGTCAGATTTAGTCGGATTTTCCACCTGAATATTGATTTGCGCTCGTTTCGCGCCCAGGCTTAGCGCAATTTCTCTGGCTGAGGTCTGTAAAATTGTTTCAATATTCGACGTGCGCCGAATGCGGCTGGTAATGTCATATAGGCGCTGCTGCTGATCCACTTGCTGGCGAACCTCTTGAATCAGTTGTGTGTTTGCAATAATTGCGCCAAGCGTATTACCCAGTGACGTAATTATCTCCTGGTCGATTTCATCATACGCGCCAGGTACAGTACTTGAAAGATCCAGGACGCCCACGACGCGCTCTCTGAAGAAAATTGGTACAGCCAGTTCCGAGTTGATTGTTTGATCAATGGGGACGAATTCAGGGTGGTCAGGGAGATCATTTATCCTGATGGGTTGTCTTTGTTCTACCGCCAATCCAGGAATGCCTTCCCCAATTTGCAGACTGAATTGGGAGAGGTCAACACCTTCATATCCGGCGGCGGTTCGTATGTTAAGCCGATCATGATCGAGCAGCATGACCATCACACGCTCTCCTCCAGTTGCAGTAAAAAGAGCCTGAACGGTAGCGCCTAATGCTTCGTCGACAGAATTTGCCGTAGAGGCGGCAATCGTTATTTGGTGCAGCAGGCGATGTTGGGCCAGATTGTCTTGAGATTGACCAAAAAGGATGGAATTCCAAACGGCAATGGCCAGTTGGTCGGCCAGGATTTGAAGGATTTGTACGTCATCCACTTGAAAAGTATTAATCCGAGTGCTCTGGACGTCGATGGCGCCCAATAGTTTCTTGCCAACCACCAATGGAATAGCAAGTTCTGCATTCGTTTCGGGGAGCATTGGGTTCGCATAATACAGCCGTTCCTGGTGGACATCATTCACAATCCAGGGCTCTTTTTGGGCGGTTGCCTGGCCGACGATTGATTGTGAACCGACCGCCAGCCGGTGTCCGCGTTGTTTCATTTGCTCTCCGACTTCTCCAGTTGATTCGCGCAAGACTGCAAATTCACTCAAGGAATCCATTAAGAAAATTGATGCATGGTAGAACCCAAATCGTTCGCGGATAAGATTGACGGCATTCTTGAGCAGTTCCCCGGTATCCAGCGTACCAGATGTATCACGAGCGATTTCCGCCGCAATTTGCAGTTGATTGGCCCTCATTTGGGCCAGTTCTTGGGTTTGTTTCAAATCCGTTATGTCACGTTCGATTCCCAGCAGACCACGCTGATTGCCGGATGTATCCGTCATTGGTATCAGTGAAGTGAGATGCCATAAATCGCCATTTTCGATCGTGGTTTTTTCGATGTTCCCCAAAACTGGTATCCCAAATTCGACGACTTCTTTTTCGGTAAGGGTTTGAGTGGTAGATCTTTCCAGACTGAAAATTTCTTCATCTTTTTTGCCGATGATCGTTTCCGGCTCGCCCAATTCATTTTGGTGAGTAAAAGATTGGCTGGCGCGTAAGTATCGTCCTTCATTATCTTTGAAAAAGATCAGATCAGGCGTATTTTCCATGAGAGTGTTCAACAGGAAACGCTCCTGATCATATGCACTTAACGCACTCTGCATCTCTGACAATAACTGTACATTGCTTACCGTCACGGCGATTTGAGGCGCAAGGGCTGTATACAAATTCAGATCGTGTTGGGTGAAGCGTTCTTCATGTTCTGTATCCTGTAAGATTAAAGCGCCGATTACCTGGTTCCCTAAAAGTAAAGGAACTCCCAACCATGATTTGGCGGGTTTTCCGATCACTTTTGCGTTTAATTCACGAATACGCTGCTCGGTATCTTTGACGATCATTAAAGATGTTCGTTTTTGAATGATATACGAAGTCAACCCCTCGCCAAGTGGAAAAGGCGGAACACTTAACAATTCATCGCCTTCATAAACATAAGGAATTTCAATCATACGCTGGGCTTGATCGTACAGGGCAATTAAGAAGCTTATATCTTCACCCGCAGATATTTTCACCTGATTGTGTAATGTTTTGTAGAGGGTCTCTAAATCAGTTACGGCAGAAATCGCTTCACTTACCCGATTTAATGCCTGGAGTAATGAAACTCTTTCTTGTAAAGAGGAAAGAATGCGGAAGCGTTGAAGTGTTGTGCCGATCACGTCGACCAGACTGGAAAATGGACGAATAGCTGTTGCTGCTAAAGGCGTTATTTCGCGAGAACCGAGGACAATGACATTTTCAAGCTGATTTTCATTCGTGATCGTAAAAATTGCAGCCGAATTGCATCCCCGACGGACAAAAAATGACAAAATGACATCAAAATCATTCGGTCGGGAAAGGTCTTCGACCAAAACCATCTGGCTGCCTTCTAACAACGTCGCAATCTTTAAAAGGGGTAAAGTGATCCCTTTGGTGTTGGATGTGGTAGCAGGATTTTGCGGATCGTTAATGGCGATGATTTCCAGATAATTATCCACAACAGAAAAGATACCGGATATATACGAGGTTTGAGCAAGTGCTTCTTGTACGGCGGTATACATTTCCTGTTCGTTTTTAGCATATGAAAGCTGTCGGCTGGTGCGGAAGAGCAGATTAATTTCATCCAGGTTGACCTGGGTTGCTTCTAACAACCTTAAGTTTTGCAGACCATTGGCAATCTGGTTGCCAATGGTCTGCAAAACGGCAATACTTTCCGGTTCGAAGCCTTTTGAATTTACACTCTGAACTTCAAACACACCTAAAACTTGGTTTCCGAGGGCGATTGGAATGGCAACCTCGGACCGCGTTCCTGATAAAAAGAGTGAACTGGCTGGGAATTCATTGGGGTAAAATTCAGAAATAACCCTGGGCTGATTGTTTTTCGCCACCCAACCAATTAAAGAATCGGAATTGACCTGAAGACGATAGCCCTTCTGGTTTTTAACTTCCCCGCTCTGACTGTAGGATGCGGATAATACGGCAGACGTGCCCGATTGTTCCAGCAGGAAAATACTGGCAAATGAGTAAGCGAATCGATCGATGACTAATTTGACGGCGCGATCAATTATTTCTTCGCGGTTGTTGGATGATGTCGCTAGTTGACCAACTTCAGCGGCGGTGCGTAATTGCCGGGCTCTTTCTTCCACTTTTTGCTCGAGCGAGCGGTAGAGATCGCTGATCTGGTCGACCATTTGATTGAATGTGGATGCCAGGATGCCAATTTCATCCTGCCTGCGAATATCGGACCGCTCCGACCAATCGCCATTGGCAAAATTGCGAGCACTGGTGGTCAGCTTTACAATCGGATTCACGAGTGCCCGGGAACCCACGAATACCACAATGCCGATGAATAAAAGGGATATGGTTAATAATATTAAAGTGAATGGAACCAAGGCTCCGATTTGCTTGAAGACAACGCTCTCTGGAACTTCCACCACGAAACCAATATTCATTTCTGGAAGCCATTTAACATATGCGAAAACCGGAATCAGATCCGGATTATCGAACTGCCCGCTGCCTTGTTGAGATGGATTGGATATGATCTCACGCAATCTTTCAGAATGAGTACTGCTGGTAGGCAGTTGGATGATTTGATTGGTATTTGGACTGATCCCAACTAACGCATCATCCGTTGTTATGAAGAATGCCTGGCCCTGGTCAAATAAGGAGCTTGTCGTTTCCAGAATTGTTTTCGGCGAACGAGGAAAGGTGGCAATGACCAGGGTCCCTTTTGAAACACCATTTTCGTTTACAAATGGTTGGCTGGTCAGGGTAACCCATTGATTTAAATATAAGGAAGATGGACTGAAGACAGCAACCGTTTTGCTTGTACCGGCAACTTGTTGGATTGCGTTCTCACCAGAAAGGTCCAATCCAAACCATTCTGGTTTAGATGCTACCAATACACGAAGATCTGTGCCCACCAGAAAAATGGCATCAACATTTGCTTCGGTAGAGGGCTGCACCTGTTGGATATAGTTTTGTAAAAATGCCTGTCCAATATTTAAATTGGCCCTATCCCCGGGGGTATCCACCAGGCGAGACAGGTAATCAGTGATGGGAATCTGGTCGAAAAGGCCTGTAAGGTAGGCTTGATTTTCAAATGCAATCGACGCCAGTTGAGGGGATTGGCTCTGAACCAGAACTCTCTAACTGATGATAGGTTTGTTCTTGAATAAAATTACGTGTCCGGATATATGAGCCCGTAACAATCAGGATCACAGGAATAAGCGCCAGGAAAACCATGACACTGACAACAATGAAGGATAAGCTGGAGCGCACCTTCAGGAATCGCCCGGGTTCCCTTGATTTCTGATCTGAACTAGATGAATTCAACCAGTTTGGTTTTCTTATTCTAAAACCGCCGAGAAACTCAGGCATCCAAACTCCTTAAAAACGGCATCAGGCATATCCCATTTCCCAGACTGGTTCTCCGGCCAAGATGCGCTGCATTTGGTTCGGAAAATGATCAGGATTGAGAGGTTTCCCTAAAAAGCCGTTAAAACCGGAGGATTTGGCTTTTGCCATTTGTTCCAGGCTGGCTTCAGCCGTTACCGCAATCACGGGCACATCTTTTAATCGGGGTGACTGGCGGAGCTTTTGCAAAGCACCATAGCCGTCTTCATATGGCAAACGAATATCCATCAAGATCAGGTCCAGGCGAGGCAGAGTGTCAGCGAATTCAAGCACCTCATACCCAGATGTTTTCCATTCGCAATGAATACCAAGAAAGCCTAACATTCTGGCAATGAGTACAAAATTGGATACATTGTCTTCAACAACCAGTACGGTTGTTTCATTTGCATTTGCCTTCGATTGTGGCTGTAACGAGTTGGAAAGGGGTTGTGTGCCCATAGAAGGCTGTTCCTTAATTAGGTTGGTTTAAAAAATAAGTGATTTGGTCTAAAAACTGGTCGACATCAATCGGTTTTTCGATGTATCCATTACAGCCTGATTTGAAGACTTTTTCACGATCCCCGCGCATCACATTGGCTGTAATCGCAATAATAGGAATTTTATTAAAATTCGGCATAGATTTTAAGTTGGTAGTCAATGAATATCCGTCGACGTCTGGCATATTGATATCCATAAGGATCAAATGTGGTGTAGTGACCGCTAAAATACTCATGGCCTGGTCCGCATTTTCTGCTTCCAGGACTTCGTAATTATCAGACATCAGCAAACGGCGGATTAAGATGCGGTTTTCCAGATTGTCTTCGACATGTAAAATTTTCTTCCGGACCGCCATCAGGCAGTTCCTCCAAATCAGCAAGGTTAAAAATATTTAGGAAAAATTAAATTAGTGCAAGATTAATTATACTGACTATTAATCTAAAACGAGCATTTGGCGTGCGGCGCTTACATATTTGTTAAGGGAAAAGGGAATCTCAATAGATAATGAGCTGTTTACACAAAAAAAAAGCCGCACATGCGCGCAGCTTTTGGAATTGAGCGGGCGATGGGACTCGAACCCACGACATCTTGCTTGGGAAGCAAACGGTCTACCACTGACCTACGCCCGCATCATGCTACCTGTTTTCGGCAGTTAAAGTGTACTCCGGTTGCCGTTTTTTGCCAATTTTAGGAGACGTAGCATGCGGTCTCCGGTTGGCCTTTTTTTCTGCCTTTCGGCATTATATCACGGATTTTCCGCGACCGGTATAGGTTAGTGGAACGAAAAAAACCGGGGACAGCCGGCTCTTTTTACTGGAATTCCCCCGCTTTAACGGACAGGGAACGGCTTGGCGAATCCATAAGATGGGCCTGCGATCTTTCGAAAGAAACGATTAGTAAAGAGAAAAATGGCACAATTATTCCAACGAGTAAAAATCTTCTCGTGGTAGAATTTTTTATACTCTAAACTTGTGCAGGGCTGTAATGAAAAAATTTTTAACCATTCTCTTGCTTGCGGCTTTTCTGGCCGGGTGCTCGTCGAATTTAAAGCAAGCCACCTTAGAACAGCCAACACTGGTGCCAGCAGACACTTCGGTTCCAATCGATACGCTTGAACCAAGCAGCATACCTGAGCCGTCCAGCACGCCAGGACCAACCGACACGCCGGCGCCGACTTATACACCGGTCCCATCTATAACACCAACGGCGACAATCACAAATAGCCCCGAACCCGATCCAATCGTGTTCAAAGGAAAGGGACCACAAGTAGTTGACTTCAAGAAATGGAATGGACCTGCAGTGCTAAAGGTTTCCAATATTGGCGGAAGTACCTTTCGTATCCGCAGCTATAATTCGGATGGATATATGGTAGACGACCTGGTGAATGTAATTGGCAGCTATGTAGGAACCGTTCCACTTGATTTTTTGGATTACCAGATGTCAACTCGTCTTGAAATAAATTCAGGTGGAACATGGGAAATCAGCATTCTACCGCTTAGCATGATTAGAAAAATTTCGATACCTGGAACCATCTCAGGAATGTATGACGATGTATTTATGATAGTTGGAGGGGCACCAGATCTGATGAAGGCCGATTACAAGGGTCAGTCTTACTTTATCGTTCACGGGTTCGACAAAATTGGATTTCAGAATCTCGTTAGCGAGTATGGAGCCTGGAGTGGAACAGTAAGTATTAATAGTTCGACGTCCATCATCGAGGTGAGATCATTGGGGGAATGGCAGTTCGACTTCACAAACAAATAAGCAAACCTATAAAAAGAGCAACCAATTTCGAGCGCTCTTTTGTTTGCGATATCGAAAGCAAATAGGTTGATTGCTCCCCGATCCGGGTAATCAAAGACAGGTTATGTATGTCTATGCTCTTATTGTGCGCCAGCCAGACCTGGACTGTATCCGCCGTAAAAATCGACGGCCGATCTTGGATTTTCTTTGGAAGTCAACGGCACAAATTTTTTGGTCGATTTAATCGTAAAGTGGGACGATACCCCGCTTGTAACGACTTTTGTAAGTTCCACCCGGCTCAACGCGACTGTGCCAGCCTCGCTGTGGGCTCAACCGGTACCGTAGTGATCACGGTTAACAATTCTTTGGAAGTCAACGGCATAAATTTTTTGGTCAATTCAATCGTAAAGTGGGACGATACCCCGCTTGTAACGACTTTTGTAAGTTCCACCCGGCTCAACGCGACTGTGCCAGCCTCGCTGCTGGGCTCAACCGGGACCGTAGTGATCACGGTTACCAATTCCGGTCCAGGAGGAGGGGTAAGCAGTGGCCTGGATTTTAATATCGTTCACCCGGCCCCCAGCCTGAAGTCATTTGAACCCCCCCAGGTTTTGATGAGGATCCCCCAGTTTTGATTTGCAGGTCAGCGGACAGAATTTTGTAAGTGCTCAGTTGGCGCCAAAGTGTTCTGGAACGGCGAAGATAAATAGACCTTCTTTATAAGCTCCACACCAACTTTCAGCACTGGTGCCGGCAGTACATTAAGAATGGTTCAAAATAGCCGGATTGGCCAGGCCTGACAGTGCAAAATCCCGCGCCGAATATGGGCCGAGAAATATCAACAACTTAAGTTTCACGATCTCGCTGCACAGTGTTTTTCATCCCCCTGATGATCCGCTAGGCACGCAGACATTCTATCCGTCGCGATCCGACATCGCCACCTGGCTGCTACTGCATATCGCGACGGATGGGGTTATGAGGATATCCATGATGTGCGTGAACTCAAGCGCTGGACAGACATCCAGAGTCTGGTGATGATCCTTCTATCTTCTCCAGGTGCTATCTGAATAAGATGCGGTTGCCCTAATGCCTGGATCGAAATTGCATTAATCCCTTCATGATATAATTATGCCGATTTCAATTTTCGTGGTCAATTAAGGAGCACCGCTTGGCCTTCAATCCACTCAATTGGCTGTGGGGTTTATTTTCTCTTGACATCGGCATCGATCTCGGTACTGCAAATACGCTGGTAAGTGTTCGCGGAAAGGGTATTGTTATCAATGAACCATCCTGGGTGGCCATTGATAAGCGTTCACGCCAACCACGAGCCATCGGCGCGCAGGCAAAAGAGTGGGCGGGGCGTACGCCAGCGAATATTCTTGCGGTACGGCCGATTCGGGATGGAGTTATCTCTGAATTTGAAATTACCCGAGGCATGCTGGAATACTTTATTGGCAAGGCGCACCAACAAACGATTGTACCTATGCCGCGTCCGCGGGTGATGATTGGGATACCATCCGGAGCAACGGAAGTTGAAAAACGTGCGGTCTACGATGCGGCAATGTCGTCGGGGGCCAGAGAGGCGCATCTCGTAGAAGAACCATGCGCAGCGGCATTGGGCGCAGGGCTGCCTATTCTGGATGTGCGCGGTTCCATGGTGGTGGATATTGGTGGGGGTACCACCGAAGTTGCCATTCTTTCGATGGCCGGGATCGTGGTCTCGCGGTCGCTCAGGGTCGCGGGAGATGAACTGGACCAGGACATCATCACTTATATTCGGAATAAATATAACTTGTTTATCGGCGAGCGGATGTCGGAAACGGTGAAAATGACCATTGGTTCCGCCTACCCGCTGGCCACGGAGAAAACCACGACTGTGCGCGGAAGAAACCTGGTGACGGGGCTGCCCGAGTCGATAGAAATATCTTCCGTCGAAATCCGTGAAGCCGTATCAGGTTCAGTGCAGGTTATCATAGATACCATCAAGGATGCTTTAGATGAAGCCCCACCCGAAATTGTCGCCGATTTGATTGAAACGGGCATTTGCCTGGCCGGCGGTGGTTCTCAGCTTCAAGGTTTAGTTGAGCGTTTGTCCGATGATCTGAATTTGCGGGTATGGGTTGCAGAAGACCCAATGACCTGTGTGGTCCGCGGTGCGACAATGATATTAGAAAACCTTGATATTTACAGACATTTATTAATTCCATTGGATCGCAGTGGAGTACGCTAATATATTAGTGGTATAGTAAAGCAAAAATAAGGAAAATGTGTAGTATTCGAACCCTCAAATGAGAAAAATTTCCCCCAATTTTTGGCAGTCAGCAGTTCTGCTGCTTTTGATCGGTGGCGTGCTCTTTTTAGCGCTTGGGGGCTACCTCAGTCCAATCCTGCGGGTTGCGCTAAATCCATTTGTTTCTGTCCAGCAGTGGCTATCCAGTAGATACCTGGCAATTGTGGAGTTTGTCACAGTTCCCCGGGATGTTGCGATTCTCAGGCAGCGAAATGCTGAACTGGAAAATAAAGTTTCCGGTTTGGAGACGCAAATTATTCAGCTGCAGCAGCAGCTGAGTGAGGCTCAGGTTTTGTCAGCTTTGGTGAATTTTGCGAAAGAACGGCCTGAAAATTCTTACAGCGCTGGAACCGTCATTGGGCGCGACCCAATTCCATTTCTTCGTTATGTGCAAATCAATATAGGATCTGATGAAGGTCTGATGCGGGGTATGCCTGTGGTTACCCAGCAGGGCCTGATTGGAAGAGTGGATGCGGTTACAGCGGGAGCAGCCCGGGTTCAGTTAATCACTGATGCGAATTCGGCAGTCAATGTGCGTTTACCAGCCACCCAGACGGATGTCATGCTGGTTGGATCGGTAACCGGAGAGTTGAATCTTGATATGATCCCTCAGGATATTGTGGTTAAACCGGGTGACCTCGTGTTGACATCCGGATTAGGCGGATCCTATCCGGCGGATATTGTGGTTGGCCAGGTGATCAGCGTGCGAAAGCGTGAAACGGATCTTTTTCAGACGGCAACCGTACAACCATCTGCAAATTTGGCTAACCTGCGTGCTGTTCTTGTGATCACGAATTTCCGCCCGGTGGATATTAATCCATTGATCCCGCCGTCTACCCGGTAATTTATGGCCTACCTGATAAGTTTTCCGGTGCTGGTCATCGTTCTGATGATGCAATTGGCGATCTTCAGCCAACTTCCGCTTCTGAGCGGCACCCCGGATTAATCCTGTTAGTTTTAATCGCCTGGTCCTTGAATGAAAAGAGCCAAAATGCCTGGTTCTGGGCGGTGGTTGGCGGAGGGTTGGTGAGCATTATTTCGGCTATTCCCTTCGGAGCACCGCTGATGATCTACCTTGGAATTACGACTGTGGTACGCATCAGCAGCAATCGTATTCGCGAATTTCCAGTGTTGGGCATGCTGATCGCAACCATTGGCGCGACGTTTATTCAACATATGATTGAGATTATCGTTTTGTTTATCGCCGGCACTCAATTACCCTTCAACCAGAGTTTAGTTCTGGTGACCCTGCCGAGTATTTTACTGAACCTGTTTTTTGCATTACCGGTATATGCGCTGGTTACAGATTTAGCCAGATGGATATATCCAATAGAGGTGCAAATATGAATCGCTCGTTTCCTTCGCGTTCCGGTTTTGAAAATTGGCGGATGATCGTAGTCTATATCATCATTCTGTTTGTGTTTGGCTTCTTCATGCTGCGTTTATTCAGTTTACAGGTTGTCAATGGTGCAAGTTATTTAAGCCGCGCTGAAGACAACCGGACGCAAGTCATCAATATTCCAACCCAGCGCGGGATTATTTATGACCGCAACGGATTTGTTCTGGCACGGAACGTGGCTTCTTATAATATAACCATTACACCGGCAAACCTCCCTACGGATCCTGGGGCGATACAGGAAGTTTACCGGCAGCTCTCGGCGATGATCTCGGTTCCGGTAAGTCAGGGTAACTTGGAAGACGAGACTGTGATCAAAGCCTTTAAACCCTGCAATAACGATCTGGGTATTACTCAAATCGTCTATATTGCCGATACCAATGCACCGTATAATCCGGTTGAAGTTAAATGCAACGTTGATCAGGCCCTGGCGATGACGATTCGCGAAAAGGCCGCCGATTTACCCGGTGTGGATGTAGAAATTGTGCCCGTCCGCGAATATCCTACGGGGAATTTGACCTCGGAGGTGATCGGTTTTTTAGGACCAATCACGGCTGAAAACGAAAAAATATACACATCTCAGGGCTTTGTCGCCAACCGCGATAAGGTGGGTTTTGCGGGTGTTGAATATTCGCTGAATGATATTTTGATGGGCAAGAATGGTACCCGCCTGGTAGAGCAGGACGTGGCGGGAAAAATTTTACGCGATCTGGAACCTCCGGTTGATCCTACGCCTGGAAACAATATTGAATTAACCATCGACACGCGACTGCAGGCGGCTGCCCGGTCGGCTTTAACCAGCCAGATGGACGCTTTAAACCGGCGTTTTCCGGCAATGGGGTTAAATACCGGGGCGGTGGTGGCGATGAATCCAAAGACCGGTGAAATTCTGGCGATGGTGTCAGTGCCCAATTATGAAAACAACCGCTTCGCCCGTCTGATCCCTTCCTATTATTATCAACAGCTGGAGAATGATCCCACTAATCCATTATTAAACCACGCTATATCGGGCGAATTTCCCCCCGGCTCGGTTTATAAATTGGTCACTTCTCTCGGCATATTAAACGAGCATTCCATCAGTCCTACCAAAATTATCGAGGACCCGGGAAAGATTACCCTGACCGAAAAATTTTCCCCCAACGACCCCGGTTTTCAACGCGATTTTGTTTGTTACACCTATAAGACCACCGGCGCCGGACATGGCAAAGTTGACTTCATGAAGGGGATTTCACAATCGTGCGACGTATATTTCTACAAAGTTGCTGGGGGATATCCAGGCGAAGTGGAAGATCCTCTGGGGATTGAGCGCATGAAGCAATATGCGCTGGCCTTAGGATACGGTGCACCCAGCGGGATCGAACTGCCAGGTGAAACTGCAGGCGTATCACCGGATAAGAAGTGGAAACGGATTAACAAAGGCGAAAATTGGTCCACTGGAGATACCTATATCGCAGCCATCGGTCAGGGGTATGTGACTGCGACCCCGCTGCAGGTATTAATGTCCATGGCGACGATCGCTAACGATGGAAAACAAATGCAGCCTACGCTGGTTAAAGAAGTCCTGGATTCCGAGGGCAATGTCGTTACGCCATTTACACCCAAATTGAAAGTCGATATTACCAAGACTCCAGTGATTGCTGTTTTGGATGAAAACGATCTGCCAACCGGAGAATATAAGCCAGTAGAACCAGCAGCAGTACAGCTTCTTAAGGAAGGCTTGAGAAAGGTTGTCGTCGATGGCACGGCAACAGGCATTTTCGATGGTTATTCGATCCCCACAGCCGGGAAAACCGGTACGGCGGAATACTGCGATAATATTGCCCAGGAAAAAGGGCTGTGCAAATTTGGAAACTGGCCCGCGCATGCCTGGTATGCCGGGTTTGCCCCTTACGATGATCCGGAAATTGCTGTGGTGGCATTTGTTTATAACGGTAATGAAGGCTCGACCACTTCTGGCCCAATTGTTCGCCAGGTGATGGAAGCCTATTTCGACCTCAAAGCGGGCGATAATGCCAACCAGAGCAACCAGAAGTAGAACAAAGATCCCATGCTATAATTAGGAATTCTCAAGGTGGTGTGTACGCATGGTGATGGATAAACGGGTGAATGTGCAAATAAAAGGGATCCGGGATGGTTTGCTGGTGACTCTGGGCGAAGGGGAATGGGTCGAACTCCAGGCCGCATTACTTAATCACATCCAGGAGAAAGCCACCTTTTTTCAAGGCGCCCGGGTAGCCCTGGATGTTGGCAACCATATCCTGCATGCCGCAGAAATGGGTAGTTTGCGTGACAGCCTTTCTGGGATGGGGATCAGCCTGTGGGCGATATTAAGCAATTCACCGACCACGGAGCAAACCGCCCAGGTGCTGGGGTTAGCCACACGCATATTTAGCCCACGCCCGGATCGTATCATTCGCCCGGCGAACAGTACTCATCCGGAAGGCGATCCGGGGATTTTTGTGCGAAAAACGTTGCGATCGGGGATGAAAATCACCTTTCAAGGAAGCGTGGTTATTCTCGGTGATGTGAATCCAGGAGCGGAAATTATTGCCAGTGGAAGTGTCATTGTGTGGGGCAGGCTGCGTGGAACCGTGCATGCCGGCGCTGAAGGGGATGAAAAAGCTGTGGTAGCTGCCCTGGATATGCGGCCCATGCAGCTGCGTATAGCCAGCCTGGCATCGATAACGCCAGAACGGCGCGGTAAAGTTCAGCCTGAGATGGCGCGAATAGAAAATGGTCGGGTTGTTGCCGATTCATGGGATTCCAAATAGGGAGGAAGATGACAGCAAGCGTTGTAACCATTAGTTCTGGGAAAGGCGGCGTTGGCAAAACGACGACAACCGCGAATTTAGCTGTTGCGCTGGCTTCCAGTGGGCAGAAGGTTGTATGCATCGATGGTGATATTGGTCTGCGCAACCTGGATGTAGTGTTGGGCCTGGAAAATCGGATCGTGTATGATCTGGTCGATGTCATTGAGGGCCGCTGCCGTTTACGTCAGGCGATGATCCGCGACAAGCGCGTCCCTGAACTTTACTCTGATTCCTGCGGCGCAAACTCGAGATAAATCTGCCGTTTCGCCCAGTGATATGGTGCGTTTATGTGATGATCTGCGCGCGGATTACGACTGGGTCATCATTGACAGTCCGGCTGGTATTGAGCGTGGATTTCGGAACGCCCTGGCGCCCGCGGATATCGTCGTGGTCGTGACCAATCCTGAAGTATCCGCCGTACGGGATGCCGACCGGATTATTGGGTTGGTCGAGGCGGAGGAAAAAGGGCCCGCTAAACTAATTCTAAACCGGCTTAATACTTCGTTGGCCAAACGTGGAGAAATGCTTTCCCCGGAAGATGTTTTGGAACTGCTGGCGATTGAATTGATCGGCGTGATTCCTGAAGATGAAAATGTGGTCATGAGCACCAACCGCGGCATGCCAATTGTGTTAAATGGTAAGTCGAGAGCAGGCCAGGCCTTCCTGAATATTGCCCGGCGGTTGAATGGTGAAACGGTGCCGTTCCTCGATTTGGAAGAGAAAAGTGGGCTTTTTAACCGGATTTCCAGGATGCTTCGCGCAGGAGGAAATTAATATGGCCGATTGGTGGGAACGTCTATTTGGCCAAAAACAGGCCAGTGCGACCCAGGCTAAAGAGCGTTTAAAGTTGGTCCTGATCCACGATCGAACCGACCTGGCTCCTGGACAGATGGAAAAGCTGAAGAATGAACTGCTTCAGGTGATTTCCAAGTACATTGAGATTGATCCTAGCGAAGTAAATATTTCGATGATGCAGGAAGGACGTGAACAGCGCCTGGTTGCGGACATTCCCGTAAAGACAGCTGCACGGCGAAGAAGTTAGAAAAACCATGAAACGAGATTTTTGGAAGCATTTTGATTTCTGGCTTTTTGGCACGGTGGTGATCCTGACCATATTTGGGGTGGTCATGATTCGCTCTGCGATCGCGGGAAATGAAAATCTGACCGATCTGGTATCCCGTCAGACGATCTGGGCGGGGATTACTGTCGCTGTAATCCTGGTGGTTAGCCTGGTGGATTATCATTATTACGCGGCTTTTTCTCGACCCATGTACATTGCCACAGCGGCTTTATTAGCAGTAATATTTGTGGTTGGCCAATTTTCATTCGGCGCCAGACGCTGGCTGGATACGGGCCTGTTCTTTATTCAACCGGCCGAATTGGCAAAGATCATCATGGTATTGGTCCTGGCCGATTTTTTTGCGCGGCACCGCGACGAACAGAAAAACCTGCGCTGGGTTTTTCGCAGTTTTTTGCTAACTGCTTTTGTGGTGATTTGGATTTTGCTGCAGCCCAATTTAAGCAATTCGATCGTTATTTTCGTGGTTTGGTTTGCCCTGCTTTGGTTAAGTGGACTACCTACAAAGTACCTGGTGGTCTTTGGTCTGGGAGCGATCATCCTGGGGGTTGTAGCGTTCCCTTTCCTGGAACCTTACCAGCAGTCGCGGATTATGAGCTTTGTTTTCCCCGATCCTAATGCGCGCCACGGCAACGGCTACAATGTGGATCAGGCGTTGGTCGCGATTGGATCCGGGGGATTGTTCGGGCAGGGGTATGGACACAGTTCCCAGGTGCAGTTGCGCTTTTTGCAGGTCCGGCAAACCGACTATATCTTTTCTGCGATATCAGCCGAATTTGGATTCATCGGTACAGTCTTGATCGTTGGGATGCTGGTGTTTGTCATTTTCCGTTGTTTTCGAGCAGCCCGATTGGCCAGTGATGCCTATGGGGCCTATATTGCCTATGGGTTTGGGGTGCTCATTTTCTTCCAGACAGCGGTCAATATTGGTGTTAATTTGTCTGTTATCCCGGTAACAGGATTGACATTGCCGTTTATCAGTTATGGCGGCAGTTCGCTCCTTTCGCTGGGTCTAGGAATTGGGTTGGTTGAGAGCGTCGTCTCGCGTCACCGGGAATTGGATTTCTGACGAAATTGTACAAGGCGAGCCATTATAGATTGGAGTCTTATGAATGAGGCAATAAAACCTGTGCGAGTGCGCTTCGCACCTTCGCCTACCGGGCACATGCACCTTGGCAGCGCCCGGACTGGCCTGTATGATTATTTGTTGGCCCGTAAAACAGGCGGGCAATTTATTTTGCGGATTGAGGATTCTGACCGGAAACGCTACGTACCCAGTGCCGAACAGGAGCTGATTGATGGGCTGCACTGGTTAGGTCTGGATTGGGATGAAGGTCCCGATATCGGCGGCCCATACGGCCCATACCGCCAATCTGAGCGTAAGCAAAAGTATCAGGATTACGCTCGTCAGCTGGTCGAGATGGACAAAGCGTTTTACTGCTTCTGCACGCCGGAGCGGTTGGACCAGGTGCGCCAGCAGCAAAGGCAGCAGAAGTTACCCGGTCATTATGATGGTACCTGCCGTAATCTATCTTTAGCAGATGCGGACCTGCGCATCGCTGCCGGAGAACGCCACGTAATTCGTTTTAAAACGCCCAAAGAAGGCACAACCACGGTCCACGATTTAGTGCGTGGAGATATCACCGTAGAAAACCGGATGATCGACGATCATATCCTGGTCCGCTCGGATGGATTGGCCTTGTACCATCTGGCAGCCATGGCAGATGATCATGATATGAAGATCACACATGTGATTCGAGGATCGGAATGGCTGCCGACTTTCCCCCTGCACCACATGATCATTGAAGCCTTTGGCTGGGAAGAGCCGGAATGGGTACACCTCTCGGTTTTTCTCAAGCCCAGCGGGAAAGGCAAAATGAGCAAACGTGAAGCATCCGAAATGATTAAAGATGGTCACTCCATCTTTGTTAAAGAGCTGCAAGGCCTGGGTTATTTGCCCGAAGCAGTGATTAATTGGATTTCTTTAATGGGCTGGAGTTATGACGACCACACCGAATTTTTCACGCTTCAGGACTTGAGTGAGAAATTCAGCCTGGACCGCTTAAACCCATCTCCGGCGGCGATTAATTTCTCAAAACTCGACTATTTTAATGGGTTGCACATCCGCAGTCTGGCAATCGATGACCTTGCAAGGCGGATTAAACCCTTTTTCCTGGAAAAGAATTTCCCCGCAGATGATGCCAGGTTGCTCAAGATTGCTCCGATCATTCAGGAGCGACTGGTAACTCTGGATGATGCCGTCGCGTTGGCCGGATTCTTCTTTGAAGATAAGGTTACGCCGGCTCCCGAGGAACTGGTCGCCAAAGGATTATCTGCGAGCCAATCGGCCGAAGTGGCTCGCGCCTGTCTTGAGGTTCTAGAAAAGTTAAGTGAGATTACGCATAGTTCCGCCGAACCCCCCATGCGGGAATTGGTGGAAAAATCTGGTTTTTCCGCGGGTCAAGTATTCGGAATCCTACGGGTTGCCGTTACCGGGAAAAAAGTCAGCCCACCTTTGTTTGAAAGTATGGAAGTGATCGGACGGGAGGTCGTTCTTGCCAGGATCCGTGAGGCAATCAAGCTGCTGGAGCTACTGGCGGCTGAAAAATAGTGTTTTGACGAAAAATCGCCTTACAAAAGGCGATTTTTCGTTTAAACCAAACCTGAATGACGAGATTTATCGGGTTAATGCCAACAACTCGCCCAGGTTTTCGATCACCAGGTCGGGCGCATACTCACCGGGTTTAATATCTTCACGCCGGGTGACACCGGTTAACGTAACGGCCGTAACCATGCCGGCTCGTTTGCCCATGACAATATCCGTTTCGAGCCGGTCGCCGGTGATCAGACAGCGCTGTGGGGGAAGTCCCAACCTGGCGGCGGCAGTTTCCAGGATGAGTGTCGACGGCTTGCCGGCCAGGAGTTCCAATTCGCGCCCGGTGATTTTTTCGAGGGCGGCGATGGTAGCTCCGGCATCGGGGATAGCACCACCCGGCATGGGGCAGGTATGATCGGCATTGGTGGCGAAGAAACGGGCGCCATGTTGGAGGGCCTGGTAAGCCGTATTGAGTTTACGATAATCGAGGGTGCGGTCAAAGGCAACAATCACGGCATCGATCCCCAGCGGGTCGATGACTTCCAAAGGATCCTGATCGTAAAACTCGGCTTGAATCTTCAGACCAAATGCGCGCAGTTCGTCCTTGAGCGGTTCCTCGCCGATGACATAGTAGTTTAGATCGGGGTAATCACGAGCAAGTTTGTACCCCAGAACATAAGCCGAGGTTATAACATCGTCCGGGCCTGCCGGGATACCCAGGTGGGTCAACTTTTCGGCGTAAACCTGGCGAGGCTGCAGGGGCTTGTTGCTAACAAACAAAGCCTGTTTTCCTCGTTTGCGCAGTACCGCAATGGTCTCGACCGCCCGGGGCAGGGCTGCTTCACCCAGATAGACAGTGCCATCCAAATCGAATATGAAACCATCGATAGAGATTAGGGAAGATAATGAATCAACCATGCAGGACTCCCGAGCGATCTAATATATCCTCGACTGCACCTGGAAAGAGCCCCAGATCCCAGGCTAAATCCAGGAAAGTATAACGTGGACGGTAGCGGCTGCCAAAAAGCAAGGCATCTACCGCCTGTTGGGGGGTTCGTTGTACGGAAGCCAGAGAAAGCGGAATGCCGGCTGTATGCAATCTTTCACGAATGGTAGCGGATGAAGCGATATACGGCGTGATTTCTTGCCACATTTGATCCCAGGTTTCGACGGCTTTATGGATATACCGGTCGAATCGGTCCGCCGGCAGATATTTTTTCTGCGAGGTTTCGTTGAGCGGAGCAGCCGCCGCACCGAAACGGGCGGTGTTTGCTGCCTGGATTTGTGCGAGACTGAGTCTTTCACGCACGAGTTTGTCGGGGTCCAAACTGGCCGGATCGAGTTCCCGGAGATAATCATAGGCAGCCAGCATAATTATGGTTCCTACACCGACCTGAGCGCCGTGAAGGTTGCGAGGAGCGTTTTCAATATGGTTCATCAGATCCCAATAATGGGAGATGATATGCTCTCCCCCGCTGGATGGAGAAGTTTCGCCATCCAAAATCGACATCGAATAACCTGAAATGGCAATCGCTTCGGTTAATTTCGCAATTGCGCCGGGTTCAGCCTGATGAATCCCTTCTGCCGCAGCCAGATATAGCGCTTCAGATGAGGCAGTCATCTGATATGGGAGCGGGCAAAAATAGGTTTCTTGCAGATAATGGCTTAATTTCCAATCGGCATTGCAGATCGTCCGAGCCGCTAAATCACCCACGCCTGCCTGGATCATGGCGGCGGGAGCCTTCGCTAATATATCCGTATCCAAAACAACGGCATAAGGAATGTCTACCAACCTGGTCAGTTTGATATCATGCTCAGCTATTACCGCGGTAATGGAGGTATATGCGTTCATGGAAGGTGCCGTGCCGCACAGGATAAAAGGTTTGTGGGCATGGGTAGCGATCCATTTTGTGAGATCGCAGATCACCCCGGATCCTGCAGCGAGCAGCAGGTCAATATCGCCAGGGATCGATTTTGCGGCCGAATCTCCCAATTCGCGGTTCGAATCTAACCACAATCCAACTTCACCCAGAGGTATCGGGATTACCGGCATCCCAGCCTTTGCAAATGGGTCTAAAAAATCACGCTCAATTATTTCCTGGATGGCCTGATCGAAAATAACGCCTACTTTTTTGGGCGAGCGGCCCAAGGCATCGAAGCATAATTCAGGTATCTTACTGACCACACCGGGACCAATTAAAATTTTCTGGTAAGGTATTTTATGGTTTCTCCCGCAGTAAGGGCATTTAATTTGAGTGTTTGCTAATTCTGTTGCGCTGCGATTCAAGAAATCATTTACATCAGGAATATTTTGAAGGGCCATGACATGCCTCACTAGTGGGGTTTTCGATTGATTGGTCTTACCTGCGTACCAGGGATACGTCTGGGTGATGGCTGGTGACTGAGATGCAAGCAGAAGTTTATCACATCAAGCTATAATTATTCACAAATAATAACCGAAAAAAGGCAGGCACCGAAATGGCCATTATTGAACCAGAATATATGGAACTGACAAAAGATTTTGATATTGAAAAATTCTGGGAGGAAAACTCCCTTTGCGCTGGTTTTCACACTGAAAAACCGCGCTGTTCCCTGTCGTTTTCTCCAGATGATCACTGGTTGTTTGAATTCATGAATGTTCCCTCTACCTTGCGCTATTATCAGGACAAAGCCTACCGCGACAAACTTCATCAGGAGACGAACCGCGTCACCCGGCAGTATGTCGGTAAGGCATTCTTCGATGAGGATACCTGGGTATCCAGCCCCAAGCGGATTGAAAATCTCTTTCGTTGTGAATTTACCTATAAAGAAGGCGGGACTCCCTGGTTAACCCCTTACACAACTGATCCGGATGAGTTTTCTGAAATTCTGGATGATGCTGAACGGATAAATATGCATGAATGGGCCTTACCGGATGACTTTTTGCAGGAATGGGAACAGCGCAAGGCGGAGGGTAAACGCCTGCCCAGTCTAGGTACAGGCAGCCGAGGACCAGCCACAATTTATACTTCGGTACTGCATACCGACCAGGTATTCTATTGGATTTATGATTATCCAGAACTGATGGCTCGTTTTCGGGATCTGCTGGCTGTAAAAATGGTCGAATTAAATACCGTGCTGCGCGAATTCAGCGGATTCAATACACCAACCTGGTGGATCACCGACGATAACAGTGCATTGTTCAACCGGAAATTGTACAAGGAATATTGTGTGCCGGTCCTGGAACGGGTGTTGAAATCGATGGCGCCGGGTGAAACAACCTATCGATACCAACATTCCGATAGTTCAATGGGTCATCTTTTGGATTTCCAACGCGAGCTGGGCATCAATGCCGTGAACTACGGACCTGAAGTGGACGCAGCCTACATCCGCGAGAAGATGCCTGATGCGTTGATTAATGGGCAAACTCCGCCCATGTTAGTGCGCAACGGCAGCCCCGAGGAAATAGAAAACAGGGTAATCAGTGATTTCCAGAAAGCAGGCGCAGGCGGCGGTCTGAATGTGACTACTGCAGGATCGCTGGCAGCCGGAACCGGGGTCGGGCGGATGCGATGGTATATGATGATGGTAGAAAAAAACTGCCGCTACGACCGGTAAGGAAAATCTTGAACTGCACTCATCCCGGTGCACGAAGGCAACGGGATGAGTTTTTTTAACATTGAAAATCTGCCAGCAGCAAATGCAGTTATAATCAAGTCGATTTTTAAACCAGTAGGAGTATTATGGAAGAATCAGTCATTCGCAGACTTTTTGATGATGTGAAATCCGGTGCGGTCTCAACCGACCATGCTGTTGAACAGATAAAATCGCTCTCTTTTGAAACCGTTGGAAATTACGCACGCCTCGATCACCAACGTGCCTTACGACGCGGTTTTCCCGAGGTTATTTTAGCCCAGGGAAAAACGCCCGAACAGGTGGAGACGATTTTCAAGAAATTGATGGATCGAAACGAACGGGTGCTGGCGACCCGTGTTTCACCGGAGATGTATGCGCTCATCGGACCGCAGCTGCCCGAGGCGATCTACCATCCTTCGCCGCGGGTGCTTGTGCATGACCGCTCGCAAGAAGGCAAGATTCCGGGCGTTTTAATCGCTACCGGCGGTACCTCGGATATCCCTGTGGCGGAGGAAGCGGCATTGACCGCAGAATTAATGGGAAATGACGTGGAGCGGATTTATGATGTGGGTGTAGCTGGTATTCACCGGCTGCTCAGCCAAAATGATAAGCTCCAGGAAGCGAATGTGATTGTTGCTGTGGCGGGCATGGAAGGCGCCCTGGCCAGTGTCATTACCGGTTTGGTAGCCGTTCCGGTGATCTCTGTGCCGACCAGCGTTGGCTATGGGGCCAGCTTTAACGGTCTGGCGGCTCTGCTGGCAATGTTAAATTCTTGTGCGAACGGCATGGCTGTTGTGAATATCGATAACGGATTTGGTGCCGGCTACCTGGCAGCGATGATCAACCGCATGGTGGTGAAAGGAAAAAACAAATCTTGAATGACGCTTTAAATGACAAATGGGAGCGGCTTGTTGCCCAATTGCGAGACATGCAAACGGTAATTGTGGCTTTTTCGGGTGGTGTAGACAGCGGTTTACTGGCAGCGGCAGCATATGAAGCCCTGGGCGAAAAAATGCTGGCAGTCACGATACATTCCCCGGTTGATCCGATCGGTGAACAGGATGCCGCCGCCGCATTGGCACATCAAGTTGGATTTACCCACAAAATTGTAGAAATGAACGATCTCGAAAATCCAGATTTTGCCGCCAATCCGCCCGACCGCTGTTACCACTGCAAGCTGGAAAGGCTGGCAGCGCTGCAGAAATTAGGAAAAGAGATGGGCTTTGCCGTGGCAGTAGAGGGCTCAAACCTGGATGACGACCGGGATTACCGGCCTGGGAAAAAGGCAGTCCAGGAATTAGCCGTGCGCAGCCCGCTGGCAGAGGCGGGTTTTACCAAAGCCGACATTCGCGAGGCGGCGAAGTCCAAAGGATTGGTGGTGTGGGACCGTCCCAGCGCGCCATGTCTCGCAACCCGTTTTCCATATGGCACGACGATCACCGCGGCGGGGCTGGATCAGATAGGATTGGCCGAGCAGTATTTGAACGGCCTGGGATTTCAACCCGTAAGGGTACGGTTTGGAGGTGCGCAGGTGAGAATTGAGGTCAGTCCGGATGCAATTGGGCGATTGGTGTCCAAGCGCCAGATGATCGTGACAAAAATGAAAGAGTTGGGCTTTAAATATGTGGCGCTTGACCTGGAAGGTTACCGCAGTGGAAGCATGAATGAGGTTTTGAAATGAAGATAGCCTATTGTGATTGTTTTTCAGGGATCAGCGGAGATATGTTTTTAGGCGCACTGGTGGATGCCGGTCTTCCCGTTGAAAATTTGGAGAAGGAGCTTTTGCGATTGGGTCTGCCGGAAAAATTTCATCTTAGCGCAACGCAGGTCAAAAAGGGGGCGATTTCGGCTTCTTTAGTTCAAATAATAATTGATGAGGATGAAATCCCCTCTGGCCCAGATTCCATTAGTTCTGAAGCCCATAACCACGACGAACAGGGTGCCCACCAGCACGAGCATGTTCATGGGGATGAACATCATCACGAACACGAACACGAACACAGGCATGCTCACATGATAGAGGAAAGTCATCCCCACCACCAGCATGCCCATCAGCGCAGCATGGCAGATATTGCCGGGTTGATCGAAGCCAGCCCGCTTTCCAGCGGTGTCAAGGCCACCAGCCTGGCCATTTTTCATAAATTGGCCGCTGCGGAAGGCAAAATCCATGCAGAACGACCAGAAGACGTGCATTTTCATGAAGTTGGGGCAGTTGATTCGATCCTGGATATCGTTGGGGCGGCCATTGGCCTGGAGATCCTGGGGATTGAACGGCTGTATGCTTCTGCTTTACCTTTAGGCAGCGGTACAGTGAATTCGCAGCATGGACTGCTGCCACTACCAGCCCCTGCCACGCTGGATTTAATGCGCCAGGCGCAGATTCCGGTGGTTCCTTCACCTGCGCAAAAAGAAATGGTGACACCGACCGGGGCGGCGATTCTGGCGACCCTGGCTACTTTTGAACAACCGGCAATGCGTATTACCTCGGTTGGCACCGGCGCCGGCCAGCGAGATATGCCCTGGCCAAACGTGATTAGAATAATCATCGGCGAAACCGGAAGCAGTGGAAGCCACGGAGAACTGGTATTAATTGAGACCAATATTGATGATATGGCAGCCCAGGGTTTCGGGCAGGTGATGACCAAGCTATTTTCTGCCGGTGCGTTGGATGTATTCTTTACGCCGATTTATATGAAAAAAAATCGTCCGGCGACAATGTTGAGTGTGATTGCATCCCGGCTGCATGAACCTGATCTGGCGAAAATTATTCTGAAAGAGACGACCACTTTTGGCATGCGGGTCCAGCCCATCGGTCGCTACGAGGCCAGGCGCGAAATGCGCAAGGTGAGTACGCCCTATGGTGAAATTGATGTCAAGTTGAAAATAGTCGACGGGAAAGTTTACCAGGCAGTTCCAGAATATGATACATGTTTGAGAATTGCGGAAGAGAAGGATGTTTCTTTCTTGAATGTTTATCAATCTGCGTTGGCCGCGGGAAATGAAATTGTGAGCTAAAACTCCCAAAACTCGAAACTCAGGTTGATTCAACCAGAACAGGTTTAGGATTCCGGTTTTCTTTGACGAAGAATTGTAATACGAAGACTGTAAGCAGCCCACATATGGCTGCCAGAGCAAAAGTAGCCTGATAACCAAATGCATCCGCAATCCATCCGCCCAGCACAGGGGCTAATATGGCGCTGGGTGCGATCAACGTGTTGGCCATACCTACATAGGTCGGGCGTTCCTCTTCGGTGCCAAAATCCAGTGTATAAGCCATGCCAATCGTCCAGAAGGTGGTGTTGGCCACAGCCGACAGGATAAATACAACGAAGAAGAAGTTGATATCTGGCAGGATCATTGCCAGAAAAGCGGACAGGCTGGCAGCGACTGCGCCCATGATGAATACCTTCCGCCGACCCCAATGGTCTGCAATCCAACCCAATAGCGGGTTTGCCAGGGTCTGTGAGATCAGCAGCACCCCCGTCATCACGCCTGCGGCTGCCTCTCCCAATCCGTGGTGGCGAACGGCATATACAATATAAAATGCGAAGGCCATCGTAGAAAATTGGAACAGGTTTCGGGTGATCAAGAACCAGCGGAAAGGTGGGTCTTTCCGCAGGACGTGGTTGATGTTGCTGCTGAGTGAGGTTTGAGCAGCAGGAGGAAGTTTGATTTCTCGGTCAGGCTCACGGGTCAACCCAAGGAAATAATACGATCCCAACATCAGAACGAAGCACATCGTAAAGTTGATCGTGAAATCCGCGGGAGATGCAAGCCGCTCAAGGATAACACCGGCGGCAATCGCAGCACCGCTGGCTAATAAATTGGATGCGGCGGCTTGCAGACCAAAAAAGGTCGCCAGAAAATCCGATGGAATCACCCGTCCGAGCATATTTTGCCAGGCATTTCCAGTAAAACCAGCGCCCAAACTCTGCCAGATGAGGCAGCCGAAAGCCAGGATCAATGCGACTGGTTGTCCAATCAACGGTACGAGAAGAGAAATGAGTGCTAACCCTAGAAAAGGCAGCCGTTCATGAATAGTGGCTTTCATGGTTGGCGGGAGGAATCTTTTTACTTTGGTCAGGGACCTGGCGGTAAACACTTGAGGAAGCTGAATACCCGTGTTATGAATCGCCGGAATCAAGCCAATCAGCAGGGCTGAACCGGTAAGCGTCGATATAAATAAAGGCAATATGGTTGAATAAGAGGCAAATCCAATTCCGAAACCAAAAAATGCACCATCAAGTAAGTTGACGATGTAATTATGGCGTAAATCCCTGTTTCCTTTAAGTGAAAGCATGCCTGTGGTCCTTATGAGCATTGTATTATAACCTTCCAGAATGAAACAACCAGAGATTGATGGGATTTGTTTATGGTAGAATCCTTTTTCTGGTATTTTTTTAGGACAAGGGATACGCATGACAGACTACACTCGAACCCTGGCATCGCAGTTTAATCTGCGCACAGAACAGGTCCGTTCGGCGGTTGAACTTTTAGACGAAGGAAATACGATACCTTTCATTGCCCGCTACCGCAAGGAAATGACTGGCGTTTTGGATGAAGAGCAGCTGCGGTCGATCAATAATGGTCTTGAGAAACTGCGCGCGTTGGACGACAGGCGGAAAACGGTTCTGACCGCGATCGAAGAACAAGGAAAGTTGACGGATGAACTGAAGCGGCTGATCGATCAGGCGGATAATCTGACGATGCTGGAAGATCTGTACCAACCCTATAAGCAAAAGCGAAAAACGAGGGCCAGTGTTGCCCGAGAAAACGGATTGCAGGGACTTGCGGAATTAATCTTGAAGCAAGAAATCATCCGGACGACGGCTGAATCTGTGGCTAGATCTTATCTGAACGAAAATATACCTACGATTGAAGAAGCTCTACAAGGTGCGCGAGATATCGCTGCCGAAACGGTCAGTGATCATGTCCGGGTTCGCCAAACGACCCGAGCCAAAGCGCTGCAATGGGCGACTCTAAAACGGAGAAAATTACCGGAGCAGAGGATGGAAAGCAAATCTACCAGGTCTACTATGAATTTGAGGGCCGGGTTGACCGGCTGCGACCGCACCAAATTCTGGCAATCAACCGCGGAGAGGCAGCAAAAGTCATACGAGTAAAGGTCGAACAGGTTGAACGCGATTGGCGCGGGGCAGTCGCAGATCATTTTCGCCCGGACAGGCGATCACCATTTGCAGAACAGCTTCAAATGGCGATCGATGATGCGGCAGAGCGCCTGCTTTTGCCGGCAATTGAAAGAGATGTGCGCAGGCACCTATCGGAAGTTGCGGAAAAACACGCCATTCAAGTGTTTGCCTCCAACCTGCGGGCCTTGCTGACCCAACCACGCCTGGCTGGATTAACCGTTTTGGGATTGGATCCCGGATTTCGAACTGGCTGTAAAGCAGCCATCGTAGATCCAACTGGAAAAGTGCTGGCAACCGGAACGATTTACCCACACGAACCCCAGAAGAAGTGGTCGGACGCATTGGATTCTATGCAAAAATGGGTTGCCCAATATCAGGTTGGCTTGATTTCAATTGGCAACGGTACGGCTTCCAGAGAAACCGAACTGCTGGCTGCTGAATTAATCCGCAGGGTTGGCGGGAAGATTCATTATATTATTACGAATGAAGCCGGCGCCAGCGTGTACAGCGCCAGTCCGTTGGCCAGAGCAGAATTGCCCGGGTTAGATGTCAGCCTGCGCGGCGCCGTTTCCATCGCGCGCAGGGTACAGGATCCCCTGGCAGAACTGGTAAAAATTGATCCAAAGTCAATTGGGGTCGGTTTATACCAGCACGATGTCAACCAGGCTGAACTTGGACGTACTTTGGCCGGTGTGGTGGAAAGTGTGGTTAACCAGGTGGGGGTAGACGTGAATACGGCATCTCCGGCACTGTTAACTTATGTTTCCGGAATCGGGCCAAAACTGGCGGAAAAAGTTGTGGCACACCGCGACGAAGTGGGATCTTTTCGCAACCGTACCGGGTTGAAAAAAGTAGCGGGTCTGGGGCCAAAGGCTTTTGAACAGGCCGCGGGATTTTTGCGAATTCGCGGAGGTGACCAGCCTTTAGATGGCAGCGCGATTCACCCGGAGAGCTATACTGTCGCGAACCGGATCCTCAAACTATGCCAGATCCAAATCGACCAACCGGTTGAAGTTCGCAGCCGGGCATTAGATGAATTCAAGAAAAGCGAGTCCATTGCAAAATTAGCGACCCAATTAAACTGCGGCGTCCCCACGTTGATTGATATTCTGGACCAGTTGGCGCGCCCGGGCCGCGATCCACGTGAGGATATGCCTGTACCCATTCTGCGCAGTGATGTGCGTTCGATGGAAGACCTGACAACTGGGATGCGGATGAAGGGTACAGTCCGCAATGTGGTGGATTTCGGAGCGTTTGTGGACCTCGGAGTCAAGCAAGACGGCCTGCTGCACCGCAGTCAGTTATCTCCGGGTACCGTCCTGGAAGTGGGCCAGATCATCGATGTGGAAATCATAAAAATTGAAATGGACCGCGGCCGGATTGGCCTCCGTCTGGCGGGATATGAGCGGTAAAAAAACCTATGGCAGCAATCACACCTCCTATTGCAGAATTTACTCTTAAAAACCAATATAAAACGATACGTTCCAGCCCGGCGCGTTGGGTTGCTTCGCATTCCATTCGCCAGTGGCCGCTCTGGCTTTTGTCGGTAGCCGGTGCAATCGCCAATGCTGTCCTTGCTTCCATCGCACCGTTATTAATCGGCCAGGCTTTTAATGCCATTCTGGCGACTCCGCCCCAGGTTGAAAAATTAAGCGGGCTGGCTTTGCTTGTTTTTCTGACACAATCCTCGCGCGGGTTGCTGCAGGTGGTGCGTAATTTCAGCTTTGAATTTATTGCCCAGCGGATGGAAAGGGATGTGCGCAACGAGATGTACACCAGCTTGTTGGGAAAGAGCATGACATTTCATTCTTTGCAGGCGGTCGGCGACACCATGGCTCGGGCAACAAACGATGTGCGCGAAGTGAATTATATGTTCAATCCTGGGATCAACATGGTGATCGGGTCGCTCATCTTCTTGATCATGCCTGTTATCATGGCGCCGCGCCTGCATCCCAGCCTGGTTCTGACCCCAATCATTTTCATCATCTTGTATTTCTTCGCCTTGCGGCGCTACCTGGCAACATTGGAACCGATCGCGGACGAGGTGCGGTTATCATTCGGAGAATTAAATACCCGCCTCTCTGAAGCCATGGATGGGATTGAAACTGTGAAGGGGGCCGCTCAAGAATCGGCAGAAGTTACCTTGTTTCAAAAGAATGCCAAACGGTATCGAGATGCCTCCGTGCGCCGGGGAGATGTCGAGGCGCGTTTCATTCCACTATTAATGCTCAGCCTGGCTCTCGGGTTTGGCTTGCTGCATGCCATGATCTTAAACGGCCAGGGGCTGCTGGATCTGGGATCTGTCGTAGCTTATTTTAGCCTGCTGCTGATGCTCGATTTTCCTACTTTCACTTCACTCTGGGCATATTCTCGGGTTGCTTTGGGATTGGCTGGTGCCAGACGGATTCTGGAGTTAATGAACCGCGAAAATAATCTGGATCAAAATGCAGCCGGCTACGCTGGCCCGATGAAAGGCGAAGTTGAATTTCGGGACGTGATGTTTGCTTATGATGTGGGGGATGATAAAGATGCCGATCTCAAGCATATTTCGTTCAAAGTTAAACCTGGTCAGCGGGTTGCAATTGTTGGTCAGACCGGATCTGGGAAAACTTCGTTGGTTCGATTGATCAACCGCACTTTTGATGTTTCTCAAGGCAGCGTAATGGTGGATGGGGTGGATGTACGGGAGTGGACGCTGGAGGCACTGCGCCGCGGCGTTTCCATCATCGAGCAGGATGTGTTTTTGTTCTCCAGAAGCGTTGCGGATAATATCGGATTTGGAAGACCCGATGCAGACCAGTCCGAAATAGAAGATGCGGCTCAGGCGGCTCAAGCGCATGATTTCATCCAAACTTTTTCTGATGGCTATCAAACGGTGGTCGGTGAAAGGGGAATGACTCTTTCAGGGGGGCAGCGCCAGCGGCTGGCATTAGGACGCGCCTTCTTGACCAATCCACGGATCTTGATTCTGGATGATTCAACGAGCGCGATAAGATTCGGCGACAGAGGATAAGATCCAACGGGCGATATTTCAGGCTTCCCGAGGCCGGACTACCTTCATCATCACCCATCGCCTTTCTCAAATTCGCTGGGCGGATCTGATTATTGTGCTGCGTCGCGGTGAGATTGCCGCCATCGGTACTCATGATGAATTATTAAAGACATCTGATACTTACCGGCGGATCTTTACCGAAAAATAAAGCGAGGTATTGTGGGCATTTTTGCAGGACTTGGTGCAGAAAAATATGATCGCAAATACTCTGATCGTTATCTGGCAAAGCGGATCAGTCAATATTTTCGGCCGTATTTTAAACGATTAGGTTTTATTATTTTTCTGGTTATTACTATTTCGCTGGTTTATGCCATGCTGCCAGTTGTGGTTTCCCGCGGCGTAGATTTAATTCAAGTGGATCAAAACCTGACCATCAAGCTGCTGATCCCAGGCGCGGTAATAGGAATCGGTGTTCTCGGGTGGAGTGCCAATTGGGGGATGCGCCGTCTGCTGACTCGTACAATCGCCGATGTACTGGTTAATCTGGCCAGCGACGGATTTAAAGCGGCTGCTTCTCACGACCTGTCATTTTATGATCAGTTTTCTTCCGGAAAAGTAGTCTCGCGGATCACATCGGATACCCAGGATTTTGGTCAGTTGGTTAACCTGGTGACGGATGTATCCGGCCAGATCCTGGAAGCGGTGGTTCTGGCAATCATCCTGCTGCAAATTGATTGGCAGTTATCTCTCATCGTTTATGCGATGATTCCATTGGTTTTTCTGATGGCGATCAGCTTTCGTTCTCTGGCCCGCAAGGCAACCCAACAAGGGATGCGGGCTATGGCAATGGTGAATTCGACCATTAAAGAGACGATCTCTGGAATTGCGATAGCTAAGAATTTCAGGCAGGAAGCCAGTATCTACAACGAATTTGATGATGCGAATCGGACTTCGTATAAGGTTAATTTGCGACGAGGTCTGGTACTGGCGTCTGTTTTTCCAGCCCTGACCATTATCGCTGCAATCGCAACCGCAGTTCTTGTTTATCTTGGAGGGATGAGTGCCGCAAGTGGTATCGTGACTGCCGGAGCCTGGTACCTTTTTCTTCAAAGCCTGGACCGGTTTATGTTTCCGGTGATGAATTTATCGTCATTTTGGACGCAGGTCCAGAATGGGCTGTCGGCTGCTGAAAGAGTGTTTGCATTAATCGATGCCGAACCGGCTGTGACGCAAAAGGAACAAAACCCGGTAGGCAGGCTGAGAGGGCAGATAGAATTTAACCATGTCAACTTTTTTTACAAAGAGTCTGAACCTTTGTTGGTCGACTTTAACCTGAAAATTCTGGCTGGCGAGACGGTTGCCCTTGTGGGCCATACCGGGGCTGGCAAGTCTTCGATTGCTAAATTGATCGCCCGTTTCTACGAGTTTCAAGGTGGACAGTTATTGATCGACGGCAAAGATATCCGCACGTTGGATCTGCATGAATTCAGACGTCAATTAGGGATCGTCTCTCAAGTTCCATTTTTATTTTCTGGGACGGTTGCTGAAAACATTCGCTACGGCGCGCCAGAGGTAGAGGATGCTGAGATCGAACGTATGGCCAAACGTATTGGCAATGGCGAGTGGTTAGAAACCTTACCCGAGGGATTGAAAACTCAGGTTGGCGAAAGGGGGGCCCGACTTTCGATGGGTCAACGCCAGTTGGTGTCTTTAATGCGCGTTCTGGTCGAACAACCGGCGATTTTTGTCCTGGATGAAGCAACTGCCAGTATTGACCCGTTCACTGAATGGCAAATACAGCAGGCGTTAGATCTAATTCTTGAGAATGCGACCAGCATCATGATCGCCCACCGTTTATCGACTGTTAAAAGTGCAGACCGGATCATTGTGATGGAAACCGGGAAAATAATTGAAGAAGGTTCGCACGCTGCTCTTCTTGCGGCAGGTGGGCATTATGCCGAGTTATATAACACTTACTTCCGTCATCAAAGCCTGGAGTACGTCGAACAAACGGGAAAATATGCGATGAGCGAAGCGGGTCAGACAGATTGATCCGGTCGGTTATTCTGGGGTGATTTTCTCCACATAATGGGTCAGGTTTTCTCGCGATATTACCGTAAGATCATTGGGGAGTTGGTTTAGATCGAACCAGCCGATCTGGCTGCTCTTCCCGGATTCTAAAATCGTTGGTGTCCCGGAGATGATGCGGCAGATAAACGTGGGCGAAACCCAGTGTTGGCCTTCTTCCGGGAGAATGTGATCGCAGATATCCAACAGTGGACCCACTTCGACCTGCACGCCAAATTCTTCCAGGATTTCACGCTTCAGAGCATCTGCTAATTTTTCGCCGAATTCGACCGACCCACCAGGGAATTCCCATAACCCGACCTCATTTCGCGATTGCGGCCCGCGTCTGGACAAAAATAGCTGGCCCAGTTCGTTGATTATAACCGCCCCCACTCCTACGCCGATGTAATCTACGCCACGTTTCATTGCTTATTCCTGGGTAATGTAAAATAAGTTTGTGGACTCAATTGCCGTAAATCCAGTTTGCCTTTTATGAAAGATCATTGTACCAGAATGGTTTTTACTGAAATCCATATACAAAATGATTCTCTGGGATGTTGCCGTGGTGGGTAGTAAACGTGGGGGTGAAATTGGCGCTTCAGCACTAATTTCACCCCCATATATAATCTCTTCCACAGGAAACCCCACTGAGTCTTCAAAATTCAAGGGAAGCAGAGGTCAAAACATGGTAGATCTTTTGGAGCATTCTCTAGTTCAGGTGGGCGACATTCGACTGCATATAGTACAATCTGGCCCAATTTCTGGGCCAGTAGTCATTTTGCTGCATGGATTTCCGGAATTTTGGTACGGGTGGCATAAACAAATTCGCCTTTTGGCAGATTCTGGGATGCGGGTTGTCGTACCCGACCAGCGTGGTTATAACTTGAGCGATAAGCCCAAAGGTATTTCGGCATATCGATTAGACATTCTGGCTCGAGATATCATTAATTTAATGGATGCCCTGGGTATTCAAAAAGTTAATCTGTGCGGTCATGATTGGGGCGGTGTGGTTGCCTGGGCAGCGGCTGCTTTACATCCGGACCGGATTGGACGTTTAGCTGTTTTGGATGCGCCGTATCCACCAGTCATGATGCGTAATATGTTTTCCCACCCAGGCCAAATAATGAGGAGTTCCTATATTCTTTATTTTCAAATTCCAAAACTACCAGAAACCTTACTAAAAAGGAATCAGTGGAAAACATTGGTCGAGAGTATGCGCAGGACCAGCAGGCCGAATACATTTACATTGGAGGATTTTTCACTATATCGAAAGGCCTGGCAGCAGGATGGTGCAATGACTGCCATGTTGAATTGGTATCGAGCCCTCGTGCAGCGGCCAAATGTTTTATCGAGAAACTTGCGCATTACCCAACCCACACTACTTCTTTGGGGGGCAAAGGATTTTGCATTAGGTGTGGAACTGGCGAAAGCCTCGATCAATTTATGCGATCGAGGTAAGCTGGAAGTATTCGAAAAAGCCGGGCATTGGATCCAACACGAAGAACCAGAACGAGTCTACAAACACTTAACAACTCACTTCAAGGTGGATTAATAGGCACCTAACCTTGGTATAATACATGCATCTTTACACGAGCGATTTCGCTCAAAAATTTTTGTTGGAGGATTTGTTATGTTATTCGCACCGAAAGAGAAAGGCCAAGGTTTGGTGGAGTATGCGTTAATTCTCGTACTCGTCGCCGTCGTCGTGATTGTCATTCTGGCCCTGCTTGGACCAGCCATTGGCAAGATTTTCTCGAACGTCGTAACCGCTATCTAACTCGAAACAGAACTGAAGAAAAGAGGGATGACCATCGGGCCATCCCTCTTTTCTTGTTTAATCTATGCGTGGTTATTCCAATCGAATTATGGTTTTATTTTAGCAAATTATCCAAAAATTTCGCTACCTGATCTGCCCCATTTTCTTTTGTTGAGTTTCTCTGCCCAAGTTCTAACAGGTCCGTGATTCTTTCAATCCAATGCCCGCTTTGGAAAGTCTCCCCATTGATTTCTATACCACGCATTTTGTCCCTGATGAAAGCAGATAATATTGGCGATTCGCGAAATCGATCCCGGCTGACGTAACCAAATGGGATGCCGGCAAGATATGCCTCAGCAAGGGTACTATAACCTGCCTTGCTGACCACCGCGTTTGCAGCATTTATTAGATCAGGGTGGAAGAATTTGGAATGAAAAGGCAGTAAAACCAGATTATTATGATGTTCGACCTCTTTTTGTGCTCCACCGGGAATGACAAACCAGATATCCTTTTTGTGGGTCAATTGATTGATAAAAGAATAATCCAGCTCGAACCCGCCCATCGTAATTAAAACGACGGGTGCCTGGGTAGGGATATTTAATAACCGGCGAAGTTCAATCGGGGAAAGCCTGGGTTTGCGCGCAATTGGGTTGGCGAGAAGGTCAGCGCTAGGAGAGCGCTGGCAAACCGGTTCTGCCTGGATGTGGATATCTGCGTTCTGAAATGTATGTGTAAATTGAGGAATATATCGATTAAATTCCGGATTTTCTGCCAGGTAGCCGGAATAGATCCAATCCCAGGTAAAATTTTCAATCAAGACTGTTGGAATCCCAGCGGCTTTTGACGCCGAAAGGCCAAAAGGCGAAATATCACAAATGCAGATATCGAACTGCGATCGCTTAAGCTGCTGAACAATGGGTTGGTCTGGACTGGTCGGAAAAGGCAAGAAATCCGCTAACTTACGGATCGTGGCAGATAAATCTTCCTCAAGCGGTTTCTGCTGGACAAGTCCTACATCTGTGGTGATCTCGTGATATTTATAAGAAAATGTAAGCGACGTATCAAAAAACCAGCGGGGGGTACGGGTAAAAAGTTCAAATTCAACATCTGGTTTTACGGTGTGAACTGCCTGCATCACGGCACTGGCTCGAGCGGCGTGCCCGAACCCATGATGAGAAATAAAATAAGCGATCCTTTTGCTGATCATCAATGGCCAACTTCTTCAACAGGACTATGAGATAAGAATAGTCCATAAAGATCGTCAGTAAAGCCAGAGCAATCGAGGTTGTAAGATGCGATGACTTCAAAATCACAGGTAAGGAAAAATTGCATAAGCGGACCATCCATTTCATTACAAAATATCTACCAAGGGCATCACGCTAATATAAGCTTTTCAAGCAATAAGTTATTTTATTCCAATTTATTCAATTATCCATATTCGAGTGTTTTTTTTCTTCAAAAAATACTTATCCTGAAATGCAACAGATTGACCAATTTTCAACTGGTCAATCTGTTTGCGGGCGTGAACTTTAAGCCAGAAAAAGGGATTAGCTTAAAAATGCTCCGGATAATCAAAAGTAAACCAAAGACGATTAATGGAATGCCGATTGGGGCCGTTACAACCAGGACGGTCAGAACGATTCCCACGATCATCAGAGCCAGGCCGAGTACACCTGCGATCAAGCGACCTGTCAATTTCAGTATTGTGCTCAGTAAATTCCATAAAGCCACAAAGGGCCATGCCAGACAAGAAGTAGACTTTTCCATCAGACACCTATTCGTTCAACCAAAATCCTGTTTGTACATTCTTTTACGCAAATTTTATATCTACCTGCCAGAGAAGTACATCAGTGCGACGGCGCCGTCATGGCAGGGGGGAATACCTCCGGCTGATTTCCTGTTGGTGAGGGATTACCGAGCATGACGATGGCCAGTTTTCCCGACCAGTCTGCCAGCAGATTGAATACATGCAGGGATAAGGGGGTGATAATTAATCCAAGTACGCAGGCAATCGCTGCAGATGGCATGGAGTTGATTCGCCACAAACCGATATTGATATGAACCCAGGGATAAGCCAGTGGCGCCAGGAGCAATCCCAGGGATAAGGCGCTTAATGTGGTTGTGATGATAAAACTGGCTAACCCGATCGGAAATTTCAGGAAGAGATAGGCGATGCCTTTCCAGGTAACCGGATTGGAAAGGTGATTTTTTATCTGCTGAAAAATCGTTCTTGCCGGTTCTTGGGAATGAGCCACCAATGGTATTTCAACTTTTAAAAGGCTAATCGCCATCTGGCGTTCAAATAAGGTGAGCGGCCAGCAAAGTGCCAGCACCCCCGCTAAAATGAAGAGACCGACCCACAGGATTAATAATCCGATTCCTAAAGACAAGCCAGTGACCAGAAAGACGAAATAAGCCAATCCCAGTGGAAAAGCCAAGAACAAATAGAGTGTGTTTAAATATGTCTGAGGTTTCAAAAAAACCCCATACAGGCGTTCTAAAGGATTTGTTTCCATAGACCTGACCTCGAATTGTTTATTTGTATTAATTTACGTGTTCGAGGTGAAAAGGTTGCAGGTTAAGATCCCTCCGGTTTTTTTTCATGTTTCCTGAGACGATTAAGCGAGCGGGTTATATTTCGCCAAAACAGCTGGACAATCGTCGTCTTTTCGTTTGGGATCGAATGGGCGGAATAACGGGCCTCAATGAAAGTTTCAGTTAATCCCGTGATATCTTGCTTAACCTCGGGAAGTTGTGTTTCCAGCGTGCTGGCGTATTGGTAAGGCGTCTCATGTATTTTGCGGCGAATACCGTATTCACCTCCCCGATCCAGCAGTCTCAGATAATAGAAAATGATTTTCTCGCGCGGATTGAGTTGGCGAAAATTAATCCAATTTTCCGCCTGACGGATTAACGATGGTCTCTGCCTGGGATTCAATCCTTTCCGAATTTGAGTCAAAACATTGCCAGCTTTTTGACTGGCGCCAACGGCCCAATTCTTCACCCAGCGCCAAAGTGATCTCATCCATTGGAAAAGGCGAATTTTTTGAAGGATAGCCGCGATTTGAGGGTTCTGGCGAAAAAATTGAACCAGGGCGTAACCAACGACACCTGTCAGGAGCGCCCAAAATAAAACAGACTGCAGCAGATCTAACCAGGGCAGGGTTGAATTCTGGGGAACTGGTGGTGGGGGGGCTGAGGGTGGGATGGGTGTTTCCGCAATTTCTGGTTGCGCCTGTCGGGTACAGCCGGCAAGGGAGAGAAGCCAGATGATGGGCAATAAGAGCAGTTGACCAGCAACGAGAACAAGATGAATAAACAGGCCCAGAATCGCATTCAGAGTTTCCAATAGACCCATTGAGTAATTTGTGGGCAGAAGCAGGGAGATGATTGCCAGAAGGGCAAAGAATATAAGGCTGTACCGGATCCATGCACCCGTCAGGAGCCTGGATATTGGTGTTTGATGCCAGAACCAGCGGCCTCTTAGAATCGCAAACTGGGTTTGACTGAAGAGAGCCAAAGCCAGGAAAAAATATGCCATGATGTTAATCACTGGCGCCTGGGAGCTCATGCTGCCTGGGGCGGCGATAATGCTGCTGCGTACGATTGTCACCAGGATGACCATGATGATGCCAATCCATAACAAGCGGTTAATCAATGCCAGGCGGATCGCCCCGCGGTCATTTAATAATTTCCCGATATCCCAGCGGTTATCCGTCGGATCGACATTGAGTTTTTCAATACTATTTGCAGAGATGCTGCTGATTATCCAGACCGCTGCCAGAAAAAGCAATGCGATTAAATATTCGCCTTTAAAGAAAGATATAAAATCTCTCTGCCATAAAGGTAAATCGCCTAGGAAATCTCCAAATCCGCGGACAATATAATAGATCACTTTTAATATGACTGCGATGGTTACCCATTCGGCCAGGTGATACAGGATTCTCTCGCGTCCCTCCAATTCACGGGCGACCGGAAGCGTGAAAATGGATTCGAGTGAAACGATCACAGTCAGGAGTGGAATGTATCCCCAATGAAAACCAGGCATTTCACTGGTAAACCAGAATGCCACCTGGATAAAGGTGATGGACGTACAGACCATCATCGCCGCGATGATTAAATAACTCGCCAGGTTGGCACGCCGCTGGATCTTTTCAATAAACAAAGGGAGTTTGCGGCTAATCATTATTTCCGCCAGATATTCATATCTTTTTCGTCGCGCAAATGAAAAAATGGAATATTAAATTGTCCGGCACGGGCCTTGGCATGCTGTAAGCCGATCACGTCACCACATAGCACGAGCACAATATTTAAACCAGCACGGCGCATCTGGAAAAATTCATCAAATAAATTATCTTCTGCCTGTCCAGAAAGGACGATGATCGTTGTTCCCCAACTGAAATCGACGCGTTTTTCACGTAAAACCTCCACAATCGAGCGGGTCGATACCATTTGAACCCGGGCCAGTGTTTCGAACATACGCATTAAATGGCCGCGGCCTTTGCGTGGTGAAAAAGTTTGGGGGGTTGACTCGCTTGAAAATGGATCGGCGCCATTCACTACCAATCCGGCAGCCTGTTTGCGGCTAATGATCCAATTCGCCAATGATGCAGCAACGACAACGGCGAGTTCAGAGGCGTCATACCGAAATTTGTAATGATATTCTTCGGTGTTTAGGTTTAGAAAAATTACCGTTTCCAGTGCAATTGAAGGTTCAAACAGCTTGGTTTGTAAGCGGCCCGCAGATGCGGTTGATTTCCAATCAATCCTGCGGAATAAATCACCGGTAATATAATCCCGTTTTCCCATGGGGCGGGAAGGATCTTCAAAAATCGGCTGCCTGTAACGAAGGTCTCCCAGAGGAGAATGGGATGGCAACTGGACTCTGGAGAGGGGAACAACTTTCGGAAAGACGGTCAAATAATCACTTTGCCCGCTGAACTTTTTTTCCTGGACCAGACCTAACAGATCGCCGGTAGAAAGAAGCAGCGGTCCGACAGGATAATACCCCCGTTTGTTGGACACCAGCGGGTAGCTCAACTGGTCCTGGCCTTTTGCAGGCAGCGAGAAAACGTGGCGCAATACTTTATTTCGCGATATCTCCAGGGGAAGTGATTCCTGGGCGTGCAGCCAGATGGCTGGAAGCCGGCTGTTATTTTTTATTTTTAGCCTGACTGAGATTTGTTCTCCGGGAAATACGCGTCTTTCGAATTCGCGTACAAAAGTAATATTGGAGGCGATATGGTTTACCCACCAGCGTCCAACAATAATGGTCCCTGAAAAGAGGTACAGCAGGATAAAAGCATAACTATCCCGAGTAATGACTGCGACGAAGAAAATGACCACCAGAAAGGTGATAAATACGCCGCTCATATCTTTTAACTGGTCTTCTTGGCAAACTCACCGAGTTGCAATGGGACATTAGTGATGATTTCATTTAAGACTGTCTGGGCCGATTTACCGCGAAGCTCTGCTTCAGGGGCGCAAATCAGGCGATGCGCCAGGATGACTGGCACAAGGCGTTGGATATCATCTGGAATGACATGGTCTCGCCCTTTGACCGCTGCCAGGGCCTGAGATGCTTTGAATAATGCCAGACTGGCTCGTGGGCTGGCTCCAAGGGTCAGTTCAGGATGCGTGCGGGTAGCGGTGACCAATTGAATGATATATTCCTGAAGACTTTCATCGACATGAATATCCCACACGCGATGCTGGAGGGATAAAAGAAGCGCTCCATCCACGACCGGCTGCAGTTGGTTGACCGGGTGTTCGCGGCTTAAATGAACCAGCAGTTTCTGTTCGTCAGCAGGGTTGGGATAGCCCATAGCAATTTTCATTAGAAAACGATCGAGTTGGGCTTCCGGTAGGGGAAAAGTGCCCTCATATTCTATCGGGTTCTGGGTCGCCATAACCAGAAATGGGCGTGGGAGCGGGTAAGTTTCCCCGTCGACGGTGACTTGTTGTTCCTGCATGGCTTCGAGCAAAGAGGATTGGGTCCGTGGGGTGGCGCGATTTATTTCATCTACCAGCAGGACGTTGACAAAAATGGGTCCTGAGCGGAATTCGAATTCTCCAGTACGTTGGTTGAATATGGATACCCCAGTAATATCATTGGGGAGTAAATCCGGTGTGCATTGGACGCGTTTAAATTGGCCTTTCAAGCTGGTGGCTAAGGCGCGCGCCAGCATGGTTTTGCCAACTCCGGGGACATCTTCGAGAAGTATGTGGCCTTCACATAACAAAGCCACCATTAATAATTCAATGACGGAGCGTTTGCCAACAATGACTTTTTCTATATTTTCAATGACTGTGTGACAAAAGGTTTGCGTGTCAGTCATATGCTTTCTTTCAATTGTGTGCGATAAATTATAGAGAGGGCATTTCTTGGATGCCAATCTGCATGAACTCGGATACGTCCTGGTTCAGGGTAATCCCGGCCAACTCAAACTTGATATAAACATCATTATCCCAGTCCGCAGTATATTGAGTAGGGATTTTTCCGGCATTGATAAAAGTTTTGGGGTTGGCGAGTGAGGCGATGTATGGGTAGTCTTCTCCGGATTGGCTGCCTTTGCGCACGCCTGTAATTCTTAACAAAAGGCCCGCAGCAGTATCGAATTCCAGATGGAATTTTCGCTCAGTTTGATCGTCCTCGCGGACCATTAAACGCAGATTATTTGCGTCTGTTTCTATCAAGGAGACTGCATCTTCATTGATCAGGCTGGCGGGAGCCAGCCAGATGGAATACATCCAGAGCAGCGCCTTCTCTGTTTCATCAAGATATGGGTTGTCGGCGGGCTTCGAACCCATTATAAAAGTGCCTTTCCCATCTCGGTACTCTTCCCCGCCGCGAATAAAACGCCTGCCAAACCAGGTTACTCGATTTTGGATAATAAAATTTTTCCCAGGCTCTAAATACAGCGTCCAGGATAACGGCAGCCAGATTTTCCCAACAATTGGCATGTGAGAGGCAATTCTTCCCCGTCCCCATGCTACCAGGGAGGATGGCGTCGGCGCATCAGAAGAATCTTGAGAAAACCATTTTTTTGCAGTGGGCGGCAGGAGGATATCCGAAGATAAATGGGTTAAAGGGGCAGAGGGTTCGCCGGTTGGCCACCTCAATGGTGCGGGTATCCGAAAACCGACGAACCCAACTGCCAGAAATATCACCACAGCAATGGCAAAGATTGCGATGATATTTAGAAAAGTATCCATCAAACTGGTTGGTCAGACTTCTGAAACCGAAACCGTGACCATTTTATCGCCCTGTCGAATGGCGTTTACAACTTCCATGCCCTTGGTGACTTTGCCGAAGACCGTGTGCCGACCGTTTAAATGTGGCTGGGGAGAATGCGTTATAAAGAATTGGCTGCCATTTGTGTTGGGGCCGGCATTTGCCATGGATAAAACGCCGGTTTCATGTTTCAGCGGATTATTCTTGAACTCATCCTGGAATTTATAGCCAGGACCACCCATGCCAGAGCCAGTTGGATCACCGCCTTAAATCATGAAATTGTTGATCACGCGGTGAAAAGTGATGCCGTCATAAAACCCTGCACGGGTTAGAAACACAAAATTATTCACTGTGAACGGGGCGTATTCAGGATACAACTCGATTTCAATTACGCCACGGTCGGTGGTCATGGTAACAGTATATTTCTTTTTCGGATCGATGCTCATTTCCGGAGCAGTTTTCCATTGTTGAGAAGCCATATTAAATCCTTTCATCGATGAGTTAATGATTGTATAACCATTAGGCTAGATTATATCATTTGATCAGGTAGGTAATTCACGGAATGGTATAATCCAAAATCATGCATCGTAATCGTTACCGGCATACACTTTGGTTTTTTGGAAAAATAATTCTTTCTTTTATCTGGTGGGATATCATCCTTTTCCAGATAGGATTGCGTAAGTTAGTCAGATCCACCCGCCAGGAACGATACCGACGCATGGCAGCATCGTTTCGCATAGAGGCGATCCGCATGGGGGGGGTGATGATAAAGGTGGGCCAGTTTCTTTCGGCCAGATTAGATGTTTTACCGCCCATTATCACCAATGAATTGGCCGGATTACAGGATGAAGTGCAGGCTGAGAAGATCGAAGATTTAATGAAAGTTGCGATTTCTGAATTTGGGGTACCTCTGGAGGAGAAATTTGAATCTGTTGACCCCCATCCTTTAGCTGCGGCCTCTATTGGTCAGGTACACAGGGCCCGGATCCGGCATGACAGCGAGGCCCTTGAGGGCGAGCCGACTGAAGTTATTATCAAGATCCAGCGTCCCAATATCGAATCGATCATTGAAGTCGATCTGGCGGCGTTAAAAGTGGTTTCCGGTTGGCTGATGCGCTACCCGCCAATTCGGAAAAGGGCCGATGTGCCGGCGTTAATGGATGAGTTCAGCCGTTCATTCATGGAAGAATTAGATTATTTAAACGAGGGCAAGAACGCCGAACAATTTGCAGAGAATTTTAAAGGCGATCCAAAAATCCTGGTGCCTAAGGTCGTGTGGAGCCATACAACCCTGCGTGTTTTAACGTTGGAGTACATCGAGGCGATAAAAATCACAAACTACCAGGCGATCGATGCGGCAAATATTAACCGGTCCGAAGTGGCAGAAAAGCTTTTTGGTACTTATTTAAAGCAAATCTTCGAAGACCGGTTCTTTCACGCCGACCCTCATCCGGGAAACCTGTTTGTCTTGCCGGTTGCAAGTGATGAAATTGAATCTATCGGCCAGAATTGGCGATTGGTTTTTATCGATTTTGGGATGACGGGGTCTTTATCGCCAAGCCTGATGGCTAACTTACGCGAAATCTTAATCGCGGTTGGTACGCAGGATGCGAAACGGATCATCAAGGCCTACCAGGCGCTTGGGGTTTTGCTGCCCTCTGCAGATATCGACCTGCTCGAGCGGGCAACGAACAGGGTTTTCGAGCGTTTTTGGGGGAAGACAGCTCCAGAACTGATGTCAATGCACCAGGAAGAAGCGATTGCATTCGCCCGTGAATTCGGTGATTTGCTTTATGAAATGCCGTTTCAAATTCCTCAAAATTTGCTGCTGCTTGGTCGCTGTGTGGGAATTCTTTCTGGTTTGTGCACCGGTCTGGATGCCGAATTTAATGTCTGGACCAATATCGGCCCCTACGCACAAAAACTGGTTGCGGCTGAAGAAAGCGGTGGATTGCGTTTCTGGCTGGGTGAAGTCGTCAGCGTAATTACTTTGTTAGGAGGGTTACCCCGAAAAACGGATAACCTGCTGAACCGTCTGGAACAGGGAAAACTCGAGGTGCAAGCGCCGGGAACCGAACGACGAATTGCCCGATTAGAACGTGAGGTGAGAGGGATATCTGCTGCTGTTATTTTTTCTGGCCTGGTTATCGCCGGCACACAAGTATTTCTGGCTCAAAAAAAAGACAGGATTAACCGTACTGGAGATCAGAACCATCCAGGCGCTTAGCATTCCTGTGTTCACTCGATGGAAAACCAGGTTATTGATTAATTAAGATAGTAAAAGACGCTTCTACAAAGAAGCGCCTTTTTTTGATTATACTCGCCTATTTTTCTACGCGTTCGATGGCTACATCGACCATTTTTCGGAGCCCTAAAAGAAACTCTTTGCGAGCAGCCCGGCGTCTTTCAAGAAAACCGGCTGGCATAAGCGCTTCAAAGGATTTTCGCATTTCTTTGCGAGCAGATCGAAAGTGGTCACGTGCTTCACTTATATCTGGATTTGATTCTGATTTATGCGTTGCTTCTTTATTTTCAGCCATTATTAACCTCCGTTTACAGTTCTATTATACAACGCGGCTGACTTTTTTGCTTGCATCATTTTTTAACAAGGATGAGGTAGTCTTTACAATGACGATGAGAGCGACCAGTAAGGCACCTAATCCAGCAGCTATTACAACCGGCATGGTTTCAGATTGTTTGACCGTAATACCGATGAATGCCCAAACTAAAACCAGGGGATAGGCAATCTGTCGCTGCTGCCAGGTCATAATCAAACCCAGTGTTATGGCAACGAGAATTACGGCGACTGTCCAAATTTCTTGTGATAGTGGGCCACCGACAAAGCCAAGATTGTAGAGCGTTGTAGAAAAATTGGCGATGGTGGCTACAGAGATCCATCCCAGATAGGTGCTGAATGGAATGTTTACCAGCCACGTCTCGAGTGAACTTTCGGGTTTCCTGGAAAGATTAAGACGCTGGAAGATGACAATCAAAGAAGCCAGTAATCCAAGCATTACGAATAGGGTCAATGTGTAATATCCGTAGTGCCACAAAAAAATCCAGGCGGCGTTAAAAATATTGGAAATCGCAAACCAGGGTCCCAATCGGCGTAAGCGAGGGTTTTCTCTTTGACTGGGCAGCGCCTGGTAGATACCAAAAGCAATCAACCCCAAGTAAATAACGCCCCAAATTGAAAATACATATCCAGCGGGCGTAAACAATACTGGAAATGAATCGGATATTGATCCGGTTGTACGGCCATTAAGCGGCAGCGCATTGGCTAAACCGTTTGCAATTAATGTGGCCAGTAGCGTGATGAGATTGATCGACTGCATTTTTTTCATATTTCACCTGTTTTTTCTTTTATTGTACAACCCAATACCAGCTTTGTATACAGATTGTACAATGTTGTGCGGAGTCCACACCCGGAAAATTTAGCCCTATATGCGAAGCGCAAGAGATGCTATACTTTTGAGATCCTTAATCAGGCAGTTGAAATGGTAAATTCCGCATTGCAGAATAAACGTCTGCCGGTCAGACGCATTTTTCATACCTGGTGGCCATTAGCTGCCAGTTGGCTGTTGATGACTTTCGAAATTCCGGCATTGAGTGCTGTGATTGCGCGTCTACCAAACCCGGAAATTAATTTGGCGGCTTATGGTGGGATTATATTTCCGGTTGCGCTAATCGTAGAATCACCGATTATCATGCTTCTGGCTGCCTCAACCGCATTATCGCGAGATTGGAGGTCCTACCAGAAATTATTTCGATTCATGATGATCGCGGGGGGGATCATGACGTTGATCCATGTAATCATCGCATTTACGCCAGCCTATTACTTTGTGGCCCGCCAACTGATCAATCTGCCTGAGAAAGTCGTCGAACCAGGTCGTTTGGGATTGATGCTGATGACACCCTGGACCTGGTCGATTGCTTTTCGCAGATTTCAGCAAGGTGTGCTGATTCGCTTTGGTCATTCAGATGCAGTCGGGATCGGGACGGTTATCCGCCTGAGCGGGGGAGGGATTGTTCTTGTGGCCGGCTACCTCCTGGGTTCTTTGCCAGGGGTCGCAGTGGGAGCAATTGCACAATCGATAGGTGTCATGAGCGAAGCGATTTACGCCGGGATTCGTGTCAGACCTGTGGTGAAATATGAGGTTAAATTGCTTCCGTCTGTTAGGCCGCTCAGTTGGCGATCTTTTGCTAATTTTTATATCCCTTTGGCTATGACCTCTTTTCTGGGATTGATGTGGCAGCCAATGGGCAGTGCGGCCCTAAGTCGAATGCCTGATCCCTTGATATCGCTGGCAGTTTGGCCTGTGGTGTCAGGGTTTATCTCCATTTTTCGAAGTTTCGGGTTTGCATTGAATGAGGTCGTGGTTGCACTGACCGATGAAGAGGGGGCATTTTATAGTATCAAGAATTTTGTGTTTATCCTGGCGGGATCGGTGACAACGATCAAAATACTGGTGTTTCTTACGCCGGTTGCATACTTCTGGTTTGCCAATGTGTCTGCCCTTCCTCCAGAATTAGCCAGCTATGCCAGGAATGCTTTCTTGATCGCAATTCCTATGGCGGCTTTGACCATTTTCCAAAGCTGGTTTCAAGGCACGATCGTTAATGGTGGTAAAACAAAGGCAATCCCGGAAGCAACCGGCATATTTGTGGGCATATTTTTCCTGATAGCCGTCGTGGGAATAACGTATGGTAAAATCCCTGGCTTATATATGGGAATGGCGGGTTTCTTGCTGGCGAATCTTGGGCAGGCGGCCTGGCTGGGTTTTCGCAGTCGAAAATTGATGGCAGAGTTACGCAGGAGAGACGTGGAATGAAAATGAAACCTATGTTTACGAAGCTCGCATGGGGGAGCCTTTTTTATAATATGCTTGTCATCCTATGGGGCGCGTTTGTTCGAGCAACCGGTTCGGGCGCAGGCTGCGGATCACATTGGCCCTTTTGTAATGGAGAAGTCATTCCACAGGCTCCTCAGATAGAAACGATCATCGAATTTATTCACCGGGTTTCCAGCGGCCTGGTGATTGTTCCGGCGTTGGTTTTATTCGTGTGGGCATGGCAGAAGACGCCAAAAAAATCCTTTTTACGACGATCTACAGCGGGGATTGTGTTTTTTACCCTGACTGAAGCCCTGGTCGGCGCGGGGTTGGTACTTTTTCACCTGACTGGAACGGATGATTCCATCACTCGGGCCGTGGTGATCGTCATTCATCTTTTAAATACTTTCTTGCTTCTGGTTTGCCTGGCTCTCACGGCCTGGTGGGCAACCTATGGTGAACCGGTTGGCTGGCATTGGAAGGGTTTATCCTCGACACTGCTCTTGATTGTGGTATCCGCGATGGTTTTCGTCGGCGCTTCGGGAGCGATTACTGCCCTGGGTGATACACTTTTTCCGGCAACTTCACTTGCCCAGGGACTGCAACAAGATGCATCTTCTTCCGCTCATTTTTTGATACGATTGAGGGTCTACCATCCATTAATGGCTTTTTTACTGGCCATATTTGGTGGATTGGTATTCCGGTGGCTTCGTAGTAAAGAAACCAATCCGCTGACCAGAAGGTTGATCAGCGGTGTGATGGTCCTGTTTGGACTGCAGTTATTTTTGGGGGGATTTAACGTTATTCTATTAGCGCCCACCTGGATGCAATTGGTGCATCTTTTTGTGACCGATTTGATATGGACGGGTGTGGTGCTTGTGTTTTCACTTAACCTTGGCCGTTTTTCGGGCCAATTTGCTGCGAGAGTAATCGACCAGCAGTCCGACCAACCGGTACCCGAAAAGGTTGTTGGCCACATTTAACAGATTATTGCTGAAACCTGGAATAATGAAATAATTTTCCTTTTGTATGCCGTTCACCATGGCTTTGGCGACTTCCTCGGCCGACATGACGCCCCCGAAATCTGCGTTTAACTGACGGGTGACAGCTGGCAGGTAGGCTTGATCCGCATCTAAGCCTGGAGTTTGTGTGTCCGGTGGAAAAACAATCGAGAATTTGATATTGTAGGGTTTAAGCTCATATTTCAGAACATCGGTCAACCCATGAAGAGCATATTTGGTGGCACCATAGGCGCTATATCCGTAGACACCGCCCAATCCGGCCAGGGATGAAACGTTCATAATATAACCAGATTTTCGCTGGATCATACCTGGCAGGAGGTATTTTATGATATGGACCGGCCCCATGTAATTTACTTCCATCAACCGGTGGATGATCTCCTGATCCAGATCGATAAATTCGCCAGGACGCGATATCCCGACACAATTTATCACTAAATCAGGCGTGCCTGTTTCGTTGATAAAGCTGGCCAGAACGCTTTGTACCTGTTCCCATGAGGAAACATCTGCTACCAGATATCCAAAGCTTTGATCAGAACGGGCGGCTAATTTTTTAATTTCCTCCAGCGCTGATTTTAGCAAATCTTCACGGCGGGCTAAAATCCAGACATTAGCCCCAAGAGCGGCCAGTATTTTAGATACGGCCAGGCCAATACCACTGGAGCCGCCGGTAACCAGGGCCAGTTTGTTTTGAAAGTTTTTCATGTGTGTAGATTAATGGGAACCGCATCCACAAGAGCCGCAGGAACCACCGCCGCATCCAGAACAGCTGGATTGGGTAGCGATGGCCCGGCCTTCACTTGAGGCAAAAAAGCGCGATAACAACCGCCGGGTAAACTCGCTGTGGCAATTTGTGCATTCAGCCACCACATCCGCCTGGCTCATCGGTCGCATTTTGTCAAACTGTTGACCACAATCTTTGCATAAATACTCATAAACGGGCATGTTTGCCTCCAATAAAAAAAAGTGATGGAACAACCGTTACCTTATTGTAATGTGAATTTGTAATTGGTCAATATTTCAGGCAAATATTAATTTCACATAAAGTCTCATGATATACTCTCCCCACCCAAATTTTGCGGTTAATTATGAATTATAAAATTCGTCATATTCATTTTCTTCTGGTTCTGTTGGTCGTAGAAATCACTGCCGGTTGTTCGACCGTCAACAATTCGGGGGTTACTCTGGCGCCCGATCGTCCAACGCAAACCACTCCACTCAACATGCCAACACGCAACCTCCCGGCGGTTAAATTTGGTCCACCAATTCATTCAATTCAAGGCGAGGCTCAGGTTTCACCGATGAACGGCCAATCCGTTAACAGAGTTCATGGGGTGGTCACAGCGGTCAGAGCAGATGGTTTTTATATGCAGGATCCAGACCCTGATCAAAATAATGGAACCAGTGAAGCAATTTTCATTTATTCGGAAAACACGCCGAAAACTAATATCGGTGATGAGGTTCTGGTCAGCGGTTTAATCGATGAATTTTACCCAGGTGGGATCGCCACAGGCAATCTTTCGATTACCGAGATTAAGAATCGAAGGGTCGAAAAATTATCAGAGGGCATGCCTCTGCCCACACCGGTGGTCATCGGACGAGGTGGGCGGGTTCCACCCTCCCGTGTAATCAAAGGTGACGCGAAAATCTTTGACCCAGATGTCAACGGCCTCGATTTTTACGAGAGCCTGGAGAACATGCGAGTGCAGGTCAACCATGCGCTGGTGGTCGGCCCAACGAATGCCTACAATGAAACTACGGTCCTCGCCGATAATGGTCAGGACGCTGGCCTGCGCACGCCCCGGGGCGGGATAGTTCTTAGAAAGGATGATTTTAATCCTGAGCGCATCATCATTGACGATCTACTGACTTTACTACCTGAAGGCAATGTCGGAGATGTCTTTGACCAACCACTGGTTGGTGTTATGGATTATTCCTTTGGGAATTTCAAGATTCAGCTTACCCAGCTTCCAACATTAATTCCAGGGAATCTCGATAAAGAAATTGCACCGGATCCAAACCCAGACGAACTATCCGTAGCTTCTCTAAATGTCCAAAATCTCGATCCTGGGGACGGCAAGGCGCGGTTCGATGATTTCGCCCGACTGATTGTCCAAAACTTAAAATCCCCGGATATCATTTCCCTGGATGAAATCCAGGATAACAACGGAATAGTGGATGACCAGGTCACCGATGCCAGTCAGACATATCAATTAATAATCGATTCTATCCAGGCCGTTGGTGGGCCAATTTATGATTTTCGTGAAATTCCTCCAGAACGAAACCAGGATGGCGGTGAACCCGGTGGCAATATCCGAGTTGGTTTTATATATCGGGTTGATCGCGGGGTTCAGTTCATCGATCGCGGAAAAAGCAGCCCATCTGATGCAGTGGGAATCCAACGTGGTTCAACAGGCCCCGAATTGACTTTGAGTCCAGGCAGAATCGACCCCAAAAACGCTGTTTTCAAAAACAGCCGGAAACCATTAGTGGGCGAATTTATTTACAAAGGTCAAACCGTATTTGTCATCGGGGTTCACCTGAATTCGAAAGGTGGTGATTCGCCCTTGTTTGGCAGATACCAACCGCCAGTTTTCTCTTCCGAAAAGCAGCGATGGCAACAGGCCGAGGTTATTCAAGCGTTTGTTTCAAATATTTTGGCTGTCGATGCGAAATCCAATATCCTGGTTTTGGGTGATTTCAACGATTTTCAGTTTTCTACAACCTTAGATAAACTTGTCGGAAATAACTTGAAGAATCTGACGCTGACCCTGCCGGAAAACCAGCAATACAGCTACCTGTATGATGGCAATGCCCAGGTGCTGGATCAGATATTAACCAGCCTTTCTCTGGCACAAAAAATGAGTTATTTTGATGCGGTTCACGTCAATGCCGAATTCGCTAACACGAAAAGATTGTCTGACCACGATCCCGTTTTGGCTCGATTTTCAATCAAATCCCGGTAGGCAGTTTACAGGAGGTTAACCCGTTCTTTAAGGCACGTTAAATTTAGTTTGCTATTCTCAATGATGTGATTTTTTTAGCCTCGAATAGTTGTGCTTTGTTTATTCTTTGGTACAATTAACCGAGGGTGGTTTAAGCTGAAAATTAAAAATGCATTTCCATTGCCAATAACACAAGGAGCAGCAGATTTAATGGCAGCACAATCCGAGACGATTTCAGAAGCTTCAAAAACCAAGGTTTTTTCACCTCGTAAGTGGCGCAGAATACGAGAAATAGGGTTGGGTTACGGTCTCTTAACCCCGGCGTTTATCCTGCTTTTGATTTTTGAGTTGTATCCAATCATTTACGGCTTCTATATCAGTATGTGTGATTGGAAGTTGTCCTGTGTCAAGATCGTATTTTTCGATAACTATCTGCGGGCTTTTAATGATCCAGATATGTGGCATTCCTTACTGGTCACAGCTTCCTATTCAATCATTTCGGTACCTCTTCAATTAAGTTTAGGGTTGGTCCTGGCTTATCTGCTGTTTCAGAAAATTCGCGGACTGGCTGTCTACCGCATGCTTTATTTCTTGCCATATATAACAACGACGGTGGCCTCTGCCGCGGTGTGGGCATTTTTATTCAGTCCGGATAACGGACCGATCAACAAGGTTATTCAAGCCTTTGGCGGTGAGGGTTTGAAATGGCTGGGAGAGTCGAAGGGGATATTTAATTTAATATTCACCCCGGCAGGGATTGATTTGCCTACCTGGGCTCAAGGCCCCAGCCTGGCATTAATCTCCTTGATCATTTACACAACCTGGGTATTTGTCGGTTATGACATCGTCATCTTCATGGCTGGCTTGGGTAACATTCCAGGCGAACTTTACGATGCGGCAAAGGTTGATGGCGCGGAGGGTTGGGGGTTGTTTCGTTATATCACTTTCCCACTGCTTTCACCGACAACATTTTTCTTATTAATTCTTACAGTGATTGGCACCTTTAAAGCATTCAACCATATATACATAATGACGATGGGGGGGCCTGGTGACGCGACAACCACGTCGAGCATCTTTATATTTCAGCAGCTTTACCAGTTCAACCGGTATGGTTACAGTGCGGCCCTTTCGTTTATTGTGTTTCTTGTGATTATGCTCTTGACCGTTTTCCAAAATCAATTTGCTGGGAAACGCGTCAGTTACGATTAAGCGGTCAAGAGGAGAAGCCATGGCATACGATAAGGCAATTGAAACTCGGGCAAATAGAAGAAGCAGTATCGATTGGGGCCGTGTTGGGATTTATGTGATCTTAACAATTGGCGCGGTTGTTGCTTTAATCCCATTTATTTATATGCTGCTTTCTTCTGTGAAAAGTTATGGCAGTATTATCAATAACAATTTTTGGCCTTGGTGGCCGTTGGGCAACGAATCCCCGCAGTGGAGTAATTTTCCGGAAGCGATCGAGACCATTGGGTTTGACAGGCAGTGGGGCGTACCGCTGTTTTTCCGATACTTCGCGAACAGCACACTGATGACCTTCGCTATTGTGGCCGGCACATTGTTAACTTCGATCCTGGCAGCATACACGTTTGCCTTTATCAATGTGCCGGGAAAAAATATATTCTTCATCTTTATTTTGGCTACCTTGATGGTCCCGAATGACCTGACCCTGGTGCCTAAACTGGTGATGATGTACAACTTCAAGTGGTATAACACTTACCTTGCGTTGACGGTTCCATTTATGGTCAGTGTTTTTGGCATATTTCTGCTGCGCCAATTTTATATGCAAATCCCAAAAGATTTGTTTGACGCAGCGGTAATCGATGGTGCCGGACATCTGCGCTACCTGTTTGCGATCGTTTTACCATTGAGCAAACCTGCGGTCATTACGGTTGCCTTATTGAATTTCATCTGGTCATGGGATAGTTTTAAATGGCCGCTGCTGGTCACCCGAAACAGCAATATGCGCGTGCTGGCGGTCGGTCTGCAGCAGTTCCTGGTCGGAGAAGGCGGAACGAAAGTTCAGTTGATGATGGCGTTTTCGACGATGGTTGTGCTGCCAGTGTTGGTTTTTTATTTTTTCACCCAGAAGTATTTTACTGAGGGAATAGCCAGAACCGGTATTAAAGGATAAAACAGATTACAATAACCAAAGATGAGGAGGTGATGCGTTTTTACAGTTTTCAGATATTACCTGTCTAGGTTGTGTATCAACCAAAATTTAAACTCATTTCATAAGGAGAGAGAAGTATGCGTTCCAATTTGTTAAAGATTATGATGGCTGTTTTGGTTTTGTCGATGGTGCTGGCCGCCTGTGCGCCTGCCGCGACGCCTGAACCCACCACTGCCCCCGCTGCCCCAACGACAGCAGCCGCTCAGCCAACGGCCGCGCCCAAACCTACGGATGCTCCCCAACCGACAGCGGTTCCCCCGACAGCGGTGCCCGAGCCAACGAAAGTCATGGTATCCAATCCGCCCACAACCCCTGAAATGGTGGATGCGATCGATCTGTCTGCCAAGAAACAACTGGTCATATACTGGCACAATCGCCCGCAGAAGGATCAGGATCTCCTGCAAAGTATGCTCGACGAATTCAACAAGTCGAACCCCTACGGCATTACCGCTGAAGCTGAAATCGCCGGTGCTTCATATAACGATGTTTACAGCAAGGTTTCAGCTGCCATCCAGGCCGGCCAGCCGCCTTCCATGTCGGTTGCTTACCAGAACCAGGCTGCCTTTTACCGTGGTCAGGATGCAGTCGTTGACCTGACACCCTTCGTTAACAGCTCAAAATACGGCCTGTCCGACGCCGATAAGAGCGATTATTTCCAGACATTCCTCGATAGCGACAAAAACCCCCAATTTAAGGGTGAGATCCTTGGTTTCCCCACGCAGCGCTCCATGGAAGTTATGTATGTCAATATGGATTGGCTGAACAAGCTGGGCTACACCGAACCTCCCACGGATTGGGCGACCTTTGAAGAAATTGCCTGTAAAGCTTCTCAAGAGCCCGATAAATACGGTTGGGCTTTCCGCCATGATGCTTCTAACTTTGCCTCGCAGGTATTCTCCCGCGGCGGTCAAATCGTGTCAGATGATGGATCAAAGTATGTCTTTGACAGCCAGGCCGGTGTCGATACTCTGAAGATGATCCAGCGCCTGTTTGAAAAGAAATGCGCCATCGAAATCCCGACCAGCGAGCGCTACGGCGAACAAAATCGCTTTGCAAACGGCCAGGTGCTGTTTGTCTTCGCTTCGTCCTCGGGCCTGCCCTTCTATGCGGATTCTGTCACCAAAGGTGCCAATTTCAAGTGGGATATCGCCATGGAGCCTAACACGGGCACGCCGGCGGTGGACCTGTACGGCGCCTCGATCTCAGTCTACAAGACAACCCCCGAGCAAGAGCTGGCCTCCTGGCTGGTGATCAAGTTCCTGGGTGAAACGGCTCAGACTGCAAAATGGGCGGCTGAGACCGGTTACCTGCCGGTGCGCAAGTCTGCCCAGGCACCTGTGATTGCGGCCTTCAAGGAATCATCGCTTTGGGGTCCTGTTGCGGATACCTATGCCAAGATGTTCGATTGGGCACAGTATGCAAAGATCGAAGCACCAGTTGCTGGTTATGATCCGGTACGCGCTTTGATCGATACCGATCTGATGAGCAAGGTCATCGCCGATCCGAATGCGGATATTCCCGCAATGTTAAAATCGGTGGTTGAACAGGCCAATGCGATTCTGAAAGAAAACGCTCCCCAATAGTTCATTTTCATAAGTGCCCCTTTCCAGCAATGGAAAGGGGCTTTTTTTAATAATCCTTACCCGTCTATACGTTAGGGTATAATAATATGTCATTTGTTTATGATAATTCTCGAAATATGGCTGCTCAGGTGGTAGATGGATACGAATTTTACGAAAACGGAAAAAGAGCGCACATTCCGATATTTTGATCTGGTAATGGCCTTATTTGTGACCGTATTAATTGTGAGCAATATTGCCTCTTCCGCGAAAATTGTGGATTGGGGGGTGTCACTTTTTGGCTTGCCGCTGGCTTTCGATGCCGGTACGATATTATTCCCATTGAGCTACATCTTTGGGGATGTATTGACAGAGGTATACGGATACCGGCGATCCAGAAGGGTGATCTGGACGGGATTCTTTTGTCTGGCGTTCAGTGCTTTCGTTTTATGGTTAGTGAGGATCATGCCAGGTGAAGCTACCTGGGCATCTGGTGTGGGGCAGGAAGCCTTTGATAAAGTCCTGGGGGGCGTGAGCAGCGGTGGAATTGTTTTGGCCAGCCTGTCGGCTTATTTCGCGGGTGAATTCAGTAATTCGGTTATTTTGGCGAAAATGAAGGTCATGACCCAGGGACGCTGGTTATGGACGCGTACGATCGGCAGCACGTTAGTTGGGGAGGGTGTCGATTCTTTGATCTTTATCTTTGTCGCCAGCCTGTTCAGCGTATTCCCCTGGGAGCTATTTTTTACCCTGGTCGTGACAAATTATATTTTTAAGGTGGGAATTGAGGCGCTCATGACTCCCGCTACGTATGCAGTGGTAAATTTCTTGAAAAAGAGCGAAAACGAAGATTATTTCGACCGTACAACAGACTTCAACCCCTTCGTTCCTTAAAGATTCGCATCATATTACAAAAGGCGAGATGCTCAAATGCGTCTCGCCTTTTATTTGGTGTGCGCCTAATTCTTTTTTCCCAGCAACTCCGTTTGAGTGAGCTTATGTTGTCGGAATGACAGCAGCATTTTTTAGCGTCTGGGGGGCCTGATTCAGCACGTGGAGCTGGCTAACTTTGCGAAAATGATATCCATATATAGCCATGGTGACCGCTATTGTAAATTTTTCAGGGCAGGTATATAACGACCAGAAAATCAGTTTCCAGAACTCCATGCGTTCTTCACCTATAATCCCTAAACGCCAGATAGAGCGGAAGAAGGCCCGGATTTCGATCCATTCCAGATGCACGGTAGACATTGTTGGTTTAAGATGCTTAAGCAGGGTGCGTACACGTTGATAAAAGAGGCGTGGTGAATAGATTTGGTTTAATAACCGCTCATAGCCTTTATGGAGGACTTCCGGATCCATTTTAAAGATAATATTTGAGGTCCCATCCGTATTGTTGCCAGAAAATGTTTTAACAAGCCTGTTTTCTGCTTGCATCCGCTTATAAAGCTGTGTATTTAAAGGTGCCTGGAGCAAACCAACCATTGCGGTGACGATGCCTGACTCCTGGATAAATTTTATCTGCCGGTCAAAAATTGTGGGCGTGTCGCTGTCGAAACCTACAATAAAACCGCCCATAATCTGAAATCCGTTGTGTTGGAGAGTGTGGATATTTTCAATCAGATCGCGGTTGCGGTTTTGGGATTTACGGCATTCAGTCAGGCTTTCTTCATCCGGAGTTTCCACGCCAATAAAAATCTGGGTGAAGCCGGCCTGGCGCATCATGCCCATCAATTTCTCATCATCCGCCATGTTTATGGATGCTTCGGTGATAAATTGGCAGCCAGTTTTCCCTTTGCGCCATTCAATTAATGCCGGTAGAACCTCTTCTTTGAGGATGCGTTTGTTGCCGATAAAATTATCATCCACGATGAATATATTGCGGCGCCATCCCAATTGATATATGCTGTCTAACTCTGCGACCAATTGTTGGGCGGTCTTTGTACGCGGGCGATGTCCCAGAAGGGCGGTCACATTGCAGAAATCACAATTATAAGGGCAGCCACGGGAGAATTGAACCGCCATGCTATCGTAGCTTTTTAAATTCATTAACTGCCACATTGGGATGGGCGTTTGAGTGATATCCGCGTATTCAGTGGTGGAATAAACGTGTTGGGGAACTCCACTTTCCAAGTCATTGATGAATTGATGGATCGTAATTTCTGCTTCATTTAAGATAAAATAGTCGACCTGGGGGAAATCCTCGTAGTCTTCAGTGAATAACGGCCCTCCGGCGGCAACTTTTAAACCATGCTGCTTGCAACGTGAAATTACCTTACGAACCGATTCGCGTTGAATATCCATTGCGCTTACCATCGCCAGATCGGCCCAATCCAAATCTTCTTGCATAAGGGGCTGTACATTCAAATCGATTAACCGTTTTTTCCAGGATGCGGGGAGTAGAGCAGCTACAGTCAGGAGCCCCAGGGGTGGGGTCCCGGCCGTTTTATCAATGAAACCCAGGGCGTGTTTAAAACTCCAAAATGTATCTGGAAACTGCGGATAAATCATTAAAACATTCATATTTTTCTCCATAATCCTCTCAAAGTACTTTTAGTTTAACGAATGATGATCAAATTTCCATGTGAGGCAGGTCATAGTCTCGGTCCTAATTTCCACTATGACCACGCCAAAAAACATGACTCCTCCCAAACCAAAAGAACCGCTGAAAATGCTATAATTGCCGCGACGATTATGAGCCAATCAAAGGATTTAAAACCGGGTTCGAATGCAGATATTGCCTTTGCTGTGGTAGTTTTGGCGTCTTACTTTGCTACTTTTGCTTCATTTCGTCAGGTGGTGCTGCTGGATATCCTGCTGATGATCTTTCTGGGCTCGGTATACATCGTCATTGGTATTTATGGGTATACGTACTGCGTTAAATCCAATATGAATGTTGTGCGGATCGGCTATTTTTTGATCCAGATTCCTTTAGGTGGTTTGATCGTATCCTTAGGAAAGGGGGCCGGTTTCAATGCGCTGCTGCTCCTGCCGTTAGTCGGACAGGCAGTCGTCTTATTGGAGGAATTGTGGGTATACTTAATCAATGCTGCTCTGCTGGGCATTTATGTCATTTCAGCAGGTTCATATGCCGCCAGCTGGTCGGTAGTCTGGTCGAATATGCCGATTTTTCTGGCTGGACAGGTATTTATTATGGTTTTTACGCAAAGCTCGGTCAACGAAGGTAGGGCCCGTAAGGAAGTCGAACGATTGGTGGAGGAATTACAGGCTGCCAACCAGCGTCTGAGAGAATATGCGGTTCAGGCAGAGGAACTGGCAGTAACCAAGGAACGCAACCGCCTGGCACGCGAAATCCATGATGGGTTGGGACATTTTCTAACCACCATTCACATGGAAATACAGGCAGCGAGCGCGGTGATGTCGCGCGATCCGCAAAAAGCTCTTTCATTGCTAGAAAAAGCCCAGGCTTTGTCGGAAGATGCGCTCGCAGACGTGCGCAGTTCAGTCGGTTCACTGAGAGCGTCTCCCGATGAGAATTTACCCCTTCCAGAAATGATGGAAAAACTCGTTCAAACTTGTGGTGTGATTAATCTGGACGCTGAATTCAAAGTCGTAGGACATCCGCGGACGCTATCTCCTGCGGCCCACCTTACGCTTTATCGCGCTGCACAGGAAAGCATTAATAACATCTGTAAACATTCACAAGCTTCTCAAGTATGGATGGCGCTTGATTACATGGACCAGCAAAAAATCCGGTTTTCTATCCAGGATAATGGTGTTGGCGCAGATGAACTAAATGGAGGCTATGGCTTATTGGGGTTGCGTGAAAGGATTAACCTTTTGAATGGAGATCTTAGAATTCAGACTGCTCCGGACCAAGGTTTCCGCCTGGAGATTGAAATTCCCGGATGAAAAGTCCAATTCGCATTCTTATCGTTGATGATCAGTCCTTATTTCGCGAGGGATTAAGGACGCTGTTGTCTGTCCAACCAGATTTTGAAGTGGTTGGCGAAGCCTCAAACGGTGAGGAAGCAATCCGCATTGCCGTGCAAACGCTTCCGACGGTAGTCTTAATGGATGTGAGAATGCCCGTCTTGGATGGCGTTGCGGCCACGGCAAGATTAAAATCGGTGCTGCCCGATATTCGGGTGATCATTTTAACCACTTTTGATGACGACGAAGCCATTTTTGACGGATTAAAAGCTGGCGCGGTGGGATATTTGTTAAAGGATGTTTCGTCTCAAAAGTTAAGCGAAGCGATTCGGGCTGCATCGAGAGGGGATTATTTTCTATTGCCATCCATTACAGCTAAAGTCGTGGCTGAATTTTCCCGTCTGGCAAAAGCTGCGATACCGGTTTACGGAATACCCAATCCATTGAGTGGAAGAGAGATCGAAATTTTGGGCTTAGTTTCGGAAGGGATGAGCAATCGAGAGATTGCTGACCGATTGGTTATTTCCGAGGGAACGGTCAAGAATCATTTAACCAGTATTCTGGCGAAATTGGATGTGCGAGACCGTTTACAGGCGACACTCAAAGCCAAGGAACTTGGGATCTTATAGGAGCGCTGACTTGAAGGCCAAACCAGTCGATTCCACGAATGTTCACCCATCTGACAACCATCCTTACCGGGTGGCAGGTATGGTGTTAATCGGTTCTGGTTTAGTTTATATTCTCGATAAATGGCTGCAAACGGGGTGGTTGACATTATTGGTTTTACCATTCCTGGGTGCATTAAGCCTGTTCTATGGGGTCAGGATCAAACGATTAACCCTGGCGATTCCTGGGGCTTTGGTGAGTGGGTTGGGTTGGGGAGGCTTCTTTTTCCTCGTCCGGTTATTTCCCATTTCAGAAATTTCTCGGGGTGGGCTTCTTCTTCTATGTCTGGGGATCGGTTTCGTTTTAATTCTTGCTGTGACGATTTTTTCTCAAAAAGAACGTGCGTATTGGTCATTGGTACCGGGATTCTTGTTAATCGCAGCCGGATTTCCACTGCTTATTGACAAGATAACATTTTTTGCGTTTATCCTATCGCTTGGAACTGGTTTGGGGCTGTCTTTACTGCTGTGGGGATTGTTTCAGAGGTTGTTCGGGTTGATAATTCCAGGATGTTTGCTTCTTGGGATCGCCCCGGGTATATTTTTTGGATGGTCAAAGGGCGGAGATTTTAACGGCCTGACAGAAACCGGGGTTATGTTGGTGTGGTTTGCTCTCGGATGGGGATTAATCACGATTGCTTCACGGATTTTAACGCACAAATTTGTTTGGTGGCCCTTAATCCCCGGCGGGTTGTTGGCGGTCGTTGGATGGGGGCTTTACATCGGCGGGGATCCAGGAAATGCATTGTCTTTTATCGGCAATACAGGCTCAGTTGGTCTGATTATTTTTGGGGTCTATCTGCTGCTTCTCCGTAGAAGTTTTAAGGATTGACGGGCAGGACTCCGAATTCTTGCTCGATTGCCGACAGACTGCAATGGCAGGTTTGGATGAACGAATTTAACAGATCTGCAGGGTTAGCCAGCTGGTATTTATATTTCTGGTAATACGCCTTAAGCGCCTGTGCAAATGCGGCTTCTCCTATCTGGCTGCGGACAGCATCGAAAAACAGCGCTCCCTTTAAATAGACAACTAATCCATATTCCGGAAGACGTTCTTGAAATGCGTCGAGGGGTTGTTCAATCGATTGTCCAGGATTAGACTGGTCATATTTTTCAACCTGGGATTTATAACGTCCAATATAGTCGATGCCAGGCGAATTGGTTTCCAGAAATAATAGACTGCTGTAGGTCGCCAGAGCCTCATCCTGCCACGGGTTGCGCATGACATCATTGCCAATCAATGAATACCACCATTGGTGGGCGATCTCATGGGCGATCACGAGTTTAAAAAGCTGCGCTGCTCCGTCGATTGGTAGCTGCCATCGATGATCAAAATTAATCCGGGATATTCAACCCCGCTGGCGTTCTGCAATTTAACCGCGACGATATCCAATTCCTTAAATGGGTAAGGGCCAAACGTGTTTTCATAGTATGTTAGGGCATTTCGTCCGTCTTCCAACGCGACATCCCAGCCAGGTTCCGTATCAAGCGCACCCCATTGAGAAATTGTGATATCGTCGACCTGTGTCTGGCGCGTATCAAAGGTGGGGCTGGCGGTAATCATAAAATCCCTGACTGGACCACTTACGTAAATATGTTTGCTCAAAGCATTTTCATCAATTTGCTGGATTTGAGTTCCTGTTGATGCGATTTTCCATGATACCGGAGCAGTTATCGCAACCTTATATAATGCGGTCTGGCTTGTAACAGCGTCTCCTCCCATGAGGACCGGATCTGCCTGCCATTCACCATTCTGGAATACAGCCAGGATAGGATACCAATTCGCTAAATTTAATTCAGGACCGGTGCTGGATTGATTAAAAATGCCGTATGAACGGTTGGAGTCAAAATCTAGCGGCATTTCTATGGTAAAAGCCAATTCAATCTGGACGGTATCTCCAGGCGTGAGTGGGGGATCTAAAGGAATCCGCAGTGCTGTTCGGTCGGAAAGGAAGTATTCAAACGGCAATTCGATTTCATCCACCTTTACGCTCTGGATGGTCATCTTACCATTGTAAATATTCCGGGCGTTGGGAAACAGGCGGAACACGATCTCATGCAAAGCTACGCCTGTCTGGTTATTAAAGACTAAAGTTTCTGTGCCAGGATACTTTCTCGTGCCGTCAGCCAGGCCTAAAGAAAGCTGGTAGCACGCAAATATACCAATATGCTGCCAGTCTGGTATTTGGCTCTCGCGCATCGCCTGGGCCTGTTCTTCGACCGGGCAAGCGTTCATAACATCAAGCTTGGTGGAAAATAATGTAGGGGTGGGGCGTATGACCGCAGTCGAATTAAGAGTTGGTTCGGATTGTGGCGAGGGTGAAGGTTGTGGGCTTGGAGCAGGCGCGCATGCACCACAGATGATGCCAATTATCATTAGCCATACAAGGCATAGAATCAGGTTGAGACGCATTTTCTAATCTCCAGAATATTTTAAACTATACCATGAAGAGTTTTATATCAGGTGAAAACCAGATTTCACTTTAGATTTCCTCCTGTTCAAAACCAATCAAAAATGATATGATTAACCCCGTTTTCCTCTGTCTGGTGTGGCCGGATAAGAGATAAGTTGGATGAATTGAGGAAGAAATGCTGGTAGAACGAACAGATTTACGGAATATTGCAATCGTCGCCCATGTTGACCATGGTAAAACGACGCTCGTCGATGGTATGTTAAGGCAGGCGCGTGTGTTTCGAGAGAACCAACAGGTTATGGAAAGAGTTATGGATTCCAATGACCTGGAGCGTGAACGAGGGATCACCATCCTGGCAAAAAACACTGCAATCACGTTACCTGATCCGGTGACGGGAGAGCTGGTAAAGATAAATATTGTGGATACCCCAGGACACGCAGATTTTGGCGGCGAAGTCGAACGGGTAATGAATATGGTGGATGGGGTCCTGTTACTGGTAGATGCAGCCGAAGGCCCAATGCCGCAAACCCGTTTTGTATTAAAAAAAGCATTGGAAATGGGTCATACCGCGATCGTTGTGATCAACAAGATGGATCGTAAGGATGCCGATCCTACACGGAGTGTGAACGATACCTTTGATTTGTTTATAGAACTTGGGGCGAATGATCTGCAAGCAGATTTTCCAATCATTTATGCCAATGGGATTACGGCTCAGGCCGGGGAAACCCCAGACCTTAGCCCAGATTTGCAACCATTGTTCAACGCAATTTTGCGTAGAGTTGCGCCCCCCAAGGTTGAGATGGACGAGCCGTTACAAATATTGGTTACCAATCTTTTTTATGATGATTACCGCGGAACAACAGCCCTGGGAAGAATCCATGCTGGTAAAATAACTGCCGGGCAGGCGCTGGCAAGAATAACTGTGGAAGGCAAGGTACTGCCCGAACGGGCCAGATACCTGTACGTGCATCAAGGACTGACGAGAGTGGAAGTTGAGCATGCGGAAGCGGGTGAGATTGTGGCAATCGCCGGGTTGGAAGGTATCAACATTGGTGAGACACTGGCTGATCCAGCGCACCCGGTAGCTTTGCCACCGATCCACGTTGAAGCACCAACAGTACGGATGACCTTTGGGGTAAACACTTCGCCGTTTACCGGTCGAGAAGGGAAATGGTCCACTTCGAGAAAATTACGCGAGCGTCTGTTTGGTGAGTTAAAAAATAACGTGGCTCTCCGGGTAGAAGAAACGGACACAACGGATACATTCTCAGTCTCTGGTCGCGGCGAACTGCACCTGGCGATCCTGATTGAAACGATGCGCCGGGAGGGGTATGAATTTCAGGCTTCTCGTCCAGAAGCTATTTTCCGGCATACACCTGATGGAGAAATTGAAGAACCATACGAAGAAGTCGATATCGATGTGCACAATGATGTGATGGGGGCAGTCGTCGAAATGCTGGGCAGCCGCCGGGGGAAAATGATGAACATGATCAACAACCCCGATAATACCGTGCATTTGACTTACATCATACCTACGCGTGGTTTGCTTGGTTTTCGCTACCAATTTTTAACTGCCACCCGAGGTATGGGGACGATGAATACCATGTTCCATGGTTATGGACCAATGGCTGGGGTCATCCCGGGACGAGCAACCAGCTCGGTGATCGCCTGGGAAGCCGGCACGGCGACCACTTACGGTTTGAAAACCGCCGAAGAACGTGCCACCTTATTCATTAAACCGGGTGTAGAAGTTTACGAAGGCATGGTAGTAGGCGAAACCCCTCGTCCAATCGACCTGATCGTTAATGTTTGCAAAAAGAAGCATTTAACCAACATGCGCTCATCCAATGCGGATATTCAGGTGCGCCTAACGCCGCCCAGGGATTTAAGCCTGGATGAGGCGATTGAGTTCCTGGCTGAAGACGAACTTATCGAGGTAACCCCGCTCAGCTTCCGAATTCGAAAACGTATTCTGGAAACTGAAGAACGCGGCAAACATACTAAGAAAGCCAAAGAAGCCTTAGAAGAATCAGCGTAAGAATATTTGCAGCAGACGATATCCATGAGGGATTTTGACCTGAAAATGGGCCAAAATCCCTTTCGGTTTATATTAGCCAGAATACAATCACAGCCGCGATGATATCTCCCAGAATGATCCACATGGCAACCTGCGGTCCAACCGGTTCAATCAACTGGCCGATAACCCAGGCAACGACCATGCCACCCAGGCTTGCACCCACAAAAAACCAGCCGGTGATTTTCCCGCTGATTTTGAGGCGCTTTTCGGCAAGCGATAAGGCAGTGGGGAATATGGAGGCCATGGATAGACCCAAAAGAATTGCACCAAACCAGAAAGCAAGGTTTGAATATGGCAGCAGCACAATTGCCGTCATACTTACCAAGCAGCCACCCAGATCAATCCATAAAACTGTGTTGGAACGCAGTTTGGCGGTAATTGGGACTGCAAGCAGCCTGCCAATGGTTAATGCTCCCCAAAAGGCCGATGTGATATAAGCAGCGGTTGTTTCATCTGCTAAATTCAGACGGGTTGCGTAGGTAAATGCCCAGGCCCCAAAGCTGTATTCTGCCCCAACATACAAGAAGAAAAATATCACCAAAAGGATTACTAATTTCTGGTTGTATCCTTTTGCTTCTGACGATGCTGATGAGCTGGCTCTGTCTGGACTGGTAATGCGCGTAAAAGCGAAAGCGACCGGCAGGACCAAAAAAGCGATCGCCCAATAAGCAGCGCCATAAGTGCCAGTTAATGTTATCGCCAGTGCAATCAGGAGCGGAGCCAGGAATGCTCCTACGCCGAAAAAGAAATGGAGGCCGTTCATAAACGGGCCAACCCGTGAACCATGCGCCCACATGATCAGGGTATTTCCGCCGACATCTATAGAGCCTTCCGCCAGGCCGACAACGAACAATATGATCGCCAGCGGCAGAAGGTAGGGAATGGCAGGTACCAACGCTAATGTCGCTGCCAGCACCAATAAAACAATCATAATCACCGGGTGCCCACTGCGTTGGTCGTACAATCTTCCACCCCGAAAGCTGCCAATTAAATAGCCGAATGATCTCAAGGCCAACAAGGAACTTACCTGGGCCAGTTGGGTGTGGGTTTGCTCAGCGATAAATGGCAGCGCAGGTCCAAAGGATGCTGTGGTTAATCCCAGGATAATAAATGCTGCATAGTAGCCGGCAGTTTGCCAATATCGCCACGGATTACCAGTATTCTCTTGCGAAATAGTTGAAGAAAGGTGGTCCATAATTATTGTTTACGCAGAAATGGAAAACGGAAAGCGATAAACAATCCGTAAATCAAGGAGATTATGGCACCGATCCCCACGGATAACGAGGCGCCAATACCGTCAGCCATGAACCCGGCCTGCAGACCCCCAAGGCGCATCATGGTTTGAAAAGTTAATGTATAAAAGCTCATCACTCTCCCGCGGACTTCGTCTGGTGTGATAATCTGCAGAATTATGTTTGCCAATGCATTTTGTAGGACGAAGCTGACACCAACCAGTAAAAGTAAGGCCGCAGAAAAAATGAATGATCTGGAAAATGAAAAACCTACCAGGGCTAAAGGAAAGATCAAATTTCCAACAGTCAATAATCGCCCCCGCATGGTACGGTTGGGGAGTGCAGCGATAATGAAAGCACCGATTACCGCGCCGATCCCCACCATGGTCAGTAATATCCCCAAAGGCAGTGCTTCAGGAGATTGGCAGTGAATGAATGGAATCGCGCCTCCACATACGGATTGGATAACCGGACCGGCACTCTCTTTCAATACATTCCCGGCAAAAACAGGCATCAATGTGCTGTAAGGCATGGAAAGAAATGCAGAGACTGCGATCAAACTGATTAAGACCAGAATGGATTGCTGGGAAAACATGAAACGCACACCTTCTGACATGTGCTTGACCAGGTTTACGTTCGTTAATGGTTTTGGTTTTGGTAAATTCGTCATCATCATCAAGCTGATAATGACGGTGGTGAACGTAAGGGCATTAATAAAAAATGCCATTCCTTCGCCGGTTGTGGCAACAACGAGACCGGCTAAAGCCGGTCCGAGGGCTCTTGCGCCATTAAACATGGCTGAATTCAATCCAATGGCGTTTGCCAGGTCATCTCTTCCTTCAACCAGCTCCACAGTAAATGCCTGGCGGGCCGGCAGATCAACCGCGTTAGCTGCACCGAGAAAGAAAGCCAGTACATATACGTGCCAGATCTGTATGGTTCCTGTCCAGGATAGAAATGCCAGGATGAGTGCCTGGAAGAGCATGGTACACTGCATCGCCAGGATAATGGTGCGTTTTGAAAATCGATCTGAAATAGAACCGCTCCACAGAGATAGGGGAATAACCGGTATTAATCCGATGAAGGAAATGAGGCCCAGTGAGGCGGCGGTTCCGGTCAAACGATAAATCAGAACCTGCTGTGCCATGATTTGCATCCAGGTTCCTACCAATGAAATGCCCTGGCCAAAAAACCATAAGCGGTAGTTGCGGTGGCGCAAGGATCGGAAAATTGGTGGAACCTGGCGCGTTGGTTTTTGCGGAAGTACTACGCTTGTAGATGACGACATAAAAGAATGGATCCGTTTTCCATTGTGAAACCCGTGGATACGTTAAAAGATGAAGCAAGTTAATGCCACTTCTACAGTATGGTGGAATATTAAAATGAAAGGTTTAGATGGCAGGAAATTATAGCACTAAATCAGTTCCGGGCTTACGCAGGTACAACCGGTCGTTCTTTTTGAACAGGGGAGAACCAGAATGAGCTCGAACCTATTATCGAAAGCGCGCCGAAAATAATTAAGGCAGGTCCAGAACCGATCCAGTTGGCAATGGCAACCCCGATCAGCGGGCAGATAAATGCGCCAAAATTGGTAATGGTGATATAAAGGGCAGTGTATCCGGGGCGATTGTTGGCTGGTGTTACCCTCAGGAGGGTATTGAAATGGCTCAGATTTATGCCCGGGACGAGCAAGCCGTTGATTGCGACGACGATCAGAATTAAGTTCAAAGAAGGCAGCAAACCCGCGAGAATAGGATATATTCCTGCGGTTAAAATGATGCGCTTTAGAATCGCCGGCTCACCCCATCGTTTTAATAAAGACCGCCAGAATGCATACCCAATTAAAGTAGTGGCACTGAGAATTGTGCCTTGAACACCGATCCAGGCATCATCAGCATTCAAAGATTTCACAAAATAGAGAATGTAGATGGGAGAGGCGAGCCATAAGCCAATGCCATAAAAAAAAGTGTTGCGGGTGATGCGAATGAATTCGGGATGGTCGGAAAAAGCTTCGCGCAGAGTCTTAACCTGAACCTTGATAGCCTGGCTGAACCCCTGTGTTTTCGTCATGGATGTCGCATCCGGCGCGTCGATTTTTATTAGGAAATATGTGGAGAAAATGGATGCCGCGAACCCAATCGCATACATGATCTGGTAATTCATTGGAAATTCGATACGACTTAAGAGCAGGCCAAACAGTAAAGTACAAACACTTAACGATGCATTATAGACAATGTTGCGTGCCGAAAAAACTGTGGCACGTCGATCTTCCGGCGTGACCTCGGCCAACATTGGGATAAACCCCACATTGAAGAAGTGGGCCCCAGCGCTGGATAAAGAGATAATCCAGACGACCATAGTCCCGTGTGGAATCCCTAAAAAGTTCATTAGCGGTACTAAAGCGATTAAAAGGTAGCCGATGCGGTTGATCATTAATGCGGACACAATCCAGGGCTTGCGACGTGCGCGAGCCTGTAGGAATTGCCCCGCTGGGATTGAAACCACCAACGCCAGTAAAGCCGGCAGTGAACTTAATAACCCGACCTCTACGTTCTCTGCGCCCAAGCGGATCGCGTAAGCGCCGTTGAAGGAGGCGGCGGCTGCCAGAATGGAGGCCCAAAAGATTTCTACGACAAGATAAAACGCGTTGCGAGTTGGCCGGTCTTCAAGGTTAAATTTTTGGGATGTTTATGCGCATGATTTCCAAAAGGGAGAATATTAAAGACCGAAATCTTTATCCGGTGACGATCCGGGTTTAAATACCCCATCAAGATTAGTGATCGACATTCCGGTTTTATAAGAAATGGGATCGATCGGAGCAAGATCTGCGATCACCTCGGGTGAAAATAAGCGGATTTTACGAATATCATGCAGACGTTTAACAATCGCCTGAACACCCGAATCACTTGTCATCCAATTGTAGCGATCAAAGTGTTTAAGATTTATAGGAAGTGTGTAGGCGCGAAGTGAAAAAAGTCCATCCAGGTTATAAAAATCTTTAAAATACGACATAACAAGCTCGCGAACCGACGCATAAACGGGTTCGCGAGATCGAAGACCGACGTAATTAGATTTTGCAAGAGCCCCATATCGCCCATTGCGTTTGTAAACCGCCAACATATGATCATCATCTTTTTCGGGTAAGGTTTGAAGGATGATCGGATTAAAACCAATTTGTCTTAAGGCCGCGGCAGCAAACAAGGAGCCGTCGAAGCAATGCGCCTTTCCATCTCGAAAAACGCTTAAAGCGCAATAATTGTCATCTTCAACACGGTAAGGGATGCTGTCCAGATATTCCTGGATCGCAAATGGGGTGTTCAGAGATGTAAATAGCTTTTTTTGGTCGGGGGTGAGGCAAGATATGAATTGTTGTACGGATTCCATGAATAATTCCTGTAGATCGGATGGGGTGTACTATAACAAAAAACAGAGAAATGTCAATTGTGAAATTCTGTTAAAAATTAATGACCGATTTAATGAATATTTGAGGTAAAAACACATAAAATCTATTCTGGATTTCGTTTATAATTTTATTAAGATCATCGGCAAATAAAGGATCAAAATGACAGATCATTCTTCTGCTTCAGTTTATTCGAGTTCGGTAGTTCAGTCCGGCATGACTTCGTACTCCTTGATTAAAAGTGGGCCATTAATGACAAAGCAATTGGTTGTCAAAGGAGATTTATCTGGATTCAAAGGCGAGGTTTCTTCTGATAAGACACAAATCACTTGCGAATTGACACCCGACAATGCCGCTGCGCTGCGCCAGCGACTTCCGTGGTTAAACGCCGAGACTTTAGGTTTGAAGACATCTGCCGGAATGGGTGACAGGTTGGGGCTGGCAACGCCAGGTCACGTTGCCGCAGTTAAAGGCACAGGGATTGCCCCGATATTCGCGCAGCAATCGGTGCGTGAGAATGAGCGTACAGGTCGAAAGCCTCAGGAAGTGATGGATGATGCCATGTGGGGCGTCTTTCAATCTGGATGGCAGGCGCCCTGGGGCGCAGACGCAGACCACTTGAAATTGCCGGAATATCTGAATGAATTTGCATCTGCCGGTTACACATTTTTCACGGTCGACCCGGGTGACCATGTCGACCAGAGTGCAGATGGAGCCAGCCTGTCAGCTTTGAGGGAAAGTGCCAAATCCTTACCCTGGGATCAACTCAAAACAACTGCCAAAGAAATGGTGCAAACCTTTGCCGGACAAAATTTTACGTTCGAGGGAACATCTTTAGATTTCGACGAGGAGACCGTCCTGCGAGCAGCGGTAAAGTACGGTCGAGCTGTTGCCCACTCCTACCAGATGTACCAGCGTTTAGTGGATATTCATGGAAATCGCCCATTTGATTTTGAGGTATCTGTGGATGAAACCGCAACACCCACCTCTATTCCTGAACACTTTTTCATCGCACATGAACTCAAGCGATTGGGTGTGCACTGGGTAAGCCTGGCCCCACGCTTTGTGGGTCGTTTTGAAAAGGGAGTGGACTATATCGGTGATCTTTCTGAACTGGATCGTACGATTGGGCAGCATGCGGCGATCATGCGTGCGTTTGGCAGTTACAAGCTAAGTTTGCATTCTGGTTCAGACAAATTTAGTGTTTATCCGATCGCAGCAAAACATACTCATGGGTTGGTACATTTAAAGACTGCTGGCACGAGCTATCTGGAAGCGCTGCGAGTAATTGCCAAGGCAGACAGTGAGCTTTTTATGAAAATTTATGAGTTTGCTCGCGATCGATATGAAACCGATCGGGCAAGTTACCATGTTTCGGCAGAACTGGCAAAAGCTCCTGCCCATCCCAATGCATCAGATCTTCCATTATTGCTGGATCAATTTGATGCGCGTCAGATTTTGCATGTGACGTTTGGGTCGGTTCTGGATCATTTCCGGAAGGAATTGTACGCAGTATTGAGAGCCCATGAGGAGGATTATTATCTTGTGCTTGAGAAGCATTTCCGCAACCATCTCGATCCCTTAGCGCCTAGATAGCACAAGTATATGCAAAAGCTGTGCTGAGTGATAAAAAATCACGGTACAATCTATAGGAAGGCAAATCTAAACCATTAGATTCATACCGAATCTAGTGAGAAAACGAGAGGAATATGGGCACAACAAAGCTCGAACTTTCTCCGGACAGGTTCTTTTCCCCGGAACCGTCCCAGCGCAAGTTGGCACGCGATTTATATGAAAGCGTGGCAAATTTGCCAATCATCAGCCCACATGGGCATGTCGACCCCCAATTATTTTCTGATGAGAATGCTACTTTCGGCTCACCGGCAGATCTTTTGATTATTCCCGACCATTATGTTTTCCGGATGTTGTATTCTCAAGGGATAACCCCGGATAGATTGGGGGTTCCTCGGTTGGATGGACAACCCGTAGAGACCAACCACAGGGAAATCTGGCAATTATTCGCCGACCATTTTTATTTGTTCCGCGGGACGCCTTCAGGTGTCTGGTTGAACCATGAACTGGTAACGGTATTTGATGTGAATATTCCGTTGAACCAGCTAAATGCACAGGTGATTTACGATCAGATTGCTGATAAATTGGCGACCCCTGAATTTCGGCCGCGGGCATTATTTGAGAAATTCAATATCGAGGTGCTTTCTACAACCGATGCGGCGGCGGATCCATTAGATGCTCACCAGGCGATTCTCGATTCTGGGTGGAAAGGGAAAGTTATTCCCACGTTCCGCCCGGATAACGTCATTAACCTTACAATTGCCAATTGGAAGCATAACATTGACAATCTCGGTGCAGCCTCTGGAATTGAAGTAAAGGATTATGCCTCTTTTATTCAGGCCTTAGAAAACCGGCGGGTATTCTTTAAGAAAATGGGGGCGCATGCTACGGATCACGCTGCGTTGACCGCTTACACGGTTGAACTTTCAAAAACCGAGGTGAATGATATTTTCCAACGTGCGTTGAAGGGGCGGATTTCACAAAATGACGCCAATCGATTCGCCGGACATATGCTGATGGAAATGGCACGGATGAGCATCGAGGATGGATTGGTGATGCAGCTGCACGTTGGTTCCTTCCGCAACCATAATGAGATGATCTTCCAGCAGTATGGTTGGGATAAGGGTGCGGATATTCCAGTGGCAGTCGAACTTACCCATAACCTTCATCCAATTTTGAATAAATTTGGGAACGACCCGCGCTTGCGATTAATCCTATTCTTACTCGACAAATCGGTAAACGCACGTGAATTGGCACCGTTGGCCGGTCATTACCCGGCTTTAAAAATCGGCCCGCCGTGGTGGTTCCATGACAGCCTGAACGGAATGGCGCGTTATTTCGACCAGGTCATGGAAACTGCCGGGTTATATAACACGGTCGGCTTTAACGATGATACGCGTGCCTTCCCATCCATCCCGGCTCGCCATGATACCTGGCGGAGAGCCAGCGCGAATTGGCTGGCAGGATTGGTGGTGCAGGACCTCATCTCGCGCGATGAAGCCGAAGATATGTGCATCGATATGGCCTACCGGTTGCCCAAAAGGGCCTACCGTTTAGATTGACCTTCAGGAGAGATGGATCATGAGTAATATACCTGCTGTTGCCCAACCGCTGGCCGATTTAAAGCCAATTGAAAAATTTTTTATTGGCATCGATTCGGATGGTTGTGCCTTTGATACGATGGAAGTTAAACACAAAGAATGCTTTATTCCGAATATTATTAAATATTGGGATTTGCAGCCTGTTTCGAAATATACGCGTGAAGCCGCTGAATTTGTCAATTTGTATTCAAAGTGGCGCGGAATCAATCGCTGGCCCGCACTTATGATGGTGTTTGATTTACTGCGCGAACGCCAGGAAGTTTTGGCCCGTAATGTAAAAATTACAGAAGCAAAAAGTGTGCGGGAATTTATATCTTCGGGAAACCCCTTAAGCGACAGTGGATTGAAAGCGTATATGACTGACCATAAAGATCCCGAGTTGGACAAGGCATGGGCATGGACCAGGGCGGTGAACGAAACTGTGGCCGGTCTGGTACGTGGGGTTCCGCCATTTCCATTTGTTCGAGAAAGCCTGGAGAAGATGCGGGGCAAGGCAGATGTGGTCGTTGTTTCTGCCACACCAACCGAAGCGCTTATTCGAGAATGGCAGGAGCACGACATCGCCAAGTATTCTCGGATCATCGCCGGTCAGGAACTAGGGACAAAAGAATTTCACCTGTCTCTGGCGGCAAAAGGAAAATATGCCGAAGGGCATATTTTAATGATGGGAGACGCTCCTGGCGATATGAAAGCTGCCCGCTCGATCAAGGCCTTATTCTTCCCAATAAATCCTGGACATGAGGAACAATCCTGGGAACGGTTCTACAACGAAGGGTTGGAAAAATTCTTAAGTGGAAATTTTGCTGGTGAGTACGAGAAGAAATTGATCGATGAATTCGAAAAACTTCTGCCAGATCTTCCTCCCTGGAAAAAATAAAATTTTCTTTGCATAAGGAGTATAAAGATGAACAAAGCATCAATCGGTGTGATCGGTCTGGGTGTGATGGGGCACAACCTTGCCCTGAATATGGAACGAAACGGATCCACTGTCGCTGGTTACGATCTTGATCCTGCAAAAACAAAAGCTTTTGTTGAAAATGAGGGCAAAAACAAGAAAATCATCGGTGTAGATTCACCCGCTGCGATGATGGAAGTCCTTGAAAAACCCAGGCGGATCTTGATGATGGTTCCGGCCGGGCCGGCGGTCGACAGCGCCATCGCACATCTTAAGCCCCACCTTGAAACCGGGGATATCCTCATCGATGGCGGAAATTCGTTTTTTCTGGACACAGAACAGCGCAACAAGGATTTAGAGAAAGAAGGATTCAATTTCATCGGCATGGGTGTTTCCGGCGGTGAAGAAGGCGCCCTTTGGGGGCCAAGCATGATGCCGGGCGGGCAAAAGCAGGCTTGGGAAGCTTTGGCACCCATCTTGAAAGCCATCGCGGCTAAAGCTGAAGAAGATGGGCAGCCCTGTGTGGCATACATGGGGCCGAGGGGAGCCGGCCATTTCGTAAAAATGGTGCATAACGGCATCGAATATGGCGATATGCAGTTGATTGCTGAAGTGTATGATGTGCTGACTCGCGGCCTGGGCCTGCAGGCCAAAGAACTTTCAGACATCTTTGCTGAATGGAATCAAGGTGAGTTGAAGTCTTACCTTATTCAAATTACCTCTGATATCCTGGCAAAAGTCGATCCAGATAGCGGGAAACCGCTGGTTGAAATGATTCTGGATGAAGCACAGCAGAAAGGCACGGGGAAGTGGACCAGCCAGAATGCACTGGATATCGGCGCGCCGATTCCAACCATTAATTCCGCGGTAGAAAGCAGAATTATTTCCGCATTGAAGCCGCAGCGCGTGGCAGCCAGCAAAGTCATTCACGGCCCGCAGCCTTTATTCCGGGGAAACAACCAGCAATTGATTGATGCGGCCAAAAAGGCATTGTATGCCAGCAAAATCACATCTTATGCTCAAGGCATGGGAATGATGCGTATAGCCTCAGATGAGTATAAGTATGATTTGCAGATGGGTGAGATCGCCAAGATTTGGCGCGCCGGGTGTATTATCCGTGCCAGCCTGTTGGGAGATATAACCCAGGCTTTTCAGCGCACACCCGATCTGGGCAACTTGCTGTTGGATGATTTCTTCCGAACCGGGGTAGAAAGCCGGCAGGAGACATGGCGATTCTTCGTGCAATCGGCTGTTGGGATGGGGATTCCGGTGTTGGCGACCAGTGCTTCACTGGCGTATTTCGATGCCTACCGCACCGAACGACTGCCGGCCAACCTCACCCAGGCTCAACGCGATTACTTTGGGGCGCATACTTACCGGCGCATCGATAAAGAGGGTGTTTTCCATACGGAGTGGATGAAGTGAACAAGAACGTGATCGTGGCTCAATCTGGCGGACCAACGCCGGTGATCAACAATTCTGTTCGCGGGATCGTTGAAACCTGTAAATTGATGCCAGAAAAGTACGGTACGGTCTACGCTGGTTATCACGGTATAGAAGGGGTTCTCAAAGAAGAACTGCTGGATTTGTCCCTCCAGAAAGAAGAAGAAATCAAATTGTTGAGCTTTACGCCGGCTGCGGGCTCTATCGGAACCTGCCGTTATAAGCTAAAGCCAAAGCAGACCGAGGATTTTGACCGGATTATCGATATTTTCAAAGCCCACCAAATCGGTTACTTCTTTTATGTTGGCGGTAACGATTCGATGGATACTGCGCATAAGGTGGCGCAATTAGCCCACGAACGCGGACTGGACCTGGTGGCAACCGGTGCTCCGAAAACGATCGACAATGATGTGGGCGACAGCGAATTCAAGTTGATTGACCATACGCCGGGCTACGGCAGCGTAGCCCGCTACTGGGCTTTAAATATCCAGAATGCCAATGAGGAGAACGCCGGATCCAGCCCGGCGGATCCGGTCCTGGTGATTCAAGTGATGGGCCGTAAAATTGGCTTTATTCCCGCAGCGGCTCGCCTGGCTGATCCAAACCGCGAAATGCCGCTGCAGATTTACATGCCTGAAGCCGGGGTCAGCCTGATGGAAATGGCCGATCTGGTCAACGACCGGCTCAAACACAGTGGACGATGTATTGCCGTAATCAGCGAAGGGTTCGACGTGGGCGACATCGGTGAGACGAAAGATAGTTTTGGTCACACCCAGTTTTCTTCCAGCAGATCATCGGTTGAACAAATTGTTGTGAATTATCTAAACGATGTTGGGTTGGGGGCTCGCGGCGCAGCCAGGGGAAATGTCTCTGGAACAGATCAGCGCCATAACATGATCTATGCCTCGACCGTGGATTTAGAAGAAGCCTATAAACTTGGGCAGAAAGCAGCTTTAATCGCAGCGGACGAAGGCTCTGGATTTATGAGCACGATCTTGCGCCAGCCAGGTTCGATTTACAATGTTCGTTATGACAAAGTGCCCTTGGAATTGGTGGCAAATTCGGAAAGAAGCTTCCCGAAAGCCTGGCTTGCACCTGACCGCATAGACGTAACCGATGAATTTGTTCGTTATGCCCAACCGTTGATTGGCGAAAACTGGCCTTCAATCCCACTAATGAACGGTCGCCAGCGGTTTGCTCGTTTGGAAATGATCTTCGCTGAACAGAAGCTGCCGGCGTACCAACCGCAAGCGTATCGCTGAACTCAATTAAAACCCAAAAAGGATGCTCAAGGGAGCATCCTTTTTGGCGACTTTTCGTTTTAGGCCGATGTTTTTAAATCAATGTTGGCTAATTTCTCAATAATTTGAATAACAGCCGAGTTATCTAATTCACCCATACCCATTTCGACTAATGCATTGAACAATTGGGTGTTCAAAGCTGTGGACGGCAGGGGAATGCCATATTCCCTGGCTGATTCCATGACAATGTTCATGTCTTTGGCTTGCATAAAGGCTTTGAAACCTGGCTCTCGGTTGCCTTTAAACAGGCGGGATGGTTTGGTATCCAAGGCCCAACATTGTGCGGCACCACTTTTTATGGCTTGTATGACCTTTTCTGGATCCGCTCCAGCCTTTTGAGCGAAAACCAGAAGTTCACCCATCGCGACCATTTGGGCTGCCACCATGATCTGGTTGGCTGCTTTGGCAATTTGGCCCGTCCCTGACGGACCGATATGCGTGACAGTTTTACCAATGACATTGAATACGGGTAAGACCTCAAGAAATGTTTGTTCGGAACCACCCACCATAATTGTCAGGGTGGCATTACGTGCGCCAATATCTCCTCCGCTCACTGGGGCATCCAGGCATTCCACATTTACCGGCGCAAGGTGATTGGCAATTGACCGGGCCGAAGCGGGTTTTATGGTTGAGTTATCCACGAAGATCAACCCCTTATGGGCACCTTCGATGATGCCGTTTGGTCCAAGTGCAACTTTTTCGACATCGGGTGAATCCGGTAAGTTTGTGAAGACAATGTCGACTCGTGCAGCAACTTCCGCCGGGGAGCCAGCAGCTGAAGCGCCCAGGGCGATAAGATCATCCATCGGACGCCGGCTGCGGTTGTGAACAACGACCGAAAAACCTGCTTTCAGCAAATTTGTGGCAATGGGTTTTCCCATCAATCCAAGACCAATATATCCAATGGTCTTCATCTGACCTCCAACAATGGTTTATTTAATCATTCGTACAACGATATAAGAATTTTATCATTGGATTGTAACCATAATGTCTTCCAGGAAGGGTTGGGAATCGTCATCGCCTCTGGTTCGGAAATGCAGCTTTTTCCCCTTGAATGATTTTGGTATGGGAATGTCGACGAGCCAGATACCAACACCGGTATCTTTAAGCTTGGATTGATTTTTCGTTTCCCAATCATCGGTGGACCATTCAAGAGATCCCGAGACAAACAGTTCAATCCGGAAGGTTTTTCCAGATTGAATATTCTGCACCTTAAGATTTGTGCGCCAAATTGATAAGTTAGATTTTGTTTGATGTTCGATATACCGGTGGAAGGTTTGCGGGGGCATATCAAACACTTTATTTTCGACCAGAGAACGGCGCAATTTCACATATTCCGCATGCGCCCAGACCAGAGGCATAGCCGATCCGGATGGTTTGCCAAAGAAAAGTTCAGCCTCTGGAATATCATCCGTATCCCACACCTGTTCGGGGATTAATCCACCAGCATTAGAAAAATGTTCAACCGCCTGCATCAACCTGATTGCTTCCTGGCGATGTCCGGCTGCCAGTTCATAATGAGCTCTTTCACTGGTCAGGAGCGGCCAACCCCGGCCAATCCCAGTCCCATCAAAAGGTTGACCATCTTTATGTTCTCCATATCCATCGTCATTATAGCGATGCCATACCGGTCCTTGAGAAGTTTCCACTTTTAAGAGAGAATCTATTACCCGAATCGTGTTAAGGATATGTGGATCATCGGCGGACCGTAAACCAAACCGGACTAGCGCTAATGCGTCCGGACTGACAATGTAGGATGCAGGCTCGCTGCTTTCATTGATTGGCCTGTTTTTTATAGGCACGAAGCCTTCTGCTGGCGAACCTGCTTCGCCGGTATCAGGAGGTGCAATCCGTACATAATATCCATCTACGTCGATTTGTTTGGCCAGATCAGTGTTTTCCACATAAGTCCAGCGTTCGATGCTTTCATTCCAATAATCTGCAGTCTCGCGTAAAAAAGCAGCCAGTTGTGAACTTGCCTTATCTTCAGCCATATCCGCGGCTGCCAAAAGGGCGGCAATCTCGACGGCCAGGGTGAAAGGAGAATACCCAGGATCTTCCTCCCAGCGGTCTTGTTGGGTCACCGGACCATTTGTCACCAGGAAACTAGCGGCACGCCTTACCATGGGCCACAAGCGGTTTAAATCACCATCCAGGAGGGCATCTTGGCGTGCGGCGAGATCCACCAGAAGGATAGGAAAGGCTGTCTCGTCTAACTGGATCCCTTGCCAGTAAGGGCGTCCATCCAGCCACATATTCTGTGGCCAATGACCATCTGCTTCCTGGGTGGCCTGGAGGTAATAGAGTATCTTGCGTACATCCTCTTTTGCACCAGCTGCCAACAAGCCACCTGCAGTTTCTGCCAGGTCCCGCGGCCAAACAAGATGATATCCGCCAAGATCATCATCCCCTTTTGAGAAGCCCCAGGGAATGGATAAACTTGCAATTGTTCCACCTGGAAATCGTTTGGCTTCGTGAATGCGCATCACAGCGGCACTGATATGGTAAAGATCGGGTTTGTCTGGTGAACCATCGTCTGATTCGAGGGGGGTAATGCGCTGCTGCCAATTCTGCCATCCTTGAATATACTGCTTTTTTTGCTTCTCAAAGTCTGAATGCAAACTTGATATGGCGCGAAGCCCTGCCTCGGATGGATTTGTGCCGAATCCCAACGCCAGGATGAAATCACCGTTGGATGACGCCAGATCAATCTCTGCCGTCAGGGCAACATTCCCATTTTCCGCAGATTGATAAAACCAGGTCATTTTTTTGTGCTGATTAATGTCTTGCCAGCCATCTGAAGAGCCAACAAACCCGGCAGAACGATGGAGCCAGGGCGAACTGCAAGCCAATGCCAGGCAGGTATCGTCATTTTGTGCAAATAACATCGGATTACCCTTGTAATCCCCAATCCAGGCGGTATTTTGACTGCCTTTGTTATTCAAATGGGGAGCAAGAAGGATGTATAAATGGTAATCCTGGAGCGAACCCACCAACGGCTCAAAATGGGTTCTTTGCAACACAACATCGCGCCAGGGATCTGAGATGATTTGTTTTTCGATGCGGTATCGTTTATCCACACAAGTATTGGTCATTTGATAGGCCGGCACACCTTTTGCCAGCATCTTCACCACATTGCTTGTGGCGCGTTTTTCTTCAGAAAAGAATTCATCGCCATCGGTAACGATGAAGCCCATATCACGAGTACATGCTAAATCCAGACGGGGGTAATAAATTTCATCAATGATCCCGTGGCTCAACGTAAACCAGACCCGGCTAGCAGGATTTAATGATGTTCCCACTCCTGTTTTTGCACTGGAGGTCCATTTTGGTGGAATACCTGGCCACCCGGGCGCATAAATTTGATCCTGATCCATGCATTGCTCCTTTCCCATTAGTGAAGACCTTGAGGCGCGTGTGCGTCGTTTTGTCTTTGACTATTCAACAAATGATTGTTAAGTCGATAGCGTTTTCGAAAATCGGATGGTTAATATCGATTTTCTGGATATTTTTATCATACCATTGGAGTATGACAGAGATATGAAAAGTGCACATGAAACGGAATAAAATTAGGCTAATTTGTAGATGGCGCCAGGTGGGGGATCGGTTAAAAAAAACTACTTCGTTATCAAAACGAAGTAGTTTTTGTCTGGCGGGAGCGACGGGAGTTGAACCCGCGATCTCGGCCTTGACAGGGCCGCATGTTAGACCACTACACCACGCCCCCGAACCGCAAAAAGTTTATCATGGGAGAGGTGAATCGTCAAGGCTGTCAATGAATTCAATTTCACCTACTTTAAAAGTTCCTCCGCTTTGGTGAAGGCGTCTAGCGCTTCCTGGACCTGGTTGGCATGCATATGGGCATCGCCCAGTGTTTGCCAGATGAAACTATCAACCGGGAAACGATAGAGCGCGTCGCGCAGATCATGAATGACTTCATCTATCTTTTGATCTTGATCAATTAACCTTTGATAAATAGAGAGTGCAAATTCAATCTGGCTTTTACCTAACGCAGATTGTGCTTGAAGGATCATTTCCTCTGGGAGATGGCTGATCTCACCTGTTTCTGGGGTTTGGACTGGCTCAGTGATGAAGGTGTTTTCAATGGGCAGCGGTTCTTCATCTTGTTCAGATTCAAGGTCTTTCAACCAGGCTGGCAACGGCGGCGCCTCTCCTTCATCTGCCGTTACGGGTAAATCATCAGGCACGGCAGCATCGGATGGTGACTCAGCTTGCAGCCAATCTGGTAAAGCTTGTGGTTCAGTTTCTGGTGTAAAACCCTCTTCGAGTGCTTCGGGAGCTTCTGAAATATCCGCGGAAAGCCAATCTGGGAGCGGTTCAAGCTCGTCTTTTTCAGTTAAAGGTTCTACTTCAGGCGCCTTTTCTTCAGAGTCAGGTTCGAATGCGGGTTGTGCGGTCAAATCCTCAGATTCGGTTTCTTTGATCCAATCAGGCAATGGTTCGTCGCTGGATGGTGTTTCTACTGGTGTCGATTCATCGGTCGTCTCTGTGAGGTCCTCACTGGCCGGCATCGATACCTCTTCGATGTTTTCTTGCGTTATACTGTCTTCCTTTACCCATTCGGGCGGTGATTCGTCGATCGCAGGAGCTTCTGATCTTGGTGTTTCAATTTGATCGGTGGGTTCCATCCAGTCTGGCAATTGTTCTGGTGACTCTTCCACGATCTCTGCGGGTAAATCAACGGTTTTTTCCTCAGATTCCGCGGTTTCTTGCGTTTCTTGCTGGATCCAATCTGGAGCTGTCTCGAGACGGTCTTCAGATGACACTAAGAGAGAATCTGGCTCGGCGCCTTGTTTTGCGGCAAGTGATTCGAGCCAGGCAAAGGCAGAATCAGTATCAGTCTGATCGGTTTGTTCCGAAGCTGCAGGCTCCTCAGAAACGGTCGATTCTGGCTGCGCAATTTCACTGGCAACAGATGGCTCTTCTTCAACTGCTGTTTGATCTTCCTCTTGTTTCTGAGAAGCTTCTGCCTCAGTGGTCGATGTCATCTGGGTCGCCGACGCATCAGGAGCATCTTGCGATGCTGAGGCCTCTGGTGTGACTGCCTCTTCCTCCTGACCTGAAATTGAGGCTTCAACGGCAGCAGATGCCTGGGCAACCCAATCTGGTGGGGTCTCGACCCGTTCTTCAGGTTTTGTGAGGAGCGTTTCTTCTTCAGCGCCTTGTTTTGCTGCGAGACTTTCCAGCCAGGCCATGGCGTCGTCCATATTGTCCAAATCTGCGGACGGCTCCGAGGTCACATCATCAGAAACGGGTGACATCGTTTCTTCGGTGGCATTATCGAGCATGTCGCTTTCCAGCGATGCGGTCGTAGGTTGTGTTTCGGTAATGGATGGCTCGGGCTCGGAAGCATTTTCAGAGGAATCTTGTGTTTCGGAAAATTCCTCCCGGTTTTCGCGGGTTTCTGTTAACCAGTCCGGCAACGGTTCCTGGCTAATGGCGTTAATGTCTTCTTCCGGGATAGAAGTGGGAGACTTTAGCCATTCAGGTAGTTCTTCATCGATATTGGATTCTGGCTTGGTTGTCTGTACTTCTTCGACAGCAGGAGTTTCGCTAGATGAAGTGGGTGTCTCTGCTGAGATATCCTCCTGGGCAGGTGGGGCCAAATCCTTCAACCAATCGGGGATATCGGCAGGAGCAGCCGTCGATTCTTCTGGTTCATCCGATGCAATACTTGCAGGTGTTTCCACACTAGGATTTTCGGGAATTTCCCATCCGGAATCTTGCATCCAATCTGGCAGTTTTTCCTCTTGAGGAGCATCAGGTGTTTGACCTAACTCCTGCATCCAATCTGGCAGTTTCTCTTCATCGGTACCCCCCGGAGTTTCATCCGTGGCTGCTGGCATCCAATCTGAACTTTCTACTTCGTCCTTGGGTTGTGATTCTTGATCTTCGACGAATGGTTGGGGGATGTCCTCTGCCTTAAAGGTATCTTGCTTCTCTTCAGAAAGTCCGCTCAGCCAATCAGGCGTTTGCTCTTCTTCTTTTTCATCTATTTCAAGTCCTAATGTGTTGGCCCAGGCCGGCTGTTGGGAGGATTCCAGGCTGGGGATCCACTCCAGGTGATCGAGAGTCACCGCATTATCAGGAATTTGTTGATCGCCTTGGGAGGCATCAGATTGATATGCGAGGTAAGGTTCGAGGGCTATCAATCTTTGCTGGTATATTTTGGCATCGTCCGAGCGGGATGTCTCTGGAAGTACATCGGCAAGAATTCGGTTCGCTTCCAAACAATAGGGTAGTTTCATCACCAGGCGGCTGCAAATTTCAGCAGCTTCTGCTTTTTGGCCGGTCTGGTAGTACATTCGGGCAAGCACAATTTCCAGATCGAGCCGCTGTGGATCTTCTTTGACTGCGGCCCTTGCTTCAGCAATCGCCTGGCGATACAAATCACCACGATCATACATGCGGACCAAAGCGCCCCGAGTTAAGCGCAGTTTTGGGGGTTCAATCCCATCACGCCGACCATATAAACGGCGAAGTTCATCCTGAATGGCTGCATTGGAGGGTTGAATTTCAAATGCACGTTCCATATGGAAAATAGCCGCATCCAGGTTGCCTTCATCTTCGCGAATAATACTCATCCCAATTTGAGCGACGAAATCATCTGGGATAACGGAAAGTATGCGGTTGAGGATGTCTGCGGCTTCGGCATAACGCTGGTTTTCCAGGAATGCTTTGCCAAGCAGACGGTAGGTATCCAGATGTTTGGGATATGTTTTTAGTATATATTTGCAGTGAGCAATAGCTTCCTCTGTATGCCCGCGTTCAATCAATGTCTCTATTTCACGGTTATATGCGCGTAAGGAAATTTTACTCATTTTTTCTGTCTCCCACCTTTAGTATGCAACAAACTTTTGGATTACGCAAGTGATGCCGCGGGGCATTTAAAAAAAGACACCGTGCGAAGGATTGACCCGCACGGTGTCTTTTTTTATCAGTCGCCCAAATAATCGCGCAGTTTCCGCCGGATAGTAGGGTGTCGTAACCGGCTCAATGCTTGAGCCTCAATCTGGCGGACCCGTTCTCGGGTGACGCCCATTTTTCTACCTACTTCCTCAAGGGTATATGCCTGGCCATCCAACAACCCATAACGCAGTTGGAGGATGCGCACCTCACGTGGCGGAAGAGAATTCAGAACATCCTCAAGATGTTCGCGCAGCAGATTATAGGTGGCGGTATCATCCGGTGGGGGAGCATCTTCGTCTTCAATGAAATCACCCAATACCGAGTCTTCTTCATCATCGGTGGGTGTTTCCAAAGAAAGTGGTCGGCGAGCAACCTGGATCATATTTTCCACTTTTTTCGGAGGTACGTCCAAGGCAGAGGCTAATTCCTCTACGGTTGGTTCGCGCCCAAGACGTTGGGTAAGCTGGTGCTGCACGCGCAGAAGTTTGTTGATCTGGTCGCCCATGTGGACCGGGACGCGGATGGTTCTTCCCTGATCGGCGATCGCCCGGGTGACTGCCTGGCGAATCCACCAGGTGGCGTAGGTGCTAAATTTATGTCCGCGACGATAATCAAATTTTTTGGTAGCTCGAATCAGGCCAATGTTTCCCTCCTGGATTAAATCCAGAAATGGAACACCTCGGCCCATATATTTTTTTGCCACGCTGATGACCAGCCGTGAATTGGCGGTGATTAAATGTTCACGCGCGCTCCACCCATCTTCAATTAAGCGGCGCAGGTCTTGCCTGCGGCGGCTGCTGACGTTGCTGCGGGCTAATTCTTCACGGGCCATGCGTCCGCGTTCAATCCGTTGAGCCAGTTCAACTTCTTCTTCTGCTGTGAGCAAAGGAACGCGGCTGACTTCTTTAAGGTATAAACCGATTGTGTCATCTGTATCGATATTTGCCAGATCATCTATAGAGATGCCCTGGTCCGGCTCATCATCATCTTCATCCTCATTTCCAAGTGACAATTCTTCTTCAGATGGTTCCTCAATCGAAAAGTCTTCTACATATGGAATGCCAGCACTCATAAGCGCAGCAAAAGCCTCTTCCAATTGTTCAACATCCTGTTCCGCTTCCGGGAAGAAATGAAGGATGTCATCAATAGTGACATAGGTCTTTTGGCGGCCTAATTCTATCAGGCGGGCAATTGCCGGATATTCTTCATCTTCATCAACTACATTAATCAAAGCATTATCCATCATTCAGTCGTCTTTACTTCCTTATACTTAGGTATAAACTAGTTTATTTTGATATATTTCATTAATTCAGGATACACACATTTAAGATTAAAATCAATACCTTGTGCACCCCATTTTTCTGTGAAAATTATCACCATTATTTGAGCACATAAAAGGCGGAATGACTATTCCGCCCCAAAAATTATCGTTTCTGCTAAATTGTCAGAAAAATACCGAATAACACTATACAGAATCAAGTGACAAATGTCAACAACTTATTCGTACTCTAATTAGATACTAATGTATGTTTATACAATTGACAGGGTTTTTTGCCTGGAATACAATTGGGTCTATTGTGCCCAAATTTTTACATATTTTGGAGGAAGGGTAATGGATATCTTTGGCTTGAGTTCAAGGCATGGATTAAATAGCTTTGAACAAATTTCGATTGTGTTGGTCTTGGTGGTGGCGTTTGTCAGCCTCTTGTATGCCTGGTTGCTGAGAAACTCTGTCCTGAAGAAGGACATGGGGACCAAGAAAATGCTGGAAGTGTGGGATGCGATTCGGATTGGGGCGGACAGTTATTTAACTCGTCAATTAAAGACCATCCTACCAGCGATTGTGCTCCTGGCAGTTGCTTTGTTCCTGAGCGTTTATGTCGTCAAACCTTCGAAAGAGGCCTTTGACGAATTTGGCGCTACGGCTCAAATTATTATGGCTTTTGGTCGAATGATAGCGTTTATTATGGGCGCAACTTTTTCGCTGCTCGTCGGCCAATTGGGTATGCGGATGGCAATTCAAGCCAATGTTCGCGCTGCTTCTGCTTCACGACGGTCATTCAGCGAAGCTCTGTCGATCGCGTACTATTCCGGTACTGTCACGGGTATGCTAACAGATGGGTTGGGTCTGTTTGGCGGCACGGTGATCTTTATTATTTTTGGGAAGGCTGCCCCAGATGCCCTGCTCGGTTTTGGTTTTGGTGGCACGCTGCTGGCATTATTTATGCGCGTGGGTGGTGGTATTTTCACAAAGGCGGCAGATGTTGGCGCGGATCTGGTAGGCAAGGTTGAACATGATATACCTGAAGATGATCCGCGTAATGCAGCTGTGATTGCCGATCTGGTGGGAGACAATGTCGGCGACTGCGCTGGTATGGCGGCAGATATTTTTGAAAGTTATGAAGTAACGATTGTTTCTGCATTAATTCTTGGCCTGGCTTTACTTGAGGTTGACGGCAGCTTAAAATGGATTGTTTTCCCATTGATGATTCGCGGTATCGGTGTGATCAGTTCAATCCTGGGTACCTTTACCGTTCCGATTTGGGAGAAATTCCCCATAAAATTCCTTCAAGCACACGATGCCGAAGAATCGATGTTTCGCTCTTATGAAGTATCCAGCATCAATACCATCCTCTGGGCGTTTATCGTTGCGATTTTCTATGCTGGTGATTGGAGGATGGGTATGTTGACCACGATCGGTGTAGGCCTGGCCGTGGCATTCAATCCGCTAACGTCATACTTTACATCGACCAAAAATACCCCGGTCAAAGAGATTGTACGCTCTACGAAAACTGGAGCGGCAACAACAATTTTGAATGGCCTTTCTGTTGGTATGGAATCGAGCGTTTGGGCGTTGGTAGTGATTGTGATTTCTTTTATCGGCGCACTGATCCTGTACGGTGGTGAAGCAAACCCTGTATACGTTTTGTATGCTGTCGCGATGATCGGTATCGGTATGCTCAGCCACACCGGCAATAATGTGGCGATGGACTCTTACGGCCCAATCTCCGATAATGCCAATGGTATTGCTGAGATGGCATGGCACGACCAGACTGATCCCGAAACGCTGGTTGCACGCCAGATTATGGCCGATCTGGATGCGGTGGGCAACACTACGAAAGCCATTACCAAAGGTGTGGCAATTGCATCGGCTGTAATCGCTGCAGTCAGCCTGTTCTCGTCTTATATGACTGATGTCGCTCGCGTACAAGAATCCCTGGGATTTGCCGCGAAAGATATCATCGATGCGATTCGCATCTCCGACACGAAAGTGTTTATTGGCTTCTTACTGGGCGGCGCATTACCATGGCTGTTCAGTTCGCTGTCCATTCGTGCGGTTTCGCGGGCAGCCGGACAAATTGTTGAAGAGGTTCGCGCCCAGTTTCGCATTCCGGGGATTATGGAGGGCACAGTCCGCCCAGACTACGCGCGGGTTGTGGCAATTTCGACAGCCAGTTCCCAAAAGGAATTGATCCCTCTGGCAACGATTTCTGTGGTGATGCCCCTGTTTGTTGGCCTGGTGCTGCAGGTTGAAGCCCTGGGTGGTTTCCTGGCAGGCGTCATCCTGAGCGGTCAGCTTCTGGCTGTTTTCATGGCAAACGCAGGCGGCGCCTGGGATAATGCCAAGAAAATGATTGAGGATGAACCGCGCGATCTTGAAGCGAATACTGGCAAAGGATCTGAACGGCACAAAGCCGGTGTTGTCGGTGATACCGTTGGCGATCCTTTGAAGGATACAGCAGGACCGGCATTGAACCCGATGATTAAGGTTGTGAACCTGGTCAGCTTGCTGGCTGCGCCCATCATCGTAACGACCAAGCCCTCCGATCCTGTGGTGTGGATTGTCGCTGCTGTCCTGTTTGCTGCGATGGTTTGGGCTGTAATCACCAGTTCCAAACCGGTTGCAGAATTAGCGGCACCTGAAGATGCCTCGAAATCAGTTCCAACCGTTCAAAAGTAATCCTGAAATTAAATAATAACAGGACGAGGAATTCCTCGTCCTGTTATTATTTAATTCAATAATTTGACTGCCGCCAGGAAATCTTCTGGATACGTGGCAAAAAACGTATATTTCTTTCGGGTTAGCGGATGCTCAAATGAAATGGACGTTGCATGAAGAAAAGTTCGTGAGTTCTGCAGTATTGGGCTCTCAGAAATTATATTGCTCAGCTGGCGATTTCGGTATAAAACGTCGCCAAAAATTGGAAAACCCATGCTGGCCAGATGAGCACGGATCTGGTGGGTGTATCCGGTATGTGGACGGGCTTCAATCAGACAGCCCTTTGCATAGCGAGTCATTACCGTAAAAGTTGTCCTGGCTTTTTTTCCATCAAATGGAGATGGGACCGTACGATGTCGTCGATCTCCATTAATCTTTAGGGGAGTATCTACCTCAACACTTTCCCAGTCTGGAAAACCAGTAATTAAAGCATGGTAAATTTTCTGAATTTGACGGTGTTCAAATTGCAGGTTGAATTCACGATGGGCGAATGATGTGCGGGCAACGATCATGAGCCCACTGGTCTCCCGGTCGAGACGATGAACGATCCACACTTTGCCAAAACCTCTTTCCAAAATGGCGGCCAGATGGGGTGCTTTGGGATTGTAGCCATCAGGAATGGATAATAAGCCCGCCGGTTTGTTGATTACGACGCAGGAATCGTCAGCATAAAGGATTTCTAAGGATGAATTTTCAATCATTTGCAGCTTTCTATTTATGGTAAATTCAACAAGGGTTACAATATAAGAAAATCATAATGGAGCCAGCAATGCATATTTTACTCGTCCATATCCATGTCAAACCTGAGTATCGAGATGCGTTTATCGCCGCCACGCTTGAAAATGCTCGCAACAGCATTCAGGAAGCCGGTGTCGTTCGCTTTGATGTACTGACCCAGGCAGATGACCCCAATCGCTTTACATTATATGAAGTTTATAAAGCAGCTGAGGACCATGCGAAACATCGCGAGACGAAACATTACCAGGTCTGGCGCGATACGGTTACAGATTGGATGGCTGAAACCAGGGTAGGGTTAAAATATACCAATCTATTTCCAGAAGATTCAAGCTGGCATAAGTGAATGTTTTTTCAGATCAATTCTTCTTTTGGAAAAAACTCACCCCAAGAACACCCGGCCCGCTGTGAACCAGAATCGCGGGAGGCACAAAGTATATCGGTATATCTGAGATTTCCAGGGCTTGCTTCAAGCCTTCAGCGAGGATTTCAGCATCTTCGAGAGCGTCGCCATGCATCAGGCTCAGGTGACCGTCTGTACCTTTAGGGCATTTTTCCATGATTAATTCGACAATTCTGGCGATCGCCTTACGTTTTGTGCGTTGATTCTCAACGGCTTCGGTCTGCCCTTCTTTTACCGTGAGTATGGGTTTTAACTGCAATAAACTACCCACCAGGGCTTGTGCCTTTCCAATGCGGCCACCGCGTTGAAGAAATTCGAGCGTGTCCACCATAAAAAAAATTCTTTCTCGGCTGGCCATTTCTAAAACATTTGCCTGGATCGTATCGGCATCCAGGCCCTGATGAGCCCATTCCAGAGCGGATTTAACCAGCACGCCCAATCCCGAGCCGATCGAGCTGGTGTCGATCACACGAATATCGGCATCCGGGAAGTCTTTGGCAGCCACTTCGGCACCGCGGGTTGTACCGCTCATTTTCCCTGTTGGGGCGATTACCAGAATGGTGTGTCCCTGTTGTGAATATTCTTGAAAGTACGGCGTATATAAAGCCGGTGGTGGGGCAGCAGTTTTGGGCAGAATGGTTGAGGAGCGGAGTTTACTCAAAAATGTTGCGCTGTCCATTTCGGTGTCGTCCCGAAAAGTTTGACCGTCAAATTCAATGATTTGAGGTATGTACGCGAGACCTAATTCTTTGGCTTCTTCGACTGAAATGCAGGATAAGGTGTCAGCAATGATTTTAACCATTCCGGGATCCTTTATAAATTTTATTAAATGAAAAATTGATTAAGTAAGGATATTCTGGTTATTATACATTATCCGCGACCATTCTTTATCCAATCATCCATTATGGGATGTGATGCAAGGTCGGTTAGCAAGATATTTATCAGACAACCAATAAATTTGAAATACTTGAACCCTGGTGGATACGATAGATAATATCTGCCAACAAAGGTGCGATGGATACGACTTCCACTTTTGGATGTTTTCGTTCCGGGGGAATGGGGATGGTATTGGTCACGACCAATTTCTCGATCAGATCTTCATTTTCAAGATATTCCAGAGCGGTTGGCAACAAGACAGGATGAGTGATAGAAAAGATAGCCTTGCCCTGGGCGCCTTGAGCATATAGCGCATCAATCTGGCGCAAGACACTCCCACTGGCGATAATATCATCGACAATAATTGGCCGTCTGCCGATGATATCGCCGACGACATGGGTAGTCTTTGTTTCCTGAAAACTGGTCCGTCTTTTGTGCATGACAATCAGCGGTAAGTTAAGAACTTCGGCGTACTTCCCGGCTAATCTTGCCCGACCCACATCTGGACTGACGATGGCGGCATTTTCATATTCCGGCTTTTTGAAATAATTGCTTAAAACGGATATGGCACTTAAGGGATCAACCGGAATATTGAAGAAACCTTGAATTGCCGGGTTATGGATATCCACGAATATTACCCGATTCACCCCTTGTGTTTCCAAAAGGTTTGAGACTACACGCGCACTGATCGCCTCGCGGCCTTTGGCCATGCGATCCTGGCGGGCATACGGGAAATATGGAATGACAGCGGTCACTGAATGCGCGCTGGCGCGCCTGAAGGCGTCGGCATATAATAACAGCTCAATCAAGTTATCATTCACAGGTTCGCTGCAGGGCTGGATCAGGAAGATGTCCTGATTGCGAACGACTTCATCGATCATTACATGAATTTCGCTGTCAGGCAACCGGCGCGATGTGGATTTTCCAAGCGGAACCTGAAGCAGAGCGGCAATTTCGTTCGCCAGAGCTGGATGGGCGGATCCTGTAAAAATCCTTAATGGGTGGTCAGACATAAATTTGTCCTTTTCGTAACTAATCACACGTAAAATCTACATTACAATTATAACTATTACCAATAATGAAATGAAATGTTTATCCTTGATAACGAGTACTTGTTTTGGGATTTAAAAAATCGAGCAAAATCGAATGAAATGGGAGACCTGATGTATAAAGAATCAAAACAACTTGAAGGCAAAGCCGCGTTTGTTGTATTTGGAGTAACCGGCGATTTAACCCGCAGAAAATTGATCCCCGCCTTATATGAACTGCAGTTAGCCGGGCGATTGCCCGATGATTTCCATATCATTGGTTTTGCCCGGAGAGATTGGACCGACGAATTTTTACGTGAGACCCTGCGAGAAGGCGTCGAGGAATTTGCTCGAAGCAAACCAGTTAATCACGAAGTGTTGGATCAATTGATCAATAAGGCTTTTTACAACCGGTCAACTTTTGAGGACGTGAATGGTTATAAAAATTTGCTTTCCATGTTCGCCGACCTGGACGTTTGCAATATCGTCTATTACCTGGCGACTCCACCAGATGAATATGTTAATATTATCCGACACATTGGCGAAAGTGAAATAATTAAGAATTGCGATGGATGGACGCGAATCGTGATTGAAAAACCATACGGTAACGATCTTGAATCTGCCAAAATGTTGGAGAAGGAAGTTCACCAGGTGTTCACAGAAGATCAGATCTACCGTATCGATCACTATTTGGGAAAGGAAACCGTCCAGAATATATTGGTTTTCCGGTTTGCAAATGGCATTTTCGATCCGTTGTGGAACAGGCAATATGTCGATCATGTGCAAATTACCGTTGGGGAAACGGTTGGGGTGGGAACTCGAGCCGGGTATTATGAGGGTGCCGGTGTCATCAGGGATATGTTTCAAAACCACCTGCTTCAACTGCTGTCCTTAACGGCGATGGAAGCCCCCTTTGCGTTCAACGCGGACGCAGTCCGAGACGAAAAGGTAAAGATTCTGCATGCGCTGCGACCGATGCACGGGCAGGATGCTATCACCAACACATATCGGGCTCAATATGTATCCGGTCATGAAGGTGATAAGCGCGTGCCAGGTTATAAAGATGAAAAAGGGGTAGCGATAGACTCCACCACCGAAACCTACCTTGCAGCGCGGTTGTATGTGGATAACTGGCGTTGGGCCGGCGTGCCATTTTTTCTGCGGTCAGCCAAGCGACTGCCTGCGCGAGTAACTGAAATCGCGCTCCATTTTAAGCAGGTTCCATTGTCCCTATTTTAATTGGCATAATTTAGCTGGAGATGCGCCAAATGTACTGGTGATAAACATCCAACCCAACGAAGGTATGACATTGGCATTCGGGGTTAAATCACCTGGGCCGATCAATCAAATTTCACCGGTTACGATGGATTTTAATTATGAGGCAACCTATGGCGAACCTCCGGAAGCATATGAACGGCTGCTTTTAGACTGCCTGAGCGGAGACGCCACTCTATTTACCCGCAGCGATGAAGTTATCGCCCAGTGGTCATTTACCACCCAGATTTTAGAAGCATGGAAGGAATTTCCGGTGAAGAATCTGCCAATCTATGAAGCGGGCACCTGGGGGCCGCCTGGGGCTGATGATTTTATCGGCAAGAACGGAAGAGTCTGGCGCAATCCAGGATAATATATTCTCTCAAAGAGGTTTGCCGCAATTTGGGCAAACCTTTTCATTTTGACGGGAGACATAGCCACAATTCTTGCATGTTGATGGTTGAACTTCGCCTAATGGTGCGCCACAACCAATACAGCTTGGCTCGCCTACCGGATTGGCGGTACCGCAATAAGCACAGACTGTCCGCCGCAGCCGGTTGGAGAGTTCAAAACCGGATCCTAATGCCCGGGCAGATGCCTCGATCACTTTCCAGATATCTTCGGATAGTTGGATGGATTCGACATCTTGGGCAATATCATCCAGACGGTCGATTAACGACCATGGATTTCGCAATGCGGTCAGGGCACTCAAACCCAGACTGGCAGCGATCCCAGACCATGCTTGTGATCCTAATTGAACCGCGACGCCATCCTCAACCTTTTGAAGGCTGACACTTAACGCGGTTTTCCCGCCAGATATTGATTCCTGAGAAGATGCTATCTGAACTGCGATCTTGTCACCGCTGCCAATTTGCTGAACGCGCAGATTGCCGCGATTAAAATGTGCCAGCAGGCTTTGAGCCAGATCAGAGGGAGTAATTTTTCCGTGAAAAATGCGTTGTTCCATAGGATCGATTATAATCATTTCTTGAATTTTGTTGAACCGATCAAGGAGTTTCCTTATGCAAAAAAAATGGGCCACCGCGGTCTCAATTTTATTTTTCTTGATTGCCCTGGTAATTTTTCAGGGGCAACCCGCGCAGGCCGATTTTCTGAAACAGATACCCACGGGGGATATCGCAACCGTCACCGGAACACCCTCCGGTCCAATCGTGACAGTGCGCCTGGATCTTGAGTATCCATCGGTCAATTTGCGGGCAGGACCAAAAACGACATACGATCAGGTCGGAATTTTACTGCTTGGTCAAAAAGCAGTGGCGAAGGGGAGATCTCCTGGTGGAGATTGGGTATTGATTGAATATGCTGGTGTACCGGGCGGAACGGCCTGGGTGTATGCGCCATATGTAAACATTACAGCCGGAAATTTGCCGGTCGTTGCCCCGCCTGCCACTCCCACACCTTTGTACACGGTGACGATTGACCCCACGCTGGCAGCCCAATTTGTGATCACCTTTGCGCCGACAAGTTTGCCTTCATTTACGCCGCCTCCGCCATTGGTGATTCCAACCTTCGTAGATGAAAGTTCTTCTCAAGGTTCGTTCGGGGTACCGATGGGCCTGGTCATTATCGCATTAGGTGCGATCGGATTATTTTTAGGGCTGTTTTCACTCACCCAAGGCAGATAAATTTCATTCATCCGGTCAGTAAAAAAACGCCGCACCAGGCGCCGTTTAATTGGTTGCTTCTCTTTGTGATAGTAAAAAATCCTGCATTCTGTTGAAGCAATTTGTACTTAATTTGTGACCGGTATCCGCTTCACAGAAATCGATACTCCCACCGCTATCTTCTATGAATGAGGCTAAGCGATGTGCCTGTTCCACCGGAACGATGGTGTCTTGTTTTCCGTGGGCAATAAAAAAACTGCGCTGCTTAAGAACGGCGGGAACAACGGACAGCCCTTCTGGCAAGAAGCCTGAGAGAAGTGCAATTTTGGCATTTTCTTTTGAATAACGGAGGCTGTAGAGGAGCGCCATGGCTGAGCCCTGGCTGAAACCCATCAAGTTAGTCAGTTCCGGTTCAATCGATAAGTGATCTTGAAGGATGGTATCAATCCGTGCCTTGAGATCTTGGACGGCGATTTCAAGATTGTGAAGATCTTTCTGATCTGGTTCTGATTTGTGAATCCAGGAGAAACCGCCCCCTTCAGCGGGATATGGTGCGCAAGGAAATATGACCCAATACCGATTTTTAAGCTTTTGGGTAAATATCCCCATTGAATCCTGGTTTCCAGTCCATCCATGAATCGCGATTAAGAGCCATGTGGCTGAGGGGTCGATGGGTGGTTGGATGCGAAAAAGCCAGCCACCGACGTTGATTTTGAAGGATTCACGCATCATGCGACCGTTTGATGATCCAATCAATCACCCAGAAGAATATTAATATGGCGACCAAAGGGATCATCCCAATCGCCAAACAGACAAAGCCCGACATCGCTGCTGTCTGTCCATAAATTAAATAAATTAATCCTGTACCGACAATGAATAAAAGCAGAATCCCACCAATGATTAAACGAACTGTCGTTTGCCGGCGGTATTTTTGAAGATCGCGGCTCATTCGAATTCTCCTGACTAATCAGGGGCAGGTGGAAGGACTTTACCGGGAGGTTCTGCTCTGCGGAAAATACGCCCTAGTTGATTGGACCAGGACAATGCTTCTCGAATTTCAGGGAGTTGGTCGCGGGCAGCTTGCTCACCCAGGTCAATCAATTCCGCCGGATCCACCTGATCCAGGATACCGAATTTATCAACTTTTGGACGGATGATGACATCTGGTCGATCTTGCTGAAGCCGCAGTTCAGCCAGCATTCTGGAGGTAATATCAAAGGAATCAACAAAAATTTTTAATGCCTGACCGAACCTCATTTTTGCGAATTGTTCCAGCAGTGGGCGCGGGATAGAAGGTAGTATCGGAACGTTGATCATGTTGGGTAAATGCGCCCATTTTTCGGGCATAGTCATTAAATTGACCGCGATGATGGGTAGCGAAGGGGCGAGCCAGCGCGCAAGCGCAACCGGCACAGGATCCAAAACGCCTCCGTCCACCAGGTGAAAATCGCCAATCTGACGCGGAGGAAAAATTCCAGGCACGGCTATGGTTGCCATGAGGGCATCTAAGAGAGACCCTTGTGCAAGGATTACTTCCTGGGCTGTATTTAAATCGACGGAAGTACAGGCGAATGGAATGAGCAGGTTCTCAAAAACACGATCATGGATTTCATTGATCAGAATTTCATTCAGACCAGCTAACCCTAAAAAAGAAGGCCCATCATGTGGGGTGCGAGAGTAGAAACCTGGGTGGTTTATGAAATGCAATAATGACTCAATCCGATCGGGTGAGAAACCAGATGCTACCAATGCACCGACCAGGCCTCCAGCGCTGGTGCCCGCGATCGCCCGTATCGTAAATCCTTCCTGCTTTAATACCCGGATAACTCCAATATGGGCAATGCCTTTTATGCCCCCTCCACCCAGTGCCAATGCGATTTCATTCATTCCTGTATCCCGTCCAATGATTGTCTTAACGCGTTAATAAAGGCGTTCAGGTCATCCAATGTATTATAAGCTTGAAAGGAGACCCTGGCGAATGGGTGACCGTTCCATACAAGGATGGGGACTTCAATATGAAAATCTTCATATAATCGGGTTTTTAACCGGGCAATATCAAGTTGTTCTGGAAGCGGAATTGTGACCATCTGTGCGTACCAGCTTGAGTTTGGCGCGTATAAAGGCATTAAGCCGGTGAGCGATGATGCTTGAATGAGGCAATCTTGCGCATACGAATGGCAACGTTTGCGAACCAGATCCCAATCGTTAATGCGCTGGAAATTAATTGCATCCGGGACAGCAAGAAAAGCGGCATAATCGCGCGTCCCCATATATTCATAATAATCCACCAGAGGAACGTGGCTGGATATGTCGCTTTCCCAACCAAAGCTTACGATTAAGGGTTCGAGAAGGTGCTGGCTGGAAGGTGCGGCATATAAAAAACCAGCGCCTTTTGGTGCGCATAGCCACTTGTGCAAATTTCCGCCATAAAAATCTGCACCCAGATCAGTCAGATCGAGTGGTATCTGTCCGGCGACATGGGCGCCGTCAATCACGGTCAAAATGCCCTGACTATGCGCGCGGAGGCAAATCTCCTTGACCGGTGCGATAATTGATGTGGGGGAACTGATATGGCTTATGAAAATTACCCGAGTGTTCTCATTAACTCCCTGCCACAGATCATCCATATATTTCTCAGGAGTCGTCACTGGTAGAGATATGGGAACATTGATATACTTAAAACCTTGCTTCCTGGATAAATAAAGCCAGATGCGATCCATGGCTCCATACTCCTGGGTGGACGCGAGCACCTCGTCTCCTTCGAACAGCTTGAGGCTCCTGGCTACAGCATTGATTGCAAACGTGACATTCGTCATGTAAACGATATTTTCTGGGCCGGTATTAAAATATTGGGCAAGTACTTCACGGGCATTTCGGAGGAGATTCGGAACCCTGCGGCTAAGAAAATCGACGGGTTGGCGCTCTAATTCACGCTGCCAAAATTGGTAACGGTCAAAAACAGGTTTTGGCGTGGCACCAAATGACCCATGATTTAAGTAAACAACCTGTGGGTCCAGTAAGAATTGATCTTTCAAGTTGAATCTCCTATGAATAAGACTAGCAAATTATATCAAAGAGCAGAGAACTTTTGTATTCACTAGATCGCCTCGTTCAGATCCCCATGCGTCTTTTCCGCTCATCCGCTCCTGTACCAGAAGGAAATCGGTTGATTTTTCGTTATCTGTATTCAGAAATTGGCTGGTATGGGGTTTTGAGCGGCACTATTTTATCTTTCATATCCATATTTCTGGCGCGAATCGGTGCCAGTGGTACCCAAATTGGTATGATCAATGCTGCGCCAGCCATCATCGGATTAATTTTTACACTTCCGATTGGACAGTGGCTGCAACAGCGATCACTAACGAACACGGTTTTTCTTTCATCGATTGCGCAGCGTATATTTTATTTTGCGCTTATCTTTTTGCCGGTACTTTTACCTCAACAGGGTCAAATCTGGATGATTATTTTATTGACCTTGATCCTTTCCATTCCGGGAACGGCTGTGACTATTGGCTTTAATTCAATGTTTGCGGATCTTGTGCCAGTTTCCTGGCGGGGATATGTCGCCGGCATCCGGAATTCCGTGCTGTCAGCCGCTTCAACATTGACGACACTATTGAGCGGCTGGATCCTGGTAGCCCTTCCATTCCCGTTAGGTTACCAGTTCGTTTTTGGCATCGGTTTTTTGGGGGGGATGTTAAGCAGCCTGAATTTGTTCCGAATAGCGATAAATTCCAGTGCCCCAACCATGAAGGTTGACCCCTGGCGATTGCTTTTCCCTCGTGCAAAGGTAAAAACGCGACGTGTCCCGCGACCATTATTATTCGGTCCGCTGCGCATAGATATCCTGAAGAAGCCCATTCGGTAAGGTCCTGGGTCTTTTGTTCTTTTTTCATTTATTCCAGTATCTGGCTGTGCCTTTATTTCCACTGTACTGGGTTAATGAGGTGAAATTTGGCGACCAGGTGATTGGGCTGGGCCAGGCAATACTTTCAATTGCAGTTTTTGTAGGCTCAACTCAATTAGACCGTTTTTCACGAAGATTGGGAAATCAAAAATTATTGGGCTTTGGTATCCTTGCAATGAGCTTGTATCCAATCCTGACAGGCCTCATGCGGGAAATTCCGCTATTTATCCTTTCGGTGATCCTTGGAGGCCTGGCATGGTCGATGGTGAGTGGGGTGCTATTCAACTATATCTATGAGAAAATTCCTGGTGATAATCGAGCAGCATACCTGTCCTGGTATTTTTTAATGTTTAATGCCGCGGTGTTAATCGGTTCGTTAGCTGGCCCATTCATAGCCCGGACCGAGAATTTATCTTTTGGGTTAATTTTGTTTGGCTGCCTGAGATTAGCGGCAGGATCCGCCATTCTAATCTGGGGATAGTTAAGGTAGAATCAGATCATGGCTGAAAAGAACCTGGCAACCAATAGAAAAGCGACTTTTGAATATTTTCTGCTGGAACATTTTGAAGCAGGAATTTCTCTTCAGGGTAGTGAAATTAAATCGCTCCGTGAGGGGCAGGCGAGCCTTGCAGAGGCTTTTGTGAGCGTAGAGGATGATATGCAGCCCTGGTTGGTAAATGCTCACATTGCACCCTATGAGGCCGCCAATCGCTATAATCACGATCCCAGGCGGCCTCGCAGGCTTCTTTTACATAAAAGAGAAATCCGCGAGTTATACGATGCAGTCCGCCAAAAGGGGATGACCATTATTCCTGTCAAGATTTACCTGAAGGATGGGCGAGCCAAGTTGGACCTGGCGATCGCAAAAGGGAAAAAGCTCTACGATAAGCGCGCCTCGATTGCGGATCGAGATGCCCAGCGGGAAATGGAACGCGAGCACAGTACCCGGAGCAAATGGTAATGATTGAACTGGACGGCCACCAGCTTACTTTGGAGCAGGTAGCAGCAGTTGCTCGTCATGGAGAGACAATTGGATTGTCAGACTCTGGCAGAAAACAAATCGAAGATTCACACCAGCGGTTGAATAAAATAATCGAAACTGGTGAGCCTGTGTATGGAATCAATACTGGATTTGGAATATTTTCTGACCGAAAAATTCCCAAAGCAGATTTTGCGAAATTAAGCCGGAATTTAATACTCAGCCACGCGGTTGGGACAGGCCCGGCTTTCTCTGAAACCGTTGTTCGGGCAGCGATGGTAGTTCGGGCAAATACTTTGGCCAAGGGATATTCCGGTGTTCGAATTGAAATTGTTCAAACCATCCTGGATTTGCTGAATCGGATGGTGACCCCGATCGTTCCGGAACAGGGTTCCCTGGGTTCTTCTGGAGATTTGTGTCCGCTTTCGCATCTTGCATTGGTTTTTACGACAGATGAAGCTGATCGTGACGAAGACTCTGGGCTGGCGATTTATAAAGGGGAGATCATGTCCGGTAAATCCGCGATGTCATCCGCCGGCATCAAACGAATTCGTTTGGGGGCTAAAGAAGGTCTGGCATTAAATAATGGCGCCACATTCTCAGCAGCGCTTGCCGCATTAAATGTAATTGATGCAGAACATTTATTACGAACGGCCGAAATTTCGCTGGCTATGAGCCTGGAAGCAATGCTTGGCTGCAGTTCGGCTTTCGATCCTCGCCTGCATGAAATTCGCGGACACCAGGGACAGATTGAGGTGGCCAGAAACGTCTTAAAAATTATCCATGGAAGCACGCTGGTAAATTCGGGCCGCAAGGTACAGGATGCTTATTCGTTACGCTGCGCTCCTCAGGTACAGGGGGCAGCCTGCGAGACGGTTGCGTTCGTGAGAAGGATGATTGAATCGGAAATTAATGCTGCTACGGACAACCCATTAATTTTTGATCCTCAAACTGCGATTTCCGGGGGTAATTTTCACGGCGAACCGATCGGAATGGTGATGGATTTCATGAAAATTGCCCTGGCAGAAATCGCGGCAATCTCCGAAAGGAGAATTTTTCGCCTGACAGACGGTAAATTAAATTCCGGTTTGCCTCCTATGCTGGTGGATCGTCAGGAGGATGCCGGTTTGAATTCTGGGTTGATGATGCCCCAATATACAGCCGCATCACTTGTTCTGGAAAACCAGACCCTCGCTTCGCCCGATTCGGTTCACTCTCTGCCCACCTCCGCCGAACAGGAAGATCATAACGCGAATTCAATGACAGCAGCCCGCCATGCCCGTAAAATTTTGGAAAATGCAAGACACGTGGTTACCGTAGAATTGTATAGTGCTGCCCGAGCGTTAGATCTGCGGATCCGTGAAGTTCCAGACAGTCAGCTGGGTGAGGGAACGAAACTGATGTATGAAAAAATCCGAGACGCGGTTCCTTACCAGCCTGGGGATGCATGGTGGGGACCGGAAATACAGAAAGTTAAAGATCTTATCTTCCTCTAATTTGCCAGAATTGACAATTTTCACTTTCAACGGTATCTTTTGACTATGTTTTCAATGAAGAATAAATTTAGCAGACGGACATTTTTAAAGAATGGGTTGTTGGGTCTTGGGGCGGTCGCTTTAAAGCCTGGATACCGTTCCTCTTTATCGCCATTAACCATTACAGATTTTCCAGAAGCTGAGAAATTAGGCAGGGTTGTTGGTGGGAAAATCGAGATCAGAACGAAACCCTCTTTCGACAGCGCTTCTGTCAAAGTATTGTATGAAGATGCGGTTGTCGTATGGATGAAGGAAGTTGTTGGTGAGCCAAATCTCAACCGTGGTAAAAACCGGCGATGGGTAGAAACGCCAGACGGATATATTTATGCCCCGGATTTGCAGCCGGTGAAAAATTTACTCAATGAGCCATTAAAGACGCTGCCGCAAACTGAGTCAGGTACAGGAACATGGGCGGAAGTGTCTGTGCCGTATGTAGAGGCACCTATGGCAAACCCACCGCCCAGGGCTGAAATTCTCAGACAATTGGATGGTAACCCACGTCTTTATTACAGTCAGATTTATTGGATTGACAGTTTAAGAGAACGAAACGGGATTGTGGAATATCACATCACCGAAAAATTTGGCAGTCCGGGTGATATGTTTTGGGCAGATGGACGCGCGCTGAAGCCGTTGTTTCCCGATGATTTAAATCCAATTTCGCCTGAAATCACCGAGAAGAAGGTCGTTATCAATGTCAGCAACCAGACGCTCGCTTGCTATGAAGGCAAACGAGAAGTTTATTACTGCCGAATTTCCTCCGGTGCTAAATTTGATGCGGAGGGGAATGCGGTGGAAAAATGGTCCACTCCGATCGGTTTTTACCATTCTGTCAGCCGCAAATTTGTGTCTATGCACATGGCAGGAGGGACGCGAGCCAGCGGGTACGAAGTGTTTGGTGTTGGTTGGACATCATTTTTTGCCACTGGTGGCTTTTCGATCCATTCTACCTACTGGCACAATAATTTCGGCGAACCGATGTCACACGGTTGTGTTAATGCGCTTCCGGATGATGCGAAATTTGTTTTCCTGTGGTCGGCCCCTCAGGTGTCGTACGATCCCGGTAAATTAGAAATATCTGGGTATGATGGGACGAAAGTCCAGGTTCTAGAAGCGTAACTAAGGAATTTTTAAATTCAATGGAAGTGACATTACCTCTGGCATTTTTGGCTGGTTTAGCCTCCTTTTTATCTCCGTGTGTTTTTTCTCTGGTACCGGCATATGTCGGTTACCTGAGTGGGCGCGCAGTTGCTGTTAATCCTGAAAATATTAAGAACAACCGCCTTGAAACACTGACCCATGGGTTGGCTTTTGTACTGGGTTTCAGTATCGTATTTATCCTGCTGGGTGTGGCGGCATCGGCATTAGGTGGTTTACTTTATAATTTGCGCGATTGGCTGGCGAAAATTGGTGGAGTTGTGGTCATATTATTTGGTTTGCATATGACCGGTATCTTGCGGATCAAATTTCTCGAGTACGATCTTCGCCCACAAAATACGCAGGACCAACAACGCAGTTATGTTTCATCTGCCATTCTCGGCGTTTTTTTCTCCGCAGGTTGGTCTCCCTGTGTAGGGCCTGTTTTAGGTGCAATCCTGACTTTAGCAGCCCGTGGCGGAAATATCGCGCAGGGAATTCAGCTATTAACCTCATATTCTGCTGGTCTGGCTATTCCATTTTTGATCGCTGCGTTGGGGGTAGGCTGGGTAACTAATATTTTACGGCGTTATCAAAAGACCTTGCATTATATTGAAATCAGTATGGGTGTTGTGCTGATCATTGTTGGTTTGATGCTGTTTCTGGGAGTTTTTGAACAGCTGGCCCAATTTGGCTGGTTCGTCGATTTTGGAATTTAAACGGTTAATATTTGATAAAAAAAAGTTTGATTTTTATCTTAACGGGTTTATTGTTTGGAGCCTTGTTGGGAGGGCTGGTTTTATTTTCCAGCGCGGCACCAAAGCACGGACCGACTATAGGCTCCGAAATTGATGATTTTGACCTGCCTGGAATAGATGGTCAAACCATATCCCTCAGCCAATATCGTGGAAAGATCATTCTGCTCAACTTTTGGGCCACCTGGTGTGAGCCATGTAAAAATGAAATGCCGCTCCTGCAAGGGATTTATGATTCGCATAGCGACCAATTGGTGGTAATCGGTGTAAATTCTCAGGAGAACGAAAGTGATGTGCAGCGTTTCACCCTTCAAAACAATATTTCGTTTCCGATTGCCTTGGACGCAAGTGGTGAATTGGTGCGAAAATTTTTGGTCAATGGCTATCCAACGACTTTTATGATTGACAGCCAAGGTGTTTTGCGTAATTTACACATCGGTGAACTAAAGCCAAATATTTTGCAGGGATACTTAGCAGAACTTGGGGTTCAATAGTGATTACGGTTACGATCTATACGAGAAAAAACGACCCGAACTGTGAGAATGCCGAGAGGTTATTAGGGGAGATTAAAAGCCAGATTCCATTCCAATTGGTCAAGGTGGATATTGATTCAGAACCCACTTTGCAAAGTGTGTTTGGCAAAGCAGTCCCCATGATTAATGCGGGACCATATTCCATCCAGGGTGAAATTACCCGGGAACGATTGTTAATGACGTTGGGAGCCGCAAGGGACCGGCAGGATCATATCGAACGGATTGGCGACGACCGGTATCAAGAACGCTATAAACGCGCCCGAAATTTTAGTTTTATGGACTCGGTTACCGATTGGCTGAGTTCTCATTATTTATTTTTATTCAATGCAATCTTAATTTTTTACACGGGTTTACCGTTCGTGGCACCGGTTTTGATGAAATCTGGACTTACCGCACCTGCCAGGGTCATCTATACAATTTACAGCCCATTTTGCCACCAAATGGCTTTCCGGTCATGGTTCTTATTTGGAGAACAGCCGTATTACCCACGCGAATTAGCCGGCATCAATAATGTGGCCAGTTATGAATCTGCCATTCTCCACAATCAAAATGTGGTCGAAACATCATTTGATTTTATCAGTACGGCTCGATCTTATCTTGGGAATGACCAGGTTGGATATAAAATTGCTTTGTGTGAACGCGATGTCGCATTATACGGCGGGCTATTAATTTTTGGGATTGTTTTTGCAATTTCTGGTAGAAAAATCAAGCAAATACCCTGGTATCTCTGGTTGGTATTTGGATTAATTCCCATAGGCGTCGATGGAGCCTCACAGCTTCCCGGGTTAATTTCTGGATTACCAGGATGGCTGCCGATACGAGAAAGTACTCCGTTTTGGCGAACACTGACCGGGGGATTGTTCGGTGTTCTTTCTGCCTGGTATTTATACCCGTTGATCGAAGAGACGATGAAAGACACCCGGGCATTAATTCTTTCTAAGAAGGAAGTTATTTTACAAACCAGGGCTGAATAACGTATGGCGTATGTCGAATACAACCAATTAAAATATTATTCTTTCGAGCTATTTGCTGACACTCCCATTCATCAAGGGATTTTTACGCGCCAGGGTGGTGTAAGCCCAACCCCCTGGGATTCGTTAAATACTGGTGGGATGAACGGCGATGTCAGGGGCAATGTAATAGAGAACCGTCGGAGGATATTTGCTGCATTCGAACGTAAAGTAGAAACAATTTTTGATGTATGGCAGGTACACGGCACAGAAGTCATTGCCACGAAAACAGCGCGCCCTCTCAATGCGGCCCATCAAAAAGCAGATGCAATTCTCACCGATCACGAAAATATAACCCTGTTTATGCGTTTTGGTGATTGTGTTCCTATTTATTTTTATGATCCGGTAAAGCGGGTGATCGGAATCGCCCATGCTGGCTGGCAAGGGACCGTAAAAAAAATCGTCCAAACCACAGTGAAAAACATGCAGCAGGCTTACAACAGCCAAACTGAAGATATTCTGGCGGGCATCGGGCCATCGATCTGTGGGGCGCATTATGAGTTTGGCGGACAGGCTTTAGAATTTGTGCAGGAATCATTTAAAAATGAACTTGCCGAAGTTCTATTTGAAAAGGACGGTAAAATTCATTTTGATCTTTGGCGAGCGAATTATCTTTTACTCATTCAAGCCGGTCTGAAACACGAGCATATCCAAATCAGTGGTGTTTGTACGGCTGGGAATATAGAGGATTGGTATTCTCACCGGGCAGAACAAGGGAAAACAGGACGTTTTGGGGCGCTTCTTGCGCTAAAATAGTATGATGGTTGATCTTACTTCTCAAATCCGAAATAACCTGGAAAGTGTGCAGGAAAGAATCGGAAATGCTGCCAAGGTTTCCGGAAGAGAACCCGAGGATGTTTGCCTGGTTGTCGTGAGTAAGGCGCAGCCTGTTAATATCATCCAGGCAGCCTATCAATCCGGAGTGCGCAGGTTTGGAGAGAATTATCCTCTAGAAGCAGAAAAAAAGATTGTTGAACTTGGCCAAATTGAGGATATTGAGTGGCATATGATCGGTCATTTACAGAGTCGCAAAATCCCGATCATTGGGAAATTTTTTCATTATATTCATTCTGTTGATCGTTTGAGCCTGGCTGAGAAGCTGAACCGGGTCCTTGGGGAACAGCAAAAAATATTGCCCGCATTTCTAGAAGTCAATATTAGCGGAGAGGAGCAAAAAAACGGCTGGCCTGCGCACGATCCGGATCAATGGGCTCAATTGATATCTGATTTCTCCTCTATTTCAGCGCTGCCCAATTTGAAAATTATGGGTTTAATGACGATGCCTCCATATTTTGATGACCCTGAATTGACGAGACCCTATTTTTGCAAGCTGCGTCAGTTGAGAGACTATTTATCTTCCAAATTGCCTGGGGTGAATTGGAAAGAGCTCTCAATGGGTACAAGCGGGGATTTTGAAGTAGCGATTGAAGAAGGTGCTACATTTGTTAGAATTGGCCAGGCAATTCTGGGGCCTCGCCCGGTTAAATAAGTCCAGAAGGAAAAATGTATGATTAGTTTCTTAATCCAAATAATTCAAAGTGTCGCCTGGGTATTGACGATGTTAATCCTCGCTGATGTGATCGTATCCTATTTCATGAATCCGTATCATCCAATTCGATCCTTTTTAGATCGCATCGTACAACCGATGCTGCTGCCTATTCAGAGGATTCTTCCTTCATTTGGTGGGATCGATTTTAGCCCCATTGTCTTGTTTTTATTGATTCAACTGGTGGAAACATTTCTTATTAATATACTTGTAGCTCTTTGATTGAGGAAAAATGACTGATGATCGGAAATTTAAGCTACATCATGGCCAGGTCGGAGCGGCAATTACAGTTCGTGTCCATCCACGATCAAAACAAAATAAAATTAGAGAAATCCTTAAAGATGGAACAATCGATCTAAATTTAACTGCATCGAACACGGATCAGGATATCAATAATTCTCTGATAGTTTTTTTGACTCAAATTCTTGGGAATAAGAAGGGTGATATTGAAATCATTGCCGGGCAGCAAGGGTTGGATAAACTGATAACTATTCTGAATCTTGATGCAGATGAAGTCCAGACCAAGATTATGAATTATCTAAAATGAAGGTGATCATTTAAAGTCTACGGGGTGATTTGCATTCTGTTTTGTTTTTCAGTTTCAGAATTGAGGTTTTCGATATACCACAGTGCGTATTGCGCCGTTTCATTCAGTGGATAAGCAGCCTGGACAGCCGTTTCATTAATGGCTGATGCTATTTTTTCGTCAGGCATTAACCTCAAATGATCAAGAGCGGCTAACTGTTCTTCCAACGATCCGGATTGAAGGGCATGGAGCAAAATATCAATTGCCGGATCGCCTTTCGAGATTCCCAACCCAAGCTTGCTGGCATAATCAAACAACCAGGGTGTTTCTGATGGTGAAGTAAGAGGGTGCGGCGTGGTAGGATTTGGGGATTGAATGATATCCAATGCCTGACTGGCGGCATTGCGAACGACCCATTGCCCATCCTGTACTGCCATTTGCTCCAGAAGCTCTACGGCCCAATTTTCCTTGATATGAGATAAACCAAACACAACTGAACGCCGAACCAGAAGATTTTCAGAATTTGCTTCAATCTCTAATATTTTGTAACCGTTTCTTGGGTCACGCGCAAGTGTTTCAGCGGATGCCAGCCTGAGGGTTTCGTCTTCCGCAGAAAGACATTCGGCAAGTAAATCAAGTGAGGCCTGGTCTTGAAAGGCGCCTATTGCATAACAAGCATTATTTCGCACATCGGGCTCGGCATCGTTTAACATTCCAGCCAGATGATCGAGAGATTTTTTATCGATAAGCATGCCTAATGCCAGACAGGCAATGGCGCGCGTTGTTGGCCTTGGAGAAGCCAACAACTGGCGAAATAACACAGCCATTGAAGGATCATTGGATTTTACCAATCCACTGGCAAATCTCAACCTGGTCGCGTAGAATAAAGTTTCATCCATCACTCCATCCGCCAGGCGTTTCATCAATCGAGCGCGCATGGTACCGCCGGGTGGGATCAATCTCAGCCACCGGCTGGCTGTTAATGGGTGCTTGAAGAAGGGCGGGTTTCCCTGTAACTGGTCGTTTCCGAAAGAAAATTGGTCCGGATACCTGGCAAAGAAATATCCGGCAGCCAACTGCCTTGTTTCCCAGTGCTCTGAATCTGAAAGCCAGGATTGGATTTCAGATGTCGCCTCCATTGACGAGGCCAGATATCCCATGAAGCAAATATGGTTGAAGCGATAATTATGCCCATAATGTTCACTGATTAACCCGTTTTGTACGAGTGTATCGATCCATTTTGATGATATGGAAATTTGTTCGATCTGAACAGCTGTTTCTTCCTGCTTTTGTGAATCTTCGCCCTGGGCTGCCGTAGGATCAAATAATTGGGATTGGGAATGCGATAATTGAGAGAATGAGTTGCCGATTTCCGACTGTGAAAACCCAGATCTGGCGTTCTTAACTAATTCAAGCGCTAATGTCTGAAGGGAATCACGTGCGGTAGTATTGGGCAAATATCGCGAGATGTAGGTTTCCAGAGCGTTTAATGGGCCAGGTTTGCCACCTTCTCCAGAATATACAGCCCAAATATTAACAGTCCATTCCAGTGGGGTCAGGTGTATTTGGTGAGGATTGACCCAATTATCGATAAAAATGGGATCAGGGTTCTCGATCGACGATTTCTGGGAAATTTCGGGGATAATTAAATTTTTCCATGACTGTCCCCAATTCTGAATAAACTGCACCCGGTCATTATCGGTCCAATCTGCGATAGTAACTGGGAAAAAACCTAAAGACAATAAACCGTCGAGGTTGGCGGGCGATCCTGTGGTCACGACTTGAAGATGAGGAAATTCTTGTGAGATCAGTCGCAGATAATTCACAGCTTCTTTCAAGCGAGAAAGCGGAAGTTCATCCAGCCCATCTAAAAGAAGGATGGCTTTCGATTCTGAAAACACTATTTTTAGAAATGAAGGAACCCGGCTCTGAACGAATATTGGCAGCCCGGAAGACAGAAGTCTTGAAAAAACCATGACCAGTTCGTCAGGTTGTGGGATTGGATTCGAAAGTAAGTCTTCGATGTGCAGGTAAATTGGAACTCTGGCAGAAGAAACATTTTGGGTGGAATCTTTTCTTGCGAGTTCACAAGCATATTGGGCGAGACAGACAGATTTACCGGTGCCTGGTTGACCGACGACGACCAGATTTGCATTTTTCGCAGCCAATTTTGCCAGGGTAGATAAATCGTTTTGATAATTGGATGAAATTTCAGGCCAATCTGGAAGATATGGAATTGAGGGTATGGGCAAATTTTCCAGATCGTTTTCTTGGGCCGGATCAATTAATGGCGGCGGTGGGATCAATCTTGGCGGAATGAGGATTTCATCCAGAGCGAACAATTGAGCGGCAAGATGGGCTTTTTGAGCCCGTTTTAGAACGTCCTGGCGGATGGCGATATTTGCGCCAATAAAATTACGATCTCGAAATTCTTGAAATTTCCGTTTTGAAACTGAAAGCAAGTACGGGAGTAAAGTCTTTTTAAATTGTCCAAACAGGAACCAGAATAACGTCCCTGCTGCAATCCCTAAAAAGAAAGATAAACCGTCAACTCTGATATTTAGCCAATCTGGCATGATTTATCCCGCGTAAAGGATGCGCCCACAGGTAGAACAAAGTACTAATTGCGATGGCGACTTTGCGGATTGAATCTCGGCAGGTCTCAATGCGGACCCACAGCCTGTACATCCGCCGTCCTCAACCGAGCTGACTGCCAGCCCTCGCTTTTGTTTGCGCAAATGATTGTAAAGTGTCAGATCTTCAGCAGGAATTTGCGGCAGGGTAGCTTCTTTTTCTGTAATAAGTCTTTCCTTTGTTCTGAGCAGCTGGCTTTTTTCTCCCATTAACCCGGCCAGACGATTGGCAGTATCGGCCTCAGCCTGGATGAGGTTGTTTGCCGTTATGTTTTGCTGCTTCTCAAACTCTTCAAGGGTTAGCATATAATCAAGCTGTTCATCTTCCAGAACCGAGATGATTTTTTTCAGCGAAAGGATTTCATTTTGAAGATCTTGCAGTTCTTTTGGATTTCTGATTTTCCCCCCATATAACGCTGCTTCAGAAGTTTCCATTTTAATGCGGTGTTTTTGGATGGCTTCCTCAGTTTGTTGGATACTCTTCTGAGCAGTTTTTATGTTCTTTTTGGCTATCTGCTCGGCTTCTTTTGCCTGGTCCAAAAGTTCATTTGTCGATAGAATCTGGTCGATCTCAGCCATCCTGCTCTGAATCTGATCCAGTTCTGTATCGATTTTCTGCAACTGTGCGAGATGAAATGCTTAACTCATAATCGGATTATAGAAGCGGTTGCCCGGATTGGCAAGTGCAATCGCGAAATGTGGAAAATTTGTAGCCCGATCAGATGATCTACTGTATACTTTTCCTGGAGCCTAATTCATGAAACGTAAACCATTGTGGCTGGCGCTTATCATTTTTTCCATACTGGTTACAATTCCATATCTGGTTGCATTTTTCAATGCGGGAAATAATTATGTGTTTGGTGGGTATCTACTCAACCCTCAAGATGGGAATTCCTACCTCGCTAAAATGGAGGAGGGCTGGCGAGGAGATTGGAAATTCACTTTACCTTTCAGTGCTGAAAAAAGTGAAGGTGCTTACTTATTTTTATTTTATATCTTTCTGGGGCACGTAGCTCGACTTACTGGAATTTCTTTAGTGCTTGTTTTCCATTTGACCCGGGTCTTATGTGTTTTATTTATGGTGTTCACTCTTTACCATTTCACGCAATGGTTATTTAAAGAGAACCCTGAAAATGCCGGCAAGGCATTTCTTTTATGTCTATTTGGGTCTGGACTGGGGTGGCTGTTTCTTCTATTTGGTCTTGTAACTTCTGATTTGTGGGTTGCTGAGACTTACCCATTTTTATCGGCTTTTGCTAGCCCGCATTTCAGCCTTGGCATCGGTATTTTGTTATGGATATTTATAGATTTGGCCGGTCAGCCTTCATTCCTCCGTTTGATCAGATTAGCTTTTTGGGGGCTGTTATTGGCGATTGTAATGCCATTTGGGGTTGTCGTGGCAGGCAGCATTGGTTTTTTGTGGACGGTGAGCGAGTGGTTCAGCACAAAGAAAATTGAAATCCGGCCTTTAATCTCGGCGTTTATTTTGGGCGGACCTTTTGTGCTTTATCAATACCTGGCGAGTCAGCGCGACCCCTTGTTATCCATTTGGAATGTTCAAAACATTACCCAATCGCCTCCCGTTTGGGATCTGACAATAGCATTGCTGCCAGCTTTAATTTTTGCTGTCCTGGGGCTTTTGAGCGTGCTACGAACCTCAGCGTGGAATCAAAGCAACCGATTGTTAGTCATCTGGGTCGTGGTCGGGGCTGCGTTGATTTATTTCCCTTTTTCCCTGCAGCGTCAATTCATGTTTAGCTACTTTGTTCCGGTGGGCTGTCTGGCGATTGTGGGCATACAATCTTTGCTAAGCCAACCCCGTAAGTTTTTTGAGAATTTATTTCCATTAGTGTTTTCATTGTCGATCATCTCCAATGGATTTGTAATTCTGTTAGCGATTTTTGGAATTATCCAGAAATCACCGGTTTTTTACCTGACGAAAGATGAGGTTTTAGCCTTTGATTATCTCAAGACGGCCGGCCCAGAGGAGGTTTTAGTGCTGTGCGCGCCAGAAACCGGTAATTTTATCCCTGGATGGACCGGTGACAGGGTGATTTACGGTCATATATTTGAAACTGTGTATGCGGACAAATCTAAATTAGAGGTTACCGGTATATATTCTGGACGAATTGCGACCGGAGAGGTGAAAGATTATTTACTGCAACAGCAGGTTAAATATGTATTTTGGGGTCCACGCGAGAAAAAATTGGGTCCGGCTGAATTCTTAAGTTTGCTTAAACCTGTATATCAAAATGGATCGGTTGAAATTTATTCCTGGTAACCGGTATGCCAGGTGGGCATATATTGGGGTATTTTTATTTATCCCCCTGGTTTTGCTAATTCCAGGTTGGGATGGCTTTGTGTATTCACCCCGATCTTCTTATTCTGATTTGACCATTTCACATTATCCGAATGCACTTTTTCTCCTGGACACTTTAGCAAGGGGACAATTCCCATTGTGGTCTCCCATGTTATTTGCAGGTTACCCTTTTGCGGCTGATCCACTATCTGGGTTGTGGTATCTACCGGGATGGCTGGCATATATTTTTCCACTACCCTTTGGTTTTAACTTTAAATCTTTTAATTCATTTATTTTTTTCCGGCGCGGGCATGTGGCTTTTTCTGCGTGAAAGCAAATTTACATGGCTGCCTGCCCTGGGTGGGGCCTTGATGTGGGAATTGATGCCAAAAATATTTGCTCATATTGGCGCAGGGCATATAACATTTATTTATGCGATTGCCTGGACACCCTGGCTGCTGCTGGCTGAAATAAGGCATGAAAAAACAAAATTCCCTTATTGGGGCGCTATTGTTTTAACGATGATTGTGCTGGCGGATATTCGTTGGGCGGTTTATGCCGGATTGTTATGGCTGGCATTCAGCGCCTGGCAAGGATGGAAAAAAAGATCTTTCACCAAAATACAAGAATTGGCCGTTTGGATAAAACATTTGGTAATAAGTGTTTTTATCGCCGGTGTACTTTCCGCGCCGTTAGTTCTTCCATTAGCGGAGTTTTCAGGTCTTTCTACGCGCAGCCTGATGAGCGTTGAAGATAATTTGAGCTTTTCACTTTCCCCCATCCAATTATTTGGCTTTTTAGCCCCTAATTTTGGGGGGTATGCCGAATGGACAGTTTACTTTGGCGGAATGTTTTTACTGATAATAATCTGGATACTCACCCATCGTGAATTGCGCAAGGTGTCAGCTTTTTGGCTGTTAGCGTTAATCTGTACTCTTTTACTGTCTTTGGGAGCATCTTTTCCGCCCAACCAATGGCTCGCCCGTCTGCCTGGAATGGATCTACTGCGGGTACCCTCGCGGTTCATGGTGATTTTTGGCTTTGCCGGATGCGTTTTGACAGCAGCCTTTCTTCAATCCAATCCGCGAAGTCGTGAACGGAGAGTCCATTTCTGGGGAAATTTATTTTCGGCCGGAATCGTTGTGTTTTCCTGGGTGATCGTGATCGGATTATGGTTGATTTCAGGATCGACACCCTGGCAAAATTTATGGGGTGCAGTAATTCTTACGAGTGGTTTTATCTTGTTATTTTCAGAAAGAGGCGGTAAAAGAACGTATATTTTTTTATCAGGCCAGTTTTTTACTACTGATTCTATTGGACCTGGGAAGCGTGGCAAAAAGCAATTTTATATATATAGATCCAAGTATTGTGTTAGGTGAAAAATCTGATGTTGCGGCAGCGCTGGTCTCCAATGATGAACCAATACGCATATACAGCCCGTCATACAGCTTGCCCCAGCAAACCGCGGCCCGATTCGGATTAGAAACTATCAATGGAATCGATCCATTGCAATTGAGAAATTTTATTCATTTTTTCAGTCAGGCCAGTGGAATACCTTATCAAAAATACAGTGTCACCGTACCGCCATTTGACAATGCGGAATTATCTCTCGTGAACCAGGGCTATCCGATCAACGCTCCATTAATGGGTTTGTTGAATGTCAAATACATTGTATCTTCATTCGAAGTCGATTCGCCTGGTCTGACTTTTCAGAATGAAGAAAGCGGCCAATATATTTATATCAATCAGGCGTTCAGACCGAGGGCATGGGTTCAGCCGCGTCAGGAAGAGTTCGATCAATATTCAAATGCTGTGTCCATCCGCAAAACTTCGCCTAATCACATCAATCTTGAGGGAACAGGTCCTGGTACGCTTGTTTTATCTGCGATGGTTTATCCGGGTTGGCAGGTCAAGGTCGATGGGAAAACGTCGGATCTCTTGACCATCCACCAACTTTTACGCGGCGTTAATCTTCCGCCGGGCAAGCATCAGGTCGATTTTTCTTACCGCCCCGACCTTCTCTATATCTCGCTGGCATGTGCTGTTTTTGGTTGGATGTGGATGATTCACCAATTCTTGATTTCAGGGAGTGGATTTTGACACCCTCAGAAAGAAAATGGGTTTTAATATTTGCCCTCATCGTCCTTAGCATAACCACTTTGCCATACTTGATTGGGTTTTGGCAGGAGGGAAGTGGTTGGCAGTTTAGCGGATTTTTTATGGGCGTGGAAGATGGGAATTCTTACATCGCTAAAATGCGCCTGGGGAGCGAAGGTGCCTGGTTATTTAAGACACCTTATACTGCTTTTCCACAAACTGGTTTTCTGGCTTTTATCCCCTACCTTTTATTAGGAAAATTGACTGCACCTCCCGGGCAGCATGCACAATTGGTCGCATTGTTTCAATTGTTTCGTTGGGCAGGTGGATTTGTGATGATCACAGCCACATACCATTTTGTCAGTCGTTTTATTGTTGATAACAGACTTCGCAAACTTGGGACGATGATCGCTGTTATCGGTGGGGGATTGGGCTGGCTTAATTTATTTGGCCTTCAGGGATTATGGGGAGGGCGTCTTCCTTTGGAATTTTATTCGCCAGAAACTTTTGGTTTTCTTTCACTTTTTACACTACCACATCTGTCCATGGCACGCGGTCTCTTACTGTTTGGGATTCTGGCATACTGGCGCGGATATGAGATTGATTTCAGCGTGAAAAAGATGATCTTGAATGGGATGCTTTGGGTTGCCCTGGGCCTGATGCAGCCTTTGACCGTGGCTGTAGGGTGGCTGGTTATCGGCTTAGATCTCATAATTCGGCTGGCAAAAACCAGTAATCTTCAAATTTCTACCTTCGTCAGGCAAAAAGGAGTGATCAATGGTGTGGTGATGGGGATCCTTTCCGCACCAATCGTGATTTATACGATCATCTCCTTTACGATGGATCCTTTCTTAAAAATCTGGTCAGCCCAAAATATAATTCAAAGCCCGCCGCCAGGAGATTATCTTCTGGGATATATTATTCTGCTGCCGTTTCTTTTTTGGGGTGCGCGAGAAATTTTGCGTAGAAAGCGGAACGAGGAGATTGTGATTTTTGTGTGGCTGATTCTTGTGCCTATGTTGGCTTATTTTCCATATAACTTGCAAAGAAGATTACCAGAAGGCACCTGGGTTGCTTTGGTTATTGTCGCAATGATCGGATTAAAATCATTACCTTCCAGGACTTTCCGGATTGGATTGATGCTGTCTTCAGTATCTTTTCTTTCTTCGATCCTTATACTGACCGGCAGTATTTTCACTGTCTTACAAACACGACAACCGGTATTTCAACCTGCGGATGAAATCAGTTCGTTCCTATTCCTGGGAGATCAGGTGAGTAATTTCCCGATTGTATTGGCTGCTTACAACACTTCCAACGCTTTGCCAGCCTGGGCGGCGGTGAGAACGGTTATTGGGCATGGACCAGAAAGCGTCCATCTAAAAGAAGTACAGCAAAATGTTGATGATTTTTTCAATCCGGCAGTGAGTAACGACGAAAGGATGAAAATAATCGACCAGTTTTCTATTCGCTATTTAATTTGGGGCCCAAACGAAAGAGAAATGGGTGCCTGGAATCCGGCAGGCTGGTCAAGTCTGAGCAGGATTTATCAGAATACAACCGTCCAGATTTACGCAGTGAATCAGTAAATGTCAGCAAAAATTCGTTTATTTTTGAAGTTTTTCAAGTTGCCATATTTGCCAGTCATTCTGGGGCCATTTATACTGTTTGCAGGCGCCATTAGTACCGGTCAAACATTATTTTGGGGTTTGCCCGCGCTTCAATTCATCCCCTGGCAATCCTATGCCTGGCAGCAAATCAGTCAGGGTATCCTCCCGTTATGGAATCCATTGAATGGCATGGGGGCGCCATTCATGGCAAATTACCAGCTGGCATTATTCTATCCTCCGACGTGGTTGGGCTATATTTTCTCGGCCATTGGTGGGACACCGGCTCTGGCCTGGTGGCAAACGCTGCTTATACCTCTCCATCTGGCCTGGGCGGGATTAGGAATGATATTGTTATCCCGCCGGTTGGGTTTTAATGTCCTGGCTCAGACAATTAGCGGTTTATGTTTCGCCTTAAGCGGATATTTTGTTGCCCGTGCGGGTTTTTACAGCATGATCTGGGCAGGCGCCTGGCTGCCCTGGATCATTTGGAGTGCCAGCGAAATTTCCATGCCGGTCAAGGAGACTGAAACCAGGCAAAATGGTATTTCAGTGGTTCTGGTAATATGTTTAACCTTTCAACTCCTTTCCGGTCATGCCCAATTAACCTGGTATACCATCCTTTTGACCGTTTTATGGGTATTTGTTGGGGGTTGGGTGAATCGCGGCTGGAGGGGGGCTGTCAGAAGCCTGTGGGTGCTCTTTTATCATGGCTTGATTGCGGTTGGTATATCGGCAATCCAATTGATCCCGACCGCGGAATATTTAATTTCCTCCCAGCGTTCGACCGCAGTTGATTTTGAACTGGGATTGACCTACTCGTTTTGGCCATGGCGATTATTGACCTTACTTGCGCCAAATATATTTGGAAATCCGGGTACTGCCAACTACTGGGGGTATGCCAGCTTTTGGGAAGATGCGGTTTATTTAGGTATTTTACCTTTGGCATTAGGTCTTGCCACATTGTTTAAAATTGGGCGGAAAGGTAACGCTGATCCACGCCAGCCATTAATCCGCCTGGCGTGGGGGACGGCACTGATTGGCTTTTTATTCGCATTAGGCAGTAACACGCCGATTTTTCCCTTTTTATATGCGCATCTCCCGACCTTCAGCCTGTTCAACGCCCCGGCGCGATGGATGATATGGTTCGTTTTTATGTTTTCTTTATTGGCTGGCATCGGTACGATGAGCTGGACCAGGCCGGTCGAAAGAGAACTCAGAAGGTTTAAATTATTAACTGCGGCTGCACTGGCAGTCACCTTGGGAGCGGTGATTACCTGGTTGCTGCTGCGCGATATCAGGATCACATTTATTGAAGCTACCGCTTTTTTGGGTATTTGGGCTACCGGGGTGTGTGTGCTCACAATAACGAAGCCCTCCGAAAGCGACCAACCTAAAACCGTAGACGTCTGGCAATGGGCAGCCGCAGGATGGCTGTTGTTGGATCTGTTGTGGGCGAATTGGTCTTTCCAACCTACAGTTCCGATTGATTTATTTTCTGAATCTATAGATCAGTTTGATGCATCCACATTCTCGGGAAGAGTTCTGCTGGACTCGCAGTTGGAGTATGATCTAAAATTCCACCGTTTCTTTCGATTTTCGGATTATACACCGATCGAAGATTGGAGCCATTTGCGTGAAATTGCCCTGCCTAACATGAACCTGTTGCCTGGCAGCCAATTCCGATACGTGAATAATTTTGATCCTTTGGTTCAAGATCGTTTTACAAAATGGTCAGGCTGGATTGCGAATCTTCCAGAAAATATGCGCACTGAGATCTATCAATTAATGGATGTCAATATGATAGAGGAGCGGGATATTACCGATCCCCTGGGGATAAGGCTAACGAAAGTCAACGGCGCAGAACGTATTCGTTGGTATACCTGTGCCGACTTTCTTCAAGATGAAGACCAGGTCTGGGGCTCTTTAGATAACGCAATAAATTCACCTGATCGATCTGCGCTATTTCGAAAATTATTCCTTGAAGCAAAACCATCAGACTCGATTTCGGTTTGTTCACCAAAGCCCCCTGCGATAACCATTTTGAATGAGGATCTGCCCGGGTTCGTGCGGATACGAGTTGATGCAAGCAATGATGGCTTCCTTTTTCTGGCAGATTCCTGGTATCCTGGATGGATTGCGCAGGTGGATGGGATCGATACCCAAATCTACAAAGCTGACATTGTATTCCGGGCAGTTCATGTCCGGCAAGGGGTGCATACGGTTGAATTCATTTACCGGCCAAAATCCTTCTATATAGGAGGCGGAATTACATTCCTTGGCCTGGTGTATATGGTATTAATTTTCTTATTTTCAAAGCATCGAGTAAAATAATCAATAATAAATAAATTCACAGCTCTTTTTAGGAGTACTGCACATGGATATGCCGGTCTCAACGATCCAAGAATATTCGCAAAGAATCATTGACAATCTTGAGAATGTGATTGTAGGAAAACGACAAACCTTGGAACTGGTTGTTATTGGGTTGTTGTGTCAAGGCCATCTCTTAATTGAGGATGTTCCCGGAGTTGGAAAGACGATGTTGGCGCGCAGTCTTGCTCGGTCTTTAGGCTGTACGTTTAGTCGTATTCAATTTACACCGGATATGCTGCCCAGTGACGTGACGGGCGTGTCAATTTTTAACCAGGTTACCCGTGATTTTGAGTTTCGTGCCGGGCCATTAATGGCCCAAATTCTGCTCGCGGATGAAATTAACCGGGCGACACCGAAAACGCAATCAGCTTTATTAGAAGCGATGGAGGAACACCAGATGACCGTGGATGGGATTACCCATCTGCTGCCACGCCCCTTCTTAGTGCTGGCCACCCAAAATCCGATTGAGTATGAGGGCACCTTTCCGCTGCCAGAAGCCCAATTAGACCGGTTTTTAATGCGTATCCGCCTGGGTTACCCAGGAATGGCAGACGAAATTCTGGTGCTCGAACTTCAACAACTGCGCCATCCGATCGAGACCCTTGCAACTGTGATGAGCGTTGAAGAACTGACTATGATGCAAGAAGCCATCAAAAAGGTTTATGTGGCGCCGGCTGTTAAGCGTTACATTGTCGAATTGGTGCGCACGACCCGAGAAAGCTCTGATGTTTATCTGGGTGCGAGTCCGCGCGGGAGCCTGGGATTATTTAAAGCCGGTCAGGCATGGGCAGCTATTTCTGGGCGAGATTTTGTTTTGCCAGATGATATTAAATCGATTGCAGAACACGTTCTCGCGCACAGGATTATGATTAACCCATCTGCCAGATTGCGAGACATAACTTCCGATCAGATCGTTCAGGAGACCGTTAAGGCGGTATCTATTCCAGGTGGGGATATGACGAACAGCCGGAATGTCACGAAATGATCGTCAGACGTGTCTTTTGGGGGGCATTAATAATATTCCTGGGCGGTTTCTTGGGAGTATTTCTCCTGCCCGTATTAGCGCCGAACTTCCCGCCAGAAAGCATCGCGGTACCATATCGCCTGATGTACATTTCTGTAATGCTGATTGTTGTCAGCTGGTTGTGGGCGTTTCTTTCTATTCGCGGATTGAAATTAAAACGGATAGGTCGCGGTTTTCGGCAACAATTGGGCGATGTTTTTGAGGAGCATTTTGAAATTTCGAACGACCTACCGATTATCAGGCTGTGGTTGGAAGTGCGCGATAAATCTAACCTGCCTGGATCGAGTGGTTCGCGGGTTTTCTCGTGGATTGGAGCGAGAGAAGTTCGCACATATTCATCCTATACACTGCTGACGCAACGGGGTGAATACAATTTGGGGCCAACTGAATTATATTCAGGAGATCCCTTCGGTTTGTTTGCATTTTATCAAACGATCGAGACGGATAACAAGGTGTTGGTCCTGCCTTATTTTGTGCGTTTAGCAAATTTTGCTTTTCCTCCCGGACTATTATCCGGAGGCCGGCTTCAGCAAAGGAAAACACCTGAAGTGACCCCGCACGCAGCTGGTGTGCGGGAGTATGCCCCTGGCGATCCTCTCAAGCGAATCCATTGGCCGTCTACCGTCAAACGAGACCGTTTTATGGTGAAAGAGTTTGATCAGGATCCCCAGGCTGACGTATGGATCCTGTTGGATGCACAAAAAAGTGTCCATTACAGCCAGCCTGATGAAGTTGTGGCCCCGCCAGGTGATCGTTTCTGGTTGTGGAAAAATCGATATGAATTCAGCCTGCCGACCGACACGTTTGAATATTCAGTTAGTGTCGCGGCTTCTGTTGCCAGTTATTTTTTGCGCCAGGGGCTGGCTGTTGGCATGATGAGCTATGGGCAAATCTCTATCGCACTGCCCGCGGAGCGCGGTGAACGCCAGGAGACGAAAATCCTGGAAAATCTGGCTTTTTTACAAAATGAAGGTGAGTTGCCATTGTTGGGCCTGGTAGAGGCGCAGTTTTCGCACATTCCCCGGGGGAGTATTGTAGTGATGGTTACTGCATCAAACCATGAAACCATAGCATTGGCTGCGGATGCTCTTCATATGCGCCGGATGAAACCGGTGGTGGTACTCATCGATGGGGCTTCTTTTGGCGGACCGAATGGAGTCGAATATCTATCTTTGACGATAAATCAACGTCAATATCCTGTCACTGTGGTTAAAAAGGGGATGGACTTAAGGCAAGCACTCGAGCGCGGCTTTGTGGATAAAGCGGCGAAATCGTCCTATTCCAATTAAAAAAAGTTTATTGGGATTGCTTGTTTGAGTTGAAGCGATGTCCATTTTCAGCGCCAGGATCTTCGTGCAACAATTCCACCGCATGTGGTAGAACCGGGATAACGACATCCAGGTTTTCTAACGCAGCCTTTGGACTCCCGGGCAAATTGATAATCAATGTTCGCGAACGGATTCCGGCGACACCCCTTGACAACATGGCATGAGGTGTTTTTTCAAGGCTTTTCTGGCGCATGGCTTCAGACAGGCCGGGTGCAAAGCGTTGGATGACCGACTGGGTGGCTTCCGGAGTAATATCTCTACCTGAAAAACCTGTCCCGCCGGTGGTGAGAATAAAATCGATCTGTCCATGATCGCACCATTCGATCAGGCTTTTCCGGATAGCATCATAGTCATCCGGAACAATTTTTTCACCCACCACTTCCCATCCAGCTTCACGGACTTTATTCACCAGGACCGGGCCAGATGCATCCTCGCGCTGGCCTAAATATGAACGGTCCGATATAGTCAATACCGCGCAACGCAGCGCCATTAAATATCCTCTTCACCGACCAATGCTTTCCATGGGCCATGAATACCATCTTTGGTTACCCCAAAGAAAAACCGGTACCCACTTGGGGTTTTTTGGAGCAGATCGTACAGCATCGTTTTACCTTGTTTGTGAAGATTCAGGAGACCATAATCTCCTTGCCATTGGATATCTTGCTGGTTGATTTTTGAGGCGACTTCATCATATTTGGAAATGGCATAATGCCAGAGGCGCCTGGCCGAAGATCGCGTAACGTTCTTAACAACGTTGCCATTGCGTAAATCGCGCATGGTGAAATATCGACCCCCTTCACGATTGAGATCTGGAATTACTTCAACTCCGGTACGCGGCATCGTATCAGTGGATTTTTCTTCACTGGCGCTCAAATTTGTCACAGGCGCTCGCGGAGCGGGATCGTTTTCGACTTTGGAAGCTTTTGGAGCCTGTGGTGTAGTCGCTTTATTGAGCATTTCTTGTTTTCCACGTAAAACCAGCCCCACAATTTCATCGCGTACAGCCAAACCGGTCTCAAATTCATCACGAACATAAATTTTGTTATCATCCAATGCGTACGGCGGATCATCTCCGCGCGGCACCAATACACGGATAATTTTCTTTCCCTTGAAGTCATGGCCATCGATGGTGCAGGTCAATGGGGGTGTGATTCTGGTTGAAATTTCTTTTTCAAGTGCAGAAGTCGATTGATCAACGTTAGAAACACCCTGTGGGCTCTTTTTGGGGTCGGCGCTAATCCCAACATACATGGTTCCGCCGTTGGTATTGCTGAAAGCGCAGATATCCGCAAGGATGTTGTAGAGTTTTCCACCCCGAACCGTCATACTTTCGTGGAAATCCTGGATAATGTTCGAACCCTCATCGATAGCAGCCTGGATAAAATCGAAGGCGGGTTCTTCCTGGTGGCGATGGGGACGGGTGCGAGAAAAATCGTTGCCTAAAAAGAGCTCACGAAGCGCTTCGAATGAAACCTCGGGCAACAAAACATCTGTTGGGCGATCGCCAATCCCCGGGTTCCTCTTGCGGGATGAATCGGTTGTTAAGCGATGAGCATCTGATCCCTGAATACAATGCATGCGGCGCGGGTATTCAGGTTTGGTTCCACTAAAAAATGTAGCCGTAGAGCGCGGACCCTTAAGTTCAAGGTCGGTGACTTCCAGCGCATGAAGGTTCGGGTCTTGCGTATAGGCAATACGTGTCTGCCCGCCAAAATTAAAACCTCGCATCGCTACACCGTTTGCTGAATTCGCGTGCGCGGCAATGACCAACCCACCAGCCTGATTGATCAACTGGTAAGCAGTTAAGACGTCGTCTGTGGCGCCTACGTTTGCCGAACCTATATCCAGAATCGAAGGGGAGATGTTTAATGTCAAAAGAAGATGTTCGATCTCGCGGACCGGTTTTTCAGGCGAGAATAAGCCGATGATATGAAAACCAAAGGTAGCCGTAAATTCAAATCCAGGAAGTACCAACAAGCGGTTTTTTAACCGTCTATATTCCTGAAGACGCTGCTTTTCATCGGGTAAAAGCCGGTTTAATTTTTCTAATAATTCAAGCTGTTGAATTTCTTCCTGCATCCGGCGATAACCAGCGACTGTGTTGTGATCGGTAAATGCAATGATATCCAGTCCACGGACTTCAGCGCGTTGTAATACATCCAGGTAGCTGGCTTCAGGCTGCTGATAATCGCTTGATGCCGGGGTGTGAAGATGAACATCCATGGTGCGCCATTGTAAACTGGCGCGGGTGTGCTTTTTGGCCAAAGTATCTCCTTACATTGATTGTGCTTTTTTTAACTGCCTGGCTAATTCTTCCGGCATATAGGGTTTTAATAAGAATGCATCAGCGCCAGCTTTGCGGCATTCATCCTGAAAATCCATGCCTGAGGTCATGAGAATATAAAGTTTCCATGAAATATCTGAGGAGCGAATCATTTTTAGTATTTCTATCCCGTTAATTTGACGCAAATTAACATCCATGATCAAGATGTCGGGCCGTAGATCCAATACTGTTTGTAAAATATTTTGTGTTAGATCCCCAATGATCGTGACTTGATGCTTATCTAACTCCAATAAAGTTTTTAGCAGCATCTGCATGGTGGCATCATCTTCGACTAAGAGGATCTTGCTCATGAATTTTTTTCCGCTTTTTTGGTTTTGGTTGGGCGGACGAGTGCGTTCTTAATTACCTGGTCAACCGTATCCACGAATATAAATTTTATCGATTTTTTTGCTTCTTCAGGTACTTCGGTGGTATCAGGTTCATTCAGGCGGGGTAATATCAAGGTTTTTAGCCCAAACCTGTGCGCAGCCAACACCTTTTCTTTAATGCCGCCCACGGGCATAACCTGTCCCCGAAGTGTTATTTCTCCGGTCATCCCAACATCCGATCGAACTGCACGCCCGGTCAACAATGACACAAGGGCAGTTGCCATGGTTACCCCAGCCGAAGGGCCATCTTTTGGTTGGGCACCGGCAGGAACGTGAAGATGGATATCGCTCTTCTCGAAGAAATCCGAAGGTACGCCGTAGTCTTCGGCATGGGCCCTGATATATGACAAAGCAGCTTGAGCAAACTCTTGCATGACATTACCGACGGAACCTGTAATGATGTATCCTTTACTGCCTGGCATGCGCGTGGCTTCTATAAAAAGAACCTCTCCCCCTGCCGGTGTCCAGGCCAGGCCAGTGGCAACGCCTGGGACGGATGTCCTCCGGGAGAGTTCGTCATCGGGCCTGAAAATTACGCGCCCCAGTAATTCACGGACTTTCGCACCATTAATCTCCGCTTGCTCCGATTTTCCTTCAGAGATTTTTGTGGCCATCTTCCTACACACAGAACCGATCTGTCTCTCTAGATTGCGGACACCAGATTCGCGGGTGTAATTACGGATAAGCACTTCAAAGGCGTCTTGTGCGAAATCAATTTCATCCTGGCGGAGCCCGTTTTCTCTGATCTGACGGGGCACGAGATATTGGCGGGCAATTTGGATCTTTTCGCCTTCGGTGTAGCCAGCCAGGCGAATAATCTCCATACGGTCAAGTAAAGCCAATGGAATTGTCTCAACCTGGTTCGCAGTGGTGATAAACATGGTTTGCGAAAGATCAAAAGCTACTTCGAGGTAATTATCGCGAAATTCATTGTTTTGTTCTGGATCGAGGACTTCTAACAGTGCAGATGAAGGGTCACCATGAAAGTCAGAGGTGAGTTTATCGATTTCATCCATCATAAACACAGGATTGTGTGATTCGACCCGACGAAGGGCCTGGAGAATCCGGCCAGGCATTGCGCCAATATATGTTCGGCGATGACCACGAATTTCCGCCTCGTCTCGGACACCGCCCAGAGAAATCCGGATAAATTTTCTGCCCAATGCACGCGCGATCGATTGCCCCAAGGAAGTTTTTCCAACCCCTGGAGGTCCAATGAAACAAAGGATTACCCCTTCACGCTCTTTGCGGATGTTGTCCGTAGAAATATTTACCGCGAGTTCATCTTTGCGTTCCACGCGCAATTTACGGACAGCCAAATATTCCAGAATGCGCTCTTTTACATCTTCAAGACCATAATGGTCTTCGTCCAGGACCGCACGGGCATTGGCAATATCCATATTATCCTGGGTCTCTTCAGACCAGGGCAGCGAAACCAGCCAATCCAAATAGGTTCGGATGACGCCATATTCTGCGGCAGCTGTCGGCAAGCGAGACAACCGCTCTAATTCACGCCTGGATTGTTTTAACGCCTCCTCGGGCATATTAGAGGATTCAATTTTCTTGCGAAAATCTTCCACGTCGGCAGTTTGTTCGTCCCCTTCGCCTAATTCTTTCTGAATTGCCTTGAGCTGTTCTCGAAGAAAATATTCGCGTTGTACTTTCTCGATTTCAGACCTGGCTTCATTTTGGATTTTTTGCCCTAATTCCAAAACTTCACTTTCACGAGTCAAGATGGAGACCAACTTATGCAGTTTTTCTCCAATCGAATCCAGCTCGAGGATGGATTGGGCATCCGCGAGCTCCATGCGCTGCAAATTAGCGACGGTATAAACGGTTTGCAGGGGATCTTCGATGGAGGATATCGAGGCGACCAACTCTCGAGGTATTGACGGAATCATCTCGGCAATGTGTTCGAATTGATCGCGGGCATTTCGCGCCAGCGCATCGATTTCGATCCCGGTTTCGGTTGTTTCAGGCAGGGAGGTGACTTTTGCCACTAAATAAGGTTCAGTCTGGACAAAATCCCCTAAACGAAAACGGGTTGTTCCCTGGACCAACAGGCGAATTGAGCCATCCGGGGCGCGAAATAGGCGATGCACCAGGGCTGCTGTTCCAACTGGATACAGATCCTCAGGATCAGGATTTTCAAGGTTGGGGTCTTTTGCAGTAACCAAACCAATCATACGTTGGTCGGAGCTCATGACTTCGTCGACCAAACGAATTGACCGGGGTTGGCCAATGGTTAATGGGATCGCCGTTTGTGGATAGACGACCAATCCGCGGAGCGGTAAAATGGGCAAAGTTTCAGGTACGTTAGTGTCTGTGACCTGAGCAATTTGTTTTTCAAGAATCTCGATTTCGTTTGATTGAGCATTTTCATCATCACTCGATAGAAGAATCAATTCACTTAACTCTCCTTCGTCTTCTTCAATCCAGGTCAGAATTTCCTTTAAATTTGTTTGCCAGCGATTATTGGCCATAAAGATTTTCAATCTTCCTTGATTTGTATTTTGTTCGGTGACGCTTTGGGCAAGAATACACGCAAGAAACCATCCTGGTATTCAGCTTGAATATGATCCGTGTCGATTGCAACCGGGATTTCAATATCTGTACTAAATTCTCCAAAGAAAATTTCCATCTGGTGGAAGGCACGTTTCTCTGATACCTCAGGTCGCGAGCCATTGATGGATAAAAGGTGGTGATCAAAATTTACAGATACTTCGCCTTCACGCATCCCGGCAATTTCCACCCTGATCACAATTTTATCGTCTGTTTCGTACACATCCGTGGGTGGGTGCCAGACATTAGGTTTACCTGTAATATGCCAATTCACCAGCCCTGACACATAATATGACGCGCGATCCTGTGAAAGTTGGCTCGATTTAAATCCAGCAGGTTTTAAATTAACAACGATCATATCAACCTCAATGGGATAATTCCCGATTTTAATCCTTGATGGCCCATGCCACTGGGGAGGGTCCGATTAAAGATCCCTTTCTTGCAATAATTATAGCGCCCCTGGAGGGAGTCGAACCCGCAACCATCGGATTAGAAGTCCGGTGCTCTGTCCATTGAGCTACAGGGGCAGAAAATTAATGTTCAAGATTCCGCCAGGTCAAAATTTGAGGCGAATCTTGATTAAATTTTATCACGATTTCTTTGTGAAGTTGTTTAATGGCTCGATTTGTGTGAACAATGGTGCGAAATCAATCCACCCTTTATGAAATATTGAAGTGCAATCAGTTTTTGAAAGGACGCAGTCCTTTGTATACTTGTGGGCCTGATATTGTACGTAAAATAGTCTCAGCCGGCCGATTAATTATTTCGGCAACTTCTCTTATGGATAAAGGTTCATTGCCATTAGACAAAAAAACTCTAAACACTAAATCGACCAGGGTTGTATTCGCTGTTATGAAATTAGGCTGGCGCGCGCAATGGGTCATCAAAACGTGTTGCAAGCCATCCACCCGTTTGACTTCAGCCGTTTCCGGGTCAACCGAGTCGACCCAATTATTATCCTCCAGATTATCAAACATAGTCTGGTGTTCGACGCACATATAGTCGTGCAAGAATACGCGCCAATTTCGATCATGTTGCTTCCACCATTCAATGTCGATATGAAATGGGGTATCAATGGAGGGTTTAATCAGGCTGAATCGTCTGGGTTCATTCATGTTTATTGCTTTCCTCCTTATTGTCCTCCAGCTTAAAGTAGAGGTTTCCCAAATGATTTGCCCATGGACGGGTACTTAGCATGTTTAAAACTAACCCGGGAGGGCAGCGTTTAATAAGGTTCACGGCTGAATATACTTCCTGGAAATGTACATTTCCCTGAGGATTCAGTTTGGCTAACTCACGCATCATGGTCAAAATCGTCTGCTCTACATTTTGTTTAGGTCGACCACCTTGCTGCCACAGTAAGCTTAGCGCTCCAGGATCGCTAATGGCAATGGCCATGCGTTCATCAAACGAGCTGTTCACAACTTGTTTTAACATGGCAAATACGATTCCGCCATCTGCCCCAATTAAAGCCGTCCGAATCCACTCTTTAGAAGACCGCCGTTTATCGGCTTTAACAATAACTTCACCCGGGTTTTTGCCATGCATGATATGGATCAGGCTGCCTGGGATCAAGTTTTGACCCGAATACCAATCTTGCAGACCATAAATATAATGGTCAGAGCGTACGACCCAACCAGCAAATTCTTGTCCCGTGTCTCCATCCATAAAAGTAAATCGAACGCGAGGTGCTTCATAAGCCGATGGAAAAAATTTCGACACGTTGTTGGTTAGCGGAAGGGTTCCGGCCTGCCAATGTGGATAGATTAAACTGATCGTAAGCTGCTCTTCATCCACGCTTTCATTTTCATAGGGTTCGAGTTCATCAATTACATCACGGTCCATTTGTTCAAGCAGCTCGACAACCTGCTCATGATCATATGGTGTTGGATTAAATTTGAGGTAGGTCGGGATAGACTGCACTTCTTTGGGCTCAAGCCTGCGCAAATACCATAATATTTCACCAGCCGAGCCAACCTCATCAAATCGCCCGTCTTCTTGCAAAGCTAGATTTAACGAAAATTCAGTTAATTTCGAATTTACATCTGTCGGCAGTTCAATTTGTTCTAAAAGGTCATGAGTTGGCAAAGGACCTCCGCCCATCATATCTAAAACAGCTTCGGCAAGGTTTAAATGCCCAATATTAACATCAACCAACAACGCTCGCGGGAACCATCGCCAGGCAATTCTCACCAGGTCATCATTTGCCTTAAGCCTATCTTCTATCTGCTTTTCCAGCAAAGGTCCATATTTTTTTTCGACAAAGGCTGAATCAAGAAGCGGATCATCTAACTTAACCGCCACAGGATTATTGAGCAAGTGATCCTCAATGCCTGAGGCAAATTCTTTTGTCCCATCTTGATCAAATTCAACCTCAATAACCTCAAACGTATGATATTCCGGGTTTTGACCAGGGCGAACCGAAAGTACTTTCCCTTCTTTCCAATCCATGGCAGGGAAGGATAATGTTTGGCCTGGCTTGAAGTGTTCTTTTGGCAGGTAAATCGCAGATTCAGAATTCTTCTGGCTGCTCAAATCCTCAATAACAATCCGGATACGCTCATTAATCAAAGCAAACGCCAGTTCTTGTGTCGTTTGCGGTGTCTCTAGTTCCAACAAGAGGTTGTAAAGGAATTCCAGATCCTTTTCATTTAGGTTAAAGGATTCCCAGTAATCACTGCGTATAGACAAGGGGGACATTACCATAATGTTCTTTCACCTGAATTACAAATGAGAATTTTCACGAATAATTATACCTTAGCTTTCCTTATGCTTATGGATAAACCTGGTTAAGCCAATCCACTGGTTCAACCTGGATCTCATTTACGATCATTTCCCAATGGAGGTGGGGACCGGTGACACGACCCGTCGAACCGATCAAACCAATCAACTGCCCGGTTTTTACCTGATCACCAACTTTTACCTTGATTTCTTTTTGGTGCCAGTATCCACTATAAACTCCCCAACCATGGTCTATTATGGTGGCATTTCCCCGTACGGTCAGGGGACCAGTAAAAACTACCACGCCATCTGCAGGAGCATAAATGTTTAAATTTGCACAAACCCCAAAATCTGTCCCACCATGAAATGATTGGTATGGACCGCCATTATACGAACGCCGGTTTCCAAATGTGGATTTATAGCAAACCGGCTCATCCACGGGGACATGGAAAATACCGCTCCAATATTTGGTTGGAGTTGCGGGGCTGACTATTTTTGCGATCAAATCTTCTTCTGGTTTTGTTACAGCCGGGTCGATTGTTGTTGGGTCAACAGTCAATGGCGGGTCTTTTGGGTAATAACCGGCTTTCAAGATGACCATCTCTTCAAAGCTAAATCGAGCGCCTGTTTCTGTTACGCCATTCAAGGTGAAGTTCGTCAATCCCGGACTTGCCAGGGCATAAACACCTTGTAAGGCTGTATAAACGTCCTTCTCTTCTTCAAAAAAATGGAGTTCTTTCCCGGCTAATTTCCCAGAAAATGAAAGCGGTTTCGTGGTATGAATGCGAATTACCGTCGTTTTACCTTGAACCAGTGGAATTGGATTGATCTCGATCGAGGTGATCGCCGGTGAAATTGAGGAAAACTGCTGTTCATCCTGGTTTTTTGAGTAAAAAATTTCACCTGGTATTTGTTTGATTTCTGAGTCTTCTTTTTTCAGAAGAATTGATGTCCAGGGATTTTCTCTATTACCCGCTGATATTTCGAGGGCTGATTGCCCGGTTTCTAACATGGCGTTGGCCTGAGCGGTGCCTTTCTCTTTGTCTTCTGGGAGTACAAGAGAAGCGCCGGCATATAATTCTTGGGGGCTGGTAACTCGATTCAACCTGGCTAATAAATCAGTTGATATCTGATAACGTATTGCCATACTTGAAAAGGTCTCACCCAATGGCACGGATTGGGTCAGCAACGTTCCAGATATTCCTTCAAGCCCGGGAATCTTTAATTCCATTCCCGCTGAAATGGCGTCGGGATTGGCGATCGCATTTACCTCAATTAATGTGTTCAGAGGGACGCCAAATCTTTGTGCAATCGTCCCCAGGGTGTCTCCAGGTTGAACGATATAGATCGGTAAATCGGGTTGGCTTTGGGCGTATACCGGAATAATTGGGATGAATAAAATGAGGAGCAATAAAGTGAGAATTGATTTATGCATACTAAAAATGGATTGAATCTCCAATTTGAAAATTCGAAAATTGGCTGGAATGAGCCTCTAATACAAAACAAGCAGGTTGTAGTGGAATTAAGATTAACTGACCCTTCCGAGCCAGTTTTACGTCCACCACTTTCTTTTGTGAATTGATCCAGACGGCAGTGATGTCAAAATTCATGAAGAGCATGTGAATAGCCGAATCCAGACGGTTATCTTTTTTATCCACCAACAATAATGCCTGAGTTGGCTCCAGTTTGGATTGAAACATCAATCCGCGAAAACGCGACCAAAATGTATCGCAATACGACGCGGAAATTGGTTGCGTTAATGGGCGAGATTGGTTTTGTAATTGGATAATCTGCATAAATACTGGCTTGCGTTTATTGTGGGGTGGCGCTTAATATTTTTTCAATGCTATCCAGCAACTCTTGAGGGCGAAACGGTTTACTAATATAATCGTCGACTTTAGCGATGTGTAATCCGAGAACCCGGTCAATGGCTTGGGACTTTGCGGTAATAATAATTACAGGCACGTTTTGGGTTGATTCGTTGGCTTTCAACTGCTTGTAAACATCCCAGCCATCCAGGTCTGGCATCATCAGATCTAAAAGGATCAAATCTGGAGGACTTTGTTGGGCAAGATCCAACCCTTCTCGCCCTCCATGGGCCCCCACCACTTCATATCCTCGACGTCCGATAATCAAGGATACAAGATCGATCATTTCTGAATTGTCCTCAATGTAAAGAACGTTTTTTTTGTTTGATTGCTCCATAGAACCTCGCCTGATCAAATAAGTTTACCACAGGGTGCATTTTTGGCAACCGCAAAACGACAGTTTCTTAAACCCTTGCAACAGGGTATACTCTCGACTATACTCGAATCATATATTACGAATTGAGGCCCATTAATGAACAGCAAATACCGCCTTCTCTTGGTTGATGATCATGAAGTTGTTCGGCTTGGATTAAAAGCGTTGTTAGAGCACCATCCCCAATTTGAAGTTGTTGGCGAAGCAGGCACTGCGAAAGAAGCGGTGGATCAGGTATCCAGGCTGCGCCCTGATATTGTTTTAATGGATATCCGCTTACCGGGAGCATCTGGTATTGAAGCTTGCGAAGAAATTACCCGGAATTATCCTGAGACACGAATCGTTATGCTGACGTCATATGCCGAAGATGAAATGCTGTTTTCAGCCATTCGCGCTGGTGCATCAGGATATGTGCTGAAACAGATTGGCAGCGATGACTTAATCCGTGCCCTGGAAGCTGTCAGTCGGGGTGAGGCGTTGTTAGATCCGGCCGTGACGCAGCGCGTATTTCAGGAAGTGCGCCGGGCGGTGAAGGATGAAGAAGCGTCCGCTTTTGCTAACTTAAGCCAGCAAGAAAAACATGTTTTGGCCCTGGTCTCTGAAGGTAAAACAAACCGCGAAATTGCCAAAGCATTATTTCTTGGTGAAGGTACCGTCCGAAACTACGTCAGCAGTATATTATCCAAACTCGGTGTAAGCAACCGCGCTGAAGCGGCTGCTTACGCAGTCGAACATAATTTGAAAGAATACCTATAAAAAAAGGCCGGGAAGAGTTATCCCGGCCTTTGCATTTACAAAGAATCCCACGTTTCTTGCATATAAAGGGCGTCTTCTTCCATTAAGGGGCTTTCGCATAAAATGCGCCCTGCGCATCCAGCTGATTTCAGTGCGCGCAGGAGTCCCAATAGGTCCAGATCCGACTCTTTCAACGGCAAGTGATTGCGCTCACCTTTTTCCGAATATTCGATGCCTGATATGTGGATGTGCATGCGTAAGAGCGCATCAGAGCCCAGTCGTTTCGCATAGCCATTGATTACTTCGGCCCATTCCTCATAACTATTCATCGATCCATCACCATTCCTGGCATGCAGGTGGGCAAAATCGATACAAGGCTCGACTCCTGAGATGGCTAAAGACATTTCGACTGTGTCATTGAAGGATCCTAACATAGCAGATTTCCCCATTGTTTCTGGCCGTAGGATCGTAGGATTTCCCATGTCATGTAATTCCTGCGCACAGCCGGCTAACCGGTCAATCGCAATCGGCAGCACCGTTTCCGGCGGTAATTCAAAATAAGATCCGGGATGGAATATTATATCGGTCGCTCCAGCTAAATTGCCAAAGTGGGCTGCATCCATCAAACGCTTACGCGATTTGGGCCATTCTTCGGCGTCTGCATTGAGATTGATAAAATAAGGCGCATGCACACTGAGCGAGATATTGTTTTCCTGGGCGGCAATTTTAATCTTGGCGCAGGATTCTTCGGAAATCCTAACTGAGCGCACCCAACCTAACTCAAGCGCCTGCAATCCTAAGGCAGCAATTTGTCCAACTGCGCCAACACTTCCCCCTGGTTTTGATGGGGTGGAGATAGGTGATCCAACTGTTCCGAAATAGAATTCACGGTCCATTTTTCTCCTGATTACCGAAAAAATAGCTTCTCAAATAATGGCGGCCCAAATATTACAAGACCCACAAACACTGCACAGAGTGCAGAAATCAAAACCCCCGCAGCGGAAACATCCTTACCGATTTTAACCATTGGATGTGAATCGGGGTTTATCAAATCAAAAACGATTTCGATGGCGGTATTCATGCATTCAGCCATCCAAACCAGTCCTAAAGTCAGGCCAATTACTGCCCAATTTTGTGGGGGAATTCCCAACCATATCCCCAGGAAAATGACCACTATGCTGATCAGGGCATGGATCCAGGCATTTTTTTGGGTTTTCAGTACATAACGTATTCCGGCAAATGCGTAGCTGAACGACATGAATCTGGATCGAAAAAAGTTCCCCATCTAATCCTCTGGCAGTTTCTTGATCTCTACCGATAATTCTGCTAATAATTTCGCCTGAAGTTCCCACATTTCTTTTTTCATCTCTGGATCGGCATGATCATAGCCAAGCAGATGGAGCATACCATGAACTACCAGGAGCTGCAATTCGTTTTGCAATGGATGGCCTGCGGAAGCGGACTGGGTCAAGGCAATCGGTAAGGAGATGATGATATCTCCAAGGTATAAATGACCTGTGTCCGGATCCGTTTCTTCGGCTGGAAAAGATAAAACATCTGTAGGAGCATCGATTCCTAAGAATTGCAAATTGAGTTCTTGCAGATGAGCATTATCTTCAAGCGCGATGGAGATATCTACTTCCTCTCCTTTTTTTTCGTGCTCCAATACCTTTACCGCCGTTTTCTCAAGAACAGCGGGATCAATATCAGGCGCTTCGAAAATCTCATTAATAATGATATTGATCAATTCAATGTGTCCTGCTGGCTGGCTAATGGTTCAGGTTTTGCGGGAGAGATTGTGGCTGGCAAAGGTTCCGTAGGCGTGTTTATGGCACCTTGTTTGGTCTCTGGATAGGCAATCCGCGGATGATATGTGTTCCTGAGCGTTTTCACAAACGACTCGGTTACGAGGTGCAGATCGCGTAAGGTTAAAGCGGTTTCATCAAACTGCCCTTCCGAACGCAGATAATCCACAACTTTTCTAACCACGGTGCGCAGTTCGTCATCCGTTTTGGGGATGTCAGCCCGTGCTTTGGCTTCGCAGCCATCCGCGATCATAAGCAGCACAGTCTCACGCGATTGGGGGCGCGGGCCTGGATATCGAAATAACTCTTGATTTACCGCATCTTTATCGTTTTTAGCCTTTTCCAGGGCCTTTCCATATTGGTAGCGGGTGATATTAGTGCCGTGGTGTTCACGGATGAAGTCTTGTATTCTCGAAGGAATCCGGTATTTGCGGGCTAATTCGACGCCATCGGTGACATGATTGATAATGGTCGCCGAGCTTACCGTAGGATCAATATCATCGTGCGAGTCGAGTTTTCCGGGAACCTGGTTTTCGATAAAGAAGAACGGGTTAAGCGCTTTTCCGACATCATGATACAGGCAGCCAACCCTGACCAGCAATGAATCTGCATTGATTGCCTCCGCAGCTTGCTCCGCCAGGTTTGCTACCTGCAGGCTGTGTTGATAAGAGCCTGGTGCATTGCGGAGTAGAAATTGGAGGAGCGGATGATCGGGACGAGATAAATCCAGGAGCTGAAGTGCAGTGGTCAGGCCCATAACCTGGGCGAAAATGAATTGGCTGAGCAGCGTTAAACTGGCCGCGGCGAGCCCATTAATAAAAACTGCACCCATTAAGGTCGTAATTCCCAGGGCATCAGTATAAGAATCAAGCAGGCGATAACTGAGTATCACGGCTGATCCCGCAACACCTACCGCAATACCTGCCCAAAAGAAATTAATAATACGCCGGCCTTTTCCCAGAACAAATATTCCGATCAGGCTGGACAAGATATAGAAAAGCGTTAGATCCAGTCCATTCTGCATCCCATATCCAGCCAGGATTCCAAGAAATATCGAGAATACCAGACCGATTTCCATTGAAAATAGGCTGCCAATGGTTAATCCAAATGCAGATATCGGGAAAAGATATGGAAGAATTGTGCGATTAGGAAGAATGAATCGAGCACCATACAGAAAGAGCAGGAAATATAAAGCAATAATTACCAATTTGGACAATTGGTTTAATCCAGAGAGTTTTTTCCGGTAGAAATATAGGCCAGTTAATGCTCCAATTAAAATAGTTAATGAGGCGGCCGCTAATATATTTTGAGTGATTCCTTGATTTTGAATTAAGCCAAAATATTGCATTGCTTCAAGCTGGGCATCGGTGATGATCTGTCCGCGTCGGACAATAATTTCTCCGGATGCATATGCCCGAATCACAGGCTCGACCGAATTGAGGGCTTCCTGGCGGGCTGCTTCGGTTTGGTCCGCGCTGTAAAGTGAGTTCGGGATGATAAACGGAATGGTTAACTCTGAAACAATGACAGCGAGATCCTGAGGGATCGAAAAAGATATTAAGGTTGGCACATTTCTCTGAGCATTCCACACCTGCCCTTCACGGATGGTATTTCTCATAACCTGTTCGAGGACATTGAGTGCTTCCTGTTGAACGATCTGCCAGCGGCTATCACTTAATAAAAGGATCTTCCCTCCGATTTCTGGGTTGATTTGGAGGTCAGCCATCTGAGCTAAATCTGAAAGTTTTTGAGATTGAGACGCAAAGGAATCGGCTCGAGTATTAGAAATAAAATCCAGGGCAACCCGCAATTTCTCAATTTGTTTTCTGGTGATCGCTGGATCAACAGGCTGAAATACTTGAGGCACAGCGCTTACTGCATTTTTCCTGGCCTGTTCGGTCAATATGGCGCTTTCATAACTGGCGGCATAAGGCGCCTGTATATCTTGTGGAGCGACATCTCCAACCTTTAATGGAAATGACGATTGGCGCAAGGAATAGGGAAATATTAATGCTCCAAAAGTAAGCAGCATTGTAGCCAGGAGGATCAATAATCGAAATATGCGGTCTTTGGTTAAAGAATGTTTTTTTTCTGAGCTAGAGGCAAATAACATGATTTATTGTTGAAGCAAATCTCGAACAATTCTACTGACTATATCACCCGGCGCTCGACCTTGCAGCCTGGGCAATAGCGTTTTCATTACTTTGCCCATATCTGAGGGGGTGGTTGCATTTAATTCTTGAATAACCAATACTGCAGCCGTTTTTATTTCATCTTCAGTCATACCTTTAGGGAGATACGCTTCCAAAACAGCGATTTCGTCCTGGGCAGATTGGGACAGATCAGGGCGATTTGCTTTCTCGGCTTCGGCAATTGCCTCTCGCCTGGATTTTATTTCTTTCTGCATGATCGTGCTGACTTCAACGTCGGTGAGGCTGCTCTGGCGATCGATTTCTGTGTTTTAATACTGGAAATCACCATTCGCAATGTTCGCTTACGCAAATCATCCGATGCTCTCATCGCATCTTTTAAATCAGATTCCAGCTTTGATTTGAGTACCATAATTTTTCTCCGTTAACCAGAAATGGTGATTAGGTCCTTAATTTTATCAAAAGTTGTTGGGCCAATATTTGGCACCTTGATAATATCCTCAATTTTTTCGAAAGGACCGTGCAGCTGGCGATATTCAATGATGTCTGCGGCTTTCGTTGGGCCAATATTGGGAAGATTATCTAACTCCTCCTGGGTTGCGGTGTTAATATTTATGGGGAAATTGGGTATGGGTGTTTCAGTATTTTTGGCCTTTGTCCCTGAGGCTGCCTGAGTGGCGTTGATGGCTGCTTTTGTCGCATTTTCGCTTCGCGAGGGAACAATAATCCTATCGCCGTCCACTAATTTTGCAGCCATATTGATCATGCTCTGATCGGCGTCTGATGTGAAGCCTCCGGCTTTTTCTATGGCATTGCTTACCCGATCGTTTTGTGTTAAAGAAACGAGCCCTGGCGACTTCACGCAACCTGAGACGTACACAATCATTGGTGAGGGCGAGCCGGTTGGTGGGATGGCAATCGGTTCACCTCTCGGTGGCTGCGCGACTAGAACGATCACAGCAGAAAATGCCAGGCCAAGAAATGAACCGAAAAGGATACCCCGCCAATCTTTCATATGTTTTGTGGTTCCAAAACCCGTTCCTTGATTGGTTCTGTTATGGCTGCCTCCAATGCGATCATGGCATTAAATGAGGCGATCGATACTTCGAGCATTTCTAAGGTTGGTTCACGAGTGGTCAAATGTTGGAGAGCCAGGTTGGGCGTGATTAAAATCCGCACCCAACCGTAATTCAGGTGATCCGCGGTCCAGCGCATGTATTCGTAAGCCAGGCAGGCGATCAAGGGAATGAGCCCTAATTGAAACGGCACCCTTATCCAAAAAGCCAATGAACGCAGGGGTGAGAAAATGAGGATTGAAAATATAACAACGGTCAGTAAAAATCCTGTTCCGCACCGCGGATGTTCAACGGAGTAATTTTTTACTACTTCTGGATTCAATGGCGCGCCGGCTTCAAAAGCATTGATCGTTTTATGTTCTGCGCCATGATAAGAGAAAACACGGTTTATCTCCGGCATGCGACCAATCAACCAGATATAGCCTATGGCAATTGTCAGACGGATGATGCCTTCGATAAGATTGACCCAACCCAGGCTCAAATGGGTTAAGCTTTCGATGCCACTTCCCAGGGCAGAAGGGATCAATACAAATATACCCAGGCCGATGATTAGTGAAAAGGCCAGGGTTGCATAAAGGGCCGGCCCTTCTATCTTTTCGTCCTCTCCTGACTGAACATTGGCGGAAATCGTCAAGAAATGGGTTCCCAGCACGAGTGCATCCCACAATATGATTAAACCGCGTAGGAATGGGATTTTTCTTAAGCCGCTGCGGTATATTCCAGACAATTTCTCGGTATGGATTTCTATTTTTCCGTCGGGAGCACGCATCGCTGCAGCCACATTTGTGGATCCACGCATCAAAACACCTTCGATTAATGCCTGGCCCCCATAAGCAGGTAATTTTAACTTCGTCATTATCAACCTCAATTCGTTTTTCCTACTGCTAAATTAAAGAAAAAGTATACGAACGTATCAATCCCACGAAACCAGGTGGGTAAATGTAATTTTTCATTTGGAGAATGTAAGTTGTCATCCGGAAGGCCAAATCCAGTCAGGACCGAGTCAATTCCAAGAATTTTTTGCATCTCCAAAACAACCGGTATACTTCCACCTTCGCGTTTATACATGGGCGGTTTTCCCCATACCGATTCCAACCCGGCTGCTAAAGCTTGTACTCCAGACTGGGCGAGATCCGTTATACAGGCACGACCACCAGCCATCTGTGTCAGCTCCCAGGTGACGGTTTTTGGGGCATGATGCTCCAAATAGTCAATCAGTTGGCGATGGACTTCATTTGGATCCTGGTTTGGTACCAGGCGCATGGATAATTTTGCCATAGCCCAGGATGGGATGACTGTTTTTGATCCTGAACCGGTAAAACCAGAAATCATTCCGTTAACATCGAGTGTGGGCCTGACGCCAACGCGTTCTGCAGGGGAATAGCCAGATTCTCCCCATAATTGGGGAGCTCCGGTATTTTTGAGATAATACTCTTCTGTCATAGGCAGTTGGACAATCGAATCCTGTTCTTGTTTGCTCAAAGAGAGGACAGAATCGTAAAAGCCCGGCAGCATGATCCGGCCGGTTTCATCATGCATTCCACTGATCAAATCTGCCAGAACAATCGCAGGATTGTGGACTACGCCGCCAAACATGCCTGAATGTAAATCGTGGCTAGGGCCAGTCACTTTCAGTTCAAAATAAGCTAATCCGCGCAACCCATAAACAATCGTTGGTGTGTCAGCAGCGATCATCCCTGCATCCGGATTTAGCGCAAAATCACATTTTAAGAGGTCGCGATGGTCTTTTAAGAAATTTCCCAAACTTGGAGAGCCAATTTCTTCTTCGCCTTCAATCAAGTATTTGATGTTAACTGGGAGCTCATTTGTGGAAACGATCGACCTGACGGCACTCAATGAAGCCATAACCTGGCCTTTCATATCCGATGCGCCGCGCGCATATAAATTCTCCCCATTTAAAGTGGCCTCAAATGGGTCGGTTTCCCAAAGATCGAGGGGGTCTGCTGGTTGTACATCGTAATGGCCATAAACCAATATCGTGGGTGCATTTAATCCTGCCCTTAAGAGCTCACCGTAAACAACAGGATGTCTTTCGGTGGCATACACCATTACATTTGAGAAACCGATTTCCTTAAGCTCGTTGGCCAACCAGTTGGCCGCATGGGTCATATCAGGTATGTGGGCAGGATCGGTGGATACCGAAGGAATCGCCAATAACTCGTACAATTTTCGTAAAAACAGGTCGTGGTTTTGGGCTGCAAAGTTCAAAGCTGTGGTACACGGTTCAATCATAGATCTCTCCGAATAAATGAATTATTCTCATTATATTTCAAAATATTCTTTTATGGACAATATAGCATAACATTGTGTGCTAAAATATTGTCGGACATTTGACATGGAGGCCAGTCTATGTTGGTTATCGGTGGCAAATTGATTACTTGGGATCAACCCAATCAGATCCTGGATGGTTTTGGTCTTCGGATTCAGGCTGGAAAAATTACTGAAATCCAAAATTCAAAAACATTGGTCGAAAAATATCCAGAAGAGGAACGCCTGGATGCGCGCGGACAATTTGTTATGCCGGGTAATATTTGCGCGCACACGCATTTTTATGGGGCGTTTTCTCGGGGTATGGCAATTCCGGGTAGGGCGCCAGATGGATTTCCACAGATATTAGAAAAATTATGGTGGCCTTTGGATCGGGCTTTGACCGCGAAGGATGTCCATTATTCGGCTCTGGTGTGTTTGATCGACGCCATTCGGCATGGCACCACAACCCTCATTGACCACCATGCATCTCCTAATGCGATTGAAGGTTCGTTAGACGAGATTGCGACGGCAGTTCAAATGGCAGGGGTCCGTGCTTCTTTATGTTATGAGGTCACGGACCGTAATGGCCCGGAAGGAGCACGAAAAGGTATCAATGAAAATCGGCGCTTTCTGGATTCGATCAAAAACAGTGGTAATGGATATCTCTCTGGCACCTTTGGCTTGCATGCCAGCCTGACCTTATGCGAGGAAACTCTGGACGAATGTCGAAAAGCCTGTCCGGAGGATGTGGGGTTTCATATTCATGTGGCGGAGCATCCGGTCGACGAATACGACAGTGTTGAGAAATACGGCGAGCGAGTCATTGACCGGCTCGAGCGACATCATCTTTTAGGATCTCGCTCGATTGTGGTGCATGCAGTTCATGTTGATCCGAGAGAAATTGAAATTTTGGCGCGACAACAGACCTGGGTTACTCACCAGCCCCGTTCCAATATGAATAATGCGGTTGGACTGCCTGAAGTTGAGGGGATGCTGCGCTCAGGAATCAAGGTGTGTCTGGGAAATGACGGTTTTTCGAATACCATGTGGGATGAATGGAAAGCCGCATATTTGGCCCACAAGCTGATCCATCAGGATCCACGGCGTCTATCAGGATACACTGTGGTGGATATGGCAATTTATAATAATGCGCAGCTTGCCCAGGTCCAATTGAACTGCGCCCCAATTGGTGTCCTGCGTCCAGGTGCGGAAGCTGATCTTATTTTTGTGGATTACCAACCCTTCACGCCTTTAACAGCTGAAAATATACCCTGGCATATCTTGTTCGGCTTTCACGAGAGCATGGTTACAACCACGATCGTGGGCGGAAAAATATTAATGCGCGACCGCGAACTGCTGACATTGGATGCAGAAAAGATCAGCGCCGAAGCAGGAGTTTTGTCTGAGCAAGTCTGGCGCAGATACGAAAGCGAATTTTCTTAATTGGAGGAGCATTGAGCGAAGTACCTGTTGTAAAGACGATTGGAATTATTGGCGGAACCGGCAAAGAAGGCAAGGGACTCGCGTATCGATGGGCAAAAGCAGGTTATACCATTTTCATAGGATCCCGAAGCAACGAGAAGGCCCAGTCGGCTGCAGAAGAAGTCAATGCTTTACTGGAGAATAAACCCACTGTCAGTGGTGTGGAAAATTCAACGGCGGCTGAAAAGGCGGATGTGGTAGTTTTAACCGTTCCTTTCACTGCGCACCAGGGAATGTTGGAAGCGATTAAAAGCGAAGTCCAGGGCAAGATTTTTATCGATGTTACCGTGCCGTTGGTCCCTCCCAGGGTGACTCGGGTGCAAATGCCGCCGGCTGGAAGCGCAGCCCTGGAAGCACAAGAAATCCTGGGCGATGAGGTCAAGGTGGTCGCAGCTTTCCAAAATATCTCTTATGAGCATCTTCTGCATGACGAGGATGTGAATTGTGATGTTTTGGTTTGTGGTGGCAACAAAGCTGCCAGAGGAATCGTTCTGCAATTGGTTAAAGCCGCTGGATTAATCGGTTGGGACGCCGGACCTTTGGAAAACTCGATGGTTGTTGAAGGTATGACTTCGATTCTGATTGGCATCAACAAGCAGCATGGTGTCCAGTCAGCCGGGATCCGGATCACAGGGGTACCACGAGAATAGTATGGCGCTAACATTAACCCCCCTCACAGGAATCCCGCTAATCGAACCGCACGATTCTCTCCCAGATATTTTATATAAGGCTGTAATTGAAAACAATTTGTCCCTGGAGGATAATGATATTCTCGTGCTTGCTCAAAAGATCGTGAGCAAAGCGGAAAACCGCCTGGTAAATCTGACCACGGTCACACCTTCAGCACAAGCATACGAAATTTCGCAAAAAACTGAAAAAGATCCCCGTTTGATCGAGCTGATATTACAGGAAAGCGCGGAAGTCCTCCGCACTCGCCCAGGAACGATCATCGTTCAACATAAGAATGGATTTGTGTGTGCGAATGCCGGTATTGATCATTCAAACGTCCAGTCAGCCTGGGGGAAAGCAGAAGATTGGGTTTTGCTTCTACCAGAAGATTCGGACCGGTCAGCAAAAATAATCCGCGATGCTCTTTCGACAGAACATAAGGTAAATTTCGGAGTGATGATCATTGATACTCACGGTAGAGCGTGGCGAAATGGAACTGTAGGCGCCTGCATTGGCCTGGCGGGATTGCCAGGCGTGGTCGATTTAAGGGGTGCGTTTGATATTTTTGGCTACCAGCTACGCGTCACGCAGGTTGCTGCGGCTGATGAATTGGCGGCAGCGGCATCCTTGATGATGGGACAAGCCGCGGAAGCGACACCTGTGGTCCATGTCCGCGGTTTTCCCTATCCATTAAGAGATGGGTCCCTTCAAGAGTTGATCCGGCCCAAAGAAATGGATTTGTTTCGTTAACCCAGAGCAGTATAATTAATATATCAGATTGACGATCCTATCAATTCGCCCGGAGGTCCAACATGGCTGAACGAATGGCGCTGTATTTGCAGGATGCACATGATCTGCGTGATGGTTTGGATTATGTGCGCTATGCGGAAGAAAGAGGATTCGAAGCTGTCTGGCAGGCTGAGAGCCGGCTGGTCAGAGACGCGATTGTACCCATGGCGGCGTATGCCGCTGTAACGGAAAAGATTAAGGTCGGTTCGGGGGTGACCAATAACTGGACACGCAATATCGGCTTATTGGCTGCTACCTATTTAACACTCGACGATCTGGCTCCGAACCGAATTATTTGCGGGATTGGCGCCTGGTGGGATCCCCTGGCGAAAAATGTAGGGATCGACCGGCGAAAACCACTTACAGCCATGCGTGAGACGGTAACTGTACTGCGAAAATTGCTGAACATGGAGCGAGTTAGTTTTGATGGTGAATTCATCCACGTTCGAGGGATCGAGCTGGATGTCGTCCATGGGAGGCGCGAACCCAGAAACGTGCCAATCTATATCGGGGCGACAGGCGATCTGATGATGGAAATGACGGGTGAGGTTGCCGATGGCGTCGTTCTCAATTACTGCGTGCCCCCTGAATATAATCTAAAAGCATTGGAAATGCTGGACCGGGGCGCAAAAAAAGCGGGCAGGCGAATGGATATGTTTGACCGGCCTCAGTTAATCGTATGCTCCGTGGATCAAGACCACGATAAAGCCATAGATACTACGCGCGAACTGCTCACCCAATACCTGGCGCAGCAGCCGCATATAGCAAAAGCCTCCGGGGTTTCACCCGAAATCGTCGCCCAAATTCAATCAATTCTGGGATGGCCTGCCACCCACGAGCAGATTCAAAAGGCCAAGCATCTGGTTCCCGATGAACTAATTCTGCGCATTACCGCTTCCGGAACACCCAATGAAGCAAAGGCGAAAGTAGCCGAATACATCCGGAATGGATGTACCTGCCCTATTTTATATCCGGTGGGTGGCGATTACAAATTATTGATTGACACATTTGCACAAGCATGAACAAGCAAGCCAATTCTCGTCATTGTTTTGTGTGCGGCGTGGAAAACCCGTTTGGACTGCAGCTAAAATTCTACGAGGAAGAGCCCGGACGGGTCACTGCAGAAATTGTGGTTCCTGCCCATTTTCAAGGTTACCCAGGCGTGGTTCACGGAGGGATTATTGCAGCCATGCTGGATGAAGTAAGCGGGCGCACCATGTTAAGGGGCAATCCACCGCGCTGGATGGTTACCGCCAAATTGGATATTCGTTATCGCAAACCTGTGCCGACCGAAAAGCGGATCTATCTTGAAGGACTGGCAAAAGAAGATAACGGGAGGGTGGCTGTTGTCATAGGGAAGATACTCGACTCGGACCGGAATATTCTGGCTGAATCAGAAGCAGTGATGGTTAATCTCCCGGAAAAATTGGTCGAGATTGCATCATTCAGCCCTGAGGACTGGAGAATTTATCCGGACCAGGAGAATTTATCATGATTTTAGAATATCACCGTCCAAATGACGTCGATGAAGCGATACAATTACTCAGTAGAGATTTCCCAATTACGGTTCCTCTGGCCGGAGGCAACCTGATCAGTCGCAAATCGGGTGAAAATTTTGCGGTTGTTGATTTACAAAATTTGGGGTTGAACAAAATAAAGGTCGATGACCCGGTTGTAGATATCGGCGCAATGGTAACGCTTGAAGAACTCTATATGCATCAAGCGATTCCTGAAGCGGTTAAGAAGGCTGTTTATATCGATGCAACGTTAAATACACGCAATACAGCTACTCTTGGTGGTGCCATTGTAGCCGGGACAGGCGAGTCGGTACTGCTAACTATGCTGCTTGCCATGGATGCTCGTATTGAATGGCTGCCAGACGATATCCAGCAATCCCTGGGGGAATTGCGTTCGCTGAGGAATAAAATTAAGCCCGGAAAATTAATAAAAAATATTCAATTTTCACTGCATGCCCAAGCAGGCGTGGCTACAGTGGGGCGTTCTCCATTGGACCCTCCATTTCTGATTGTAGTAGTCTGCCGCTGGCCTTCTGGGCGAACCCGACTGGCACTTGGCGGAAAAGTTAGTAATCCTGTTCTTGCCATGGATGGCACCACCCAAGACGGAATTATTGATGCCGGAATTAATGCGTGTAGCCAATTATCAAACCAATGGATTTCTGAAACATACCTCAAAAACAGTATAACCAAACTTATACAGCGGCTTACTGAAGCATGATGCGATAGGAGCCTGATGAACATCAAATTGCATATCAATCATTCTGATTTTGAATGGGAAACCACAGCCGGGGAAACTTTGTTATCTCTACTGCGGAGAAAAGGTTTGTTTAGCGTAAAATCTGGGGGCTGCCAACACGGGGAATGTGGGGCGTGCACAATCCTGTTCGATGGCAAACCGGTGAATTCATGCACCATGCTGGCCGCACAGGCTGATGGCCACAAGCTCCAAACCGTAGAAAGTCTGGGGCAACATCCTGAAAGCGGATGGAAACCCTCAATCGGTTTACACCCGATTCAACAGGCGATGGTAGACAGCGGTGCAATCCAATGTGGGTACTGTACACCCGCGATGGTTTTAGCCGCAAAAGCTTTACTTGAAAAAAATCCTAACCCTACCGAAAAAGATGCCCGGGAGGCGCTTGCCCCGGTTTTATGCCGTTGCACGGGATATATAAAACCTGTTCAAGCAATTCTGCGCGCGGCGGCTGTTTTACGAGGCGAATCACCTGTTGATGTGAATAATCTTAATAATTTGCTGGGATATGATTTGGGCAATCAACCCCCAGAACCAGAAGGTTATTCTCAGGACCAAGGAGATTTACAGGTGCAAGCCAGGGTAATGCCCAAAGTCACGGTAACGCCGCAATCAAAAAAATGGCACCAGGTTGGCAAGCCTGAAAAGAAAGTGGATGCTGTGAAACTGGTTCAGGGAAAACCGGCATTTACCGCAGATTTGGATATGCGTGGTATGTTAGTCGCCAAAGTACTGCACAGCCCTGTTGCACACGCCATGATCAAACATATCGATACATCCAGGGCAAAAGCACTGCCAGGCGTTGCCGCAGTTTTAACCTGGCAGGATTTACCCCGAGTGATCTATTCCACCGCTGGCCAATCTGACCCTATCCCCGGACCTCTGGATGCATTCTCTCTGGATAAGAAAGTACGTTTTGTCGGCGACCGAGTCGCCTTCGTCGCCGCAGAAACGGAACAAATCGCAGAACAGGCGATCAAGCTGATCGACGTTGAATACGAAGAACTACCAGCAATTTTCGATCCTGCGGTTGCGATGAAATCAACTGCGCCAAGGATTCACGATGAACCTGAATATGTCATGTTTGACCGATCAGACCCCACTATCAACCTGGCAGCACAAATAAGAATTGACATTGGGAATGTAGAAAAAGGATTTAGCGAGGCGGATCAGATATTTGAAGGGGATTATGAGGTGCCTAAAGTACAACAAGCGCACATCGAACCCCACGTGGTCGTTACCTACTGGGATGAAGATGACCGGCTCGTGGTTCGGACCTCGACTCAGGTTCCATTTCACGCGCGGCGGATTCTTGCACCAATTCTACAATTACCGGTAAAACGGATCAGGGTGATTAAACCAAGGATTGGTGGTGGATTTGGCGGGAAGCAAGAGGTATTAATCGAAGATGTTGCTGCCCATTTAACCATCGCCACGCGACGTCCGGTACGATATGAATATACCCGTGACGAAGAATTTACCGCCTCCCGGGCACGTCATCCAATGCGACTGCATATGAAAACTGGCGTGAAAAATGATGGGACAATCACTGCCAATGAAATGACTGTGCTGACCAATACGGGCGCTTATGGGTGTCATGCACTTACTGTAACTGGCAATACCGGGCATAAAGCTATGGCTCTGTATGTCGGGGACAATGAATACAGGAAAACGCCTAATATTCGGTTTTACGCGGATATTGTGTATACCAATACACCACCAGCCGGTGCATATCGGGGATATGGTGTACCCCAGGGATATTGGGCGGTCGAACGTCATATGGAAAAAATCGCTCGCAATTTAGGATTGGACTCAATCGAGTTCAGGCTGAAAAATGCCGTAAGGGCTGGAGAATTACATCCATTCAGCACGGCCTGGAGTGAGGGTCGGGAACCAGTCCCCGAGACAATTCATACCGTGGGCCTGGAAGAGTGTGTTCGGCAGGCCAGAGCAGCCATCGGTTGGGATGAGAAATACAACAACACTACCTGGCACATGGTTCCCGGCAAACCTTATTTGCGTAAGGGGATTGGCGTAGCGATGGTCATGCAAGGGACCGCCATCCCATACCTGGATATGGGTGGAGCCAGTATTAAAATGAATGACGATGGTTCGTTCAACCTGTTAGTTGGCGCCACAGACCTGGGTACGGGATCTGATACAGTTTTAGGACAAATGGCAGCTGAAACGCTGGGTGTACCGCTGGAGGATATCCTGGTGTATTCTTCGGATACCGATTTTACACCTTTCGACAAGGGGGCTTATGCCTCCAGTACCACCTATATTTCTGGGGCGGCAGTCGCAAAAGCCGCCCAAATAGTTGCGGAACGCATCCGCACCCGGGCTGCGGCCATGATCGAGGAGAAAACCGGAGCCAGGATAGAATCAGATGATATCATCCTGATAGATCGAAAAGCAGCGGCACCAGATGGAGAATTTGTGACTTTGAGCGATGTAGCTTTAAACTCGCTGCACCACACTAACCAGGAGCAAATCATGGGAGTAGCATCCTACATGTCTCCGGTTTCACCGCCACCGTTCGGAGCACAGTTCGCAGAGGTGACTGTGGATACAGATACGGGCCAGGTCACTGTGGAAAAACTGGTCATGGCTGTCGATTCGGGTGTGATTGTAAACCCAATCACAGCTTCAGGCCAAATTGAAGGTGGAATGGCACAGGCTCTGGGATATGCGGTAAGCGAAGAAATGAAGTATGATGAGAATGGTGTTGCCCGAGAAAACGACCTGGTCGATTATCATATTTTTCGAGCCAATGAAATGCCAGAACTTGAAACTATTTTCGTGGAAACGTTTGAACCTTCCCATCCATTTGGCGTAAAAGCTGTCGCTGAAATTCCGATGGATGGTGTGGCGCCAGCAGTCGGAAATGCAGTCTTTGATGCTTGCGGGGCCGAGGTGGACCAAAATCCAATTACCCCTGAACGCGTTTGGCTGGCTTTACAAGCAAAGAACGTATAATAAATCAACCTGAATAGGAATCTTAATGCGTTTACCCACCTATGTAATTGGACATGTTAATCCCGATACCGACTCGATCGCAGCGGCCCTGGGTTATGCCTGGCTGCTCAGAGAACGAGATGGTATGGATGCGGTTAGTGCAAGAGCAGGCGCAATAAACGCCCAGACTACATGGGTCCTAAAGCAATTGCAAATGGAACCACCCATGCTGCTCACGGATTTATCACCACGTTTCGAATCGGTGATGCGCAGGTTGGATACCACTACGCCTGAAAAACCACTGCGCGAAGCCTGGATTATCGCCAGCCGCACCGGCGGGGTCAGTCCCATCATCAACAGCGATGGAACGCCATACGGTCTGATGACCGGACGCAGCCTTTTTGAATATGTCAACCGGTTGGTCGGACCCAATGCCCGACAGCAAGCGATGCGGTTGGCAGAAATTCTAGATCAACCATGCAAAGAAGCTGCAAATATTCATGTCGCAAAAGTCCAGTGCACCGCCCGGATTAAAGATATGCTGAATCATCTTCTACGTGAAGAAGGCGACGAGTTTTGGGTGGTAGACGATCAAGGTTTATATCAAGGCATCTGCCGTCAGCGTGATTTGCTCAATCCTCCACGACTCCAGGTGGTGCTTGTCGACCATAATGAACCCCAACAGGCTGTTGCCTCACTGGAGGAGGCCGAATTAATTGAGATTTTGGATCACCACCGGCTGGGGAATCAATCAACCCATACTCCTATCCGATTTACCGTGGATGTTGTGGGGAGTACAAGTACCCTGATTTCAGAGCGGACAGAAGACGCGGGCTTAAGTGCTCCACCCGAATTGGCAGGAATCATGTTGGCCGGTCTGCTGTCTGATACGCTGATTTTGACCTCGCCAACAACCACTGATCGCGATAAACGAGCCGCGGAACGATTGGCGCGGTGGGCTTTCGCTGGCGGGAGCCCGCTGCAAAATGAAACGATCCAATCTTACGGTTCGAAAATTCTGGCGGCAGGATCTGGATTGGGTGCCAGAGCACCGCGAGAAGTCGTTTCGACCGATATGAAATTATATTCCAGCGGTCCTTATGATTTTGCAATCGCCCAGGCTGAAGTAAGTGATTTGTATGAAGTTACGGAAAATTTGGAAGTGCTGAACAAGGCATTGGAGGAATTGCGAGAAAGTAAGGGCCTGTCGTTTGCCATGTTGATGGTGACCGACGTTGTTCGCGGGTCGAGCAAATTGTTATTAAGCAATCCGCCGCCGGTACTGGCCAATCTGCCTTATCAGCCCCAACAAGACAAAACATGGCTTGCGGAAGATGTGGTTTCTCGTAAGAAACAATTGCTTCCCGTGGTTTTGGGTCTTTTGGAGACATGAAAATGGAGACAATTTACCAGGCTGCTGCGCAGCTGCAATTGGACCATAAAGCGGGAACGTTATGTACGATTATCGATAGCAGCGGTTCTACTCCACGCCATCAAGGCAGTAAAATGCTTGTTTTTGAGGATGGAAATTTTATTGGAACGGTCGGTGGTGGAGAGGTAGAAATACGCGTCATTCAGGAGGCCCTGGCGGCTCAAGAAGATGGTAAAACCCGTCTCTTGAAGTATAGTATGGTAGATCCCAAACAAGGGGATCCTGGGGTGTGCGGGGGGACGCTGGAGGTTTATGTGGAACCGATTTTGCCAGATCCGTTAGTACTTATCATCGGTGGCGGCCATGTTGGGAAAGCGGTTGTTCATCTGGCAAAATGGATGGGTTTTCGGGTGGCTGTTTCTGATGATCGGACAGAGTTCTGCAATAAAGAAGCAAACCCAGATGCTGATGAATTCTATCCGGTATTGATGGAAGACCTATCCAAACATTTAAAGTTTAACAAACAGACCTTTATCATTCTCACGACACGAGGTGCAAATGTTGATATTAACGGTTTGCCCAATTTATTGGACCAACCCTTTGCATATCTGGGGATCATTGGGTCGAAAAGACGCTGGGCGGTGACCCAAAAAGCACTTCTTGAAAAAGGGATTTCTGCTGAAAATTTGGCGAGAGTCCATTCACCTATCGGGTTAGAACTAAATGCCGAGACGCCAGAAGAAATTGCTGTCAGCATCATGGCTGAAATTCTTATGCTCAAAAATAATGGTACAGGGAAGAGCATGAAAGCTTAATTTTGGAGATTGTTATGTGGCAAGAATACATCAATGTCGCTACACTGGATGAAGCGGTAAAAATTTTAAATTTCAAAGGTGAAAAGGCCAGAATCGTTGCTGGAGCGACGGATCTGATCCTGGAAATGGAGCGTGGCGTCCGGCAAGGAATTGAGACCCTGGTGGATATAACACGAATTTCCGGATTGGACCAGATCTCCCTGGACGAAGATGGATGGATTCATCTGGGCCCGATGGTTACCCACAACCATGTGGTTGCTTCCAACCTTTTACACCAACACGCACTACCTTTGGTTCAGGCAGCGTGGCAAGTTGGTTCACCTCAAATTCGCAACCGGGGCACGATCGCTGGTAATTTGATTACTGGCTCACCTGCGAATGATACGATCACACCACTTATGGCTCTGGAAGCCGAAGTAGTTTTACGCTCAACAAGCGGTGATCGAATTGTTGGATTAAATCAATTCTATCAAGGGGTTAGAAAGACGGTCATGCATCCGGATGAAGTAATGATCGAGATCCGGTTCCCGGCTTTAAAGGAACATCAAAAAGGGGCTTTCTTAAAGTTGGCATTGCGTCAAGCACAGGCAATCTCAGTGGTCAACGTGGCCTGTATTCTTTCGATCAACCAGGGACTGATTCAGGATGTCAGGATAACCATGGGGTCGGTTGCCCCCACCATTATTAACGCTACAAAAGCTGAACAATTCCTGATTGGAAAATCTTTAGAACAAAATAATATTCGAGAAGCTGCCGATTTTGCTGCGGCAGAGGCAAAACCGATCGATGACGTTCGTGGGTCGGCAAATTACCGCGCAGAAATGATTCGGGTTGCCTGCCAGCGTGTTTTAGAACAAATCGCAGGCCTGCGTCAGGTCATATCCGTTCCTCAAGATCCGGTATTACTCTGGGGGCACTCTTCAAAATCAGAACCCATTGGGAAGAGTTATATCGACCAATCACATCCGATCGAAACGACGATCAATGGAAAACCATATACATTTCATTCCGGGCAAGGAAAGAGTTTACTCCGTTTGCTGCGCGAAGAAGGGCATTTAATTGGCACCAAAGAGGGCTGCGCGGAGGGTGAATGTGGGGCTTGCACGGTATACCTCGATGGGAAAGCTGTAATGAGCTGTCTCGTTTTGGCACCACGGGCACATCAGGCCCAAATAACTACCATCGAAGGCCTGGCCCAAGGCGACCATTTGCATGCCCTTCAGCAAGAATTCATCAATGCTGGCGCCGTACAATGTGGCTACTGCACACCGGGTCTGATCATGTCCGGAGCTAAACTGCTGGAAGAAAAACCTCACCCAACCCAAGAAGAAATTCGCCAATCGATTACTGGTAATTTATGCCGGTGTACAGGTTATTATAAAATTATTCAAGCCTTTGAAATGGCAGCGAATCAAGGAGGTTCGTGATGTCTAAATATAACCAACGTCAGGCTCCGCTTTCAAAAGATTCACAGATGTATCCAAAAATCCACCCAATCTGGCGGGGAATCGGATTCTTGCTGATGATTATGGCACCCATAATGGCCTTTGCAGCGACACAAATATTCCTTGTCGAGAATGCGAAGGCAAACTGGGTCCAAATTCCGCCATCTTTCATCGTGGAGTGGCCGCAGGATCCATTAATCCTGGTCAAAGTGATTTCTACGCTTTTTATCTCTTTGGTGTTTATGATTATTCTTCAGTTTGTTTATTTTGTGATCATGCGCCTTATCGCTCCCCCGCGATATGGTCCGTATGATGTTCCCCCAGTAGCCTATAAAGGAAAACCATACAAGCGATAAGAACCTCCATCTGAGGAGTAAAGGAATTTTATGGCATTTGTCGGAAAATCAGTCGCTCGTCTGGATGTAGTGGGTAAAGTCAAAGGAGAAACCCTCTACCCAGGGGATTACAATTTCCCTGACCAGGCGTATATGAAAGTATTGTTTGCCCAACACCCGCATGCGGTAATTCGGAATATTGACACGTCGCAAGCCGAAAATATTCCAGGTGTTTTGGGGGTTTTTACGTCTAAAGATGTGCCTGTCAACGAATTTGGTTTAATAGCCCCGGACCAACCGGTGCTTTGCGGCCCTTCGTATAAGCCGTTCACGGAACGAGTCCGGTTTATCGGCGACAAAGTTGCGATTGTCGTGGCCGATAGCGAAGAAATTGCTGCCGAGGCATGCAAAGCGATTGTTGTAGATTACGAAGATTTGCCCCGCATAACCGACCCCTTACAGGCCATGCAGCCCGAGGCGTTTTTGCTCCACCCGGACCTTGAAAGCAACATTTTCTGTCATTACAGGATCCGAAAAGGAGATACCGCCGAGGCATTTAAAAGCGCAGATGTGATTATCGAGGATGTATATAAAACCCCCGTTCAAGAGCATGCCTATCTTCAGCCTGAAGCGGGGATCGGTTATCTGGACGAGGAAGGACGAATTACGGTAATTGTTGCCGGGCAATGGGTTCATGAGGACCAGGAACAAATTGCGCATGCATTGAATGTACCCCTTGATCGAATTCGCGTGATTTATCCTGCGATCGGTGGCGCATTTGGTGGTCGAGAAGACATGTCGGTCCAGATTATTCTGGCTCTGGCAGTGATGCGATTGCACGCTCGTGGGATCGACCGACCAATTAAGATTGTTTGGAGCCGAGAAGAATCATTAATCGGACATCATAAGCGCCATCCTTTTCACATTCGCGCAAAATGGGGCGCTCGCAAGGACGGAAAAATAATCGCCGCCGAAGTAGATCTGGTTGCTGACGGCGGTGCGTATATGTTTACTTCGACAAAAGTGCTGGGAAACGCGACGTTGATGTGCACCGGGCCATATGAGATCCCTAACGTCAAAGTCGATTCTTACGCAGTTTATACCAATAATATTCCTAATGGCGCTTTCCGTGGGTTTGGTGGGCCCCAGGGCGCCTTTGCGGCCGAACTCCAAATGGACAAACTGGCCAGAGCCCTGGATATTGATCCGGTTGAATTACGAATGCGAAATATCCTGCACGAAGGTTCTGAACTGTCGGTGGGCACCCCCTTGCCTGAAGGCGTCAGCATCCAACAGGTTTTAGAAAAATGCGCAACCGCCGCCGGCTGGGAAAATGGATCAAATGGTTGGTTCCAGAAATCACCAATAACGGCACAAAAAACTGATCCGGAAATTGTTCGCGGTTTAGGTCTGGCGTGCGGCTTTAAAAATGTGGGATTCTCATTTGGCGCCCCAGAACAATCCACCGCTAAGATTGAATTATATGGGGCCGCTGAAATTGAACGCGCTGTTTTATACCATGCAGGTGCAGATGTAGGCCAGGGGGCGCATACGGTCTTTGCACAGATGGCAGCCGAGGCGCTTGGCTTGCCGATCGAAAAGCTCGAGCTGGTTGTATCGGATACCGCGCTCACCGGTAATTCGGGCAGCGCTTCTGCTTCGCGCATGACCTTTATGGCAGGTAATGCTATCCGGGGTGCAGCCAGACTGGCCCTTGAAAAGTGGAAAGATGAAGAACGCCCGGTGATAGCCACGTTTCAATACCGGCCGCCTAAAACGACGCCTTTAGATCCCCAGACGGGAAAATCTGAGCCAAATTTTGCTTATGGTTATGTGGCTGAAGCCGTTGAAGTTGAGATCGATACTGGAACCGGTGAAGTTAAAATTTAATAAAGTGATCTGCTCGAATGATGTTGGCAAAGCGATCAATCCACAGCAGGTAGTTGGTCAAATTGAAGGAGCAGTTGTTCAGGCTGCGGGATATGCATTAATGGAGAATTTCGTACAGAAGGATGGAAATGTTTTCACAAAGGGCCTGTCCACCTACCTGATCCCGACTGTGTTGGATATTCCAGGAGAAGTTCAATCAATCGTTCTGGAATATGCAGATCCCATAGGCCCTTATGGCGCCCGGGGAATGGGCGAAATGCCTTTCCTGGTGCTTACACCAGCAATCGTTTCAGCATTTCACCAGGCAACCGGGGTCTGGCTCAACGAATTTCCATTAACCCCTGAGCGTGTTCTGCGGGCTCTCGGCCGCCTTAATGAGGCTAGTTCCTCCTAGAACTCATTATGGCATTTCTTGTTGTAATACGCGGCGGTGGGGACCTGGCGAGTGGTGTTGTCGTGCGGCTCGTACGCGCGGGGATACGCGTTGTGATTACTGAACTCCCTCAGCCTTTAGCGGTTCGACGTTCTGTTTCCTTTGCTCAAACTGTTTACAGCCAGGAAGTTGAAATTGAAGGCATCCGGGCTCAATTAGCCTTAAGCATGGAAGACCTGCCCGGTCTTTTCGCAGAAGACATTGTTCCAGTTTTAGTTGATCCCCAGGCAACCTGCCTGGAAGTGCTGCATCCGAAGGTAGTGGTAGATGCTCGGATGCGAAAACGTTCTCCTGAATTGGCTTATCCAGCAGAATGGTTCTCCATTGGATTGGGGCCAGGTTTTATAGTAGGAGAAAATTGTGATGCGGCCGTTGAAACCAAACGCGGTCACTTTTTGGGCAGAGTTTACTGGCAGGGGGCGCCCGAGCCAGACACAGGAAAGCCTGAATCAGTGGAAAACCGGGAAAGTGAGCGGGTAATCCGCGCCCCTGAAACCGGCCAGCTGGAAACCCTTGTTGAAATTGGTGAAATCGTGGTCGAGGGCGCACCGTTAGCCAGGGTTGGAAATATCACTGTTCATGCCCGATTTCCTGGTATCATTCGTGGGATGTTAAGGGGTGGGTTATTCGTCCGCCAGGGAATGAAAATTGGTGATCTCGATCCACGGAATGACCCTAAATACTGTACGATGGTTTCCGATAAAGCACTGGCGGTCGGCGGGGGCGTTATGGAGGCTATTCTTTCCAGGACAGAATTTCGGGATAAGTTATGGTCCGGCCTTTAAACTTAAAAAATGCACTTGGCCTGGACGCTTTGCCGCGATTGGCCGCGGTTGGCGCAGGAGGCAAAACGACCTTCTTAATGCAATTAGCCAGAGAATTTGCTCCGGATGTGCTTCTCACGACAAGTACTCATTTAGCGGTTGAACAGGCTGCCCAGGCCAATACACATATTATTCTCCATTCGCAAGAAGAAATTACAGCAATTTTTAAAAAAGGCATCCACGGTATCACTTTAATCACCGGGGACGAAGTTGGAGAAGGACGTTTAGCTGGATTACCGTTAAAATGGCTGAATCAGATCGCTCATCTGGCGGATCAAGCCAACCTGCCACTGCTGGTTGAAGCAGACGGTTCGCGCAGATTACCCCTAAAAGCACCGGCTTCCCACGAGCCAGTCCTTCCAACCTGGGTAAGAGAGGTTGTGGTCTGTGCCGGATTGAGTGCGATCGGTGCGTCAATCGACAGCAGGCATGTTCACCGTCCGGAAATATTGGCAAAACTGGCTCACCAGGAAATTGGTAGTGCAGTAACTGCGAAAACGATAACAACTGTTTTGATGGATGCAGCCGGCGGATTGAAAAATATTCCACCCAATGCTAAAAAGATTGCCCTTCTAAATCAGGCGGATGATGAATTGCGTGAAGCTGCCGGCGGACAAATCGCTCGAGATCTGATCAGCATATATGACAATGTTGTAATCACCAGCTTATCCGATATGACTGCACCAGTTAAGGGGGTTTATGCACCGACAGCCGGCATTATTTTGGCTGCGGGAAAATCAGACCGGTTTTTTGGCGAGCAAAAAGTTTTACTAGATTGGTTCGGTGAACCGTTTGTGCGGCAAGTCGCCCTGACGGCTTTAAACGCAAATTTAGACCCGGTATTTGTAATTGCCGGTGCGGAATTTGATGCGATCAAGCAAACTTTAGCAGGTCTGCCAGTGGTTGTACTGGAAAACAAGGATTGGGAAACCGGACAAAGTTCTTCCATTCGAACAGGCGTAAGAAATTTACCTGGCAGAGTACGGAGCATCATTTTTCTGCTGGCAGACCAACCTCAGGTGACCAGAACCATGCTAACCGCACTGATTGAGGAGCACCGCCAGACAGCTGCTCCCATCATTGCGCCCCTTGTAGAAGACCGGCGCGCGAATCCGGTGCTGTTTGACCGGGTTACATTCAAACATTTATTGGCCCTGCAAGGCGATACAGGCGGCAGGTCCGTATTTTCGAAATATCAGGTTGATTATCTGATATGGCTGGACAGGCTGATGATCTTCGATGTGGATACCCAGGAAGATTATTCACGCTTGCTGACGGCGTATGGAGCCAGATATGATCCGTGAACCGGTTGTGATCAGCGCAGTCATTCTGGCTGCCGGTGCTTCGCGCAGGATGGGGCAGCCGAAAATGCTGCTTCCCTGGGGAGATACCATCGTGATCCAAAAAGTGGTTTCGACCTTATTGGAAAGCGGTGTTTCGCACCCGGTGATGGTTACGGGCAGATCCGCCGAAAGAATAAAACAAGTTATCCGGACCGGTTCAATCACCTGGACGCATAACCCGGATTTTGAAAATACGGAAATGCTTAAATCTCTGCAAATTGGGATGCGCCGGTTGCCGGTGTTTGCGTCTGCTTTTTTGATTGTATTGGGGGACCAACCGCAGATTGAAACTTCAATCATTAGGCAAATCATCGCTGAGTTCAAGACAAAGCATTCGACGATAATAATCCCCAGCTACCAGTTCCGACGAGGTCATCCCTGGTTGGTGAGTTGAGCCTTGCTGCCTGAACTGCTGGCGCTGCCCGAGGAGGCCACTTTGCGCCAATTCTTAAACGCACACTCTGATGAAATAACTTATCTCAACGTGGACACGCCGTCCGTTTTAATGGACCTGGACACTCCAGCAGATTACGAACAGCAAAAACCACCGGGTACAATCGAGAATCCAGATGAGTATTGAAAACGGAATCCTGGTATGGAAGTTATCGCCTCAGAATTCAGAGCTGGCTATCAGCAAATACAACCTGGAAAATCCAGTGAATTCTCTGGATGAAGCCTCAAAATTTCTACCTGGTGGGGCCTACACAACTCTACGAACGTACTCACGCACAAAAGTAATGCGTATCGCAGATCATTTTCTGCGGCTAAAGGAGTCGGCACAAAGAGTAAACCCAGAATTTCATCCAAAAGTTGCTTTGCTCAGACAGCCATTAAAGCAAATCCTTCACGCAAGCCCCTTCGCCGAGGCACGTCTTCGGGTCACGCTTGATCTCGAAAATGAACCCGGCTGCTTTTACGCAACCCTGGAAGAACTGCAAACGCCGCCTGCTCAAGCCTATGAGGAAGGTGTATCGGTCATTTCACATAGGATGCAGCGCGATAACCCAAAAGCCAAATTGACGAATTTTTTGATCACTGCTGCAGAATACCGTTCGCAGCTTCCGCAAGGCGTGAATGAAATGCTCATGGTTGATCAAAATGGCATTTTATTGGAAGGATTAAGCAGTAATTTTTACGGGGTTAAGGGGGAGCCATTTGGACGGTTGAGGAGGGTGTGCTCCCTGGCATCACAAGAGGGGCAGTATTGGAAATCGCCGAACAGAATCAATTTCCGGTAAATTTCGAAGGTATAAAAATTTTCGAAATTGAGTCCCTGGAGGAATGTTTTATCACCAGTGCCAGCCGGGGAGTGCTGCCCGTGGTCCAAATCGACGAAACGGTTATCGGCAGTGGCGAACCAGGAAAATTGAGCCGGCAATTAATGCAGCTTTTTACCCATTGGGTAGAAAGGACTATCGAAGAAATCTAAGCCTGATAAATCTGCTTGAACAACTTATTCTTCTGCTGAGTTCCGTTGAAGTTTACGCTGTAAGCGCCCGGCGCGGTGATCTAATTCTTCTTGCATGGTGGTTCGGGCTGGCATCGATGAAATTTCATTCAGATACGAATAAGCTGTTTCAACCCAATCCATTGCACGCTGTGCATCTTTTTGGTGATGTTCAAAATGCTTGGCGATTTCGATACAGGCGTCTGGCTGCCGGTATTCTGCGGCCTTAATCCATAACTGGAGGGCGTCCTCGTATCTTTTTTGCTTCCGGTAAAGGTTGGCGTAGCGTTTGATGGTATCCAAATAGAAAGGCAAGGGGAGGTTGCCTTTCGCCAGGCTGTGTTCATACAATTGGACCGCAATCTCCCAGTGATTAATTTCTTCGTACATACGTGCGACTGCGATCAAGTCTAAGCCTTGTTTTGGCGATACCTGAAGTGGATTTTCTAATAAATCAGCCATGACGTTCAACAGCAGTCCCAATGAAAGAATATCCTGGGCGTTATGGTAGAGCACATTAGCTAAAGGACGGGCATCTTTCGTGCGCAGATATTCATAATAGAGTTCAGGGATCATCCATCCAGGAACCTCTTCGTCCGTTCGAGCAAGATCCAGGATTTCCACCTCCAGATCCTTCAGGGCACGGCTTGCCAGGCGGTTGCGCCACAATCGTCTGGCAATCGGCAGCAGGTCAATATGCTGCAGTTGAGAAAATGGCGTGGTGAAGCCATTAATAATATGCCTGGCATTGAGCATGGGAACATCGAAGCTTTTTCCGTTAAAAGAAACAATCGTTTTGAAGGAGGAGAGGTAATGAGACAGGCCGGCGAGAAATCCTGGTTCCAGATCTGGGTCGCGGAGAAATAATTGGACCAGGTGAAATCCGGTCTTTGTCCAATACCCTAACCCCACCAGAAAGACAAATGTTCCGGTTCCACCCGATAATCCACTGGTTTCCGTATCTAAAAACAAGAGATCCTCGAGCGGCTGCCCGCTTATTTTGGGATAGCCACTCCATCTGGCGATCATTTCGAGGCTTACCCCCTTGGTTCGCGCCCCATTTCCCTGAATTTCCTCAAATGGATAATCACATTCCACCACAAAAGTCGGTCCAAAGGCGGTTTCAAATTCCTTCCCCTGGACAACCTCAGCGATATCAAAGTCTTTCCGCGATGTTTCCGTGGGTTTATTCTTATGGATTCCGGTCGTAATCCCCAAGGATTTTAGCTTGTCGGATAATGCTCCCGAATCATTCATTGTGTTTCCCTATCAAATAACGGAGCAAAGCCAGGCTCTCAGTTTTTCCGCCAACTCCGTTTTCACCAGCCGGTCCAACGCAGCTCGGACACCCATCCCGACAGGTGCAATCTCTTACCAGGCTGTATGCATTGGCGACGAGTTGATCCTGGATATCGTACAAGCGCTCGCTCAATCCAATTCCCGCGGGAACCATATCATAAATAGCTACCGCGGGGAGGTCAACAGCTAATGGAGATTTTACATCAGAATTCAACCCCAGGTCGTTAATATCACACATCAAGAAAAGGGGAGCCAGGTGGTGCAGGACATATCCCAACCCTGCCAGACCGCTGCGCATGCGAATTGCCTGTTCGGCACGTTGATGACAGGCAGGGCATAACGTGATCAGGTTATCCAATTGGTTAGCCTCGATAAATCCAAAAAACAAACGAAAGGGCTTTTTGTGATGTACGTGATGCGCCTGGCCTTGTTCGACCAGGCCGCACACCTGGCAGGTAAACTGGTCGCGTTCGCGCGCAAGATTTCGCTGGCGGTTCCAGTTTGGACCATATCTATTGGGGTCATTGTTCCACTTACCATCTTCACGCAAAGTCTCAATAATTTCTTCGTTCAATGCCAGCCAGAATGCGGTGGTGCGCAGTGTTGTAGGAGGCAATTCGAGATCGCCTTCTCCCAGAACCTCCATGGTGCCCCAGCGGATTCTGCGGTATCCGATAACCTGCCCTGTGACCAGAATTTCGCCATAGTTTCGAACGCCGCCCAATACCAGACTCTGTTTTATCTGGCTGATCATCTCGATGGTAATATTTTGGACGGCTTCGGTGTAATAATCGACATCAACCGGTTTCATCACCGCCAGATGGCGATGGAGGTCCAGCTCAACAACTTCAAATTCTCGACCTTGATGGATATAAATAGCATTAGGGTGAACCATCCAGCGCGAACTGGCATCATCCACCTCACCAATAGTTTGCATACGGCCGTTTTCCATCTCCGCCTGGAGCAGCACAGGTGATTCTGATGTGGTCCGAAGTGAAATGTGATTGGCCGGATATTGGTCTGCAGCCCAATAATATTTCCCATTCGAGAAATGTACAGCTTCGGATTGTTCCAAGACGCCTAACAGTCCTTCGATCAAGGCCTGAGGGGAGCGACCAAAGCGCTCGTCTTTGTGGAAGGGCAGTTCAAAAGCAGCACAGCGTAAGTGGGCCAACAGGATTAACAGATTGTCGGGATCGATCAGAGCCTGTTCGGGGGATTGCTCAAAAATATATTCCGGGTGCTTCATCAGGAATTGATCCAGGGGAGATGCTGACGCGACTAATACGGCCAGGGCAGAGTCTGATCGTCTACCTGCCCGCCCGGATTGCTGCCGGGTGGCGGCAATCGTTCCCGGATATCCTACCAGAATGGCGGCATCCAGCCCGCCGATATCAATCCCTAATTCCAGTGCATTGGTTGCCACCACTGCCATAGCCTGTCCGGTGCGCAGTTCTTGTTCGATCATCCGTCTTTCACTGGCCAGATAACCTGAGCGGTAGCCATGTATATGGGCCTTCAACTCAGGCTGCTGTTCGCGCAGATTGCGCAGCATAATCTCGACACCCCGCCTGGTTCTGGCAAAGAGGATTGTCTGTACCTGGTAAGAAAGCAAATCGCCCGCCAACCGGATGGCTTCCGCCGACGCTCCCCGGCGAATACCAAGATCAGGCACGACTACCGGTGGATTGTATAAGAGTATGTGGCGTGCCCCGCGCGGAGACCCATCCTGATCGACAACTGCCACCGTGTTCTCAATGATGCGCTCTGCGAGCTGCTGCGGGTTTCCGATCGTGGCAGAAGTCATAATAAACTGAGGGTGCGCACCATAAAAGGCTGCCACTCGTTTAATGCGTCGAATGAGATTTGCGAGATGCGAACCAAATACTCCCCGGTAGATGTGGATCTCATCAATAATGATATAGCGCAGGTTGCGAAAAAAATCAGCCCATATGGTGTGATGGGGAAGGATCGAGAGATGCGCCATATCAGGATTGGTTAAAATGATTCGGGCTGCGCTGCGCACCTTCGTTCTGAGCGATGTAGGCGTATCACCATCGTAAACAAACGCCCCTGGCCTGGGATTCAGACCATTGAGCAGGTGATTGATTCCGTCTACCTGGTCCTGGGTTAGGGCTTTTGTGGGAAAAATATACAAAGCCCTGGTATCTGGATCTTTTATCAGATGGTTTAAAACCGGAAGGTTATAACATAAAGTTTTTCCACTGGCAGTTCCGGTGGTCACAACGAAGTGCTTGCCGGCTTCTGCCAACCGAAAAGCTTCTGCTTGATGACTATATAATTGTTCAATTCCTGAAACCTGCAAGGAACGCAATAATTCAATAGAAATATTTTCCGGGAATTCAACCCAACGCGCCTGTCGTTCGGGTTCAATATGCCAGTTGATGATATTATCCTGCACCTCAGGCTGGCGTTGCCAGGCTTTGATCAATTTATCCAGGTGATGCGGTTCAATCATCTTTGCTCCGTACAGGAATATACCTGAAGGGGATCATCCTGGCAAGTGGGGGTAAATCCCTCTCAGAAAATTGCCGACTTTCGCGTTTGAGACTATACTTTTCTTATTCTTTTCGACGAGGTTTCTATGGATATTCTTCTGGCAGGTATCGGTGGGTGGCTGATCGCATATTTTATTAATTATCTATCGGATGTACTACCGATGACCCGTCAGTTTACCAAACCGCTATGTCCGGAATGCAGCAGCGGCTTCTCCACGCGGCGATATATCTTGATGCAGCCATGCCCGAATTGCGGTCGCAAACGCGCTATCCGAGCCTGGTGTGTCCAGATCGGGATGGCGCTTGCCGCGGTCTGGATGTGGATCTCTCCCCCGGCAAGACTGGGTTTCTGGATGGGATTGGTGGTGATGGCTTTTTTGGTCCTGATTGCCGTGATTGACCTGGAGCATCGTTTGATTCTCCATCCTGTGAGCTGGTTTGGAGCAGGTCTGGGACTGGTGGTAGGAATTATGCAAAAAGGAGTCCTGGTAACCATCCTGGGAGGCGCGGCTGGATATGGGATTATGCTCGGCTTGTATTTCCTGGGGGTCGCATTCAACCATCTGATGACAAAAATCCGCAACCAGGAAGTAGAAGACGCGCTCGGATTTGGAGATGTAAACCTGGCTGGGATCATCGGCTTGATGCTGGGTTGGCCCGAAATTGTCGGCGGTTTGCTTTTGGCCATCCTGGCTGGTGGAATTATCTCCGGACTGGTTATGTTGGTGATGGCTGTCTCTCGAAAATACAAGGCCATGACCGCTATCCCATACGCGCCATTCTTGATCTTGGGGGCGGCAATTTTCCTTTACATTCCCAAGCAATGATGTCGTAAACATGAATAAGGAAACGTAACGTTACGCGGGGACTCCCGGACCGGCAGCCAGTATTTTGGGGGTGACATCGCCGGCAAATTGCTCAAAATTTTGGATGAAACGCAGCGACTGCTCTTGCGCCTGTCTTTGATAGGCGGTGCGGTCATCCCAGGTTTGTTCGGGATTCAATAATTCTTGAGGAATATCCGGGCAAGCCTTCGGCACCCAGAGCCCAAAGAAGCGATCTCTGCGCATAGGGATTTCTTCAAGGTGATACATTAATGCCGCGCGTACCATGGCGCGCGTATGCGGCAGGGGAATTCGTTTCCCGGTACCGTAGGGGCCACCCGTCCAACCTGTGTTGATCAACCAGACATTGGCACGGTGTTCCTCGATCTTTTTACCCAACAAAGATGCATAAACACCCGGTTGAAGTGGGAGAAATGGGGCGGCGAAGCAGGTGGAGAAGGTCGCCTGGGGTTCGATGCCCAGACCTTTTTCGGTGCCGGCTAACTTTGAGGTATATCCCGAAAGAAAGTAATACATGGCTTGAGCGGATGTTAATCGCGAAATCGGTGGAATCACACCGAAAGCATCCGCGGTTAAGAAAAAGATGTTTTCAGGGTGACCGCTGTATCCCTGTGGAACGCGGTTGTGGATGTACTCGATCGGATAGGCGGCACGCGTGTTCTCTGTGAGTACGTCGCTATCAAAATCAATGTGGCGGGTCAAGGGATCGCATACTACATTTTCTAATACGGTTCCAAACTGGTGCGTCGCACTCCAAATGAGTGGCTCAAGGTCAGGTTTTAAGCGGATTGTTTTAGCGTAACATCCCCCTTCAATATTAAAAATCCCCGAAGGCCCCCAGCCATGCTCGTCATCGCCGATCAATTTGCGCTCGGGATCCGACGACAGGGTGGTTTTACCGGTACCGGATAGGCCAAAAAACAAGGCTACATCTCCGCGAGGGCCCACATTGGCTGAACAATGCATGGATAAAACACCTTGCAAAGGCAGCAAATAATTCATCACGGTAAAGATCGATTTTTTGATCTCGCCGGCATAACTGGTGCCGCCGATTAAAATCATCTGCCGGGTGAAATCCAGTACGATGAATGTTTCGCTGTTGGTGCCGTCTTCCTCGCGGTCCGCGTGAAAATCAGGCGCATGAATGATCGTAAATTCAGGAATATGACCGGAGATATTTTCCGGAGGAATACGAATAAATAGATCGTGTGCAAACAGCGCAGACCAGGCTTTTTCTGTAATCAACCGGATTGGCAATGAATAATCGGGGTGCCTGCCTGCATGAAGGTCCTGGACAAAGATATCTCTTTTTTGAAAATAGGAATCGATATTCTTTAACAACCGGGTGAATTGGTCTGGATCTATTTCTTGATTGGTTTTCCCCCACCAGATATCTTGTTTAAATTCTGACCCATATTTTACGATGAATTTATCTTTCGGTGACCGGCCGGTAAATTTGCCGGTATTCACCACCACTGCTCCACCAGGAGCCAGGATCCCTTCGCCGCGTAGAATCACCTGTTCGACCAGGCTGGCGGGTGATAAGTTCCAATACACATCCCCTAAGTTTCGTAAGCCGTGATTTTTAAGGTCGTACTTACCAGGGATGCCGTAATCGGCCATATCTAATCCTCCATTCCAGAAGAAAATTCTATTTTTTAGGTGCTGCCATACGTGAAAACCAATACCATAACATATCTGCCGCTGGTTTACCATTCACCGAAGATGAAAAATCTTGAAGGGTAACAGGCGGGTAAAAACCTCGCGAAACCAGCCCATCTATCCACGGACGATCATTGACAGCGATCAGTACAGCATTATAAAGTTTGGCCTGTTCAGCTAAATCAGGGGTAAAGCTGGTTTGATCTTTTTCAACATTTAAGGAATTAAAAGGCACGCAGTTCGAATTGAGTATTGCGCACCCCTGGGAAGCACTTTTTACCGAAGCATAATCAATTGCCAGGATAACTGGTTTTTGATACGTATCCTTCAATTTTGAGACATCCTGATCCAGCAGTTGTCCCATTGTATCGGCTAATTCTTGCGTTGTGGCTGTGTTTAAGTCGCTCAATTTCGCTGACCAGAGCAGATAAATTTCGTCTACGTCATCTAGGAAACCGGGAATTTTCTCCAACCCTGGCGTATAGGGCAGTGCCCAGGCGATTTTACCCTTGTAGTGGGTTCGCACTTCAGCGATCAGGTTTTGCCATTTCTTCTCGATATCTGCCGGGAGATCGGCCGGTTTTCCGTTGGGAAGAATTCCACCGGGTAATGCCGGGCTGATCTGCGGATCACCTAAAACCAGGAAGCCAGCTCTCACCTGGGCAGCCAGATCAGCGTGATGCAGGATGAAAGAGCGGTAACGGTCGAACCATGACTGCCACCAGGAAGTATCATTTTGGGATGCATTCCACCATTGATCTACAGGTTGTTCGAAATTAATGGTGGGGAACATGCCAACATTTAACTCTTTGTCCTGGGCCCAAACTACCATCTGGATTAAATCCTGCCAATAGACATCCTGTCCTGACACTGTTTCAAATACCGGTGGATTGATGCGCGTTGCTGTCCAGGTAGGATCGATCACCACCCAACTGCTGCCGATATGTTTGATGTTATCGAAGCCCCAGGAAATATAAGGCTGCCATGATGGACGGTAAGATGGCTGAAGTTCAACGCCGGCTAAAAACGAAACGCCTCTGGGCAGAATTTCACCGGCATTGACCGGCGTAGGGGTCACAGTGGGTTGAATCCACGCCCATTCTTTGATTTCTATCTGGATGTTTTGCGCGGAATTTCCAGGGGTCAATAATTTTCCGGGGGCATCGGGCCCAATAGAGGAGGCATCATCCGCTACGCCGCACTGATCGTTACGGCAAAATCGGTAAGCAATATTGGGCACTAAATTCAGCGGGTTGTATAAAACAAACAACCACTGCCTGTTTCCTAGAGGCCACATTGGGATAGGCTGCGTCCAACCAAAGGGATTAAATTGTATGGATACGGTATCATTGACCGGTGTGTTTTCGGGTACAGTTACCGTAAAAGTCACTGGCGAAAAATCTTTCGTCTGTAGCGCAGATATAGTATCGTCGATCACAATATCCTGGTCAGGTACAATCAACTGGCGCACGATGACCTCGCCATTAACGCCATGTTCTGCATTCCAAAAACCATCTCCTGCCGTGTACTTATAGCGCAGATCAAGCCCAGCCGGTAAGGATAAGGTTAGATTATAGCGACCGTCCGGCATTAATGTCATCAAAGGTGCGCGAGATGCAACCGTCGAAACCCCACCCCCCAGGTCTGCGAAGGTGTTTCCCATCGATAAAATATTGCCAATTATTCGTAGCGGGATCCCGCGTGCTGTGTCGGAAGGGGCGATGGCCACAAATGTGACTTTAACCAACTTCGCAGGCACCATACGGAGTAGGGCGGAGGTGGCCATCCCCCCAGAAACCTTGGCGCCTTGTTGAAAAGGTTCGTAAACCCCATCCAAACTGTAGGCGACAATGTTATGAACGCCGACTGGCAGACCCTCAATCAGATAGCTTCCGTCCGCAGCCGTCAATGTCTGCACACCACCCGCTGTAACCATCACATTGGGTATAGGTGAATTGGTTTTCGAGTCTACAACCTGTCCGACCAACCGGCCGTACTCGCCATTGAAAGGCTGGTCCTGCCAACCACTGATCAAATCCTGGACAACGACCGGTCCTGGTACCTGGAGCAGGCGGTAGCGTATTTGTTTTCCGCTTGAGGAATATTCAATTTTTGGGGACGCACCTTCCATCCCATAGCGATACTTAATTAATGAACCGATTTGAACCGGGATTTGGAACGTGTAATGATTGCTACCTTGATCTTCCATCCGGTAGCGAGAGGGATTTAATGCCAGGCCGGTGACTTCGTCTAAAATATCGATAAACAAAGAACTGCCGGCGGCTGTATTCGCCGGGGCATCCACCTTAAAGATCACCTCTGCCAATAATTTGGTGGCGGGTTCAGGTGTCTGGGATTGTGAAATTTCAGGAGCGGTGGTTGTTTGAGTGGGGAAACAACCGGTGAGAAAAAACAAAACAAACAGCAGCCGGTAAAATTTTCCGGCAAAATGAGGCATGAAATGGCTTTTGGTCATGAAAGGAACCCCTCAATGTGCAGATTTACCCTGGAGATAATCCAGCCGGTAATCATTCTGTTTTCGTGGTTGACGAAGATCCAAAATAGCGATGTATTTCGTCTTGGCGGTTTGCCAGGCTGCCTAAAACTCCATTGACAAATCTGGGCGTGCTATCGGCACCGTACATTTTTGCCAATTCAATAGCTTCATTTATAGCTACTTTTACAGGTGTCATTTCCGAAACAGCAAATTCCCATAACGCAATCCGGATAATGTTGCGGTCAATCAAAGCAACCTGGTCCAATGGCCATTCTGGTGCATGTTGTGAAATAAACTGATCCAGTTTTTCAAATAGCGGATAAACCCCAAAAACAATTTTGGAAGTGAAATCTGCCAGATTGTCATCCAATGGATTTTCTTCAATCCGTTGGGTAAAAACAATTCCCGGCAGGTGGCCTGTCATATCTACTTCATAAAGAACTTGCAAGGCAACGCTGCGTGCCTTGGTTCGAGATTTCATGAGTTATTATTCAACGTCAGAACTATAATCAATATCTTCAACATGGATGTTTACTTTGCCCACTTCCATGCCAACCATTTCTTTGACCGCACGTGCAACCTGATTTTGGATCGTCCGGCTCACGTCGCGAACATTGATATCCCGCTTGAAGATCACATAAACATCTGCGTAGACCGTATTATTCTCAACAAAAATTTCTACGCCATCGATCGCTTCACGTTTAAAAACCCGATTGATCCGACCCGGGACGGGAGCCAACCGACTCACCCCGGGAATGCTGTCTACTGTCAATTTAACGATGGTAACCAGGACATCCGGTGCAATTGTCGTTCTGCCAGTGAAATAAGATGGATCGCTCATGGACACTCCATATTTTGATCTCGTCCAATTATATCTTATTTCCCCTGGTCTGTTATTGGGATCGTGCTGGTGGCATGCGGAAGAATCGCAATTTTTGGATGGGATGGAAGAGCTTTCAAAGATCGATCCACGGCATGCTGCAAATTATTGTCGGGATCAATTAACAGGTTGCGAACACGGTCCTGGTCCATATCAGATACCAAAATAAAACCATAATCCAGGGCAATCCGGGCGATCTGGTAGCTTTTATGCGGACCTACCTTGAACCCATCTTGTTGAAATTTCAGCAGGATATCCTGATGTGATGCCACGCCTTGAACATAGGCTTCATAAGCTGTGCTGCCAGGCCCTTCAGGACAGGCGGCTGCAAGAATAATCGTTCCACCTTCTCTGGTCATCAACGATGCGTGGGTCATCGCTTTCTGAGCCTGGTACAAGTTAATGTCTTTGGGATGCCCACCGGCAGAAGCAATTACCAAATCGTATTTACCCGCAACGCTTGTCTGACAGATTTGACGGGCGATCGGAATCCCCTCTTGCATCACCAGGCGCGGCTTACCAAAAAGAACATCGGCTACTTCATGCTCACCGCTCAATATAAAATTTAAGGCATAATGGGTACCGACCAGGTCACCCATATCTTCAATATCTTGTCTGAGTGGATTGTTTTCATAGATCCCGATCATCGAATTGGGATCAACCAGCATGATATGGTTGGTATTAATACTGCTCCGGGCTCCCAGGCCGATTGCGCTTGTTTTTGCCCCGCCTGAAAAACCGGCGAAATGATGCGGTTCAATATTACCGGTGACTATTTTGAGATCAGCTTGATAAAAAGCCCGGTTAATCCATACATCTGTACCTCGTACGGTCTCTCCCAGGTGGGTTAAATTGGCACTTTCATCACAATCATGTGTGACGACTGCGTATTTTTCGAGGATCTCTTCAGGTAAAATTCGGTGAAATTCCTCCGGCGGCATGGGTGTATGTGTACCGGTCGCAATAAAAAATGTTACCGCTTTTTCTTCAATTCCAATTCGTTTTAAGCGATCGAGCAGTGGAGGAAGCATTACCTTATAGGGAACAGGCCTGGTTTTATCATTTACTGCGATGGCCACAGATTTTGCACCCTGGAAAGATTCAAGCATAACCCCGCCCAAAGGATGGGTTAAAGCCTGATCAATTTTTTGATCGATCTCCGCTTGTGACAGCGAGGTGGTTACCGGCGGTAAAATGACTTCAGCAGGATGCTGGTCGTCCAAATAAAATTCGCTATGGGATTGTCCGTATGGGATGGAATAAGTGGGCATTGTTGACCTGTACTAAATATAGTATGAAAAATCGCACCATAGACAAAAGAAAGCACAACAGCATATATAATCTAAGTATAATACGCTCTGAGAATTTACGCTGGAGAAAGGGAGAAAGATGGCAAACCGTTCAGTTCTCTACGAATTGGTGGTTGATTTATCCGAAAAGCAGTGGGGCGTTAGCTGCCCATTAGACCAAACCTTAACCGGCCCTGTCCAATATGGATGGGACCGATATAAGAAAGACCCTGATTCGATGACCTTCGGCGGTGGCTTATTGGCAGGATCACCGCTCCCAGGCACACGCAGGATGATGTTTTGCGGCTATTCCCCGTCCTGGGAGGGCTTTTACGTCTCTGCACTGGGTGGCGCGATGTATATTTTCCACCGGATTGGCGTAAATTACGTCTGGCTGCGGGGTCGTTCCGCAACCGACGTGGTGTTGGTCATCAAATTAGAAAACGAACAATATTCGCTGAAATTTGAACCTATTGAACCTGAAGAGATCTGGTCAGGATATACAGACCAAAATGGGCGTACCTGGCAGGGATTTTATGCGCTGCAGCGAGCGATATTTGAAAAATACCGCGGCGAATATCAAAATGATTCTTTTCGTATATTAGCGGTTGGTCCGGGCGCGCGGACAACCCGAGAAGGTGCAATTGGCTCCAACCAGATAAAAAAAGGAGATCTGAGCGTCATTGACGATTGGGCCGGCCGCGGTGGGTTGGGATCACGCTTGCTTCAGCACCACGGTATCGCCGGGATCGTATTCGGTGGTGATTGGCATGATCCAGCCATGAAAGAAGCCCGGGAGTTAGATGAATATTTCCTGGAACATTTTGGTAAACGGGCAATTTTGTCTGATCTGGCCTTATCCGAAAAATACCGCTATGTCCCAAAATTTGAAACCGGCGGAACATTCGGTGTTAATATGCACGAAGCCGAAGATCGATTGTTCAGTTTTAACTACAAATCAATCTACGAAAACGACGATAAACGTTTGGAACAGCACGATAATTTCATCTTACAGCATTATCTCAAGCAATTTAATGCTGAGATTATTGCTCCTCGGAATTTTGATCATTGTGGTGAGCCCTGTGCGGTAGCCTGTAAGAAATTTGTTGGGGAGTTTAAAAAAGACTACGAACCGTACGAAGCGTCAGGCCCAAATTCCGGGATATTTGACCAAAGAGCAGCAGAATCGCTCAACAAATATGTGGATACCCTGGGACTGGATTCTATTCAAGCCGGCGGTACAGTCGCCTGGATCATGGATTTAGTCTCGTCTAAAATTATTCCTGCTCAGGATTTTGGCTTACCGCCGGAGGGCCCGCGATTTACTTTTGCCAGCCGCCCAGAAGATTTCGATATTGTGATTGACTCTGCCTATAATGCTGATTATGCGAAAAAGATCCTGGATATGATCGTATATGCACCGGTAGGGGAGCCCTTCCGAAAGGGAATGCGCTTCGCAGCCAAATGGCTGGATCAGAAATATAACATTCATTCAATCGATCGGGCTGTATTTAATGCTCATGGTAAAGAAGGGTGTATGGTACCTAACCAGTATTGGGTACCGGGTATGTTTTCACCGATGCCATTGATGGGCAAATACTTCTCTTTCTACGGCTTTGAATTTTATCCTCCCTATGATCTGGGAAAAAAGAATGTAGAGCGTTTTGTCTACGAGCTGTATTCCGAAAACTCCGGAGCCTGCCGCTTTCACCGAAAATGGGTAGAAGATATCATCGATGATATCATCCTCTCCCACTTTGACCTGGAATTTGATTTCTGGGAAACAAACTTCCAACTGGCAAAAGAGATCCACATGCACCAATCATCCGGGTCCGTGCCATGGGAAAGTGAACGGGTCATGGATATTATCCAGCAGTATCTGGAAAAATGGGGGCGGATTGGATTAAAAAACCCCGCGCTCACAGAATGGATTGAGAAATTCAGAGCAGACAAACACAGCGCGGCGCAAGAGTACTGGCAGGAAATGTACCGCGGAATGGATGACACCTTTCAACAAGGGATCAAAGAACCCCCGCATTCAGAGCATGATCCGATCAAATAATGGCTTTTAATTTAAAAACACAGGAGGCGTTGCGTTACCACCTCCTGTGTTTTTTTATTGTTAGGCTTATAAGCCGCTGGAAGTAATGGCGGCGACTTCATCACCCCGCAAGCTCATACAGATGACACCCTGGACGACGCCGTCGCTGATTGGCACCTCGTCACAACGGAAGCGGATAATTTTACCGAGTTGAGAAATGATAAACAAATCGTCGTTGATATTCACTGCATTTACGCCTACGATGTGTTTGTTTTTAAATAACTGTTTTCCACTGCCGCCCATCGATTTATTGGGTGAAAACCCGGACATCGAGCGCAAGGTGCCTTTCCCATCAGATCCGATTACGAAGACATCACTATCGTCATAAACTGCAGTCAGGCTGACAACCTGGTTATTTCCGGACAGACGAATGGCCCAATCGCCCTGGGGTGGAATCAGTTTTTCACTGAAGCGGATGCTGGCCCCATTACGGGTGACAGTCAACAGATCGCCGTCCCCATTTGTCCAGCATGCGTCAGCCAGCGCGCCATATTCGTTATATGGGTACATCGCTGTGCCCGGCTTCATGTGTTCGCCAAACAAATGGTGGCGCAGGTTGCGCATCCGCCCGCTGGCACTCACCAGGGCAATATAGCCGGATGATTTTTCGGGAAGAACTTTTATCAAGGTTTCATCGGCTTCCAGGGGCAGCCGGTCAAAAAGTGATTCGCCTTTGCTTCGGATTTCCGTTTCTACGACCCGATTCAGGTTCAACCGGTAAACTCGTGCCCGGCTGGAAAACAGGAGCAAGTTCTGACCGTCTTCCACATTGGTCAGGTTTACCGGCTGGTCGTCCTGGCTCAGTTCCAGATCAAAAATGCCCATACCCCCGCGATGCTGGCGGTTGTACAGGTGGCGGTGAGTACGTTTCGCAACCCCCAAACGGCTGGCGGTAAGAATGTTGATTGTAGTTGGGCCTTCTGCTGGTACAGCTGGCTCATCCGCCCGAGACGGGGATTCAACTTCATCTACCGAGCGCAGTCTCATATTTTTGCGCTGTGAAGCCTGTGGTTTTAATTGGGATTCTAGATATTCGATATATGCGACAACTTTTGGGTCAGTTCCCAGAAGATCAGGACGTTGCATAAGGTCAATTAACCTTTCATTTTCTTATGATTTTATCATTTATTCCTGGATTATAAAGAGATCTCAATGTCTGGGGTAGGGGGCGATCAGCGATTAATTGGCAAACACCTTACTTCGTAGAACATAAATGTAGTATTTTTTGGCGAGATCAATTTATTTTCTTCTTGCTTGTCGTATTTTCACCAATCACAACGATATCTGAAATGGGGGGGTGATTCCTATTGAAATCCAAGGAAATTTGCGGTAAAATAGATTATGCTTTTGATAAGTATTATTATCATTAACAATAAGGTGTTTGCTGCTATCCATCTGTATTTATGAACTGGAGCGAAAATTTAGCCCGATTGGTGAAAAATGATCATCAATACCATGTGTAAAAATCGCAATCTTATGCTCTCCCCTGAATCAAATTATCTCAAAAACGATGTATGCCGTATGTCGCCTGGCATAACAATAGCTGCTCATCGAAAACCATGCCCGAGATCATTTTAATGCAATTTCCACGAGAAAGAATTTTTTAAGCGCATCAGCCAGTTTGATAATTTATTCAAGAAATCATATCTTCTGGGTAATTCTAAACGTTTAGATTATTCTTAGTCCACGGAGGCCCTTGATGACCAACTCACCCCAACCTGCCATGAGTATAGCCGCTGCCAGCGCGCGTTATCTCGATAGTGTCAGCCTGGCGCGGTCAGCCAACACCGCACGCACATATCGCAATGGAATGACAGTTTTTCTGTCAGTCTTAAGAGATCACAAGCTTGATCCGGATTCCCAACCCGTCACCGCCCTACCAGAGGACGCGATCGTGTGGCTGGCTGTTGGCTTGAAGGATAATGCACCAACGACCGAGCGCCTTTACCTGACGGCAGCCAACGGTTTCTACGAATTTTTATCTGCCGAGAATTTAGCCTTGGTTAATTTGGCGCGCGTCAAACTGCTCATCCGTCAACGCGCGCGCCGCCCTGGCCAGCGTTTGCCCCAATTTCCCAAAGATGCCATTGATCAATTGCTGGAAAAGGTGGAAGAATTATCCAAACAATCAGCCAACCCGGAAAAATATCGTGAGCACTTACGCAACCTGCGCGACCGGGCATTCCTGGTTACCCTGGCTGATACCGGGCTGCGCGTTCACGAAGCCTGCAACCTGCGGCGCGGCGATTTAGATTGGAACGAGGGTCGGGCAATTATTATCGGTAAAGGAGATCGCCAGGCTGTGGTCAGGTTTTCACGCCGGGCCCAACTGGCTTTAAGGGATTATTTAGCGGCCCGCGCCCAATTTGATGGCGCATCCGGCCGGCCCATGACCGCCCTCCCCCTCTTCGCCCGCCACGATAAAGGGGCTGGCGACAAGGTAAAACCCATCACCACTGCAACAGGACGCAATATCGTGACTGAAAGGGTACGTGAATTTCTTGGAGCCGAATCGACCGGGCGCATTACCCCCCATTCATTCCGGCATTACTTTGTGACCCGCGTGCTGCAAAATTCGGGTAATCTAAAACTGGCCCAGGAACTGGCTCGCCACCGCAACATCGCCGTTACCCAACGTTATGCCCATCTTTCGGATAATGAACTGGACCAGGGCTATTGGGAGGTGTTCGAAGAATAATGTATTGGGTATTTGAATGATTTTTTGTGATTTTCATTCTTGACTTATTAGAACTTAAGTTCTATATTTAAAGGAAAAAGGATCGTGCATGACCTTTTCCCCGAAAATCCTCATCTTTGGCGTATTATTGGTCAGCCTGCTGCTGACAGCCATCCTGCTCTCCGTACCTGGCGTAGAGGCCCAGCCGCTACTCGCTGCCCAGCCAATGGTGAAAGACCTTGTGAATGTTACCGCTACTTCAACCGCCGCACCACAGGTGATGGGCAAAGCCACTCTTGACCTAAATCTTCTTGCGAAAGTCAACAATATCGATGAAGCCGACAACGCGCGCTGGTCGCTTGTGCGCTCCGTTTCTGGTGCCTCGCAAGCCACAGTTGACTGGAAGAAACTGCGGCAAATGAACACTTCTGGCAGCATAGCCCTGCCAGCAGGCGCATCATGGAGCTTTAACGCCACTTACGGCGGCGACACCACCGGTCTCAAAGTGGCCAGCGGCGTCCTGGCTGGAGGCCAATGTGCCCTGGCTACCGTCTTCCGTGCCGCCGCGATGCGTGCCGGCTTGACGACCGTAGCCAGCCAGCATCGTTCGCCTATTCCCGGCTTCCCCATGAGCGAGACGGTCAACATCTGGTGGGGCAGCTACGACCTGGTTATTAAAAATACCTCCAGCCGAAATATCAGCATGGATTGGAACCTGTCGCCTGCCAGTGTGGTCGTCAGCATCAAAGCACTACCATAATCGGTTAGTCTGAATTGGCTAAGGACTAGAGATATATTGATAAACGATTGCGTTTACGTGGTTGACTTATTGAGAATCTCACTCAGCCTTTTCACTGTAATTTCTAAATTTGTACTTTCACCCTTCCAGGCGTTATAAGCCAACGAGTCGAGCATCAGGTGAAGCTGGTAGCATTGCAATCGCTCCAAATAATGCGGTAAGGCGACATTCTTCATTGCAAACGATTGTCGCGCCTCTGCTACAAAATCGATTCCAGCCATTGCCGGGTAGTAGAACTGCCAGCAAGTAAACATTGCCAGATCGTACAGAAAATCCCCCCAAAGTGCACACCCCCAGTCGATGACTGCGGCAACCTCTTTATCTCTCATGATCAGATTAAAGTGCAAGAGATCATTGTGGATCAGATGGCGTTCTTCCGGACACAGCGGTATTAGATTGAGCAAGCGCCGCCGCCCTTGCCAGTAGATTTCATCTGCCGTTTTGTTACGTGCCAGGTTTTCTTTCCACCCGTGCAGCCGGCTATCGGGTGAATCGCCAGTCATAGTAGACAGGTAATCTCGCCAACTAGATACAGATCCATTCCCATCTGCGTCGAATCCGCCATAACCCTCGGTTTGTGATCCCTCCACTTCACGCAGGGCATTAAACAAACTCATCAGGGAAGGAATGCATGCTCGCATTTCCGCTGCGTTCAAATGATCGATCATTGTCCCATCTACCCTTGGCGAAACCGCATAAAACATATCAAACGCGTTACCAATCTCTTCAATCTTTGGAATCGGCAGATTTGGCTTTGAATATCGGGCGACGAAGCGGTCTTTTCTGAAATCCTCATCGTACGCGCTAAAACGAATCACCATCCTCCGGCCTCCCGCATTGAAGAAGAAGGTTTGTGACCATTCGCCATGCCCAATCACAGGTTCGATAGCGGGGTTATCCGTTTTGAAATGCTCCGATAAAAACACCTGAAGTTCGTTATTAGTGATTTGCATCTGCCAATTTTATGCGATTATTGTGAATCGCGTACGATGGTTCGAAAGCTTAGAATTTTCTAAAAATATTCTTGAATATAATTTAGCGCACAAATCAGTAAGGTATAATTCTACAGGTTTTGAAAACACCATGATATCTAAAAATGACCGATGCCATAATAAAAGTTATGTGCATCCAATTACTTCGGCTCGATACAAACTATTTCTAATCCTGTCAGTCATTTTGCTGCTCTTTCCATCTGCCAGCGTTTTTGCATCCAATCCCCTGGCAAATTCAAATCAGTCAGACGTAACCGCCTTCGATCTGATGGTTGCGATCAACACATTGCGGGTTTCCTACGGGCTTCCCGCATTAATTGAGGACCCGATCATTGACGCTGTTGCGCAAGCTACCGCTGAGACCATGGCAGCGAACCACATGTCCACGCATATTGGCAACGTTTCCGGGCGTGTTGCCGCCGCCGGTTATGGCGGCGGTTCGAAAGTTTGGGCAACCGAGAATATTGCGCTGGGTCATTACTCGATTGATGAGATTATGGCGGTCTGGGCGGATGAAGCCCACATGTATCCCGTTGTCATTCCGGCATATTGCAATATGGGTGCCGGCGTTGCTACATCTTCCGACGGTTGGAAATATTATGTTTTTCAGGCCGCTTATACCTCCGCAAAATCTTGCGGGGATTACAAATCTGTGGGAAATATTACAACAAATCCCGAGGGAAGCACCAACAGTGGGAGAGCAGGCGGGATTTCCCAATTGATTGTTCCGGTCAAAATCGCCACCCCAGATGCAGACGGAAAAGTGATCCATGTCGTGCAAGCAGGCCAGTCATTCTGGTCCATCGCAGCCGCCTATAAAATAACGATTAAAGACCTGCTGTTATGGAACGGCCTTCCTCAAGGGTCAAACCTGCTCATTGGTGAGAAATTATTCATCCCCGGTCCTGATACCAAAGGCTTCGCCACCCCCACCCCGGTTGGCATGGTTCAAACCGTTATGCCCGAGCCCGATGGTAAGGTGATCCATACCGTCCAACCATATCAGACGCTCAGCACCATTGCCCAGGCCTACGGCGTCAGTGTGGATACAATCCTGGCTCTCAATCGCCTCTTGATCGACACACCGCTGCAAATTGGGCAAAAATTAATCATCCAACCCAGCCAGATTACTCCCAGCCCAACCCGGCGACCACTAACGCCAATTGAAAAGTTAACTCCTGCCAGTGATGGCAAGTATTACCACACGGTCAAAAGCGGTGAAAACCCGGCCTGGATTGCGGATCTATATAAAGTGAGTCTCAAGGATCTGCTCCTCTGGAATGGGCTGAATATGTCGTCCGTTCTCCAACCCAACCAGAAACTGATTTTGCAGGTCACACCGCCAGCTACCATTACGCCTACCCCCAATTTAGCCACCGCCACCCAAACGTCCCAGCCTGTCCAATCAACAAGCACTTCGACCCGGCTTCCCACTCAAACTGCCCGGCCCATATCTCCCAATACACCCACGGTCGCAGTTGATACAAGCGCCGGCCAATCCAGTCCCTGGCTTATCTTAATTGGATTGGTTGCAGCAGGATTTATCGTTGTCGCCTGGTTTTCTCGTAAAAAATAGCAGGCAATTCGGAATAATCCTTTGCAATGCATCTCAGAAGTCCACACCAGCAAAAAAACGTGCTGAGAGCGGAACTTCATCTGAAGCCAGGTTGCATTTTAAGGATTTTTGTTTGATCACCCTCTTTTATCTTAATTGAAAAGGATTCTTTTATAATAGGAGTAATTCACTCGTAATAAAGGCGGAACATGGCGGTTCAAGACCTTAAGAATAACGTATTCATTATCACCGGGGCATCTTCCGGGATTGGCCGGGCAGCGGCTCTGGCATTGGCAAGGTGCGGTGCCCGGGTTGCCCTGGGTGCGCGCAGTATCGATCAGTTGGCGTTGACTGCCGAAGGAGTACGCGAAATGGGTGGCGAGGCGCTGGTCGTACCCACGGACGTGTCCGATAAGATTCAAATTGAACGATTAATATTGGAGACCAGCGCGCGATGGGGAAAAGTGGATGGTTTGATCTCCAATGCCGGCCAATACATTCGTGCGTCTATCCTGGAGATGACTATCCCCGATTTGGAACGCTCGATGGCGGTAAATTTTTACGGGCATATCCATGCGGTCCAGGCAGTTCTGCCAATTATGCTCCACCAGGGCAGCGGTCATATTATCCTGGTAGCCACAATGGACGCCAAGAAAGGTGTGCCCCCCGACGCACCCTATGTTTCAGCAAAATGTGCATTAAGTGGTTTTGGCGATGTGGCCCGGCAGGAACTACGGTCATCTGGGATTGCCGTCACGACCCTGTTTCCTGGAAGAGTCGATACACCTATGATTGCCGATCTGGATATGCCATGGATTTCGGCAAAAATTTCTCCCGAGTCAGTCGCCAATGCTATCATGCATGCGATTCGCACCCGGCCCGCGGAAGTTATTCTACCTCGACAGGCTGTTCTGCTGCATCTGGTAAATGTTTTCTCGCCGCGTCTGGCAGATTGGTTTGTCAAAAACTTGAAGCTGAAGGGGTGGAAAGCCTGAATAATACCCCATTCACAATTAATGGTGACCAATGAGCAACGTTCTACAAGATAACACGATCCACAAATGGTTAAAGAATATTTCGATCGCCTGGGTTCCAGGCCCTGGAACCCCCCTGATCCGTTCGGTAGCGGAGAGGCTGATAGCAAACTTTCGTGCTGAAAACCACACAGTTCTCATTGATCCCGCTGAACAACCGGGTGCGGATGTGGTGATTACTTCGGCATTATTCGGTACACCCGTCCATTATCGCGACTCGCTAACTCTGACCGCACGCCGAAAATTTGGTTTGTCGCATGCCCCAATCGTGTTTACACTGCTTCATGCAGCCCCAGACGAATGGCAGAAGCTGTTAGCTCATCTTGAAAAAGCGCTGTCAGGCGAAGAACCTGATCCTAATGATTTTAATTTTCCCGGAATGGCCGACCTGGCATACCATACCCTCTTTGAACAGGGAAAAAGAGGCGGCCCTATCATGGCGGCGGCGCGCATCATTCAGGCCCAGGCCATGAGCATTCGCAATATTCTCTTTGTGGGTGAAAATGTTCTGCCCGAATATGCGTACACCTTCGATCTGGTTGGGGCACATCCACGTACCGATTTCGAGCCTACCAGCAATGACCACCTGGGAGCCGCTCCATATAAGGATCTGATGTACCGCATCTTGACGGCTGCCAGCACACATGAAATCACCCAGCACCAAATCGAACAACCAGAAATTCCTCTGCATGTCTGGCAAAGTCTGGATACACCACGTGCTATGATGACCGCCGGTCGTATTCTGGGAAAACTCGGGTTTTTCACCGAAATGGTCAAAGTGGCCAATCTTGTAGATGTGCCCTTGTTGGATCATGCCATCGCCAGCCAGTACAGCGAAGGCTGCTATGCAACCTGGGATCCAGTTCTGGGTGCATTAATCTGCACGATTACCGGCAGCGCGCGCCCATTTGGAAAGGACAATCTGACCGGGGATGAATTAGCCGTTGTCTCAGGAATTCGCGCAGATGGTCAAGGCGCCAGAATCAGGCATGTTGCCGGAAAGCGCAATGACCCGCCTTCCTCGGAAGCGGTGGAATTGGCAGGTATGGATGAAGCCTTGCCGCATATCATTTTTAACGGGAAGGAAGTTCCTGCAGCCCGTTCGAAGCTTCACGGTCACCGCGGCGTAAAACTTTTTGATCCCAACACGATCGAGCACGTCTACCTGGACCCGCCAAATTATACCTACCCCGTATCTTGTTCGACGGAAGCTCAGGCGTTTGCCGTTCGTACCGCTTTTGCTCGTTCGCAAGCTTTGCAAAACCCTGATGATCCGCGCATGATTATCTTTACAATTTTGCCTGGTCATGGGGTGCTGATTGTCGAAAAATGGGCTGCTGGAAAACAACCTTTCGAGGTCATTTATGAAGCCATACAGGAAAACAGATTGATGTTTGAGCGTGATGTCCCCCAAGGTCCACTAGAATATATAGAAGACGGAGATGGCAGCCACGTTGCCACTTTCGACGAGTAATATGAGCTTTCAGACGTTATTTTTGATGCAAAATGTGGTAAAAAGAAAATAGAATGCCAAAGATTTCCCCTGAAACCGAAGCAGCACAACTCCAAAGACGCAATCGAGAGCTCACGATTTTGAACAGCATTGCCCAGGCGCTCAACAGCTCGATAGATTTGCAGGAAGCATTACATGCCGTATTGGCGCAGGTGGCAGAATTATTTGACCTGCAGACGGGGTGGGTATGGTTGTTGGGCGACGAATCGTCTGGTCCTTATCTGGCAGCCGCTCAGAAGCTGCCCCCTGGATTGATCCAAAATCCGGAATTAATGGAAGGAACCTGCTATTGCCTGGACACTTATCTCGCAGGCGATTTGGATGGTGCGGCAAACGTCAATGTGATTACTTGCAGCCGGCTAAAAAAGCTGGTGGGAGGCGCTTCTGGCTTACGCTACCATGCCAGCATCCCGATGTATGCCCATGGCAAACAATTAGGGGTTTTCAATGTAGCCAGTCCGGAATGGCGCGAACTCTCAGCGGAGGATTTGCGCATCTTATATACCGTCGGTAATTTACTCGGAATTGCAATAGAGCGCGCCCGCTTGTTCAATCAAAGTGCAGAATTTGGCGCTGCTGAAGAACGCAACCGTCTGGCTAGAGAAATTCATGACACCCTTGCCCAAGGATTAACTGGTATCACCCTGCGGCTTGAAACTGCAGAAGTATTGTTGTCAAACCATGCCGGCACGCAGGAAATATTACAATCTATTCACCAGGCATTAGATCTTGCCCGGGCCAGTCTTGACGAAACCCGCCGTTCTGTCCTCGATCTGCGCGCAGCCCCCCTGGATGGACGCGGTCTGGTGGATGCCTTGGCCGATCTTGTCAACGGCATCACTGAACACGGCAAGTTAAAGGTTTTTTTAGAAACAGATGGGATCAGCCATCCTTTGCCCGGACGAATTGAAACTGGAATGTATCGCATTGCCCAGGAGGCGCTGTCCAATGCGGAAAAGCACTCCAATGCTGTACAAGCCTGGGTGCGGCTTCGATTTTTGCCAACCCAGCTTTTACTAACCATCGAAGATAACGGCCATGGGTTTAATCCAGCACGGACCGCACCAGGCCATTTTGGCATCATTGGGCTGGTGGAACGAGCAAAATTGCTCGGTGGTAGCCTGAACCTGGAAACCGACATTGGCGAAGGTACCCGTATTATGGTTACCCTCCCGCTCAATTAAATTAAAGGAAGTTATCCATGCCAAACCTGATCCGAATCCTGGTCGTAGACGACCACCCGGTCGTCCGCGACGGTCTTGTTGCCATGCTTTCCACCCAGCCTGACTTCGAAGTAGTCGCTCAGGCAGGTACAGGACGTGAAGCAGTGCAAAAAAGTGCTTCCTTTCGTCCAGATATCATCCTCCTTGATTTAGAAATGCCGGATATGGATGGTGTTGAAGCCTTGCGCAAAATGCACGACAGCCAACCGCAGGTTCGCGTCCTTGTATTTACAGCTTTCGATACGGACGAGAAAATTCTGGGCGCTTTACAGGCCGGTGCCCAGGGATATATTCTGAAAGGAACACCTCGTGATGATCTTTTTAAAGCAATACGTATCGTAAATGATGGCGGATCGCTGCTGCAGCCGGTTGTAGCCTCCAAACTGCTTCATCACGTAAGCTCAGAATCGGTCGACAAACCAAAAGGTACAACCCAACTTACCGAACGTGAAATGGAGGTGCTTGGTTTATTAGGCAAAGGACTGCGCAACCATGAAATTGCCGACCAACTGACTATCAGTGAGCGTACCGCGAAATTTCACGTTTCCTCAATTTTATCCAAACTTGGTGTTGGAAATCGCACTGAAGCCGTCAAAGTTGCTACCTTACAGGGACTTATTAAACTTCTTAATCTTTCTCAATCCAAGAACCTGTCCTTTTGTACATATAGAAAAACTGTCCTTTCGTTCAGGATTAATCCAGTCTATCGTTCGATGCGATAGACTGTTTGTTTGGTTATCCTGAATGCAATGATATTTTGTTAATGGTTTAGGAGAAATGAATATGAACAATCATCACACCCATACAGCTTTAATTACTGGTGCCAGTCGCGGACTTGGACTGGCCCTTGCCCAGGCCCTGGCAAGACAGGGTTGGCAATTAATTATCAATGCTCGCGAACCAAAAGCCCTGGAAGCTGCCCGCCGGACTCTCGCTCAGTCGACACAGGTAACCGCATTAGCCGGCGATATTTCAAACAAATCGCATCGGGCTGCCCTGGTCAAGGCGGCGGAAAATATTAGTGGTTTAGATGCAGTGATAAATAATGCCAGCATATTGGGATCCAGCCCACTGCGCCAACTGCTCGATTACCCGCTTGACCTGCTTGAGCAAGTCTACGCGGTAAATACCTTTGCCCCCCTGGGCTTACTCCAGGCCATCTGCCACACCTTGATACCTTCCCCGGTGATTATCAACGTCACCAGCGATGCTGCGCAGGATGCATATGCAGGTTGGGGAGGCTACGGTTCAGCCAAAACAGCACTTGAACAGCTGTCCGCGGTCCTGGCCGTTGAAAATCCACAGTGGCATGTGTATTGGGTAGACCCAGGCGACATGCGCACCCAAATGCACCAGGAAGCTTACCCTGGCGAGGATATCAGCGACCGACCGCTGCCAGAAACAAGCGTTCCCGGCTTGCTGGTTTTACTTGAAGGACGGCTGCCCAGCGGTCGTTACCTGTCCCGTCAGGTTGTTGAACCAGGTTTTGTGCGATAAGGAGAAATGATATGCTGCAAAACTTACCGCAGGCTCACGCCCCCAGCCCTGTTACCGGCTTTTCAGAGCCTGTACAAATAACAGAAGCGTCTTCCTCCAGATTGATGTCTCTGGATTTTCATCTGCCAACCAATCTGGAAGCCAACGAACCACCCGAAGCCAGGGGACTCTCACGAGATCAAGTGAGATTAATGGTCTCTAACACAACCAATAACCGGATCGCGCATACCCAATTTCGGTGCTTGCCAGATTTTCTATCCCCGGGCGACCTGCTGGTAATCAATACCAGCGGTACAAGGAATGCAGCCTTAAATGTGCAAAGAGCAGATGGCACCCTTTTAGAACTGCACTTATCTACCCAACTGCCGACTGGAAATTGGATTGTCGAATTGCGCAGCCCATACTCGAAAGGTGCTCAACCTTTTTATGAGGCCGAACCTGGCGAAAAATTATCTCTACCCGGTGGCGCATCTGCAATCCTTGTATCACCCTACGGTTTGATGGAATATAGCCCAGCAAACAATCACCAGCGTCTTTGGGTTGCATCCATAAAATTAACGATGCCTGTTGATGTTTACCTGGAAAAATTCGGCTTTCCGATCCGCTATAAATATGTACGTGAGGCTTGGCCTAACGAGTATTACCAGACGATCTATGCAACCGAGAAGGGTAGTGCAGAAATGCCTTCTGCAGGACGAGCATTTTCACCGGAGTTGATTACACAACTGGTCGCAAAAGGCGTCCAATTTGCTCCCCTGATCCTGCATACAGGCGTGGCTAGTTTAGAGGATCACGAGCCGCCTTACGAAGAATATTTCCGGGTTCCTATGGAAACAGCCAGGCAGATCAATGCCACCCATACCAACGGAAGACGTGTAATCGCGGTTGGGACTACAGTTGTTCGCGCTTTAGAGACAGTTACCAGTCAAAACCATTTTACGAACCCAGGCGCTGGCTGGACGAAACTGGTGATCACCCCAAAACGCGATCTGCAGGCAGTAGACGGACTATTAACCGGTTTCCACGAACCGAAATCGACGCACCTCGCCATGCTGGGTGCTTTGGCCAATCCTGACCATCTGCGATTAACCTATTCTGAAGCCCTGAAGCATCGTTATCTCTGGCACGAATTTGGCGATCTTCACTTAATCCTTAGACCGTAAAGTTTTCACAGAATGAATGGGGACGAAGTAAAAGAAACTCGTCTATTACAATGCTTCCGATTTGTGCCCCATCATGATCCTATCGCCCCCTTCAGATTTGGCAGCATAAGATGCAGCATCGCACGCAAGGATCACACGTTCGGCAGATGCCCCATGATCTGGGTAGGCGGTGACGCCAATCGACATTGTAATTGGACCAATATGTTTGCCTTCATACTGTAGCCCCAACCTTTTTACCGATTCACGTAACTGCTCAGCTCTCCGCCAGACATCTGCCAGTGTAGCCTCGGGCAGTACGATGGTGAATTCATCACCGCCATACCGGCAAGCCACATCCTCTCCGCGAAAGAGGTTCAACAATTCACGCCCAAGCGTTTTTAAAACGAGATCCCCGGCGTCATGTCCATACCGGTCGTTGATCGGTTTCATTTTGTCAATGTCAAACATAATGATCCCGACTGAAGTTGAATGGCGGTTTGCTCGGCGAACCTCCCTTTCTAACGTCTCTTCCATATAGCGCCGGTTGTATAATTTTGTTAGCGGGTCACGGATTGCCTGACTGCGCAGCTCATCACGTAACTTCAGATTGGTCAGTGGAATGGCGATGTATTCGCCAATTTTTACCGCCAGCTGTTGCTGTTCCTGATTGAATCCAGATTTGCCCATCTCTTTCGCCATCCGCAAATGAAGCAGCCCTACCAATTCTCCCTGGGCAACAAGCGGGACGCACATATATCCGGAGTGAAGCGGTTCTTTGATATGGCTGCATACTGGTTCTGAAGCAGGATCGACGATCGAATAGATCCTTCCTCGCCTGAGCGCCCAACACTCATTTGACGCCAGTTCATGTTCCGACGAACCCGGGGGTGCGCTGCCCCAGGCAGCAACATTTTCTGCCGGATCTTTTGGGTCATGATTAATATAAAGAGCACCAGAACTAGCCGGGACCAATTTCTCCATAAAGCGGATGATGATCGGATAGGCCTCATCTGCAATCCGACAGGCCTGGAGCAAATCACCCATTTCGGTGATTAAGGTGTTTTCTTTTGTTCTTATTTCTAATTCTTGAACCTTGGCCTGTGTCCTTTCTTGCTCATCATCTGCCGCTTTCGCCAATTGTTTGCGATCTACCAGATTGACAAACATTTCGCCGCTAATTTTTAATAATGCGAGAATTTCTTGTGAAAATTCCACTTCTTTCTTAATCGCCTCAAACCCGAGATATCCCACCAGAGATCGGTTGGAAATCAGCGGAATAGCGGTGAATGACTTAATGCCTTTTGCCTGTAAATATCCCACTGCTTCATCCCGTTCCATGCTCAAGGCAGATATTTTCTGAAAATGGATCGTCTCCAATTGGTTCAGCTTATTGAGAATTGATTGAAACTCGTTTTCTGAAATATCTTTTAGCTCATCAAATTTTTTGTTTTTTTGGCTGCTGTAGCTGTATGCTTGCTCACCCCTTCCCTCATTTGGAAACATTATCAGGTAGCCTCGATCCACCCCAATTAGCTTTACGATCGTTTCCAGTGCATGCGTGATTGCTTCATCAATTTTCTCAATATCCACATTGATAAAATATGTCGATATCACCGCCAGAATATGCTCGATCCTGTTTCGGTATTGTATTTTCTCAAGTTTTTGCAGCCATTCCTGGCCTTCAACTTCATGACTGTCATTGCCTTCGATTAATTTAAGCTGGTTCGCGGCAATATGTGTCAAAATACTCAGGAGACTTACCTGTTCAGCATTAAAAGATTCTGCGTTGTTTTCATAAAATAAGGTCAGGACATATAAAGGTTGGCTGGTTGTTGTTATTGGAAGGCCGATAGCAGCTGAAAAATCCGCATCCCGAATCCAGGAGGTCCGATCTGGCCAATTTTGATATTTCTCTACTACCTGGACCTGCCCAGATTTCCAGACCTTCCAGGGTAAATCTCTGCCCATCTTAATTTGGGTTCCAATCAAATTCGCCAACTTGCCAACGCCGTATTTTAAAACAGCAGCTGATCCGTCGGGCATGATTTGCCAGATTCCGACCTGGTCGGTAGTCACAGTTTTGCCGGACGATTTCACAACCCGTTCTAACAAGACTGATCGATCCACAACCATTGTAAGATCCGGGAGAAATTCTTTTAGCTGATCAATGCTGTCTTTAATGGTTTGGTTTTCTTCTTCAATCTGTTTTTGAAAGGTAATATCCTGACCGGAAACCAGGAGCGTTGTTCTATCCCGGTTATCTTCATTCAAAGGGATTCTGGAGAATCGAATCCATCGAATTCCATCCACGCCGCGGATTTCCTCGTCGCGCATGGCTGGAATCCCCGAATTTAGGATTTTTTCCTCCTCCTGGCGAAAGGCGACAGCCTGTACCCGTGGGAAGAACTTGAAGTCCGATTCCCCGACCAGATTTTGCCCTTTTTTGCCGAGAAAATATTGATAAACAGGATTTGTGTATAGATAGTTGCCGAGATGATCTTTAAGGATCACCATAAACGGCACTTTTTCAAATCCTGCCCGGTAGCGCTCTAGTTCTGAAAGAACAGCCATGTTTCCCGTGGTTTCAGCTGATGTTGTATTCGCCAGTGAAAGCAAGCCGAAAAGAAGCGACCCACTCCCGATCAACATTAAAATCATGGTCACAATTTCTATCAAATCGAGATCCAATCCCTGGACCATATAATTCTGATAGGCTGTATATCCAGCTATAGCTGAAAGCACGAAGCAGGCAAACGCCAGTGCAACCCAGGCTATTGGATGTTGGCTCTGGCGAATTGGTTTGAATACCAGAATGCCGGCAAGTAAGAATATCAATGCTGATACACCAAAGCCAATAGCCTCAATTGTAAAATTCATTTATCCCAATCCCTTATGACGGAACCATTTAGAGTAATTCTATATTCGATTATATGGGAGGTGGTAAGATTCGAGTATCTTATTATTGAGGTGCACCCTAAATGCGGATCACGACCTGGAATGTAAATGGATTACGCGCAATTACGAAGAAAAATTTCTTTGAAGATGTTGATTCGATTCAGCCTGATGTGCTTTGTTTACAGGAAATTAAAGCGCGGCCTGAGCAACTTGACCACGGAACAATGTCCACAATTCAAAATCGTTTTTCATATCTTACCTGGAACCCGGCCCAACGCCCTGGATACAGCGGAACTACAACCTGGGCGAAAACCGAACCTGTGGAGGTGAAATTAGGGTTGGACGCTGAGAAATTTGATGGCGAAGGTCGCGTGATCGCCAGCAAATTTCCGGAGTTCTGGCTGTTCAATATTTACTTTCCGAATGGCCAGCGCGACCTGGGGCGTGTGCCTTATAAGCTTGATTTCTACAAAAGATTGCTTGAAATCTGCGACGAACTGCATGAAAGCGGCCAAAAGATAATATTAACCGGTGACTTTAATACTGCTCACCAGGAAATTGATCTGCGCCATCCAAAACCAAATTCTACCGCGACAGGATTCTTGCCCGAAGAGCGGGTCTGGATCGACCATTATCTGGATCACGGGTTTGTCGATGCATTTCGTAAGCTTTACCCAGAAAAGGTAGAATACACCTGGTGGACCTACATCTCGAATGCCCGCAAAAATAATACTGGCTGGCGCCTGGATTATTATCTGATCTCAGCTTCGCTCATGGATCAGGTGTCAGACGTGATAAACCACACCGAGATTCTTGGATCCGACCATTGCCCGGTTACTTTATTAATCGACACATAAACTGTCACCAGCCTCTAACTCATTTTACAGGGCACTTTTGGGATAACATCTGCTTTATGTGACCTGAATTTCTTTTACGCCCTCCCGTCTGAAAAAACTTTTAATGTTGAGATTTACAGGCTGGAACAATTTGGGTATACAATATCTTTTAGAGATGATACACCCAAATAAGGATAACTCATGCTCGTACATTCTTCACCAGGCGCTCGTTTTCAAACAGCTTTGATTGATGAGAACCCCCTCCAAATTGTTGGGACGATCAACGCCTATTCCGCACGTATGGCAGAAAAGGTTGGTTTTAGAGCCATTTATTTGTCTGGAGGAGGTGTATCCGCTGCATCTTTAAGCGTTCCCGACCTGGGGATTATCACGTTGGAGGATATTCTGATCGATGCCCGCCGCATCACAGACGCGACTGATTTACCGCTGCTGGTTGATGTGGATACAGGTTTTGGTAGTGCCTTTAATATAGCCCGCACTGTGCGCTCATTGATCAAAGCTGGTGCCGCAGCAATGCATATTGAAGATCAGGTCCAGGCGAAACGCTGTGGTCACCGGCCCGGCAAAGCGCTGGTGTCAAAAGAAGAAATGGCAGATCGGTTAAAAGCTGCTGTGGATGCCAGAAAAGATCCTTCCTTCAAAATTATGGCGCGCACGGATGCACTCGCAGTCGAGGGGCTCGAAGCCGCTCTTGACCGGGTGCACACTTATGTCCAGGAAGGTGCTGATTATATTTTCGCGGAGGCGGTGACCGACCCATCCATGTATGCCGCATTTGCACAGGATGCCGGCGTGCCCATCCTGGCGAACATGACGGAATTCGGCAAAACCCCTTTGTTATCCCGGGATGAGCTTAAAAAAGCCGGAGTGGATATGGTTCTGTATCCGCTTTCGGCTTTCAGAGCAATGAGCTTGGCTGCACTTCAAGTTTTTAAGGTCATTCGCGAACAAGGTACGCAATCAAGTATGCTGGCGCAAATGCAAACCCGTTCAGATTTGTATGAAATGTTGGACTACCTGTCTTACGAACAAAAATTAAACGAGTTATTTACTCAAAAGGAAGAATAATGGACAAAACCACCGCAACAATCAAACCAGAAGCTCCCAGGAAGAAATCTGTAGCCTTATCAGGCGTAGAAGCTGGCCAAACCGCAATCTGCACCGTAGGCACTAACGGGAAAGAGCTTCAATACCGTGGATATGAGATTCAAGACCTGGCTCAAAATGCCACATTCGAAGAAGTTGCTTTCTTATTAATCCATGAGGAACTCCCCAATCATTATTTTCTCTCTCGGTATAAACAAAAATTGGCGTCGATGCGCGGCCTTCCACAACCAGTCAAGGCGGTTCTTGAACAGATTCCCACATCTGCCCAACCAATGGATGTTTTGCGAACCGGTTGCTCCATCATGGGAACGCTCCTGCCTGAAGGAGAAAATCGAAAAATGAGTGAAGCACGCAATATAGCCGATCGTCTGCTTTCTGCCTTTCCCGCGATGCTCACTTATTGGTACCACTATGCACGTAATGGCAAAAGGATCGATGTCGAAACAGATGAAGAATCACTTGCCGGTCATTTCTTGCACCTCCTCGAGGGGCACTCACCAACGGCTTCCTTTGCCAGGGCCCTGGATGTCTCTCTAATTCTTTATGCAGAACACGGATTTAATGCCTCGACCTTCACCAGCCGGGTTATTTCAGGCACAGGATCTGATATTTATTCTGCCACCACCGGTGCCATCGGCGCACTACGCGGTTTCAAACACGGCGGAGCCAACGAAGGCGCTATGGAACTCATCGACCAATTCCGCAATCCGGATGAAGCAGAGGTCGGTATTTTGAAGAAATTGGCCAATAAGGAGATTGTTTTGGGATTTGGTCATCCGGTTTACACCATTTCCGATCCACGTTCAGCCATAATCAAGAAAATTGCCCGTGATTTATGTGATGAACTGGGTATTATGGTTCTATTTGATATTTCAGAGCGCATAGAGAATGTGATGTGGAATGAACGGCACCTGTTCCCGAATCTGGATTGGTACAGTGCTGTCGTTTATCGCGCTCTCGGCATCCCCACCCGCATGTTCACCACACTCTTCGTCATGGCGCGAACCGCAGGTTGGTCTACCCATATCCTGGAACAGCGCTCTGACAATAAAATCATCCGTCCAAGCGCTCGTTATATTGGGCCATCACCTCGACCGTACATCCCACTGGAGAGGCGCCCTTAGAAAAAATATGGATAATCGATCGCAAAATATTAAACCTGCACCCGACCAGGTATTGATCGATATTGTCGATTATGTAACCGGCGACTTAGTCGAAAATGAGGAAGCCGTTTCTACAGCTCGTTTGTGCCTGATGGATGCATTGGGTTGTGCCATCGCCGCCCTGGCTTTTCCCGCATGTACCAAGCTTCTCGGCCCTATTGTGCCTGGAACAACCGTTCCGTTTGGAGCTCGTGTTCCAGGCACGACCTACCAGCTCGATCCAATTAATGCCAGTTTTAATTTTGGTACCATGATCCGCTGGCTGGATTACAATGACACCTGGTTGGCTGCTGAATGGGGCCACCCTTCAGACAACCTGGGTGGGATCTTGATGGTAGCCGATTGGTTATCCAGAACAGCAAATACAAATCAACAAAAATCATTGTTAATCAAGGATGTCTTGCGTGGGGTTATTCAGGCTTACGAAATACAAGGGATCCTGGCCTTAGAAAACAGTTTCAACCGGGTTGGGTTGGATCACGTACTCCTGGTAAAAATTGCATCAACCGCTGTGGTTGCCCGAATGATGGGCGGCTCACATCAGCAGATTCTCAACGCAGTCTCCAATGCCTGGATTGATGGGCAGGCGCTCCGTACCTATCGTCACGCCCCAAATACTGGTTCACGCAAATCTTGGGCAGCCGGCGATGCAACCAGCCGCGGCGTCCGATTGGCCTGGATGGCCTTAAAGGGAGAAATGGGCTATCCATCTGCATTAACCGCCAAAACCTGGGGGTTTAATGATGTTTTATTCCATGGGAAGGATATCAGCCGTTCCCGACCTTATACCGATTATGTCATCCGAAATATCTTGTTCAAGGTGTCTTTTCCGGCGGAATTCCACGCCCAAACAGCCGTTGAAGCCGCGATTCAGCTTCACCCTCAGATCAAAGACCGTTTGGATGAAATTGAAAAGGTAGTCATCACTACTCAAGAATCCGCGATCCGGATTATCGATAAACAGGGACCACTCCATAATCCCGCCGATCGCGATCATTGTATTCAATATATGACCGCTGTCGGGTTAATCTTCGGTAATTTGACTGCGGACGATTACGAAGACCAACGCGCGCTGGATCCGCGCATCGACATTCTACGGGGGAAGATGGTTTGCGTAGAGGACCCTCAATATTCTCGAGATTATTTGGATCCGGATAAACGTTCGATTGCGAATGCGGTCCAGGTTTTCTTTAAGAACGGCACGCATACTGATAAAGTTGAGGTGCACTACCCGATCGGTCATCGCCGTCGTAGAACGGAGGCCGTACCATTGCTTAAGCAAAAATTTAAAGACAACTTAAGCACCCACTTTCCTCCTTTACAAGGATCAGCCATTCTGGATCTATTTTCTAAATCAGCTGTCCTGGATGAGACCCCGGTGGACCAGTTGATCGATTTATTTGCTGAATAAACGAATCTTTGGGCAGGCTGGATGCTTCCCCTTTATTTTTATGGAACGGGCGTTTGTTCAAGGGTAGGTACCAGTTGCGGGATTGTTTGCATCAGCATTGCGAGCGAAATCCGAATTGAGGCATTCAATTCGGCCTTTCCCTGGGTTTCCGCTAATTTCGACGCTGTCTCATAAGCATCAATGGCCTCCCCATAATTCTGGAGGAGTTCATTTGCTCTTCCCAAATAAAAATATCCTTCTGCTGAAGCAGGATCTTCTCGGATAACTTTCTTTGAGTCCGCGAGAGAAGATTGATAATCTCCTACAGTTAACCAGGATTGTGCCCGTAGCAGCAAAAAACTGACCTGATCCCCTAATGCGGTTTCCGCTCTATTAAAATCATTGTTGGCTTGCCCAATATTACCTAACTTTGTCTGAATTACGCCGCGCATCACAAAAAGATCAGCATCAGAGGGTGCGTAGTCTAAAGCCTGATTGATTTCAACTAACGCTTTTGTAAGATCACCTTGCGCAAGGTACTGGTCTGCGTTCATTTGATGGGTGTATTTACCGGTTACCGCAGCATCTGGTTTTAGAAAATTGTCGTAAACAACAGAGATCACCACCAACAATAAACCAACAACACCTGCACCAATTAATATTTTGCTGAGACTTTTTTTCCATTGATTAACGTATATTTTATCCAGATGCCACCATTGAAAATCCTGTCCTGAAGGGCACTGCTGGCGGAGGAGTTTGAGTTGTTTCATCCCTCCCAAATCATTGAGTACTTTTTTTGCGCTTTTCTCAAGACTAACCATCAAATAATTGAATTGGGCAGCTTCAGCTTTTACAGGTAACCCCTTCTGCCTCATATCATCAATTCTTTGTTGGGCTTCATCCATCTTGACTAACATTTTTTGCGTATCAATCAATCTCCCCTGACCAACGTGGCTGATATCAATCTCAAGTTGATCGAGTAATTCATTGAGCGGAACCGCACGAACTTCATTCCTGAACTTAGAATAATCGAATCCCATTTTTTCTTTTTTGCCTCGCGCCTGATTATACTTTGAGGAGATATATTATTTGGTAATTAAACAAAAAAGCGGCGAAAATCTCCGCCGCTTAATTCGTCATGAAAATTTACTCACGATAAAATCCCATTCTGACCTCAGGCAGCTCCATGTACCAAAGGAAAAATGCTGAAAAAGCCATCGACAGCAATGACAAGACTACATATGCAGTGTTAAATACCTGGACACCGCCCTGGTTATATGTGGCATGTGGGAAAAACATCATCAACCGACTGATGATGTTGAATCCCTGAGAAAATAAAATCAGAGACCAAGGCCAGGTTGAAATAGATCGCCTGAAGATTTGGACGGTGGAAACCAAAGCTAAGACAGCCAGGATTACCGGTAACCACCACTCTTGTGAGGTGGGACTGAATGCTTCCGGTGGGAAAAGCACCATCGGGACAAATTGCAAAATCAGCATAACCGATATTATTCCTGGTCTTGTAAGCGTGTGGCGAAAAGTCATGGGATGTCTCCTGATTGGATAAGAGCAGGGAAAAACACAATTGAAAATATAAGATAAAATTTTAATGGAAAGCTAAGGTTATTGTCAAGTTACAGATACTGCCAATTATTTACAGCACACTTCGTTTTTGTGTTGGTAGTTTCTTGACAATTCTGTAAATAACGTGTATATTGTCACAATTAAACTCAGTTCCCCCCTTTTTTATATTTTTCTGTTTGTTTTATTTTCTGTCCCAGTCAATATTTACCTGTCAAACGGTTTTTAAATTAAACGTTTCGAATTCTTCTCTGAAATGGAGGTGATATCAAATTTTCTAGGATTTAAACACAATGTGTAGACAGCCTCCTGCTCATTGTGCAAATGCTCTGGTAGGCTTTTAGTCGCCAAATACATTACATAAACATTGTGAGGAGAAAAAAGTCATGCGTAAGTTTAAAATGTTGAGCATCATTTTAGTAGTCGCCGTTTTTGCAAGTCTTTTGGGGGCTTGCTCTCCTGCCGCCTCTGGCGGTGAAGTTAAGATTGCAATTCTGGCACCGCTTTCCGGTCCGGTACCTACCTTCGGCGTTTCGACGCGCGATGGCGCCTTGTTGGCAATCGAAGAATGGAATGCCAAGGGCGGTGTGCTTGGTATGAAAATTACCCCCATTGTTGAAGACAGCCAGTGCACGCCTGATCCAGCTGTGAACGCGGCAAACAAGGTCATCAACCAGGATAAGGTAAAGTTTATTATCGGCGAAGTTTGTTCGAAGGCTTCCATTCCTATTTCCGACATTGCCGACAAAGCCAAGGTACTTATGGTTTCCCCTACATCGACAAATCCGGATGTAACAGTTAACCCCGATGGGACAACCAAACCATACATCTACCGCGCCTGCTTCATCGATCCCTTCCAGGGTTTGGTCGCCGCCAAATTTGCCTGGGATACTTTGCAAGCCAAAACAGCTTTCCTCATGGTAGATCAGGCGAATGACTATGTCAAAGGCCTTTCATCGAATTTTGAAAGTGCATTTACCAAGCTTGGTGGCAAGATTGTAGGCAATGAATCCTACACCGCAAGCGACACCGATTTTGGCGCGATCCTGGCCAAAGTCGCGGATGCCAAACCCGATCTCGTTTACTTGCCCGATTACTACCAGGTTGTCAACCTGGCGACCAAACAGGCCAAGGAAAAGGGCATCACGGCTACCTTTATGGGCGGCGACGGATGGGACTCATCTGACCTTGATCTTCAGGCTGCGGATGGCGGTTATTACACCAACCATTATTCCCCGGATGACTCTGGCCCGGTTGTAGTCAACTTTTTGAAGGCTTATGGCGATAAATACAAAGATGACAAAGGCGCCCCAGTGGTTCCAGATGCTTTAGCTGCGTTGGCCTATGACGCCACAAATTTGGCTATCCAGGCGATCAACGATGCTGGCACAGCCACGGACACTGATAAGGTCCGTGCCGCCATGGATAAGATTTCTTATGCTGGCGTTACTGGCAAAATCACCATGGATGCCCAGCACGACCCGATTAAATCGGCCGTCATTCTGCAGGTAAAGAGTGGCAAAATTAACTACGTTACCACCGTGGCTCCGTAATTCATAGTATCTTTTTTGTAAATGGAGGGAGGGAAAACCTCCCTCCCTCCATTGATTATGTTGAAATGCTGCCTTCGGAGGCATTTTATCGATGCAAAAAACCATTATTTCAACGGAAAAAATACAAAACCCGGCCTTGCTTTGGTTCCTTCACCACATCGGTCAGGGTTTTCTTTTAATTCTCGCATTAATTACGGCAATTGTTCTCGGAATTAATATCATTCAAACACCAACCTTGTTTGCCCAGATGGTGATCACTGGGCTTCAATTGGGGTTTGTATACGCTTTAATTGCACTTGGATACACCATGGTTTATGGCATCGTGAAATTAATCAATTTTGCGCACGGTGATATTTTTATGGTGGGTTCCTTCGTAAGCTTTTATGCGATCACACATTTTAATCTCCACCGCTGGCCGGCAAATGTATTTCCTGGAATGAATGAATTGCTGGTGGTTGTGATTGGTACGCTAACTGTTATTTTGCTTTCTATGCTGGTTTGTGTGCTGTTGGCTATTACGATTGAACGAGTAGCTTACAAACCTTTACGTGATGCTCCGCGTATTGCAGCACTGATCACTGCGATCGGGGTTTCCTTTTTCCTTGAATATTTTGGGGCGCTAAATTTTGTTTTTTCACCTCGTTTCATCCCATATCAGCGTCCTTTCGAAGTTGTTACTGTAAGCCTGGCAGGCGGAGAAATTACCTTCTCCAATATTGCAATTATCATCATGGTGGCATCCATACTTGTTCAGATTCTTCTCCAGTTTATTGTCCATCGTACAAAGATCGGTATCGCCATGCGCGCTACCTCCTTTGATAAACAAGCAGCCCGTTTGATGGGAATCAATGTGGACGGGATCATATCCTTCACCTTCGCAATTGGTTCAGCATTTGCCGGAATGGGAGGCGTATTATATGCAATCGCTTATCCCTCCATCTACTCTCAGATGGGTATTTTACCGGGCTTAAAAGCATTTGTAGCCGCTGTCCTCGGTGGTATTGGAAGTATTCCCGGTGCGTTTGTGGGCGCGTTAATCATGGGCCAGGCGGAAGCCCTCACCATGGGTTTTATCTCGACCCCTATGCGCGATGCGGTTGCGTTTACCATCCTGATTATCGTGCTGCTGGTCAAACCAACAGGTATTTTTGGTGAGCCAGAAAAAGAAAAGGCATAGGAGCCTACAATGCAACTGGATTTTCTGCTTATCTCCATTGTAAAAATAGTCGCAATTATTGCCTATCTCTATGGACTTCTAAAGTTTATGGGGCATCCGAAGCTATGGGTGAAAATCGTGGGGGTTGTCGGATCGTTCGCAATCATCCAATTGGCGCTAACCCCTCTGTTTGGTATGGATGCAATTTTATCTTCCTTCGACAGCGGCTTGCTGTTCCAATCCATTTCTATGGCGATGGTTGCCCTGGGATTGAATTTGATTTATGGTTTTAATGGTCAATTCAGCCTTGGCCAATTTGGTTTTTATGGGATCGGCGCCTATTGTTCAGCCGATATCACTTATCGTTGGGTTAATGGAGATGCCCGAGGCTTGCTGGTCGTTGGAATTGGCACAACATTAGGCGCATTAATGATCTGGTTGGTGGGTAAATGGCTGAGAAATTACCGGCGCGTTCCTGTCCTTTCTTCTTTCACCATTTATCTTGTCGGCAGCCTCATTGCTGGGGTAATCGCTGTCGCCATCGCGAATTTTCTGAACCCTTTTATTTCACCACTATTAGGCACCGTAAGCACGCCGGGTGTCCTTGCCACCGGAATACCCCTTCAAATCGTCTTCTTTATGGCTGTGGTCTTTGCCGGTATTTTCGCCGCGGAGATCAGCTTTTTATTCGGTTTGCCAGTGCTTTCGTTAGGTAGCGATTATTTTGGCATCGCCACCCTCGGTTTTGTGATTGTGGTCAACACGTTAATGGTCAACTCAGACACCATCCTGCCTTTCCCCGAAATGAAAGGTGGGCGCGGCATGCTTGGTATTCCCCAATTGACTACCTGGTTTTGGGCGTTCTTCTTTTAATCGTGGTCATCATTATCATGCGTAATGTGATCCATTCAAGTACCGGTCGTGCCATACTCTCAGTGCGTGAGGATGAAACCGCTGCTAAAGCGATGGGGATTGATATCGCTGGCACCAAACTTCTAACGTTCGTGATCGGTAGTTTGTTTGCCGGCCTGGCAGGTGGTGTTTATGCTCATTTCATCGGATTCCTCAGCCCTGGCACATTTAGTTTCCTTGTTAGTTTCAATCCATTGATTATCGTCGTGTTCGGTGGATTGGGCAGTATGAGCGGAACAATTGCCGCCTCGTTTGGATGGATCTTTTTCCTCGAAGGTTTGCTTCGGGTCATTCTAGGTCAATTGGGAACCGATGCCCCTACCTGGCGCTATGTTCTCTATCCGATGACTTTGCTTCTGTTAATGCTGGTGCGCCCACAGGGCTTATTGGGGTCGGTCGAATGGGGGTTCTTAAAGGCGAAAGAGGCAGTTACCCGTCCCATAGCTAAATCATCAACTCCAACTACGATAGAATGAGGCGGTGAACAAGATGAGTGACCAAAATTTATCCTCAATCGAGACCGTGCTCAACGTAAATGGTCTGACAAAATTATTCGGCGGATTAAAGGCGGTTAATAATTTCGATATTACCCTTAAGCAGGGCGATTTAGCTGGACTGATTGGTCCTAATGGGGCCGGTAAGACTACCGTATTTAATATGATAACTGGCCTATATCAGCCTACAGACGGCGAGATCACTTTACTGGGAGACAGAATAACCGGCCTGGAGCCATATGAAATTACCCGACTGGGAATTGGCCGCACTTTTCAAAATATTCGCCTTTTTCAAAATTTAACCGTATTAGATAATGTACGAATTGCCTACCATTACCACGCCGGGTACAGTATGCTCGATAGCATCCTGCGCAATTCAAAATTCGCTGCTAAGGAAAATGAATTGAGCGAAAACGCTCACGAATTCCTTGAAATATTCAAATTGGGGGGAATTAAAAACGAACTTGCAAAAAATTTACCTTATGGTGAGCAGCGGCGGGTAGAAATTGCGCGCGCCCTCGCAACCAATCCCCGCTTACTTTTACTGGACGAACCGGCAGCTGGCATGAATCCGCGCGAGATTGTTCAATTGATGGAACTAATCCATTTTATTCGTGACCATTTTAATTTGACCATTCTGTTAATCGAGCACCAAATGCGAGTAGTCATGGGAATTTGCGAACACATCACCGTAATGGATTTTGGTGAAGTAATCGCACGAGGCGACCCTCGTGAAATCCAGCAGAATGAACGAGTTGTTGAAGCCTATTTAGGCAAGGGAGCCACGGTCAATGCTGCTTGAAGTAGAAGATCTTAACGTATATTATGGTGCGATTCATGCCATTCAAGGGGTGTCATTCAACATTGAACAGGGTGAGATTGTCACCTTAATTGGTGCAAATGGTGCTGGAAAATCCACCACACTGCGTACAATTTCAGGTTTATTGCGCTCCAGGACGGGCGCAATAAAATTCAATGACCAAAATATCTCCGTGACTCCTCCCGAACAGATTGTAAAGCTGGGTATCAGCCATGTGCCGGAAGGACGAAAAATATTCTCTCCGCTATCTGTTCGCGAAAACCTGGAAATGGGCGCCTATACACGCAGCAATCCTGCCGAAATCCGGGCGTCGATGGAGAAAGTATTCGCAAGCTTTCCACGGTTAAAGAAAGAATTAACCAGTTAGGAGGAACCCTTTCCGGGGGGGAACAGCAAATGTTGGCTACCGGACGCGGTTTGATGTCTCGCCCTTCCCTGCTCCTCCTGGATGAACCTTCAATGGGCTTAAGCCCATTGTTGGTCGAAGAAATTTTCCGGATTATTCAGGAAATCAACAAAGAAGGTACCAGTATTCTATTGGTAGAGCAAAACGCCTCGATGGCTCTCTCCATTGCTCATCGTGCTTACGTGCTGGAAACTGGCCGGATTGTACTTTCTGGTCCTGCCAAGGAAGTTGCCAACAACCCGCAGGTAAAAGTGGCTTACCTGGGAATGTAAAATTGTGACATCGAATAAAGAAAATCGGGCTCAACCAAACTAAGGTTCAGCCTGATTTTTTTATGGTATCATACGGCATTCTAATTGTTCAGACAAACAATAAATAATCCAGAGGATATATGAACGAAGAATTATTCCAATCCCAAGATTCACTTACCTTTGATGATATTCTGATCGTACCTGGATATAGTGAGATTTTACCTGCCGATGTCGATGTTTCGGCACAGCTGACACAAAACATCCGACTGAAAGTCCCCATCATGTCTGCAGCAATGGATACAGTCACCGATTCGAGCATGGCCATCGCCCTGGCTCGTGAAGGTGGAATTGGCATCATTCATCGCAATATGTCCCCGGAAGAACAATCACAAGAAGTCGATAAGGTGAAAAGATCTGAATCCGGTATGATCAGCAATCCTATAACGCTCCTGCCAGACGCCAGTCTGCAGGATGCGGAGGATCTCATGTCGCGTTTTCGAATCAGTGGCGTTCCGATTATAGATGGGCCTCAAGGCAAATTGGTCGGGATTTTAACCAATCGGGATACACGCTTTATTGAATCCTCTGATTTATATCGTCCGGTTAGTGAATTTATGACCAGCGAAGGGTTAATCACTGCGGAAGTTGGAACCACCCTCGAACAGGCCAAGTCGATTTTGCAAAAACATCGTATCGAAAAGCTCCCATTGGTAGACGAAAATGGAATTTTAAAAGGCTTGATTACGGTCAAAGATATTCAGAAAAAGCGTGATTATCCCAATGCAACCGTGGATCTGCGCGGTCGCTTGATGTGCGGCGCGGCAGTTGGTGTGGGTCCTGATTTAGAAATGCGTGCTAACCTTTTAATCGATAAAGGCATCGACGTGTTAGTTATCGATACGGCACACGGTCATTCAGCTGGAGTGATAAAGGCCATTCAACGCATCAAAAATAATTGGCCTCAGATCCCGCTAATCGCAGGGAATGTCGTCACACCAGAAGGGACGATTGCGTTAATTAAAGCCGGGGTAAATGGCGTAAAAATTGGGGTTGGCGCCGGATCTATATGCACTACCCGGATTATTTCAGGGGCAGGCATGCCGCAGATGTCTGCAATATTTAACTGTGCCAGGGCAGCCCAACCTTATGATGTACCTGTTATCGCAGACGGTGGAATTAAATATTCAGGGGATATGGTTAAAGCGATTGCAGCCGGTGCGGATGTGGTTATGCTGGGGAGCTTGTTAGCAGCGCTTGACGAAGCCCCGGGTGAAGTAGTTTTATACGAAGGCAGGCGTTTCAAAGAATATCGAGGGATGGGCAGTCTGGGAGCTATGCAGGGCTACGGCAAAGACCGCTATGGTACCGGACAGGGTAAAACTGGAAAATTGGTGCCTGAGGGCGTCGAAGGCATGGTTCCTTACAAGGGACTATTAGGCGATTTTATTTACCAGTTGGTCGGAGGGCTTCGCTCGGGTATGGGCTATGCTGGGGCAAGCAGCTTGAACGATTTAAAAACTCGCACAAAATTAACCCGCATCACCCATGCTGGCCTGCTTGAAAGTCATCCCCATAGTATAACAATCACCCGTGAAGCGCCGAACTATCAGCGCGGCGAATCATAAAGTACTAATCAATTACATTCCGAATAGCATTTATTTATTTTGTATGTAATTGGCTATACGCAATAAAAAATACCGGAACCTCTTACAAGATTAATAATTTCAATTACAATAGATGAAACGATTCGTGAATTTCCTTAATAAGGTAAATATGTCTAAAGAAAACTATCAGCTTTCAGACCTGGCAATCCATGGCGGGCGCCCTGCCCGAAGAGTGCCTGACCCCGCAATTTATCCAGGGGGTATGTTAATTGGCGAGGAAGAAGAACATGCCGTGATCGAAGTAATCCGTTCTAAACGGCTGTTTCGTTATTATGGGCCAAACCCGGGGCCTTCCAAGGCTGAACAATTGGAGCAGGAGTTTGGAAAATACACTGGTGCCAAATTCACCCTTGCGGTAACTTCCTGCACTGCCGCATTAATCTGTGGTCTCCTGGGCCTCGATGTTGGCCCAGGAGACGAAGTGATTGTCCCAGCTTACACCTGGATTGCTACGGCGGAAGCCGTTTTGGCGGTCGGGGCGGTCCCCGTGGTTGCTGAGGTGGATGATACTCTCACTCTGGATCCCAAGGATATCGAAAATCACATTTCGCGCCATACGAAAGCCATCATTGTCGTCCACATGCGGGGTGTACCAGCCCAGATGGATGAGATTATGGCGATTTCTCAAAAGCATGAAATCCCGGTTTTAGAAGATGTAGCCCAGGCTAACGGCGCATCCTACCACGGAGTGAAACTGGGCACCCTGGGCGACGTTGGGTGTTTTAGCCTGCAGTTTAACAAGGTGATTACCTCCGGTGAGGGCGGATTGATCATCACCAATAACCCCCGGGTATGGAAGCGTGCGGTAATGTATCATGATCCCGTTGCTGGCCGTCGCTATGAAATACCAGACGACGAAACACTCTGGGGGGTTAATTTTCGCATGCCAGAATTGACCGCAGCCGTGGCTTGCGTTCAACTGGATAAATTAAATGGCTTGCTCGCTTTGTTGCGCGCCAGAAAACAAATGCTGGTAGAGGGAATCGCCCCCTACTTACCATCTTCTGGTTTAACCTTTCAACGCTTGCCTGACCCAGCTGGAGATAACGCAATCTCGTTAATCATGATGGCTCGCGATCATTCACAGGCGCTCAGATTGACCCAAGCACTATCTGCGGAAAATATCGGTGCTTCGGTAATTTATCATCCGGACGTCACGGATTACCACATCTACACGCATTGGGTGCCAATCGTAAACCACCGGCAGTGGAGCGGTGAATCCAGCCCCTGGCAATGGGCGCACAATATTCCAGAATATACACCGGAGACCTGCCCGAAAACCCTCGATCTATTGGGTAGGGCGATACATGTGAATATCAATCCACTCAGCACAAACCAGGATATTGAGGAAACAATCGAAGGTTTTAGTAAAGTCATTTCACTTTTAGCCTGAAGGCACATGGCTACACGAATGTTCCGCACGAGATCTTTGTCTCTTCTGCTCATTGGTGTCGCAATCAACGGTTTGGGGTGCGATTCCAATCCATTTCGCGGCGGAAACCGGTGCGAATGTTAAAACTTCTAGAACTCTCAAGCCTCAGGATGAACTGGAAGGCGGCTTCCACCCTTATTGTTTCGAACTTTTTAATCGTTATTGATCATTACCATGGGATTTTCCGCGAAAAATGGATGGATCACGCCTTCCTTTTTTTGGCTATTCCTGTGATCCTGGTCTTCATAGTTTACCGGCAGCCGCTGGCAGACTATGGTTTTCGTTTCGGAAACTGGAAGTCCGGGCTCCTGTTTACCATTGGCGGATGGATTTTCTTAACGATTGTCATGTTCTTTATCGCGCGGACCCCTGACTTTCAAGTTTATTATGGTGCGATTCGAGATAATCCCGCTCAGTTGATTTTCAAAAATGCAATGGATTTATTCGGATGGGAATTTGTTTTCCGCGGCCTTCTTCTGTTCACTTTATTACCCATTTGCGGTCCTTATGCGATCATTCTCCAGGCAGTGCCCTTCACAATTGCCCACTTTGGGAAACCAGAATTGGAAACGATCAGTTGTATTTTTGGTGGGACAATTTTTGGGTACATTGGATGGCGTACACGCTCATTCTTATACCCATTCCTCATCCATTGGTATTTGACCACGATTACCATTCTGCTCGCCAGGTCGTTTATGTAGGCTTTACCTTAAAAGGTTTTATTTTCGCACAGAGATGCCGTACAATAGGATTGAACACATATAACAAGGAGAAATAATGGACACCAACTATCTAACCAATCTATTCAACATCTCGGGAAAAGTGGCCGTAGTTACCGGCGGTGGCGGTGTTTTATGCAGCGCGATCAGCAAGTCACTGGCAAAGTGCGGTGCAAAAGTAGCTGTGCTGGATATATTTTTAGAAGCTGCCCAGAAGGTCGCAGATGAGATTAAAGCAGATGGTGGTGAGGCGATAGCGGTTAAATGCGATGTTTTGGATAAAACGAGCATAGAAAATGCAGCCAGTGCGGTTCTTGATACATACAAACGGGTGGACATTCTAATTAATGGTGCCGGAGGCAATAAGAAGCAAGCCACAACCAATGCCGATAGTTCGTTTTTTGACCTGCCTGCGGATGCAGTCCAATGGGTTTTTAATCTGAACTTTATCGGCACTTTGCTTCCCAGCCAGGTCTTCGGCAAATTAATGGCAGCCCAAAAAGATGGAAATATCATAAATATCTCTTCGATGAATTCTTTTCGGCCATTGACCCGTGTACCAGCCTATTCTGCCGCAAAAGCTGCCATTAGCAACTTCACTCAATGGTTAGCCGTCCACATCAATCAAGAATATTCCCCGAATATTCGTGTGAACGCCCTGGCGCCCGGCTTTTTCTTAACTGAACAGAACCGCTTTTTAATGACCGATGAGCACACAGGCGACCTCACCCCAAGAGGAAAAGCAGTGATTGGTCACACCCCCATGAATCGATTTGGGGATCCAACCGATCTGGCTGGCACGGTGATCTGGCTGCTTTCGCCGGCTTCCAGCTTTGTAACCGGAATTGTTGTACCGATTGACGGCGGTTTCTCCGCTTTTAGCGGTGTATAAAGGAGTGCATCTAATGGCTATGGTAACAGATACTGCTCAGAAATTTTTCGGAACAGGCTTCACCGACCGGTATCTTACTGAAGGCGAAGTCCGCTCGGTAACAGACGCTTTTTTTCAAGCATTTGATCTCACCGGTCAGCGCGTGCTTGTGATCATCCCGGATGGCACTCGTACAATGCCATTGCCGCTTTTCTTCTCTATATTCTTCGAGGCTCTCCACGGTCGTGTCGCAAAGCTGGATTACCTGATTGCATTAGGCACTCACGCTCCTATGAGTGAAGAATCATTAAACGAACATCTTGAGATCACCGCCGATGACCGCCGCACCAAATATGCAGACATTGGTATCTATAATCATCGCTGGGATTTACCCGAAACCTTTGTTACAGTAGGAACCATCAGCATAGAAGAGACCCGTTCGCTTAGCAACGATATGCTTTCAATGGAACTGCCTGTGCGAGTTAACAAAATGGTTCTCGATTATGATTTAGCCATTGTTTGTGGTCCTGTTTTTCCGCATGAGGTTGTGGGTTTTTCGGGAGGCAATAAATATTTCTTCCCCGGTATTAGCGGGCCTGAGGTAATCAACTTCACCCATTGGTTGGGCGCCTTAATCTCAAATTTCAAGATTATCGGCACCAAATCGACCCCGGTGCGTGCAGTCGTCAACAAAGCCGCGTCTTATATCAAAACTCCGAAGTTGTTCGTATGCCCGGTGGTCAAGAGCGAAGGTATTTGCGGTGTCTTCGCTGGTGAACCTGATGCCACCTGGTCGGCAGCTGCAGACTTGTCATCTCAGGTGCATGTCAAATATGTCGACCGTCCATATAAGCAGGTGCTTTCTGTGATGCCTCATCTTTATGATGATATCTGGACTGGCGCTAAAGGCATGTACAAAATGGAACCAGTCATTGCTGACGGCGGCGAGGTCATCATTTACGCCCCTCACATTACTGAAATCTCTTACACTCATGGAAAAGTTCTCGATGAAATTGGCTATCATGTCCGTGATTATTTTGTGAAACAATGGGATAAATATAAAGATTTCCCATGGGGTGTCATTGCTCATTCAACGCATTTAAAGGGTATGGGCACATACGAGAATGGGATCGAAGCACCTCGTATCCAGGTTACCCTGGCGACGGGTATATCCCCAGAGCGCTGTGCGAAAGTAAATCTTGGTTACCGCGATCCGGCTTCCATTCATCCTGAAGAATGGGCCGGGCGCGAAGATGAAGGAATTTTGCTGGTTCCCCATGCCGGCGAGACTTTATACCGATTAAAAAAGTAACTATGCACCGATTTCGACTATAATATCTTCAATTTGCAACACACATTTTCAAGGAGTTAAAGATGATCGTAACGACCAAGAACTTATTCGAAGCAGCTTATGGCAAATACGCTATCGGCGCATATAACATAAACAATCTTGAGCAAACCATGGGTCTTTTCCGCGGATGCCTGGATAGTCAAGCACCGTTCATTATTCAAATCAGCAAAGGCGCGCGTTCATACACTCATAAAAACATGTTGGAAGGATTAATCCGCAGCGCTGAAGAGGTCTTTCCAGATGCGATTTTCGCCGTTCACCTGGACCATGGTGATGAGGAAGCCTGTTATGATTGCATTAAGAGCGGTTTTTACAGCTCAGTGATGATCGACGCCAGTGGTTTGCCCTTTGACCAGAATATTGAGACTACGCACCGCGTCGTCGAGGCTGCCCACGCCCGTGGGATCGTCGTGGAAGCTGAACTAGGCATGCTTGGTGGTGTTGAAGAGCACGTAGCCGTCAGCGAAGCCAACGCAATGCTTACAGATCCATCTCAGGCCAAAGAATTTGTTGATCGCAGCGGGTGCGATTCACTGGCCGTCGCTATCGGAACCAGCCATGGGGCATACAAATTCTCAGGCAGCCAGGCTTTACGGCTTGATGTCCTTGCTGAAATACAGAAACGCTTGCCAGGCTTCCCACTGGTGATGCACGGTTCCAGTTCTGTTCCCCAGGATGAGGTTGCACGTATCAACGCAGCAGGTGGACAATTAAAAGGTGCGATGGGTGTTGATCCCACCCAATTTAAGCATGCTGCCCTTTTAGGGGTGACCAAGGTTAATATTGACACCGATGGCCGCCTGGTTTGGACTCGCGTTCACCGCGAATACTTTTCCGACCATCCGGAAAATTTCGATCTCCGCCCAATCGGCAAAATTTTCATGGGTGAATACGCGAAATTTATTGCCGAAAAGAATAATTATCTTGGCAGTGCTGGACACCTGGCTGAGGTTCGCAAGGTTGTAAGCTGATTAATCAACAGTTAAAAAAGCGTGGCTTCAAAGCCACGCTTTTTTTTATACAAGACCCACATGGGGTTTGGAAGACACAAACCTTTCCAACTCCTGAATTTCGAAACTCCTATCCGCGATTAACCATTTAATGACATCACGAATAGAAATGACTCCCGTCAGTTTCCCTTCTTCCATAACAGGGATGTGCCGAATACGTTTATCGGTCATTAACGCCATACAATCTTCCATTGTCTGGTCGGGATGAACAAAAAATACAGGTGTACTCATCACATTTTGCACCGGTAAGTTAAGATTAAATCCATCAATGGTCAGGGTCTTTCTGGCAAAATCCCGTTCCGAGAAAATTCCAGAGATGGTTTTGCCATTCATCACGACAACTGCGCCAATCCCCTTTTCTGCCATTAATTTCAGGGCACTCTCAATGGAATCATCGAGAGAGACTGCATAAACATTTTGGCCTTTAGAATTAAGAATATCCTGTACATTTGCCATTGCGCTCTCCCACGTTAAATCATGTGGACCCAAAGGTAATCTTCCAGATCTTTGATCCGGTTGTCCATTTCTGAAAGCGTCGTCTTTACGACATCACCAATCGAAATCATTCCAACCAGAATCCCTTCATCCATTACTGGCAAATGGCGAATATTTCTCTGGGTCATAATTGCCATACATTCATCAACCGATTCTTCGGGAATGCAGTATAAAACACGACGGGTCATTAACTGGTCAACCGTCATCTCGACAGAAAAATCATGAAAAGATATTGCTTTTCTGGCATAATCTCGTTCCGAAAACACACCGACTACATAACCAACGTCGGTAACAACCAGCGCACCGATCTTTTTTTCTGCCATCAGCCGTAACGCATCTTTAATTGAGGCCTGACAGGAAATTGTCCAGATTGCGTTGCCTTTTTGGGCTAATAAATCGCGGACCAAGGTCATCTTTCCCTCCACCAGCTAAAGGTAATCTATTTAAGTTTACACTCCTCTGTGGTTAAAGGGAAGCAAAAATGGCCTTATATTGTCTAATTCTTCCTATTCTTTTATGAACTACCTTCATGATGGGCCGGCTTTGGTTATAAACCAATTATCTGCTAGCCCATCGGAATCGCGCTGAACAACCTGAACCAATCCGTATTAAACAAAACAGAAAATACCAGGATTAAGAAGATGATCACCAATATAAACCCACATCCGCACCCTCCACATCCCCCGCGGCCAAATCCCACATTGCGCTGCAGCCAATTAAATAATACATCTAATAAGAACAATCGAAACAAACCGCCTAAACAACCGGACCTGCGATCCATCGTAAACCCTCCAAATATATCCAATCGAAAATAACTTCGAGGCTAATTGCCAGGAAAATTCAGTATTTTACATACAGTTTACGTAAAAGTGTGCTGAAGGTTTCGATTGATCTACAGGCCAGCCTTGTTTTGATCAGATCCTATTTTCACCGTCATAATTACATCCGAGAATATCCGGTCCAATATTTCTCGAAATTGATTGGGGTCGGTGCACGTTAATAAGCTTCTTAATAACTCCCGCTCAACCTGGTAAGGACGTAAATATCTTTTTGCGAATTTTCGAAAGGAAATAATCCCTTTCGGCCCCGAAAATTTTAGCATTGACTCCAATTGATCGAGCATCGACTGGTAAACCAGTTCCGGTCTGACATTGTCTCGCTCCAAACCGCTAAAAATCCACGGGTTTTCAATTGCTCCGCGACCGATCATCACCCCATCGCATCTGGTGTGAAATAACATGCGTTGAATATCCATAGTGTTGGTAACATCACCATTTCCCAGGACAGGAATATGCAGAATTTGTTTAATTTCTGCAATCGCATCCCAATCAGCCACACCGGTATAATTTTGCATGCGCGTACGCCCATGTACTGCAAGCAATGACGCCCCGTTATCTTCAATAATTTTGGCGATATCAAGATAGTTGCGGCTTTTGTCATCCCATCCCAGGCGGATTTTTGCCGTTACTGGTACCTTAAGGTTGGCAACCAGTTTGTGTACAATTTCAGCAACCTTTTCCGGTTCACGCAGCAAACCGGCTCCTGCACCACGATGTGATACGGTTTTTGCAGGGCAGCCCATATTTATATCGATAACATCCGGCTGCAGCAGCTCCAATACCTGGCAGGCCTCCACCATACGGTCCGCATTGTCGTCATAAATTTGCAGAACAACCGGTCGCTCTTCTTCTAAAAATTTCACTTGCTTGGGTATTCTCGGATGCCCATTTAAAACATCAATGGCATTAATGAATTCACTATAACTCATGGCCGATCCGAGACGTCGCGTCATAACCCTGAAAGGCAAATCCGTCACGCCATCCATCGGAGCCAATATTAGCCTCCCCATAATGGGAACATTCCCAACCCAAAATGCAGGCGCAGATTTTTCAGGCATTGCTTTTCTCCTGTCGATATAAATCCAGAACTCTCGATCGCATGCCTTAAATGAGGGATCACGATGCTGCCCCCCACCACCAAAGCCACGTTGAACGCGTCGTATAATTCTTCGTCATGCCAGCCGGCTTCTACGCATTGGATAACATGGTAATCAATACACTCATTACAACGAAGCACCATGGATGCAACCAGACCTAACAATTCTTTTGTCTTACTATCCAGTGATTCATCCTTATATGCATTCGCATCCAGATTGAAAAAACGCTTGATTCCGAGATGATCGATCTGGGAAATTCTATCATTCATCCGCAACCGGTAATTTTGAAATTCATCGAGTTGACCAGACATTCTTTCTCCTCTTCAATCTATTGAAAACGTTTTTAATCATACCGCATGTCCGCATCAGTTTTCACAAGGATTAAAGATTTTTAATCAATAATAGCCCTTTCGGTAATCAAGTCGTAATTATTCTTTAGACTATAATCAATCAAGATATCGCCGTAAAAATCCAACGCTCGAAAGATTAGTCATGGACCGTGAATACTATCACGCTGAATTCTTAATCCCACGATTACGCTGAGTTTGACCCGCTTAAAAACTCTGTGCGCTGGATGGAACGATTGAACTCCAACGCTAGATGCCATTTAAACCTGACTGATGTAAAAAATAATACCATCCAATGTACTACATGGAGGCCGCATGCAAAGTAAATCGCAAAAGAAATCCGGCAGAACGCTTTTTGCCCTGGGACTGGGTTATCTGGTCGATCAGGGAGAAGGACAATCGATGGGCGTGCTCTCACCCATCATCCAAACTATCTGGGGAATCAGCTTCAGCCAGATCGGCCTGATGGAGACCTTGCGAAACATCACCCAAACAATCAGCGCGCCTTTTTGGGGGTATATGGCAGATCGTTTCTCGCGAAAAAACGTGATGATCTTTGGCACAGGGATTTGGGGGATCTGGACATTATTGGTCGGTCTGATGCCAGATTTCTCGAGCATGTTGATCATACGGGCTATCTCAGGTCTTGGCCTGGGATGCTTGATGCCGGCGACGTTCTCCCTCATTGGCGATCATTTTCCTCAATCCCAACGCGGGAGAGCGTTGGGCACGATCGGTCTGGTGGGCCTTTTAGGCACCGTGATTGGTGTTTTTCTGTTGGGCTTTATTGCAACCAGAGATTTTTGGCGATGGGGTTTTATTGGTCTGGGTGTAGCCAGTATGCTCACCGGGGTTTTTATCTGGTTGTTGGTTGAGGAACTGCCCAGAGGTTCAGCCGAACCCGAATTAACCGGGTTGATGACCCACGAAAATGAAAAAAAATTCCAGATCAGCGTGAAAGATATGGTCAATACTTTGCGCATCCCTACTATTTGGGCGGCAATATTACAGGGTGTTACCGGGAACATGCCGTGGGTCGTCATGGGGATTTATTTTATTAACTGGATGGTGCGTGAACTGGGGTATTCAAACGAAATTACCTTCAGCAACCAGACCGGCTCTGCGCCACTTGTGTTTGCCATTGTAGTAATTGGAGCCGCGATCTCTAATTTACTGGGTGGCATCATCGGTGATTATGCTGAAAAAGTAAATCCAAAATACGGCAGGACGATCATCGGACAATTTTCAGTGTTTTCCGGGGTACCTTTGATGTATATCCTTCTCGCTTACGGAAAAGAGATGACCTTCTGGCAGATGTTTGGATTGGCATCCTTTACCGCTTTGATGATAGGCTGGCCGGGACGTGGCGCAAAGGAACCAATGATGCAAGCCGTCGTACCACCTGAGATGCGGTCCAGTGCCTACTCGGTAGTTAATCTTATCGAAGGTTTTTTGTCTTCCTTCGCAGGATTGATCGCCGGTTCACTGGCAGACACAATTGGATTGACCAATGCCTTAATCTGGACAATCCCCTTCCCCTGGATCATCTGCGGTCTTGCTTTCAGCATGTTTTATTTCACCTACCCAGCAGATGCCCTGCGTGTGCGCGGTCTTATGGCCAAGCGACGAGAGGAATTATTACATGATGCTGCCCTAAACTGATAGATTTCTGATTGACTTCAAGTAACCTATATGCTATATTGTTATCGTTCACGGTAAATAAGAAGGTCAATGTCAAAAAAAGCTACCTTAAAAGAAGTGGCCCTGGCAGCCGGTGTATCCGCCCAGACAGTGTCTCGGGTAGTAAACAAGCGTCCCGATGTCGCTGAAGATACGCGTCTACACATACAGCAGATTATTGAGGAGATGGGCTACCAACCCAACACCCATGCCCGCTCATTAATCACCCGCCATTCATACACATTGGGGGTTGTCGCCACCGGCCTTGAGTTTTTTGGCCCATCGACGGTTTTGGTGGGATTGCAGCAAGAAGCTGAAAAACTGGGCTACTCTTTGAATTTAATTTTGACCCAGGAGCTTGAGAAAGAGGACTACCGCCATATTCTCAATAATTTCGGTGGGAGTCAGGTTGATGGAATTATATGGGCAGTTCCTCCGGTTGGCGATAGCCGTGAGCTTTACATTGCTCCATTACTGTCTGATACACCACCCATCATTTTTCTGAACCATCCCCAGGTCGGGCTCAGTGTCGTCGCTATCGACAACCACCATGGAGCAGTGCTTGCCACACAGCATTTGATCGAGCAAAGATACCAACACATCGGGATCATTACTGGTCCATCCTCCTGGTGGGAAGCTTCCGAACGATATCGCGGATGGAAAGAAACGATCACCGCGGCTGGTTTAGCTTGCAAATCATCTTTCGTGGCCGAAGGAGATTGGACGGCTGCGGGTGGTGAAAAGGCCTTCCTCGAATTAGTTAAGCAAAATCACGAGTTGGATGCTATATTTGTTTCAAATGACCAGATGGCTTTGGGTGTATTAAAAACGGCTCACAGGCTTGGAAAAACTATACCTGACAATTTGGGGATTGTTGGATTTGACGATTATCCGGAATCAGCATTTTTTATCCCTTCTCTCACAACCATCCGTCAACCATTAAAAGAAATGGGAGCCGCCGCGGTGAGAGAGGTTGTACAAATGATTGCAGTCCATCGAGAGAACCAGGAGGAATACGAGCCAAAAACCATCACGCTCCAACCTCGCCTGGTCATACGGGAGAGTTCAAGTAAGAGGCAGAATCCAGAAGTACATTTTTAAAACAAGTTGTATTGTACATTTTCAGTAGCGAATCCAAAATATACCATTGTTGGCATTGGAGGAATAAGATGGCCGAAACAAAATACGCGATTGGAGTAGATTTTGGCTCAGAATCTGGGCGAGCCGTGTTGGTGGATGTGCGTAATGGCGAAGAAATAGCCACAGCAGTCCATCCATACGCCAATGGCGTAATCGACGAGAAAATTCCTGGAACAAATATCAAGCTGGGACCGGATTGGGCCCTGCAGGATCCGAACGATTACCTGGAGGTATTTAAGCGGACAATTCCTGCGGTTATGAAGGAAAGTGGCGTAAAGGTGGAAGATGTCATCGGGATTGGGATCGATTTTACAGCCTGCACGATGCTCCCCACAAAGGCCAACGGAACCCCGCTGTGTTTCCTGCCAGAATGGCGTAATAATCCGCATTCCTGGATTAAATTGTGGAAGCACCATGCGGCTCAACCGGAAGCCAACCGGTTAAATGAAATTGCCCAAGAAAATGGCTACGATTTTCTGGATCGTTACGGTGGAAAAATAAGCTCTGAATGGTTTGTTCCAAAGGCATGGCAAATTTTAAATGAAGCCCCGGAAGTCTACGCCGCTGCCGACAGGTTTATTGAAGCGGCAGACTGGGTCATTTGGCAGCTAACCGGCAAAGAAACAAGAAACAGTTGCACAGCAGGGTATAAAGCGATCTGGTCAAAGCGCGAGGATTTTCCTCCAGATGCTTTCTTCAAGGCATTGGATCCGCGCATGGAACATTTTGTCGACGAAAAAATGACCCGCAACATCACTCCTCTGGGCAATAAAGCCGGGGAGTTAACCCAAGAAGCGGCTGATTGGACAGGACTCAAGCCAGGTATTGCAGTGGCGGTAGCCAATGTTGATGCACACGTTTCCGTCCCCGCATCGACCGTAGTTGAAACTGGACGTATGGTCATCATTATGGGCACCTCAAACTGCCACATGGTCCTCGGAGAGAAAGAGAAAGTCGTTCCAGGAATGTGCGGATATGTTGAAGACGGGATCATCCCAGGCTTTTTCGGATATGAAGCCGGTCAATCTTGTGTGGGTGACCATTTTGCCTGGTTTGTTGAAAACTGTGTGCCGGCAAGTTATCAGGAAGAAGCCCAAAAACAGGGAATCAATATCCACACACTTTTGGAGCGTAAAGCCGCCCAGTTAAAACCGGGAGAAAGCGGGCTGGTGGCTCTCGATTGGTGGAACGGAAACCGCAGTGTTTTGGTTGATGTAGATTTGACCGGGATGATGTTGGGAATGACATTACTGACCAAACCCGAAGAAATGTACCGGGCACTAATTGAGGCCACGGCTTACGGGACCCGTGTCATTGTGGATGATTTCAATAAATACGGCGTTCCCGTCACAGAAATCATCGCCACTGGGGGCTTGCCCGATAAAAATCATCTATTGATGCAAATTTATGCCGATGTAACTGGAATGGAAGTTAAGGTCTCTGCCGCAAAACAAACCCCTGCGGTTGGCTCTGCCATGTTCGGTGCCGTTGCCGCTGGCAAAGCTGCCGGCGGATATGATAGTATTTATGATGCCGCCGGGCATATGGCCCGATTGCGGGATGAAGTTTACCATCCCGATCCGGCTGCCCATGCCATCTATGACCGCCTGTTTGCTGAATATTTGCAGCTGCACGATTATTTCGGTCGCGGCGCCAATGATGTGATGAAGCGTTTAAAATCGTTAAAAACAGAAGTCATTCTCAGCCGTCAGAGCTGATCTGGAATTAGGACCGGTATGATCCGTTACGATTACATCATCGCCGGTGGTGGTGCCGCAGGATTAAATTTGGCACTGGAATTAATACAGAGCGACCTATCCGGTCGCACTGTATTAATTGTCGATCGCGATGCAAAAACCCAGAATGACCGCACCTGGTGTTTTTGGACGGACCGCCCCACCGGGCTTGAACCCATCTTGTTTCGTTCCTGGTCGCAAATCCGATTTATCGCGCCATCCTTTGATCATGTTTTCTCCTTAAATGATTATCGATACCACATGGTGCGCGGCGTCGATTTTTATGAGTACGCAAAACAGAAGATAAAGGCCCATCCGAATTTCCATTGGATTCAAGGGACAATTAATTCGATCACAAATACAGCGCAAGGTGCGGCGGTGGTTGTGGATGGTGAAATTTATTCCGCCGACTTTGTGTTTGACAGCATCATTAAACCATCGGATATATCCGCTCAACCTCAGAAATATCATTATCTCAAACAGCATTTTTTGGGTTGGGTCATCGAAACACCCAATCCTGTTTTCGATCCCCAGACGCCTACCCTGTTTGATTTTCGCACGCCACAAAATGATGCAATGCGTTTTATGTACTCCCTGCCATTCTCCCCGAATTCAGCATTAATCGAATATACCTTATTTTCAGCATCGCTCCTTCCCCAGGCTGAATATCTCCAGGCTTTGAAGGAATATGTGGAAAACGTATTGGGAATCAAGGAGTACGAGATTAAAGAAACCGAGCAAGGTGTAATTCCCATGACAGACCATGTTTTTGAACGAAGGGTTGGCGCACATATATTGAATATCGGCACAAAGGGCGGCAGGGTAAAGCCATCCTCAGGTTATGCTTTCTGGCGTATTCATCAGGATGCTAAAGCTATCGTCCGGTCACTCATCAAGTATGATCATCCCTTTAATATTCCTGAATCACCCAATCGCTACCGTTGGTACGATTCAATTTTGCTGCAAATTATGCTGCGCTATCCAAATGAATGTGCGAATTTATTCACGATTTTATTCAAAAACAATTCTATTCAAAGCATTTTTCATTTTCTTAACGAAGAAGGCGGATGGCTAAATGATCTTAAAATTTTGAGTTCACTCCCACCGTATCGCTTCGTGCAAGCTTTGATTAGGGTAAAATTCCTCAAAAAGGTTTGAAGTCATGGTTCAACGTTCTGGATCAACCAGAAACACCCTAAACAAAGAGAACTGGATGCTGCGCCTGTCCCATTTTATGGGCTGGACGCGGTTCAGCTATACATTATTCAGCTTGTTTGTAGTGATATTATTGTTGATTGTGATCGTTTGGTGGCCGTTAGTCACAGATTATTTCTCTCAAATTAATCCGGCCTACCCGATTTGGAACCAGCTCGATTGGCTGCTGATTGGTATTTTTGCCTTTATGTCATTGGCTATTATGGCCGGCGCAAATTTAAAGCGCGATGCATATATAGTTTTTGTTGGTGTTTTTGGGGGTCTGGTGATTGAGAGTTGGGGAACTCAAACACAATTGTGGACCTATTTTACCCATGAAAGGCCACCTCTTTGGATTATCCCGGCCTGGCCTATAGCCACCCTGACCATCGACCGCATGGTCAAAGCAATTCTTCGTTCGACAAAATCCTTATCTGAAGCAACCATCCGCCACATCTATTATCCGGTCATGATAGGGTTTATGGTCCTCATGATTCTGTTTGTGTGGCCAACGCTGAATAAATCAATGACTGTTTTGGCTGTAGCAGCCTGCATCTTGTTAATTTTGAGTCCTGGAAACATCCGCACTGCATTAGCCTTATTTATCGCCGGATCAAGTCTGGGCTTATTTTTGGAGGTGTGGGGAACGACGCGCTTATGTTGGACTTATTATACAAACCAGACGCCACCATTTTTTGCGGTATTGGCACATGGTCTGGCAGGTTTCGCCTTTTGGAGATCAGGATTGCTGCTCAAGTTTTTCATCGACAAAGCATATTCGAAAATAAATTTACGATCACTCGTTAAGGAGTAATAAATGGCAAAAGCCGAAGTGTTTGCAGGAATATGTGGTTTTAAAACCACGATTGAAGCCAAAAACGCCGATGATGTGGTTAAGCTGGCAATTCAAAGTGATTGCCCGGCCATCACTCGGCTGGCGGGCCAGCTAACCGAGGTTGATCCATTCCAGGAGATTACCTACCGCCGAGGTGGGCCCCTTACATTTCAAGTTTCAACCAAATACTGTTCTCATACGGCCTGCCCAGTCCCGGTGGGGATCATAAAAGCTGTAGAAGTTGAAGCAGGTCTGGCACTCCCCCTGGATGTGACCATTAAAGTCAGTAAAGACGGGTAATGCCGACCCAAAGATTTCATATCTTGCGATATTATTGATGATTCCTTGATGTTTTTATGAGTGTTTTTGAGGCCAGTGAAATCAAATTGACTGTAAAATAAATCGACTGAAAGAAATATTTAGAATAATACTGACATCATGATTCACACAGAAAAGCTGACAAAAGAATTCAATACCGTGAAAAATAAGCCCCCAGTGGTTGCTGTCGACCATCTCGACCTGGATGTTAATGAAGGTGAGGTATTTGGCTTTTTAGGCCCAAACGGCGCTGGTAAGACCACAACTGTACGCATGTTAGCCAGCCTGATCGCACCCACATCTGGTCGAGCAGTGATTAACGGATTGGTTGTCGGTAAACAGGATACTGATATCCGCAGAACTGTCGGGATTTTAACTGAAACCCCGGGCATGTATGAGCGATTAAGTGCAGAAAAGAATTTGAATATTTTCGCCCGTCTGTATGGCGTAAAAAATATTGATGGACAGGTAGAGAAATTCTTACGTTTGTTGGGCCTCTGGGATCGAAGATACGATGAGGTTGGCAGCTTCTCAAAAGGCATGCGGCAAAAACTGGCCATCGCACGGGCCTTGATTCATGAACCCAAGATTCTTTTTCTGGACGAACCTACCAGCGGCCTCGATCCGGAAGCATCACGCCTGGTGCGCGATTTTATTGAAGAACTCAAGTCTGAAGGAACGACCATTTTTCTCTGTACCCATAATTTAGACGAAGCTGACCGCCTCTGCCAGAGAATTGCGATCTTCAAATCGCATATGATCACGGTCGACACGCCTCAAAACCTGCGCAACCGGTTGTTTGGGCGAAAGGTGGTATTCCATTTAAGCAGGTTGCAATCCGAATGGATACCAATCCTCTCTTCCATGCCTGGCGTTCACAATGTTGAACCGATGGATAACCGGTTGATTATCAGTCTGGAGAACCCGGAAGACCAAAATCCAGAAATCATTCGAAAATTGGTGGGGATGAAAGCAGATATCCAATTTGTGGGCGAACTACGCCATTCTCTGGAAGATATTTATATGGAAATGATCCGTTCGTAACCAACACAAGACGAAACTGGAAATGACGATGATCGACCGAATTCGTACAATCATTGATAAAGAATGGTCAGAAGTATTCAAGCATCGCATGGTGCTGATTACCATAACGCTGCTGCCGGTTGTTTTTACCATCTTACCCCTGGTATCCTTACATTTCACCCGCCCCTCTGGATCACTCGGCGGCGACATGACGGATATGCCGGCGCAGTTCTCGCAAGTTTGCGGCACAATGGCCTCTCAAGATTGCATCCAGGTATATTTGGTAAACCAGTTTTTACTCCTGTACATGATCATGCCGCTCATGATTCCGATCACCATTGCTGCTTACAGCATTGTAGGTGAGAAAACTACCCGCAGTCTCGAGCCGCTGCTCGCCACCCCGATAACAACCATGGAATTATTAATCGGCAAAATCCTGGCGGCTGTCATCCCGGCGATTCTGGCTACATGGGGCTGTTTCGCAATTTTCCTGCTGCTCATGCCGGCGGCAGGTGCAAGTCCGGTCGTGCAAAAATATATCATGGGCCCCACCTGGTTGGTCGCTGTGGCGGTAATCGGGCCATTAATGGCTGTCATGGCCGTTATCTTCGCCGTAATCGTATCCTCTCGTGTTAACGACCCGCGTGTCGCCGAACAAATATCTGCGATTCTAATTGTGCCAATCATGGTGGTCTTTTTTGGCCAAATTGCCGGGTTTATCCTCATCAATTTACAGTTAGTTTTAATATCCATCGTAGTGTTGGTCCTGGTCGATATCGCCGCTCTGGCTTTAGGCTCATCCCTATTCCAAAGAGAAAACATTCTCACCCGGTGGAAGTAGAGATTATTGAAATAAGAGACTGCCATGTTATTAAAATTTTCAAAACTCTTTTTCATCGCACTCATTGTGTGTTTTGCAGGAATTCATTCCGCTCAGGCGCAGCAAGACGATTACCGTTTGAATGTCAGACGAACTTTCGGGTACGGCAATGGCAGTGACATCAGAGGTACTTTCACAGTAAGTATCGTCGGTCCAGGGAATGTATCCACTGTTAAATATATGATCGACGATCAGTTGATCGCAGAAACGACCAGCGCCCCGTTCTCTTATACATTCCAAACCACACAGTTTCCAAGCGGATGGCATGATCTCAGCGCCATCATTGAGACCAACCAAGGATTGATCTTGACCACGCCAGTCAGGCGATTTAATTTTGTGACTGCTGAACAAGAATCGAGTGGAATGGCCGGGATTATTATCCCTCTCCTCGGGGGGATTGTTTTGGTGGTGATAGGCGTGGTTGCATTCCAATCGATTGTATTCAGAAAAAAGCCCTTATCCACTTTACCATTGGGAGCATCCCGCAACTACGGTATGCGCGGTGGGACGATTTGCCCGCAATGTCATCGGCCCTATGCAATTCACTGGTGGGCGCTCAATATTGGCTTTCGCAATCAATTCGACCGCTGTGATTTTTGTGGTAAGTGGAGTGTCGTTCACCCGTTAGGTCGCGCTGAATTGTCCGCCGCCGAATCTGCAGAACTGGAACAAGCACAGGACAGTCCCCATAATTCAGCAAAAACCGAACAAGATCGTCTAAAAGAAATGGTAGACCAGTCTCGTTACACCGACCAATAATTCGGGCTTCATATTTTTTGCCAAACACATTTTCCGGTTCATTAAGAAACCAGAAAATTCATTTTGGTTTTTATGGTTCGGTGTCATCATTGTGTGACTTTATACGAAAATCTCCATCCAAATTTCAGTACAGATTGAAAATTCCGTATGTTATACTTGCCATGCAAAAACCATTCTTCGAAGGACTAAACCATGAAAAAAGATTTCATCGCCATCACTGATTATTCTGCTGATGAACTGCTGGAGCTGTTAAATCTGGCCATCGAATTAAAAACCAGGCATTTTAAGGGAGATAATCCTCCTCTTCTCAAGGGAAAAGTCTTAGGAATGATCTTCCAAAAACCAAGCCTGCGCACCCGCATTAGTTTTGATATGGCCATGCGTCATGTGGGCGGAGATGCGTTATACATTTCCCCGAGTGAAATTGGATTGGGGCAGCGCGAATCGATCGCCGATGTCGCCCGGGTTTTGTCGGGTTATGTGGAAGGGATCATGGCCCGTGTATTTGAGCATGCCCATGTCACAGAACTGGCAAAATGGGCCAGCATTCCGGTCATCAATGGCCTCAGCGATTACAACCATCCCTGTCAGGGGATGGCAGATGCGATGACCATCATCGAAAAATTCGGGCAAATGAAGGGATTAAACGTGTCCTATATTGGTGACGCCAATAATGTTGCCGTTTCTTTGATGTACATTTGCAGTAAATTAGGCGCTAATTTCACTATCGCCAGCCCAGAAGGATACGATCTTAATCCGGAGGCAGTGAAAACAGCCCGCCAATTAGCCCTGGTCAGCGGGAGCAAAATAACCGAACTGCGGGATCCGCATGACGGGGTCCGCGAGGCGGATGTCATTTACACTGACACCTGGACCAGTATGGGTCAGGAAGCAGAGACAAAAAAACGCGAAGTGGTATTTCCGCCATACCAGGTGAATGCAGGGCTTGTCTCTGAAGCTCGTTCGCATGCAATTGTAATGCACTGCTTGCCAGCGCACCGCAATCATGAACTGACGGATGAAGTCGCGGACGGACCGCAGTCCGTAATTTTCCCTCAAGCCCACAACCGCCTGCACGCTCAAAAAGCCATTCTTGTTAAATTACTCGCAGATTAAATCGAGGACTGAATGAACAGCCGAGAATACGTCGAGCTTGAAGAACAATATGGTGCCAACAATTATCAGCCTTTGGATGTCGTGATTGAGCATGCTGAAGGTGTTTGGGTCACAGATGTAGATGGAAACCGTTATCTTGATTGTCTGAGTGCCTATTCCGCCCTGAATCAAGGCCATGTTCATCCAAAAATTCTGACTGCCCTTATTGAACAAGCTACTCAAGTGACATTAACTTCTCGCGCTTTTCGCAGTGACCAGCTCGCTCTTTTTTATAAAGAATTATCAGACCTTACTGGATATCAGAAATCATTACCTATGAACAGTGGGGCTGAAGCCGTCGAAACTGCCATAAAACTGGCCCGTAAATGGGGTTATTTGGTAAAAGGCATTCCCCATTACAAGGCTGAAATCATCACTGTCGCTGGAAATTTCCACGGACGTACAATTACACTGATTTCAATCTCTACCGAGCCAAAATACAAAGACGAATTTGGGCCATTCACGCCTGGATTTGTAAGCGTGCCTTATGGGGATGCACGTGCCGTGGAAATGGCAATCAATGAAAACACGGCTGCCGTACTGATCGAACCCATCCAAGGTGAAGGTGGTGTGATCATTCCCCCACCAGGATACCTGAGTCAAATCAGGGAAATTTGTGCACGCAATAATGTATTGATGATTGCAGATGAGATTCAGACAGGCCTCGGCCGGACCGGAAAGCTGTTTGCCTGTGACCATGAAGGGGTTCGCCCGGATATTATGGTTCTAGGAAAAGCACTTTCAGGTGGTTTTTATCCTGTCTCCGCAATTCTGGCAGATTCACCGATCATGGATTGCTTCGTCCCAGGAGATCATGGCTCAACTTTCGGGGGAAATCCATTGGCTGCCGCCGTCGCCAGAGCTTCTATTAAGGTGATTGTCGAAGAAAACCTGATCGAGAACGCCCTCAAAATGGGCGAATACCTGCAGGATCAGTTGACGGAGATCCCCAGCCCGCATGTAAAAGAAGTCAGAGGGAAAGGCCTGTTAATCGGCGTCGAACTCAAACCTGAAGCTGGTGGTGCACGCAGGTTTTGTGAGGCGCTTCGAGCTAATGGAATTTTAGCCAAGGAAACCCACGGAAATATCATTCGCTTTGCCCCACCCCTGATCATCGATCAGGCCACGATTGATTGGGCACTGCCAGCAATCCGCGCAGTTCTTACCATGAAATAAATATTCGGAGGATTTATGGATAGAAAAGCAAAAATTGTTGCCACCATCGGGCCCAGTTGTGGAGATGAAACGAAGCTTCAGAAATTGGTTGAAGCAGGTTTGAATGTTGCCCGACTTAATTTCTCCCATGGGACACATGAGAGCCATGCCCAAAGGATTATCTCTCTCCGTAAGCTCTCAAAAAAGTTGAACTGCCCAATCACGATCTTACAAGATTTACAGGGCCCGAAATTGCGAGTCGGCTGGCTGCCCAATGGTGAGGTGATTCTGCAATCAGGGCAGATTGTTGAGTTGACAAACAATCAAAGCAGCACATTTAAATCAGCAGGCAAAAATGTAGCCGGTGTTGAAATCATCCAGCTGCCAATCGACATACCTGATTTAACCCATAGTTTATCTGCCGGAAAGCGTGTTCTATTAGACGATGGCCACCTCGAATTAGAGATCCAGGCGGTTCACCAGGGAAATATTTTGGCCAAAGTGATTCTGGGGGGAAAACTCACTTCCCATAAAGGAGTAAACTTCCCAGGCGTGCATCTGGATATCCCAGGTTTTACCGAAAAAGATCACCAAGATCTGATCTTCGGGCTCGAACAAGATGTAGATGCGATAGCCATTTCCTTTGTACGCAGCGCCGAGGATATAAGAAACATCCGCCAGAAGATCGTATCAATCAACCCGGCCAGGTCTGCAATGCCCATAATCGCCAAACTGGAATTACCCGAAGCAATCGAAAATCTGCATGAAATTGTACATGAGGCGGATGGCGTGATGGTTGCCAGAGGCGACCTGGGCGTAGAAACAAACCCGGCGCAAGTGCCCATTCTGCAAAAAGAAATTATCCAACTCGCAAACCGGCACGATAAAACCGTTATAACCGCTACCCAAATGCTGGATTCGATGATCCATAACCCCCGGCCTACCCGGGCCGAAGCGTCCGATGTAGCCAATGCGGTGTTTGATGGCACTGATGCCGTCATGCTTTCTGGGGAAACAGCCTCCGGGGATTTCCCTTTGGAAAGCGTCATGATGATGGATGAGATTATCCGCGAGGCAGAATGCCACTTTTCCGCCTGGGGCAGCAAAAATGCCTTTCCGGAAGAGCCAACCCGCGATGATGCCATCTCCACCACGCGTGCGGCGCGCGAATTAGCCCATGATCGCAATGTGGCTGCCATAGCAGTATTTACCCAGAGCGGAAAAACGGCCCAACTCATGTCAAAAGCCAGGCCGCAGGTGCCCATCCTTGCTTTCACTCCGGAGGAAAAGACCTACCAGCAAATGGGGCTATTATGGGGTATCACACCCTTCCTTGTCCCCATCGCCAAAACGGTTGAAGAAATGATCCAGATCGTTGACAGATCAATTGTGGGTGGCAGTTCTTTCAAACTCGGTCAGCAGGTGGTTATGGTCACAGGTTTTCCGGTCGGGGCTTTACGCCCGCCGAACTTTGCCTTGCTCCACACCATAGGTGAAGAATAACCTGAAATGTGCGATCATACAAACATCCTGGAGCGCTATGAACGATTCACCCATTATCAGTACACATGATCTGGCAAAATTACTCTCAGAAAAAACTCTACGCATCATCGATTGCCGTTTCAATCTTGGTGATTCAGAATGGGGGCAAAAGGCTTACCTTCAAGGCCACATCCCTGGCGCTATTTATGCCCACCTGAATCTCGATCTATCCGGTCCGGTAGGTCCCAACACCGGTCGTCATCCTTTGCCTGAAGCGGAGCTTTTCCTCAAAAAATTAGCCGGATGGGGAATTTCACCTGAGACGCTGGTCGTTGTTTACGATACAGTCGGAGGTGCCTTTGCCAGCCGGTTGTGGTTCATGCTGCGCGCGGTTAACCACAAACAGGTTAAAGTGCTGGATGGAGGTTTGCCAAAATGGCAGGCAGATGGATATCCGCTCAGAAATGGGCCAGAGGATGTTTCACCAGTAGAAATATCTTCGGTTTACGCCACCGATTTCAACCCACAGCTTTTGGCAGTCACGCCAGAGATCACAGCAGCCATTAATGACCCATCATCATCCATTCTCATGATCGACGCCCGAGCTGCAGAACGTTTTCAGGGTCTGCAGGAACCGATAGATCCGGTCGCCGGGCATATCCCCGGTGCGGTGAATCGATTTCACGGCACCAACCTCACATCCGAAGGGGTTTTTAAACCTAAAAAGCTGCTGCGCGAGGAAATGCTGGCTTTGTTAGGGAATTATTCTGCGTCCCAGGCAGTTGTTTATTGTGGTTCTGGTGTGACCTCTTGCCATCACTTAATTGCATTTGAATTAGCCGGCCTGGAGGGAGCACGCCTCTATGCCGGCTCCTGGAGCGAATGGATCCGCGACCCCTCCCGTCCGGTCGCAATAGGCAAAGAATAACCCCCCACTAAAAAAAACGACCGCCCATGGGCGGTCGTTTTTTTTAGTGGGAAAAAGACTATTCAAACATAGCGTTCAAATTGTCGAGGCTTTCTTTTGATGGCCTGAGCTGTTCTTCAGTCATCCGGTTTAACGCCTGATCCGGCAAATCATACGTTTCAAAAATCGAAGGAACAGATGGATCGACATAAATCAGACCTGTTACCAGCCAATTTTCGCGGTGAGCTTCTTCTAACTCGCGAAAAGCCTGCCATCGAGAAGTTGGGTCATAATCTTTTTCCAACTTCTTTAAAACGATTGTTGAGCCATCATGCAGGACGACTTCTCGGGACGTGCCTTCTTCGTAATCCTCGATCATAATCTCATCTCTGGCGGGCACAAAGGTAATATCGTGCAGTGGAGATTCATGGTCCTTACCATAAGCGTAAGAATGGATCGAGTCCTCGTGATTGTGGAATGTCACACAAGGGCTGATGATATCTAAAACTGAAATTCCGTGATGGCTGAACGCTGCCTTAAGCAATTCCTTTACCTGCTTGGGATCACCCGCGAAAGAACGCGCCACAAAAGTCGCATTTGCGGCCAATGCTTCCATGCATATATCCACCGGCAAATAAGGATTGATGCCCTGTTTCTTCAATGTCAGGCCCTTCTCTGCGGTTGCGGAAAATTGACCCTTGGTCAAACCATAAACACCATTATTTTCAATAATATACACCATGGGCAGGTTGCGGCGCATAAGATGCTTGAATTGGCCTAATCCAATGCTGGCGGTATCACCATCTCCACTGATGCCGATCCCACGCATGGTATGATCCCCAAACATCGCTCCGGACGCCAGGGACGGCATTCGCCCATGCAGACCATTGAAGCCAAAGGAACGACTTAAGAAATAGGTCGGGCTTTTGCTGCTGCATCCGATACCGCTGAATTTTATGACTTTCTCCGGCACAAGATCTATCTCATAACTGGCAGCAACAATCTGGCTGGCGATTGAATTATGGCCGCATCCGGCGCATAATGTACTGGCAGCACCGCGATAATCGGCTCGCGACAATCCTGCCAGGTTGATGCCTTTTGGTCGTTCTGGGAGAACCATCGATCGTGTTGTCATGATTCATTTACCTCCTGGGCGAGAATAGTTTCTCGTACCCATTTTGCGGATAAGGCCAGACCATCAACATGCGAAGCCTTGCGTAACCGGGTTGCATTTTCTGGGCTTTCCAACGTCAACAGCTGTTTCAATTGTCCATCCCGGTTAATTTCGACAACATAATTCCGCTCGTGGTTTTTGATAAACTCAACCACCTCTTCTGGGAAGGGTATCGCACGCACGCGCAGATAATCTGTCGGAATTCCCATTTCTATAAGCTGGTCTCTGGCTTCTTCCACGGCTGGGTCGGCTGACCCCATAGAAATAATTCCAATTTCAGCCCCATCCATCCGTTTAATTTCAGACTTTGGCACGGAATGACGCGCCAGGCTGACTTTTTGCCCCAACCTGTTCATTAATCGTTCCCAATTCTCAGGCTCTTCAGAGTATTTTGCGTATTCATCGTGCCCAGTTCCCCGTGTGAAGTACGCGCTTTTCGGATGCAGGTTGCCTGGTACGGTGCGGTATGGAATGCCATCTCCATCAATATCCAGGTAGCGCCCCCAATCACCGTTGCGTTCCTGGAGTAGTTTTTCCAAATCCTCTTCCCACAGGATCTTACCGCGATCCATTGGCGTATCGGGATATTCAAACTTCTGGCTCATCCATTGATTCATACCCAGATCAAGATCGCTGAGAACCATAACCGGCGTCTGGTACCGTTCCGCCAGGTCGAATGCCTTCCATCCAAATTCGAAACACTCGGCGACGGAACCGGGAATCAGAATGATAAAATTTTTGTCTCCCTGGCTGTGGAAGTAAACCTGCGTCAGATCTCCCTGGGCAATTCGGGTTGGCAAACCCGTGCTGGGACCAACACGCTGTACATCCCAAACCACTACAGGAATTTCGGCATAATATGCCAGACCAAGATATTCCGACATCAGGCTGATTCCAGGGCCAGAGGTGGAAGTCATTGCGCGCAATCCACTCCATCCAGCACCGGTTGCCATCCCAATAGCTGCCAGTTCATCTTCTGCCTGGACTACCACACAGGTATTTTTTCCAGACACGGGATCTTTACGCAATTCGTCCACAGATAGATGCAGTGATTCGGCCAGACTTGAGGCAGGAGTAATCGGATACCAGGCAACAAATTGGACACCGCCATAAATCGCGCCTAATGCGCCAGCAGTATTACCATCTACCATAATGTACCCTTCGGTGGCAGCCATCGGTTCTACCCGGTAGCTGTCCTTTTTCTCTAAATTTTCACTTGCCCAAAGTGCTGCCGCCTTGATGATCCCCATATTGGAATCGATTGCCTTTTTCTTGCCTTTAAAATGGTGGTCTAAAGCCTGGTATATCTGATCGAGGTCGATACCCAACATTTCAGACAATACTCCGACGTATACCATATTGGCCATGTAATCGCGTAAAGCCTGCGGCGGGTTCGCTTCTTTGACCAATCTTTTTACAGGCATTGGATAGGAAATGATATCCTCGCGTGTAATACTGCCCTTAATGTCGTCCGAATAGAACAATACACCACCGGGAAGGAGATACTCTTGTTCTTTTAGGAAGGTGGTGGGGTTCATCGCAACGACAATATCATCTTTTTCCTTTCTTGCCAGGTAACCATCCTTATTCAAGCGAATGGAGTACCAGGTAGGTAGGCCCTGGATGTTGGAAGGGAAAATATTCTTTCCGGAAACAGGGATGCCCATACGGAACAATGCCCTTAACAGGGTATTATTCGCAGTTGCACTTCCAGATCCATTAATTGTGCTGAACGTAACGACAAAGTCATTCACAATCGACTTTTGTTGATCGCCTTCGCCCATGGACTTGGTTGTTTCAGAAGGGTACATTGTAACTCCTTGACAGAAGTAGATCGGGGTGATTTCCCGGATTTATTCGAATAATTGTGTGGGGGAAATTCGCTCGCGTTGGTTGATCAGTTCCATATGCTCAGATAGGGCTTGAAAGCCAGCCGAAAAATCTCCTTCGCATATGGCATCGACCATTTTTTGGTGGTATGCCCAAACTTGCTGCAAATAATGCAGCTCGGTATATACATCTAATCCAACAGCTTCATACAGATTCCAATAAGCCTCCAAAATACCCATGACGAATGGATTATTTAGTCTGCAAAATATTAAAAGATGAAGTTCTCGATGTTCCTGATGAGGGATTTGTATTGGAGATCGCTGTAATTTATCATAAGCCCGCGTCATTAATACACGCAAGCTCTCAAAATCACTCACATTGAGAAGGTTCACAGCTTCAAACCAGTAAGCTGCCTCGACATGCTTTCTAAAATCAGAAAACATCTTGAAGTAACTTGAGTCAACTGCAATGGCATAAGCCAGGCCTTGTTCTACCGCCGGTCGAAATGAAAACGGCAAGCGTCGAATACCTGTTCTTGGTTTTACCTCTACCCATCCTAAGGCGCGAGCTACTTCGAGCTGCTCACGCAAGCTGGCAACACTAACTCCTAGTTCTTTCGAAAGTACCGTCAATGGTGGAATACGTTCATCCTTTTGAGATTCAGCGGAAAGGTATCTCAAAAAAACAGAAAGCTGGTCAGGAAGGTGTTTGATTTGCATTTTGGGTTAAATGAATTGATTTGATTAATCCGATTATTCAGACGAATAGAGTGTATCACCATCCATTTCATTTGTCAATTTTGTGAATTCTGGCGCTAACTCAGATACAGCTTTGGCGATTCGTGTACCAGGCCAGGTGAGAAAACTCCCGTCAACCAGTAGAATTGGGATATCGATCTGCGTTGACGCCCGGTATTCCGATTTGATTCGAATGGCATCATTTTCACTAAACGGATAAGGTTCATCCGGCAGCAAGATTATCTCCGGTTGAGCCGTAATTACTTCCTGAAAATTTACCCGTGGATATCTAATGTCGCGTTCACCGGGTGGATCAGATTCCGCCAAACCTAAATCTGCTTCGATTGGATAACGCCGTTTCCGGTCTGCAAACACATTTTGCGCACCCATGATCGATAACAGATCATGCATATACGTGTCCTGGTTGAATGTCATCCACCACGCGCTTCCCTCCTGGTTTGTTTCATGCCAGATTGGGCAAAAATAGCGAACCGGTGGCTGATCAAACGCAGCCAGCCGGGCATATTCCACAACTTTTTCTATCATGCGAAGTTTTGAATATGCAATTTCGTCGCGAAACAGGCGGGCCAATTGCCATAAATCTGCGATTGCTTCATCCACTGTTTTGGGAAATGTCAACCAGACAGGAATACCCAAATCCTGGATTTGGTGGACCGACTGTTTAGAATTTTCTTCCTGGTTGGCAATCACCAAATCAGGGTGCAGCGCGGCAATATCCTCAACTCGGGGATTTTTCGTCCCACCCACCCTGGTTATTTTTTCAACTTCCGTCTTTGGGTGGATACAATAATCGGTGATCCCAACAATATTCTTTCCAAATCCAAGATCAAAAAGACTCTCTGTCATGGATGGCACTAAAGAGACAACCCGCTGCGGAGGGTGATCGATTTCCATTTTGTCACTCCCTTCGGAAAACAAAACAGGTTTGGGTTGTCCCAAACCTGCCTGCTTATTTTGAACTCAATAGTTCGCTGGCTGCTACAACCATCAAGGTTGAAGCCCAAACCAGGGCGCTTTCATCAAAATCAAACCTGGGGTGATGGTGAGGATAATCCAATTTTGCGTCCGAATTTGCACCACCGGCAAGCATATATACGCCTGGAATTTTCTCCATCATATAAGCCATATCTTCAGAAACCATGGATTGGTAGGACGTGATTAAATTTGCCTCAGGTAGTTCAACTCGCACCCTGCGCGCCAATCGTTCAGCCAGTTTGGGATCGTTAACGACCGGCGGCGTCAGGAGTGTGGTTTGAATCTCCGCGCTGCATCCCATCGCCTGGGCAATGCCATTTACCAGCTCTCTAAAACGTGTCAGAACGATTTCGCGAATTTGCGGTTCGAACGTGCGAATCGTTCCGCGCAGTTCTGCTGTCTGGGGAATCACATTGAACGCATCCCCCGCCTGTAATTTGGTCACACTGACCACAGCCGATTGTAAAGGATTAATATTTCTCGAAACAATGGTTTGCAGCGCAGTCACAATCTGAGCTGCGGCCGCAACAGGATCGATTGTCTGATGCGGAAGTGCGCCATGCCCACCACGACCGGTCAGCTTAATCTGAAAAATTTCAGATCCTGCCATCAATGGGCCAGGTACGATTGCGAGTGTGCCCACAGGTAAATCATTCCAGATATGCAGCGATAGGGTATGCTCGGGTACCGGACTTTTGAGCACGCCAGCTTCAATCATGCGTTCTGCCCCACCTAATCCTTCCTCTGCGGGTTGAAATACCAGCTTGGCCTGCCCATGTATTGTTTTTCGCTGACGGTTGAGCATTTGGGCCACCGTCAAACCAATGGCAACATGCCCATCGTGACCGCAGGCGTGCATCACCCCAGGTTTTGTCGAAGCATATTCTTTGCCTGTATCTTCCTGAACAGGTAACGCATCCATGTCAAAACGCAGCAAGACGGTCGGTCCCGGATGCCCTCCTTCTAAAACAGAAACGACACCGGTCTCCGCAACACCGGTGATCACCTCTAAGCCAAGAGAGGACAATTCCTGAGCAATGATCCCCGCGGTGCGCACTTCCTGATATCCCAATTCCGGGTTCATGTGGAAATCACGCCGCAATCTCTGGCTGTAAGGGAATATTTCCTGCGCTAACGAGAAAATTTCAGACATTTTATTTTCTAAATACAAACCGGCGGAATTTTTCCTCGTATCGTGGTGCCTCATCCGTGCTTTCAGGTGTATGCCGGCTCCGCATCCGCTCCTCTAATTTAGCGGGATCTCCGATCTGGCTGGCGTGATTCTTCAACGCCCGGATTTTATCCTCCCAGGTAGAGGTGACATCCATAACTACATTTGGCTGAGAAGTAACCGATAACCAGACTTCCTTGATCGAATGTGGTTCCAATCCTTCGAGAAGTAATTCAGGAAAATAGAGCGGGTTACCAGTGGCCGGAAAGATCGCATCCACCACAATCTGGCCTGCCGCGCGATGGTCCGGATGGTTGATTGAAGCCTCGTTAGGAAAGATATTGGTTGGATCGCATGAAACAACGATATCCGGGCGCTCTTCGCGGATGATCCGCGTGACACGCTTACGCGTTTCAAGGCTTGGAACCAGGCATCCGTCTTCATAATCCAGAAAACGGACTCCATCCACACCTAATTCTTTCGCTGCTGCGGCCTGCTCCACTTCGCGTTTCATCGCCAGGTCAAATGAACGGACATTGCGCTCATTCGAACCTTTATCTCCACGGGTAAGCAGGCAGTAGCGAACGTGGTGGCCCATCTGGGTCCATCGCCGAATGGTGGCCCCACAAAAAAATTCCGGGTCATCCGGATGAGCCAGGATGACCAGGATCTTTCTTTTATCTTCCCAATTTTCAATGGATTCAGGCATGTTTTTTGCCTCCCTTATCATTAGTATGATTGCAATCCCCAGTGCACCCATCATGTTCACATGGAGTCTGGGCCTTCTTTGTAAATTTCTCTAATTCATCCGCAGGCTGGATATCTGCTTTTGTAAACTCCCGGTATCCAACCCCCGCCAGGTCCACCAAAACCGCATCGCGTAAAGGAAACACATTTACCACTTTGCCTTCACCCAGAGGGGTTACAACCCGTTTATTCTTCTTTGGCAATTGCTTACGCGCCTGAACATACTGCTCGTATTCGTAAATCAGACAGCAGCGCAACCGCCCACACATTCCGGTTATTTCGGTCGGTGTGAGGGATATACCCTGCTCCTTGGCCATTTTTATCGAAATCGAGCTAAAATCGGTCAAGAATTTCGAACAACAGCGATTTTCAAGACCGCAGGCACCCATCCCGCCAATTATTTTTGCGACATCTCGCGGGCCAATCTGCCTGATCTCTACCTGAGAAGGAGCCAATTGTTTTTGCATATCGGAACGCAAAGACTTGAGGTCAACCTTCTCCTCATTTTCGCTGCTGTACATAATCGCCAGGTGAGCTCCGTCAAAACTATACTCTGCCGATATAATTTTTATGTTGGATAATCCAATCTCTTTGGCCCGCTGTTTGCAGATAGCCACGATTTCGGCTTCGCGCTGCTGCCATAATTGCCGTAAAAGCAAATCACGCGGTGTCGCACGCCTGTCGACCGGTTTCCAATTCCCTTCTGGTAATGAACCAGCCTCCGCCACCATTTGTGCGACCTGGCCTAACTGCCATCCTCTGCTCGTTTCTACGATAACAGCATCACCGACCCGCAGGTTGATGGAATTGGCTTCAAAATGATAAACTTTACCAACTTTCGAGAACCGAACCCCCACAATATTGGGTTGCGTCTCAGTCATGATACCTACCCTATAATGTTAATTGGAATACCTGCGCCGTTTTGAAACGAGGCTACGCTCAATTTTGCAGCGATATCCTGAGCGATTCCAATCAGAGCCTTAGCCGCTGCTGATTTCAGGCGCACTCACTACGATCGGAATACCACCGTCACCTCCGATCCGTACCGAAGGATCCATTGGGATTGTACCGATAAAAGGAACACCAGTTTTACTGGCCATTTTCTCACCACCACCATTGCCGAACACATCTACACGAGTGCCGTCCGACATTTCCAGATAACTCATATTTTCAACAATCCCCAGGATAGGTACTTTCAACTGCCGGAACATTTCTAATCCCCGGGTTGCATCCTCAAGAGAAACTTGCTGCGGAAGGGTAACAATCACCCCCCCACTCAACGGAATGGACTGTGCCAGGCTTAATTGAGCATCACCCGTGCCCGGCGGGAGATCGATAATCAGATAATCCAATTCTCCCCAAACCACATCTTCTAGAAACTGGCGAATCGCGCTGTGCAGCATGGGTCCACGCCAGATCAGCGGTTGACCAGGTTTCACCAGAAAGCCAATCGACATCACCTTAACCCCATGCGCATCTGCGGGGACCATCTTGTTGTCTTCAGGCAGGGGCAACCGGTCGACTCCCATCATGGTAGGAACGTTGGGTCCATAAATATCTGCATCCAACAATCCGACTTTTGCACCGGTCTGAGCCAGGGCTACAGCCACATTCACCGCAACTGTGCTTTTTCCAACGCCACCTTTACCAGAGGCGATCGCCACCACATTTTGTACGGGTAGCTTTAACAATCCCCGAGTTCGTCCGTCGGAGCGCACATTGGCGTCCATTTTGATCGACACATTCTCAACGCCAGGCACGGTAAGAACAGCCTCACGCGCTTCTTTTTCAATCCTTCCGCGCAACGGGCAGGCGGGCGTGGTCAAAACGATGGTAAACTCCACAGACCCATCTTTAATCTCAAGATTTTGGATCATGTTAAGCGTCACAAGATCTTTGTGAAGTTCCGGTTCTTGAACCTTACTCAATGCTGCCAGGACATTGTCGCGGCTGATGATATGATTTGCCATTAATTATCCTTTCAAAGGCTACCGTTAAGAAGCCCGATTTTTCCTCTCAAGATATATTTCAACTTCTTTTCTAGATTGCTGAAAAAGCTCCAGTAAATCCCGGTCATTGCCGCGAAAGCGGCGGATATTCTGACGGGCGCATAAGGTACACCCTTTCATCGCCCGAAACAAATCGGCATTACAAGCTACACAGCCATCCATGCGTACCATCATCAATACGAATCCCATCTGGTCAGTCAGATCGGCATCCGGAGAGGCAACACGGTCCACCAAATCTTGCCACTCTTTATCCCGCATCGAACTTAAAGAGTTTGCAACCCGTATTGGAAATAGTAATTCTGTGTCCGAATTATACATCTTTATCCTGACTGCGGCGTTGCTCCAGCCGCTGGTTTCTTGGCAGCCGCTTTGGCAGCCGCTTTATCGGCTCGAATCTTTTCCTCGCGGTTAAAATTCGTTGGCCGGATTTGAGCGTAATAAGATAACGGCCTGCTCAACTTCTCGATGTCAAAGATGCTGTCAGCTTTCCGATCGTAAGTGGCGATCTCATAATCGTGATCCATCTTGATTGCATCGAATGGGCAGTATTCGACACAATAGCCGCAGTTCATACAGATATCTGTGTCGATATAGAATTCTGCCGGCGATGGGATTGGCCTGCCCGTATCGGGGTCTGAGGAGCGGTAAATCCAAATACATTGCGGAGGGCATACTTTTGCGCAGATCCCGCAGGATGTGCAGCGCTGATTCTTTTCTCCGTTGGGACCCTCTTCATAAACCAGGAAAGGAATAAATCTGAATTCCTCAGGAATGGGTAGTTTTTCTTCCGGATATTGGATGGTAAAAACACCTCTGACATCACCACTGGTGCGAAAATCGATGCCGTCCTCAGTATTGTATAACTTCCCGCGCCAGAGCATATCTTCCCAATAGGTTAACAAAAAGTGTTTCAGGGTAACGCCCAGACCTTTGATGATCCCAAAGCCATTCATGCCTGTTCTCCTTATTACCGGTCCACTTCGCCCAGAACAATATCCACAGCACCCAATATCACCACGGAATCAGCGACTTTTCCACCACGACAGGTTTCAGCCAGGCTGGTCAGATTGATGAAGGATGGTGCGCGGACATGATAACGCACGGGATTGGGTTTTCCATTGGAAATTACATAATAACCCAACTCCCCTTTAGGGCCTTCAACCCGTCCATAGGATTCGCCGGCTGGAACCCGAACCTGATACGCTGGCCTACCCGTCTGGATCGGGCCATCAGGTATTTCTTGTACGACCTGTTTGAGAATTTTGATGCTCTGGCGCATTTCTTCGATGCGAACCAGATAGCGATCATACACATCACCTTTTGTTCCTGTAACCACATCAAAATCCAGCCGGTCGTATATACTGTAAGGATCAGCCCGGCGCACGTCATAAGGCACGCCCGATGCTCGCAGCATGGGGCCAGCACAGGAAAATGCAATCGCCTGTTCTGCGGTTAATATGCCAACATCCTCACATCGAATACGCAAGATTTCATTTTCTGTCAGGTAAGTGTCTAATTCCTCAATTTTCCGCGGAAGGCGGTCAAAAACCAACTCCTCTGTCTTTTCAAGGATTCCTTCAGGGAGATCTCGTGCCACACCTCCAAAACGGAAATAATTGCACATCATCCGGGATCCTGATACCGCTTCAAATATATCCAGGATCAACTCGCGTTCCTCGAGTGCGTATAAAGCCGGGGTGAAATAGGCGCCCAGGTCATTTAACAGGAAACCAGTGGACATGATATGGCTGCTGATCCGGGTCAGTTCGGCCATCATTACCCGAATATATTCAGCCCGTTCCGGCGGTTTGACATTCATCAGTTTTTCCACCGCCAGAACATAACCGAAATTATTGCTCATCGAAGAAATATAATCCAGCCGGTCCGTAAAGGGGATATTTTGCAGGAAGGTGTTTCGTTCGCCAATTTTTTCGTGGTTGCGGTGCAAATAACCCATAACCGGTTTTAACTCAACAATCGTCTCTCCTTCAACGACGGCCACCATGCGAAAGACGCCGTGCGTCGATGGGTGTTGAGGCCCAAGATTCACAATAATCCGGTCCGTTCGCATGCCCTCTCCAGCCGCCCGAACTTTCTCCAGCATGTCGTAAAGTGACTTTTCCGGCTCAGACACCCAATTCTCAGGATCAAAATCGCTGGGATATGCCACATTGTCATCGAATGGATTATCATCCTCCACTCGATTGACGTGCCCATCCGGCCAGCGGCTCTTAAAGGGCTTGGCATCCTCTTCGAAATATGCTTCTTTCCAATCTTTGCGCAGCGGATGCCCGGCAAAGCCTTCCCACATCAAAATCCGCCGTAAATCAGGATGATTTTCAAACCGGATGCCCATTAAATCCCAAGCTTCCCGTTCCTGAAACTCTGCCCCCGGGTAGAGTGCGACCAGCGAAGGCACAACCGGATCTGTACGGCCGGTTTGGGTTTTTAAAACCAGTGATGGACCGCCGGTCATCTTGTAAAGATGGTAAACCATTTCCATCATATCTTCCGGAAAATAATCTACTGCCGTGGCGGAAGACAAATAATCATAGCCCAACTGATCTCTGATAAATTGGACTACTTCTAATAGATGATCGGGACCGACGATAAAACCTTCAAAATTGGGACGCGCGTCTGCTGTGACCCATTCCGGAAAACGAGCTTCCAGGTCCGAAACGATGGTTGGGCTGGTCAATTCGGTCATCAGGCACCTCCCTCGCCGATTTCATCACCCACTGGTGCTTCTTCCTTTATGACAGATTTTGAAGTTAATTTTATCTTTGCATATTTCGCCGGATCCATAAGATCCGGACCTAAAACTGGGACCGGAATATCACCACTGGATTCCTTTTGATACCAGCGAACCTCTTTCAAAGATTCTTTATCGATCTTTTTTTGTAAGGCGATTAAACCATTGAGCAAAGATTGCGGAGTTGGTGGACAGCCAGGTATATAAACATCTACGGGCATATATTTATCCACTCCGGATACAACATTGTAGCCTTCTTTGAAAGGTCCACCACCAGAAGCACATGCCCCCATCGCAATCACGTATTTCGGTTCAGCCATCTGATTATAAAGTATTACCAACTGAGGAATCATCTTTTTCGTGACCGTGCCGGAGATAATCATCACATCTGCCTGGCGCGGGCTGGGACGCATCACTTCCATGCCGAATCGGGAAAAATCGTACCGGCTGGCTGCGGTGCAAATCATTTCAATCGCGCAGCAAGCCAGGCCAGACATTAAGGGCCAGACTGAATTCCTCCGGCTCCAATTATAAATCCGGTCCAGGGTGGTTAAAGTTACCTGCTGTCGAAGCTCGGGAGGAACGTTTGATCCAGGAAGGTTTAGATCATCTTGCGTCACAATTACACCGCCTTTCGTCGGTACAAGTGGGGTCAACATATTCTAACACCCATCCCACAGGTGTCAAGCGCGTTTATTGCTAAAATTTATTTGCTAAATTAAGCAAACTTTGTATAATAAATGCATGAATACCCGAGAGGAAATCAGTAGATACCTTGAAAACCACCCATATTCCTGCGCAGAGGAACTGGCTACGGTTCTTGGGAAAACACGCGCCAATATTCAGCACCATTTAAAAGCGCTGGAACAGGCTAAAATCATCTCTCAGGTTTCAATCGCTAAACCTCACCCAGTCCGCGGTCGTCCGCGAGCATATTACTCCCTTACTCCTGTAAAACGGCCCAATAATCTTTTCTCTCTCGCAGATGCGCTGCTGCATCTAGCTTTAGATAATGCAAATGAAGATACCTCAACATTTGTGTTGGCGGAAATTGCTAACCAAATTGTTCACCCAGCAGGTGCAGATTCAACGTTGACCCAACGCCTGAACCGCACCGTTAAGCAACTCACCCACCTGGGATACCAGGCGCGCTGGGAAGCACATGCCGAGGGACCTCAGGTCGTCTTTCGGAACTGCCCCTACCATCCATTACCTGGGAAATATCCCACCTTGTGCCGTATGGATGCGCTCCTGTTAGCGCAAAATTTAGGAATAAGCGAACCAATCCAGACTGCTCAAATCCAGTTACCAATAATTAACGCCTGCAGATTTATCCTGAAAGAAAGCTGATCGTGGATAAAATTCATTTTCGCACTAAGGTCCTGCTCACATTACGCAAATTCGCATTCCTGTGAGGTCTATATGGTTATGAAAGAATCTAAGATTTTCAATATTGCCCACCGCGGCGCCCGCTCACTTTCCCCAGAAAACACTTTAATTGCCGCATTAAAAGGATGGGAGCTTGGTTCCGATTTTTGGGAGCTTGACGTTTCCATAACCGCGGATGGTGAAATGGTCGTCATCCATGACAGCACCCTGAATAGAACTTCAAATGCTGCTGCCATATTTCCGAATCGGGCGCCCTGGAAAGTGCATAAATTCACCCTGGCAGAACTGAAAACTTTGGATTTTGGATCCTGGTTTCTTGAGACCGATCCTTTCGGTCAGATCACCGAGGGAAATATTCCTCTTGCAGATCAGCATTTGTTCAAGAATGTATCTATTCCTACACTGAGAGAAGCGCTCGAATTCACGAAAGAGCAAAACTGGCAAGTCAATGTTGAGTTGAAAGACCATACCGGGATGCCTGGCGATGCTTTCGTTGTTGAAGACGCGGTAGCTTTAATAAAGGAAACCAAAATGGAAGAAAAAGTGCTCATTTCTTCATTTAATCATGCCTATCTTGAAAGGGTTAAAAAGGCCGATTCAGCCATCGCCACTGGTGCCCTGGTAGACCAGGCGGTTACAGACCCAGTTGTCTTATTGGAAAAGCTGGATGCAAAAGCATACCATCCAAGTGTCAGCGCGAGCAACGCGCTGCATTTTTCAGCATTGCGCAGAGCAGGCAAAGAAATAAATGTCTGGACAGTGAATGATCAGGCCACCATGACCCACATGATGACAATGGGTGCGACCGGGATCATTACCGATTTTCCGCAACGGTTAAAATCAATCCTCAATTCGTAATTTGGATAACAAAATGAAAACAATTGGATTAATTGGCGGGATGAGTTGGGAATCCACGGTCGAATATTATCGCTTGTTGAATGAAACGGTCCGCGATCGTCTGGGCGGATTCCATTCGGCAAAATGTGTCATTGTGTCGGTCGATTTTGACGAAATTGAGGCGATGCAAAGTGAAAATCGGTGGGAAGATGCCACCCGGGCAATGACCACCGCAGCCAGACAATTGGAAAACGCCGGAGCTGAGATCATTTTGCTTTGCACCAATACCATGCATAAATGCGCCCCAGGAATCCAAAAAGAAACCAATCTGCCATTTCTGCACATCGCTGATGCGACCGCACAAGCGATCAAAGCACAGGGGCTTTCGAAAGTGGGGCTTCTTGGCACGCGTTTTACCATGGAAGAATCGTTTATCAAAGACCGCCTGGCCGATTCGTTTGGCCTGACCGTGCTAACCCCTGACCAGAACGAAAGAGAAATAATCCACAGGATCATTTACGAAGATTTAGTGCAGGGCATCATTCACGAAAATTCTCGCCAGGCGTATGTCCAAATTATTGACCAACTCATCAACCGGGGAGCGCAAGGGATCATCCTGGGTTGTACTGAAATCGGCCTATTGATCCGGCAGGAAGATGTATCTGTACCGGTCTTTGATACTACGCGTATTCATGCCGTGTCGGCTGTCGATTTTTCCCTCGGGTAAGATGAATTGCGGTTTCCCTGAAATCATCTACAATAAATAAATATCGGGAGGTAGCCATGGTGGTGCGGCGCTGGTACGAGGTTCTGAAAGATTGGTTTGAAACCTTGCTGGACCGAAATATCACGCCAGTCAACCGTAAAGTGCTGGCAATCACCTTCGCCCCCCGCATTCCATCGCGAGGAAATTTACCTTTGTTTGAAGTGATGGAGGGATGGCAGAAACCGGATACCCTCCTTCAGCAATTATCCAGTGATATGTGTGAAGCAAGTCATGGCTATGCGAATTTTACCGTCACGGAAAACATCGTACTTTCTGATTTTACCCCAATGATTGGCGGGCTGAAATACACCCCTGAACTGTATCTGGCAGCTTACAACGAAAAACAGCCCAAGATTAAGGATAAAGCCGATTACGCGGATATTTTGACTCGGTTTAATGTTATCGAGAAAATCAGAACCGGGCTGGTCGATGAAATCTGGTTGATGGGCTATCCATTCGCAGGCTTCAATGAATCTCGCATGGGCGGACCGGGAGCGTTTTTTTGTAATGGGGATATCATCCCAAATACCGACGCCGCCGGCCGTCGATTTATCGTTATGGGATTCAGCTATGAGCGCGGCATTGGCGAAATGCTGGAAAGCATGGCACACCGTGCAGAATTTATTCTCGAACGATTATTTGCTGGCAAAACAGGAAATGCGAATCTGTACGAGCGTTTCAAACGAATTGATTGGGATTATCCCGGGCAGGCGGAAGTGGGAACTGTACATCACGGGCCCAACGCCAGCCTGACCCCTGATAAAGACGACCACCAATGGACGGAAATCCGTATGGTTCCCAGCCGCCACCGCACCTGGAACAATTTCCCCAATCTGTCCGGCTCCGCAGAACTCACCAATTGTAATGCCTGGCGCGATACGGATATGACCCGCGGCCACCATATGTGGTGGTTTAAGCATCTTCCCGCACGTCCCCGGTCAGCAATATGGGATCACGAATAACTGGTGGAAGGTCGTGATCGATCCAGAAAAACTGTGGCCGTAAGCTGACCTCGGGCCAATTTATGCTTTACATTTTTTAAAGAACTTTACAGGAGTTGGCAATATGGCGCACGAAGTCATGAAATCCGGTTTCACAGCTCTGGTAGATCGCTTAAATCGCTTCCCGCAAGGCGCCCCACCATCGGAAACATTATTCAAGATCCTTAATGTTTTGTTCGATGAAGAAGAAGCCCGTCTGGTTGCCTTGCTGCCCATTAAACCTTTTACCGCCCGTCAGGCAGCGCATATCTGGAATACAGATATCAAGGAAGCCCAGAATATCCTGGATGGACTGGCTGACCGGGCTATTTTGGTCGATTCCGAACACGATGGAGAGGTTTCATACACGCTGCCGCCACCAATGGCCGGATTTTTTGAATTTTCGATGATGCGTTTACGGGGAGATGTCGACCAAAAAGTGCTCGGAGAATTATTCTACCAATACATGAATGTTGAGGAAGATTTCATCAAGTGTCTTTTCACCCATGGCGAAACCCAACTTGGCCGAACCTTTGTCAATGAACCTGCCCTACCTTCAGAATCCAACCTGCAGGTGCTGGACTATGAACGCGCCAGTGAGGTCATTCGCACCGCGACCCACCGCGGAATTGGCGTGTGCTACTGCCGGCACAAGATGCAGCATGTAGATCGCGCCTGCGATGCGCCAATGGATATCTGTATGACTTTTAATACCAGCGCCGATTCATTGATTCGCCATCACTACGCCAGGGAAGTGGATGTAAAAGAGGGTCTGGATTTGCTGCAGCAAGCCTATGAAAACAACCTGGTCCAATTTGGCGAAAATGTGCGCGAAGGTGTAAATTTCATCTGCAACTGCTGCGGCTGCTGCTGCGAAGCTTTGATCGCCCAACGGCGATTTAGCGTGCTGCATCCCATCCACACCACCAACTTTATTCCCCAGATCGACATATCAACATGCAACGGTTGTGGCAAGTGCGTTGCGGCGTGTCCGGTAGAGGCTATGACCCTGGTTTCAACCAACGACCCTCACCATCCAAACCAAAAAATGGCCAAGTTGAATGAGGATATTTGCCTGGGTTGCGGGATATGCGTGCGAACCTGCGCTAAGAATGGCATTCGACTGCAGTCCCGTCCGGAACGGGTTCTCACGCCGATGAATTCAGTCCACCGCGTGGTCGTTATGGCGGTTGAACGTGGTAATCTGCAAAACCTGATTTTTGATAACCAGGCGATGTGGAACCACCGAGCGATGGCCGCGATTCTGGGTGCTATCCTGCGTCTGCCGCCTGTCCACCAGATCATGGCTTCTCGCCAGATGAAATCACGGTATTTAGAAACTTTAATCCAAAGGATCAAGTTATAATTCTTTTGATGAACACCATTGCTGTTGCCTCCAAAAATCCAGTTAAGGTCGCTGCTGCACTGAATGGATTCCGGCAGATGTTCCCGTCTGAAGAATTTAAAGCACTATCGGTTCAGGTCCATTCGAGCGTCTCAGACCAACCCATGACCTCTGATGAAACCCTGTCAGGTGCCTTTAACCGGGCGACCAATGCCAAAGAAATCCTCCCAGACGCAGATTATTGGGTGGGAATTGAGGGTGGTGTGGAAGAAAACGGACGGGAAATGGCCGCATTTGCCTGGGTAGTGATCCATTCCCGGGATCAAACAGGTAAGGGTCGCACCGGCACCTTTTACTTGCCCCCCAAAATATCCGACCTGGTTCGTTCCGGGAAAGAATTGGGCGAAGCTGATGATATCGTCTTCAAACGCTCCAATTCCAAACAGGAGAATGGCGCCATCGGCTTGCTGACTGGAAACTTAATCGACCGCACGCAGCTGTACGAAATGGCGGTGCTGTTTGCATTACTCCCCTTTCGCAACAAGGAACTTTATCAAACATCATGACTCATACGATTCGATCAATCTGTGTATACTGCGGGTCAGCAGACCATCTCCATCCCGATTATCTTTTGGCTGCCAGGAAGTTAGGTTCGCTTCTGGCCCAATCGGGCATCCGTCTGGTATATGGCGCTGGAAAAACGGGGCTGATGGGCGCTGTTGCAGATGGCGCACTGCAATCCGACGGTCAGGTCGTGGGAGTCGTCCCCGAAAACCTTAACACCCCCCAATTAATTCACGCCCATCTAACTCAATTGGAAGTGGTTCCTGATATCCATCTCCGCAAAGCTCGCATGTCTGCTCTGGCGGATGCGTTCATTGCCCTGCCGGGAGGGTACGGCACATTCGATGAATTGTTTGAAACATTAACCTGGGCCCAAATCGGTCTGCATCAAAAACCAGTCGGATTGCTTAATATCCGCAATTATTTCGACCCGCTGCTCTTGATGATCCAGAAGGCGCACGATGAGGGCTTTATTTATGCTGAACACAAAATGCTCTTTATCGACGACAGTTCACCTGAATCCTTATTTACGCGCTTATGCGCTTTTAAAACGCCGGAAAATCTTAATCGTTGGGTTGACCGGCAGGATCCAGATTGAAGAAATCTGATTCGAGGAGAAACTATGAGTGAAATTCCTAATCTCGGAACCACAACCGTGACTCAAATTGGGCTGGTTGTGAAAGATATCGAAAAATCGATCGAAGCATATTGCTCGGTCTTCGGTTTCCCCCCGCCAAATATAATCATCACCGATGCATACGAAAAGGCACAAACCAATTATCGTGGGCACCCGACCCCAGCCCGGGCAAAACTGGCCTTTTTTAATTTAGGACAGGTTTCATTGGAGTTAATTGAACCGATCGGTGAACCCAGCACCTGGAAAGAGGCCCTGGAAAAAAACGGCGAAGGTTTCCATCACATTGCCTTTCAGATCAACGATACTGGTAGGGTCATGCAAAATCTGGAAGCGAACGGCATTGAAATGGTCCAGCAGGGTCAATATACCGGTGGGATGTATACATATATGGATGCGACCCAAAAACTAGGCCTGGTTCTGGAACTCTTAGAGAACTTTGATTGAAATGCAGATCTTAAGCGAACAGCAGGAAAATCTCATCCGTAATGAGCGTAAAGTGCTCAACGATTTGCTTTTAACCATGGTTGAGTTCGGCGGAAAGACTCAAGAAAGCAGCCTCCTGGGTAAATCGATCGATCAACTGGATGAGTTGTTTCTCCTGGTGGTGGTAGGTGAGTTTAATTCTGGGAAAAGCGCCTTTATCAACGCCCTTTTAGGGCAAAAAATCTTGCTGGAAGGAGCGACCCCGACCACAAGCCAGATTGATGTGCTTCAATACGGTCCAGATCACCAACGGACGGTTACCAGCAAATACCAGCACCTGGTCACATATCCTGCCGCGCTGCTCAAAGAGATGAGCATTGTCGACACCCCCGGAACCAACGCCATCATCCGCGAACATGAACAAATTACAACCCATTTCATTCCGCGAGCCGACCTGGTCATATTCATTACTTCAGCCGACCGCCCTTTCACCGAAAGCGAGCGGCAGTTCTTGCTTCAGATCAAGGAATGGGGAAAAAAGATCCTCCTGGTAATCAACAAAGCAGATATCATCCAGAACATATCCGATCGAGTTGAAGTAACCCAGTATGTTTCTGACAATGCCCGCCAGCTCCTGGGGATTCTCCCGGAAGTTTTTCTAGTTAGCGCCAGACTGGCCCTTCAGGCCAGGTCGGGGCAGGATCAGGTTTGGGATGAAAGTGGGTTTGAAGAGCTCGAAAATTTCATCCAGGAAAGGCTGGATGAAAAAGGCCGGTTAAAGTTAAAACTGCTCAACCCATTGGGCAATGGTCTCAAGGTGATCAGCCATGTCCAAGACACCATCACCAACCGCCTGCTGCTGCTCGAAAAGGATTTTCAAATGCTGGCTGACGTCGATGCGCAGTTATCTGCCTACGACCAGGATCTTAAACGGGATTTTAAATTCCGATTAGCAGATGTTGAAAATCCTTTGTACGAATTGGAATTGCGCGGTGATGATTTCTTTGACAATACCCTGCGTCTGGCAAGGGTTTTTGATTTGCTCAACAAGGAACGCATCCGCCAGGAATTTGACCGAGAAGTAATCCGCGATACACCCCTGCACATTGATGAACAGGTTAACCGTGTGATTGATTGGATGATCGAGGCCCAACTTCACCAGTGGGAGTCCATCTCCAGGCATATCGCCGACCGGCGCCAGGAGCACCAGGACCGGATCGTCGGGGAAGTCGGAGGAAGTTTTGATTATGACCGTGCCCGCATGATGGATGCCCTGGGCCGAGATGCGCGCAAAGTAGTCGATACATTTGACAAGAATCATGAGGCTAAAATGATCGCCGATGATGCCCAGGCCATGGTTACCGCCTCGTTGGCAGTGGAAGCCGGAGCCATTGGGTTAGGCGCATTGGTCACAGTTCTGGCTACAACCGCTGCTGCGGACGTAACCGGTATTGTCTCAGCTGGCGTCATTGCCGCGCTTGGCCTGTTTATCATCCCCGCTCGCCGAAACGCAGCCAAAAAAGATCTGCGTGAAAAAATTTCGAAACTGCGCACGCACCTGGTCGAATCGCTGACCAAAGCCTTTGATATGGAATTAAATCGCAGCCAACAAAGGGTGCGCGAGGCTATCACCCCCTATGCGCGATTCGTCCGGACCGAGAGCGAAAAATTACAGAATGCCAAATCCCAATTTATCTCTATCAAAGAAGAATTAGAAAGAATAGCCAGTATGATTGAATCATTGGATTCTTAGACCTACCCTTTAAATTCGGAGCAAAAGGGCGACCCTAATTTTTAATATTCTTTGGTTATAATAATTTACACAAATTATCAATATATGGCAAAGGATAAATAATGGTACTCACTTCTCGAAAGGTTAAACAAATTATCGAACCCCAATATGTGATCGAAGGCGCCGGTGTGCTGCTGCAGCGTTCATTTGGCCCCAACCGCACCAACCTGTTCGATCCATTCTTGTTGTTTGATCATTTTGCATTCAATGACCCAAACGAAGGGCCGATTAAAGGTTTCCCAACACACCCACATCGCGGTATCGAGACGGTTACTTATATGCTGGAAGGCAATGTGCGCCACCGTGACAGTATTGGCAATCTGGGGGTCATCGGTCCTGGTGATATTCAATGGATGACCTCAGGCCGGGGAATTTTACATGAGGAAATGCCCAGCCGCAGTCCTGAAGGACGAGTGGTCGGATTTCAACTATGGGTTAATTTGCCAGCCGCCAATAAAATGGACCAACCCCGCTACCAGGAAGTAAATGCCAAAGACGTGGCCGAGTTCAACCAGGATGGCGTTAAAGTTCGCGTGGTGGCCGGTCAGTATGCTGGGATTACGGGTCCGGTAAGAGATATCACCATCCAGCCGCTGTATATGGATGTCTCCCTTGAACCGGACACCGAATTTACCTTACCCGTCCCGGAGGATCATTTTACCCTGGCCTACGTTTTCGAAGGAGAAGGTATCTTTGGTGTGACCGGTGATTCCGATGGCGAATTCATCCAATCCGTGCGGATGATCGTCTATGGTGACGGCAACCAGATTAGAGTACGTACGGGAAACGGGTCGCCGGCTCGCTTTATGCTGATGACCGGTCTGCCGATCAAGGAACCCATCTTTCCCTACGGTCCCTTCGTGATGAACACCCAGGCTGAGATCCAGCAGGCATTAACCGACCTGCGCAATGGGACGTTCGTCCGGAAATAATTGCGCATACAGTCCTGCTGCCAAAAACATACGCCCAGGTCTTTTTATCGACCTGGGCGTATGTTTTTGGCCATTCCAGAATTGGTCAGGATTATCCCCCAGCGATCGCACCCACGATGCGAAGCGGCTCCCTCCCAGACACAACTGCATCCGGCAGCACAATATCCATTGGTTCGTGCGTCCAATCTTCGCCATCGACAAAGAAGCGAATGAAAGGCCGGCATTTTTTCGTACCATGGTCGCGGATCGTCCCGCGTAGTACCGGGTATTGCTCTTCTAAAACATCCAATACCATCCCTAATGACATTGGGGCCTCAACTTGAAGCTGTACTTCGCGATCGACCTTAGCCAGCGTCCGCAAATGGACAGGAAGTGCAACTCGGATCATGGCAAAGTCTGCACTTCTACCGATAGCACGGCAGGCAGATCGTGGACAATCGATGTCCAATGATCCCCGGAATCAGCCGAAACATACACCTGCCCGCCGGTCGTACCGAAGTATACCCCGCTGGAATCGAGCGTATCGAAGGCCAGCGCACTGCGCAGAACATTAACGTAGCAGTCGGATTGCGGTAGACCGTCGGTGAGCGCCTCCCACTCATTTCCACCCGACCGGCTGCGGTATACGCGCAGTTTCCCTTCCGGGGGATAATGCTCCGAGTCGCTTTTAATTGGAATCACATAGATCGTTTCTGGTTCGTGCGGGTGAACCCCAATCGGGAAACCAAAGTCGCTTGGCAGATTGCCGCTGACTTCACGCCACAAATCACCAGAGTCATCACTGCGCATCACATCCCAGTGCTTCTGCATAAACAGCACACCCGGCCGAGAAGGGTGCATTGCCAGGTTGTGGACACAAAATCCAACTTCAGGCGCCGGGTCAGGGAGTTCGTTATTGACTTTAAGCCCTTTATTCACAGGTAGCCAGGTTTTTCCGCCATCATCTGTGCGAAAGACGCCCGCTGCCGAGATCGCAGTGTAGATCCGTTTTGGATCGGCCGGATCTTGGAGTATGGTGTGCAGGCACATCCCTCCGGCACCGGGTTGCCAGAGATGCCCTTTTGCACCGCGCAGACCAGGCAGCTCCTGCCAGGTTTGACCGCCATCCTTTGAATTGAACAATGCGGCATCTTCCACTCCGGCGTAAACACCTTCTGCGTCGGTCAGAGAAGGTTCAAGATACCAGACACGCGTGAATTCCCAGGGATGCTGGGTGCCATCATACCATTGATGTGTACCTGGGACGCCCTCATATTCGAATTTATTACCGACTGGTTCCCAGGTTTTTCCGCCGTCATCGGATCTTTGAATTACTTGCCCAAACCAACCGCTGGTTTGGGATGCATAAATCCGGTCTGGGTTAACGGATGAGCCCTTAATGTGATAAATCTCCCATCCCGCGAAATACGGCCCGTTGACATCCCACTCCTTACGTCTGGCATCCGATGTCAAGATAAAAGCGCCCTTGTGTGTGCCTACTAAAACTCGAACTCCGCTCATTTTATTCGCTCCTTTTGGTACACATGTTCTACGATTAATATAACCAAGTTGGTAAACAATGTCAAGTATTAATTTTCTCTTTTTCATAAGGCTGTGTACGACGTTCCCAGGATTGTTTCCACAATCTTAATTACTTCGTAAGAAATGTGTAATTTATTCTCCCTACAATAAATTTAATTCTTGGGAAATATTTGTATTGAGCGCCGATCCCGCTCAAATCGTATTCACACTCATTCAATAGGGAGGTTCTCGATGGTATCAAAACTATTCCTCACTGTCAGGCATAGGTTTTCAAGCCACCTGCTCACAGCTTTCGTACTGCTGGTTGGACTCTTCAATCCGCTCTCATTCTTACCGACTACTCAGGCTGCCGCACAGCCGCAAATTGCTCCTGCTGTAATCAATGATCTGCATGGAGACAATCCGGCAGCCTGGACGATAACCAGCCTGGCATATGCGCCTCAGGCAGCAGTTTCACCTGGTTTCGTATATCAGACTATTTTTAATGGTGCTGAATTTGATTCAGGTCACGATATTGTTGTCGACGGCGCCGGAAATGCCTACGTACTTGCCCGAGCATATGACACCTCCAACGATGTGATGGTCGTCAAATTGTCGCCGAGTGGCGTAATCTCATTCGTGACTTATTTGCGCGGCGCACTCACCGATTGGGGTACTGGTCTGGCCCTCGATAGTAATGGTGGTCTATGGATAAGCGGTTGGACAGATTCCTCCGATTTTCCTTTGGTCAACCCCGCTCAACCGGTGAAGGACAATAATCGCTCGGCATTCCTGGCGCGTCTTGCAACCACCGATGGCGCGCTGCTCTACAGCAGCTTCTTCGGAGCGAACCGCTCAGACGAGTTCCATGATATCGTCCTGAGCGCCAGCGGTGAAATTTATATCGCAGGAAAAACTGACTCAACGGATTTTCCCACTGTCGATCCCATCCAGTCAGGTCTGAACCTGACCAGTTGTTTCTGTGATGACGCCTTTATCTTGCGCCTTTCTGCCGATGGCCGCAATGTGCTTTATAGTACCTATCTGGGTGGCAGCTTAGATGATCAGGCCGACAGCCTCGGACTGGATGCCACCGGTAATATCTATGTGGCTGGCATCACCAAGTCACCTGATTTTCCCACGGTTAGCCCCATTCAGGCCGGTCCGAGTGGTGACTTTGACTTATGGGCAGCGCGCATATCAGCCGATGGTACTCATTTGAATTACAGCACCTATTTAGGAGGTTCAAAAACCGACCGTTTGGCCCGTATTGCCGTTGACTCGGCTGGCTACACCACCCTTGCCGGCACAACCAACTCGAGCAACTTCCCTACAACACCCGGTTCCTACCAACCGGTTTTTGGCGGCGGCCTGTGTGGCGTAGCCGGTTTCGGCCAACACAGCTGCAGTGATGCCTTTGTCACCCGCTTGAACCCAAATGGCAGCAGCCTGGTGTACAGCACTTTCATAGGCGGCAGTAATGAGGATGAAGCGCGTGGAGTAGCGATCGACAGCGCTGGTAATGCCTACACGATTGGCTACCACATTTCCTCGGACACACCGCCATCACACAATGATATTACCGTTACCAGTCTGGACGCCAGCGGAAGCCAGCTGCGCTTCAGTGAAGCCGAATGGTCAGCTGTTGCCAATGATGGGCATGGTATCGCTCTTGGACCAGACGATGATGTTTATTTCACAGGCGCTAAAGACGTCCCCGCCGACCTGTATGTCGCACGCCTGTCTCAAGGCAGCGGTTCAGTACCGACCCCAACACCAACCGTCACCACCGTCCCACCCACGCCAACACCGACTATCACCCCTATCCCACCTACCCCCACACCTGCCGGCAGCAGTCTGCATATTGGCGACCTGGACGGCAGTGCAATCGGTTCACGGATATGGCGTGCTGGTGTGCGTATCTTTGTCCACGACGCCGGTCACAATCCTGCGGCCAACGTCACCGTAAAAGGTGTCTGGAGCAGCGGAGCTTCTGGCAGCGCCCAATGCATCACGGACTCGGGTGGGACCTGCACCCTTACGACCGGCTATCTGCGGCGTAAAGTGAAAAGCGTAACTTTTACAATCCAAAATCTGACCAAATCCGGATACACTTATCTGTCCTCTGCAAACCACGATCCAGACGGAGACAGCAGCGGCACCTTCATCATAGTTTCCCGACCTTGAGTCCGCTGTACTACTCGCCCTTCCTAAGGGAAGGGCGAGTAGTCGAATTAATCAGAAAAAGCATGGGGGCAAGGTGCAATCCTGCGCATTCGCCATCCCGTAAACCGCCAGTGGGCCTTAATCAAGAAAACATGCAATCTGTCAGAACGTTTGTGCAAATCCTTCTCGCGATTCCTGCAAAACAAAATCGATTCACTTACAATCACGTTAACTCATATTGGAAATATGCTGGATGCAACTGCGACCAATCCTGCGGTGGATCGGGCAACAGCCACGCCCATCCCGATCAAGATAACACCAACTGTCACCGAATCACGCACACCTGCCACAAATTTATCCGGCGCACCAATGGCTACACGAAAGTCAACAGATAATGAAATTAAGCCGACTGCAACCCTGCGAACTGCGCCCAACGCATTAAATATCAACCGACCGGTGACAGATCCGTCGCCTTGAAAATACAGCGGGTTGAATTTCTGTTATTTCTAGGCCTCACCGGTCATTTCTGCTTCTTGCCCGCTTTAAGCAGCCCAATCATCTCTCCGATTCTCGCTGCCCGGGATTCGGGACGCCTGGCACCTTCGATCCATTTGATATAGCCCGTTCGATAGAAAGTCGCCAGGGCTTCAAAGAAGGCCCGGGCCTGCGGTTCGCCTTCCAGTGCGCCAACAATATCTGGAGAAAGGTCTTCCAATTGAGGGCCTTCTGGGGATATCCTTACTTCCGCCTTTTCGCCGGCTTCCAGACCAGCATTGCGGCACCATGCCGCCCCCAGGGAAAGAAAAAACTGGCTCCTATCAAACTCAATAGGACCGCGAAACTTAACACCGTTTATAGTGCCGGTGATGTGGTGGCGCAGCTTGTCTCCCCAGGTCTCATTGGGATTAAATGGAATCGGCAGGATCGTTTTTGATCCAGCTCTCGCAATTGTCGCTGTAAATTCCTGAATTTTCATGAGATTTTCTCCTATTCCCTTTATGTTGTTCAGATCGTTGTACCCCGGAGGCACCTTTTTTTACGAAATAATTTGACCGTATCCTGCTGCTTCTGAATAACGCCACCCATCCAGGTCGGGTGTCTCTACGCCCATATTGCCCAGGGCTGCTTTCACTTCCGTCCGGTGTTCGCTGCTGTGTGCCAGGGCATGTACCAGGAAAAAGCGCTTCGGAAAGCGGTACCTTTTTCCCTGATAGGGCAGGTCGATTTCATCATCATCGTTGATTACCTCTGCGATGGCAATGAGTTCGTTGCTTGTGTCTTCAACGATTTCAACGACCTTATCCAATCCCGGCCAGGTACTCCAGCGGTTTAACTCTCCTTCGTTCTGGCGACCCTTGGTGCGCAAGATCTGGGTCTGCTGGCCACCGGCGATATGCATCAAAAGCTCGCGTACCGTTCCCGAAATTCCTGTCACCAGGGTATCGAATTGCGCATCTGTCAGTTCGCGGCAGGCTTCAAAAAGCGCCTGGTTTGCCCACCGGTTATACAAAAACATTTCTACTAAAGTTTTGGTCATGGCATCACTTCAAGATTGCATCAAAGAAATTAACCGTGCGGGTCATCGCTGTGATGAACGAGTTGGACAGGTTGTGGTTATCGCCTTCGTAAACATATAGCTCTGCCACCCCACCTGCATCCTGTACATCGACAGCCAGTTCTTCCGAAAAGACCAGCGGCACATTGGTATCTGCTGTGCCATGATGGAGCTGCACAGGTCCGGATAAATCTGCCAGAAAGCTGTTAGCCGATATGGATCGCCAAAATTCCGGATCCTCTTCGGGAGTGCCGTATTTTTCGATCCAATCTGCACGCCAACCTCTAAAGACCGGTGAAGGCGTGGAGGAAGATAAAAGGGGGCGCCAGCGGTAGAACATGTCAGGATAATTGCAGACCAGACCAGCCCATATTACACCTGCTTTAATTTGCTTTGAAATCACCATCGCCCGCAGCGTCAAAAAACCACCCATTGAATGCCCCCACATACCGATCTTATCTGGATTAACCTGCGGATATTGCTGCAATGAGGCAACCGCATTGAGCACATCCACGGTATAGCCCGGTGAAGAATACGCCCCGTTCGCAGCACCTTCCGACCGGTCATGCCCGCGAAGATCTATTTTAAACACCACATAACCATATCTTGACAACCAGTCGGTATAAGCCAGATATCGCTCGGTCGTACGATATTCCGCCGGGGCAATGTACCCATGCAGAAACACAAGCGCCGGATATCCACCTTCCGGCATCTGCGCCAGAGGGATCGTCAGCAACCCGTAGATCCGTAATCCCTCCGATAAATACCAGGCATAATAGCGCCGATAGTTCACACCTCTTTCCAGCTCCTTTTCGATCACAATTTCACTACCCGGGTAGCTTCCCCGGCGCATTGCCTCAATTTCCATTGGATGCGGGATTGTCGTGGCAGTCGGTGAAGGGGTGTTTGTGAAAGTAGCGGTTGGAGACCGGGTTAGTGTGGGTACATGCGTGAGGGTTGGTGTGGGAGTGAAGGTTGGGGGTTGAGGACGAGCGGTGTCAGACGGAACAACTGGAAGTGGTGTCGCAGTTTGAACCGCACATCCGCTGGTAAAAATCAGCGCCGAAAGCGCAATTAGGATCACCCATTTACACATTTTATAATTTTACGATATTAATTATGAGATTAAATATTAATATATTTGGGTTCCGGAGTAGATATTAATTTCAAAAAAACAATTCATTTTCTGACAATCCGCTGATAAAATTAGAAATAGAGCTTTTATAGTATAATTTTTCGTTCGCGCACCTGCGTATTTTTTCCAAATTGTACTTGGGGTTGGAGGATCGATCATTGGCAACTGCTGTGAGTGATTATGATTTAAAACAGGCATATACCTCAAACCGGCTAAAAGGTTTGTGGCGTATGATGTCAGGATTCAAACTGAAATACCTGGGTGCAACAATTGCGCTGGGTTTCGGTGCCCTCGCCAAAACCTCAACCTATCTGCTGCTGCGTTTTTTCGTGGACAACTATTTTATGAGTGCGACCCCCACGGTCAGTCTGCCGTTAATTGCCCTGGGCTTTGTGGGCCTGGCCTTCTTCGAAGGCAGTATGACCTTTATGAGCGGCCGTTGGGCAGCCCAAACAGCCGAAGGAATTGCCCGTCGATTAAGAAATTACCTTTTCGACCAGATCCAGCATCTCAGTTTCACATATCATTCAAAAATGGAGACTGGAGAGTTGATCGAACGCTCGACATCTGATGTGGATGCTCTGCGCCGTTTCTATGCAGATCAGGCCATCGGGATTGGGCGGATCATTCTATTGTTTTTGATTAATTTTGCAGCCTTAATTTTCTTGAACCTGAAGTTAGCGTTAATTTCTGTGATCGTGGTTCCCATTATCGTTACCACCTCAATGTGGTTCTTTAAACGCGTCACAAAGGCTTATGAAGCCTATCAGGAACAGGAAGCGGTTTTATCAACCACATTACAGGAGAATCTCAGCGGTGTGCGTGTGGTCAAAGCCTTTGCGCGGCAGGATTATAAATCGCGAAAATTCGAAAAAGATAACTGGGAAAAATTTCAACGCGGTCGCCGTCTGTTAAAATTGCACTCTTTATTCTGGCCAATATCCGATATGATCTGCGGCGCCCAAATGCTGACGGGTTACCTGGTTGGTGCCTTGATGGCGATTAATGGGGAAATATCGGTAGGCACCTATCTCGCTTATGCAGGTTTGATCGTCTGGCTGATTTTTCCCATGCGCAGTTTAGGCCGGTTGATCGTCCAATTTTCCACGGGGCAGGTTTCCTACGGTCGTGTGATGGAAATTATCAAACAGGATCGCGAACCGCTCGATCTGGGTGATTATCAGCCTGAAAGCGGCATTCAAGGTGGGCTTGATTTTACGGATGTTGGGTTTGAATATGAACCCGGTTCTCCTGTACTGGAAAAGATAAATTTCTCGGTAAAACCAGGGCAGGTCGTGGCTTTATTAGGTTCAACCGGTTCCGGTAAAACGTCCCTGGTAAACCTGCTTCCCAGGTTTTACGACTACACGCAAGGTTCCGTTCTGCTAGACGGCGTGGAGCTTAACCGCTACCCGCGCAGTTTTCTGCGCCAGCAAATTGGGATCGTTGAACAAGAACCTTTTCTATTTTCACGCTCTATTCGCGAAAATATCGCTTATGGCGTCGGGCGGGATATTTCCAATGAGGAAGTGATCAATGCCGCCCGAATAGCCGCGGTCCACGATGTCATTACCACCTTCCCGGATGGATATGACACTCTGGTCGGAGAAAAAGGGGTCACCCTTTCCGGAGGCCAAAAGCAGCGTGTGGCGATTGCGCGGACCCTGTTGAAAAATCCCCGCATTCTCATTTTTGATGATTCGACCTCTTCGGTTGATACAGAAACCGAAGCGGAGATCCGTGATGCCTTGACCCATTTAATGAAAAACCGGACGACATTTATCATCGCCCATCGTATTCAATCCATCATGATTGCCAATTTAATCCTTGTTATGGATCAAGGACGCATCGTGCAGGCTGGCAAGCACGAAGACCTGGTCAACCAGCAAGGCATTTACCGTAAAATCTATGAAATTCAGACCCGCATTGAGGATGAGTTGGAAAAGGAGATTTCCGGTGCCGAATGATTATTTCGAGGATGAGAGCCTGGAAACGAAGTTTAGCGGAAAGGTTTTCGCCCGTATTTTAAAACTCACTACTCCCCATATAAAAATGGTGCTCGGTTTCCTGACTGCCATCCTGTTAACCTCTGCTCTGGATGCCTATTTTACCTTCCTGAGCAAGAGGATTATCGATGAAGGCATCACAGCGCGTAATTCTGAGGTGTTGGTAAATATCCTCATTCAATATGGCATTTTACTCGTAATTCAGGCATTCCTTGTATTCTCATTCATCTACATGTCAGCCATGTTGGGCGAACGCATCCGCTATGACCTGCGAAAAAAGATGTTCAACCATCTTCAACAGCTCTCCCTGGCGTATTTCAGCCGTACACCAGTCGGTTGGATCATGGCCAGGGTTACATCCGATTCGGAAAGAGTGGCAGATCTGGTTACCTGGGGGATCCTGGATTTTACCTGGGGCGTGATGAATATCTCAACCTCCCTGGTGTTCATGATGATTATCAACTGGCGTTTAGCCCTGATCGTACTTTTTGCGGTACCTATCTTGATCACAGTGGCAGTTCAATTTCGCAAACGGATTTTGGGTGAATTTCGCAACGTTCGTAAATACAACTCCCAGGTTACCGGAGCATTTAATGAAAACATTACCGGTGTACGGGTGGTCAAAGCCTTAAGCCGCGAAAAAGAAAACATGCGCGAATTCGGTGTTCTGACCGACCATATGTACCGTTCCGGATATCGGGCGGCCTGGTTGAGCGCATTATTTTTGCCGACCGTCCAATTGATTTCTGCCTGCGCCTTGGGAACAATCGTCTTATTCGGGGGGCTTCAAGCCCAAACCGGGGCGATGACCGTGGGCGGGATCAGTGCATTCGTCTCCTACGTCACTTTTATGATGTGGCCTGTGCAGGATCTGGCGCGCATTTTCGCCGAAATCCAAAATGCAATCGCATCGGCAGAACGAATATTTTCCCTGGTGGACTCAAGTCCCGGTGTAGTTGACCGCGAAGATGCCATCGAAACCAATTCAATTTCAGGCGATATAGAATTTGATCATGTGAATTTTGCTTACGACGACGGCAAACCGGTTCTGAAGGATTTCAATTTTACAGTCAGACAAGGCGAAACCATCGCGCTGGTTGGCCCGACTGGCGGTGGAAAAAGCACCATCGTTAATTTGCTGTGCCGGTTTTATGAACCAACTCAAGGCAAGATTCGCATCAACAACCACGACTACACGAAGCTTTTCCTTCACACCATTCAATCTCGCGTGGGGATCGTTCTTCAAACCCCTCATCTTTTCTCGGGCACAATTCGAGATAACTTGCGTTATGGACGCTTAAATGCCAGCGACCAGGAAATTGAAGAGGCTGGCCAATTAGCAGGCGCACATGAGTTCATTTCCAAGCTGCCAAAAGGCTATGATGAGCCCGTTGGCGAAGGTGGAAATCTGCTTTCGGTTGGTCAAAAGCAGTTAATCAGTCTGGCCAGAGCAATTCTGGCAAAACCTGAAATCTTTATCATGGATGAAGCCACCAGCTCAGTCGACACACTGACAGAAGCGCTGATCCAAAAAGGTATGGAAACCTTGATGGAAGGCCGCACCAGCTTCATCATCGCTCATCGCCTTTCCACGATTAAACGAGCAGACCGTATTCTCGTCATTGAAAACGGTGAAATCGCGGAAATGGGCACCCATTTTGAGCTTCTGCGAAAGCAAGGTAAATATTACCAGCTTTACACCCGTCAATTCCGCAGCCAGTTGGAAGAAACCTATAATCCATTTATACAAGATATCGCCGTCTCAAATGCTTAATAGTTCCTATTCTCTTTCCTCGGATCCAGGATAAAAGAGGATGAACTTAAAAGGGCAAAAAAATGGCAACAATTGTCGAAGTAAATGAAATCAGGCCAAAACTTCAGTCCGAATTTTCGGACATAGTTTTTGAACCGCGTACCGAGAACATCGCTGAAGCTTATCGTTGGGGGCAACAGCTGCATTCCGGGCAAATGAGGTTAAGTGGAGAACCGTATTTTGAAACCCACTGCGCCTGGATTGGCGCTTTTTTGGACCGGCTGGTTGGAAATGAGGCCTGGACGATCGCAGGATTGCTGCACGATACCGTCGAAGATTCAGGAGAATCGTTAGAACGCATCAGGCAGAAATTTCCCGGACCGCTGGGGGAAGAAGTAGCCCACATTGTAGATGGCGTCACCAAACTCAGCAATCCCAGGGATGGCAGATCTCGCGAGTTAGAAACCTTACGCAAAATTGCCATGTTCCGCGACCCAGGTATTTTCCTGGTCAAATTGGCGGATAAAAGTCACAACGTGATGACTCTTGAGTATATGTCTCCCGACAAGAGGCAGAAAAAAGCCGAGGAAGCCATCCGCGCTTATGGCAAATTAGCCGGCATATTAAATTGCTACACCTGGCGACGTTGGCTGGAAGATACCGCATTTCCATTTTATGATTCGGAGAGTTTTGAATCGGTTCGCATAAAAATCGATCAAGATCCACGGCTGCATCCGGATTTCATCAACGCCATTCTGCACCAACTGGCTGCCATTATGGAAAAGGAAAATATTGCCGGTAGGGTGGAAATTGTTGTTAATGGGTATTGGCAATCCTGGCAGAATCTGCGTCAACTCGCGCGTTTACGCAAAGCCTCCTTGAATTCATTTTCAGCCGTAAACGACTTGATTAGTTTTCGCATGGTACTGGAAGAGAATGATGAAAAGCAGTGTTACCTCCTTTTGAGAGCAATCAACCGCTATTTTGGCCCATATTTGGATCAAAGTCAGTTTCAGGATTTCGTGGCAAACCCTAAGAATGGTTATCGCGCCCTCCAGGCAACCGCCTGGTACGATGAATTGGGGGCTTTTGAACTGGCTATCGCAACCGAAGAGATGGAAGGAGAAAATCGATGGGGAATTGTGTACGCCATCAATCACAACGAAGATATCTCCAGCTATCGCCCGGTTGAAATATTAACCCCTACCGGCGGAGCCCGATTTGTTCCTGATGGATCATCTGTATTGGATGCCGTGGCTTCAATCCAGCGCGAATTTCTTTTAGATAAAATCAGTGCGGTAAATGTTAATGGGAAATTGGGCAGGCTTTCCGACCAGGTTCATCCGGGCGATGTGGTTGAAGTAATCACCCAGGGTCCGCGCATCCCCCCATCCGAAGATTGGCTGAGATTTAGCAATATTTCAACTGCTAATTTACTGCGTTCTGTCCTGGCAATGGAAGGTTTGCGCCGCTCCGCCGATGTTGGACGCAAACTGGTAAAAGAGCTGCTGGCTCACCGCGGGTTAATGACCATGGAAGACGTACGCGCATTAGAAAATGACAAAGTGATTAATTTGCTCGAGCAGGTATCCTGCGCCAGCCTTGAGGATTTCTACTCAGCAGTAGGAGGAGGGGCAGTTCGTTTGGGTGAAGTAACCGCTGCTTTAGACAAACTCGGCATCTCAAAAGAACTGCTGGGATGGACCACGATCAACATCGTCGCAGACAAGGAATTCCACCGTCCAGGAGTACTGGCCTATCTGGCAGGAATCGTCTCAGACCACGGCGGGAATATTCTTCGTTCGGTCAACGACACCCTGGCCGATGGCGGATTTTCACTGAGGATCGTGGCAAAATCGATCCCCGCAGATCAAATAAAATCTTTAGAGAAGGCCTTCTTAAACGGGGATTACCATTTCAAAATAATTGAGATTGCTTGATTCGACTTACCCGCCTACGATAAAATATAAAACTACCAGCCGCTCTCCATCCTGTGGGGTCTTATCCATATCATCCGGCAGGATTGGTTCCTCTCCGTTGCGGCTAAAAAAGTTGGCGCTGAGTAAGGAGCGGCGATCTTCAGAAATCAACATCCCGATCAATTGAGGATATTCGCCTGCTAAAAATGAAACGATATCTCTATAACTGGCACGATCGCTAATTTCGATAATCCCAGTTTTTCGCCCCGTGATCGCACGAGCGGCGCCGGTAAATTCAATCTCAATCTTTTTCATTCAAAACTAAAAATAAAAAGAACGCCACCAATACCTGCCGGTATCCACCAATAAGGTTGGTAATCCACCAGGATTGCTTGTGTATACATGGCCAGCCCAAGCAGCATAAAAATGACCCCGGGTGTTAAGATCCACCAGCTGGTGACCCGATAACTCGTCTCACGCGCAGGCAGCGGTGCAGCTTTTTTGCCTTGTTTCATCTGCTTCAAAACGGTTTGAGATTCGCGCCGTTTTCGCCCTCGTCGCAGCAAATACAGGCGTACATAAAACAGCGCCACAATCACAATGATCACAATCATTCCAGGTTCCATAAAATCCTCAGTTATTTCTTGCGATCTAACAGATCGATAATTGTTTCCAAAAAAGCCTTTTGGGTGGGTTTTGGGCCTTTTCCAATCGCCACATACCGCGCAGAACGGGTCAACTCTGCCAGTTTTGTCTGGCGGTCCGCATTATCCTCATTAATCCGGGTTAATACGAATACCCTCGCCAGGTTTTTCCATGAAAACAGGCTGCGTTTTAACGGTCGGGTCACCATTCCCAAAAAATATGCTTCACCCACTTTTCTGGGTAATGGCATTCTTATTACCACAATTTCGCGCCCGTCCGAATAAGACTTAATTTCGAATTGTAATCCTTCCGAGGAACTGCGTTTTGATTCGTCCACTTCCAGGCCGGCTCGATCCCACCAGAACTCCAGAAACTTTACGCCATCCCTTGAAATCATGGACATAAATTTGTCGGTTTCATGATGAAATATGAGGGGTAGAATTTCCAAAGAATATTTTTCGTGCTGGCTTGGTTTATCAGCCATTGTTTTCCTCGGTTTTTAGGGTTTGGGTTTGAATGAGCCGATCAATAAATTCAGATAAGCCCACAGGGGATCGATTGAGGATTGATTTCAAGGTATGCGAATTACCCCACATGCCATATTGTTCATAATATTCAAACATTTTTACCAGCGTACGAACTGCAAACTCATCCATGCCATTTTGGCGCGCTTTTTCCTTCCAGGCAGATCTGGACTCGTGGATGACTTTCACAGGTTTCTGTATACGAGATTCGATCATCTGCGCAATTTCAATCTGTGTATATGGCGGTGTTGCCACCAGCTCATATGAACCACCATGATAATCAGGATTGTTGGTGACAGCTGCGGCAGCGTCTGCCACATCCTCAAGGTCGACCATACTCAACCGCGTATCAACTGCATAAGGCACTTCGTAAACCCCTTCTGTGACGATCCGCTGCCAATAAGGGAGAAGATTTTGTAAATACGCAGTAGGTTGGAGGATAGTGTAAATAATCCCGCTGGAGAATATTTGCTCCTCGACCAATAATTTATTCCAATGGTGCGGCATTGACTGCACCTGCGGATGAAAAACCGAATGGTAGACGAAATGATTTACACCCGTGCTTTTTGCTGCATGAATCATATTGCGACCAATTTCAACTTCATCCGGGTTCATATTAGGGCAAATATGGTAGACGGCCTTAATATCAGTACAGCCCTGGACCATTCTTTCTGGATCGCGTAAATCGCCTGAAACTACATCCACAGCGCCTACTTGCCTTGCGCCAACCTCTTGCATAGGAGTATGGACCCATGCCCGAACATTGGCTCCCTTCTCAACCATTTTCCGAATGACAGCTTTACCAGTTTTGCCACTTGCGCCTGTGACGAGGATCATCCCTGATTCCTGATAAGATATTAAATCAAATTCTCAATAATAAGGTTTTCAGAAAGTAGGTCCTAAGAAAAGAGAAGGTTTTGCCCTCTCTTTTACTTAGGACCCAGTCTCAAATCAAACCATACAATGGAAAACTATTTCTTTTCCACGTTTGCGCGTTCTGTTGGTGGCTTGAAGAATACAAAGACCAGATTGATCAGAATGCCCAGAACGGCGCCGGTTGCAATGGCTGGAAGACCCTGGGGGAATAACCCGTTCAAGAAACCGCTCACCGGCAGGAAACCACCGGGGAAGCCAATATTCCCACCGATGCCGACGATCAAGATCACCGCGCCGATTGCCAGCTGTTTAGGATCATACAGATTCACTTTTTCGGACATCATTAAGGCAATACCTTGCATGCCAATGACACCGAACAGGTAAATCGACAGTCCACCACCGACAGCCGTAGGCATTGAGTTAACGATGTCTGCTAACCAACCAAAGAAGCCCAGCAAGATCGCGATTACACCGGCAGTCAGCAGCACCGGTCCAGAGTAGTTACGCGTGATCACCATCAGGGAGTTGTTCTCACCGTAGTTGGTACCCGCGGTAGAACCGAAGATGCCGTTGATGATGTCATCCAAACCATCCAACATCAGGTTCAATCCGATGTATTCGGATAGTTTATATGGTTCACGCCCCTGCTCCTCTGCCAGGTGATCGACATACAGGCTGATCTGGTACAGGTGAGCGGTCGATTCTGGGATAGTAGCAATGGCCATCACACCTACACCGAAGATCACGGTCAGAGTCAATGGATCATTGAAAACTGGGAAAGTAAATGTTGGGATGCGAACAATACTCCCAAAATTAAGTGTTACCAGGCCAAAGGGGATGGCGGACAGGTACCCGACCAACGCACCCAACAAAATAGGCAACATACCCAAAAAGCCTTTGTTCTGCAGGTAAACCGAGAACATGATGGCGGCGATTAAGGTGATCATTGCCACGATCCACCAGGAGCCGATACCAGCAGGATCATTTAAGAACCCGGAGGCATTATTCAAGGCGGCGGCGCCGAGGCCAATACCAATGGTGCAGGCCACAGGACCGGTGATACTGGCAGGAAGGACGACATCGATGGCCTTCTTCCCACCGGCAACCCGGATGAGCAGGCCGATCAGCACATTGATGATACCTGTTGCCAGGAAACCGGCCTGGACGACTGACAGGATATGGGGATCAGCGACGACACCAAACGTCGGTTTGGTAATGGCAGTCACCGCCGCGATATAGCTAAAGCTGGAGCCGTAATATAGAGGAATATACTTCCCCATAGCCATCTTTGAGCCAAGCAGGGCGATGATCGTGCCAAAACCAGTGACAGTCAGAACGGTCGGGACCGGGAATCCCATCAAAAGGGCGCACAACACTGTGGCAGGAAACATTGTGAGAACGTGTTGTAGGCCAAGTAATACCATCTGCCCCCATGGGGGTTGGTCATTGGGCAGATAACCGAAAACTTTTGCTTTTGCAGTTGCAGCCATTTGCATTCTCTCCTTTTTCTATGCAGTCTTTTAATATTGAGGGCTACAAAGTAGGGTGAGGGTTTATTTTATCGTCAATAATCTAACCTCCCTTCCATAATTCCTGGGCTCAACAGAAAAAATTATTAATGACCGCTGAGCTGGGAGAGGAACAAACCTAGTAATGCTAACGCAATCCCCACAGGAATTACGTACATTAACATTCGAACTTCTGCAATTTCCGTCCACTTCTTTTTTTCGGGTTCTTCGATGTGGTCTATGTCTTGAGTTTCCATTGATAAATTTTCCTTTGAAATATTTTTCTTATCCACCGCTGCATTGTGAAAGCAGCAAACCCAGTAAAGCGAGCGCTAGTCCTACAGGAATCACATACATCAACATTCGAACTTCTGCGATCTGTGTCCAACTTTTAGCCACATCTTTTGCGACCGCGGTGGCAAATTCTGTTTCGCTGGGCGGCTTGAAATCTACCTGTTCGCCGGTTTTGGCGGCTAAACGTGCTTCGAGGGCTTTGTCGAAAACCTCGAAACCCTGCCGGATCATACTCTTTGCCACGCTGTCAATCATGCGCTGACCCACACTGGCAATCGTTCCGCCAATTTGGAATTCACCATCATATTTCAACATCGTGGTCGAATCGCCTTGATCGGCAAACTGAACATTTCCCACACCCTTCACGAACCCTGGTCCGCCGCGCCCATCCGCGGTCAGTGTACAGCTTTCTGGCGGAACTTCATCAGATATTACTAATTTACCTGTGAATATCCCTGAAACCGGTCCAACCCGCACATTCATCGTGATATCAAATTCGGTATCACTGACTTTATTGATAGCCTGGGTCCCTGGTAGCGCAGAAGCCAGAATATCAGGATCGCGAAATAACAACCACACTTCTTCTCGGGGGCCGTTGAATAGATGTTCACCTTCAAGTTTCATCAAAAACGTCTCCTATGATTATATAGAAATTATTAAAATCAACCCTTTTATCTGGGTCATTTTTTCTTTGCCTCTTCAATAATGTGAAACAATTTACTCGGGGTGAGTGGAACCTGGATAATTTCGAGATCGTATTCTGGAAAGGCAGTTTCGAGCGCCTGGACGAAAGCAGCCGGTATGGGAATCGCGCCAGCCTCGCCAACCCCTTTCATGCCTAACGGATTTAACGGTGAAGGGGTTTCAACATGGCCCAGCTCCATTTTTGGAGGCATATCAGTGGCCATAGGAATCAGGTAATCCATCAAGGAAGCGTTGAGCAGTTGCCCGTTTTCGTCATAAACCAACTGTTCATAGTACGAATTACCAATTCCCATGGATACACCACCGTGCACCTGACCTTCCACGATCATCGGATTGATCACTATCCCGCAGTCGTGCACCAGGACAAACCGGGTTATTTTTGTCTCAAATGTATCGGGGTCAACCTCCACAACCATCGCCACGCAGCCTTGCCCGGTGGCGCCGTATGGCGGACCATAATAGGCGGTTGCTTCTAATCCCGGTTCGACGCCAGGAGGAAAAGTCCCCCGCGTTGGGTTCGATCGCATCGCCAGATCACCCAAGGAGATAGATTGCTTCGGGTCGCCTTTAACCTGTGCCTTGCCATCGGTTAACTCAATTTGCTCTTTTTCTACCTCAAAAAGTTGAGCCGCAAGCGCTATGGATTTTTCGCGTACTGCTACCGCGGCTTTATGGATCGCTGTTCCCGCCACAGTTGCTCCTCGGCTGGCAAACGTGCCCGCACCCCAATGAAAGATACCTGTATCACCGGTGATTACGCGCACATTCTCCATTTTGACGCCTAACTGTTCAGCAGCAACCTGGGCAAATGAGGTGAAATGTCCCTGACCCTGGCTGCTGATCCCGGTGGCAACCAGCACTTTACCGCCTGCATCCACCGAAACCCGTCCACCCTCATAAGGCCCGACCGCTGTACCCTCGACGAAACAAACCAGACCAATACCTACATGCTTGCCTAGTGCGCGTAATCTGGGAAGTTCTTCCTTGACCAGATGATCGTAACCAATCATTTCTTTGGTTTTACGCATCGTTTCCGGATAATTGCCGCTGTCCAGGACATTTTCTACAAAGTCCTGCCCGACCACACCGGTTGGATAGGGAAATTGGTCTGGTTGAACAAAATTCTTTTCACGTATTTCAGTTGGATCCATCCCGAGCTGCCGGGCAGCCAGATCCATCAAACGTTCCATCACGAAAACACCGTAGGTGCGTCCTGCACCGCGTACCGGTGTAACCACCATTTTATTGGTAAAGACCATGCGGACTTCCGAATAAAAGTTGGGAATATCATAAGAGCCAAGGGTATGAGTCTGAGTATTTAGGGGCACTGTCATTCCATAAGGATCATAAGCACCCGTGTTATGATAGAACACGTCTTTGACCCCAAGGATGCTCCCATCTTTATTAAAAGCAATTTCCGAATAATGCAGTTGATCGCGTTCTGAGGTGGTCGCCAGAAAATTTTCCCGCCGGTCTTCGATCCATTTGATCGGGCGGTTCAGCCACATGGATATGATCGGCAGCAAAACATCATCCGCCTGGGAGGTCATGATTTTTGGGCCAAATCCTCCCCCAATAAAAGGGGTAATTACGCGCACCTGGCTGTCGGATATTCCCAGTCTGGCCGCGATTGAATTTCTCAGCGGTATTGGCGCCTGGGTTGAGGCCCAAATCGTCATTGTTTGAACTCTATCGTCCCAGTTGACCACAAAACCTCGATTTTCCATCGCCCCGCCGGCCCCACGGTCGATATGAATTTTCTTTGTGATCACAAAATCGGCCCTGGCTTTCGCCTCCTCGAAGTTTCCTTTTTCTTGATATACCCTGGCTGCCAGGTTGCTCGGAAGATCCTCATGGATTAACGGCGCTCCAGGTTCAAGGGCTTTTTCCAGGTCGGTCACGACCTCAAGCGGCTCCAAATCAACCAGGATATCGGCAAACGCATCTTCCGCGATATATCGGTTTTCCGCAATCACGACTGCAATCGGTTCTCCAGAAAAGCGAACTTTATCCTTCGCGATCGGCACCAGTGTGCGCGCATTAAAAACCGACCCGGGGATCGACGCTGGCGGTGGAACCTGGAGCGGACCAGGCTTCCAAAAATCTCCAAAATCTGCAGCCGTATACACAGCTACCACCCCGGGACGTTTTAATGCGGTAGAGACATCAATGCTCTTAATCCTGGCGTGAGCGTAATCGCTCCGGTAAAATGCCGCATGCAGCATCCCAGGGATCTCGATGTCATCGATAAATTGGGCCTGCCCGGTTAGAAGACGGGGATCTTCGAGCCGTGAAATTTTTTCTCCAAATACTCTCTTTGCCACGGTTTCACCTCTGCTGTCAAACTACCGGACGGCCATTTTCTCTGCCGCCAACTTAACTGCTTCGATAATATTCTGGTAACCTGTGCAGCGGCAAAGGTTGCCAGAAATCGCTTCGCGGATTTCTTCTTCTGAAGGATCAGGATTCTTCTCGAGGAAGGGCACCAACGCCATTAAGAATCCAGGCGTACAGTAGCCGCATTGCAGGGCATGTTTTTCCTGGAATGCATCCTGCAAAGGATGCATTTTCTCGGGAGTTCCCAGGTTTTCTACCGTTGTGACTTGATGCCCATCAGCCTGTACCGCAAAAATCAGGCAGGAACGCATTGCTTGCCCGTCAAACAAAATCGTGCAAGCGCCGCAGACGCCATGCTCGCATCCTACATGTGTCCCAGTCAGTCCTAAATCATGACGCAAAAAGTCGCTTAACAGCAGTCGAGGTTCGACATCCCGCTCGTGTTGGACACCATTTACCGTAAGAACGATGTGATTTAAATTGCTCATCATAACCTCCTACCGCCTGGCCCGCATCAGTGCTTCGGATAGTGCCCGCTTAACAAGCACCTGGGTGGCGTGCTCCCGATATTCTTGCGTGGCATGGATATCCGAACCGGGATCGATTTCACTTCCAGCCACAATTTCAGAGGCATTGGTGAAAGCAAAATCACTTAAAGAATGTCCAACCAGAGCGGCAGAAGCATCTTTGGCCAGCATAGTTCGCTCACCAACGCCTAACACCGCGATGTTTGCTTGTTTACAGACACCACTGTCATCCAGCGCGATCATCACTGCTGTGCCCACCTGTACCTGTGAGCCTTGCTGGCGAGAAACCTGGCGATAGCAGGTTCCGCTGTGCGGCAGGGGTGCTGGAATTGCCACTTCCACCAGGAGTTCTTCCGGTTCGATCACGGTCATAAAAGGCCCCATGTAAAAATCATCCGCGTCGACCCATCGTTCTGATCCCTTTTTTTGAATTCGAAATCGCATTCCCAGGGCCAGTGAAACACACGGAAGCTGTCCAGCCGGGTCAGCATGCGCCATCGCACCGCCAAATGTACCCCGGTTGCGGATCGCAGGATGGGCAATATGCGGCATCGTCTCGCAGATTAAGGGGGCGCGTTCTTTGACCAGCGGATGATTTTCCACATCGCTATCACGGGTGATTGCCCCAATGCGCAAGCTGCCGTCCGCATCCAGACGGATGTAATCCAATTCCTTGAGATTGTTAATATCCACCAGAGCTTGCGGTTGGGCCATGCGAAAATTCATCGCCGGGATCAGGCTCTGACCGCCGGCCAAAACTTTACCGGAATATCCCAATTCGGCCAGCCGATCCAGTGCTTCGTCAACACTGGCCGGCGCAAAATAATCAAATGATGCAGGCTTCATATATCGCGGTCCTCCGAATTTACAAGCAAAAGCCTGTTAGTAAAAACTACCTGGGCATGGTATCGAATTCACATGCCCAGGTAGTCTTAGCTTTACTCACCCTCTTTGAAAGCAACGAAGCGACCAAACATGGTTTCGGCTTCCATCGCTTTTTGTAAATAACATCCAATGTAATACCGCCCGCTCTTCGCATTCGCGATATCACCGCCCAGGTTTTCGGCATGCACGATCCTTTTGGGGAAGAGGTTGAAATGCATATCCTGGTAATAACTATCTAACGGATACATCTCGTCCCAGTCTTTGCCAAAATCGCGGATCAATTTAGCATTGGCTTCAGCGAAGGTCTTGGGATGCCAGATGCGCATGATCGTGTTCATAGGGTGATCTGCACTGACCGCATCTACCCCGATCCATTTGATCTGCATATCGGTGGCCCACTTGGAAAAATCAGGGGATGGACCCGGGTGCTTTACCATATAACGGAATTCATCCGAATCTTCGCTCCGCCAGCCGAATTTATTCCAACCGGTCTTAATGATCAAAATGTCGCCTTTGTGGATGTCGACCACATCGTAAATCATCTTCGGCGTATAAACGCTTGAGTCACTCACCAGTTCGGAAATATCGGCAATCACGCCTGGGCCAACCCAATCTGTCAGCGGCACCTGACCAATAGCACGCCCATTGGGATAGAAATGTTTTTCTCCGTCCATGTGAGTCGCCAGGTGTATGCTGGCGTTGCAGATCGAGCCGTTGCGCCCCATGCCAAAATACTGCCCACCCACCCGTTTGGTGTAGGTGACGCTCAGCGGAATATAGTTTAACCACTGAGGGGTCATCACGCTGAAGGGCACGGTCATGTCGACCATGGTGGATTTTTGCATCTCAGCGAAGAAATCATCATCGCTCATCCCATCCGGAGCGGTCATAGCCCACACCCGTGACCAGGCTGTTTCGACCTCAACAAACGGAATCGGCATAATAGATATCCAGGCGCGCTTATTCTTGAGCTGATCGATATCTCCAACAATCAATTCTGCCAGCACGAGGTGCGCTTTGGGCATGGTGATGTGGGTCAATTCGTAATATTCACCTTGCGGAAAAACTTCATCCCAGGTCTTGCCGGTTTCAGCCTTCAATTTGGCCTCAGCCCGCACGAAATGGTTCTCATGCATGCGCCGGATAGGTGTATTCATCGGGTGTTCGGCACAACCGCAATCGACGCCGACCACCTTGAGCTTCATATCCAACGCCCATTTGTAAAAATCCATCGATGGACCGGGGTGCCGCACCAGGAAACCAAATTCCGGAGATTCGACCCCTCCTTGCGCATCTGGATTGACCACATCCGGTTGGTCCCAGGAATAGCGGTGGTATCCGGTGTTGACAATCAAGATGTCGCCCGGTTTGACGTCAACCTTGCTGGTGATCATCTCCGGCGTATAAATACTATAATCTGAAACCAGGTCTGAAATATCTGCAATCACCCCAGGCCCGTTCAAATCGGTCAAAGGGATATCGGCGATGGCGCGCGCCCCGGAATGGAAAGCACGCTCGCCCACCAGGTGGGTGCCGACCGTGTTGCTCCAATTTAATATTTGCCCGTTTGCGCCCTGTCCGCCGCCGTATGCACCGGTCACACGTTTGAAGAAATGAATTTCGAGAGATTTTTCACCCGGCCATGGCGGCGTGAAAATGCTGCATCCCTGTGTCAGATCGAACAATCTGGCATCTGACATCATCTTAATGAACTGCTCGCGATCCATAGAACCCTCCACAACTGTTGAAATCAGATATCGTATTTCTCGGCGAATGCGACCAAAGCATCTTCAAAAATATTGGCCGGCGGTGAAACTACGCCCGCGCCAACTTGCCCAACCCCCGGGTCTTTATGAGCGACGCCTGTATTTACCCGCGGCAAGATCCCTTTTTCTACGACCTTACGAATATCGATCCCGGTTGGCGTACCCCGAAAATCCAGGAAGGGAATGGTGAAATGTTTATGTTCCGTGTAGCAAATCTCGTACATATCTAAAGTGGTATTGATGGCATCTTTGGGTGTGCCATTAATAAAAGTGACGATTGCCGGGGCAGTTGCCATCGCGAAACCACCAATGCCGGCAGTTTCCGTGATCGTGCTGTCGCCGATATCCGGATTTGCGTCTGCTTCCGTAAATCCTGGGAAATACAGCGCCTTGACCTTACCAGCCGGTCCGGTAAACCATTGGTCGCCTAATCCACTCACCCGGATGCCAAAATCAGTGCCGTTGCGTGCCATCGCAGTCACAATCGTACTGCCTTCGACATTATCGGCTGCCATGGTCATCACCTTACAGCCTGCCATTACCGGGTTAAGAATGCTCAATGCGTTATCGCCTAAAAATTTAATGATTTCGGCAGCGGTCTTGGTGTCTTCAGCTACCCGCGTAATGGATGGGGCCAGTTGAATGGTAAAGAGCAAAGAAGCCGCATCTAACCGGTTGTGGCCATCATCACCCATATGCAGCGCTTTGCCTAACAATGCGCGCAAGTCTACCCCATCGCAATCCACCAGGGCATTTCCCACAACGGGACCAAGCACATCGTTGATCCAGTGCAATTTGGTTAATACATCATCGCTATACGCACCCATGCGCAGAACTTTACCGCGGCCTTCGTTTAACCCAGAATAGGCCTTCAACCCCATGTTCTTGTCCACAACTTCATACACCAGGAATGAAGGCGCAATCACACCCGCCATGGGACCTACCGAGGAATGATCGTGGCATGGTTCCCATTCTACCTTGCCGGTCTCGATCAATTTGACGGCTTCATCTGCTGTTTTGGCCATGCCCTCAAACATCACCGATCCGATCATCGCGCCGCGCATCGGGCCGGCCATTCTCTCCCAGGAGACCGGAGGACCGGCATGTAAAAACAAATTTTTGCGCATGCCTGGGATGACATCAATTGCCCGTGCCACTCCCACAACAATGGGACGAGCTTCCATCATTTTTTCAACTGCTGTGGTATTTGCCTTTTCAATATCAATCATGGCTGCTCCTTTTGAAAACTATTGGCGACAGGTTAGCTGACTGTCGCCAGGATTTGATTAATATTTTTTCATTCGTTCGAGAATGCCAATCAGCTTATCGTTTCCGCCGGCGGGTGGTCGCCAATCAACATGCACTGCTGGAATTTCTTGAGCAACCAGATTTTCCGCAAATGACTCCAGACCCACGTTTATCCCTGCCACAGGTCTGTTCATCTGCTCTACGTCGAGGGGTTTCCATCCATCGGGCAGCTGCTGTTTTTCGGAAGAGGAAGAATCCAACTGTTGGAGCAGTTGACCTGCATAACGAACCATTTTTTCGTTGCTGGTTTCTACCCACGCACCGGCATTCTTCAATTGCTCAATTTGACTGTCTAAATTTTGCGGATCTTCATCGGTGCCGGTAACCACTGCAGCCACTTCAAGATAGCGTCCACTCCTGGCGGCACCAGCCTTTGCCTTTTCGATCGCTGGAGCCAATTCACTGGCCGGATCAGGGTGGGAGCCATATCCAATCACGACATCCAGCATGATCACAGCGACAGTTGGATCGCCAGCCTCTTCCATCAATCTGCGAATACGCATTTCGTTATCCATCATCGGATGTAAACGCCCGACGGTGAACTCGTCCTCACCCAGATCGATAATCGTATGTTCCTGGCTTTCCAATGAATTTGGGATCTTGTTCTCTTTATGCAGCGGGGCATTCGCCCAAACTTTCGGTAGATAGTCTTCTAAAATGTACTGGGCCTCATAAGCCAGCGTACCGCCAGAAAATAAGCCGCGCAAATAACGTTGGCCTGCGGCAAATCGCTCAAGTTTTAAATCCGGCATCTTAAGTGCGTGGGGTTGGTTGGCCAACTGCACCGCAACCTCCGCTGCATGGTCAAGGCTATGCGCAAAATGTAGATTCCCTACAGGCTCCACAGGTCCCGAACGACCTACAAATACCACCACCACGGGTTTGTCCGTTTTGCGTGCTTGCCGGATGACTTCTTCAGCCACTTTCGCCGCCGGAGGTTTAGAAACCAGGACAATCACCTTTGTTTCGGGATCGCGGCTGAGAAATTCAACCGCCATTCTGAAAGTAACCGCACCTACCTTTTCAGATAAGTCGCGACCTCCGGTTCCGATACCATACGTCATGCCACCGCCCAACTGGTGGATACGAGCGGAAACTTGCTGTAATCCTGTTCCGGCCGCCGCAACAACCCCAATCGGTCCCAGACGCACTTTATTGGCAAAACCCAGTCCAATCCCGCGGACAATTGCCGTACCGCAATCCGGGCCCATGACCAGCAGACCTTTTTCAGCGGCCTTTTTCTTTAAAGCAATTTCATCTTCAACGGAAACATTATCGCTGAATAAGAAAACATGTTTGCCAAGGCGCATGGCTTCGCGTGCTACACCGGCAGCATACCGGCCAGCCACAGAAATCAGCACCCATTCCGCTTCGGGCAGCATCTCCACTGCAGTTTCAAGACTCTGCGGGCGGTATTCCTGCTCGTTGCGAGATTTTTTCCGGGTGAGCAGCTCATCCACCTGGCCGACTGCCGCTTCGGCAGCCGGCGCGGATTCTGCCCTGACGACGATTACCAGATCGTCCGGTTTAGCTGCCCCTGCTTCTGCTGAAAGCAAATCGATGTGCGCCAGAATCTCTTTGTTGCTTTCAGTACCCATCACAACCCCGGCATCCTGCACGCCGGGCAGCTCTGCAAGAGAACGCTGCAACTGCATCAAGAAAGCAGAATCGAAATATACGCCGGAACGTATTTCAGCTTTTATCACTGCCATAACAATCTCCTGTTCTTACAATGGTTGTTATACGTTATCTGTCTGGAGGAAAATGCCAGCAGTTGTTACTTTGAATCAAATTCATAATTCAGCCAAACCACGCGAATAATCGGTAATTTTGCCTGAAGTTGAAACTGAAAACGGTTGGTAAACATGCGTTCTGAACTCAGATATGTATTTTTACCAATCAATAATATTTTTTTCTAAATTCAAAAAACCCAGGGGCACATTATTAATAATATCAAAATACTTTTAAGAGTATACAACAAAATATATTGATGTCAATTAGTGCAAGTCCAAAGCATGACGTTTGTCAGACATATCGGTCACTCTTATCGTAAGGAAAAGCCCCGCATCCTGAAAATGCGGGGCCAAAATCGTTGCCGGTCTGTTAGTTTAAACGATCACTTCTTCCGGAATTCGAAATACTTTGTTGCGTTCACGAATTTCGTCGGACACATTGAAGTTTAAATCACTGCCTAACATTTGTTTGGCATAATTTTTCAGACTGCCATTCCAGGAAGCCTGGTCGACATAATAAACCCGGGCGCCGCCCAGTTCGTGCTGGTATTCAGGCCAGGGCAAGGTGGGTTGAGCCATCTCCAGGCCAGCCAAACGCCAGCCATTGTAGCTTTCAAAGGTCGACCACCACTGCTGCATTTTAAGGATTTCCATGGCATAGTAGGTTTTTGCAAAATACATTGCCCATCCGATGCGACCGCGCCGGATAAAAGCCATGGTGTGAAAGCTCAAAGCAATTTTTTCGTTCATTATCCGGCCGTTCGCCAGGCCGGCCCACTCACCATCGATCAAACCTATTATGTGGAAAGGATCTTTCAACCGTTTTCGGATCCAACCCAAAATCTCAGCATACACCCGCACCCCGACGATATCGTAAAAGTCATGCTCTACTTTCATGATCTTTTCCATGTATTCCAGCATCAAGGGAGCATCATCTTCCGTTGCTGAGCGTAAATAAAGCGTACGACCATCTCGCAAGGTCAGGGAGGCCTCGGGCCATGGAGGAAGATTCATTGATGGCGCTTGCAGCAGCGCTTCAATTTCTTGTACATCAATCGTCATCTGCTGAGCAGATACTTTCACCGGAGGTTCTATTCTCATCGTTTTTTCCTTTGCGGAGTTGAGATTTGGGATTTATCGCTGAAGTTTAAAAATTATTCAATAGCCAGAGTTAGTTTAGCAAAAGCCCCTTTTGCTGTCAATTGAATTCAAAAAAGGGATGAGGTTTATAGATCGACGATGGGGAGTCTGTCATAAAATCATTCACATTTACTGCTGCTTGCCAGCTATTCTGTAACAAAAACAAAAAACAGTGACAAAAATTCTCTTGTTAATATGATTTTTTAATGCTATTATTTTAATTGTCATACAACATCCCGTTGATTCGCTCCACCACGGAGTCGCCATCGGGCCCGTTTTCAGGGTCACCGGTCATCACAGAAACATGTCAATCGAAAAGAGAGGAATGTGAACGTATGATTAATCCTCACCCAGGTCTTCCAGAATTTGATTATGTCAGGTTCACCGTATTGGAAGATGCCAGTCAATTTTTGGCTGAGCATGCCGGAGAAGCACGGCCTTTCTCTGGTGGAACGGACACATTCGTGCGCATGCGCGACGGTATATGGAAAGATAAATACCTGGTCGACGTGAAAGCGCTCAAAGAGACACAGGCCTTTTCATTCGATCCTGAAAAAGGCATGCAAATTGGCGCGTCGGTATCCATGAACCGTGTCATCGCCCACCCAGATATCCAAAGGACCTATCCTGCTTTGGTCGAAGCGGCCCATACGGTTGCCAGTTACCAGCTGCGCAGCAGAGCCACCATAATTGGCAATATTTGCAACGCCTCTCCTGCCGGGGATACAATTGGCGCCTGCCTTGTATACCAGGGGGTGATTCATATTCACGGTATCGATGGTCCTCGCGAAGAATCGTTAGCAGGTTTCTTCAAAGGCCCAGGGAAATCGACGCTAAAACCTGGTGATATCGTCACCTCAATCAGCTTGCCCATTCCCCCCAAAAACCATGCTGGCCGCTATTTAAAAGTTAACCGCAATCTGGTTGGCGATCTGGCAATCGTCGGCGTCACTGCGATGGGCTACCCCGATCCTACATCAAAATCTGGCTACCGCTTTCGCATCGTCCTGGCATCGGTAGCACCCATACCTCAAATTCCCATTCCTGCTGAAACCATTCTGGCAGATTATCCGATCACCGATGAAACCATCGTCCAGGCCGCGCAGGCTGCCATGGATGCTTGCACCCCGATTGACGATGTGCGCGGTACAACGCGCTATCGGCAATATATGGTGCGCAATATGACCCGACAGGCGGTAACAGACGTCTGGAACCGGATTCGCAGTTAAAGCGGTCAGGAGGAAAAATGGCATTCCACAAAATCACTTTAAAGGTAAATGGGGCGATAGAGCAAGTTAACGTCCCTTCTCAGATGACTTTACTGCAGATGCTGCGCGAGGAGTTGGCATTGACCGGCACCAAGAACGGATGCACAGCCGGTGAATGCGGCGCCTGTACGGTACTGATGAATGGCGAACCGGTCAACAGCTGCCTGGTGCTGGCAGCCGAATGTGAAGGGGCAGAAATCACCACCATTGAGGGCCTGGCGGTAGATGGTCAGCTGGATGTTGTTCAGCAGATGATTATTGATACAGGCGGGGTACAGTGCGGTTTTTGTACCCCGGGTATGTTAATCATGACCCGCAATCTTCTCGACCGCAATCCGCACCCTACCGAACTTGAAATCCGCGATACGCTTTCGGGCAACCTCTGCCGGTGCACAGGCTATGCCCGTATCATCGAGTCAGTACAAAAAGCCGCGGACGCACAGACGCTTTCAACCGCCAAGATATAAAGGAGGTTCAGCAATGGTGATGACAAAAGCCAAAGACAAAACGGCTGGACCCGTTGGGACCAGTGTGCCGCGCATCGATGTTCTTGAAAAAGTAACCGGTGCCGCAATTTATACCGATGATATACAGTTCGGCAATGGTTTGCTCTATGCCCGGGTGAAACGCAGCCCACATCCGCATGCCCTTATAAAAAAGATCGATGTCAGCAAGGCTAAAGAACTGCCTGGCGTTAAAGTAGTTGTCACCGGGGCAGATTTTCCAGAACGAATGGGCTTATATCTGAAAGATAAAACCATTTTCGCCACTGATCGGGTGCGTTTTGTCGGTGAAGCCGTCGTCGGGTTAGCCGCGGTTTCTGAGGAGATTGCCGAAAAAGCATTGGAATTAATCGATGTAGAGTACGAACTGCTGCCCGCAGTATTTGACCCAGTCTTTGGCGCTTCGTCTGAAGCCCCCTTAATTCACCCGGACATGGCCCAATTATGAAAGACCAAACTTCATCTTCCCAGAAGACGGCACCAATATTTCCAATCACTTCAAGGTCCGCAAAGGAAATACGGAAGAGGCCTTCAAACAGTGTGCGGCGATCGTGGAGCACACCTTCCACATTCCCCAGGTTCAGCATGTGCCCATCGAAACGCACATCGCGATCGCCCAACAGGATGACAGAGGCAACATCACTTTGTGGGCCTCATCGCAAAGCCCATTTGCCCAACGCAATCTGATAGCAAAAACCTTGCATAAATCCGAAAGCCAGATCCGCGTCATCGCGCCTTTTGTCGGCGGTGGTTTTGGCAGTAAAGCGGGCGTAACAATGGAAGCCATTCCAGTGGCAATCGCCACCAAGGCCAAAGGCCGACCGGTTAAATTCCGCCTGACCCGCGAAGAAGAGTTTTATACCAACTTCGTGCGCCAGGGGTTGGTAATCACGCTTAAGGTTGGCTGCGATGCCCAGGGACGCCTGCTGGCATTGGATAACACCATGTATTGGGATGGCGGTGCCAGCACGGAATACGGCGTAAATGTCACCCGCGCAGGAGGATATTCAGGCACGGGTCCTTTCGATGTTCCCAATGTGACGATCGATTCGATGTGTATTTATACCAACCATCCCATCGGCGGTGCCTACCGCGGCTTTGGCATGTCGGAGCTGCACACCGGTATCGGCCAGGTGATGGATATGCTGGCCGAAAAGATTGGAATGGACAAAGTCGATTTTCTCAAACTGAATTGTATTGAGAAAGGAGACCTCCTGGCTACCGGAATGACCATGCATGATGTCGGCCTGAAGGATTGCATTGAAAAAGTGGCCGCTTCCATCAACTGGGGAGCCAAGGAAGAACCCACGGCTCCGCACCGGGTCAGAGGAAAAGGTCTGGCCCTTGCCTGGAAAGCGCCTGCCATGCCGCCAAACGCTGGTTCGAGCGCCATTGTCAAACTCAACGAAGACGGCACCGTGAAGGTCTCTATTGGAGGCCAGGAAATCGGCCAGGGAACATTCACTGCCATGGCTCAAATTGCCGCCCAAGAACTCGGCGTACCCGTAGATTGGGTGCATGTTGAGGGGCCCATCGACACTGCTTTCAGCCCATATGAGTGGCAAACCGTTGCCAGCCGCCTGACCTGGTCGATGGGCAATGCCGTTAAGAACGCTACGGCGGATGCGCGCACCAAGATTTTAAAGATGGTCGGGGAAGCCTGGGATCAAGACATCGAGAATTTGGACATCAAAGACGGCTATGTGATCTCTTATGAGACCGAAGATCAGATCTCGCTGAAAAACATCGTCGTTTACGGAATTGCCAAACCAAATGACCAGGGTTGGGTAGGCGGTCCCATTGTGGGGTCCGGGAATTTCATGCCCACCTACGTAACCGGATTGGATAAAGATACGGGACAGGGAGATCGGGCCGTGGTGCATTACACCACCGGAGCCCAGGCGCTGGATGTTGAAGTGGATCTCGATACCGGCCGGATCTATATTCTGAAAGCTGCTTCAGCTTTTGACGTTGGTAAAGCGATCAATCCCGACCTGGTTAAGGCACAGATCGAGGGTGGTTTCATTCAGGGCTTGAGTTCGGCCATCTTCGAGGAAATGCGCTTGCGAAACGGTGTGATGACCAACCCCAGTTTCGTCGACTACCGCATCGCGACTACTGCGGATATTCCCGAAAAGATTGACCCGATGATCGTGGAACACGCTCAGGATGATGGACCATTTGGCGCGCGCGGGATTGGCGAACACCCCATGGTGCCAACCATCGCAGCCCTGGCCAACGCCATTTATGATGCCATTGGCGTCCGTGTAACCGACCCACCTTTCTCTGCCGAAAAACTGTACCTGGCGATGCTGGACGCCGGCGTCGTTCAATAAAAAGATAATCACCTCAAAATAAATTGGAGGATAAAAAATGAAACTAATTGATTTGACGATCCCTTTGGGTATTGCTACCCCGCCGTGGCCCACCTATGAACCTCTCCAAATCAAGTACTTCAAACGCCTGGCGCCCAACGGCGCAAACGGACAACTGCTGACCCATTCCAACCATCTGGGTACCCACCTGGACGGAGAAATCCATTTTTACACCGCCGGGAAAGATATCGCCTCCCTGACAATGGATTACCTGGTAAACGAAGCCGCGGTTGTCGACCTGAGCGACGTGTGCGGCGACTACGATGTCTACACCAGCAAGATGATCGAAGAACGGGTTGAAGTCAAAGAAGGAGACATTCTCGTCATCCACACCGGTTACCATCACTTTGGCTGGGACATGCCGACCGCGGACGAAATTCGCTACATGGTCAAGCACCCCGGTCCGGACCGCGAATTTGCTCTGTGGGCTCAGAAAAAGAAAATACGCTGGATCGCCGTGGACTGCGGCTCTGCCGACCACCCAATGAACACCATCATCCGCACCTGGATGCCTCGCCAGGCCAAGCAAGCCGAAAAAGTTTTCCAGAAGAAATTTGGCAAAAGCCTGGAAGAATTCTTTGATGACAGCAAATATCAATTAATGCACATTGAAATGTTCCCCGAGGGCATCATTCATGCCGAATGCTTCGGCGGTGAGCTTGATCTGCTGTTAAACCGGCGCGTAAAAGTGGGTTTCTTCCCTTGGCGCTTCGTGGATGGGGAATCGAGCATCGGACGGGCCGTAGCTTTTGTCGAAGACGATGAGTACGAAGAATTGATGGCCAAGAAAGCCACCATGGCAAAGACGAAATTCGGTGATGCTTTTGAACCCAAGCATGTCGAGAGCATTAATAAATTGAGCAAGGCAAACCTTGCCTGAGACTGATCAAACCAGGGGTTAGAAAATTTTCCAGCTCCTGGTTTACCACAACCAGGTCTTGAATAATGAATAGGAGAAAAAAATGAAGTTCGAGTTACCAACCAAAGCATCTCAAGAAGTCCTGCAGATCGATGCCCGTGAAGTCGAGGCTGTTTTGCAAGGGCCAGCACTAAAACTAAAACCGTGGCCGGGTGCCACAATTAAATTGAAAGACGGCCGAATCCTCTACATCCGCGAAGCTCGCCTGGACGAAGTTCCCGCGATGTTAGGTTATGTAAAGAGATTTTTAGAAGTTGACCATGATTTCTACGATATCGTCGGTGCCCGGGTCTATGCCGAAATTTTGGGCTGGTACCGCAAGCGCCTGAAGGATCCCTATACTCTGGTAGGATTGATCGATGGGTTATGGGCCGGATTTGCCAATGGCCGCTTGATGAATGAAGACATCAATATTTCGCTGCATACCATGGCCCTCATCCGCGGTGGGCGTGTCGGTGCTGCCATGTATTATGCCAAAGCTTACTATGGCTTCGAAATGCTGGGCAGCCGTGAATGGTGGGCCACCTACGAGTCCTACAACGGCTGGATGCGCTGGGGTCTGGGCATGGCTCAACCCTCTTACCCCTGGCCGGATGTCCAGCATGAGTTGGGCGGCGCCAAAGTTTATTATGTCACCAAGAAATACTGGGATCAGCAAATCAAGAACTATGTGCGCGAAATGGTCGGCGCAGACTTGAATTTTGACGTTCCCGATAGTATCCGCAAAGCGAACGAGGTGCTGCGGGTTCCTGAGGACGTGCTTGTGTAACTCAACTTCAATCCTGGGGCTGCCTGACGGCAGCCCCTCTTGTTTTTCAGCCCAGAAACAATGCCATCGCCATCCCCAGTAAGGCATCACCCCCCGAACTGCTCCCATAATTCATCAGTCGTCTGGCACATACTTCTTCCGGCAGATTCCCCGTAAGAATGCCATTCAGCGCAGAAACCAGGCGCTCGTCAGCTTGCCCATCTACCCCACAGGCAATCAAATTTGCCGACAGGGTGGTTGTTTTCTGGCGTGCTTGCCGGATCAATCGTTGAGAAATTCCGCGAACCACCTGAAAGATCGACGACAGCTGCGCCGTGGCGCGCAGCCCAAGCAGCAACCCCATCACAAAATCATCACCAGATGGTGTCAAACCCGATCCCCAACCCAATAAATGGGCTGTTTGCCGAAGAACTTCCTCGCCATCCCCATCGCGCAGACTATTGGCCAGGCTTTGCAAGTTGTTTGGTAAGTCTGCATTTAAATCATGTACATTCAGTGGGGGTTCAAATCCAGCCCAACGCGGGATGCTACCAATCCACCCTTTACCGTTTCCCACAGCCAACACGCTGCGCGCAGTTTTCTCAAGCCGTTCCCTGGCAGCCGACAGCTCATCATTTTTAAGTGCGTGGATGGTTGTTTTCCAGGATGAAACGCCCGTGGTCAGGATCGTGAGATCTTCGACTTCAAAACGGATGCGGTCTTGAAAAAACTCGACGACACTGCCATGAACCAAACGCTTAAAGGGCGGCGGGGGATTTTGCAGTCCCTTCTGGACTGAGCGAGAGCCATCATTGAGCCTTGTGCCAAAATCAAGATTGCCCGTCAGCGGTCCGCGCCAATTTTCATAAGACAGAAAAAAAACCTGCCCGTTCACTGTGGAACAAAAAACACCGCGAGATGTCAGCCCCAGTACGGAGGCTTGCTCCGCCCGGCGAGTGATTTCCAGAGCCGCCTCACCCACTGCTGACAGGCTATACGTGCTCATTCCGGAATCTGGTCTACTCGAATGCTCCCATCTTGCAGCGCCTGGCGGAAATGGGCGATCGTCTGCCGAATGCCTGCTTCCAGCGGGGTTTCTGGCAATTCTGGCATACTGGCTCGCAACCCCGCGTCATCCATGCCATCCGGCAGGGGTAAATGATTTGGAGCGAAAGAGATTTTCCCGCGCGCTTCGGGAACCACTTTACAGATTGTTTCTACAATATCCGCCATATCAGTAATTTGGCCGCTGACATTGTAGACTGCGGCCCCATCCTGTGAAATCTGAGCCGCGCGAATGAAAGTTCGCGCCACATCATCCACATAATTTAATCCGCAGGTGCCACCATAAGAGATTCGGAAAGGTTTTCCAGCGGCGGCAGCCAGCATGGCCCAGGTCGGTCCGGATGTCATGCCCTGGTCGCGCCCTGGGCCGTAGACGACATACGGCCGTAATCCAACAGAAGAAATCTGATGGTCCCACCAGTAGACACGGGCCGTACTTTCATTCGCCTGTTTAAATACTCCATACAGCGTTCTGGGGCGCGGTGCGCTATCATCCGTAACCATGCCGCCCGGGTATTCTTCGCTCAACCCAAAAACACCGATACTGCTCGCATATACCACCCGTTGAATGCCAGTGCGGTGCGCGGCCTCAAAGATATTTACCGTTCCGGTGACGTTTACATTAGCCCCCAGGGTAGGGTTCGCTTTGCAAAACGGCACTTGAAGCGCCGCCAGGTGAATAATATGGCTGACCCTCTGCTCTTTGAGCGTTTTTTCAACCATGTCAAGGTCAGTAATGTCGCCATGCACAAGCGTTAAACTGCTCAACTCGTCCCCTGTAAGAATTAACCTGAGTCGATGGTCATCTTGAGAAGCATCCAGTACGATAGCTGTATGCCCATCTCGCACCAAATTACGTACCACCCAGGCGCCTATGCATCCCATCGCCCCGGTTACCAGATAGCGTTGAGGTTCCATCAAGCTCAAATCCTCCTAAAATTACAACCGGACGACATTTATGATCCGTCCCACCCGTTCAACTTCCGTAACAATTTCATCACCGTCTTTCAAGTAGAATGGCGGTTTACGGAATACGCCCACACCTCCTGGCGTGCCAGTGGCGATTAAGTCGCCTGGTTCCAGGGTAAAAGCCTGCGAACAATAAGCCACCAGCTCACGAACCCCAAATACCATCTGTTCGGTGTTAGAGGTTTGCATTACTGTATCGTTAACCAGGCAGCGTACGTCCAGGTTCTGTGGGTCCGGTATTTCATCAGCAGTGACAATGACCGGCCCTACCGGACAAAATGTATCCAAACTCTTCCCACGCACCCATTGCTTGTCGCCAAACTGCAAATTTCTCGCTGAAATGTCATTGATCACGGTGTATCCAAAAACGTAATCCAATGCATGTGTTTCACTCACCCGACGAGCCCTTTTACCGATAACTACGCCTAATTCAACCTCATAATCCACTTCATTGGTAAGTGCCGGATCCCAGGTTATATCGTCAAACGGCCCGGTGACCGAAGAAGGAAACTTGGCGAAAATCAAGGGCGCTGAGGGCAAAGACACCCCCTGCTCTTTTGCGTGATCTCTATAATTCAATCCAATCGCCACCACCTTGCTCGGATTTGGGACAGGTGAGATCAGCCGGATGGAACCATAATCAACCAGCGGAACATGGCCCAACTTAACTAAACTTTCCGCTTTCTGCCAGGTTTCGGATCCTGCCTCTAAAAAAGTACGCATGGAAACCGGGAACCCTGCTTCGCTTAAATTAGCAATTTCTTCTCCGGTTACAATACCAATAGCTGGTTTTCCAGCAAACATAAAAGACGCCAGTTTCATGAATAAACTCCTCTTACCATAATGTTCCAAACCCAATCCAAATATTCTGGGAAAATTATTTCAGGTGATTTTCCTTGATAATTTGCTGGTATAGGTAATAGCTATCTTTAGGGGTGCGTTTTTGGGTACTGAAGTCCACATAAACGATACCAAAACGCTGCTGATATGCCACGGCCCATTCAAAATTATCAAGAATTGACCAGTGAAAGTAACCCCGTACATCGACGCCATCCTGAATAACCCGCTGGAGCTCGCCCAGGTAGCGGCGGATATAATCCACGCGTTGGGGATCGTGTACTTTACCGTCCAACGCAACCCAATCCACGTTCGCCATCCCGTTTTCGGTGATATATATCGGGGTTTTATACCTTTCCCATAGAAAACGCGGTCCCCAGTACAGCGATTCAGGAGATACCGGCCATTCATATGCTGTGCGCGGCCCGCCAACCGGGTCACTAACGACTTGGGGTTTTCCATCTGACCCGGCCTTGATGCGGATACCATGGTAAATATTGACCCCGTAAAAATCTAACGGTTGGCCGATGATATCCAAATCTCCCGAACGGACATTCGGCATAGCATCGCCAAATAGAGCAACCCCGTCTTCAGGATATTTCTTTAAGAATATCGGGTCCGAGAACCAGGAAACATTCCACATATTCTTATGATCGATCGCAAACATCTGCTGGCGAGCGGCCTCAATATCCGCGGATGAGCCACTGTCAGGGAAATACACCGCTCCAATGGGCGCAAAACCCACCCTGGGAGTCTTCACGGCATTCGCGCGAATAGCCTGGACCGATTTTCCATGAGCCAGCAAAGCATTATGGGCGGTAATCAACACCTGGTGTAGATCCAATGTCAAACCGGGGGCATGGCGGCCTTCCTGGTGGCCCAGACCCACGAATACCTGCGGCTCGTTCAGTGTTATCCAATTCGTCACCCGATCAGACAGCTTCTTAACAATCAGAGACGTATAATCGGCAAACCAATCTGAGCTGTAGGGGTTTAACCACCCACCCCGGCAGTAAAGGTCGAAGGGATAATCCCAATGAAATAAAGTGATATAGGGAATGATCCCTTCTTCTAACAGGTTGTCTACCAACCGGTCATAAAATTCCAATCCTTTGGCATTGACTGCGCCTGTACCAGCAGGCAGCACCCGCGGCCAGGAAATGGATAAGCGGTACGCATGTGCCCCGAGAGCCTTTATCAATGCGATATCTTCAGGGTATCGGTGATAGTGGTCGCATGCCACATTCCCCGACTGGCTCATCCACACCGCGCCAGGTTTTCTGCAAAATTCATCCCAGATCGAAAGCCCCTTACCGTCTTCATCCCATGCGCCTTCTACCTGGTAAGAAGCCGCCGCCACACCCCACAAAAAATTTTCTGGAAATTCTCTGCTCATTTTTTTCCTCTTAACTCAGAAAGATACACCACCGGGCTTCATCTATAAAAACCGAGATCAAAGCATCCATGCCAAATCGATCAAAAACTCAAGGTCACTTGCCCCATCCGGCAGCGGTCCAGAAAATAGCGGATTACATGATGGCTGGCGACTGGCAATCTAACGGGCACACGCCGGTCGAGAGCCGCCAGCATTTTCTATTTCGAAATCAAACCGGGCATAGTGTGATTTTACATACAACCCGGGGTTATGACAAGCTTCCGAACGGCCAATAAAACCCTCGCTTACCTCTCAAAGAAGACTCAATATCGTTCAGCGTAGATTTTTACTTGCATAAATGTAATCTTATACCACTTGAAATCTACTATAATGAATTAACTCAAATTGTATAGGTTTCTCACGGCACCCCTTGATGCATCGAACAACGATTCCTAACCGCAGCACAAATTATCCAGGTTAACTTTCTGGCGAAGGTTGATTGGTTGATATGTTATATACGAGGAGCACATGAAAAAATTTTTAGCCTGGATGAGCGTCCTGGCATTACTGGCCTTTTTCGGCCTGCAAATCCTGAAATCGATTAATTCATTACCCATTCCTTCTGTTGAAGTAAATCTGATCACCACGCCCACCACAACCATCATTTCCGGGCCGGTTGTACTCAACGCCATTCGCAACCAGGCAAATTTAGAGACGGTTTCGATGGTGTTTGCAAATGATATGGATATCACTAAGTCCTGGGGGCTAGAAGGAGCCTGCCGCGAGACATTGACCTACCTGGGCTATTACACGGTTACCGCCGGGGTCGATCTGCAGATGCTTTCAGAAGAGAATTTGTCGGTCGAAAGCAGTGGTGGCCCACCACAAACTGAAATTACCATCACCCTTCCGCCGGCGAGCATCCTGCACGTCGAGCTGGATACGAAACGCAGCCGGGTGGTGCACAACGAAACCTCGCTCATTTCGCAAATATGCGGTACCAAACTGGGCGAAATGGTGATGGAGGCGCAATCGAGAATCCAGAATATCGCCGAATCATCGGCCAATCAAAAAGATATCCTTAAACTGGCTCAGGACCGTGCCAGTTTTGAATTGCAAAAGATGCTTCTAAAAATGGGATATACGAAAGTTAACATCTTGTATGACGATTCTTATAATCAACAATAAAACTATCCAAAAAATTTCTATCGGATGCATTGGCAGCATTGGCAGCATCATCTCACAATTTAATTTTTTATCCATCAGCTAAAAAGCAGCCTGACCCAGCCCACCTGCCGATCATATACACTGTTAACTATGCACCAAATTTGATCCGGACTGGAATTTCGTTAAATCAGCAATTATCCACGCCAATGTGTGGGATGATCCAGTACTGATAGCTAGACTGCTGACGATAGTTGCCCAGACAGAAAAGGTCGGTCATGAACGGGGCCAGCACTGGTACAAGTTGTTCATGCTGTTGGCCTCATACCCGGATCTGTGGCGGCGGGCCTAATACCGTGTACAGAAAGCGTTTAATCTGCGCATCCCAGAAGAACCAGTCGTGTTTACCATCTTCTTCGTGAAAATCAAGCGTCACACCCCTTTGCTTGCATGCATCGCGAAACAACAGGCTGAGGGGATAGAGATCGTCCTGCCGCCCACAGGAGATAAAAAGACGTGGCAAATCTGCCGGGTTTTCAGCTGCTTTTTGCAGCCAGACAGCCGGGTCATTCAAGCTGCCTCTGATTTTTTCCAGATCGCCAAAGAGATAAGCAAATTCCGCTTTGCGTGTGTCGCTGGGGTCAAGATTCAAGACATCAAGTGATAGCACGCCCGAAAAGCTGGCAGCGGCATAATAACGCTCGGGATGCAATAACGCCGCTTTGAATGCGCCATATCCTCCCATCGAGGTGCCCACGATGAGGGTATCTTCTCGTCGGGGCGCCAGGTCGAAGACATCGGAAAGATAATTAGGCAACTCTTCCGTAAGATATGTAAAGTACAACTGACCATTAGGCTGGTCAATATAAAAGCTGCGCCCCGCCGATGGCATCACCACCACCAATCCATAATCAAAAGCCAGGGCTTCGATAGATGAATAACGTTGCCAGGCGCTGGCATCTTCGCTCAAACCATGCAGCAGATATAACACTTTGCGCCTGCGGATGGGAATATCACCCACCTTGCCCGGTTCGGGAACGATGATGTTCAAGGGTAGGTTGATCTTTACGGTTTCAGGGACATGATCCATGCGAATGAGTGCCACGGGCTGCTCTCCTGTCTACACAACTTCTGGGATGACCTCAACCGGTTCGATTTTTGCAAAGTCAATAAAGAACGAGAATGCAAAACTAATGACCATACATACAAGCGGGAATACTGTCAGCAAAAACCGGGCTGCATTGTCCGGCTGGGTTCCAGGATTTGTCCCGCTTTCGAAACCATATAATTTAAATACCAGGAAAAAGGCAAAACCGGTAAAAAGTCCATTAAGCCGGTTCATGAATCCCAGTGCATTGGAGATAATCCCTTCACGCCGCAGATTATGTTTATGAGTATCCTCGTCCATTATCTTGGCCCCGATCAAATCCATGGTGGTAATGACGCCCGCAAAGCCAAATCCCACCAGCACGCTGCCAATAATTGAAGTCGCCAGCGAATTGGCGAAAAACAGCGGAACGAATGCTATCGCCAGTGAAATTAATGCGATCCGCCAGACAGGGATCAACGAGAACCTTTTTACCAGGCGCGCCCAGACAGTGACACCCCCGATGGCGATCAGAAGTACCGATGCGAACAAAATGGTAGACTGGCTGCTGGGAATCTTCAAGGTATATTTTACAAAGAATGGCAGCGCTGCCAGGACTAGCGACATGCCAGCACTATAGAATGCATTGGCGAAACCCGCAATCCAGAACTTGCGATTGCTTACCAGAGTCTTGATGCTGTCCCACAGGCGAGGTTTTTCTTCTTCGACCGCTACTTTGGTCTCTTTACAGGAAAACGACATGTAAAGGATGACCGCACCACCCAGCAGGCCGTATACGATGGCTGTCATGGAATATCCAATCGCGCTGGTCACGACAGGCGTCAGAGCAATGCTGATGATCATAGCCACCAGTTGAAAGGCCTGTCGCAAGGCATTGGTGCTCGCGCGGTTGGAATCCGTACGGAATAGTTCAGGGAAAAGAGCGCCGTAATTGGCGTTGATCACTGAATCCAATGTGCCAGCCAGAATATAAAAAAGGATGCAGTAGATGAACAAGGAATTACCTGCGAGAAAGGCCGGCGTACTGAAAAAAGCGATAAAACATAGCACGAGCAGCGGGGTGCCAATCACCAGCCATGGCCGTCTTCGCCCCCAACGGGTGCGGGTCCGGTCGCTTAAAAACCCATAAACTGGGTTGTCCAGGGCATCGATAAAAGCATAGATAAAGAGCATCAGCGAAAATTGGACCGTAGTCAATCCTAAGCTATCGACATAAAAAATGGCGGCGTAGGTTTTGAGCATATTAATCGGGATGGACGTACCGAACATACCAACGGCATAATTGAATGATTTCATGCGTGGTCCAGGCATAGGGCGATCCTTTGTCATCAAGTTGGGCAAAGCCAGGCTGCTGAAGGGAAAATCTATATACAATTATAGAATAAATATTTGCGGTGCTATATTTAATAGCAGTCAAATTGCTAAAGTCAATCTTTACTGACCTTACTCAATGTTCCAAAGCAGTTCACATGAAAAAATGGGTTATCCAAAAATGGCCGGTCCTTTGCGTCATTGCTGCATATTGGGTAGCGATGAGTATCCTTATTGTAATTTCGATCCACATGAATCAAGGCAACTTTGTATATCCACTGGACGATTCTTATATCCACATGGCTATCGCAAAAAATACTGTCCAACACGGTGTATGGGGAGTGACAAAGTACGAGTTCTCAAATTCCACATCCTCCCCACTTTGGACCGGTCTGCTTGCCATCACCTACCTGGTATTTGGTGTAAATGAAATATCACCGATAGGGCTTAATCTGTTCTTTGGCACACTTGCGCTTTTAATCTTATATATATTTGTCAGGAAGTATGTTTCCAACTCTGCCGTTCAGTTTGCCGTTCTGCTGACAGCTCTTTTTGTGACCCCGTTACCATCTCTGACACTGACCGGGATGGAGCATATCCCGCATATATTTCTTACCATAGCTTTTTTTTACTTTTTTATGATCCTTCTCTCGCCTACAGCCAGACGACGCGACTACGTGATCCTGGTTTTTTTGTCAGGAATAATCCCTGTAATTCGATACGAAGGCCTGATCCTGGTTTTTGTGGTCTGTATCATATTTTCCCTGCAAAGACGCATCGGTTATGCAGCACTGCTGGGGGCAGCCGCTTTGCTTCCAGTAACATTATATGGTTTTTGGAGTATGTCCAGGGGTTGGTATTTTATCCCAAATGGTGTGCTGTTAAAAGGGAATATCCCGGGTACCAGTTTTTCTGAGATTGCCAATTTTATCCTGGGTTTGGATCTTCTAACGAAAATTCAAGAAAACGTTCACGTCATCTTCCTATTGCTTTCATCTTTACTTGTATTCATGATTTATCTCAAAAAAGAGAATCAATGTAAACCAAAAATACTGGCGCTTGCAGCTTTTATAGGTACGACTCTGCTGCATATTCAATTAGCTGACACCGGGTGGTTTTACCGTTACGAAGCCTATGTTGTTTTTTCAGGCATCGCCATTTTAGGAACCACTATTCCTGAGATTTATCCAAAATCACTAACATTCAAGGGAGAAACTGCCCCTTTCAACCTGGCAGGAATGCTTTTCCTGGTTTTAATTGCCAGTCCGTTCGGAATTCGGGCCTATGATTCACTCAGAATCACCCCCGACGCGACAAACAACATTTACGAGCAACAATACCAGATGGGGCTTTTTCTGGCGCATTTTTACCAGGGTCAGACGATTGCCGCAAACGACATCGGCGCCATAGACTACCTGGCAGATATCAGGCTTCTCGATTTATGGGGACTTGGCAGTATACAGGTTGCAGAATTGAGATTACAGAAGCATTACAATACTGACAAAATATACATATTAGCCAGAGATACAGCCGCATCCATAGCGCTTGTTTATGAAAACTGGTATGAGGAATTTGGTGGATTACCAGCGCAGTGGTTGAAAGTCGGAAGCTGGAAAGTCTCCAACAATGTAGTATTAGGGGGAGATACGGTATCCTTTTACGCGGTGAACCTGTCGGAAAGTCAGCGGTTGATCCAATCCCTTAAAGCGTTTCAATCAGAAATCCCTATGGGTATCAAACAATTTGGAATATACACTCAATGATAACGATTTTCGAGAAATCTGAACGTTAAACGCAATCGAGACCACTTTCACGGTCCCGATTGTGCGATGTACTATCCAGTGTAAAGGGTATGATGTAAGTGGAGTTACCCCACTTTTAACGGACAGGGAATGGCTTGGCGAATCCCCCAGCAAGATTTGAAAGCGTACTTGCAACAACGGAGTAAAATTATTTCAGCCCATTAAACACAGATGGGACCGCGGTAACGGTCCCAAATCTGTGCGATGTACTATTCAGCTTCAAGGTTTGTTGGTTAAGGACAGCACCTTAAAAACCAAATAGCTTATTTTGGGGACAAACC
>CAVYIF010000014.1:0-148911 GCA_963768585.1 uncultured Chloroflexia bacterium
GGAAAAAGCCCAGGCGATGATGGAGTTCGCCCTGGTGATTCCATTTTTAATGGTCATGCTGATAGGCATCATTGAAGCCTCCTGGATGATGTTCTTTTTCACATCAGCATCCATGTCTTCGCGCGAAGCAGCTCGCTATGGCGCCGCTGTAGGTGTGACAAGTGCCGGGGTACTTCGGTATCAGGACTGCGCAGGCATCCGCGCAGAAGCCAGACGAGTCGGTGCCTTCGCATCCTTGACTAATGATGACCAGATCGAGATTTTCTTTGATGACGGCCCTGGCACATCACAAGTACAATATTGCAATCCAAATCCAATTCCCGATGTAAAAAATGGCGAAAGAATTATTGTCAAAGTCGTTGGCCACTATAAGCCACTGATCAATCTCATCATCATTCCCGAATTTAATTTCCAATCCGAATCCGCTTACACCATTATGTCTAAAATAAAAATTTATGATCAATAGAAATATGGTTGCTTACCAGGAGGGATGTAATTGAAAATCCGATTCCGAATCAAACCCAATGAAGATGGCCAGAGTTTTGCCGAACTAGCCTTAATTTTACCTATCCTTTTCATATTTTTAGCTGGTGTACTCGACCTGGGACGTTTATTTTTATCCTACATGGAGTTGCGCGACGCCGCTCAAGAAGGTGCCAATTATGCTTCGATCAGAGCCAACGGTAATCTCAAAACAGCAGCCGAATTTACCACAGAAGTTACACAGCGCGTCCAATCTAGTGTACAATTTCCATTGAGATTAAATGGTGTGGGAGTTGAAGTCTCGCCAGCAACAGGTTTAACTACCGGGAACGATGTGACTGTCACGGTCACATATGATTTTCCGGTCACGGCTCCTTTTATTGGGATTTTCTTTAATGGACAAACCATTAAGATGGCAGTTAAAATGACAAACGTGGTCCTTTCGCCTGTTATGCCAACTCCTACACCTGTTCCTGCTCCTACCTCTTCTATTCCTTAAAGGTAAGGGAGGATTGAAAATGCAGATTAAGAAAAGTGAACGTGGTCAAGCCATAGTGATCTTTGCTATCGCCATTGTAGGATTATTAGCGGTTGTGTCCATGGCAATCGATCTTGGTCGTCTATATGTCGAGCGTCGCAATGCGCAGAGCGCTGCTGATGCTGCGGTCTTTGCAGGTGCTGAGGCAAAAATTAAAAACGCTTCTGCTGGGCTTTCGATACAAAATGCGGCCATCATATCTGCCGCCAGGGCATCTGCTGCTAAAAACGGCTTCACTCATGTCGAGTTGGGGAAAGGGACCAAAGTGTATGTCTACCCTGATGGACCGATCAGTGGGCCCTATCAAGGCCAAGCGGATTATATCCAGGTGATCATTCAATCCGATTTCAAAACTTTCTTTGCCAGCCTGTTTGGTCGATACCAGCTCGATAATACTTCAGAAGCCGTTGTTAAAGCCACGGGACGCGCTGCCATCTTAGGAGGGGATTTAGTTTGGGGTTACAACACTTCAAAATGCCCAACGGTTTCCACCAATGGCGGCGTTGATGTGATACTAACAAATGGAAATTTGTTTGATAATTCAGCTGCAGATGGTAGTAAAAATAACTGTGATGCGATGTCAACATCAGGAACCGCTGGAACGATCACCGCTGTAAATGGAGACATCAAAGTTGTAGGGTCAGTTAATACTGACGGACAACCAAGTATTGATCCGACTCCGACTACTGGTGTGGACCACCAATATATCGTTGACGTACCCCCCCCTGATTGTTCAATAGTACCTGACAGGGGAAGTGTAAAAATCAATGCCGATACAACCCTTGAACCGGGTAGATATTCCGATATTTCTATTGGGGGTGGTGCTAATGTCACTCTTAATCAGGGTTTATATTGCCTGATTCCTGGACAAGGTAATGATAAGGGTAATTTTGTAGCTACAAGCGCTGGATCGGTTTCGGGAACGAGCGTCATGATCGCTATGTTCGGAGGTCTGTTTGATTTGGGTGGTAGTCAGAACATCAGTTTGACTGCCCCCTTACCAGAGGAGCTTGTTATACCAAATACAGTTAATTCCGATCTTATCGATTACGCAGGAATGTTAATTTATGCAAATCCGGCTTCATACACTGGAAATAAACAAAAGACTTTCCAAATCAATGGAAATGTGGACTCAGATACTACCTCAGTTATGGGCACAATTTACGCGCCGACCACCGGGTGCACAATTAATGGCAACGTAGGTTTCACCTCAGTCAATACGCAGATGATCTGTGACACTGTGACCTTTAGCGGAAACGGCGTAATTTCGATGGCGCTGAATTCGGACAACCCGTTTAAATTTGGGGGAATTATCAACCTGATGCAGTAAACAAGAGGAATAGAGAATTTTAGAAATATTATCAACTCGCCCGCCAGGATTCGAATCCTGGCGGGCGAGTTGCTTAAGGATTAAGGTCGCCGCACAGACTAAAGATAGGTGGTGTTCCAGAACCAGTTGTAGCTGTAATAGCCGCCGCTGGTGGCATCCATGCGGATGGCGATCCGGCTCTGGCCTTTGAGACCATCGGGGATCGTATATGTGAAGACGAACGTGCCGCCTGATTCACTGTTGGTCGTTCCGACGACCGTACCGTGGCATAGATCACCGCCAGAATCGCACCCAGGAGCATCTGGTGGAGACCGGCTTTCTTTGATGAACGTTATAACCGAATGTATAATTAATATACAGATAGTTCCCACAAAAGTTGCCTCGCGTAACCCTTTTCGGAAAGTGATCTCAATATGCCAAGCAAATATCTTCATACCGGACCAACGATTGGAGTACTGGCTGGCTGGCAATTCTATAGAACAGCGACCAACCTGAGCGATTTATTTCCAATCTTTAAAGGAATCACTCGGACAGCACAAAATCTTAGCTGTAATTTGATGTTGGGCTGTGGAATGGGCGCTTCAGCCAGCGCGTGGGACGCGGATGCATGGCTATGTTAAGAGCTTCAATGGGAAATTGCGCGATGAATTATTGAACCTAGAAATCTTTTACACACTACAGGAGGCCAAAATACTGATCGAAAAATGGCGAAAAGAATATAATCAAGTCAGGCCACATGGTGCTTTGGGGTATCGCCCACCAGCTCCAATGGTGGTAAAACCTCAACCAAGTATCAGGACTCTCATACGTTTATTGTCCCCCGTGTACTAACATAAGAGTTGGTACATACTTTAGGGGCAGGTCAGTCCGCTAGTACTTTTAATAATACCGGTAAGATCATATTTTTAGAGATAAGCTGGTCGGCCTTGCTGCGACCACGCGCTCGCAGCGGGCCATAAACAAACGATGATTCGGGGGTTTTTGGTCGGCCTGGTCGCCCAAAAACCTCGAATTAAAAAAAACGAAGTGTGCGATGAAAACCAGAAAATCAACATTTGGGTTTGTACTCGGTTTAAGTCTGATCTTAAGCTTGGTCATATCACCATTTCTATCCCCTGCACCCACCGTGCTGGCGGCACTGCCGGCCGTTGATGACTTTGAGAATGGCCTGCCGTCAGGGTTAGATGGGAATAATAATGCCATTGGCTTCAACACCTTCCAGGATGGGAACGCTGCTACAAATGTAGCCATCTCAACCACTACTGCGCCTCCGGCTGATACACTCCCAGGCGCGATTACTCAGAACCACGCCTTGAAGCTGGACCTGAATGTGATTTCTTACGCCGGCTTCGCCCACACTTTTGAAGATTCTGCCCTCACCACCTGGGTTTCACAGGACTGGAGCGCATACGAAGGGATTTCATTCTGGTTGTACGGAAATAATAGCGGCACAACCCTGTTTGTGGATGTGCTCGACAACCGCAACCCCGGCTCGATCACAGATGATGCAGAACGCTGGTCGATTGACCTGTCCGACAACTTCACTGGCTGGCAGGAAATCCAAATCCCCTTTCCGGTTAAAAACCCAGGGAACTGCAATTCTTTCAATACGGGCGGATTGAAGCCCGCATCAAGGTGCCCGGCGGAGCCGGGTTGTGGCCGGCTTTCTGGATGCCAGGGTCAAACTTTACCGGATCAAACTGGCCCGACTGCGGTGAAATTGACATTATGGAATACATCGGAAAAGAGCCGGATTTAATCATGGGAGCCTTGCATGGACCTGGATATTCCGGTGCAACCGGCAGAACAAAATGGAATCGGCAAAAATACAACATCTTGGTGTAAATACGGTTTTCCCAACCCAAATGCTCGTCGATTATGTCCGCATGTATGAAAAAATGCCCTGACCGGTATTTGGCCAAAGTTTGCTCATCAAATTTCACGAATCATCTATAATCTTAAATTTAAGATCGCGAACAAAATTTTATTTCGCAATCTGATTTCTAAACCTGGAAAAGCGTGGTAAACCTGCAGGAGAGGTGTATATGACGAGCCAGAAATCCCCCCCCATTTTCATCGGAGAAACAACGCAAAAGCCGTCAGGGCAACGCGTGACAGGAAATTATGTCAACCTGCACGGCGAAGTATTCTATAAAATACAAAATTATGACGCGATGAAACCGTTTTTTATGAGCATCGTCAGCAGTTCCAATCACTGGCTCTTTATTTCATCCACCGGGGGAATTTCTGCAGGGAGAGTTAGCGCCGAACAGTCACTTTTTCCGTACTACACAGAAGACAAACTCACCGAAAATTACGACAATACCGGAAACAAGTCCATATTTCTGGTGACAACACATGCCCAAGAAACCTTTCTGTGGGAGCCGTTTTCGGAGAGACAGCAAGGCATTTACCACATCGAGCGAAATATTTACAAAAATGTGACCGGCACCGCCGTTATTTTTGAAGAAATCAACGCGAGTTTGGGGTTGACTTACCAATATGCCTGGCGGACCGGTGATACTTTTGGCTTTATAAAGACCTCCTGGTTGAAAAACTCAGGCGAGACATCCTGCCAGGTTGAGCTTGTCGACGGCCTCCAGAACATACTCCCCGCCAGGGTAACGATGGCAACTCAGCTTACATTCAGTGTGCTTTTAGATGCATATAAGCGCAGCGAGATAAACCCTGAAAACGGGCTTGCTATCTTTGCGCTTAACTCGACACTGACCGACCTGCCTGAACCCAGCGAATCTCTGCTGGCGACGACAGCCTTCCAGGTCGGGCTTGACCAGGTGGACTATCTTCTCTCATCGACACAGCTTGACAATTTTCGCACCGGCAGGGGTGTAGTCACGGACCGCGAGGTCCGCGGGCAGCGCTGTGCATATTTTGTGCATACGAAGATCTCGTTGGCTGCAGGTATGGAACGCAAATGGCATCTCGTCGCAGATGTCAGCCAGGATAGCGCGGCGATCGTCCATCTATCAAAAAAACTGGGGGATAATAAATCGGCTGTGGCGACTGCAATTGAGGACGACATCGCAGCCAACGACCTCAACCTGCAGAAGATTGTCGCCTGTACAGATGGCTTACAGGTCTCGAACAATCACCTTCATTGCTCCCACCATTTCGCGAACGTGATGTTCAATGGGATGCGCGGGGGTGTTTTTGCCGACCAATACCGGATGCACAAAAAAGATTTTCTTGAATTCACCACTGTCCGCAACAGAACCATTCTGGATAAATACGCAGCATTCTTTTCCGAATTACCATCAGAAACAAATATTTCCACCCTTTTCGCCCGTGCGGAGTCAGCAGGGGCTGCAGATTTGATCCGCTTGAGTTATGCCTACCTGCCGCTTTCTTTCAGCCGGCGGCACGGTGATCCCAGCCGGCCCTGGAATCGCTTTGCGATTAACATCAAGAAAGAAGATGGCTCGCAGCAGCTGGATTATGAAGGAAACTGGCGCGATATTTTTCAAAACTGGGAAGCCCTGGCTTATTCGTATCCCGAATACGTCGAAAGCATGATCTGCACCTTCCTGAATGCCACCACTCCCGATGGATACAACCCGTATCGAATAACCCGCCAGGGCGTTGATTGGGAGCTTCCAGAGCCCAATAACCCCTGGGCTAATATTGGTTATTGGAGTGATCACCAAATTATTTATCTGCAGAAATTGATGGAAATCAGCGATAGGCTGCATCCTGGCAGGCTGCAGGCGTTTCTAAATCGACCGGTGTTCAGTTATGCCAACGTCCCATACCGGATCAAACCTTATGATGATTTGCGGAGCGATCCATACAATACGATAGACTTCGATTGGGATGCGGAACAAGAGGTAGAACGGCGGGTACAGGAGCGCGGGACAGACGGTAAACTGGTGTACACGCGAGACCGCCAGGTGCTCCAGGTGACGCTTGCCGAAAAGCTGTTGACTCTGCTGCTGGCCAAATTGGTGAACTTTGTTCCAGAGGGCGGCATTTGGATGAATACGCAGCGGCCGGAGTGGAATGATGCCAACAACGCCCTGGTGGGTAAAGGGTTGTCGGTGGTGACACTATGCTATTTGCGCCGGACCATTGTGTTTTGCATAGAATTATTGAAAAAAAGCACCCCCGGCGTGGTTCAAATCAACACCGAAGTTCAGCAACTCTTCTCACACATAACCCAAATCTTGATCCGATTCCAGGGCATAATCCAGGAGCAGCAAACCGCCAAAAGATCTTTCAACGCCGAACAAAGGCGCGCCATGATGGACGCCCTGGGTACAGCCGGCAGCGATTATCGCTGGAAATATTATTCCCAGGGTTTTTCAGGCGATTATACCGGCCTGCAGGTTTCGGAAATGGTCGCCTTTCTGGAACTGGCGCTGCAATATGTCGAACATTCCTTACGAGCCAATCGACGCAGCGACAACCTGTATCACGCCTACAACATCCTGCATCTCGATCACCAGCAGGCAACCGTCAGCCATCTGTATGAGATGCTAGAAGGCCAGGTAGCGATCCTTTCATCGGGAATGCTTTCGGGAGAGGAGTCGCTGGCGCTCTTAGAAAGCCTGAGAAACGGCCCACTTTACCGGGCTGATCAACAAAGCTACATCCTGTATCCTGACCGGGTGCTGCCGGGTTTTCTCGAGAAAAACTGCATCACGCCGGCTCAGGTCAAAGACCTGGCGCTGGTCATGGCGTTGGAACGGGCGGGGGACCGGACCCTGATCATCCGGGATGAAGAGGGAAACTATCACTTCAATGGCTATATTCGCAACCTGAAGGATGTGACCCGGCTGCTTGAGGAGTTGAAACAAAGCCCTCAATATGCAGCTCTGGTAGAAACCGAGGCAGCGAAAATTGAAGCCCTGTTTGAAAATACTTTTCATCACAATGAGTTTACCGGCCGTTCCGGAACCTTTTTTGCGTATGAGGGTCTGGGGAGCATTTACTGGCATATGGTTTCAAAACTCTTACTGGCCGTTCAAGAAACAATCATCCGCACAAGAAGTGAACCCGCCGCCGGCGCTTTGCTTGAAAAATACGCTGACATCCGTAAAGGGCAGTGTTTTAATAAAACCCCCGATGATTACGGCGCATTTCCAACCGATCCCTATTCACACACGCCCAAAAATCAAGGAGCCAGACAGCCAGGCATGACCGGATTGGTCAAAGAAGAAATCCTGAGCCGCCAGGCGGAACTCGGACTAACCATCGAAAATGGCAGCCTGGCATTTGATTTCTTGTTTCTGGATAAAAATGAAATGCTGGTTGAACCTTCTGAATATACCTGTTGGAATGTAAATGGCCAACAGCAGCGCATTGAACTGCCGGTTGGTTCGCTTGCCTATGCCGTCTGTCAGGTCCCGGTCATCCTCCAGGCCTCACCCGAGAAATGCATCAGCATACATTTTACAGACGGCGCGGCCCACAAGATCGAAGGTCATGTGTTGGACGCTGTCAACAGCCTTCATATTTTTCAACGAGACGGCAAAGTTCACCACCTGGAGGTTTCAGTTCCGCCAGACCGGTAAAACGATTGCTGGCAAGTGCGGTTCTTTAAATCAAAGACATCCCCAGGCAGGGGATGTCTTTTGTAAAATCAAATGCGGAATCTGGTTCTACGGATACGTGTTATTCCAAAACCAGCCATAGCTGTAAAAACCGCCGGTGGTTGATTCGAGCCGGACGGCAATCCGGCTTTGGCCCAGCAGTTCGGCGGGGATGGTGTAGGTAGCCTCAAAACTGCCGCCGGCGCCGCTGTCGGTGGTAGCTACTTCGATCCCGCCGATGCCCAAGGTGCCGTATTTGCCCATCATGACGATGAAAGTGCGGTCAGCGGGGAAATTATCCGTGCGGATCGTCACCGTGTTATCTTTGACCACTGCGGCAATGGTGAAGGTGGGGATGCCTGTATAGCTTGTTCCGCTCGTGCCAGTCGTCGTTGCCTGATCGTTCCAGAACCAGTTGTAGCTGTAATAGCCGCCGCTGGTGGCATCCATGCGGATGGCAATCCGGCTCTGGCCTTTGAGATCATCGGGGATCGTATAGGTGATGACGAACGTGCCGCCTGATTCGCTGTTGGTCGTTCCGACGACCGTACCGCCGATCCCCAGGGTGCCGTAAGCCCCCATGCGGACCACGAAGTCTTTATGGGCCGGGAAATTGTGCGACTTGATCGTGACCGTGGCATCTTTGACCACGTACGTAACGTCGAAAGTCGGGATAGCGGTAGTATACACCGGGCTGCTCGGGCTAACATTGGCGGGGTTATTCCAGAACCAGTTATAGCTGTAGTAACCACCTGTGGTCGCTTCCAGGCGAATGGCAACCTGTCCTTTGCCCTTGAGCGCATCAGGAATGTCGTAAACCGCGGTGAAGCTGCCGCCCGTACCGGAATAGGTGGTCCCTACCTGGATCCCGCCGATCCCCTGGGTGCCGATATCTCCCATGCGCACAATAAATGTATGATCCGCCGGAAAATAGTCGGTTTTTATCGTCACCGTGCTGTCCTTTACCACGTTCGTGACCGTGAATACAGGAACGGCAACCGATGCGCTGGCAGTCTGAGTAAGCACCAGCCCCATCGCCCCCACCAACATAGCCAACAACAGCAGCACCCGTACGGCAGCTTCCACGCGGGGTACGATCCGAGAAAAATTGGTTCGCATTTTATCCTCCGGCCCTTTCCATGAAAAATATATTCACTATTTTAGTACATTTACAGTCTCTACGCGAGAAGCAATCGTTGGGCATTTCCAGCCGCATGCGGCCAGAAATGCCCAACACATTCTGCTAGCGTTTGATATACGGCGCCAACCAGAAAGCGCGGTCGTCGGCAGATGAGTCGTTGTTGTTATCCACGATGAAGATAAACTTCACCGATTTACCGTCCAGGCTGGAAAGATCGAAATCAATCCTCTGGAATTTGTCACCCCAGGCCATGTTCCAGGATCCCAGGTTGATAATAGTATTGCCATCGATGGTATAGCTCAGCTTGAAGGTGACCGTGCACTTCGGGCTGTTGTTCATGCAGCCGATCAAGGTAATTAAATGATCGCCTGAGGCAACTTTGAAGGCCGGGAACTGCCCGGTAATCGAGCCGTCCGTGCCGTTATTGGGGATGGTCACCAGGGCCGGTTGGTTATCCTGATAACCGCCTTGCAGAACGGGATTATCGATGCGCTGTACTGACCCGGTGGTGAAATTTTCGCTGCTGGCCGGGCAGGTCAGGCTCGTCGTGGCGCTTTTCCAGACCGCCGAGCAGAATGAATCCACGAAGCTGGTGCCGGAGAGGGTTGTCGTACCCACTGTAATCTTGACCCAGAAAGGCTGGCTGTTTGGCCCTGAGCCAAATTTAACCCCGCTGGCAGATTCGAACTGCCAGTACCCGGTGTAATTGCCGGGATCCGTAGGGGCGATCAGCCCCACAGAAAGATCTACCGTTTCGCCGATTTTCACACCCACCGGAAAATTAATCGCATCCGGACCGCTCATCTTCGTGCCGCTGGCAAAAACCAGCTGGTAGCCGGTCGTCCAGGCGCAGGAACCGGTGTTCTTAAAGCGCCAGGTCTTGGTGAAGCCCTGCCCGGCAGCCACCACCGTACCGTCAGGATAGGTCACATCTTCCACAAAGGTTGCCCGGTTGCATGGAATAGACGGGGTATCCGTAGGTGCAAAGGTTGGTATCGGGGTGAACGATGGCAGCGGAGTCGCGCTGGGAGCCAGGGTCGCGGTCGGCGGCATATTCGTAGGAATGGGGGTCGCCGTGGGAACCTCCTCCGTTCCACCGACCTCGGAAGGTTGAAAGGTGACGCGCGCGATCTGCGTTTCCAGAACAGCGATCGTCTGGCGAATGGTCACCGTTTTTACCACGGCAGTAGCCAGATCATTCGGATCCAGTGTGGCCGCAGGAACCTGGGTTTCACCGCCAATCAGCCCAGGCAAACAACCCGCCAGGGCTATAATCCCTACCAGGGATAAAATGAGCAAGAATAGTTTGTGTTTCATCGTAAAATCTCCTCCGCTTTGATTACAATTATAGACGGTTAAGGAATATTAAAGGTTCCTGAGAGGCAACCATTTTTCGGTTAATTTTTGCTTTTCCAACCGGTTGGCTGGGACGAGGAACGCTATCCCCCTTCTCAGGATCAATCCGACGACCTTTATTTCAAAAAATGAATGCCAATGACCCCGCAATCAACTGCCCTTGGGTCAGGATGAAATGAGGTATAATCAACTTCTGGCGAAACCCAGGATGGACAGGACCAGCCGTGCCGCATTCTCGATTAATCGATGACCTCAGCGCAGAGGAACTGCGACAGCTGCTGTATGAAAAGCAGCGAGCTGAACGACAGGCACGTCTGGAGCACTTCCGCCGCACAGGACGGTTGATCGTCGTGGAGCCCGAACCCGGCCCGGCATCCCTGGAGACCCTGCGCAGCGAGGCCCTGCCTCTCGAAGAAGAGGATGAAACTGAGAGCCCGGCGATCGAAACGCGGCCAGCCGTAAGACGGCGCGCAAGGCGAACCTGGTGGGACCGGATGCTGCTGCTGGTCGAGTTAGGGGCTGTGATTGGCCTGGGGTTCATCATCTACACCGGTTTCAACATTCTCAGCACCTTAAATCAGGAAGTGGCATCCGCTCTGGTCCAGCCCACCCTTACCCCGACCGCTCTGATCCAGGCCGTGGTGCTGCCCTCAGGGCACACCCCGCCTAACGCCCAGGGAGGCGCGCAGTTCAACGAGGCTGAAATCCCCGAACACCTGCGCCCTCTGGTGCAATCCATGGCCAACCTGGCGCTGCCCACCCCGGGGCCGCAGCAGGCAGTGCGCATGCAGATCGCGGCGATCAAGGTCGACCACCCGGTGGTCCAGGGCGACGGCTGGGAGCAGTTGAAAAAGGGTATCGGCCAGCACCTTGGGACACCGAACCCGGGCCAAAAAGGCAATCTGGTGGTGTCGGCCCACAACGATATCTTTGGGCAGATCTTTCGCGACCTGGACCAGTTAAAACCAGGCGATACGGTGGTGGTGTTTACCAATACGCGCACTTACACCTATGTCGTGCGCCAAACGCGGATCGTCGAACCGACCTCGATCGAGGTAATGGCCGCCACCAACGATCCGGTGCTGACCCTGATCTCGTGCTACCCGTACCGGGTGGACAATAAACGGATTGTCGTCACTGCTGCTTTACAAGAAACACCTTGATATGTAAGTCCACGCTGGAACAGCCACTGGCTGGCCCCCGACGTTTGAAATGAATTTAGGAGAAGTAAGATGGCTAAGAAGCAAAAGCGAAAAGTTTCCTCAAACCGGTCTGCGGCTAAACCCCGCTCCGAACCCGTTGCGAGCGCCGGCTCTGTCCGGCCGGCTGCCAGCACCGCAAGTGCCGCCAGTTCCGCCGGGTCCCGTTCGAGCTACACCCAGGAATTCAATCCCGATTATCATCTGGTCATTCAAGACTTGAAAAAGATCGGTATCCTGGCGGTCTCGTTTATCAGCTTGCTGGTAATCCTGTCGTTTTTCTTGCGATAATTCCGGACGAATCAAAACCGGCGTACGGCTGCAAAGTGTCTGCGGCCGTACGCCGGTTTAAGCACCCATTACCAATCCGCTACTGAACCGTCGCTGTGCCAGAGATGCGGCGTTTCCCACGAACCATCGTACAACTGATCCTGAAGCGCTTCTTCATCCACTTCTATCCCCAGCCCCGCACCGGTTGGCAGGGGAATGTAGCCCTGCTCGATGTGAAATGGCGCCTTGAGATAGCCTTCACCCAGGGTGACATGCTCCTGGGCGAGGAAGTTCGGGATGGAAGCATCCAACTGCAAACAGGCCGCCAGGGCGATCGGGCCCAACGGGCAGTGCGGCGCCATCACGGCATAGTAGCACTCCGCCATGGCAGCGATCTTCTTGCATTCCAGGATCCCGCCGGCGTGTGACAGATCCGGCTGGAGCACGTAGGCCGCCTGTTTTTCGAGCACTTCGCGAAAACCCCATTTGGTAAACAGGCGCTCGCCGGTAGCGATGGGGATGGTCGTGCTGCGCGCCACGGTAACCATGGCATCCACGTTTTCGGGCAGGACCGGCTCTTCGATGAACATCGGCGCATACGGCTCCAGGGCTTGCGCCAGGCGCACCGCCATGGCCGGGCTGACCCGCCCGTGGAAATCGATGCCGATATCGACCGCTTTTCCCACCGCGCTGCGCACAGCCGCGAAGCGCTCGACCTCAAACTCGACCCGCGCCAGCGTATCCACCGGCTCCAGGTCGCCGCTCACCCCCATCTTGATCGCGGTAAAGCCTTCGTCCACGCGCACCTTGGCGTGCTCGATGTATTCGCCAAACGAGTCGCCGTGCACCCAGCCGTACATGCGGATGCGCTCGCGGGTCGCCCCGCCCAGCAGCTGGTAGACCGGCTGGCCCAACCATTTGCCGGTAATATCCCACAGGGCCTGTTCGATCCCCGAGAGCGCGCTGCACAGCACCGGCCCGCCGCGGTAGAACTGCCCGCGGTAGATCGCCTGCCAGTGATGTTCGATGCGCCGCGGATCCTGGCCGATCAGGTAGCGCCCAATCTCCTGCACCGCCGCCGCCACGGTCTGCGAGCGGCCTTCCACCACCGGCTCGCCCCACCCCACCAGTCCCTCATCGGTAGATATTTTCAGAAACAGCCAGCGCGGCTTGACGAAAAAAGTTTCCAACCGGGTAATCTTCATAATGCAAAAGGCTCCTTTACCATTTTTCCCAATGCACCACCCTGGCAAGCGTCTGGCGCCCACCCTTTTTCGGCGGCTGGACTAAGACGGCTGGCTCGGCCGGGTAACCGAAAGAGATCGCAAAGCGCAGGTAGCGATCCGCCGGAAACCCCAGGACCTGCCGGGCTTTATCGCCCTCGTAGATAGTGGCCATGCACGAACCGATGCCCAACTCCCAGGCGGCCAGCTGCATGTAGGCCGCCGCCTGCCCCAGGTCAAACAGGATCTGGAAGCGCTCGTTAGGATCCGGAGACACCAGGGCCACCCCCAGGGCAGCGCCGGCCAGGTGCCCGGCCCACTCGCCGCATTGGGAGAGGGCCTGCAGGGTGGTTTTTCCGGTAATGGCGATGAAGTCCCAGGGCTGGGTGTTCTTGGAAGATTGTGCCCGCCGCCCGGCATTGAGGATCGCCAAAACGGCCTCCTCGGGCAGGGGTTGGTCCGTAAATTTGCGCACAGCGCGTTTTAAGTGAATGGCTTCGGATACGTTCATGCTACCTCGCTTTCTGGAATTATCTCAAATCCTTGCTCACGAAAATGAGAATCAAACGTAAATGTCTTATCAAGTCCGAATTGGCGTATGATTTCGAAACTGGTACAGTCGACGAGTGACAGGTTGTGGCGGTTCGCCGCCAGTAATGCGCTCATCCCTTGTTTGTGAATGGTTTCATCTACCCAGGCAATTTCAACAACTGCCAATATATCGCCTTCAAAAAGTCTCAACGCATCCATACCAAAACGGTGTTGCAGCAGGGCGGTCGTTTCCAGGATGACATAATTGCTGGTAAATAAAGAAATGTCTGTTGCCAACAGTTCATCCCAGGCTTTTTTCGCTGCTGGATGAAACCGATCATTCGCATTTAAAACCGCCAGAAATGCAGCCGTATCAATATATATTTTCATTGGCTCAGCGCTTCGACCAGATAATCATCATGATCTGCAGCCAAATTTTTTGGCCCGTGCAGTTTTCCGGCGGCGGCAGCTGCTTTTTGACGAAGCGTGTCTTGATCCTTTATTCCGCTCGATCGCAGCATGGAATCTACGCTGATGCGGATCAACTCTGCCACCGATTTTCCTTCCCTGGCGGCCAGACGCTTCAGTGCCCGGGCCTGTTCATTTGTAATTTGAATCTGGGTGCGGACCATACTCGTCTCCTCGAATGATGTAATTACATCACTTTATATATAATGATATCATATAAAGAAATTTTGTTTATTAATTTTCCACGAATATTGAGTGGATTATTTGCACTATAATCAGGTTATGAACAAAAAAGGGGCGTATGTTCTTCTGCTTCTCGCTATTCTTTTAACCAGCTGCCGTTCTACTCCAATCCAACCGCTCCCAACGGTCGCCACGGCGCCGCTGCCGGTATCCACGGCAACAAAAATTCCTCAAACTCGAACTGCCGAGATCCCGCCAGCCACCGCTACCCTGCCGCCCAATTTCACCCAGGCATTAGCAACAATAACCACAATCCCGGCGCCGCCCCTGTATTCACTTCAATCCGTCACACCTGCAGCTTCACCCACATTTTCAAACGGAAATGACGAGTGGCGCTTATCTTATTGGCTGTCCATAAAAGGTACGAGTTTTATTAACCCGAAACAGGGATGGGCCCTTTTTAATGACAACCTTATATTCCAGACTATGGATGGCGGCACATCCTGGACCGAACTTCCGCGATTGATGCAAGTCATTAAGACTATTCAGTTTGTCAGTTTAACCCGCGGATGGGCGGTTGCGAACGACGGGCTATACACCACGCAGGACGGGGGGCAGAACTGGAAACGGATTCTGGAAACAAACTCTCCGGGGCATTCAATGAGATACATCAACGACACGTTGGGGTATGTTATTCAGGAAACTGAGATCAACCGTACCACCGATGGCGGCAAAACCTGGCAGCCCCTCCATCCTGAAGCATTCGCCGATTTGAAAGACGATTTCTGGGGGTTGTCCGGTATTTCATTTATCAATGCAATGAAAGGTTGGGTCTTATTTCGGGCCTGCAACATGCCGGCTTGCCATATGAAGCTATTCATGACGGAAGATGGCGGCGAATCCTTCACCCTCATCTCGGAGGCCGGCCTGGGTATAAAAACCGGCACGTTGAACTGGTCGCGGCCAGGCAGTGAAATATTTTTCCTGGACGATCAACACGGCTGGTTTGTGGGCAACCAATATTTTTTCCAGTGGACGGACGACGGCGGTAAAACCTGGAAAAGCCAAAGGCTGCCTTATGGCTTTTATTCAATCAATAATATTCAAATGTTCACAACCAGTGAAGGCATCGCCACCGGTTGGGGCGAAGGTGCAACCTATCGCGGGGTGATAAAGACGTACGATGGAGGCAAAACCTGGGAACCCCTGCTGCCATCCGTCCATCCAGACCGGGTGATACAATTCCTGGATCCAATTCATGGTTTTGGGCTGGGTGGGTTTCTCGATCATCTGGCGGTAATGGCAACGGAAGATGGCGGGAAAAGCTGGAAAAAGATCGGTGAATTACCCAGGCCTGCCAGCAGGCTGCAATACATAGATCAACACGTCGCTTATGCCGGTGTCGGTGATTATTTTGAGGGGAATCAGGATTACTTATGGGCGACAGGCAATGGCGGGAAAACGTGGGATCGGATACTTCTTCCGCCAGGATTTCGGTTGCAGAACTTTTACTTTTCAAACGCAGAGACCGGCACTGCCTGGGATACACAGAAAAATGCGATACACACCAATGATCGTGGGAAGACGTGGCAAACGATCAATCAGGACCAGGTTACCCTTCAATTTTCAAGTAAAGACGGCCCTTGGGCACTGACTGCCACCGATATCTACCATACCGGTCCCGAAAGTACAGGATGGACTTCGGTTTATACAATGGATAATATTAATTTTTTCAAACCGATCTCAGAAACCAGTGCTTTGGTATATGGTCAAACGGAAGCAAAGAGTCCGCCAGTCCTCCAGCGCACCACGGATAGTGGAAAAACATGGCAGACGGTTAATCCTTTGCCAGCAGGTATTCTGTGTTTAACATTTATCAATTTGAACCAGGGATGGGCAGTCTATGGTTCGTTCTTGCTAAAAACGATCGATGGGGGTTTCTCCTGGCAGCAAATACCACCCTGAGAACGATCACAAATCATCCAATAATTTAACGGTAGACATAGATTGCCTCATCTAAAATACGATTGCGCAGCGCCGGGTGTAACGCGTCTCGAGTGACTAAATCCACAGGACGATCCAACAATTCTTCCAACAACATTTTTAAGCGGATGAACTCGAACAAACCCACAGTATCATTGAAATCGACCAGAATATCAACATCACTGTTTGGGGACGATGTACCGCGCGCTACCGACCCAAAAATGGCAATATTTTTCACACGATGTTTATCTAATTCAGCTTTGTGAGAACGAATGATGATGGAAAGATCCTCAAATTTCATTGTCATTTTCCTCATAATGAGTATAGCCGATTTTCCAACGGTTGAGATTAACATGCGTGTATAATGCGATCATGGACGACCATCTGCGCGAAATCATCCGCCGCTCCAACCTGTTCCAGAATGTCAAACCGGAAGTGTTTGCACAGATCATGGAATCAGGTGTCTTGCGGTCGGTGGAGGAAGGCGGCTTTTATTTCCTGCAGGACGACCCGGCGACGCACGCCTATGTGCTGGTGGCAGGCCGGGTCAAGATGGTGCAGCTTACGCCCAACGGCCAGCAAATCACGCTGCGCATCATGACCCCCGGCCAGACCTACGGCGGGATCGCCATGCTCAACCCGGAGGGTGGCTACCCGGCGACGGCCCAGGCTGTGGAAAACAGCACCGCCATGGCCTGGGATACGGACCAGCTGCGCAAACTGGCCGAGCAGGACTCGTCCCTCTCGCTCAACACGATGCAGTTGATGCACGGCTATATCACCGAACTGCAGGAACGCCAAAAGGCGCTGGTCACCCAGCGCGTTGAGCAGCGCATTGCGCGCATTCTGCTGAAACTGGCGGCGCAATCCGGGAAAAAAGTGGCTGACGGGGTGCTGATCGATCTGCCCCTCACCCGCCAGGATGTGGCTGAAATGAGCGGCACCACCCTTTTCACCGTCAGCCGCACTTTGAATGAATGGGAGCGCAGCGGTTTGCTGAGCATCGGCCGCGAACGGGTCGTCATTCGCGACCCGCACGGCCTGGTGCGCATCTCAGACGATTTAGTCGAATAACCACGAACAACTTCAGGGTGTCTTTAACAGGATGTTGTTCCAGCCGTTGGTTGGAACAACATCCTGTTTTTGCGCCAGCGCAAAGACAGATCGACGCTGGATGGGTACGATGGAGGAGAACAACGACAGAATCCATTTTTTAAGTTTTTAGAGGAGTTCTCCCATGAAGGCATTCAGAACACTTTTGTTCTTGCTTACGATCTCAGCGGTCATGATTTCTTGCGCCCCGGGTAGCGGCGCAGCGCAAGCCGCCCAGGCCAATGCGCAAACCAACACCACGCCAGCAGCCGCAGAAGCCGGGCCGGTCGATCCCAACGCCGTTGATATCACCCGCGACCCAACCGATCTGCCGGCGCCCCTCGGCCAGCGCGGCCCGGAAAATGTGCGCATCGATCTGGAAACGAGCGAACTCAGCGGGCTGCTCGCCGACGGCACATCTTACCGCTACTGGACCTTTAACGACAAGGTGCCCGGTCCGATGATCCGGGTGCGCGTGGGTGACACCATTGAACTGCACCTCAAAAACTCTGCCAAGAGCATCATGCCGCATTCGATTGACCTGCACGCAGTGACCGGCCCCGGCGGCGGCGCAGTCGCCACCCAGACCCAACCCGGTGAAGAAACCATGTTCACCTTTCAAGCCCTCAACCCCGGCCTGTTCGTTTACCACTGCGCCACCCCCATGGTGGCGGACCACATCGCCAACGGGATGTACGGCATGATCCTGGTTGAACCTGAGGGCGGTCTGCCGCCGGTGGACCGCGAGTTTTACGTGATGCAGGGTGAACTGTATACCACGCAGCCCTTCGGCACCAGCGGCGCGCTGACCGATGCCATCAGCAAACTGCTCGCCGAACAACCCGAATATTTCGTCTTCAACGGCGCATCGATGGCGCTGGCCAGCGATGCGCATGCCCTGCGGGCTAAGGTGGGTGAAACCGTGCGCATCTTCTTTGGCGTGGGCGGCCCCAACTTCACCTCTTCTTTCCACGTAATTGGCGAAATCTTCGACCGGGTCTACAACCAGGCTTCATTGACTTCCGCCCCGCTCACCGACGTGCAGACCACACTCGTCCCGCCGGGCGGCGCGACCATGGTTGAATTTACCCTCCAGGTGCCCGGTCGCTATATCCTGGTGGATCACGCCCTGTCGCGCATGCAGCGCGGTCTGGCGGGTTACCTGTATGCTGAGGGGGATCCGGCGCCAGATATTTTCGACGGGGAATCCACTCCGGGCAGCGGGCACTGATCGCCACAAAGGGCAGTCCTCATGGAAACCCAACAAATTTCCCCCGGAATGCTGGTTGCTGAGGTGCTGGCAATCTCCCCCCTGGCTGCACCCCTGTTTATCGAAATGCGCCTGGACTGCCCGGGCTGCACCATGCTCAGGTTCTGTACCCTTGAAGACCTGGGCAGCCATTACGGGCTCGAAATACATTCACTGATAACGACTTTATATGAAAGGTTGGTTCAAAATGCAAGCCACTGAAATCTTGATGCAAGAACACCGCGTGATCGAGCAGGTTCTTAACACGCTGCATTCCGCGGCTGAGGCCGTAGAAAAAGGCTATCCCGTACGTCCCTCATTTTTCAGCGATGCCGCCGATTTCATCCGCGGTTTTGCGGACGGATGCCACCACCACAAGGAAGAAGGCGTATTGTTCAAAAAGATGGAGTCGCACGGTCTTTCAGCCCAGGGCGGTCCGGTAGGCATGATGCTCCACGAACATGAATTGGGGCGCCAGTATACCCGCGGGATGCGCGCCGCGGCGGAAAAATGGGCGCAAGGGGATGAATCGGCAAAAGCCGCGGTCGTAGAAAACGTCTCGGCTTATGTGACCCTGCTGCGCCAGCATATCCTCAAAGAAGACCAGATCCTGTTCCCAATGGCGGACCGGGTCATTCCGCTCAACGAACATGCGGCCGTGCTGACCGGTTTTGAACACGTCGAACATGAGGAAACCGGTGAAGGCGTCCACGAGAAATACCTGGCCCTGGCCCACGCCCTGGGGGAAGAAATCCAGGCGCTCGAAATGAAAGATGCGAGGTGATCTCCGCCACTTTTATTCTTCGGAGGAATATTCCTTGATCAGGCCATTGCGGTAGGCCCGCACCAGGGCTTTAAGCTCGGCGATGCGCTGCTGCGTGTGCTTGCCCTGGTCGGTATCGATCACCCGGATGCGCTTCGAATTGATTTCCAGGATCTCGGTATCCGGGTGGGCGTCGATTTCTTCTTCAATCGCCTGCTGCGTGCTGCTGAAAGGCTTGTGCGAAACCAGCAAGAAGCCATAGGAATTGTAGATGAGGGTATACCCTGCGATCCCGGTTTGAGCCTGGTATGCCCGGGCAAAGCCGCCGTCGATCACCAGCAGTTTCCCACCGGCTTTGAGCGGGTTTTCACCCTTGCGCACTTTCACCGGCACATGGCCGTTGATGATATGCGCAGTATCCGGGTCCAGGCCGTATTCCGACAGGATGCGGCACACCGTATCTTCCGAATCGCGGTAGTCGTAATACGGGTTCTTGCTCTCGACATGCGTGGCGGGATCGGCGATAAAGTAGCGCTCGAAGGTCGCCATCTTGCTCTTGCCAAAAAGCGGCGACTGCTGCCCGCTCCACAGGTACCACATCGTATCCAGGCCGGCCCGTTTTTGGGCCGGGTCGCTGGCCAGGTAGCCCTGGCGCACCAATTGATCGAAGCGGCTCATATACTCGCGCACCGAGTAGTGTTTTCCATCTTCTTCATAGATAAAAAAGCTGCCGTCCGGGTTCATCGGCACACAGCCGTGATACAGCAGGTTGCCGTTGTACACCAGGTACATGCTGCCCCTGGAGAGCAAAAAGCGCACGTGGCGCTGCAATGCCGGGCTGTTGAGGAAAGACTGCTTCAGCTTCTCGACCACCGTTTCTTCGGCAACGCTGAGCGCACTGGTTGCGCCAGGCTCGATCGTGGGGAAATGCCTGTCCAGCAGCGGGTACTCCTTACCCTCCAACACCACACTGCCGCGCTCAAAATCGACCGCTTCCAGCAGCAGGCGCCCCTCCATGTGATAATCGGGATGGCGGTGAATGACCTGGGCTTCGAGTTTTAGCTGGATGATGGTGATCGCCTTATGCATGCGCGCCATCAGATTCATTTCGCTGGTTGTGTAGGACTTTTCATCCAGATTCTTGATGCGGAACTGGTCGCAGAGCTCATCCCCGTAAGCATCCAGGGCAAAGGAGGCCAGCGGCAGCAGGCTGATGGCGTAGCCGTGCTCCAGGGTTTCCAGATTGCCGTAGCGCAGTGAAATCCGGATCACATCGGCGATGCAGGCTTCGCTGCCGGCAGCCGCGCCCATCCATAGGATGTCGTGGTTGCCCCATTGCACGTCGATCGAATGAAAATCGATCAGGTCTTCCATGATGCGGTGCGCACCCGGGCTGCGGTCAAAAATATCGCCCAGGATGTGCAGATGGGCAATTGCCAGGCGCTGGATTAACTCGCACAGGGCGATCACAAAGGCCTGGGCGCTGCCGATAGAGATGATGGTGTCGATGATGCTGTTGTAGTAGTCGGTTTTATTGCCGGTGGTCTCCTGCTCGTTGAGCAGTTCTTCAATGATAAATGCAAACTCATCTGGCAGCGCCTCCCGCAGGGCGGCGCGCTGGTACTTGGAAGAAACCAGGCGGCACAGCCGGATGAGATTGAGCAGCGTCTGGCGAAACCACGTCTCGCGCTCTGGCAGGCGGGGGACCACCAGGGACAATTTCCGGTGCGGGTAGTAAATCAGGGTCGCGAAGCTCTTCCGTTCCGCGGCGGTCATCTCTGTGGCGAAAAGATCGTCAATCTTGCGCTTGATCGACCCCGACCCGCTGCGCATGACATGAGAAAAAGCTTCGTATTCGCCGTGAATATCCGACAGGAAATGCTCGGTCCCCTTGGGCAGGTGCAGGTTCGCGCTGAGATTGATCACCTCAGACGAAGCCGCTTGAATCGAAGGAACCTGCTTGGCTAACAGCTGCAGGTACAGCCGATCGTTTTCAATCCCCGAGTTGTCATCCTTCATTCATCGCTCCTGACTCAAAGGTTAATCCAGTTTGAGCTTTCCGTTTTCGACCAACCACTGCACCGCTTCCTGCACCGCCTGCAGCGAAGTGTAGCGCGGGGCATATTCCAGCAGGCGCATGGCCTTGGCCGGGGAACAATTCGTGCTGTGGCGCAGATGGTCCAGACCGCCCTGAACGAATTCCGCCGGCAGGGTCGCCTGCCATTCTTCCAGCGGCGCAAAACGCAGGTTGGCTTCGCGCCCAAACCAGGCCGCCATCCCCTCGGCGAACCCGCGCAGGGTCAGCGCCGCCGGAGAAACGGCCAGGAAGCTCTCACCCACCGCCGCCTGCCAGTGGGTCAGCGTTTTTTCGAAGACCTGGGCCACATCATCGGCATGCACGTGATGGACCGTCTCCAACCCCAGGTTGGGCAGCACAACCTCTTCCCCGCGCGCCAGGCGGCGGAAAGATTGAATGTCGTGGCAGGCGGTCGGGCCAACCGGCGCCCAGCCTGGGCCGACAATATGCCCGGGATGCACGGCGGTTGCCGGAAAGGCAGTCCGCCGGGCCTGGTCCATCAGGTAGCTTTCGATCTGGCTTTTGCGCGTGCCGTAATCGCCAAATCGGGCGGCGCGGCGTATCTTCATTAACCGGAGAAACCGTCGGGTAGCCGTGGATCCAGACCGTGCCGCAGTGCGCCAGCAGCTGCACCTGCCCGCGCAGGGCATCCACCAGCTGCACCGCGCTCTCCAGGGTAAAGCAGGTCATATCCATCACCACATCCGGCTTGAGCGCCGCGACCGCTTGTCCAAAGACGGCATCTTTTTCGGCTGCCTGGCGATCGATCACCACCCGCTCCACATCACTCCAGGCCGCATGCGGTTGGTAGGGTTCACGCTCCCCACGCGAAATCACGCTCACTTTGTGCCCACCGATCACCAGGCGGGGCACGAGATAGGTTCCGATATGTCCTGTACCACCTATGACGACGATATGCATCTTTCACCTCGCAATTCTTATACAACATGTCTACCGGTCAGCATTCCCTGGCGGCTGGTGTACCATATGGATACCGCAAGGGCCGCGGTCCTCAAGGAGTGTGCAAAGTGTGCGCACCCTTCGGGTGGAGCGAACTAACAGCCTCGCCTTGAGGGTGTTAGCCATTATCCAGAGACAACAGTGTGTGACCCCGACTGAGCAAGCTCGCCGTGCGGACTTCGCATCCCTGCGACCGGCTTTTACGAACAATCCATCTGTGATTGTAACAAATTTTAACGGCGAGTATATGAATGCTGCGCTTGGCAACTCTCAATGCTCGGAGATGGCCCGGATCGCCCTGGCATAGAAATGGAAATCACTATAATGGATAACGTGTGAGCTCCGCTCGGAGATGGCCCGGATCGCCCTGGCATAGATATGGAAACTCCCTATAATGGATAACGTGTGAGCGTTCGCGAATGAACCACAAACCTCATTCCCTGCCACCTGGAAACGAAATTTTGTCCTGTTGAGGTCACCCATGTCCCAAACTTTAGATCTTCCCTGGGGGAATAAAGAGCAGCTAACCCTCAACCTGCCTGCCGGCTGGTTTTTGAGCGAACAGCTGGCGCCAGCTTCATTGCCCGGGGTCAGCGACCCCCTTGTTGAAACCCGGCGCGGGTTGAGCCAGCCATTGGGCACACCGCGCCTGACCGAAATGGCGCGCGGCAAAAATCGAGTCGCCCTGGTCATCGATGACGGCAGCCGCCCCACCCCCATTCGCCAGGTGCTGCCGGCGGTGCTGGAGGAGCTGTATGCCGCCGGAATCACCCCCCCACAAATTTACCTGGTGCCGGCTTTGGGGGTGCACCGCGCAATGACCCCACCCGAAGTGGCGCAGCGCACCGGATTGGAAGACCTGGGCGGCATGCACCTGGTCACGCATGATTGCGACGATCCTGGGCTGGTTCACCTCGGGTATACCAGCCGCCGTACGCCGGTGCTGGTCAACGCACAGGTCGCCTCCGCCGACCTGATCGTATCGATCGGCTGCATCGAGCCGCACATTATCGCCAGCTTCGGCGGCGGGTATAAGAACCTCTTCCCCGGCGTCGCCGGAAGGGCAATGATCGCCCATAATCATTCACTCAACTGCGACCCCGCCACGTTCAACATGGTGGGGCAGCCGATCGAAAAGAATCCGATGCGCCTGGATCTGGAAGAAGCCGGGAAAATGCTCAAACCACCCGTGTTCATCATCAACGCGGTCCTCAACAGCGCCATGCAAGTCGTTCAGGTCGTATGCGGGGATCCCATTCAGGCGCACCGGGCTGGCGCCAAAATCAGTGCAAGCATTTTTGGGGTAAACGTGTCTGCCCCGGCTGACGTGGTGATCACCGACTCGCATCCCATGGACCAGGATTTACGCCAGGGGGTGAAAGCCCTGGCCAACACCATCCGCGCCGTGAAACGCGGCGGGGTGCTGATCACCCTGGTGCGCGCGGAAGAAGGCGTCGGCGTGTTCGGGCTGGCGAATAAAAAATTACCGCTGGGGCGCGGTGCGCTGCAGCTTCTGGCTCCGCTGCTCCTGCCGTTGGTCCCCCGGCTCAAGCTTAAGGGGCTGGGAGAAGAAGATAAATTTTTCCTGTACTTTGCCCTTCAGGCCATGCGCCACGCCACCTTATTTATGTATGCACCGACCATCCCCGAAGAAATCCACGAACGGCTGCCGTTTGTCCAATTTTGCGCCAGCCCGCAAGAAGCCCTGGATCGCGCCGCGCGCCTGGTCCCAAACCAGGCCAGGGTGCTGGCCTTTCCTTACGGCGGCAGTACCTATCCTATTTTATAATTTCCCGGCGCCTGCCGGCGGGCAAGGTTGTTTTCGTTCACCGGCAAGCGTCAAAAAGCCATAAAAACCGGACCGGCATCCATTTTAAGCATGAAAAATGCGAAACTCGCCAAAATTTGGATAAATATAGTTGTTTTTCTACTTGACATACTGTTAACAGCGTGTTAAAATGGTTCTCGTAGGTTGCTTGGTAGGACACGTTGGATGCATGGGTACAACGGCTCTCGGCACACACGAGAGTTTTTTTTGTCTAAGCGCTGGCTCTCCACCTGGCAAATCGGAAATTCTTTTTTTGTAACAAGGAGTTCAAGGAATGGCAACAGAACGAATCGTAGGTACCGTCAAGTGGTTTAATGCCACAAAAGGTTACGGCTTCCTGGCGCGCGAAGGCGGCGAGGATGTCTTCGTCCACTTCAGCGCAATTACCATGAGTGGATATCGCTCTTTGACTGAGGGTCAGCAGGTTGAGTTCTCGGTCGAACAAGGCCCCAAGGGCCTCCAGGCAGTAAACGTAACACCTGTTCAATAAATTACGTTTAAAATGCCCCCCCGCCGTGAGGCGGGGGTTTATTTTTTAAATCAGACTGTGCAAACTTCCGCGAAAGGTACGGCTGCGCGGGTTGTCTTTATGTAATTCGATCTCCCGGTTCGCGACCCATCGCTTCAGCCGCCACCAGAAAATCAGTCGCCGAAATCATTCCCAACAAATTTCCGCTTTCATCCATTACCGGAATGTGATGGATTTTGTGCTTTTTCATTAACTGCGCACATTCAGGCAGGGGCGCTTCCGGATGGGCAGCGATCAGAGGTGAGGTCATTACATCCTTGACCTTGGTCGTAGACGGATTTTGTTCTCGGGCGACAATCTTGTCGCAGATATCGGTGGATGTGATAATTCCGTATTCAGGGTTGTTTTCTGTTTTGCTCACGATCAAGCTGTGAATATAGCGACGGCGCATCAGAGCGAGTGCCTCGCTGACCATTGCCTCGGGGTCAACATAGACCACCAGGTCAATCATCCAATCGCGCACTTTGAACTGCATATCAGGTATCTCCTTTCCGATTCAATTTGAGGGGGCTGACTTCGTTCTCTTAAAGTATAGCAAATGCATAGGAAAAGGCAAGAAAGCGCCGCGATTATTTTTCATCCCAGCGCCACCTTTCCATTTCAGCCATGAAACCATAGGCTGTAAGATCGAGCTGGATTGGGGTGATCGATACAAAACCCGCGTCCAACGCGCCAAAGTCTGTACCCGCCTCGGGCACGCCCGTTGGCGCATCTCCGCCGATCCAATAATACGGGCGCCCGCGCGGGTCCTCTCGCTGCACCAGACGGTCGCGGTAAATGCGCGTGCCCTGGCGGGTGATGCGGTATCCCCGGATTTGTTCATAGGGCAGCGCCGGGATGTTAATGTTCAGCAGGATATTGGCGGGAAGAGATTGCGCCAATACCTGGCGGGCAACCACCTGGGCAACCTGTGCTGCCGGACTGTAATCAACCGGCTGCGAGATTTCATCACTGGTGTTGAGCGAAAATGCCAGCGAACGGACGCCAAAGATTGCGCCTTCCATCGCCGCAGTGACTGTGCCGGAGTAAGTCAGATCGTGACCGAAGTTAGCGCCAGAATTAATCCCGGAGACTACCAGGTCTATCTTTTCGGGCAGCAGGCCCATCAGGGCCAGCGCCACGCAGTCGGATGGCGCGCCATCCGACGCCATAGCCGGGGTACCATCCACCAGAAAGGACTTTTTAACACGCAATGGGCGGTGCATCGTTTTTACATGACCCGAAGCTGACCAGTTGCGGTCTGGGGCCAGGATGGAGACCTTGCCCAGCGGCTGCATGGCCTGCGCCAGGGCCAGCAGCCCGGGAGCGGTTATGCCGTCATCATTGGTGACCAAAATATGCATACGACCTCTTTAAATTAAAATCACGAAAACAGGCCCATCCAGGGAGAAAAAAGTCTCCATTCAGGGCTGTACGTCCGTGATCTAACCTCACTCGTCGAGTTTCTGGGGCAGGCGGTCGCGAATACGGGATATCAGAACCTGTTTTTCCTTGGCAGGTAAAAATGCGGCCTGGGCTGCAGCAATGACGCGCTCTGCCAGGGCTTCACGGGATAACTGCAGGCTCTCCACCGCGATGCGGTATTCATCGCTCAACGTGACTTGCGAAATGCTTGGATCGTCGGTGTTCAAAGTAACATACAGACCGGCTTCGATCATCTTTGCCAATGGATGGGCAGTCAAAGAAGGGACCACCCCGCTCTGGTAATTACTGGTGATGCAAACTTCAAACGGAGTCTGCCGTTCGCGAGCCAGCGCCACCACAGATGGATCTTCCATCACGCGCACGCCATGCCCCACCCTATCGGTTGCGAAGACCTCGATCGCCTCGCGCACATTGGCCGCCCCACCCCATTCACCGGCGTGAATGCTGAGCTTCAAACCGGAAGATTTTACCTCGCGCATCAGGCTGGTAAACGGGGCAGCCGAAAAACTGGCTTCATTTCCTGCCAGATCAAAGCCGACGATCCCGCGCCCCAGGCGGTCCACGGCCAGCTGCGCCACCTTTTCCGCCAGTTCCACACTTTCATTGCGATTGACACTGGCAATCAGGACCACGCTGATTCCATATTCCCGGCTGGCATCGCGCGCGCTTTCCAGAACCCAATCCATCACATCACCCAATCCAAAATCTTGGATCCGGGTTAACGCAACCGGCGTGAAACGCAGTTCCAGGTGCAGCACGCCATCTTCCGCGGCATCCATTACGGCTTCGCGCGTGACCCGGGCAATCACCTCGGCGGAACGGTAAAACAGGCGCAGCATTTGAAACTTGGATAAGAAGGTGGAAAAAGTAAGTGAATCACCCGTTTGCATTTGCACCAAAGACCGCAGATCAGGTCCCAGGGGCAGCGTAATGCCGTGGTTGCGGGCGATATCCAGCAGGGTATCCAGGCGCAAGGAGCCTTCAAGATGGCGATGCAGATCCACTTTTGGAAAACGCCGGTAGGGGCGAAGTTGGGCAGTGGTTGGCGAATACCAACTAATAGGTGGCATAATTCCCCTTACAGTACCGCTAGAAAAAATTTATGGTTTGATTATACAATATTCTGTCAGGATTACAGGTAGAATTGGTAGTGACTGAATATATTATTTTAGCCACAGCCATTACGACCTTCATCGTTCGGTTTCAAATTGCGAAAAGGATAGTTTCTTATGCCAATCACGACCATCAAAGATGTTGCCCGGGAAGCAGGTGTCTCGATTGCAACCGTCTCGTACGTGATTAACAACGGTCCACGCCCGGTTAGCACTGAAACACGCAAGTTGGTGCTCGAAGCCATGGAAAAGCTTGGTTTTGAGCCGAATGTTTCGGCCCGCCGCCTGAGGAGCCAGCACAATAACGTAATGGGGCTGGCGGTTGCCGGCCTTTCTGGCAGACCAGGGATTGCGGACCTCTACTTCCTGGATATTCTGCGGGGGATCAGTGTGGCAGCCGACCGGATCGGCTACGACCTTATCGTTTACAGCAACCACCACAAGCTGCAAACCGAAGCATTCTTCCGCTCTCTGGCTCGCAAGCACATCGTGGATGGCTTGATTGCCAGCGGTGGGGCGGTAAACCCACAAGGCCTGGAACTGCTGCCGGATGCCGGTCTGCCGGTGGTCGCGGTGGGGCGTTTACAACCCGTGCAAAACGTATGCCGGATCGAGTTCAGCTATCACGATGATGCTTACCGGCTCACCCAGGCACTGCTCGAACGCGGATACCGACGCATTGGTTTGCTGCTCAACAGCCTGGCCTTCCCCAGCGAGCAGCGCCGCCTGGCAGGATATCGCCAGGCCCTGTCTGAAGCCGGGCTGCCTCAGGAAGCGGTTTTGATCTATATTCCACAAGAAATCGAGTTCCACCCGCCGTCTGCCGCGCTGGCCCAGGTCGTCCAGCAGGGAAATGCCGAGGCCATCATCACTGCACCTTATTCAAAAGTTTGCAGCTACCTGGCGCACATGGGACCAAATTACAACCATGTTGAAGTCGCCACATTGGATTATGATGACTCGGTGGCACTCCCCGCCTCGCTTCACCTTGGGATGTGCCTGGCAAAATACCAGGCCGGCGAAATGGCAGTGGATATGCTGCTTCAAGCTGTTCTCGGCGAAAAGAACCAGCCCGAGGTCACCGTGCTGCCCTCTCGCCTGGAAGTTTTTAGCGCGTAAAACTGAAAGGAAACGATATGCGCCGCCACGTACACTACGTTCTTTCTACCCATTGGGACCGGGAATGGTACCAAACCTTCCAGGATTTCCGCTACCGGCTGGTCCAACTGCTGGACCGCGTCCTGGAAGGTTGGCGCTCCGGGACCTTACACGGCCCGTTTCAAACCGATGGACAGGCCATCCTGCTGGAAGACTACCTGGAAATTCGCCCTGAACGCCGGGCAGAAATCGAGCAGCGCGCTCGCGAGGGCCGCCTGGTGATCGGACCGTGGTATGTGATGCCGGATGAATTCCTGGTTTCTGGCGAATCATTGGTACGCAACCTGCGCCTGGGGCGCGACACCGCGCGCATGTTCGGCGGCGCTCCTTCACATGCCGGTTTTTTGTGCGACATATTCGGCCACAACAGCCAGATGCCGCAGATTTTCGCCGGCTTCGGCATCGATGGGGCTTTTGTCTGGCGAGGGGTCAACCAGTACCAGCCGCGCCATTTTACCTGGCGCAGCCCGGACGGCAGCCAGGTGCCGGCTTATCGCTTTCCCTGGAACGGCTACTGTACCTACGCCGTTGACGTACGCGCCGCCAACCAGGCCTTGTTCCGCCCCACCATCGAACAAATTGCCTCCCGGCTGGAATCCCACCTGCAAACGGAAGCGCAGCAAACCGCTGTCGATCCAATTCTGGCCTTTGACGGCGGCGACCACATGGAATGGGACCAGCAGGCCTATGCTGTGCTGGCTCAACGTTTTGGGGATCCTAACGACGAGTTTGAAATCTTCCACTCCTCATTGGACGCTTACCTGGAAGAACTCAAACCCGAAAACGGGAAGATCATCCCACTGATCGAAGGCGAGCTGCGCGAACCGGGACTGGAAGGCGGCACGGTCGACCAGCAGTGGTTGATCCCGGGCGTAACTTCCAGCCGGGTGTGGATCAAGCAGGCCAATGCCGCCTGCGAGAGCCTGCTGTGCCAGTGGGCCGAGCCTTTTTCCGCCCTGGCGCAGCGCGCCGGTGGGGGTATCGACCCATCCGGATTCTTGAACGCCGCCTGGAAATGGCTGATCAGCAATCATCCCCACGATTCGATTTGCGGCTGCAGCATCGATGCCGTCCATGAAGACATGCGCTATCGCTTTGCTCAGGCCGAGGGGATTGCCAACCGCCTGGCGCTGGCTTCCACCCGGACGCTGGCTGCCAGTGTAGACGCTCCACTGGAAGAAGGTGACCTGCGCGTCGCCATTTTTAACCCGCTGCCGCGCCCATACCAGGGAGTTGCCGACCTGACCCTGGACATCCCAACCGATTGGCCGGCCTCGCACAACATGACCTCACTGGAGATGCTGCCGTCGTTTCGGATTTATGACTCTCAGGGCGTAGAACTTCCCTACCAGCGCCTGGGGCAAACACCCAACCGCACCCGCACCCGCACCTTCGATGTCACCTTCCCCAGGAGCTACCGGGTCAACCAAGTGCGCGTGGCACTGTCGCTGGAAATCCCAGCGCTGGGCTATACCACCCTCACCGTGCGCCCCGAACGTGCTGGCGGGCCCACGCGCTACGCGCAGGTTCCCGGCTTGACTGCCAGCGAGTGCAGAATTGAAAACGAGTACCTGGTGGTGCAGGTTGAGCCCAACGGCACCCTGACCTTAACCGATAAACGCAGCAGCCAGGTTTACACCCGCCTGCTGACCTTTGAAGACCAGGCAGATATCGGCGATGGGTGGAACTTTGGGCCAGCCACCAATGACCAGGCCTTTACCTCGACTGCCAGCCGGGCCGCGGTATCTGTGGCCCATGCCGGGGCGAAGCTGGCTGCGCTGCGCGTGCGCACTTTATTCGACCTGCCGCTTGAATTTGATTTTTCCTTAATGAAGCGTTCCGAGCAGGTTGAGCCGCTGGTCATCGATAGCCTTCTCACCCTGCGAGCCGGCAGCCTGGTGCTGGAGGTCGAAACCACGGTTGAGAACACCGCCCGCGACCACCGCCTGCGCGTGCTTTTCCCCAGCGGTGCCGGGCAGGCCCAGACCTATGTTGCCGACACTCCTTTTGATGTGGTCGAGCGCCCGATTGCCCTGCGTCCCGACAATACCCGCTACCGCGAAGAGGAAGTGGAAACTAAACCGCAGCAGAGCTGGTTTGCCGTTCAGGCTGGCGGGCGCGGATTGGCGGTGATCAGCAGCGGCTTGCTGGAAAGCGCCGTGTTAGATCTTCCCGACCGGACGTTGGCCCTGACCCTGCTGCGCGCCACGCGCCGCACGGTCAACACCGATGGGGAACCACTCGGACAGGTGCAGGGCGCGCTCAAGTTCCGGTATTGGATCGCACCTCTGGACGGCGCGCCGGATCCAGTCCAACTGTGTGAATTGGGGCAGCACCTGGCCGGCGGGCTGCGCGTCGTTCAGCTCTCAACCCAGGATGTGGTGCAGCACCGCGGGAAGGAAGGGCTGCCACCAACCGCCGGTTTCGTGCAGCTCGCAGGCCCGGTTGTGCTGACCAGCTTGCGCCAGGTAGGCGATGGGCTGGAAATGCGCTGTTTAACCCCACCCCCTCCCGGCAGCGCGCCCGGTTGGATTTGAGCGGCTGGCCTGCCAATCTTCCGGCCCCGCGCAGCGCCACGCCGGTCAACTTTGAAAGCCAGGTGCTTGGCGCCCCGGAGCCGCTGGTGAATGGTCAGATCGCCTTCGCGCTGGGTCCCAAACAAATTGTGACTTTGCGCCTGGCGTAAACCTGGTTCTCAGGCTGCCGCCAGGTTGTACACCAACCGGACGCACCAGGCCAGGACTGCCAGCCACAGCAGAATAATCAATCCCGCCGCCAGGTAGCGCAGCCAGGGTTTTTCGATTTGCAGCGTATCGCTTCGCAAGCGGGCCTCGGCCATCACCTCAGCCGGAATCAGGCGAATCACCAGGGCAATCCCGGCCGGGACGAGGATTAAATCATCCAGGTATCCCAGCACCGGAATAAAATCGGGGATCAGGTCAATCGGGCTGAAGGCATAAGCGATCACCGCCACCGCCAGGATGCGGGCAAACCAGGGCGTGCGCGGATCTTGAACCGCAAGCCCAAGCGCAGTCACCTCGCGTTTAAGGGCGCGCGCCCTATCTTTGAAGGCATCCAACCATTTCATCAACAAGATTTTACCGTTAACGGCATTATTAATGTAAAATCAGGCAACCTGGAGATGTACCACATGGCAAAAAAGGTTTTTGTAAGCGGTTTCTTCGATATGCTGCACAGCGGTCATATCGAATTTCTCAGACAGGCGGCCCAATTCGGCGACTTGATCGTAGCGATTGGATCTGACAGGACCATCTTTGAATTGAAAGGGCATCCCCCGGTCAATACCGAGGAAGAACGGCTTTTCATGGTGAGAGCAGTCAGTTATGTATCCAAAGCATTTATTTCCAGCGGGTCGGGGATTGTCGACTTTGACAGCGAGCTGCGTCAGATCGAACCAGATCTGTTCATCGTCAATGAAGATGGCAATGTACCCGAAAAAAGAGAGCTGTGCGCATCCCTGGGGATTGAATATAAGATCCTGCAGCGCGATCCACATCCCGGCCTGGTGCCGCGTTCAACCTCCTCCCTGCGCAATCGACTGAACATGCCCTACCGCATCGACATGGCCGGCGGATGGCTGGACCAACCCTTCGTCTCCAGGTATTATCCCGGGCCGGTAATCACGATCTCGCTCGAGCCAACCATCGAATTTAACGAACGGTCGGGCATGGCTACCAGCACCCGGCGCAAGGCGATTGAGCTGTGGAGCCCTCGCTTACCAGCCGGGGATCCGGAAAAACTGGCCAAGATCCTCTTCTGCTACGACAACCCACCCGGCACCCAGGAAATCTCCGGTTCGCAGGATGCGATCGGGCTGGTGATGCCCGGCCTGAACAAAGCCAATTACAATGGGGAATACTGGCCCAGCCGGATCGAGTCGGTCCTGGATGAGAAAACACTGCAGTTTATCGAACAATCCTTATTTTTACTGCCGCTAGGGCCGCGCCAGCAGGGATATGCTGTGTTAAGCGATACCCACATCGACCGCGACGGCGCGAAAGCCCTGGCGGATGCCGCTGAAGGCTGTTGGAACGCCATCCTGGCCCACGATCTGCCGCGCTTCGGCGGCTACTTCCGCGAGTCCTTTGAAGCCCAGATCGCCATGTTCCCCTACATGATGAATGAAACCCTGGCGAAAATGATCGCCCAATACCGCCAGGAAGCCCTCGGCTGGAAGGTATCCGGCGCCGGGGGTGGCGGCTACCTGATCCTGGTCGCCGACCATCCTATCGAAAATGCGGTGCGCATCTTTATTCGCCGGCGAGATTAAGGTAAGATTGATTGTATAGTGTAATAATCGTCCTGCGCCTGCAAATACAGCCAGGGCAAGTTTTTTGGAGGATTGTATGAAGCTAAAGATCGGTATGGAAGCCCCGGATTTTACCCTGCCATCTCACCTGGATAAGCCAGTCACTCTCAGTGACCTGCGCGGCAAGAATGTGGTGCTGGCTTTCTTTCCACTGGCCTGGACACCCGTTTGAACGAGTCAAATCCCGGCGTATGAGGCCGATATGGCCAGGTTCGCGGGATTAGATACCCAGGTTCTGGGTATAAGCGTTGACCACGTTCCATGTTTGAAGGCCTGGGCAGAAAGCCTGGGCGGCATCCAAAATTATCCGCTGCTGAGCGACTTCTGGCCGCACGGCGCCGTTGCCGAAAAGTACGGCGTGCTGCGAAATGATGGAAAATCTGAGCGTGCAATTTTTATTATCGATAAACAGGGCTGCGTCCGTTACATCGATATTCACGATATCGACTCTCAGCCGGATGACCAGGTGCTGTTCAATGAGCTGCGCCACATTGACCCCAGTGCCGCGTTGAATGAGCCGCCCGAAAGCCTCCAGCCGGACGCGCCTCTGCCGCATGGCGGGATCGTGATGTACTGCACCGCCTGGTGCCCGGACTGCAAAAAGGCGCGCAAATGGCTGCAGGAGCACAATTTAGCCTACACCGAGGTCAATATCACCACCACCTCCAGGGCGAAACAGCAGCTGCGCAAGTGGGCAAATGGCAACCTGACCACGCCTACGTTCGATATTGACGGCACGATTGTCGTCGATTTCGACCAGGCCCGCCTGCGAGCAGTGCTCGGACTGGATTAACGGCAGGAATATCGACTCTTTTACGCATTTTCCCGGCCATTGCAAATATGTTCCGGATAACGGCTGTCCGTCTCAAGCCGGCTGCGGTTGGATCCCCAAAGGGATCCAACCGCAGCTGGGATTTAAAAAAGCCTTAAGAAATAATTAGATTATTTTGACAAAATTCATGCTATTATTTAATTATACCCACCCCTCCCCATTGGATGTGGGACGAACCGGATCATCGGTCCGAGCCGTGCCGTAATAAAAAACCCAACAACAAAACCGCATACGATCAGGAGGGGCACCTTGTCTCGAAAGGAGCTTTTCCATGAAACGTCTTCTGACCCTGGCCAACCTTCGTCTGGCAATTGAAATTATTCTGGTAATCGTGGCCCTGGGATTTGCCTTCTCGCACGGGATGCCCACCCAGACTGCCGCTGCGCAGGCGCCAGCCGCCCCCGACGCGCTCTACTGGTACCAGTGCAATGCGCCAGCCACCCAGCATGTCGGCCTCTTCACCAACCGCATCCATGTCTACTGCGCCAGCACTACAGTCGTTGCAAGCGCTCCGGCTTTATCCGCTTCAATCCACTGGTTCGCCTTTCCAACCTCGCCCGATTCCGCCGAGGCGTCGCGCTTCTTCAGCCTCTTCCAATCCTCGACCATTTCTGGCCGGTATCTGTGGCTGCAGTTAAACCCCACCGACACCAGCGGTACGAGCTTTGGCTGCGGATCAGGTGACTGCCGCCGCATTTACGGAGCCGAACTGCGATGAATGCCACCCGACGCTCCAGCCCGTTCCGGCTGGCCCTGGATATCTTCCTGGTGCTGGCTTTAATTCTGATTCTGACCGCCGGCGGTTTTTTTGTCCAGGCCCGCTCCGGTCCGGAATCTTCCAATCCTGCCCCGCCGGGCAGTGCTGCGGCCGAAATACAGGCCATTAGCCCCAACACCCAGGCGGCCTTGATGGCAGCCGAAATGGCGGCCCTGACCCCACCCTTCTATATGGTCAACCTGCCCATCGTCGAACATTAGCATTTCCGGCAGGAAATCCCCTATCCAAAGATAAAAATTACCTGTAAAAGAATCCGGCGCATGCCGGATTCTTTTACAGGCCGGGCGATTCTATGGTTTTCTCGCGTTTGATGCTAGAATAAATAAAACCTAACAAACCCGAGAGAGACCTGATGCCTACCCAATACCCTCCGATCAATCCCCGCTTTCCCCATATTTTGCACGGTGGTGACTATAACCCGGACCAGTGGCCGCCCGAAATCTGGCGCGAAGACATGCGCCTGATGAAGCTGGCCAACTGCAACACGATGAGTGTTGGCATTTTCGCCTGGACGCGCTTAGAACCGGAAGAAGGTAAATTCGACTTTTCCTGGCTCGATACGGTAATGGACCTGCTGGTTGAAAATCAGGGCTATGCCGTTCTGGCCACGCCCAGCGGAGCGCGGCCGGCATGGATGTCGCACAAGTATCCCGAAGTACTGCGCGTGCGCCCGGATGGACAGCGCAACAAACACGGCACGCGCCACAACCACTGTCCCACCTCGCCCATTTATCGGACCAAGACCGCCTTGATCAACCGCAAACTGGCCGAACGCTACAAGGACCACCCGGCCTTGCTGGTGTGGCACATCTCTAACGAATACAATGGCGAATGCCACTGCCACCTGTGCCAGGTTGCCTTCCGCGATTGGCTGAAGAATAAATACAACGGCGACCTGGACCAACTCAACCAGGCCTGGTACGCCGCATTTTGGAGCCATACTTACACCTCCTGGGAGCAGATCGAAGCCCCCAGCCCCATCGGCGAACCGCTGCTGCACGGTTTAAATCTGGATTGGAAGCAATTCGTGACCGACCAGACCATCGATTTCATGCGCAATGAAATCGCTCCGCTGCGCGAGCTGACCCCCAACATCCCCATCACCACGAACCTGATGGGCTTTTTCCCGGGGTTGAATTACCAGAAGCTGGCCCGTGAATTGGACGTGGTTTCCTGGGACAGCTATCCGGTCTGGCATACCACCGGTTCAGACTGGCGCCTGGGCATGCAGGTCGCGATGATCCACGACGTTAACCGCTCCCTTAAAGGCGGGCAGCCATTCATGCTGATGGAATCGACCCCTTCCAATACCAACTGGCAGCCGGTGCCAAAGCTCAAGCGGCCGGGAATGCACATGCTGAGCAGCCTGCAGGCGATCGCCCACGGCAGTGATACGGTGCAGTACTTCCAGTGGCGTAAGAGCCGCGGCAGTTCCGAGAAATTCCACGGGGCGGTCGTCGACCATGTCGGGCACGAACACACCCGCGTCTTCCTGGATGTATCCGAACTGGGCGCGCTGCTGCAAAAACTCGATCCTGTGGTGGGCACGACCGTCCGTCCGGAGGTGGCCATCATTTATGATTGGGAAAACCGTTGGGCCATCGACGACATGCACGCCCTCGGCCGTGACGTAGAGCGGCGCGGGTATTTGCAAACTGCCCTGTCCTGCTACCAGCCATTCTGGACGCGCGGAATCCCGGTGGACATCATCGCCGAGGAAGACAACTTCAGTTCCTATAAGCTGATCGTCGCCCCGATGCTGTATCTGCTCAAACCCGGCGTGGCGGAACGCTTAACCCGTTTTGTTGAAAACGGCGGAACCCTGGTTACCACCTACTGGAGCGGGCTGGTTAATGAAACCGACCTGTGTTTCCTGGGCGGGTGGCCTGGTGACGGCCTGCGCGAGCTGGTCGGGGTCTGGGATGAGGAAACCGATACGCTGGCACTCGACGACCGCAACAGTCTGGTCACCTCCCCTGGCAACGAGCTGGGATTGAGCGGCAGCTATACGATCAAAGATTACTGTGCCCTGATCCATGCCGAAGGATCTCGCGTGCTGGCCACCTACGGCAGTGATTTCTATGCCGGACGCCCGGCGCTGACGGTAAACGATTTTGGCAAAGGACAGGCTTACTACATCGCCGCCCGCACGGATGAAACCTTCTTGAACGATTTCTTCGGCACCCTGGCGGGCCGCCTGGCCTTAAAGCCGGCCCTGCCCGTAGATCTGCCGGTCGGAGTCACCGCCACCCTGCGCGGCGGCGACCAGCGCCGCTTCGTCTTCGTGATGAACTTTAATCCTGCCCCGGTCACAATTGACCTGGGAGAGGCCACTTACCGCAGTCTGGTGAGCAGTGCCATGGTCAGCGGCCAACTGGCCCTGCCGGCCTATGGCGTGGAAATTCTCGAATGAGATAGGTTGTATAGTAGACGCAATTCGGATTGAGACCTGGCCAGTTTCCTAAATCGGAAACTGGCCAGGGTTTCTTTTATTGTTCCAGGATGATTTCAGCGCCCAGGGCAATCACCTGCTCGACCAGGTAATCCAGGTCCGCCCGAATCGTGCGGTGATTGGTAATCGACACGCGCAAGGCAAAGCTTCCCCGGATGCGGGTATAGCTGGGTGCAGCCAGTCCGCGTTCGTGCAGCCGCATTAAAATTTCTTCATTGCAGTGATTTAATTCTTCTGCACTCATGCGATGATTGTTATACCGGAAACAGACAATGTTAAACGTGACATCCGCCATCATTTCTAGTTCTGGGGAAGCCTGAATCAAACCGGCAAGATATTGGGCCTGCTCAACATTTTGCTCGATCTGGCGCGTGAAATGATCCAAACCATAGGCGCGCAAAGTCATCCAGACCTTCAAGGCCCTGAAGCTGCGGGTCAGCTGCAATCCCAGGTCACCGAACCAGGCATGGTGCCCACCGGCCAGTCCGCGCGGCAGATGCTCAAGATAATCCGGAGAAGTCGAGAAGGTATCCACATGCTCCTCAAAATTACGGATTAACACGCAAGCGACTTCAAAAGGCATATACATCAATTTGTGCAGGTCAAAAGCGAGCAAATCAGCACGCTCCATTCCTGCCACTCGCGCCTTTAACTTGTCCGAGAGAGCCGCGACCGCACCGAATGCGGCATCGACATGAAACCAGAGCCCTTCGCGTTCACAGATATCCGCCAGACCACGTAGATCATCAAAAGCCCCTGTATTGGTCGTGGCAGCATTGCCGATCACACAGATCGGTTGATGACCTGCCGCCCGATCTGCAGCGATGGCTGATTGCAGCGCATCGAGATCTATTTGATACTGTTCATTTACCCGAATGAAGCGCATATATTTTTTACCGATGCCAAGCAGCTCAACCGCTTTATAGTTACTGCTGTGGGTTTCGCTGGAGCTGTAGACGGTGAAGTGCTGCGGGGCACCGATCAAGCCTTCATTGCGCACATCCAATCCCGCTTTACTATGGCGGGCGACTGACAGGCCGACAAAATTGGCCATCGAGCCACCACTCACCAGAATGCCGCTGGAATCCTTTGGAAAACCGGTCATCTCTTTACACCAATCGATAACCTGGCGTTCGACATAATTAGCGATGTGTTCTCCACCACCCATATTCGGATTAACTACCGAAGCCAGATAATCAGCCAGGGCGGCGTATGGAATGCCGTTGCCCATCACCCAACTCCAAAAACGGGGATGCAGGTTGCCCATCTGGTTGGGCAAGATGTACTGCTTAAACTCCTGGTAAGCCTGCAATTCGCCAGTCGGCTCGCGAGGAACCGCCTGGTTGAAAAATGCGGCAGCTTCATCCGGAATAGGCTGCCATATTGGGCGGTCGCGCAGGCTTTGCTGGAAGTCAAACAGATCATCAATCATCTGATGAGCCAGAACGCGTGTCGCGTCCCAATCTTGAGGGTCCAGGTTAATTTCGGGTTCCATAAAACACTCCTGAGGGCAGATTTAACACAAGTTAGAAGATCCTTGCTAACCAAGCAGTCGCGCAATCTACCTGGCGTTGCAGGAAAATCTGCAACGCCAGGTAGATTGCGCGATGCCGTCGAATATTATAGATATATTTTATCATCATAGCCATTTTATTTTGAAAACTCAACAATATTCGAGCTGGTTAAGCTTAGTTCCAGAAAAAGTGATAGCATTATTCTCAAACACATCCTGGAGTCTTTCCACCAAAGGACAACTTTTTTACACATTGTGCGTATGATATATGCAGAGTAAATTCAGCGGATCATGCGTTGGAAGAACAAGGAACATATGCCAGAAATTTTTATCAGTACCGATGTCGAAACCGATGGCCCTATTCCAGGGCTGTATTCTATGCTCAACTTTGCTTCGGCAGCTTACAAAGCCAACGGCGACCGATTGGATACTTTCACGGCCAACCTGGAGAACCTGCCCGAGGCAAGCCAGGATCCGCACGCCATGGAATTCTGGAGCCGCCACCCCGAAGTTTGGGCAGATATCCGCAGCAATCTGCAGTCTCCCGCGGAAGTGATGCCGCGCTATGCCGCCTGGCTGGAAGCCTTGCCCGGCAAGCCGGTATTCGTGGGCTACCCGATTGCCTTTGATTTCATGTTTGTTTACTGGTATTTGATCCGCTTTCACGGGGAAAGCCCCTTTGGACACAACGGGATCGATATCCGTTCGTATGCCATGGCCTTGCTCAAGAAAGATTACCGGGATATGAACATATCCGATATGCCGCACCGCTGGCGCAGCAAGCATAAGCATACCCACAATTCTCTGGATGACGCCATCGAACAGGGAGAATTATTCACCAATATGCTGCGTGATAACCTGAGTTGAAACCACCTTTGCTTGACAAATAACGCTGGAAACCGCTATACTGATTTTCAGCGTTATCTGCACCCTCACCCAATGCGGGGGAACATGCCTCGAGAAAGAAAACGGGCCAGGCGCTGGCAGTACCTCGTCTGGTTTATCCTGATCTTCCCATTATTTCTCTATCTGGTCTCCTTCTGGGGAGACTTCAGTCAGGTGCTGTCTTACCTCTGGCAGGTCTTCTATTGGATGCTGTTTGGGCGCAATCTGTCGATCCCACGGCCCGACGCGGGTGTGGTAAGGGCATTCCAGGTTGTGCTTTTTACAAATTTCCTGGGATATGGATTTACTTTCTTCATCTGGCTGATGTTGATGTCTTTTCAGGCTCTGCTGCCGGTCGAAACCCTGGATGATGTGTACGAAACCATGTCGCACCAGATTATGTATCTGCTGCGCTCGCACGGGCCGGCAATTTTCGTGCTGGATGGGAAGATGGACCACTCGGCCGATGAGCTGACCCGTCCCGGGCCGGGGGTGATTGTGGTCAACTTCAACAGTGCCATCGTGCTGGAAACGCTGGTGGGACGCGGAAGCTGCCTGATGGCCCCATCTTACCTGTTGCGGCGCCTGACGAGCTGGATGAATAAAACCCCGCCCGGGCCAAAAAGCCGGGTTGCCGGGCCAGGGGTGGTCTTTACCATGGGCAACGAACGTATTCGCTCTGTGGTGGACCTGCGCAAGCAAAGCCGTGCCGCGGATACGCGCATCAGCGCCTACACGCGGGACGGAATCGAGGTAACTTCTAATGTATTCGCGGTGTTCACCATCGGGCAGCGCCCGGATGTGATCGAACTCACCTACCAGGACAAAGAACGACAAGAAGAAAATCTCAAAATCATTTCCACACGGCGCGTGGGACGCAACTTGATCGAGGTGAAGACCCTGCCCGCGGAAGAATTAGACCCCGCCGATCTGACCGAGGCGCACAACTACGCGCATATTCCTAACCAGAATCGCGACGCGCAAAGATATTCGGAGGTGGAACGCCCGCGCCAGGAGCCTGAGTTCAACACACAGCGCGTCTTCAACGCTGTCTATGCTCAGGCCCGCAACCCGCAAGAGCAGGTGGTGCCGTGGACGGAGCTGCCCGCCCAGGTGGCAGCCGATTTATACCGCTCCTTGATGCCCTCCCAAAACTACAATGACCTGTATGCATTAGATGACCCGGCCGGCGAATCCTTTCCAATTCCGGAGATCCGCAGACGCTTCAGGGTGAAGCTGCGCAACAAAGGGCTGCTCTGGTACCGGGTCGTTTTTCATCGCTCATTGATCCCCCTGGTGGACGGTACTTACAATGCCAGCGATCTTTTTGTTTCGCCTTATCTGGCCTTCACCGGTTCTCAGGTGCTGCGCGACCGGGGCATCAAAGTTCTGGCAGCCGGCTTCTCCAGCCCGCTGCCGGCTTCGCCCGAAGTTTACCAGCAGCGTCTGGCCTATTGGCGGGCAGAGTGGGAACATGACACCTCCTTGAAACGCTCTCAGTACGAATTGGAAGCCACCCGGATACGCAACCACGCTCGCGCCCAGGCACAGCATGATCTCACCCAGGCTCTGAGCCAGATTTTTGAACGCGGCGCCGGCAGTGACGAGGTCATGGCGCTGCGCGTTTTCCAGGCGCTGGAAAGTGTAGCGGCAGACCCCAAGACCCGCCAGCTGCTGCCCGGCGAAACCATCACCCTGATGAACAACCTGCACAACTGGCTGCTGCCAGGCGATGCTGACAAAGCAAGCGCCTCCAGCTTGCTTCCGGAAGAAGTTCCTCCGGCTTTGCCACCGGCTCCTCCAAATCTTCCGCCAGATTTTATCCCTCCGGCAGACGTGCCCCCACCCCCACCGGCCGATCCCGGTGAACAGGCTTAGGCGCATATGAGTATGTTTGACGGTTTGCAAGATTTCTTACAAAGTCCCATTTTTAAGGAGACGCGTATTTGGTATGACCGCAACCCCGGGTTTGGCGAGCAGTTCCTGGGGATCATGCGCTTGTTGCTGGCGATTCTTCTCCTGCTGATGTTCATTCTCATGGGCGGCGTTTTCTTCCAGAACGTTAATGCCCGCGCCACCGCCCTGCAGGCGCGTGAAATTTCGCCCCTGCTGCATTTGATCCCGGTGGAATTTATCACTTTCGTGATTTATATTTTTACCTGGGAAAATTTTCGGTTTGCCCTGCCGGTATTCGGGGCAATGGTCTCTGTGATCATTGCCGGCGCCTTCTTCGTCAAAGATATTTACAACCTCAAACAGTTCAGCGACGGGCTGCGCTACGTGATCTCGTCCATGTTCGCGGTGAATTACCCCCACATCAACATTGACAACGGGCAGAAACAGATCGCCCGCAAGGAGACCAATTTAATCGACGCCATTGGTGGTCCGGGATATGCCATGATCCAGCCCGGCAATGCGGTGCTGTTCCACCAACTGCGCAGAGTCTCTCGCAATATCATCACCCAATCGGTGATGATGACCCGCTTCGAACGGGTCGGCTCGGTGACCAACCTCGACGATCAGGATGGCCACGTGGAGGAAATGCAGGTTGTCAGCCGCGACGGCATTCAGATCAAGGTGCGCGACATTCGTTTCCGCTACCGCATTCTTTCAGAAACGATCAACGGGCAGCCGGTACCCCGCACCCGGGAAAATCCCTACCCGTTCTCACGCCAGGCCTATATCGATCTTTCGTATTACCTCTCGGTCAATGAAAAAGGGCAGATTTCCTGGGGACAGGCGGTGCGCGGTATGATCTGTGGCGTGGTCGAAGATTACGTCAACTCGCATACGGTCGATTATCTGACGGCCCCCCGCGGTCACGAACGCGATCCGCGCCGGGAAATCAACGAGCGCATGTTTGGCCCCGGCCTGACCAGCGCCTTGCGCAATGCCGGTACAGAACTTCAGTGGGTGGATATTGGCCATTTAGATATCGTGGCTGAAGAAGTCGACCAGGAGCGCATCAATCTGTGGGCCGCGGACTGGGTGGGCGATGCCTCAGTTAAAAGAGCTTACAGCGAAGCAAAGCGCATCGCCTACCAGGAGTTGGGCCGGGCCGAAGGCCAGGCCGAGATGTTGGTGGCCATCGCCCAGGCGGTGGATGGGATCGATCTGACTGGAAATCGCGCAAAAAATATCCGCCATGTGCTGCTGGCGCGCACCGCCCAGATTCTCGAAGCGATGCACGACAACCACATGGAAGAAACACCGCCTGACGGCGGGTAAAGATCCCGATCACTTATGAAAGACATCAAGAATCGCCTTAAGAATCGCACAGATCTAAAAAAACTGGAGCAGGATCTGCTCGTGGTCGAGCGTCTGGTGGATGAAGACGCGGTGAGTGATAAGATCAAAAAACTGGCTCGCCAGGCCCGCCGCGATCTGGAGACTGCCCGGTCGGCGCAGATTGAACTGGTCTTGCGGCTCAAAGACCCCCGGCAGCCTGAACGCGAGGCTGCCCGTCAGGAAGTTGAACAGCGAATTGCTGCCGGTGAGACCCACTTGTTTGACCCACAGGCAAAACATTGGCGTCAGGCTGTGGACTTGTTGGATGAAGCGCTGGCATTTGAGCAGCGTATGGAACGCCAGGAAGCTGAAATACGCCAGGTGGAAGCTCAGCTTACAGATATCGCCAGGATGCCCCATCATTTACATCAACTGCATCATCTTATTCTGCGCGCGCAAGAATTGCAGCGCCAGGATGCTTTATCAGAAAATGGCATAGAGGCTTTGTCCAGGGCGCGTGTGGTTTATGAATCAGGCTGCATCCGCCACCGTAAATTGACCCTGTCAATGCATAATGGCACCCTTAAAGAGCGTTTTGATGCTCTTGGAGAACTTCGCGAGCTGATCACCAATGGCGAAATGTGGATCCTGGATGCACCGGAAGAGGTTTGGCATCCGGCAGACCAGATTCTCACAACCGCGGAACAATCATGCATCAGTGAATCGGCAAGATTGACCGACGAAGTTATCAATCAGGCGGATCAATTGGCAGAAACCAATTTGCAGGCCGCAATTCAGGATTTATACCTGGCATTGGACCAATCAATTCCCTATCTGGATGACGACCGGGCTAGATTGAAAGTTAAATACAACGAATTTTTTGAAATTTACCGCCAGCGAAAACTTGAACAAGATTTAACGCATTCCGATGCAGCTCTGGTCAGTGCCGAGGATATGGCGGGCTTTATCAAGGTTCGAACCAGGTACCAGGAGCGAATGAAAAAATTGGTCAACCAATCCCTGGGCTGGTTAAACCAATTTTTCCACTCGGCTGTCACCCGTCCGGTAGCCAATTTGCTAAACGAAGCTGAGCAAGAAAATACTTCACCGGCTCGAACTGTAGAGTTAATCGACATGTCCGTCAGCCTCGCCAGGGATACGATGGAAGGATCGATTGAAATCCCTGAGGCAATGGTGCGTGGGGCGGTAATATTATTTAGCAAGGGGATCGCCAACCGTGACCGGGAATGGCTGAATTCTGCCATGCCGCTGTATACATTGGAACGAACGGATAAAATCCACCGTCATGCAGTGACTGCCTGGATGTTAGGCTGCATTGAATATGCACTGGGAAATCGTTTTGATGGTTACTCAAATTGGAAAATCGCGCGCAGTTTGTTTGAAGATTTACAGAACAGAGCCGTCATAGAAAAACAGATCGAAAAAGCGGACTGGTATCGCGACAGGTTGAAGGAAATGTCCGTGTATGCCAGCCAGACCTTTGAAGAAGTGTATTTCCAATGGATGAACCAATTCGAAACCATTGCATTGCCGCAGTCCCTGAAAGACTACCGCATCATTTTGGACCGCCAGGTGGGCGCAGACCAGATCGTTCCTTTACGCCAGACGCTCCGTCAATACCTGGAGACCAGTAAAAACCTGACCGGCGTGGAAATAAATTGGGCCGCTCAGGTCGACGCCGCATTTTACGAATATGAAATTCGGGATTATCTTATGGCGTTGGATTATCTTAACCAGGCCTGGGTTGGATACCAATCCAGTCATCGCGGGGCCGTAGTTCTATGGTTATCCGGGATGATCCAATGGTGGCTGCCCTCCAGATTAAATTCAGCAGTTAGAAACTGGGAAGCCAGTATACGCATATTTAGAACATTGTCACGCGAAGCCGACAAGAAAAACCAGAACGAACGCCACATCTGGTATGATGACCAAATCGAATTGATGACCATCAGTTTACAAGAATGGATCCGACTTACAAAAGCTGGCTAAGGTAGATTCAGCCACCATTTTCGGGCATAATCGATTGCGGTTTTATGGGTGCCCCATTCTTCTTAATTTGAATGGGGCGTACATCCAATAATGGGGGAGAAGGCAATTTTTCAAACTGGGGTAGATCTTCCCTGGTGAAGGTCATCATTTCATTGACTGAAATTGGTTCGATTTGTTTTGTTTTGTGAATGATGCGTACAGCCAGGTTCGTTTTCATCACATCCAGCAGGTGCAGTGCTGCCCGGGCATTAGAATTGTTGGTCTTGCCAATCGATTTGTGATGGCGCAAAACATCATTCAATTCCCTGGAAATTGTACTGGTGATTGAAAATCCATCAGATTCTGCCGCGCGAACCATAATTTCGACCAGTTCAGGTATGCTGTAATCCGGAAACTGCAGAGAATGGTTAAATCTGGAGGAAAGACCTGGGTTGCTGTCGATAAATGTGCTCATTTCTCCAGGATAACCGGCAGCGATTACCACCAGCCGATTCTGGTATTGATCCATCAGCTTAACCAAAGTGTCCACTGCTTCCTGACCAAAATCTTGTGAACCCCCCCGGGTAAGGGTATAAGCTTCATCGATGAAGAGGATCCCATCCAGGGCTTCTTTTACCTTTTCCTGTGTTTTGATAGCCGTTTGCCCCACATAACCTGCGACCAGGTCTGCCCGGGTGACTTCCACAAGATGACCTTTGCGTAGTACGCCTAATTTTTTTAATGCTTCCCCTGTTATCCGGGCAACACTGGTTTTCCCTGTTCCTGGGTTTCCCAGAAACAGCATGTGGTTGCCATGAGAATCTGGAGTGTAATCTGAATCTTGTGTGGTTCGGATTTGATCATACTGCAGCCTGGCAAACCGCTGTTTGAGCAGTTCTTTTACCGAATCCAATCCAATCATTTCGTCTAAATTGTGAAAAATGTCCTCTATCGAATAAGTGTCTGTGGTTAAAAAAGATTGATAATGATCCGGAATATCCACCAATTCGATATTCTGGGATGCGGCTCCGGGATCGGATTGGATCCTGACCGCTCTTTTACGCTCTAATCCGTCAACCAGGTTGCGCATTTCACCTGCGTTGCCAAAGTTGGTGTCTCTTTGATTGTGCAATCGTTGAATAATCCGCCGGATTGGTTCTTGAAGAGAATCAGATAAATGTAATTCACGTTGCTCGATAAATTGTAAAAAGATTTCAAATAATTCTACCGGGTCATAATCTGGGAACGAAATCACATTTTCTTCCGGAATACGTCTGGCAAGTCCAGGATTTGATTCGCGAAATTTTGCCATCTTTTCCGGATATCCTGCAGCGATGACCACGAATCGGCTGCGGTCATTTTCCATCCGCGTGAGCAGTGTATCCAACGCCTCCTGACCATATCCACCCCGCTCCTTTTCCGTTAGCATATAAGCTTCATCCAGAAAAAGTACGCCATCCAACGCCTGATCCACAACCTGATTGGTTTTGATCCCGGTACCACCGACATATTCTGCAATCAAATCGGAGGCTTTCACCTCTACCATGTGTCCCCGGCGCAAAAACCCATTATTATGCAATATTTCACCAAAAAGACGTGCGACCGAGGTTTTACCTGTTCCAGGATTTCCAGTAAACATCATATGCGCCATGATCGGATCTCGAATACTACCATCGGATAATACTCGGGATTGATTTAACTGCATCCAGGCGGTTATTTCTTTGACCCTGATTTTTACATTTTCTAAACCGGTAAGCTGATCGAGATCTTGTTCCGCCGATCGACCGGGTTGGCGGATAAAACTGAACCACCCCATTTCTGCAGCAGAATCCAGACTGAGAGAATCAGCTTGATCGATTTTTGTAGATCCAATCTCGCAGTGCTATGCCTTCCGCTGCCATCCAATCTGAAAGCACCTGCAATTCCTGAAAGTCCAATTCCAACGGTTTAAACTGATTAACAATTCTTAAATATCGCAGAATTTCGAGGTGGCCCGGTCCATTGATGCTCGCAACGGCATTATTGAAACCATTTTGTCCGCTTTTTCTGAGAATTGCGGACCTGATTTCTGGAACGGGTATGGTTTGACTGACTTCTGCCAGCGCTTGGTATTGGTCAGCCGAAAATACCAGGATACAAATGTTGGGATTGCTGGACGGTAACCGCGACCATTCCCCAATAATTCCGGCCATACTGCGTTGATCCCCGAAATATTTCAATGTAGACTCAGCCTGCAAAATGACAACAGCGGTTTTATTTCCGTTGCAGTCTCGCATAAAAGCATCGAGTGTTTTTAAAGATTGCAAATCGCCTAACCCGGTCTGGCGTACATCTTTGTTGGTGGAATCTCTTTTTTTATATAAGAATCGTTCGTTCAAAGGCCCGGTACCTAATTTATGGGATTGATCTTTGACTTCATACGCGGATCGTGATTCCTTAATATAATTTTGAGTTGGCAAAGGCTGGTAAGATTCGTTTTCATTCAGGAAAAAGATGGGACGATGCGGCGCTAGAAAAGTGATCCGGTTATAACCTTTATTCAGCAATACTTGATGGATACCTTGTTCAAATGTGATCAATGAATAATTCATAGCACAAAACACATCTTCTACACCGGATCCAAATAATATTAAATACCGGTTGTTTTTACTTAAATCGATACTTTCCTGAATCCTTTCAACGCCTTCCATGATTTAATTTATCCTCCAGCAATTCAAGGTCGCTCTTCTTCGTATTTATTGATTGGTTTATTTTTACGAATTTACTTTCAGTCTCACGCTTAACCTCATGAATATCACTGACATCAATGCCATTTTCTTTGATCGCTGAAAATATCTCAATATTTCGTTGAAGAAGCTCGTGTTGTGTGACTTGATCAGCATCAAGAGACTGAATATGTATTTTTCCACCTTCGTCCAGGCCAGGATCCGGATCAATACTGACCAACACCTCATTTCCCGCAAAATTGCAGGATTTTGCCAGGAATGACTCGCGATAGTCTCCCTTGTCATAATTGGCCTGTTCCAGGAAGAAACCTTGTTCCTCCAATGACTGCACGATAATTTGAGCCACATTGAAACGCAGTTGTGAAGCCAGAACCACCAACCGGGCCTGGGTCATAAGATCGATTACTTGATTAGATATGTGATTAACTTTTTCGGCATATTGGGATATTTGGTTTAAGTCAATAAACTTGTCTGCCTGGATACTTTTGATCAATATATCCGCATTATTCATTAACGACTGGTAACGACCTTCTACCCAATAATCAACGTCAATCATTTCAGGAAGAATATTGCCGTCGGCATCCATCGCATGCACTGATCTGGATGTGTTTAGCGTTTCTTGCAATTTTTCTGCCTTTTCGAGTAAATTTTGATACTGCATCGCCTGTAAGCTGCGATCCACTTCAAATTGAAAACGGATATTGGATAACTCAATAAATATTTGAAATCCAGCAGAAGCAGCTATGTCAAAAAAGCCTCGATTATATCGCTCGATCACCTGGTTCAGGTATTGTCTCTGTAATTCCAAATGGTTTGCAGCAGCCGCACCAATTTGATAGGTGTCATAGATGTAATCCAAAACATCCTGATCTTTTTGAATCCAATCGAAAGCCTGCTTTTCATATTCCTGCCATCTATTTTCTATAGAGGAGATTTTCTCTTCCTGCGCCAACCAGAATGCCTGGTATGCATTTTCTTTTTGTTGGATTTGTTGATTGGCAAGTGTCACGAATTGATTGATCTGATCTGCGGCATGCGATTGAATTTCACTACGGTCATGATCAAATTCTGATTGCAGTTTGCTTACCTGGGTTTCCACCCAGGAGGAGGCATTATTCTCAATCCAACTGACCTCATCTTGCAGGTTGACCACTAATTTTTGGAAATTTTGCTCGTTTTGCCTGGTATGTCCGATCATATTCTCGTAAATTGTTTGCTGATGATCGGTCTGCTTCTGAGGCGACGATTTTTTCAAATGATATAACCGCAGTTCTTCTTCAGCTTCACGCAGTCTTTTGTATTCTGCTTCTCCTAACCGGATAAAAGCTGTTTTATAGGCGCTCATTGTTCCTCAATTGAATTCGAAAGAACGTTTAAAGGAAAAATTTGTATTGGATCCCTGACCCAATCATTGGGTGGGATACCGACTGCCAGGATGTTTCGCTCGCGGATGTGGATTTCCATCTTGCGAGAAATCCAGGAGTCCATACCAGGAAATTTATTTTTCGTTAATTCGATGATCCTTTGATTTGAACTACCGGCGAAAGTCAGGCCATCATTCAGCTTTTCGACATAGGGTCCATCGATTAAAACGTCGATTTCATCGAGTAAATCAGCAATTTTTCTATTTTCATTCCAACCTAATAAATGCTCGTAACGGAAACCGGTGAAGCAAATCACGTGCAGGTTTTTTATCGAACGAACAATGCGCAGCATGGCAGCCAATCCTACCGCCTGGAGCATCGGCTCGCCGCCTGAAATTGTGATACCTTCAATCGTCTCATCCTGGAGAAGCTTTTCGGCAGCTTCTCCAGGCGTTAATAGGTGTGCTTTTTTGAAAGGTATCCAATCCGGCGCGATGCAGCCTTTGCAGTGAATTGGACAGCCCTGAACCCACAAAGCTGCCCTTAGACCGGGGCCCAGGGCACGTGTTGATGGACACAAATCTGCGATATTTAAGAATAATTCGTCCATAAAATCCACCGGGAGTTCATCAAGTTAGATTTCAAAGTGAATCAAAAATTACGATCAAATTAGGAGAGGTAGCATAAAAAACCGCATTAGACTCTGACTCCAAACATTCTAGAACAAAATTACTACGTTCCGATTTATTATATAGAACATTAGTTCAAATGTCAATGGTGGCTTTAAACAAAAATGTCCAGGATCTGGGTCGCATCCTGGACAAAATGTTTACTCGGTCAATTATCCGACTTCACGGATATCGACGATCACTTGATTCTGATTTTTTTCGATTAATTTTTTTACTTGATCTAGCGTGACGTCAGGGATTTTTACGACTACGTCGTAATAATTTGAACGATTAGGTGTGGGGAATGTACCAATCGCCATCACCCCCCAGCCATTATCACCGATGGATGTAATCAGTTTTGCCAGCTCGGAATAATTTTTCTCTTGTGCTGGCATACGTACCGTCACGCGAATACCAGGTATGGGCAAACTCAACATTTTCTCATACGAACGAAGCAGGTCAACCATTGTAATAATGCCTACGACCATTTCGTTATCTATGACAGGTAAGCAGCTAATATCATTTTCAGTAAGCAATTGTGCGGCCAGCTCGATGGTCGCCTCTGAATTGATCGTATGAACCTGTTTTTTTTTGATCATCACGTTTCTAACTTTTAGATCATTTAATTTGCTGGATATTTCCCATACATCCAGGCTGTCGATATTGTCCAGGCTCATTGCAAAGTGCGATTTGGTGATCAGGCCTAACAGCTGCTTTTTATTATCAACCACAGGCAGCTGGTTGACGCCACTTTCTACCATCATCTTACGGGCTTCGGTCATCGCCACATTTTGATCTATCATAACTGGATGATGAGTCATACAATGTCTAACCAGCATTCTTACCTTCCTTTATTGTGATCACAGGATCTAACGAACGCAAAATTTCTTCAGGAATATGGCAAAAAATTTGATGCCCATTACCCAAATCCTGCCAGGGTGGTATTTTTTCTTCACAAACCTTTCCCGATTCCGGCAATAAATTTCGTCGAGGGCAGCGAGTATGGAAGCGACAACCTGTTGGTGGGTTGATTGCGCTGGGCAAATTACCTGTCAATCGGATTCTTTTTTGGTCAGAGCCCAGATCGATGACGGGGACAGCAGAAAGTAATGCTTCAGTATATGGGTGGTATGGCGGCGCATAAATCATTTCAGCCGGACCTTTTTCCATCATCTGTCCCAAATACATCACAATAATTTCATCCGAAAAATACCGGACAACACTTAAATCGTGTGCGATAAACAATAAGGTCGTGCCGTATTTACTTTGTATTTTCATCAGCAAATTCAATATAGCAGCTTGTACTGAAACATCCAGAGCGCTAACCGGCTCATCACATAAAATTATTTCTGGATATGTGGCCAATGCACGCGCAATACCCACCCTTTGTTTCTCGCCACCACTTAATTGATTGGGTAATCGATCATAATAATTTTCACCCATGCGCATACTGGCCAGCAACTTGATAACTTCTCCCCGAATTTCATTTTTGGGTACAACACCAAATTTGTACATAGATCTGGCGATCTGCTGACCGACGGTATAAGCTGGATTCATGGTCGAATCGGGATTCTGAAAGACCATTTGGATTTCTTTAAGCACCTTGCCGCTGCGCTCACTTAAAGGCCCGGATATATCCAACCCCATAAAATCCATTTTGCCGTTCGTGCTCTCTTCCAAACCAATGATGGTCTTGATCAACGTGCTTTTTCCACAGCCGGACTCTCCGACGATCCCCAAGGTTTTTCCGGGCACGACATCAAAACTGGCATCCTCTACAGCTTTTACATACTTTTTGGGGTTTAATCCCAAAAGGTCTTTAAGACTGCTGCCCTGTACCTCGTAATATGTTTTTATGTGATTAATTTTCAAAATCGGATCGACCTCACTTATTTCAAATTCAGCCATATCCGGTTTGATATCGTCTATATCTTGCGGCTCCCATTCTTCCGGGCGAATCACTTCAGAAAAGTGGCAGCGGGCCATGATCCCATCACCCACCGGCCTCAATTCAGGTTTCTGATCGCGGCATAAGTCTTGAACATAATCACAGCGCGGATGAAAGACACATCCCTCCGGCCTGCGATTTGGAGCAGGTACGCGCCCTGGTATCGGATAAAGCCGGCTGGAAATTTTATCTTCCCCCAATTTGGGTATGGCGCGGATCAAGCCTTGCGTGTAAGGGTGCTGTGGTGAGTGGAAAATCTTCTGCACATCAGCCAATTCAACCACTTTTCCAGCATACATCACTGCGATACGAGAACATACGCGTGAGACGACACCCAAATTATGACTGATGTACATAATGGCTGTGTCAAATTCGACCCGTAACTCATCAATCAAATCCAGAACGGTGGCTTCAACGGTCACGTCCAGCGCTGTCGTAGGCTCATCCATGATAAGTAAAGCTGGATTGTTCAACAACGACATTGCAATCACTACGCGCTGCTGTTGTCCGCCAGACAATTGGTGTGGAAATCGTTTCATGACGTTGATCGGATCCGGCATATGCACGCGCTTTAACATGGTCACGCACTGCTTGAAGGCTTCATTCTGGCTGATCTTCTGATGTACAGTCAAAACTTCCATCATCTGGTCACCCATATTCATCGAAGGGTTCAGTGCCTTCATCGGATCCTGATAAACCATGGCGATTTTGTCGCCGCGCAGCCTACGCAATGATTCTCTGCTTTTGTCGACCAGATCCTGGCCCTGAAAATGAATGGAACCATGTTTTACATAACCATTACTCCCCAGAAAATTAACCACAGACCAGGCAACCGTGCTTTTGCCGCATCCCGATTCCCCAACGATACCCACGGCTTCACCCTGTTGAATTTCGAAAGATACATCCTGGACTGCCTCCACCTCGCCGCCCCGAACTTTGTACGCAATGGATAAGTTCTCTAGTTTGAGCACAGGTGCAGGTTTTCTGGTTTTGAGTGACAAATTTGTCATATCTTCCTCATTTCTGATAGCGGTTAATCTCTTCATTCAGACCGTCTGCAAACAGGTTTAGACCGATCACCAGGGTAGAGATCGCCAACGCCGGCCAAATTACAGCCAGCTGATTAGAGAAAATGTTACTGCGAGCTTCATTGATCATGTTTCCCCAATCCGGGTCCGGAGGTGGCAATCCGATCCCCAAAAAACCGAGCGTACCAATTGCAAAAATCGCGTACCCCACACGCAGCATCGCATCTACAAACAACGGGCTGTTTACATTGGGCAGTATTTCTTTAAACATAATGTACCAGACGTTTTCGCCACGGGTCTCCGCAGCACGGATGTAATCCCGAGTCCGGATATCCATCGCCAGGCTGCGTGCCAGGCGTGCCACGCCTGGGGCGCCGGTTACGGTGATCGCAATAATCACGACCAGGTCCCCTCGCCCTAAGGCGGCAATCACCACCAGATACAATACAATCACCGGAAATGCGATCAAAGCATCCAGGAACTGCATGATGATCTGATCAACCCAACCTCTCCGGTACCCGGCATTTAATCCGAGAACCGTACCCAAGATCAGTGAGCCAAAAACGCCCCATAAGGCTACTCCGCCAGGAATCACCCCACCTCCGGGCAAACGAGTTTTCAACAAGATCACCTGGGTGCCTGTCATCAGGCGAGATAGAATATCTCTACCCAGATGATCTGTGCCCAGAAAATTCTGAGCATTTGGCGCTAAATTTTGGCCAAAATCTGTGGCATTTGGATCAAAAGGCGTCCAAAACAAGGATACCAATCCTAACAAAATCCAAAAGGAGAACATGATCAGGCCAATGGTTGCGATACGTGATACAAATATCAAGCGGATACTATTCCAAATCCGGTGAATACGGGAAGGACGCGCAGCTCGTTTTAGTATTTGTTGTGAAACCATGAAGACTCCTTCCTGCTATGAATAACGAATGCGCGGGTTGAGCATCGTGTAAGCGAAATCGCCGATTAAACGGGTAAGGACAGCAATCAATACCGTGACCATGGCCGCCGCTTCTATCGCATTGAAATCTCCGAAAATAGCCGAATCAAAAATATATTTTCCTAAACCCGGGAAACCAAAGATCGTTTCAACCACAACAACACCGCCAACCAACCAGTTAACATGCAGCATAATGACGGTAATTGGCGCCATCAAGGCATTGCGCAAGGCATGTCGAAAAACGACCCGGCTGTAAGGCATTCCCTTAATAATCGCCGTGCGAATATAAGTAGATTGCATCACCTCAACCATACTGGTTCTGGTCATTCGAATGATATAACCCAATTCCACTGCTGTCAGGGTCAGCACCGGTAAAACTAAAATAACCGGGTCTGAAAAAATCGCATCGGAACTCAAGAAAACCGACACTGCCGGAAACCATTTAAGCCAGATGCCAAAGATCAAAATTAAAAACACACCGGTGATAAATTCAGGGGTTGCGGTAAAGCCCAAACTGGTTATTGAAATAAATCGATCCAGGAACTTCCCTTCGTTCACGCCGGCCAGAATACCCAGCAGCAGTGCCAGCGGCATCACCACAAAAAAGGCAATTCCCGCCAGAATCATCGTATTGCGAATCCGGGAGATTAAAGTAACCATCACCGGACGGCCCGTTTGCAGCGAGAGGCCCGCATCGCCCCGCAGCAAGCCTTTTGTCAGTGGGATATATTGTTGGGGGCCATCCCCTACTTTACGCATACCCGCCTTGGTAAGGATATAAGTCTCCTCCCCTTCCCCTTCAACCCATTTGACCGCGTTATCATTGGTGTCCACGCCCCAAAATATGTGTTTTTCTGCGCCGGTTTGCGCGTCAATCACCGTCGTCCAAACATCCCCGGCAGGTTCTTGTTTCGTTGAGTCATCCGGTTGGCGGATCAAAGCGGTTAATAAACCATCTTTCATTTGCCAGCGGGTCAACCGCCCGTTGAAATTCACCCACCATTCTTGTTCGCCGGTCTGTTGGTTCTTAATTGCTTCAAGAGGATGTCCGAGCAAACCTTGCACACGCCAGTCATCTCCCACCAACCAGTTGACGTAGCGCAACAATACGGGCTGGTCCATGCCAAGCTGCAGCCTTAAGGATGCGCGCTGTTCAGGTGTAGAAAAAACACCTAAAATCCGCACGGTGATATCCCTGCCGCTGGCTTCCAGGAGGAAAAACAAGGCCAATGAAACCAAAAACATGGTAACGATGGTTGAGAAAAGGCTTCGTAATAGAAAACGAGCCATAAATTACTCCTACATATCACCTAAAAGTTGAAATGATCATAAGGTTACCTGCCAGCGTATGCTGGCAGGTAACCAATATCCACCTCTGGAAATTATGCTTTTTTCCATACGTCGTAAAACAGGTCGTAGCTGGTGGGATGGCTCTTCACATTCTGGAAATCTTTAGCGGTGATATTCCAGACGTTTCTCCAAAAACTGTTTGCCACCGGTCCCCGATCCTGCATGATCGTTTCCAATTGACACATCAGATCAGTGCGATCACTCACGTCCAAAGTTTTCTGAGCTTGCGTCAGGATGGTCGAAAACTCTTCATCTACCCAACGGGTCTCATTCCAGGGTACCGGTTTGCCATCGCTATCGGCAGTATATGCAAGCGGCAGCAGCATTACAGCCAGCGGCCGGTGCGCCCAGGCAGTAATCCCCAGGGGTACCTCGGTCCAGCGGTCCCAATATCCGCCGGCATCCGTGATGTCCAGCTCGATATCAAACCCACCAGGAGCGGCCATTTCCTTCAAAGCCTGCGCGATTTCCGGCTCGGCTTCGTCATTCTTGGTTGAAAGGACAACCTTCAACCCATCCGGATAGCCGGCTTCCTTCAATAAGGCCTTGGAGCCTTCCGGATCATATTCTGGGATAGGCTTTTCACAATAGGTCGGGTAGGCTGGCGAAATATGAGCATCAATCGAAAGAACGCCTTCACCATAGTAAGCTAACTGCAAAATCTTTTGGCGGTCCTGGCATTTCTTTAATGCATTGCGAACCCGAACATCCGTCCAGGGTTCCACATCAACCCGCATGCGGACAATATAGCACTGCGAAGTTTTCACAGGGCGAACCACCAGGCCCGGGTTATCTTTCATCGCCTGCCAATCGCTGGGGCGTGGCTGGTACATCGTGTCCACCTGTCCAGACTGCATGGCAGCAACCGCAGCATCTTTATCGATCGAAACATAAAGAATCTTGTCGAGATAGGGAAGCGATTTACCATCCTCACCCATTCGCCAGTAATCTTCACGGCGCACGAGCGTCGCCCGCTCGCCTTCGGCGTATTCTTCTAAAGTAAAAGCGCCGGTGCCAATTGGCTGCTTGACAAAATCACCTTCAAAGTTGCGGTGTAAGATCGCAGCCGGATAATGGAAAAGATGTTCCGGAACAGCAATATTCGGGGCATTAAGGTGCATCCGAACAGTGTAATCGTCTACTTTCTCAACATCCTCCGGTCCATTGAGATAGGTCAGCAGGCCTAACATCGAAGAACCGATATCCGGATTAAGCCATTCGCCAAAGGTGAAAATGACATCATCCGCGGTCAGTTCGTCTCCGTTGTTAAACTTAATCCCCTGCCGCAAATTCAGCGTCCAGGTCAACAGGTCGTCGCTCGCCTCCCAGTTTTTTAACAGGTATGGATGGGTGATATTTTCCACATCGGTTTCGGTCAGGTATTCATTTACCTGACGAACGACATTGGCCCCCTCAATCCATGATAAGCGCGCCGGATGATCCAGAAGCTGCAGCTGCATCGCGCTGCGAATGGTACCGCCCCTCACGATCTGGCTTGCACCGGTAGGTGTGGCAGCAACAGCAGCACCGGGGGTCTCCGTGGCAGGTGCTGCGCAGGCTGCCAATGAAGCCGAAAGGCCCAACAATGTGGCCCCTCGCAAAAAATCGCGCCGGGTAATTTTGCCGTTGGTAAACTGTTGGTGGAATTCAGGGATGAGCGGATGGACTTTTGCCATCTGTTTTTTAGTTATAGTTGGTTTCTTCATTATTTCTCCTGTAATTTAGTTAAACATAAAGCGCCGATAAGAATTTGTCGCGACGACAAATTTCCGGTAAATTTCAACGCAAGTCGTTTGCATCCTTAATGGATGTCAAGGGCGTAGGCGAGCGTCTGCGGTGCTCAATCAAAAAATAGAAATGGAAATATCCACAATTCCCAGTTCCATCAAAGAGCTATAAAATTACACTGAAAACAAGGCGATTGAAAAAAATGGCCAACAAATTCGAATAACAGTTGAAAAGCCAATCCCCCAAAATTTTTCTGTCAAACGTTTACATTCCCTGCCGATCCAGCGGTCAAATTCGTTGCAGACTGTTTATTGTGCATGAGTCACAAAAACACGGGTGCTTCTTAACCTCCTTTAATCTTGATTTAAACGCCTACTAGTATACCACAGAAAAATATTAGTCTATTTTGGGGCGCTTGCGTTAGGTCTGACAGACGCACAATGGGGTTTGTTCAGGCAATTGAGGTCCGTCACCTATCCATCTCCCTGTGCTATAATTTTTGCATGAGCAATTCGCCGGTTACTTCTCTGGCTTGCACCCAATGCGGGGGTGAACTGCATCCAGATGAAGGCCAGTTGTTTCTTACCTGCCCATTCTGCGGATCAACGGTTTATCTGGATCCGGGGCAGGTTGTGTTTCATTGGTACCTTGCATCGACCTTAGACAGTGCTGCTGCGGACGGCGCGCTCAATCGCTGGATGTCTGGAAATCAAACAATCAAGGACCTTGATAAGAAATCCAAAGTCCTCGAGCAAAATTTTCAATTTTATCCATTGTGGTATTTTATGATCCGGCAGGGCGACCACGAATTAATTGACCTGGAGCCCGGTGCCGCGATTTCCATCACGGAAATCACCCACCTCGACCTGCCTGCCGGAGACCTGCGCCCCTATGATTCCGGCAACGATGCGCAATCGATTGCGCCTTCTGTCCCGCTAGAGACGGCTAAAGATTGGCTGGCGCGAAAAAATCCGGGCGCCGAAATCAAACAGGCTGCCCTGGTGCATGTTCCAGTGTATAGTTTTCGATACCAATATCGCAACCAGACCTACACCGCTGTGGTCGAGGCCGGCACCGGACAGGTCTTTGCCAATATTTTTCCGGCCAAAGCCGAGGCTCCCTATCTGGCTGCCGGCGGGATCACCGCCCTGGTTTATCTATGCCTGGCAGTTTTAGCCTTGACCGGGCTGCAAGCCGGCGGTCTCGTCCTGGATTTTAGCCTGGCGCTGATCCTGGCTGCGATTGCCGCCCCTTTCTTATTTTTCATGGCAGTCATGGTAGCATCCCGCGTATGAGTGATAATTCGCCATTAAAAGGCCTGGGCTGCCCACGCTGCGGTGGGATGGTGCCTATCCCTGAAGGACAGGCGATAGTGATCTGTCCATTTTGCGAAATGCGCTCCGTAGTCAGCGGGGAAAATGGGATCAGGCGCTATAATGTCCCCCTGCGTATCGATCGCAGCCAGGCAGAAACCGCATTCAAAAAGTTTTTATCCGGCAATTTAGCGATTGCCGGGTCCGCCAAACGACAGGCACGGATTACCGAGATTCTCTTAATGCACCTGCCTTTTTGGACCACCTGGGGGCGCGGATTGGGTTGGGTGTTCGGTCAGAAGAAAGTCAGCTCGGGCGACAGCACCCGCTACGAACCGCGCGAAATTAAAGTGCTCGAAGAAATGACCTGGAATACCGCCGCCTGTGAAGTGGGTGAGTTTGGCGTATCCCAGGTCAATTTGGAGGGCAGGGAGCTCGAGCCATTTAACGCCGACAGCCTGCACAAATCCGGATTGGTCTTCGAACCCACCGGTTCAGCCCTGGATGCGCTCGAACAGGCGCGCAGCGAATTTGAAGCCGGGATCAACCGTAAAGCCAACCTCGACCGGGTCGGGCAGAGTTTTGTACGCATCATCCGGAACCGCCAGGGACTGGTGTATTATCCGTTGTGGGTTATCCGTTATGATTATCGCGGTCGGGCTTTTCAAGTAGTGATCGACGGCTACTCGGGTGAGACCCTGTATGGTAAAGCCCCGGGCAACCTGTATTTTCGGGCAGGAGTCCTGGTGGGCGGTATGGCGCTGGGTTCCTTTCTGGCGATTGACGTGGCCTACATGGTCGCCGATTTCAGCAGCAAGGATGATTCTCTCGGCGCGGGGATCGCCTGTTTTCTGGGCGGCTTATCTGTCATGCTGTTTGCCTACCGCCGCTACCGTTACGGTGAGCATTATGAGTACCGCCGGCGCTATGCCCAGTTGGGCAAATCCAGGTGGAGCATCGCCCTGCCTGATCCGATCCGCCAGGTGAGCGACATTGTTCAAAAATTGGAGCGCTTCCAATGAGCCAGGCAAAAGTAGAATTACTCCCCATGCAGTGCGTGCGCTGCCAGCAGGCGCTCGCGGCCCAACCCGACGAAGTGGTCTGGGTTTGTCCAAACTGCGGGCAGGGTCAGGTGCTTTCGGATGAAAAAGGACTGCTGCCGCAAACCGTCCACTACGCCGCCGGAATTCCCGCCAATATGTCCGGTAAACCGGTCTGGGTGGCGGCCGGGCAGGTCACACTGCATCGCGAAACTTACAGCGGGAACAACGAACGCGATATGGAAAAATTCTGGGCGCAGTCGCGCTGGTTCTATATTCCGGCATACAACCTGACCCTGGAACAGCTTTCCACGACCGGCGTCAACCTGCTTAAACAACCGCTTCCTTTGCAAGAGGTGAAAACCCGCTCGCCTTTTTTGCCCATCACCGTCCCCCCTGAAGATATCCGCCCCCTGGCGGAATTTATTCTGCTCTCAGTCGAGGCCGAACGCAGGGATCAACTGCGCAACCTGACCTATAATCTGCAGCTAGGCCCACCCGATCTTTGGATTTTTGCCTAAAGGACCCCTATGGAGATTCCCTTTCTCACCATCATCATCGTTCTGGTCGTTTTGCTTCTGTTTGTTGTGGCTTTTATGCTCTTTCGCAGCTTGCGATATGCCCGCCCGATAGAGCCGGTTGATCTGGTCGAAGCCATCGAAGTCGATCCCGAACAGGTGGCTGAGCATCTGGCAGGCGCGCTGCGCTTCCCTACGATCAGTGTTTTGGACGGCAGCGCATCCGGGTACATTCCTTTCCTTGACCAGCAGCGCTACCTCGAACAGACCTATCCCCTGGTGCACTCCCGCCTGCAGCGCCGGCGGATCATGGATTATGCCCTGCTGTACACCTGGCAGGGCTCAGACAGCAGCCTGGATCCGGTGGTATTGATGGCCCACCAGGATGTCGTCCCGGTCGAAGAAGAAGCCCTGGCGGAATGGGAGCACCCACCCTTTGACGGGGTGGTCGCCGACGATTACATCTGGGGGCGCGGTGCGATGGATATCAAATGCCAGATGATCGGCATCCTGGATGCCGTTGAGCATTTGCTGGCGCAAGATTTTAAACCCGAGCGCACCGTGTACCTGGCCTTTGGGCATGATGAAGAAATCGGCGGGCACGGTGCGAAGGAAATTGCCAACTTCCTCAACGACCAGGGCATTCACCTGGCAGCTGTGCTGGATGAAGGCGGCAGTATCGTCGAAGGGATCTTGCCAGGGATCACAGAACCGGCGGGGCTGGTCGGAATCGCCGAAAAAGGTTTTATGACCCTCCAGTTGACCGTGGAAGCGGCTCCCGGGCATTCGGCCACCCCACCCCGTGAAACAGCCATTGGGATATTATCCAAAGCCCTGGCCTTTCTGGAGGCTGCGCCCCAGCCCACCGACCTGGGACCGGTGCAAATGCTCTTCCGCGGGCTGGGACCGCTGCTGCCGTTTACCCTGCAGTTTGCCCTGTCCAACCTGTGGCTTTTTGGCGGTACGGTGCGCAAAAATCTGGAAAAATCTCCCGCGACCTATGCCATGATCCATACCACCAGCGCGCCTACGATCATTAAGGGCGGCGTCAAAGAGAATGTGCTGCCTTCCAAAGCCACTGCCATGGTTAATTTCCGCCTGATGCCCGGCGATACCATCGCATTGGCTTGCGAACGGGTGCGCAAGATCATCGATGACGACCGGGTTACATTTGAGCCGCTGCAAGGGTTTATTTCGGAGGCGTCAACTTTCTCCAGCATCGAAAGCCAACCTTACCAGGCGCTGACCCGCACCATCCGGGCAATGTTTGACGGCGTGGTGGTCGCTCCAATGCTGGTGCTGGGTGGGACGGACGCACGCAATTACCATGCCTTCTGTGATAACGTTTACCGCTTCAGCCCGATGACCCTTAATAACGAGGACCGCAAGCGAATCCACGGCAATAACGAACGCATCGCGGTTGACGAGATGGCCGTCATGGTTCAGTTTTTTGCCAGGCTGATCCAGGTTTGGGCCGGCCCCGAAGAAACGACGTCTTAATAAAGCCGGGCAACTGCCGGCTATGCCGGCAGTTGCCCGGGATAGAATGTTATTTTCGGGTGATGGTGGCGCGCATCACAAAACGGTCGACGGCGCCAAAGCGATACTTGTACGTTTCATCCCCACGCATAAAATCAAACTCGCTGCGCTTCTGCTCGTTTGCCCACTGCAGCAGATACCCCAGCAGCACCCAGCCGGGTGAAAACTCCATCATGCTGCTGTCGTACCCGGAGTTGTAGACCCAGATGCGGTTGAGATAATCGAAACACAGATATCCGGCGGCTTTCGTCCCGTTGATTTCCAGGAAGGCCAGCACCAGGCATTCGTGCTCAAAAGCGCAGCGGATGATCTCGATCATCGTATCCAGCATGGTATCGGATCGGGCAAAGAAAGCTTCTTTTTCAGGATCGGTGCGCATCATCGCCACAAACGCCTGAGTATCGCTTTCCAACTGATCCGCATCGCGGGTGAAATACCAGCGCACATCGCCCGCCTCTTCTGCCCGGCGGATTTTCCGACGAATTTCATGGCGCTGCTTCTTGTCAATACCTGCCAGGTAGGTATCCCAATCACCGGTCAAAGGGATATACGGCGAGTGCTGAAGTTTTTCCGAGCTGTAGGGCCAGCCTAAAGCATCGGCGGCGCGCTCCAACCCGGCCAGGGTAGGCGAAGAGTCGATTAAATTATACAGGTCCAATACCTGCCAGTCGCCTATCTGGGGCGAGGCCAGGAAATTAAGCAGACCCGTCAGAAATTCATCCAGGTCGGCAGGGCTCACGATGATATCCAGGTAATCCGATATTTCAATGCTGCCCAACAGGAGCAGACTCGTCCGCCCCTGGGGATGGTCTGTCTTAAACAGCGGGGCCACTCCCACCAACTGCCCGTCACGATGGGCGGTCACCAGGGCCAATTCGGCCTGCGGCCATTCACCCCCACCGCGGGTCTGCCACCAGGCGTGCAGATATTCATGCCGGATAAACGGGACATTGGTAATACTGTGCTCAATCAGAGCGTTCCATTCATTTTCGAGATGCAGCGGAAAAGTCGTATGGAGTTGAAAATCCATGAATACTCCCTAAGTTTATTGGTCTTACGTCAAAATAGTTCAGAGATGCTGTAGGCAAATCACAGGCAGTTATGTTGCCCATGATTTACCCAAAGTTAAGATCATACCATTCAGCCAGCTTTACCAGGCGGGCGTAATGCTCCCGGTCGAATCCTGCCAGTACGGGGCCCAGGTGAAGGCCAGCAGTTGGATGTTAATATCCGATTTGCGAGGCTTGATCAAAATCGTATCCAGTTCTTCTGCCTGGGCATCGATCTTGGCAGCCAGGTCCGCGGTCTCTTCATCAAACTGCGCCTGCAAATCGGCCTGCCGCTTCTTTAATGCTTCCACAGTTTCGCCGGCCCGGCCGATATCCTGGTTGGCCGCCGCCGTCCGGCTGACACCGCGCATGGCGGTGGCTGCCTTGCCCAGCGTACTGCTGGAGACCACTTTGCGCCCGGTAAAGGCGCCCAACAGGGTGGCCCCAAATGAGATGACCGTCTGAAAACCCTGTTGTTTGGCCTGGGCTTTTTCACGATCTACCGCCTGTTCGGCGCGGCGGATGCGCTCCTGCAGGGTCGCCAGTTTGGGCGCATACTTTTTACGCAGCGCTTCGGTGGCTTCGTCGCGCTGCTCGCGTGCCGCCAACTGCAAGCGCACGCGAAAATCGCGCTCCGATTCTCCCGCCTGCGAGGCCTGCTTGAGCGAAGGGCTGGATAACAGCTCAATCGATTGGCTGCCGTACAACCAGCTGGAAAAATCCCGGCGCCATCTTGCATAACTGCGCGCATTTCCGGCTGCAGGCGGCAGGCCGGGGTATTTCGCGTCCGGTTCTGGAGACTTTTCCAGATCGTTGGCAGCCACTTCCAATTCCTGGGCATCATCCCAATTTACCGGAATAGCCTCATCCAGGATAGGGGTGATATAAATCAGGTCTTTAGCGAGGTCGACTTTATGCTTGCGATCGACAAAGCTGATCCTGGTCGTCCCTAACAACCGGGGTTGGTAAACCAGGCTGCTGTTCGCAGGTCCGCGCCCGCGCACCGGGATATAAAACTGGGGAATCTCCGGCGCGAGGGTTGGCGGGTGTCCCTGATCAGACTGCGGCGCTGGGGCAGGGACGGCGGCAGCGGGAGGAGCCGCCGCCTGGACCGGGACAGCGGCATCCGCGACCGGGGCCGCCTCAGCCAGTTTGCGGTAAGGATCCATTAAGCGTTTAATCTGGTCGCGAGTCAGCGGCCCGCGCAGATAGGATAGGGCCCAACGCGTCTGGAAGACCACCGGCTGATCTTCGTGGGTGTTGTTCATCAGAAAGACCCGGCTGCCCAGTCCGGAGATGATCTGTTCCAGGTCTTTGCGGTCAAACTGGCTGCCTGTGGCAGCCGCAGCACCTTCCAGCCCGTCTAACAGGCGAGCTTTGTCGCGTTCGGTCTGCAGCCGGCCAATAAACCAGGTGCCGGTATTGGAAAGCGCCTTGTAATCCAGATCGACCGGGTTCTGCGTCGCCAGCACCATGCCAACCCCATAAGCCCGAGCCTGTTTGAGCAAGGTCATCAGCGGCAGTTTGGAGGGCGGGTTGCTGGTCGGCGGCAGATAGCCAAACACCTCGTCCATATACACAATCGCCCGCAGGCTGGTGGTGCCAGATTGGGTGCGCATCCAGCCCAGGATCTGGTTCATCAGCAAGGAAACAAAGAACATGCGCTCCGAGTCAGCCAAATGAGCGATCGAGAAAATCGCGATGCGCGGCTTGCCGGCCGGTGTATGCAGGATGTTGCCGATATCCAGCGGTGTGCCTTCCAGCCAGGCAGAAAAGCCCGGCGAAGCCAGCAAGTTGTTCAAAGCCAGCACCAATCCAAAGCGATCCTTGGCCGGATAAAAAGACTCGAGCTCCAGCACGCCGATGCGGCTGATCGGTGGGGACTGCACCTGCTGAATTAAAACGCCCAGGTCCAGATCTACCCCTTTTCTCCAGGCGGTATCGATCAGCGTCGAAAGCAGCACATGCTCGCGGCTTTGAATCGGGTCGGCTTCGATCCCAACCAGGCCCAGCAGACTGTTGACCACCGTGCTGACCCGGTCCCGCATCAGATCACGGTCATCGATGACCGCCGGGTCGGGGGCCGCAAACGACTTGAGGATCGAAACCGGCAGCCCGGCGCTGGACCCGGGAGTATAAATGGCAAAATCCGCGGCGTCGCGCAGGCGTTGAATGCGGTCGCCGTCCTGACCCCAATCCGCCAGACCCTTGCGCCAGGTATCGGCCTGCTTCGCGGCATATTCCTGCGCCGACAGACCTTTCTGGCGGGCATCATCCTGGTTGATCCACGGCAGAAAGTCTTCTCCGCGCAGTTGGGGGAAAGTCAGCAGGAGGTTGCACAGGTCGCCCTTGGGATCAATTAAGATCGCGGGCACGTTGTCGATAGCGGCCTCTTCAATTAATGACAGGCAAAGGCCGGTCTTGCCGCTGCCGGTCATGCCCACGCATACGGCATGTGTCACCAAATCTTTGGCGTCGTAAAGCAAGAGCGCTTCTTCGGCTTTTTTCTGCGCCAGGTCATATTCACGTCCCAGGTAAAAGACCCCCAGTTTCTCATAATTTTCCATTCTGCATCCTCCATAAGTGGATCAGGCGAACGATCCCAGGGTATTCCTCTTGTGGATTAATTCTATCCTATTCCGTTTCATTTTCAACCGCCGGGCGAAATCAGGTGCGATTTATTTTCAGATCGAAACCCTCTCCTCCGGCTCCATTTATCTTGCGATCAATCTGGCGGTGGAATGAATGTGCGTTTTTTACGGGTTAGAGACCCGCAAAAAACGCACATTCTATTTTTGCATATTCTTTAAGAACAGCAACCTGCTGTGTTCAAAAGGAAAGCGAGAAAATTATTCTTTCTTTTCGATCTCGTCCAGGGTCTTTTCGTCCTGGCGCAGGTTGCGGAAACGCACTACCAGGCTGACCAGATAAAGCGCGATTACTCCGAAAATAACGGAATAGCCGAGGATCATAAAATTAACGGTGTCGGGTGTTACATCCATGGTGTGCTCCTACTCAACCAGTTTCAACCTGCGAGTCTCAACCTCGTCCGCCAGCCGTCCCAGGCGATAGCGATGCCAGTACAGGTCGGCGAAGACGATCGAGAAAGTTAGCAAGCTGAACATAAAAGTTTGGGTCATTTTGGGGGCCATACTGAACGCCCCGGTAGCGCCCGCATCGCTCGATCCAATCACAACCGGATGGATGGTATTCCACAGGCGGATGGAAAAGAAGGTCAGGGGCACAGAAACGAAGGCAATGATGGCATATACGGCCCCAAAACGCGCACGCCGCTCGGGCTCTTCGATCCCGGAACGCAGCATCAAATAGGCGGCATAAGCCAGCTCCATGATCGTGGCCGTCGTCAGACGCGGGTCCCAGGTCCACCAGGTATTCCAGGCCGGGTAGGCCCAGATCGAGCCGGTCACAATATTGACCAGCATGAAGACCAGACCGATCTCGATTCCTGCCAGGCCGGCGATATCCCATTTGCGGTCGTGCGTGCGCAAATAAACGATTCCGGCGACCAGGGCCAGGAGAAAGCCCAACATGCCCGTCCAACCGACGGAAACGTGGAAGTAAAAGACGCGCTGCACGGCTCCCATCGATTTTTCAAGCGGAGCGTAAAAAAAGACCATCGCACTGGCAGCGACCACGAAAATGATCGTCACCACATCCAGGATGGACAACCAGCGGGATTTTGTAAACGACATAACACACCTCATAAACTTGTGTGCCTTGCGGCACGCAGGATAGATTATTCCTCTACAACATAATCGAAAACCATGAATGCGACTGCAGTGAAAATTACGTCATATACCAGCAGCACGTTCACCCAGGGTGCAATTTCAATCCACGGGGCAGCGCTCAGGTAACCACCCGAGGCTTTTACCGCGGCAACCAGAACCGGGATCGCCACCGGGAACAACAGGATCGGCAGAAGCACATCCCGGGTGCGAGCCTGAACTGCCATCGATGACAGCAGCGTGCCCACGGCCACATACCCCCAGCAGCCCAGTAAAATCACCAACATCAACCCCGGGTTAAACAAGTTGACATTATATAAAATCGAATAAATCGGCAAAACAATTGCCGCCACCGTCAGCATGAAGGCCAGGTTCGAGAGCAGCTTGCCAAAATAAATTGCAGTGCGGTCGACCGGAGCCAACAGCAAGCCATCCAGACAGCCGCCGTCTTTTTCCACCGCCATCGAGCGGTTCAAACCCAGGGTACCGGCAAACGTAAAGGTAGCCCATAAGATCCCGGAAGACAGGCTGGAGCGGGTCTTCGGGTCCAGTTCCAGGGCAAAATTGAAGATGAAGATCACCAATAGTGCAAAGACCAGCATGGCCGAAACGACTTCGCGCGAGCGCCACTCCGATGCCAGGTCCTTCCAGGCGACAGCCAGTATAGCGCGCAGGAAAGGGGTCGCCGTTTCTTTAAACCCGCGCCTTTCCGCAGATATTTTTTCTTTGCGCTCGGCGGCCAGAACCGGGGTAGTGGTATCTTCTTTCATGCCGGCTCCTTTTCCGCCACCGCGTTCGCCAGAACGCCGCGGTAAAAAGTGAGCAAACCATCTACAGGCATATCGGCGTGCTGAATGGAAGCCTGGATCGTCCCCCGGGTGAGTACATCGAAACGTGAAGCCAGGTCCGAAACGCGGGCCATATCGTGCGAGGTCATCACCAGGGTTCGCCCGCGAGCAGCTACTTGAAGAAGCACATTGTCGAGTATATCGCACGCATCCTGGTCTAACCCGGTGTGCGGCTCATCCAGCAGCAGCACCTCGGGATCGTGTAAAACTGACCTGCCAATGGCCAGACGCTGCTGCATGCCGCGCGAAAAGGTACGCACCAGGTCGCGGCGGCGATGGACCAAACCAACCAGCTCCAGGATCTCACTCACCCGTCGTTCATAACCTTCGATGCCATACATCCGCGCAAAAAAGTACAGGTTCTCCTCGGCCGACAGGTCGCCGTAAAGCATAGGCTGGTGTGAAACCACACCCAGTTTGCGGCGGACTGCCGCCGCCTGTTGAGGCAGCGTGAAGCCAGCAATTCGCACATCACCAAACGTCTGGCGCGAGAGTGAGGAGAGAATGCGCAAAAAGGTAGTCTTGCCGGCCCCATTCGGTCCCAGCAAGGCCACAAACTCACCCTGCGCAACCTGGAAATCCAGGTTGCGCAGGACGGTCTTGGGACCAAAACGTTTGACCAGGTGCGAAACTTCTATCATAAAAGGTTTAATCCGCCTGACCGGCTCATCCTTCCCGGATTTGCCGCAGGCGTTCTTTCAAATTTGCGCGGCGCTGCTGATATGCCGTTTCGGGCAGCTCACCCGCCTGGTAAAGATCATCCAGGGCGACGATCGCATCCAGCAGTGCTTCGGAGCTTTCTTCCACCTCAAGCGGGAATGCGAGATCCTCTTCCCCTTCAGCGATCGCGACCAACCCGTTGTTGCGCCGCTGGCGGTAGAGCCAAACTCCGGCGGCGATCAGCACCACACCAAAAATTCCGATGCCAATCACCATCTCGGTGGTGCCGCTCAATGCACCCGGAACCCCCGCCGGAACGTTCCCGGAGGGCTGGCCCGTCAGGGTCACATCCAGCGTACTGCCCTTGGCCAGGCTGTTGGCGGTGAAAAGCTGGATGTTGGTGCCGTCTACACTGCGCTCACCAGCCGGAATTAACTGGGCGCTTTCCACCGACACCCCACCCGAGGGCACCATCACCACGGTCAATTCGACCGGCAGGGTCATCGGGATGGATAACGATTGTTCCCCGGTATAGGGCAAAGTATAGCCAAATAAGATCTGAAGCTGTTCTTTGGGCCGGATCGGGGTCATGTCGCCAAAACCCTGATCCGTTTGAATAAAGCGCCCGCCCAGCTCGCCATCCTGGAAGGAGAGTTCCTGCGCGCCTTGCGGGAGGCTAAAATTCACCACCGGGACGCCGGCATCGGTGGGGACGACCGCCTTATCACCCGGGTTATCCACGATGAATAATTCAGCCACCTGAACGGTGCCCGGCTGGGTAAAATCGAAAAACACGTGCATACGCTGGGCGGAAAGTCCGGAAGGATCGTTGGTCACATCGGTCAGCGTGATTGGCAGGCTGGCTTCTTGTCCGGGGGTCAGCTCCGCGGCATGCAGCGGATCAGAGGTAAACGGCACATTTTGGTACTGCACGGTCGCCATGAAAGTGCGCCCGCTGACCACTTCGACATTATCGAAGCGGTAGCTGCCGTCTGTCTGGATATCAGCCGATTCTGACCAGGTTGGGGTCATATTATCGTATCCATCCAGGGTGACCTTCAGACCGGTTGGCACCGGCGCACCTGTGGTGCTGGTCACTTTGCCAGTAATCGCCACAGTGAAGGGGGTCGCCGTGGTTTGCGGATCCGTTGTCACCTGGGTGCCGGGCTCGCTGCCAACCGGGGTCGCGGATTGGGCCGCTGTATCCGGTGTGGCTGATTGATCCGCGGCACCGGGTGTGGCGGCGGCAGCCGCTGTTTGGGAGGATGCACCGCTGGCGAATGAGAAGGTGCGGATATAATCTGCCAGCGCCCAGATCTGGTCCGGGCTGTACTGGCTGGCATATCCTGGCATTGCCGGGGCGACCCCGGTGTTGATCACCTGTACCAGATCGTTGGCTGAACGCCCTGCCAGGCGGCCCGGTTCGGTCCAATCCGGCATATTCGCCGAACCGTCTCCGCTGCCGTTAGCGCCGTGACAGGAAGCGCAAACCTGGTCGTAAATTTGCTTGCCCTGTTGGAGGGAATCCTGAGAGGCGCTCAAAGTAAGCACATACGCCACCACATCCCAACGCTGGCGGTCATTCAAGCTGCGGAAGGGCGGCATACCATTTTCCATCTTGCCGTTGGTGACGATGTTGTACCAATCGGCCGGGCTGGCATTGCGCGCCAGCGTAGCGCTGCCAATTGCCGGGACCGGCAGTCCCAACTTGGAAGCCTGGGGACCGTCTCCCAGACCTTTAACCCCATGGCAGGGCAGGCATTTCTCGACGTAGCTGGCTGCCCCCTGGACGGGATCGGGGAGCAGCAGGGGTTGTACTGAAACCGGAGCAACCTGAGCCTGAGGCGGCGTGGGGGATTGGTAGTTCGGCGGCGGAGTCACATCCGCAGCCAGGGATACCGCACAGGCAGAAAGCAGCACGGTCAGGAAAAAACTTGCTAGGAAAAGGAACAACTTTTTTTGCATAGAGCGACCTGTTAACATAATTTGGATCCGGGCAACAACCCCAAACTCACAGATCCGCGCCGCAGCGCGAACAAAACTTATCAGATTTGGCCACTGGCCTGCCGCATTTCGGGCAAAAACCACCCGCTTTTTCCTGGCGGATCTGCCGGCGGGCAGCCACCATGGCTTCAATATCATCTTCACCAGAAGCCGGCGGACGGCGCACACCTGCAGGGCCTGAATAACCCGCGGCCACTGCTTCGGTCTGGCGGGCAGGATGTACGACTGCATCCGCCCGGCGTGCGGCAACCACTGCCTCCAGGCGAGATTCCGCGCTGGTCGAGGCGGTAGTCCCTGCCAGTTCATCCAACTTCCGCAGAACTGTCGCTCCATTGGTGAGCAGTTCAGTACGTTGTGCGGGGTAGGTTTCGGCTGGAATCTTTCCCAGGGTAAAGTCAAATTCAAGATCCTGCAAAGCCATGAGAATACGATCGCGTTCGGCCAATAAAGACGAACGGCGAATTTCATTTTCTTCAGTTGCGGGACGAATTAATTTTTCAGTGGCGGTGCGGCGGTTGGTGAACGGTCGGCTGATAAATACACCAACTAAAAGGGCCACTGCCAGGACCAAAAATAACGAAGGAACATCCATCCAAAACTCCTACACAAAAATGCATTGAACTTCACGAATATTTGCTAGAGAAGATGTCACAGCACCCTCCCTAAAAATATTCGACCTTGCCTTACTTCAAACGATTGATCATACCTTGTAATTCCGCGACAGAAGTGAACGGGCCAATTTTAAAATCAGCCAATCGCCCATCCTTGCCGATAAAATACGTCTCTGGAACGCCCTTGATGCGGAAAAGCTGCGAAATGGATGTGCGCAGATCCGGGCCATTGGGGTATGTGATCTGGAATTGCTTCAGGTAGCGTTTGGCTTCCGGTTCGGTATCCACCCAATCTACGCCCAGGAAGACCACCTGACCTTCAGCCTGGTTGTTAAGCCACACCTGTTCCATTTCAGCGGCTTCTTGCTCGCAAGGTTTGCACCAGGAAGCCCAGAAATTAACTACCACAATTTTTCCATCCAGATCATCGAGCTTGATCTGCTGTCCGTCGAAGGTCGAAAGGGTAAACGGTGGGACCCTGTCGCCAACCTGGATAGGCGGCTGTTGAGCGCGGTTGAGTCCCCAGGCAATCAGCGCCAGGAAACCCACCAATATGGCAAACGCCGCCACGATGATCCAGGCTGGCAGACCGCGGGCACGATTCTCGCTTTCAGAGATGGCAGTATTGTCAACTGTCTTTTCCATTTGTCAACCTCTCAATCATGATGCATTTTCAACGGGTAAGAGAAACGTGAGGATTACTTTCGGCTCTTCAACTCTTCTTCAAGGCGCTTGAGATACGGATCATCAGGCGCGGGTGAAGCAGCGTCCACCGTACTTGCTTTCGCGAGCGGCTTGCGGTTGCTCAAAACACGGTACACAAGAAACACACCGCCCAGGAAAAAAATCGGGGGCAAGATATAGACCAGCCAATTCAAACCCTCACGAGGAGGTTCGGCCAGCACCCGATCGCCATATTGGGCGGCAAAATACTGCTTGATTTGCTCCTTGTTCCAGCCTTCCGACAGCTTCTGGCGGATCAGGTCGCGCCACTGGGCACAGGCCTGCGTCGGGCAAACATCCAGGGGAATGTTCTCACATACCGGGCAGTACAGTTCCTTGGCAACGGCATTAACTTCATCATCCGAGGGCTGGTTGGACTGGGCAAGACCGGTTACGGCGCTTACCGCGATTGCCAGCAGGGCTAACATCAGAGCAATTTTGGTTCTACGAGATTTCATTTATTTATCAGCCAATCCTTCATGCAAACTGCTTAAACTGCTTAAAAGGAGGCGCCTGTGAAAAAACCGGCAGACGCCCCCTCTCCATACATGTTAAATCCTGCTCACCGCGGCCCGAGCCGGCACTTTCGCCTTCGCCAGCTCAGGGTCACGATCCGGCCAGGAGGCCACGGACGTTCCCAGGATAAAGACAAATCCGCCGATCCACAGCCAGTAAACTAATGGGTTGACATACACCTTGAAGGTTGCACCCATCGCGGAAATCGGTTCCCAATCCACCAGCAGCACGTACAGGTCATCCTGCGGGGTCGAACGTATGCCGGGGATGGTCATCGGCTGCTGTGATTCGTAGTAAAAATCGCGCCGCGGATACAGGTTCTGGATAAACTGGCCGTTTTTGCTCACCGACAGCACGGCGCGAGCCACGCCGCGGCCATCCGGCAGGTCAAATTCGTCCAACTGTTTGTAGGTCAGGGTATAACCGGCCACATTGAGCTGGCCGCCCTGAGGAATGGTGCCCTGGGTTTCCGTCTGGAACATTTCAATGCCGATCACACCCAGGGCCATCAGTACGACACCCAGATGGATGATGTAACCGCCATAACGCCGGCGGTTGCGCCCGGCGAGGCGATAAAGAGCCAGAACGACATTCTCGCGGGTCGCTTTATGACGCGCCCATACCGCGCGCGTGTATTCGTACAGGGTAATGACCGCGGTGAACCCGCACAGCCAGAAGGCCAGCAGGGCCGCCGGGTTGGTGACACCCGAGAAAATCACCGCCGCCAGGATAACCAGCGAAACGAGGAAAGGTTTCCAGATCGCTCGGCGGTAAGTTTTAATCGTCGATAAGCCCCAGGCAGAGAGCGGGGCCACCCCCATCAAAAAGATCAGCCCGGCAAACAAGGGCCCGGTCGCGCGTTCGTAGAACGGCGGGCCTACAGTCACTTTTTGACCGGTAACCAGTTCAGAGATCAGGGGGTAGATCACGCCCCAAAAGCACACAATCAGAATACCCATGAACAGCAGGTTGTTGATCAAAAAGAGGGATTCGCGCGAAAGCACAGAGGTCATGTGCCCTTCTGAACGCAGCGCATTCCAGCGATGCAGGAGCATACCAAGCGAAATTAAGAACGTAATCCCAATAAAGGTGAAGAACATCGGGCCGATAGCGCTCTGGGCAAAGGCATGCACCGAGGAGAGCACACCCGAGCGGGTCAGGAAAGTGCCAAAGATGACCAGTGAATAGGTAAGAATGATCAAGATCATGTTCCAGCGCTTAAACAGCCCGCGCTTTTCCTGGATCATCACCGAGTGCAGGAAGGCGGTGCCGCTCAACCAGGGCATGAAGGCGGCAATTTCGACCGGGTCCCAGCCCCAGTAGCCTCCCCAACCCAACACGTCGTACGCCCAGCGTGAACCGAGCAGCAGACCTAACGAAAGAAACAGCCAGGCGATCAACGTCCAGCGCCGGGTCAGGCGGATCCAGCGATCGTCGGTGCGACCGGTCATCAACGCCGCGAAGGCGAATGCGAACGGGATCACAAACGAGACGAAACCTAAATAAAGCATCGGCGGGTGAATAATCATCCCCGGGTGGCGCAGCAGCGGGTTAAGCCCGCGCCCATCCGCAGGGGATATCGCCTGTGAGCCGGCAGGGGCAAACATCATCGCGGCCTGGGTACCATCGGGCAGCGTAAAAAAGCGGTTGAATGGATTCTCAAAAAAGATGCTCAGGCTCAAGAAGAAAGCCAGGGTGACCAATGCCACGACCACTACCCAGGGCAAGAACTCTTTGTCGCGGTCCCAGCGTTTGAAGGTAACCGCGGTGGCAAAAGCCGACATCAACCAGGACCAGAAAATCAACGAACCCGCCTGCCCGCCCCATAAGGCGGTCATGCGCAGGTAGAGCGGCATGCTCGAACTGGTCACGTTATAGATAAATTCAACGTGGTAATCGCCCGTGATCAGCAAATACTCCAGCACAATTACTACCACGGTGATCAGCGGGAAAGTAAGCAGCATGGTTGAACGGGCGCTCTCCACCCAGGCTGCGCGGTTGCGTAATCCACCATAAATTGCCGCACCAATCCCATATAGCGATGCCAGGAAGGTGAGCACTAAAACACCAAACCCAAAATTTGCTACCATATAAATCACTCCTTTGAAGTGAGGAAGCAGCCCGCCCAGGGCAGCAAAAAACTGCGGTTTCCACCGGCTGGGCCGGCGGAAAACCGCTAAATCAATTTACGGGCGAGCAGGAAATTTCAAGAGGGCAGTATCAATCACTGAGCCTGTCCGGGTATAGCTTCTTCGTATTTCGTCGGGCACTTTAACAGCAGTTCATTGGCGGTGAAGGTGCCGTCTGCGTTTAATTTACCGGTCATAATGGCCTGGGCTTCATTTTTCAGCAGGTCCGGCTTGACGCCGTTATAAACCACGTTCATCCGAGGCAGGTTGTTATCCACCACGGCAGCCTTGAGCACAGCACCCAGGCCGCCACGAGCATCGATTACCGCATTATCACCCGGGATATTGGCTACCGTGAAGGTAAGAGAGAGGTTTTGAGAATCATATTGGATAGAATCACCGATGACTGCGCCAGAAACGCGCACATCTTTACCCAACATTTCTGCTTTGCGCGCTTGAAGCTCTTCGATGGTCAGGAAGTACTGGGCACTGGCCTGGGTCGAGGAGACGATCAAATAAACAACCGCTGCAACGATCAGCAAACCACCTACCAGAAATTTAGCATTTCGCATGATGAAACTACCTCCAGGGAGAATAATCAATCTTTGTGATTTTATTTACAAAATGAGAAGCTATAGGCTATTTTGTCACATGTACATTAACAGTGTCTGAGAAAGGTAACAATATTGCATGAGAGGATTAGATTTTTAAATTTGGATGGTTTTTATCCTATTGACGATTATAACACCTTAAAACACCGTATGGACGGGAGAGCCGCCCATACGGGTTGAGTTTTAAGGCAAAACGAAAAGCAGGATTACTTCACGCGCTGAAAATCAAGCGTCTGGGGTTGCCCGCTGGTTGCGTCCTGTCCCAAATGCAGGGTCAAGGTGTCACCGCTAATCGTAAAGGGGATCGGTTGAGGGGCACCGGTCGCGCCCGGAACTTTCAGTTCGATAGTGTGATCATCCAGGAATTGAAAATTCAGCTCCTGGGTAACCCCCTGGCTGGTTTGCCGGAGACGCCCATCCATGGTGAATTCCAGGGTCAAAGCCTGATCTTGATTACCCCACTTGCCAATCAGGGCATTGCGAGATGCCACAGAGCAAGCCGTAAACAGCAAGGAAAAAATCACCATCACGAGCAGAAAGCGGGGGAATCGTTTCATAAGTTGTATAACCTTTCACAAGCCGGAATTGTTCCAATTATAAAGCAGATACCAGGGGAACGCAAACTATCGAGTGGTTTATAATATGGAAAGTTTTACTTAAGGAGCTGCTATGCCAACTGCCACATATACCTTTCCAGCCGGCTTTCTTTGGGGTACCGCCACTTCCGCCTTCCAGGTGGAAGGGAATTCCCCCCCAAGCAACTGGACTGCATGGGCAAATGAACCCGGGCGCATCCTGCAGGGGATGAAACCCGGCCTGGCCTGTGATTGGTGGGGTGGGCGTTGGAAAGAAGATTTCGACCGCGCAGCCGAAACCGGTCAAAATGCCCATCGTCTCTCGGTAGATTGGGCGCGCATCCAACCGGCTGAAGACCGTTGGGACGAAGACGCCCTCGATTATTACCGCCAGATCGTGCGCGGGGCAGTTGAACGCGGCCTGCTGCCGATGGTTACCCTGCATCATTTTAGCGACCCGCTGTGGCTGAGCGAGCAAGGCGGCTGGGCGAATCCAAAGTCCGCGCAGTTCTTCGAAGCGTTTGTGCGCAAAACGGTGGAGGCGCTCAAAGAGTACGTGTCGTTGTGGGTTACGATCAACGAGCCCAATGTGTACTATTTCAACGGTTACTTCACCGGAGAGTTTCCCCCGGGGCATCACGGCGACCTCGAATCGGTTTTCAAGGTCCTCTGCAACATGCTGCGCGGGCACGCCGCTGCTTACCGTACGATCCATGAAATCCAAAAAACTGCTCGCGTGGGTTTCGCCCATCACAATCGCCCGCTGCGCCCGGCGCGCAGCTGGATGCCGATCGACCGCCTGATGGCGCATTTTGGGCCGCAGATCATGAACGCTTTTCCGCTCGCCCTGAAGGATGGCAAGGTGCGCCTCCTGCATAAACGAGCCTCTATCCCCGAAGCGGCTCACACCCAGGACTTCTTCGGCCTGAATTATTACGCCATCGATGTATTGAAATTCGTACTCAAACCGTCAGCGAATTTTATTGAGCGCAGCTTCCCGGTCGGGTCTCAATTGAGCACCACGGGGTTCCTGGCCAACCTGCCGGAAGGTTTTTTTGACTCGTTCAAATGGGCCCGCCAGTTCAATATTCCTATCCTGGTGACTGAAAACGGGATCGAAGATACCGACGATAACCTGCGCCAGCTTTACCTGGTGGAACACATTCACCAGATGTGGCGGGCGGTCACGTTCAGTTGGCCGATCAAAGGCTATTTTCACTGGAGCCAGGTCGATAATTTCGAATGGGAGCGCGGCTGGTCGCAGCGTTTTGGCCTGTGGGGTTTGAATACCGAGACCCAGGCCCGCACGCGCCGTAAAAGCGTGGATATCTACGCGGAAATCTGCCGCACCAACGGCATCTCGTCCGAAATGGTTAAAAAATACGTGCCTGCCCTGACCGCGAAACTTTTTCCAGGATAAACCTGTCGGTCTCGCGGAGACCTGCCACAAGGAAACTATGAACCGTCTGCCCGGTAAATTTTTATTGATCCTCACCCTGGCCTTTGGCCTGATTCTAGCTGGCTGCAGCGCGGCCCCTGCTGTATCCAGCGGCGATGGCATCGTGCGCGCCGTGCTGTTTCTGGACACCCGGCTGCAGCTCCTGCGAAAACGTGCTGCGCAATGTCCTGCCGCCCCTTGAAGCGCGCTACGGCAGCCGCCTGCAGATGCTCAAGGTGCCGCTCAACGATTTGAGCGAGGTCAACCGCTTGTATGCATCTGCCGGGTATTTCAAGATCAGTAAAGGCGATATTCTGGTCCCCTTTGTGGTAATCGGCAATGACGTCCTGTCGGGCGAAACAGCGGTTGATGATCATTTGGATGAGAAGATCAAGGCCGGAATCGCCGCCGGCGGGCTGGTTCTGCCGGCTTTACCTCCTCAACTGGCGGAACTGGCCGCCCGACCCACCCCCACCCTGCGCGCCACGTTACCCCCATTCATCCAGGCCCCCGGAACGGGCTCTCAGGGCACAGCCTGCGCGCTGGATGCGCCCTGCGCCATGACGGCCACGCCCACCCCTTAAATCTCGTCCATAAATTTTAGCCTGTCCAGGGTCAGCGGGGCGTCAGCCTCATCGGCAGCCCGCCGTGCGGACGGATGGTAACCAGCGGGTCGGGGATCACTTTGCTCCCCGGCGGCAGTTCCAGCAGGAAGCGCTGCGCCACCATCGCCAGGATTAAACGCGCCTCCGTCAGGGCAAAATGGTTGCCAATGCACAGGCGCGGCCCGCCGCCGAACGGAATATAGGCAAAGCGCGGGCGCTGCCGGTCGGCATCCGCAGCAAACCGCCCGGGATCGAACGCCTCGGGTTCTGTCCAGACCTGCGGGTGGCGGTGAACGGCATAGGGACTGATGATAAACAGCGCGCCGGGCAGCACTTCACGCCCATCGAGGCGATCGACAGCCAGCGATTTGCGCGTGATCAACCAGGCCGGCGGGTAAAGCCGCAGGGCTTCATCAAAAATCTGGCCGGTTAAAGTCAATTTTGGCAGATCGGCCGATGTTGGCAAACGCCCTCCCAAAACCTGCTGCACTTCCGCCTGCAGGGCTGCGACCGTAGCTGGAGACTTTGCCAGCAGATAAAAGGTCCAGGTCAAGGCACTCGCCACCGTTTCATGCCCCGCGATCAATAACGTAATCACCTCATCGCGCAGCTGCTGGCGGCTCATTGGCTGCCCGTTATCGGGGTCACGCGCCTGCAGGAGCATGCCTAACAGGTCTCCGCCGGGCCTGCCCGATGCCTGCCGGGCGTCGATCAGGGCATACACCGCCTCATCCAGCAGGCGCAGCGCACGCTTAAAACGCAGGTTGCGCGGGATGGGCACCCAATCCGGCGGGACGATCATCCGCCTGGCTTTGTAAACGATATGATCCAGGCAGGTCAGCACCGCGCCGGTCAGGCTGCGCGCGTCGCGGCTCAGGTCGATTCCAAACAGGGCTTTTCCCACCACCTCTAACGTGACCCGCATCATGGCGTCGTCCACATCCAGCACCACGGATTGTTTGTCAGCTGCCGCGGCTTTCCACCCCTCCAGCATTGACTGCACCGCCGGAACCACCACCTCATCCAGGGCCAGCAGCCGCGGGCGCGAAAAGGCTGGTTGTTCCAACCGCCGGTTGCGGAACCAAAGTTCGCCGTCGCTGGTTAAAAGTCCTCGCCCGGTAATGGTCGCCAGTGCGTTGTATTGGATCGTATCCTTGGTATAGTTGCGGTAGTTATCCAGCAAAATGTGTTTGATCGCATCCGGTTGGTTGACCAGATAGGCATGCGTGATTCCCAGATCAAAATGCACCAGCTCGCCGTAGCGGCGGGTGGTGTCCATAATAAAACCCAGCGTATCCGATTGGATGCGCGCCATTTGGGGCAGCATTTCGCGTCCCGTGATTACAGGGATCGATTCAGGCACCTGATTACACCTCATTCATCCTTATTCAAGCTCATGCGGGTATGCCATTTAATTATAAGGCCTGAATAAAAAATTCCTCTCCCCCATCGCTGGAGGAGAGGAGGGTTTTACTCCCAACAGGGAGTCAGGGGAGGAAATTGGCTACTGAATGATGTAGGTAATGTTGGCGCTGGCGCTGATCAGCAGTTGTCCAGCCGAAACCGGAACTGAAGATTCCGCGGTGGCGAAACCACCCTTACCCGCATACATCGGACCAGGCTGTCCAACGGTGTTGACGTTCAGGCTCTGGATCGGACCCAGTACCACACCGGCGGCCGAGGCAATTTCTTGGGCCTGGCGCTGCGCGTCTTGAATGGCCTGCTTGCGAGCCTCGGAGAGCGCGGCATCCTTGTTGGCGACATCAAACTGCACGCCGTTGATATTGTTCGCACCCGAGCTGACAACCTTGTCGAGCAAATCACCCAGCTTCTGCAGGTCGCGCACGGTCACGGTGACCGTATTGTCGACCACGTAGACCGTGACAGGAGGGGTATCCGTGCTGCCCGGTTTTGGGGTTTGCTGCTGTGGGTATACATTAAAGGCTGATGTCTGAATATCCTTGGCATCCACACCCATGTCGGTCAATGCCTTTTGAATGGCCTGGGCCTGGGCATTGTTATCTTTGAGTGCTTCAGCAACGGTCGCTGCCTGGCTGTGTACGCCGATATTGACATAAGCGATATCCGGTACCAGGTAAACTTTGCCTTCACCGGTAGCATTCAGCGTCCGGATATTTGTATCAGTCCCGGCGGCGGATGCCGGAATGGATGCGCAAGCTGACAGAGCAATGATGGCTGCCAGTCCAACAACGATAAAGGTTAATTTGTGTTTTATGTTCATTTTGACCTCCAATTTTAGTCTCTAAGGTATAGACGACGCCCCGTTCAAATAGTTCCCGGAATATAAAAAGATTGGGACCGTCCCAAAAAAACTTCAGGACGGTCCCAATCTGGGTTGGATGTTTGCCTGCTGTTTGGGAGCAGGCATCACAAAGGATTCAAGGAAGATAGCGGACGTTAATCGCACCAATGGCCGCACTAACTGTCAGATCCATGCCGGCGCCTTCGGCGTAGTTCGGCGAGGTCACCGTGCGCCCATTGCGCACAAAATCGGAAGGCTGGCTGGTGCCGGTCAGGGCGCTCTCGAAGTGAACGCGCACCGGTGCGCCTTTGGGCACCCAGATTTCGGTCAAACCAATCGCAGACTGAATCCTTCCGTTGAAGGACCCGCTTTCCGGCAAGGTCAGCACCATTTTACCGATCGCCCCTTCAACGGACAGGCCGGTGAGGGTTACCCCGGTGAAATCCAGCATGCTGTCTCCCACGGCCACTTTGACGGTCAAATCGTAGCTCAGTTCGGGGTTGAGGCGCAGGTTCCATTCTTCCTGACCACCGCGGTTTGAAAAGGGCATGTAACTGCCATACCCGCGCCCTTCCAGGTTGAAGGTGGCGGTGCCGTTGGCCAAGGTACCATCCTCAGTAATGTATTCACCGCTGTTGACCTGCAGATTACCGCTGATCAGGGTATCCCCTTCCGCCCCGGCGACCAGATTCAGTTTACCAACCGGCAGCGAGATCGTTCCGCGAGCAGCATTGGCGCCGTTGCGCTTCAGGTTGACATCTTCCGTATTATAGTTGGTCGTCAATGAGGAGTTAACCACCAGCCAGAAAATGCCGGCAGTAACCACCAATCCCACCAGAATACCGGCAACCGCCGACCAGGGCCGCCGTTTCCCGATTAAAAGATCCAATCCGATCGCCACAATAAACAGCGGCCACAAGCGCAGGATCAGGTCCCAGGCGCTGAGTGTCAGGTAGCCCAGGTTGCCCAACAAAAAAAGCACCCCCAGCCCGGTAACGACCGTGGCCCCGGTGTATCCTTCGCCCTTCCAGAAGCCGTCCAATCCGGCCGCAATCAAGATCACGGGCCACAATCTGAAGATACTATCCCACGATGAGCCGGACACGGTCCCCATATTGTTGAGGAACAAGAGCACCCCGGCGGCGATCAACAGCAGCGGCCAGAAAATACTGCGGCGGCGCCAATTTTGCATAATACCCTCCAATCAATTTGAACACCCGGGCAAGGCCCCCCTCGCCCGGGTAGAAGCATCCGTTTTACTTCCGAAAAGCCCGGCTGAGCAGCAGCGCTCCCACGACAATGATTAAAATTGGCCATAATAACTGATCGTTGAACCAGGCCAGCCAGGGAATGTTGAGATTCTGTACCAGGTACACCAGGCCCAAAACCACCAGGGAAATCCCTATGAACTTTACAGCACGCGTGTTGGGCTGTTGGACAATTTGCTGCATTTCCTGGCCCATCTGGTTGGCCCGGCGGCTGAATTCCTGGCTGTCCATGTTGGTCTGCACGTTCGGTGCATCCTCACGCGGCATAACGATCCATAAGATAAAGTAGACCAGCACCCCACTGCCGCCCGCCAGGGTGAGCAGCACGAATACCAGGCGCACCAGGGTCGGGTCAATTGCGAAATATTTTCCCAACCCCCCACAGACACCGCCAATCATAAAATCGCTTTGGCTGCGAGCAAGCCGTTTTGTTGGTTCCATCGTTTCATCCTTTTTCAATATTTCAGTCTGGCAGCCAGCCGGCAAGAACTGCTCAGGCTTGTACCCATTGGCTGCGAGTTTGTTGCACAATCCGTTTGAAAACCAGGTTTTTGATTATGTGCTGCGTTTTGCTAAAAACGTCCAGCCCACCATGACCACGCCGGCGGCGATCAGCAAGATGGGGAAAGTAATTCCTGGCAGCGGACCGGCTGTAATGCCCATGATCACCGCCAACACGCCCAATACCCCCGCCGGATACCAGGCCCAGGTGCGTGTTTTCTCATCCGGGCCGGTCAGTAATGCCACCAACGCGAAAGTTGCCGCCATGCCGCCAAAGAAAATCACCACTGGCCAGGCCTCCCCCAGGGGTTCCACCAGGACCAATACTGTCACCGAGGCCATCACCCCACCCGGAATAATCGCCCACCAGCGGCTGCGGTCGGCAAAGTAGACCAGCCAGAAACTGGCGCTAATGCTGCCCAGAAAGACCGCTGCCAGGAGTTCATCCGGCTGGAAATTCAGCGATCCCAGGACGATCAATACCCCCAGGCCGATCAGCGTAAAGCCCGGGATGGCCGCCCACCAGTTCGTCTTCCGATCCTGGAAATAACTGACCATGAAACCGGCCCCGGCCCCGCCAAAAATCAGACCGAAAACAATTCCCCATAGAGTGCCCTCAAAATTAATCTGGCCAAAGTTTTGCAGTAAGGCCAGCGCCCCCAGGAGCACCAAAACCACGCCCAAAATCACACGCCACGCTGTTTTCATCTAACACCTTCCCTATTCGCCGCCGGGAACACCCCCGCCGGCTGAGATTATCGAATGGTGATGCTCGCTACCCCGGTTTCCACAGTTATTTCCGCCTTGTTGGCCGCCGTTTCGTATCCTGGGGTTTCATAACCGCTGCCCGCTGCCGGAAAACGATTCTGGTCGATATTTACCCCGGCCAGACCGCTCTGGACATGTATGCGGCCCGCCACGCCTTGCGGCAGGGTTAGCTCGACCGAGGCTGCCCCGGATTGTACATTGACTCGGGTCAGTCCGGCAGCCGCCGGGAGGGTGACCATCGAGGAACTGGCCCCGGTCTTAATCCGAAATTCGGTGACGAGCAGATCCTGCAGGTTAAGGCGAGTTTCGCTGGCCCCGGTTTCCACCTCCAACTGCAAGGGGATCTCGCGCGTCAAGGCAATCTTCCAACTGAGACCCTGATTCATATATACGAAAGGCCAGCCGATAAAAATCGGCATGCTGGCGGTGCGCAAATCGAGGCGCGCCGATTGCCCGCTGCGCTGCAGATGCTGATCGACGCCGCCGGAGAAAGAACCGCTCAGCAGCTCACCAGGGGCACCGGAAGGGTTGACTTCCAGGCGGCCCGCGCCATGATGCAGTTGAATTCGAGCTTCGCGTGTATCGTCCAGCGGGATATGGACCTGCTCTTCGACCAGGTTGCCGCTTCCGACCCACCGCTGGCCTACCAGGAACCACACGCCCAGACCGACCAGCACCAGCGGCCAGAAAACACCCCAGGCATTGAAACCGGGAAAGAACTGGTTGATCAATAAGATCACACCCAGCAGCAGGATTAAACTTCCCCAAAAAATGCTTCCGCGCCTCATGGTTTACCTCTTAAACAGCCCTTCGACCAGAATCAGGAGCCCGGCGCCCACCAGCAAGAGCGGCCAATACGCGCCCAGCCAGCTGAATGCCCCGAAAAACGAACCGAACACCAGGAAGAGGATGACCCCCACCAACACCGTGCGCAGTCCTTCGCGGTAAGCGGAGCGGCTGCGCCCACCGATCAGGGAGGCAAGCAGCATACCCACCCCCACAAAGGCCGGGATGAGCGCCCACATATAAGACCAGCTGGTCCAATCCCCGGTCAGGTTCTGATAATAGAGGATTCCACCAATGCCTGCCACAATGCAGGCCGGCACAGCCATATCAGGCGCGCCAACCAGCAGTCCGATGAGCAGCAATGATGCCCCTACGCCAATCACGATCCAGGGCCAGGACAAAATCAATCCTAAACCAGGGATCAATTGGGTCGCCAGAAAAATGCCCCCCAGGACAATTAACACGACCCCTAATGCAAGATTCGACCTTCTTTGTACGTCCATTCTTCCTCCAGACCTATACCCGGCAGAAATACTGAATCCGGTCTAATTTCTTAACCAGAAGCTTTTACATTATACAAAAATCAGGCAGTGAATAAAATAACCAATGGGTGTATTCAATGGGTGCATTTCTTAAATTAATGAACCATAAACACGCATCACCGCCAATCACGAACGGTACATGTTCAATATACGCTGTGCGGCTTAAAAAGTTGCGCAACCTGCCATGTGGAATAAATTGGCTCTTGACATGAGCAATAAATAAGTGTATACTTATATAAGTTATGACTAATATACGTCCGATTGAAGCATTAGGAGATCCAACACGCAGGCGAATATTTGAACGCCTGCGCGAAGGGGCCTGCTCGGTAAACGAGCTGGTCGAGGTCGTGTCGGTAAGCCAGCCAGCCGTTTCACAGCACTTGAAGGTGTTAAAAGAGGCTCAGCTGGTTTGGATGGAGAAGCAGGGCCAGCAGCGTATTTACCACCTGGACCCAACCGGCCTGGCAAAGCTGCGGCAGTATGTAGAGATGCTGTGGGAAGATGTGTTAAGTGCCTTTGGAGATGAGGCAGCGATCCTGGCAGCTTCTACCGATAATGCTCAAGGGGCCTCTGAAAAACACAGCGACCGCCATTCAGGTGAAGCGAAAAATAAAAAGCCGTAATCTATGATCGGTAAAAATATTGAACAGGAGGATTATGATGAACGACCAGAAGAAAGCAAGTTTAACGATTGAGCCCGTGCGCAAACAATTAAAAGTCCCATTATTGGTAGAGCCGGCCTTTCGCCTGTTTACAGAGGGCATCAACCGCTGGTGGCCTTTAGTCACGCATTCAGTTGGCGAGAGCCAGGCAGAAGCCTGTTTTTTTGAAGGCAAGGTGGGGGGCCGGATTTTTGAAGTGATCAAGGATGGCCGCCAGGCAGAGTGGGGCAAAGTGTTGGCCTGGGAGCCGTACCACCGGGTGAGTTTTCAATGGTATCCGGGGCGCACCCCAGACACAGCCCAGGAAGTAACCGTCACGTTCCGTGAAGAAAAAGAAGGAACTGTGGTAGAACTGGTTCACACCGGTTGGGAGACCCTCGGCGAGCAGGCGCTGGCCACCCGAGAAGGATATGATAGCGGTTGGGATGTTGTGTTGGGAAAGTATTCCGAGACATCGAGCCAATAAAAAGGGTATTTACCATGAAATGTAGGGAAGAAATTTAGCATAACAGATATAAAGTGCAGAAAGGAGCATGGCATGCCCCAGCCCATAAAAGATTTAGAACAAATTTTTCGCGCCGGCCTGGACCGGGCCGACCCGTACCGCATGTTTATCGATCACCTGACCCTGGAAGGCAGCCAGCTGAAAATACAATTTGAAAATGAAAGCCTGACCTTCGATCTGGCTCGCTTCACCCGCATCTTCGTCTTCGGCGCTGGTAAAGCCACGGCGCGCATGGCCCAGGCCATCGAGACCATCCTGGACGGTCGCATCAGCGATGGGCTGATCGCGGTCAAATATGGGTACACCGCGCCGCTCAACTACGTCCGCCAGGTGGAGGCGGCCCACCCGGTTCCGGATGAAAACAGCCTGTTGGGCGCGCGCGAGATTGCGGCGCTGTGCCGCACTTTCGATGAGCAGACCCTGGTGATCAACCTGATCTCGGGCGGCGGTTCGGCCCTTTTTGACGGTCTGATCGATTACGAGGATGGCGGCCGCCAGGTGGCCCTGACCCTGCAGGATTTGCAGCGCACCACCCAGACCCTGCTGGCTTGCGGCGCGGACATCACCGAGATCAACTGCCTGCGCAAGCATATTTCCACGGTCAAGGGCGGGCGATTTGTCAGCATGCTCTACCCGGCGACCTCGGTCAACTTTATCCTTTCGGATGTGATCGGTGACCGGCTGGATGCGATTGCTTCCGGACTGACCGTGCCAGACCGTTCGACCTTTGGCGAAGCCTGGGCCATCGTGCAAAAATACGGCATTGCCGGCCAACTGCCGGATGGCGTGCGGCGCGCCCTCGAGTTGGGTGCAGCCGGCCAAATCCCCGAGACCCCCAAACCGGGCGACCCGATCTTTACCCGCACCCATAATGTCTTGATCGGCACGCTGTACAATTCGCTCCTGGCTGCAGCCGAGCGTGCCCGTGCACTGGGCTACCATCCCCTGGTGTTGTCTTCCCAACTGGTGGGGGAAGCGCGTGAGCTGGGCAAAATCCTGACCGGCCTGGCGCGCGATGTGTATAAGCACGGGCTGCTTGCCCCTCGCCCGGCCTGCTTAATCGGCGGGGGCGAAACCACCGTGACCCTGCGCGGCAGCGGAAAAGGCGGGCGCAACCAGGAAATGGCGCTGGCTTTCCTTAACGAGTTAAAAAACGACCCCACAACCGGCCGAGAGATTTATTTTCTGTCCGCTTCCACCGACGGCGGCGACGGACCAACCGATGCCGCCGGGGCCTTCGCCTCGTGGGAGCTGTATCAGCAAGCGCAAGAGCAGTCTCTAAACCCGGACGCCTATTTACAGAACAACGATTCCTACCACTTCTTCCAGGCCCTGGGTGCACTGCTGAAAACCGGCCCGACCGGCACCAATGTCTGCGACCTGCAAATTGTGCTGGTCCTATAAATTAGGTACAGATTTTAACCAAATTCTTCCTTGACTTTCGCTATTAATGTTTTATAATTCGGATAACAATGAGAATAATTATGTCGAACGAACTTCAATATTTGATTTGCATGTGTCCGAGGCGGGGACTGTAGCTACCGCCTCTGTTCGTAGACATAACTGCCGTATTTAGCGGCCAACAGGATCAGGCGGCGGACAGCAGCCCCGCATTTTTGTGAAAACAAAAGCGGTGATGCAGTCCGTTTTTGTTTAAACCTGTTGGCCGTTTGCGTGGAGAAGGAATGGTAAAAGTGATAAAAAAGGTAAAAATTAAGCCTGTCCCCGCATCCATATATCAGAAGGCTGCATGCAATCATAATTTATTCCGGTAACCATTTTTACCGGCGAACTTTTAAAGGAGAACTCCATGAAAATTGCAAATGACGTCACCGAACTGATCGGAAATACTCCCCTGGTTCGATTAAACCGCTTAACCGAAGGCGTCGGCGCGACCGTTGTCGCCAAATTGGAATATTTTAACCCGGCGCACAGCGTCAAAGACCGCATCGGCGTTTCGATGATCAATGCCGCCGAAAAAGACGGTAAGCTCAAACCCGGTATGACCGTGGTAGAACCCACCAGCGGCAACACCGGCATCGCCCTGGCGATGACCTGCGCCGCCCGCGGATATGGGTGCACGCTGTTCATGCCGGATACGATGAGCAAGGAACGCCGCATTCTGCTGCGCGCCTACGGGGCCAACCTGGTGCTCACCCCCGGATCGGGAGGAATGAACGCCGCCATTCAAGGTGCAGAGGACCTGGTCGCCAGCGATCCGTCAAAATATTTCATGCCCGACCAGTTCAAGAACCCGGCTAATCCCGAGATTCACCGTAAGACGACCGCCGAAGAAATCTGGCGCGACACGGACGGCAAAGTCGACTTCGTTGTGGCAGGTATCGGCACCGGCGGTACAATCACCGGGATCGGCGAAGTACTCAAGGCGTACAAACCATCGGTGAAGATGATTGCGGTCGAGCCGGATGCCTCACCCGTCCTTTCCGGCGGTACCAAAGGGCCGCATCCCATCCAGGGCATCGGCGCCGGGTTTATCCCGGATGTTTTGAATACCAAAATTTACGACGAGGTTGTGCGCGTTAAAGCCGACGACGCTTTCGCCACCTCCCGCGCGGCAGCCGTCCAGGAAGGGCTGCTGTTTGGCATTTCCTCGGGTGCGGCCACCTGGGCAGCCCTGCAGATCGCCCGCCGTCCGGAAAACACCGGCAAACTGATCGTGGTCATTATTCCTTCATTCGGCGAACGCTACCTGAGCACGGCTTTGTACGCAGATCTGGCAAGTTAGCAAGCGAGGCAAGCATGTTTAAAACGATTAACAACGATCTTAATGCCGTCCTGAACCGCGACCCTGCGGCGAGGAACAAATTAGAGATCATTCTGGCTTACCCCGGCCTGCACGCCCTGTGGTCGCACCGGGCGGCGCACTGGCTGTGGATACACAACGCCCGCCTGCTGGGACGGATCGTCTCGCAGGTGACGCGCGCCCTGACCGGGATCGAGATTCACCCCGGCGCGAAGATCGGGCAGGGTTTCTTTATCGATCATGGCATGGGGGTGGTGATCGGCGAGACGGCAGAAATCGGGGATAATGTGACCCTGTACCACGGCGTTACCCTGGGCGGCACCAGCCTGGAGAAAGGCAAACGTCACCCCACCCTGGATGATAATGTGGTGGTCGGGGCCGGCGCCAAGATTTTGGGCGCGATCGAAATCGGCGCCAACAGCCGCATCGGGGCCAATGCCGTGGTGGTCAAACCCGTCCCGGTCAATTCGGTAGTGGTGGGCGTCCCCGGGCAGGTGGTGCACCGCAGCCGGCCGCACGACGAAACCCTGCCCGACCTCAACCACAGCCAGATGCCGGATACGATCGGCGCTTCTTTGGTGGCAGTCATGTCGCGCCTGGAGCGCATCGAAAAAGAGCTGGCTAACCATTCCGCCCACCCGGTGATAGAGCTGGAGACCGTGCTGGCCCATACCCACGAGCAAAACGGCGGATCGAACGGCAATGGCAATGGCAACGGTAAGAACCACGTGCCCCACATCCCCGACCACGGCGTGTGGCGCGGCGAGGACTTCCAAATTTAGATTTTTATCTTATAAAGTTCGCGGGATTTTCGAGCTCTAGCCTGAAAATCCCGCATTTATATTAACCTCGCGGCCGGCGCACCTGGCCGATCACCACCAGCAGCAGCCCGGCCCCGCACACGGCGATGATTGCCGTGCCCAGGGTCTTGTGATCAATGTCCTCCGCTGGAGGGAGCGCGATCAGCGGGGGCGTGGTGGCGGTGGCGGTCTCGGTTGGGGTGGGCGTAGAGGTGCGGGTAGCGGTCGGGGTACGCGTGGGGGTGGGGGTGCGCGTGGGCGGCGGCAGGGTAGGCGTGATCGATGGGGTAAGGCTGGGGGTATACGAAGGCTGGATGATTAATTTCTGACCGGCCCACAGCACCGAACTGCTGGTCATGCCGTTGCGCGCGCGCAGTTCATCGATCGTCAGCCCATAGGCAGTGGCGATGGTGTACAACGCTTGCCCGTAGCCCACAGGGTGGATCACCGCCCCATCCGGCATGGGTGTGGATGTTTTAACCGGGACGATCAGCGGTACCGTCGGCAGGGGCGTGTTAACCACGCTCGGCGCCGCGGGCGGATTTGACCCGCTGCCGGCGGGAACCTGCCCGGCAATATAGGCGGTATCCAGCGTGTAATACACCACCCCATTCTTCTCGGTCACCCCGGCCCCGACATGCATGTACAGGGTGCTGGTCATGGTCTTCCAGTGGGCGGCATCCGCCCAGTACTGGTAAATGACCACATCTACCCCGGTTTTGTTGTTGGCGATGGCCACGTTTTCAGACGTGTAGATCGTGGCCCCACCGCCAAATCCGGCCGCCATGGCGCGCTGAACAGGAGTCGTCCCGCCCGCGCCGACGTGCGACCAGGTGCCGATCGTGGATTGGTAATCCGAATGACCCTGGGCCGAACGCATCAATGTTGCTTCAACGATTAACGGTGCCAGGCCTTTCGAGGCGCGCAGCGCCTGGACAGCGGCAATCAAATCCGCTGCAGAGGGCGCAGCCTGAACGGTTTGGACTGGAGTGAGATTGGTGAGTGCAAGGACCAGAATAAAACCCACGAGCAACGTGGTTCGTAATTTTCTGTTCATCTAAGCCATTATAACGCATGGGTCAAGTGCTTTTTTAAGAGCCTTCTCATTTTTGACCCGGCGGACCCTGGCGCAGGCGGGCCAATCTCTCCTCTCCAGTGACGTCATACAGGGTTTCCATCCACCAGGTCGCCCCGGCCTCCACCCATGGGGCGAGTTTTTCTTCCATTTGAGCTTCGTCCAGTCCGACCGTTTTCCCTCCCACGATGAAGTCGAAGGGCGTATTCGAGGTGCGGTGAGTATCTACATAAGCTTTCATCTGGCACAGGTCGTCAGGCGTCAGTTCACCTGGTGTGCCGTCCGGGTTGCGTTTTTCTGGGATGACCCCATCGCATTTCAGCACGCGCCGCATGGATTTCTTTTTTGGCCATGCGCCTACCACCCACAGCGGAATGCGCGGTTTTTGCACCGGCGGCGGGGGGTAGAACTGATCCGGTAGGGCGGTCAGATCGACGTGATAGTGTTTGCCCTGGTGGTTGAACGGCTTACCGGCATACAGCAGGGTCAGCAGGTCGATGCCTTCATCCAGCAGTTCGGCCCGGGTCTTGGTATCGGTCACCTCATCCTTAAAGGCCTGGTAGCCGTAGGGCAGCCAGCCGATGCCCAAGGACAGGATCACCCGCCCGTTGGACAGGTTATCCAGGGTGGCGGTCTGGCTGGCGACTTTCCAGGGACGCATGCGCGGCAGCGGGCTGACCATCGTCCCCAGGCGGATACGTTCGGTGCGCATCGCCGCCGCGGTCAGCGCGACCCAGGCGTCGATGTGCCAGACCGGCTCAGGCACAAATACCCCGTCCCAACCGGCCTGTTCGGCCTCGTAAGCCAGATTCGCAATCGCGCGCGCGTCGCCCTCGGGCAGAATAAAACCATACTTTATCAGGGCCATTTTTCCCTCCCATTGAAATTATACCTGTGCTCAGCCCTGGGGGAAGCGGGTTCCGCTTCCCCTTAATCGCGTGGGAGGCCAATCAAGAGCGCAACCGGCCCAAAGCCAAGCAGCCAGATGGCTGCGCCCAAACCGAAGTGCTGAGCGAGAATCCCGATCAGCAGGGGGATCAACCCGCCGATGAGGGCGCTGATGCTGTGGAGTGAAATGGCCGTGCCGCTTTGACCGGGAAGAGCGCTGTAGATCTGGGCTTTGAGGATGGGGTACCAGCCAGCATTACAAAAGCCGAAGAGGCCGAGCAGAACCAGCTTGAGGGCCAGGATCGGCACTGACAAGAAAGCGATAAAGATCAGCAGCACCAGCGCCGCGCTGTAGCGCAGCAGCACCAGGCTGGGGACACGCCGCAGGAGGGGGATGATTAAGGTATTGCCGATCAATCCCGCACCGGTCAGGATCGCCACCACCAGCCCGGTGGCAGCCGGCGGAAGACCGGCAACATCTACCAGATAGAGGGCGACATAACCAAAGAAAAAGCCCATCATCGTCTCGGCACATTGGAGCAGCACCAGCCAGCGCAGCACTTCTTTGCGCTTTGCTGCCTGGACTGCCTGTGAAAGCCGGGTGCGAAAACTGAACGGCTGCTGCGGATCGAGATCCTGAATCCGCGAGAATGCCCGCCAGGATACGAGTAGCCCCGTCAGCGCCAGAAGGGCTACCAATCCGAAGAGAATGCGCCAGCCCCAACCAGCAGCGGCGAAGGCGCTGAAGAGCAGTGGACCGAGGACCACACCAACGGACCCCACCAGCACCCAGCGCACCATATTATATTCGTGGCGCTGAGGCTGGAGGTCCATCAACATGGTTTGGGAGAGAGAGACGAATGCCCCTGAGGCCGGATTAAAGCTGGCATAGGCAATCAACAGCGGCCAGAAGCTTTGGCTGGCGGCAGCCAGGAAACTGGAGAACACAAACACCACCCCGCCCCCCAGAATCAACGGCCGGCGTTTGCCGCTGTCGGAAAGTATGCCGAGGAAAGGCCCGATGCTTTTCCCCAATAGATTGGGCAGGCTGAGCAGCAGCCCAATGTGCACATAACTCAGCTGAAGGTCATCGCGGATGAGCGGCCAGGCAGCCTCGCGCACGCCGCCTATTAATTCATCGAGGAATTCGATGAGAAACAAAACCAGGATCAGGACCGCGAGAGGGTTGGCAAGGCGGCGAAAGGTGGTAGGCTTGCCCATGGGCGAGCAATTATACCAAGAAAGCCGCTCGCACTTTGTAAGTCACGCACGCAAAGCGCGCCTGCGGCAAATGTTCAACCGCAGATGAACACGGACCCATGCGGCATCGTCCCGATGTCCTGACGGGAGGGCGGGTGGTAACACTGAGACAAATTCCATCAATTGGGTTCTATCGGCGTCCATCTGTATTTATCTGCGGTTAGTAATAAAAGAAATATTTGGTCACCGCTCGCCACCTGAAAAATTTCACCACGCAGATCACGAAAACTACCTTCTACACCTGAAAATAGGGGATATCAGGTAATATATGGGTATGTCGGAAATCGATCGAATGTGGGTAAACAAAGCCCTTGAGGCTTATGACCTCCGGAATATGAAGGTACAAAAACTAAATGAAGATGGGGACGTTTTTCTTGTTTCCACCCCGGGCGGTGAAAAGCGATTTCTGAAGATTCTTTCCAGCAAGGATGGCACCGATTATCTGAAGGATGAGAATGTCTATCACAGCTGGCCACAGCTTTGCTGCGAAATGGATATCTTGGCGGCATTGGAAAAGATCTCGTTTGGCACTGCTTGTCCGCTCAAGAACCTGCAGCAGGATTATGTCAGCCGGTTGGGGCAGGTGGAGGACGCCGAGGTATTCGCCACCCTGACCACCTTTGTCGACGGAACGTTGATCGAAGAAGCCCGGGATGACCCCCTGGAGATGGCACATGCAGCCGGTGCTGCGGCCGGAAAACTGCATAATGCCTCTCAAAACGGCCTGGCTTCCATTGCCATCCATCGCCCGCACCGCAGACAGGCCTACCTTCTGCGGGTCATGGAGCAAATCCGCCAGGGCGTGACCCGCTATGCGACGGTTACCCAGGCCCAATTTTCCATATTACATCAGGGTGCCGAATGGATCTTGGGCTGTATGCAGGAGCTCGATCTGGATGTCGGGCGAAATCTGGGTCTGGTGCACACCGATTTACGGGCGGGTAATTTCCTGTATCGTTCCGGTTCAGCCATCCCGGTCGACTTTACCCGCTCTGTGTATGGCTACCACCTGTATGATTTGGGCGAAATGTGCGCTCACATGGGGGGAATGGCCCCCCATGGCGCGGCGCAGAAGCAGATTCTCCTGGGTTACCACCGCATGCGCCCCTTCCATAAAGGTGAAGTCCTTAAAGTGCAGGCCTTTTTTGTGATGTTTTTGCTGATCCTGGTTGCAGAGAATAATCATGCCGTCGGAAACCCGTGGCTGCTGGACACAGTCAGCAAGCTGTGTGAAGTTTACATTCCCGGGCTGCTGGTGGGCGGGCATTTCGACGCCAACGTCCGCAGCGCAATCCGGGAAATTGAAGATTAAAGGCGGCCGCGCATTTCATGCGAGTCTTGCATCATCAGCCCCCAACTTGCGCCAGCCTGTGCTAAAATCCCCCCATACTCAACGTGGAATGATCCTGTATGTCATCTAAACAGCGTATCGTGGTAAAAATTGGCACTTCGACCCTGACCGGCGGCGCAAAGAAAATCTCCGCCGCCCGCCTGGTGGACCTGGCGCGCCAGATGAGCGCGCTGCAGGCCGCAGGCAGCCAGGTGGTCCTGGTTTCTTCGGGAGCGATGGCCGCCGGGCGAGAGGTGCTGGATTTCCCGGCCCTGCCCAAACACCTGCCCGCCAAGCAAATGCTGGCGGCCATCGGCCAACCGCGCCTGATGGCGCTATACGAGCAGGTCTTCACCATTTACGACACCCTGGTGGCCCAGGTGCTGCTCACCCGGGACGATTTTGCCGACCGGCGCCGCTATTTGAACGCCCGCAACACCCTCGACGCGCTTCTGCAGCAGCAGGTGGTGCCGATCATCAATGAAAACGACACCGTCGCCACCGAAGAAATCCGTTTCGGCGATAACGACAACCTGTCGGCCCAGGTTGCCAACCTGGTGGAGGCCGACCTGCTGCTGCTGCTCACCGACCAGGAAGGCTTGTACACCGCCGATCCGCGCCAGGACCCGGCTGCGAGCCTGATCCGCCAGGTGCCGCCGGGGCCGTTTTCGGAGCAGCTGTGGCAGGCAGCCGGCGGCACCTCCAACGGCCTGGGCACGGGCGGCATGGTCACCAAGCTGCAGGCGGCGGAACTGGCCCGGCATGCCGGTACGACGGTGGTGATCGCCTCGGGCGCCGAAGCGGATGTGCTCCTGCGCCTGGCGCGCGGCGAGGAACTGGGAACCTGCCTCTTGCCCGTCGCCAATAAGCTGGAGGCGCGCAAGCACTACATATTATCGGGCAGCCAGGCCGCCGGCGAATTGGAAGTGGACGGTGGGGCCGCGCGTGCCCTGACGCGCGGCGGGTCGCTGCTGCCGGCAGGGACGGTGCGCGTTAGCGGCGATTTCGAGCGCGGTGACACGGTGCGCGTGCTGGGTCCCGATGCCAGGCCGATCGCCATCGGCCTGAGCAGCTACCCCGCCGCCGACCTGGCCCAACTGTGCGGCAAGCAGTCGACCGAGATCGAGGCCATTCTGGGATACACTTTCGGCGATGAGATCATCCACCGCAACAATATGGTGTTGGTGTAAAAAATGTAACCGCGGATGAACGCGGATAAACGCAAATAAAGGAATAAAATATGCTATCTGTGTGCATCAGCGTTTATCTGCGGTAAAAGGAAAGGCAGGATAAAATGACCATCGAATCGATTTGCCAGCAAGCCAAAACCGCCTCGCGGCGCCTGGCCCGCTTATCCGGCGCCGAAAAAGACGCCGCTTTACAGCGCGCCGCCGACCAGTTGTGGGCCGAACGGGAGGCGATCCTGGCGGCCAACCAGACCGACCTGGCCGCCGGAAAGACCAACGGGCTGTCCCCGGCCTTGCTGGACCGCCTGATGCTCAACGAGCAGCGCCTGGCCGGGATCATCGCCGACCTGCGCCGGGTAACCGAACTGCCTGACCCGGTGGGTGAGATTTTCGAGGAGCAAACCCTGCCCAACGGCCTGCGCCTGCGCAAACAGCGCATCCCGCTGGGAGTGCTGGGCGTGATCTACGAAGCCCGTCCCAACGTGACCGTGGACGTGGCCGGACTGGCGTTAAAAGCCGGCAACGGAGCCGTGCTGCGCGGCGGGAGCGAGACCATCCATTCCAACCGTGCCCTGGCCGCCGCCTTACAGCGCGGTCTGGAAGGCAGCTCCATCCCGACGGATGCTGTCCAGCTGGTGCAGGATACCGACCGCGCCCTGGTGCGCGAACTGCTGCAGATGGACCGCTATATCGACATGATCATCCCGCGCGGCGGGGCCGGCCTGCACGAATTTTGCCGCCAGAACAGCCGCATCCCGGTCATCACCGGCGGGATCGGCATCTGCCACCTGTTTGTCGACCGCAGCGCGGATCTGGCAGCCTCGCTCGAGGTCGTGCGCAACGCCAAGATCCAACGCCCCAGTGTGTGCAACGCCCTGGATACCGTCCTGGTGCACAGCGATGTGGCGGCCGCCTTCCTGCCGATGGTGGTCGAACGCCTGGCCGCGGACGGGGTCACCTTCCGCGCCGAGCCGCGCGCCGCAGCCCTGCTGGACAAACGCTTTGACCAGGTGGTGCTCCCGGCCGGCCCGCAGGACTTCGATACCGAGTGGCTGGCGCTGATCCTCGGCCTGAAAGTGGTCGACGGGTTGGAGCAGGCCATCGCGCACATCGAGGAACATTCCACCCGCCATTCCGACGGCATCCTCACCGCCGACACGGCCAACGCCCAGCGCTTCGTGGCCGAGGTCAATTCGGCAGCGGTGTACGTCAATGCCTCTACCCGCTTCACCGACGGGGCCCAGTTCGGCCTGGGGGCCGAGGTAGCCGTCTCCACCCAGCCCCTGCATGCCCGCGGCCCGATGGGCTTGCGCGAATTGACCACTTATAAATGGGTAGCCCACGGCGATTATCACGTCCGGCCGTAGAAAATCTAATCCACTCAAAAGGGTGGTTTTTCGACGCCAATCAGAGGATAATTTGCCAGCCTTCACCACCTTGACCTTTCCCCAAATTTCGCTGCTTTCCCTGGCCGCGCTATGGGCTGCCGCGTTGGGCGGTTTCGCCCTGGTTTCGTACCGGGAACACGAGCCGCGCGCCGCGCGGATGGGGCTGGCCCTGGCCCTGGCCGGGGGAGTCGTCCTGGGGTCGGGCGCCGCCCTGCCGCCCATTTTCCAACTGGCGCTGCTCGCGCTGACCGGCCTGGGGCTGTTGGCCTGTGGGACGGCTTTCCTATGGCCCGGCAAAAGGGTTGACCGCGCCCATGAGACCCCGCGCGGGCAGATCGACGAACGGGATATCATGTTCGCCCGCGCCCGCTTGCGCCGCGGCAGCCCCGAATATGCGTCTTATTACGCTGCCCATCCCGATAAACAGGCGGTCGACGATGAAATTCGCGCCTTGCCGGGGCTGCTCTCTCCCCAATCCGCCCTGGCGGACATGCTGCTGTTCACTTCGCCCGAGGCCAGCTTTACCCTGACCGGGGCCCTGCGCGATGCGGTCGATGGGCCGGCGGCTGCCCCCGCGCAGCAGTTTTCGCCGGAAGCGATCAGCGGATACCTCAAGCACCTGGCGCGCTACTACGGCGCGCTGGAGGTGGGCATCACCCCTCTGGAACCGTACCATATGTATTCTCACGTCGGGCGGGGAACCGGGACCTTCGGCGAGCCGATCCGCCTGGAACACACCTGGGCCATCGCCTTCACGGTCGAGATGGACCGGGAGATGATCGCCGCCAACCCCCAGGCACCCGGATCGATGGAATCGGCCAAAGAATATGTCGAGTCGGCGCGCGTCGCGGTCCAGCTGGCCGCCGCCATCCGCGCCCTGGGCTACCCGGCGCGAGCCCACATCGACGGCAACTACCGCGTGGTGGCCCCGCTGGTGGCGCGCGACGCCGGGTTGGGTGAGATCGGGCGCATGGGGCTGCTCATGACCGCCCGCCAGGGGCCGCGCGTGCGCCTGGGCGTGGTCACCACCAGCCTGCCGCTGCGCGCCGCGCCGCACAAGCCGGAATCGGCAGTGCTCGATTTCTGCGGAATATGCCAGAAATGCGCCGCCTGCTGTCCCAGCCAATCCATACCGCGCGGGCCGCGCCGGGAAATCGGCGGCGTGCTGCGCTGGCAGATCGATAGCGAAAGCTGCTACCGCTACTGGTGCAAGGTGGGCACCGACTGCGGGCGCTGCATGACAGTCTGCCCTTATTCCCACCCCGATAACCCCTACCACAACCTGGTGCGCTGGGGCATCGCCCATTCGTACCTCTTTCGGCGAGCCGCGCTGAAATTGGACGACCTGTTTTACGGCCAAAAGCCCGCCCCAGGCGCCCCGCCCTCCTGGACGCAGATTGAAGCGGGTGTTCACAAATAGTACGGCAAGTTTTAACAAATATTTATTTCTCTTTTTTCTCCGTGTCTCCGTGGTTAGTTAAAATTAGGAACTTGAGATGATCCGCACCATCGAAGAACTTTCATTGAACGCCTGGCCCGCCGTGCAAACCCTGCTCTGCGGCGGCTGGGTGCTGCGCTTCGCCGGAGGCTACACGCGGCGCGCCAACTCGGTCATCCCGCTCTACCCCGTCCAGGGTGATGTTAATGAACAGATCGCCGCCGCCGAGGCGCTCTACCGCGCCCAGGGCCTGCCGGCGATCTTCAAAATGACCGCCGCCTGCACCCCCTCCGACCTGGACGACCGCCTGGCTGCCCGCGGATACGCCTTTGATGCCCATACCAGCGTGCAGCTGCTGGATCTAGCGCATGCAGACTTCACGCCGCCGGACAATGTGACCCTCGGCGCCCGAGCCGCGCTTCGCGCACCCGACACCCTTGGTGCACCCGAAGGGGTGGGGGTGCCAGAGGATTGGCAGGCCGCCTTCAACCGCCTGCACCACCTGCAAGGCGAAACCGCGCGCAAGCACGCGCGCATCCTGGGCCAGATCATCCCCCAGACCTGCTATGCCGCACTTACAGTAGAAAATCAGATCGCCGCTTGCGGGCTGGGCGTGCTGCAGGACGGCTATCTGGGATTATTCGACATCATCACCGCCGAAGATCAGCGGCGGCGCGGCTACGCGCGGCAGTTAATCGGCGGCCTGCTGGCCTGGGGCAAACAGCACGGCGCGCACAGCGCCTACCTGCAGGTGATGCTCAACAACCCACCGGCCCTGGCGCTGTACGCCGGGCTGGGCTTCCGTGAAATCTACCGCTACTGGTACCGGGTAAAACCATAGGAAAAGCATGCAAAACCAATTTCTGCTCACCCCCTACTTCCTCGACCGCTACTCGCCCGAGCTGGCGGCCTTACAGACGCCCACTGCCTGGGCGGTCAACGCAGCGGCCCTTCCTGACGGCAGTATCCAACAGCGCATGGCGGCTGCCCTGGCCCCGCTGGCCGATTTCGCGGCCGATACGGCTGCCCAGGGCCGGCGCCCGGTGAGTGTCGCCGGCGACTGCTGTTCCGCGATCGGCTTCCTGGCCGGGCTGCAGCGCGCCGGGCTGGACCCGGTGCTGCTCTGGCTGGATGCCCACGGTGACTTCAACACCTGGGAAACCACCCCCAGCGGTTTCCTGGGCGGCATGCCCCTGGCCATGCTCACCGGGCGCGGCGAACAGACCCTGATGCAGGCTGCCGGAGCCAGACCCCTGCCGGATGCGCGGGTGGTGCTTTGCGATGGGCGCGATCTGGACCCGGGCGAAGCTCTGGCCCTGCAGGCGTCCGGCGTGGCGCATGTGACCGCATTCGACGCGCTCCTCGCCCATCCCCGGCTGCAGAATCGTCCGCTCTACATCCACTTCGACACGGATATCGTCGACCCGGCCGATTCGCCCGCCATGAGCTATCCCGCCCCGGGCGGGCCCTCACTGGCAGAAACGCGGGCCGTCTTTCGCCAGCTCGCCCAGACCCACCAGATTGTCGGGGTTTCGCTGTCCACCTGGAACCCCGACCTGGATGCGGACGGGCGCACCCGCGCCGCCAGCCTGAGTTTGCTGTTCGACCTGGTTGGGGAAGAAAACAGGGGATCAGAATTGGATATTCTCTGAGTCTCAGTGTCTCTGGTCTGGGAAAGGAGTAGTGAGCGATGGAGAAGCATGAAATACAGCTCCTGATTGACTACAACTGCTGGGCCAATGCGCGCATTTTACGGACCACGGCGCAGATCGCCCCCGAGCAGTTCACCGCGCCCTTCGCAGTCAGCTTCGGCAGTCTGCGCGGCACGCTGGTGCACATCCTCGGCGCGGAGATCGTCTGGCGCCTGCGCATTGAGGCAGACAATGCCCCCTATTTCATGATAGGCGAAAGCGAATTCCCGGCCCTGGTCGACCTTCGCCGGCGCTGGACCGCCGAAGAAGCGGCGCTGCGCGCCTTTCTATCCAGTTTAGATGAAGACGGTGCGGATCAGGTGATCCAATACAAGAATTCGCGCGGGATCGCCATGCAAAACCCACTCTGGCAGATCCTGGCGCATGTGGTCAATCACGGCACCCAGTTCCGCTCCGAAGCGGCGGTCATCCTGACCCAGCTCGGGCATTCCCCCGGCGACCTGGATCTGATCTACTACATCCGCTCGCAGGCTTGATGGACGGAAGCCAGCCAGGAGACTCGGGCGGAGTCGCGATGAAACTGGAGCCCCCTCGCGGACTACACCTATACCTACACCGGGCAAAGGCAACGCGTAGCGCGTAGGGTGCGTCGGGGACGCACCGCTTTTCGTCTGGCGATAACAAAATTCCGGATTTTATTGCCCTAGCATTTTGATCCAATATACAATCATCCTATGCCAGATTACCGCCGGGCCAAACTCACCGGAGGAACGTTTTTCTTCACGGTGGTCACATTCAACCGCCTGCCCATTTTGACGGGTGGGGCGGCGGTATGCAGCAGCGATTTTGGAAGCATGCCCTGCGGGGCGAGGAGATGGTAGTCATATTTAATGCGAAGGCTGGGTTGGAGTGAGGGCAGCGAGGGAGGTGCGTCGAGGACGCACCCTACGCACTGCTACCGGAGTACGGATCAAGCTATACAATTATCTGACCACCGGCTGGGTAGCCTTCGATGATATTTCGTTAGTAGAGGTCAACACCATTACCTCCTACTACTACGCCGGCGGGCAGCGTGTCGCTCAGCGCACGGGGAACGGCCCGGCAGAGTATATATTCAGCGACCACATGGGCAGCCCGGCGCTGGTGACGGACGGCAGCATGAACCGAATTTCCGAGTTGCGCTACAATCCCTGGGGAGGGATACGCGCAGTCATCGGTACAACACCCGCGGACAACGCCTACACCTACACCGGGCAGCGCCAGGAAGCCGGCCTGGGATTGATGTTCTACACGCAAGGGAGCAGGTCAGTTTGATTTATGGACCACTTTCTACCCCCCTTCTCGGGGGAGACTTTTTAACCTAACTTAAAAAGCCTCCCTCATCTGGACACTTCGGCCCGAATCTGCTAAAATAGCAGACAATTCAAGCTCAGTGGGGGCTCGTCCAATGGTAGGACTGCAAACTCTGGATCTGCCTATAGAGGTTCGAATCCTTTGCCCTCAGCCTCTTTAGCATAAAGCACCCGGCGATAAAAACTGGGTGCTTTATGCATTATATCCAAGGGACTTTTCAAATGACCGACGAAAACACAAACATCTCCACCAATTTCATCCGCGAAGCCGTGGCAGAAGACCTGGCCAACGGGCGCTTTTCCTACGTCCGCACCCGCTTCCCGCCCGAGCCCAACGGCTACCTGCACATCGGGCACGTCAAGGCCATCTCGATCGATTTCGGCACGGCCGAGGCCTTCGGCGGCAGGTGCAACCTGCGCTTCGACGACACCAACCCGGCCAAAGAGGAAACCGAGTACGTGGACGGCATCATGCAGGACATCCACTGGCTGGGTTACGATTGGGGCGAGAAAGAGCTGTATGCCTCGGATTATTTCGAGCAGCTCTACCAGTTTGCCGTGCAGTTGATCAAAGCCGGGAAGGCCTACGTCGACGACCTCTCCGCGGACGAAATCCGCGAGTACCGCGGCACGCTGACCGAGCCCGGCAAGAACAGCCCCTACCGCGAGCGTTCCGTCGAGGAAAACCTGGACCTGTTCGAGCGCATGCGCCGCGGCGAATTTCCCGACGGCGCGCGCGTGCTGCGCACCAAGATCGACATGTCCTCGCCCAACATCAACCTGCGCGACCCGGTCATGTACCGCATCATCCACGCCACCCACCACCGCACCGGCGACGCCTGGTCCGTCTACCCCATGTACGACTTCGCCCACGGGCAGAGCGATTCGATCGAAGGCGTCACCCATTCGCTGTGCGACCTGGCCTATGAGGACCACCGCCCGCTGTACGAATGGTATCTGAACGAGCTGGATATCTTCCGCACGCGCCAGATCGAGTTCGCGCGCTTCAATATGACCTACACCATCCTCAGCAAGCGCTTCTTGAAGCAGCTCGTGGACAGCAATTTCGTCAACGGCTGGGACGACCCGCGCATGCCCACCCTGTGCGGCATGCGCCGCCGCGGCTACCCGGCGATCTCCGTGCGCTCGTTTATCGAACAGGTGGGGGTCGCCAAGAGCGAGAACCTGGTGGATATGGCCCTGCTGGAATACCTGGTGCGCGACGAACTGAACCGCAGCTCGCGGCGCGCGATGGGCGTGTTGAACCCGGTCAAAGTGGTCATCGAAAACTACCCCGAAGGCCAGGTGGAGGAGTTGGAAGCGGTTAACAACCCGGAAGACGAAACCGCCGGAACGCGCAAGGTGCCTTTCTCGCGCGTGATTTATATCGAACAGGATGACTTCCGCGAGGTGCCCCCGCCCAAATATTTCCGGCTGGCGCCGGGCAAAGAAGTGCGCCTGCGCTTCGGCTACATCATCAAGTGTGTCGACTTCACCCGCAACACGCAGACCGGCGAGATCGAAGAAATCCGCTGCACCTATGACCCCCAGACGCGCGGCGGCTACGCCCCGGACGGGCGCAAGGTGCGCGGCACGATCCACTGGGTTTCCGCCCAACATGCCCTGGATGCCGAGGTGCGCATGTACGATCGCCTGTTTACCGTGCCCGACCCAATCCACCCCGAAGAAGGCAAGACCTTCACCGATTATCTCAACCCCGATTCGCTGCAGGTGCTGGCCGGCTGTAAAGTGGAACCCGGCCTGGCGCAGGCCGCAGTCGGCGACCAGTACCAGTTCGAGCGCAAGGGCTACTTCAACGTCGACCTGGATTCCCGGCCGGACCACCTGGTGTTCAACCTGACCGTCCCCTTGCGAGACAGTTGGGCCAAGATCCAAAAGAAATGATTTTTCCCATCACCCCGTCCCCTACCCCTTCGGGTACGCTGAAGAGCGTCCCGGCTCGGGAAGGGGGCGAATTTATTAAGTGGTTTTTGCACCGCTTTGCGGTGCAAAAACCACAAAGAAGGCATTTCCCCTCTTCCTATCCTCGAATGATACAAATCATTAATGACCTACATCCAGGGGGAAAGGTTTAATGACTCCGACAGAGTCGATATCCAAACCCAGCCTGTGGACGATTTTCAGCACCTGGTTGATCATGGGCATCCAATCTTTCGGGGGCGGATCGTCCACCTTTTACCTGATCCACCAGGCATGCATCGATCACGGCTGGATCACGGAAGAGGAGTTCGTGCGCACCTGGGCCCTGGCCCAGATTTCGCCGGGGATCAACCTGCTGAAACTGACGATTCTGGTCGGCCGCCGCCTGCGCGGCTGGCCCGGGCTGGCTGCCGGGGCGGCCGGGCTGCTCATCCCCAGCGCCTTGATCACCGTGCTGATGACCGCCGGGTTTTCGCTGATCCGCAGCCAGCCCCTGGTCCAGGCGGCGATGAAAGGCATCCTGCCGGCGACGATCGGGCTGAGCCTGGCCATGGCCTACCAGATGGGCCAGCCCCTGCTGGCCCGCGCCCAAAAGGAAGGCCGTTCGCGCCTGGCGGCCAACCTGGCCATCCTGGCGGCATCGGGCTACCTGATGGCTGCCGGGGTTTCGCCGGTGCTGGTGCTGCTTCTGGCCGGGACAGCCGCGATGCTGCTCATGGCGCTCATCCCCGCGCGGCAGGCCCCCGGCAAACACCCCGCACCTGCCGGTAAGGACGCGGAGGGGGGCCAATGAACCCCCTCGACTATTTCTGGATTTTCTTCAAAGCCTCGCTGCTTTCCACCGGCGGCCTGGGCAATCTGCCGTTTCTGACCCGCGATTTAACCGCCCTGGGCTGGGCCAGCGATACGGACTTCATCACGGCCATCGCCGTCGGGCAGGTCAGCCCCGGCCCCAACGGGTTGTGGAGCATCAGCCTGGGCTACCTGACTTTCGGCTGGCTGGGCGCCGGCCTGGCGCTGGTGGCGCTCACCCTGCCGACCGTGCTGGTGGTGGGCGTGGCCGCATTTTACAGCCGGATCGAGAACAACCCCACCGTGCAGGAATTTACCCGCGGACTCTCGCTGGGGGTGGTCGGCCTGACCCTGGCCATCGCCCTGGGTCTGTCCAGGTCGGCGGTCACCGATTGGCGCGGGGTTGGAATTATGGTCTGCGCCCTGGGCCTGACGATGAGCAAGCGCGTGCCGGTGATCGTGGTCCTGGGGCTGGCCGCCGTGGCCGGGCTGCTGATCTACGGGATATAGAATCACTCCCCGCCCTCGCGCTGCGCGCTGCCGAAGGGCAGCAAGGGCGGGGGGGGAAATACGCATCTACTGTATAAGCTCCACGGATGACGCTGGCTCCCCGTTTTCAAGCACCAATTTGTGAGTCATACAGGCAGGAATTTCTTCAGCATAGTGGCTGACGTAAATCAGGGTCAGCGGCGCGCGGGCGCACAGCCGGTCGAGCAAGCCGGTAAACTGGCGGCGGTGCTCCGCATCCAGCCCCTGGCAGGGCTCGTCCAGGATCAGCACCGGCGGGTTCTTGACCAGGGCCCGCGCCAGCAGCACCAGGCGCTGCTGCCCGGTGGAAATGGCGTGAAAGGCAGTCGCGACCTGGTTTGCCATGCCAAAAGCGTCCAGCCAACCCGCGGCCTGCCGGGATTGCTCCTCCGAGGGCCGGCGGTACAGCCCGACCGAATCGAAAAAACCCGAACTGACCACATCCAGGCAGGTAGCCGTGTGGGGGTAGTAAATGTGCAGTTCGGGCGAAACCCAGCCGATATTCTGTTTAATCTCCCAGATGCTCTCCCCGCTGCCCCGCCGGCGGCCGAACAAGGCGATGGCGTTGGCGTACGACTGTGGGTTGTCGCCCATGATCAGGCTCAGCAGGGTGGTTTTTCCGGCCCCATTGTGCCCCATCAAGGCCCAGCGTTCGCCGCGCGCCACGCGCCAGGACAGGTTTTTGAGCACCTCCACCCCGCCGTAGCGCACGGATACATCCTCCATGCAGATCAATTCCGCGGACTGCAGCATGGGATTGGTGGATAGGGCCCGGGCGTATTGGGCCAGCATGCGCTCAAAGGCCGCATTCGGCGCCGCTTCAATCCGCGCTGCGGGTTGGCTGGCAGAATCGGGTTCTCCGGCAGCCAGAACCACCCGGCGCGCCCCCAGGGCGGTCACGCGCTGCCCATCCACCCGCACCAGGTGGCGTATGCCGGCCGGAATCTCCTCGACGCGTGAGGTGACGATCAGCACAGGCGGGCTGCCCGCCGCGATCATGGCTTCCACTGCCCGGCCAAAAACCGCACGCGTCTCCACGTCCAGGCCGGTATAGGGGTCATCCAGGACCAGCAGGCGCGGCTGGCGCATCCACAGGCGGGCGATCAGCACCTTGCGCGATTCGCCGTGCGAAAGGTGCAGGATCTTGCGCGGCAGCAGGGGTTCCAGTTTCAACAGGCGTATGATTTCATCCCGCTTTTGGGCTTCGATCTGCGCGGGTGGGGAGGATTCCGGTCCATGCAGCCCCAGCAGGTCCATCACGCTGGGGCTGTCTTCGCCCTCAAAACTCTGCCAGCGGGCCTGGTGGTAGCTGGCAAATGGGCGCAAAAAGTCGCGGTGGCTCTCCGCCGAAAAGGTGAGGATCTCCCCCGGTTTCAGCGTGGTCCGGCCCTGCGGGCGGCGGTCGCCGTCAAAGAAATAGCGGATCTGGCCTTCCGCCAGGGGCAGTTTGCGGCACAGGGCCCTGACCAGGGTGGTCTTGCCGGACCCGGTGGGGCCGTAAATCGCCCAGCTCTGGTTTTCCGCGATGTGCCAGGTGGTGTGCGCAAACCAGCGCTGTTCGCCGGTCTGGATGGTAATATCGTCGATCGAGATCAACATGCCCGGAATTCCCATACGCCAAGCATACCAAGATCGGCGGGGTCTAACAAGGGGCAGGCGTTTTTTTGGCCCTCGCGAAAAAGCACCTCAGTCAAAGGTTAAGAACGCAGATCGGATCCAGATATAATTAATCTACTCAATATGTCTAACGAAGATGAAATCATCATCTTTTAATTTCCCCTGCCCTTTTCTTGAACTGGAGACCCGCCGTGGAAAAATTTAAAATCGCCGCCGTTCAAATGAACGCCATGAAAGACAACCTGGAGCACAACCTTGCCCTTCACCAGCAGTTCACCGCGGCTGCCGCGGCCCAGGGCTGCCGCCTGGTGCTGTTCCCCGAACTGTCTGCCAGCGCGCATTTCGGCAGCGAGGAGGTGGTGCGCTACGCCGAGCGCCTGCCCGACGGCCCCGTTTACCGCTTTATGGCCGACCTGGCCCGCCGCCACACCATCCTGGTGGCTTACGGCTTCTGCGAGGAAGCCCATGGCACGCATTACAACACCCACGCCCTGGTCGGCCCGCAGGGATTGGTCGGAATCCAGCGCAAAGTCCACGCTTCGAACAACGAATACTTCAGCTTCCGCATGGGGCGCAGCTTCGAGGTCTACGACCTGGGCTTCTGCCGGGTGGGAACCCTGGTGTGCTACGACGCCCAATTTTCGGAGAGCTGGCGCGTATTGACCCTCAAAGAGGCCGAGCTGATCTTGCTGCCCCATGCCAGCCGCAGCGGTGTGGGCCAGGCCATCCCCCCGGAACGGCAGCTCAGGCAGTTGGCCCGGGTCTACGCAGGTCTGCCGGGGGATTTCGGCACCTACGCCAAAGAAAACGGGGTCTTTGCCGCCTTTGCCAACCAGGTGGATTTCAACGGGCACAGCACGCATGCCGGCGGGGCCTACATCCTGGGTCCGCGCGCCCAGGTGCTGGCGCAGCTGGAGCCAACATTGGAGGACCAGCTGATAACCGCCGAACTGGACCCCGAACTGCTGCAGGCCGCCCGGCGCAATGCCAACTATACGGTTAAGATCCGCCGCCCCGAATTGTACGGCGAGCTAACCCGCCTGATCTAAATCATCCGTGCCGCGCCGGTTGTATAATGGAAAAAACGCGCTGTTAGCGGAGGAATTTTGGCCATCCCGACCCTGGCGGAAGCAAACCAATTTCTGGCACAAGCCGAACAGCTTAACCCCGGCCCTTGGGTGCGGCATTCTGCGTACGTGGCCCGGGCAGCGCAATTGATCGCCGCCCGCCTGCCCGGCCTGGACCCGGCGCGCGCCCATATTTTTGGCCTGCTGCACGACATCGGGCGCAGGTTTGGGGTGACGGATATGCGCCACGTGCTGGACGGCTACCAATTTTTGACGGAGCGCGGTTTCGAAGAAGCCGGACGCATCTGCCTGACCCATTCCTTTCCCATCCCGGACGCCCGTTGTGGTTCCGGCGAGTGGGACGGCAGCCCCGAAGAATTTTCCACCATCCAGGAATATTTGAACCGCATCACCTATACCAACTACGACCGTCTTTTACAGCTGTGCGATGCCCTGGCCTTGCCTTCCGGGTTCTGCCTGATCGAAAAGCGCCTGCTGGATGTGGCCCTGCGCCGTGGTTTCAACGCCTGTACCCGCGATAAATGGAAAGCGTTTCTACAAATCCAGCAGGATTTTGAAGCGGTCATCGGGCAGTCGATCTACGACCTGCTGCCCGGTGTGGTCGAAAATACGTTCAAGGCGCGGATTCTTTGAAACCCACGCGGAGCGCCGCCAGAAGTTTCTTCCAGGAGAACCAGCATGTCTCGCACCCGCTACGCTGTTGCCAAAACCCTCGTCCAAAAATACCCACCCTCCGCAGCATGCAGCTGTGCGGTCTGCCTCAGCTACTGCGCACGGCCCGGCTGGTGGACGGTAGAAGAAGCGGCGCGCGCCCTGGCAGCCGGCTGCGGGCCGCGCATGATGCTGGAGATCCCCCCCGAGCAGACCTTCGGCGTGCTTTCTCCCGCCTTTGCCGGCTGCGAAGGTGGCTTGGCCACCAACCTGGCTGCCCGGAACAGCTGCACCTTTCTTAAAAATCAGCGCTGCGAACTGCACGGCAGCGGGTCTCAACCGCTGGAGTGTCGTTATTGCCACCATGAACGCCCCGGCCTGGGGCCGCAATGCCACGCCGACCTGGAACGCGATTGGCATACCCCGCAGGGCCAGGCCCTGGTGCAGCTGTGGGGCGAACGGACCGGATTTTGGGAGCGTATGCGCCTGCTGAAAACGGGCATGCGCAAAGCGCGCTGACCCCTGAGCGGTCGCGCCGGATGAAGAGACGCCAAAGGAGTTCACCATGAAAAATGTACAGTGGGAATTGATGTTCCCGGATGAATTGGAGCAGGCCTTTCTGGAAATGCCGGTCGTGTATTTCACCTACGGCTTATGCGAGCCGCACGGACCGCAAAACGCGCTCGGCCTGGACGAGCTCAAGGCGCACGCCATCGCCGTGCGGGCCGCCCAGCAGCACGGCGGCATCGTCGCTCCACCGGATTACTGGCACATCCACGAGATCGGCGGGTACGCCATCTGGGCAGACGCGGAAGTCGGTCGTCCGCCGCGCGCCTGGCTGACCGCCATGCCGCCCTGGCAGCATTTCAAGAATATCTGCTACCACATCCGCAGCGCGGATGCGCTCGGTTTTCAAGCCGCGATCCTGCTCACCGGGCATTACGGGCCCAACTATGAAGATCTGCGCGAGCTGGTGCGCCTGGTGCAGCCCTTCGTGGGCACGCGCCTGTACAGCCTGCCCGAATTTGAATCAAACTACAAAGGCTTTTCCGGTGACGGGACGCAGACCGGCGATCATGCTGGAAAGGTAGAAACTTCCCTGTTGTGGGCCCTGCGCCCGGAGTGCGTGGACGTGTCGCGCATCCCGGCGCAATACCGGCGCGGGGAGCAGTTCGCCATGGGCCGGAATGCCGGAGAGTCCAACCGCCTGGTAGGCGAGCGCATGGTGGCAGACGAAGTGGAATGGCTGGGCAGCAAGGCGCGCGAGCTGCGCGCGGAATACGAACGCCTCCAACCGGCGCATACCTTCACCACCTTTGAAACGGTGGAACGGGTGTGGGCGGAAGTGGTCGTCCCCCAACTGCCGGCTTTTGCCACCATGCAGAAAAAATGGGGTAGCACGGATGACCTGCCCGCAGATTCACCCTGGGCGGCGAACAAACCCGTCCCCGGCAACTGGCGCTAACCGTATGCTGCCCATCCGCGAAGTGGAACGCTTCCTCGAATTCAGCCCGCCCGACCTGCGCGACATCGTCATGCAGATCCGCGACCTGGTGCTGAGCGTCGCGCCGACCGCGGCCGAGGTTGTCCGCCGCAGAGGCATTGTTTATTATCATGCGGAACGCGGCGGACCGGTTTCTGCCGGGATCTGCCAGGTCAGCCTGCGTGAGGACCACGTGCGCCTGGCCTTCATCCACGGCGCTTTCCTGCCGGACCCGGCGGGGCTGCTGCAGGGAGAGCCGCGCTACAAGCGCTACGTGCGCCTCGAAACATTTGATGACACCCCCTGGGACGCCATCCAGGATCTGATTACTGCCTCTGCCAATTTCGACCCGCGCACATTGAGCCAGCGCACAGATCAACCGCAGGACAAGGTCCCCGGCACCCTGGATGCGCCCGAAGGAGCGGGGGATAATGCGGATATCCCCCAAAGGGATAAACGTTGATGTAGGAATTCTAAAAGAATATCTGCGTCCATTTGCGTTTATCTGCGGTTATATGAAGAGGACAGATGACAACTAATAAAATCCTGCGTCTGGCCGCACCCCAGGACGCGGCTCAAATCGCCGCCATTTACACCCCATATGTGCTGGATACGCCGTCCTCCTTCGAGCTGGACCCGCCCACAGCTGAGGAAATGGGCAAACGCATCACCAGCACCCTGGAAAAAACGCCCTGGCTGGTATGCGAACAGGATAATGAAATTAAAGGTTATGCCTACGCCAGCCTGCACCGGGCGCGTGCGGCCTACCGCTGGTCGGTCAACGTCAGCGCCTACGTAGGTACCGCCCACCAACGCCAGGGAATTGGGCGCGCCCTGTACACCGCCCTGCTGGAAATGCTGCCGCTGCAGGGTTATTTCAGCGCCTTCGCCGGGATCACCCTGCCGAACCCCGCCAGCGTGGGTTTGCACGAAGCGCTGGGGTTCACCCCGGTCGGGATTTACCGCGAAGCGGGCTACAAACTGGGGCGCTGGTACGATGTGGGCTGGTGGCAGCGTTCGCTGGGCGAGCATCCTGCCGATCCGCACGAACCGCTGGCGCTGCGCAAAGTTCTCGGCTCGTTGGAGTGGCAGGCCGCCCTGGTCAAAGGGCAGGCGCTGCTGCACTGAGGCGGGTTGAAGACGAGGAATCAACCGCGGGCAAACAAAAAAGACAGGCCGAACTCGCTGACCGGGTGTATGAAGGGATGCGGATGACCACTGAGTTGATACAAACTTTTTACACGGAACACGTTCGTCAGGAATGGCGGCGGCTGGTTAAAGACGCCTACCACCGCCTGGAGTACGAGACCACCCTGCATTACTTGGAGCAATATCTGCCGCAACAGGGATTGGTGCTGGATGCCGGCGGCGGGCCGGGCCGCTACACGCTCGAGCTGGCGCGCCGGGGATACGATTTAGTTCTGCTGGACTTTACCCCTGCCAACCTGGAGTTTGCCCGGCGCCAGATCAAGCGCGCCGGCCTGCGCCGGCGGGTGAAGGAGGTGGTTGAAGGTTCGATCGCCGACCTGTCGCGCTTCGCCAATGGCACGTTCGACGCCGTGCTGTGCTCAGGCGGGCCGCTGTCGCACTTGGTCAACGTCCGCGACCGGGAGCAGGCCCTGGCAGAGTTGGTGCGCGTCGCAAAGCCGGGCGCACCGGTTTTTATCTCGGTAATGAGCCGCCTGGCGGTGCTCACGATTGAGCTGCTGATCGGGCAGCACGAACTGGAAATGCCCCACTTCACTCCGCTGCGCGACACCGGAGATTACCTGGGTGAGTCCGGTTTTACCGCCTGCCATTTTTTCTTACCCGAGGAATTCAAGGATATGTTGAGCCGGCAGCCGGTGGAGTTGGTGGCTATGGTCGGGCTGGAAGGGATCAGCTCGCACCACCGCAAAGAGCTCAAACAGGTGGCCAAAAACCCCGCCCGTTGGAAAACGTGGCTGGAGACTCATTACGCCACCTGCACTCACCCGGCGGTAGTGGGAATCAGCGAACATATGCTGGCAGTATGCCGAAAAATTGGAGACAAAAATAAATGAAGGCCTGTTGCGGGATTTTTCAGGCAGCCAAGCTGAAATGACCGCCATGCTCGAACTGGAAGAAGATTTGAATTCACCGCGAACCGCGGTCCCCGAAGGGGATGGATGCCAATCAAAACCGATAAAAAAAATTCGCTGGCTGGCTGATAACTGACCCACTGATATACTGACTTACCGACCACTGATAAAGAATGGAGACCCAATGGACAAAACCCTCATTTCACATGCCCTGCTGCGCCTGCGCCAATCTGCAGATGGTATTTTTGCCGCCTGGCCAACCACCCGCTGGACGAAAATATCTGGCCCGGGCCCTGATTTTCTGGATCAAGACGGCAGCGGCAATTTCAAAGATCTGGCCTTCCAACCTGGACAGAATTTGACCCTGGCCTCTCGTTTGGACCTTCCGGCGCAAGTGGCGGGCGTTCCGATCAGCGGCGATCCACTCGAAGCGACGATTCAAAGTTTGTACCCGGCCCAGATCACCTGGGATGAAGAGCCGGTCTTTTCTGAAGAAGGCGCTCCGGTGGCTGCCGGCCCGGCCTTGATCACCGTGATCCCCCAACTGCGGGCCGGCAGCAATGGCGAACTGCGCATCACGGTGCGCATCCCAGACAACCAGACCACGCCCTGGTTCAATGTGCACTTCACAACCCCGGGGCTGCGCGCCCGCTTCGAACTGCTGGATGTTGCCTGGGCGGAGCTGGCCTGGGCGCAGGCACTCGCTGCCAGTGCGGATGAACAGGCTGCCGTAATGCGGGCTGCGGCACTCATCCCGGAGAACCTGGCCGGGTTTGACGCGCGCTCCCTGGCGCGCATGGAAAACGAGCTGGCAGTGTTGGCTGGCAAAGCCGCCCGGCATCAGGTCCACCTGATCGGGCACAGCCATATCGATATGAACTGGCTGTGGACCTGGGCGGATACCAACAATGTGATCCGCCGCGATTTTAAGAGCGTGCTGGATCTGATGGACGATTATCCCGAACTGACCTTCACCCACAGCCAGCCGGCCACGTACGAAATCATCCGCCAGAGTGCCCCGGAGCTGTTCTCGCGGGTGGTGGCCTTCATCCAGCAGGGCCGTTGGGAGCCGGCCACCCTCACCTGGGTGGAGGGAGATACCAACATGGCATCCGGCGAATCCATGGCGCGCCAGCTGCTCGAAAGTGTGCGTTTTTCGCGCCAGCAGCTTGGTGCGAATCCCAGCACATTCCTGGCCCCGGATACATTTGGCCATGCCGGCAACCTGCCGCAGTTGGCCGCTTCTGCCGGGGCGCAGCGCTACTATCACCACCGCTGCAATCCGGGCCAGGCCGATCTATGGCCCGCTTATTGGTGGGAAGGCCAGGATGGCACGCGCCTGTTAGCGATCTCTACCCCAAGCTACAACGGCAGCATCCGCGCCCGCGACCTGGTGGAAACGGGCCTGCGCTCTCTCAAGCACGGCCAGACCGACAGCCTGCACTTTCATGGCATTGGCGATCACGGTGGCGGCCCTGCCCGCCAGAATATGGACGCGCTGCGCCGCTTGCAGAAGCACCCTTTGCTGCCGGCTGCCGCCTGCAGTACGTTGGCCCGCTACACCCAGAATCTGCTCGAGGCGGGAACGCCATTACCCGTGCAGCATGGCGAGTCGAGCACAATCTTTGAGGGCTGCTATACCACGCACGCCGATATCAAACGCTACAACCGCCACGGCGAAAACCTGCTGTGCAGCGCCGATACGCTGGCGGCGCTGGCAGGCATCCCCACGGACTCGCTGCAATCCGCCTGGCGCACGCTGCTCTACAACCAGTTTCACGATATCCTGGATGGTTCGGGCATCCACGAGACCTACGAAAAGTGCGCGGCCGATTTTGCCGAGATTTCAACCGCGGCCAATGTGGTGACGCAGTCCGCGCTGCAGGTGCTCCAGACCGGCCTGCCCGCGGGCCAGGTGGCGGTCAGCAATCCACTGGGCTGGGAGCGCGAGGATTGGGTGGTGGTGCCGGAAAAAACCGGGGCGGGTGCGGTGCGCCTGGTGGGCAGCCACGGGCATCACTGTGCCGGACAGTATACGCCGGAAGGGTTGGGCTTTGCGGCGCGGGTCCCCGCCTTCGGGACGGTCAGCTACCAGATCGAAGATAACAAAATGGCCGCCGGTACATCCCTGACGGCTGAATTGGCTTTCGCCCCTACCGATAACCGCCAGGCCAATGTGCTCGCCAATGGCTCGGATGAACCGCCCTACTATAAAATAGACACCCCTTTCTTCCGGGTGTACCTGCGGCGCGATTCGGGCATCCTGGTTTCGTTCTACGACAAACGCGTGGGACGCGAACTGGTGGGCTACGGCATGCGGCGCGGTTCGGATTACATGGACAGCGCGCGCGCCGACCTGGCCTTGAATGTGCTCCAGCTGGAAGAAGAACACCCCCACGCCATGTCTGCCTGGCACCTGGACGAAGTGCACACCACCCACAGCTTGCTGCGCGGCGCGGCGACCGAGCAGGTCGAAGACGGCCCGGCGCGGCTCGTTTTTTCCGTCCAGCACCGGCTGCGTGCGTCGACCATCCGCCAGTGGATCATCTTTTACCGCGATTTGGCGCGGGTGGATTTTCGCACCCAGGTCGATTGGCAGGAGTTGGGCAGTCCCGCAGCCGGTGTGCCCAACCTGAAAGTCGCCTTTACCGCGCACCTGCTCGAATCCAATGCCTGGTTCGAGACGCCCTTTGCCGCGCTGCAGCGGCCCTGCGACGGCCAGGAGGTTCCCGCCCTGCGCTGGGCAGACGTTGGCGGTTCGGAATACGGCATTGCCGTACTGAATGACAGCAAGTATGGCTGCGACGCATTGGGTACGCGTTTGCGCCTGACCCTGCTGCGCAGCGGCTACGACCCCGATTCCATTTCCGATGTTGGCCAGCACGAAATCCGCTACAGCCTGTTTGCGCACCCCGGAGATTGGCGCGCAGCCGGCGTGGTGCGCCAGGCCGCAGGATTCAACCAACCCCTGCTGGCGCGCACGGTACCCACCGGGCAGCCTGCCGCGCAAACGGTATGGCAGCCCGAAATCAGCGGCAGCCCGGCAGTCATCCCGGCCTGCCTGAAGCCGGCCTACGCCGGGGCGGGGCGCGTGCTGCGCCTGTATGAAAGCTGGGGCCAGACCGTTGAAGCGGCAGTGGGCGGGTTCCCCGCAGGTTCTCGCGTGTGGGATGCCACGATCACCGAAGACAAAATCAGCGAAATCCCCATCGTGGATGGGCGCGTGCACCTGAATTTCAGCCCCTGGCAGGTGAAAACCTTACTGGTGGAGGAATAAAGCGCTGTGTAGGACCGTGTAAAATAAACGGTGGAGATTGGATATTGACCGCTGAACTGGTGAAGAACTACTACACGGCAAACGTACGTAAAGAATGGCGGCGGCTGGTCAAAGACGCTTACCACCGCCTGGAGTTCGAGACCACCCTGCATTACCTGGAACGGTATTTGCCGGAGCGCGGCCTGGTGCTGGATGCCGGCGGCGGGCCGGGGCGTTATACGCTGGAACTGGCCCGCCGTGGGTACGATGTCGTCCTGCAGGACCTCACCCCCGCCAACCTGGATTTTGCCCGGCGGCAGATGAAACGGGCCGGTTTGCGCCGGCGGGTGAAGGACGTGGTCGAAGGTTCGATCAGCGACCTCTCGCGCTTCGCGGACGGCACCTTCGATGCCGTGCTGTGTGCGGGTGGGCCGCTGTCGCACGTGGTCGATCCGAGCGAGCGCGAGCGCGCCCTGGCGGAGCTGGTGCGCGTGGCCAGACCCGCTGCGCCGCTCTTCATCTCGGTCATCGGGCGCTTATCGGTGCTGGTCACCGACCTGCTGATCGCGCAGCATGCATTGGAACTGCCCCACTTTAAACCCCTGCGCGACACGGGCGACTTCCCGGGCGAGACCGGTTTTACCGCCTGCCATTTCTTTTTGCCCGAAGAGTTTCAGGAAGAATTGAGCCGGCAGCCGGTCGATCTGGTACAGATGGTCGGCCTGGAAGGGATCAGTTCCCACCATCGCAGAGCGCTAAACCGGGTGGCAAAGAACCCTGAGCGCTGGCAGGTGTGGCTGGAAACCCACTACGCCACCTGCACCCACCCGGCCGTGGTCGGGGTCAGCGAGCACATCCTGGCGGTGTGCCGGAAACCATGAGCCCCATCTCAAAAGGATTATACAAAGCGATGCACTGGCACGAAGTCAAATACCAGCCTGAACGAACCCGCACCTATCTCGGCAGTCCCAGCATCCTCCGGCTGGCGGATGGCGCGCTGCTGGCAACCCACGATTATTTTGGACCCGGCTGCCCCCGCAACCACGAAGCGGAGGAAAGCCTTACCAGCGTTTACCGCTCCGAAGATGACGGCGCGACCTGGGAGAATATTACCCATATCATCAACTGCTATTGGAGTTCGCTGTTTCTGCACAAGGGCAGCGCCTACATCCTTGGCACCTCGCAGCAGTACGGTTCGATCTTTATCCGGCGCAGTGAGGATGGCGGCTTCACCTGGACCCACCCGGCAGATGAGCACTGCGGCATCCTGTTTCGCGGCGGACCCTACCATGACCCGCCCAATTATCACTGCGCGCCGGTGCCGGTGCTCTTTCATCAGGGGCGCGTCTGGCGGGCATTCGAGGATTTGAACCCGGCAGCGTGGGGACGCGGATTTCAAGCCTGTGTGATCTCCGCACCGCTCGATGCCGATCTGCTGAGCGCGGCCAACTGGACCATGACCAACAAACTGCCGTTTAATCCCAACTGGATTCCGGGTGACTGGGGCAAGCTGGCAAACCCCGGCTGGCTGGAAGGCAACCTGGTCGTCACGCCCGACGGTGAATTGTGGAATATGCTGCGCTTCAACGCCACCCCCCTGAGCGACAAAGCCGCTGTGGTTAAGATCGGCAGCGACGGCAATCAGCTCTCGTTCGACCCTGCCGATTTTATCGACTTCCCCGGCGGAAACAGCAAGTTCACCATCCGGCGCGACCCGATCACCGGCCTGTATCTCTCCCTGGTCAACGAAAATACAGACCCGGGTGCGCCGCACCAGCGCAGCATCCTCGCCCTGTCCGCCTCCGCAGACCTGCGTCACTGGCGGCTGGTCAAAAGGCTGATGGAGGATGACACCGGACTGTCTGCTGAAGATTCGATCCGTTTGACCGGTTTCCAGTATGTCGACTGGCAGTTCGACGGGGATGACATCATCTACCTGGTGCGCACGGCCTACCGCGGCGCGGTGCGCTATCACGACTCGAACCGCATCGTCTACCGCGTCCTGCGAAATTACACGGCGTTAATTTCATGAGCCCGAGCATCCTGCCTGCGGGCGGTTGCCTGAAAATAAAGCATTGAGCGCCTGTCATCAAGTTGCGAGATGAGGAGAAAGCCCCCATGTTCTTGAGCGTGGAGCAAATTCACACCAGCATCCGCTGGCTTTTAGAAAATGCGTCCCCACCGGTCAAATACCTGACCCGCCGGCATATCCTGAAAATGGATCCACAATCCAGGCCCATGCAGGATCTCTGGAAAAGCGTTGCAAATGGCAGCGCCGCGCAGGAGATCTTCTCCAGGCAAAACGAGGATGGGTCCTGGTTCAGCGGGGGTCCCTGGGGGCCAAGGGGATACCGCCGCCAGACCGGCAGCGGATATACCCTGTCGCGGCCCAAGTTTGTAACCACTGCCTGGATCCTGCCCTTCCTGGGAGAGATGGGCTTTACCACCGCCGATGATCGCGTAAGAAAAAGCTGCCAGCTCATGCTGCAAGAGATGGGAACCCACCAGCCTGCTTCAGATACAGACCCGCAGGGCATGAACTGCTGCGGTTTATCATCCATTCCGCTGCGGGCCCTGGCCAGTGTGGGCATGGCAGCGGACGAAAGCCTTCAAGGCGAATGGGATTGGCTCACCCTGTGCCAGCGAACGGATGGGGGCTGGCTAAACCCCAACCATCTCGCCGATTCCCCCACGCCCTCGAAAACCAAAGGCAGGTGGCCCTGGAACCGAAGCTGCGCCTGGGGCTCCTTCTTTGCCGTCCAGGCCCTGTTTTATGCCGACCCTTCGAAAGACAACCAGGCCCTGTCTGCTGCGCTCGAATTTATGCGCTGGCACCTTTCACAAAAAGACCTGAAACATATTCAGACCTGGGTTTACCACGGGCATAACACGGTCAAAGAATTACTCATGTTCAGTGAAGCCGGTTTTGATATGAGCGCTCAGCCCATCCAGGCCCTGTTGGACTGGCTGAAGGGGTATTACCGGGCGGATGAGGGCGTGTTCCGCACCCAGGAAAAGCCCATCCCGGGCTATGTCCGGCAGCTATCCGCGATTGTGGCGGACTTCAAGGATGCCTACGGCCCTGACTACTGGGACACGATTGCCATGACCAGTCCGCCGGTATTGCGCTACCACCTCTACCATTTGGTGGAAGATGATTGGCTCACCTATCATTTGACCCGAATCGCGCTCAACCTGAGCCCTGAAGCGAACGCCAGCTGCATCGAGCCCATCAAACTGGAGGATCTAAGGTGATGAATCGATGTTTTTCTTAGTCAGCGGCTCGGCCGCATCCGGCAAAACCACCGTGGCGCGCAACATTGCCGCCCGGGTAGAAAACCTGGAAAGCCATGATCTGGACGAAAAAATAGCGGTTGACGAGTACACTCGCTGCCAGCAGTTAGAAGAGTGGGTGCAGCTGGCATTGACATGCCAGGCGCAGGGCAAAGATTTTTTGCTCACCAGCCATTCTCCCCTTGGGGAGCTGCTGGCCTGCCCTTCTGCCCCCATGCTGAATGGAATTGCAGCCTGCCTGCTGGACTGCAGTGATCCGGTCAGGATTACGCGCATGCGCCAGCGCGGCATTGATCCCCGCTGGCCCCCATCCCAGGCTGTGATCGGTTGGGCGGCATGGCACCGCATGCACGCCTGGGATCCTCAATGGGAACAGCAGGTCATCACCGGAAACGGGCCGCCGGAGCATGCTTATGAGCGTTGGAAGCATTGGGAGCAGTCGGATGAACGCTGGAGAGTCCAGGTGATCGACACCACCCATGCCAACATCGATCAGGTGCTGGAGCGGGTTGCCGCCTGGGTAAAGGCCCAACGAGAAAGCATTTCCCTGCTCACCCCTGAATCCGGATGGTGGGAAAAAGATGGATCGATTTGAATGGGGTTGGCAGCATTGAACCACATTGAGAGCATTGCCCAAGAAATCAGGCGCCTGGGTTTTGACACGCGCTCCGCGCAAAAGGCTGCCAGCGAAGGGGAGATCGAAGCCTGGGTCCACCGCTATCTCACGGCGGGCAAATGGGCCAACCCGGCATTTTCACAGGGCTTGAAGCGAGAGCAGCGCTGGTGGAATGGACCGCTCGAAGTCGGTGTCGCCGCCCTGACGCGCTGCGTGGGGACGGAGCCCGGCATGGAATACCGGGTGACCCAGGAGTACTGGTCCGAACGCACCCGCAAAATGGCAGAAAGCATGACCGACGCGCTGAGCATTCCACCGCTGATCGTCGAGTACCGCGGCGGCGAGCTGAGCGTGCGCGACGGCAACACCCGGCTGGGGGCGATGGAACGGCTGGGCTGGCAAAAATGCTGGGCGATCATCTGGTACAGCAGCGCAGAGGATTACCGCCAGCATAGTTCAGCGCTTCGTTAGCATTTCAGCCGGTCAGCAATCAGCACCCACGAAAACTCTGTTGCTACGCCAACCTTCCGAGCACCTTCATCGCGGCATTGTGCCCGGGGATGCCGCTCACCGCGCCGCCCCTTCTGGCGCTGGAGCCGCACACCAGCACGTTTTCGTAATTCGTTTCCACCCCCCACGTACCAATTTCTTCCTCGCGTTCGGCAAAAGGCCAGGTCAGGTTGCCGTGGAAAATGTTGCCTTTGGGCAGCCCCAGGGCCTTTTCCAGATCCAGGGGTGATTTGGCCTCGATGCAGGGGTTCCCGTAGGCGTCCACTGCCAGGCAGTCGGCGATGTCTCCCTCGATAAAATGGTTGATCGAGCGCAAGAAATTCTGGGTGACCGCTTCTGTTTTGGCAGCATTATCCTCAGTGAACCAGGCGTAGGGCACGTCCAGCCCGAACAGGGTCAGCGTGTGCCAGCCTTTCGCCTGCAAATCCGCCGATAGGATCGAAGGATCCGTTAGAGAGTGGCAGTACATCTCCCCGGGGAGGTGCTCGCCCAGGATACCGGTCCGGGCATTCTGATATGAAGCCCGCATGTGCTCATAGCCCTCAAAGAGATGGAAGGTGCCGGTAAAGGCCTCCCTGGCGGACACCCGGCGATCTTTGAGCACGGGCAGTTTCTTCAAGATCAGGTTGATTTTAAATACCGATCCTTCCACCTGGTGCTCATCGCAAGCGCCTGGCAGGCAGCGGTTGACCACATCCGACGAGGTATTAAAAAGCACATTTTTGGCCTCCAGCATGGCTTCCTTGCCGTCCTCGAGGTAGTACACTGCGCTGGTCCGGTTGCCGGTTTCCACGCGGGTAACCTCGGCGCGGGTTTTTGTGACCACGCCCAGAGCTTGCGCTTTTTTCAGGAGGGTCTCGACCAGCGCGCCCATGCCGCCCAGCGGCACGCGCCACTCGCCCGTGCCCTGGCCGATCGTGTGGTAAAGGAAGGTGCGGTTCTGCAGCAGCGATGGATCATCCGGATAGGTCGAAATGCCGATCTTGGCATCCGTAAACACCGCCCCGCGCAGGGTATCATCTCCCAGGTGGTCCTCGATCAGTGCGGACAGGGGTTGTTCGACCAGGTAATCCCAGATCGCGCTTTCTTGCGGGGTTTGGAATTTTGCCCGCAGGGAGGCTTTGGAGAGCAGGGGGGAGAGCAGCGTGGGCCAGACTTTCTGCGCAAAGATGCCGACTTTCTCTTCCAGTTCGCGGTAGCGGCGGTATTCGCGATCATCCCCGGTGAGCGCTATAAAAGATTCGCGGGTAGCGGATTCGGAAACATTGCTGATCAAGAGCCCGCTATGGTTCCCGTCTTTTTCCAGCGGGGTATAGGATGCGACCGCCCGGCGGCGCGTTTCAAAATGGAGATCCAGGTCGGAGAGGATTTGGGGGGGCAGCAGGCTGACCAGATAAGAATACACTGAGACTCGCGCATCGACTCCAGGAAATGTTTGCTGAGAGCGTGTGGCCCCGCCGATCGTTTCGTTCTTCTCCAGAACGAGCGCGCGCAGGCCGGCCTGGGCCAGGTAGCAGGCCGCCACCAGGCCGTTATGCCCCCCGCCCACAATGATCGCATCGAATTTCGTCACATTTTCCATTTGGCCACACCTGTAAGGTATTCCACCTCGGACAACACGCAGAAAAAACAACACCGGTGATCAGCAGCTCTCCTGGCCCGGGGCCAACCCGGCCAGATGTGCGCAAAAAATATACTCCAAAACTCAAATGCGGTTTTCCGCGCCGCCTGAACCCGGTTTGCGCTTAACGCCTCGCCAGAGGGATGAAGACGTGGAAGGGCGGATATTCGTAGGCGCCCACATCCGCCACCACGCTGCCGTTGCGGTCGCCGTCCATGGCCGGCATGCCGCGCGCATCCGCACCAAGTGCATACGGTCCGGCATGGTCGATGGCCGGGCTGCCGGCGGGCAGGGCGTGGGTCTGGACATAGCCTCCATTGTTGGCCAACGGCAGCAGGCCGGGGTTCGTATCCACTTGGTCGCTGGGTTGGGTGAAATCACAGGAATGGTCGCTGGAAAGGTTGTGGCCGCCGGATAAGGTAAAATCGGCTGCGCCAGTGATCACACAAAGCGAATTTACGGCAGCCGGGTTGGCAATGATCGTACTGGTGATCAAACTGTGGGGAAAGCCGGATTCTGGTAAAGTCTGAGTTTCACGGAGGTCAAGTTCGACGTCGCCCGGAGCGCTGTTCTGGGCCAGGGTACAGTGATCCATTTCCACCTGGAGGTACGAAATCAGCCCGCCGCCGGTATTCCCGCTGATGGTCACATTTTTAAAATAGTGATGCTGGCCCCTGTTTGCGGCGACACCGTCCGAATTAATATACATCCCCCCACCGGCGGCTGCAGCCGAATTTCCATACAGGGTGGTGTTTTCCAGCGTGGTGGTCGCGCCGTACGGCACCCAGATCCCGCCGCCGAAGCGCAGCGCGCTGTTGGCGTAGATTTCCGTGTTTTGAACCGTCAGCGATCCAGTAGAGGAGATCCCGCCGCCGTCATTGGCCGTATTATCGTGCACCGATGAACTGCGGATGGTGAGTTGGTGCTGGTTGTCGATCGCTCCTCCCCGATACAGATAACCGGGCGTGCCAGGGGTCGTCACGTTGATAATATTATGATGCAGGACGACGTCGTCCAGGGTCAGGATGCCGTTGTTGCGGATGCCCGCTCCACTGTCATCGGTCAGTTCCCCGTTGCGGATGGTGATCTTTTCCAGGAAGACCTGCACCGTGTCGGGTGTTAATATCGATCACGCGCCCATTCGAATTACCGGAGAGGACCGAGCAGCAGGGTTTGGCCGGATTATGCACGATGCGAATGTCTTTATCAATCGTCAAATGTTCAACATACAGGCCCGCATCCAGCAGGAGCGTGTCTCCTGCCGCAGACTGGCCGAGGGCATAGGTGATCGTCCGGCAGGGCGCAGCCGCGCTGGCGCAGTTCGTGGTGTTGCTGCCGGTCGGTGAAACGTAGCGGTTGATCCCGGCGGCGGCGGAGGTCGGGGCAGCCGGTGCCAGCAGCACAGCAGCCAGCAGGACCAGCGCGGCTGCCAGGCGTGAGAGCGAGACGATGCGTGGGTTTTTCATGATTCCTCCTGAGCAAAACGCTGAGATATGACAAAATCGCGTGAATTCCTTCCGCGATTGACCTGGCTTCATTACCAGTAATAGCATAAACAGCGCCAGCGTAAAGATTTATGCCTATAATAATGGCTAAACGACCGTAAAAATACGATCCATATCATTATATACCCGGCTGCTCAGCTAAAGATTGGATTTGATTAAATATACAATTAAAGGGCTGCCCCTAACTTGCAGGGCAGCCCTTGATGGGTTGTGGTTTGAGAGAACCGGATCCCATGCTCCCGGACGGAGGGTGAGAGCAGTAAATGAGGATCGAAGTGAAGCTTTCCCTCATAATCGATGTAGGCGAGTCATCTTGGAGACATTCAGGGTTGATGTAATGTCATTGCTACGTTTGAGGCAATGACAGGCATTCCGGCGGCCGGATCGGATGTCGTGCCCATTTCGTGAAGCTTGTACCCAACCAGATACGCCCAATCTCCGTCGGCGCTCGTTACCCAACCGTTAACCCGAACCTTGAAGGTTGAAAAGTTCCAAACACCCGCGTCTATTCCTTTAATAACTCCTTTGCCCGTATCAATGGTAAATTCCTCAAAGAAGTGTTCCGTTTTACCCCGGAAAATGGGCGCAGGATTTTCACAGATCGTAATGTCCCCTGCGATGGGGCAATCGCGAACTGTTCCTTTCCAACATGGGTCAACGCCTGGATCGTATGCAATATCTAAAACGCATGCCATAGGTTTATCGGGCTGTGCTGAAACTGCTGTAATCGACAAGAATAAAAGTGTTAACATCAGCACCATGATCAGTATTAACGATCTTTTCTTCATTTTTCCATCTCCCTTTCTGAATTATTAACCGTTCGGGGTGATACAAAAGGCGGCTGCCTTCCACACCCCATCGACTTTATGGTAAACGCCAAGGTATTTGCCCTCTTCTTTTACGGGCCCGTCCGGGCCTTTGAGCGTATTGACATAGCCCCCGGAATCCCACGCCATCTCACCCAATTCGCTGACGAAGATTTGCTGAGGGTAAAATTGGAGCCAGATGATAAATGCTCCTGTACCCCAAATTAGGTCCCTTAGCGCCATTCCGTCCAGTTGTATCTAGGGATCAAAGTGCATCTTGCCCGAATAACTATCAAAAGCATCGCCCATGTTGTAGGACACTTCGAGCAGACCATGCAGGTTCGCCAGTTCCCCCGTTCCTGAGAGGACAATTATTTTGGCAGTGAGTGCCGGTTCACCGGGCTCGGCCGGCCAGCCCCTTCCAACAAAAATGAGGTCGAAGGTGCCTTCTTTGCCATCCACGGTGCCAACAAATGTGCCCCGGGCCTTTAGATTTTCATCATATTGAAACGGCCCCGCCGGACATGGACCATGGGATACAATATTCCAGTGTAATGTGGCGACACCATCCAGATCTCCGTCGAAGAAATGATAGCCGAGATCCAAACTAATGAAGCAGTTATGGCCAGCTTGTCGGACCTCCGGTATCGGCGGTTGACTGGCATATTCCATTTTTCCACTCACCGCATTGGATTGGGTAGCTGATGCCGGCAACGCAAGGGTTAAGAGAGCAACCAGTGCTAACACTACCCCAAACAGGTTTCGCTTTTTCATCATATTCCTCCACAATTTTCTTAAAGTAAATGAAAGAAACAAATAGATTGACTGCATCCCAACCCGGATCGTTGATTTCTTTGCTAAAGTTAACTGGCGCCACTATTGGCAGTCAACTCCTTGTTGCACCAATAGCGCGAGCGGCTAATGAGAAGAGATCAGAATTTATTTACCATTCGGGGTGATGCAAAAGGTGGCTGCCTTCCACACCCCATCGACTTTATGGTAAACGCCAAGGTATTTGCCCTCTTCTTTTACGGGCCCGTCCGGGCCTTTGAGCGTGTTGACATAGCCCCCGGAATCCCACGCCATCTCACCCGATTCGCTGACGAAGATTTGCTGGGGGGCGAAGACCGTGGAAACAAACGTCTCAAAGAATCCCCCATAGAGCTGCCTCATTGCATCTCTCCCCTGGACCGGAGGAAGACCACATAAATGCAGCAGAGGCTCATCAATCATCTCCGCCAGCATGGCTTCTACGTCGTGCCGGTTCTCGGCAGCCATCGTACGCTTCAACATTTTCTCGATTTCTTGTTTATCAGCTTGAATATTGACCATTTCCGTTTTCCCTCCACTTATGTGCATAACGTCTGTTTATACGCCTCGAAATACAGATTCAGCTGCCGATAGCATCTCCTTTCCCAGTTCGATGGCCTGCTTGCCAGTTGTCTAATACACACCAAAGGCCGAACAGGAAACGGTTCGTTCTGGTTTCATCATTCACCCTCTTTCGGTTTCGATCCCAGGCATGTCTGTTGGCGCAGATAATCAAACAGCTCCTCCAGGTTGGCAAAACCTCGACTTTCGCTGGTATGCGCATTGGTGATATACGCGCGCCAGGTAACGCCCTCCTTATCCTTGACCGGCCATATGCGTACCAGGAATGCCTGGTATTCCTTCGAGGATTCGCTCATGATCGTTATCTACTCTTATAGTAGCCACCAAGCGTGTCAAAATCGTGTGATCAAGCAGGTTATGGACGTTGTATAAATATAGTGTTGCTCCGGCGGGCATAGATATCCCGCCGGAGCAATTGGAGGATCTTCGGATGGGGCAGACTGAGAGCCGCTCATCTTCAGCTTACCTCATTCCTTCTTGCACGATCTGCCCACTATCGGGACCGGTCACCAGCCAGTAGCCACCGCCAATGTAGACCTTTTGCACGGCTTGAGCCTGCGCTTTTACCGGGTTGCTGGGAGCTACGATCTGCCCGCCGGACGCACTGAGCACCAATTGATATCCCGCGCCCAGATCCATGGTCTTGGTCAGGCTGGCAGCCGGTTGGGCCTTGAAGGTGGTCTCTGGGGCGATGATTCTTGCGCCATAACCGTTAAACTCCAAGATGTACCCGGCGCCCAGATCCATGGTCCTGGTCTGGCTGGCAGCCAGTTGGGCCTTGAAGGTGGTTTCTGGGGCGATGATCCTTCCGCCATAACCGTTTAACTCTAAGACGTACCCGGCGCCCAAATCCATGGTCTTGGTCAGGCTGGCAGCCAGTTGTGCCTTGAAGGTGGTCTCTGGGGCGATGATCTTTCCGTCATAACCGTTTAACTCTAAGACGTACCCGGCGCCCAGATCCAGGCGCTGGTTGGCGGTGGAAGGTGGGGCAGGGGCGCCGATCTTGTCCTGCACACCGTCCGGCACCAGGGCGTCGCCGGCGTCCAGGTCGAGCGCCTGGGGAGCGGCGCCAGTATTCGGGATAAACGGCTGATGGGTGAAGCCGTAAGCAGCGGCGGCGAGCGCCAGGACCAGCGCGACCGGTACAATCATCCATCTGAATTTAGCACTTGAGCGGAACATTGCATATCTCCTTCTTTTGTAGTTTGGCCGGCAGGTTTCGTTCGCCGGACCTTTGAACTCATTGACATAGCCCTTTGATTCCTCAACTCCTCTTTTGAAAAGAAGACTCGGATTTACCGAGAGACGATGTCAATGAACGTCATTTGACTACATCTTAGCCACTGACCGTGTCACAATCATGGTCACAACCGTATAATCGGTGTGAAGCGTGTGATTAACTTGCACCAGCCTTGATAAAATTGATACAATAGAAGCAACCGCCACACATGGCGATTCGCCCACTGATAAAATCCATCGCACCCATAATCGTAGAATCGATCACCTTGTGTGTCAGAGAAAAGGGGACTTATGGGCTGCCTGAGGATTCATCTGTTAGGGCCATTCAGCGCCAGTCTCGATGAACAAAAGATCACCCAATTTGACACTGAAAAAACCCGGGCCATCCTGGCTTATTTAGCCAGCGAATCGCACCGGCCTCACCAGCGTGAGATGTTAGCAGAAATGTTCTGGCCTGAGCGTCCCAAAGGGGCTGCCCGGGCAAACCTGCGCCACGTCCTGGGCAATCTGCGGATGATCGTTGGGGACCGTTCCTCTTTGACCGGTGCTGCCAACCCCTCACCTTTTCTTCTGGCTACCCGGGATACCATTCAACTCAACCAGGCGAGCAGCATCTGGGTGGATACGGCTGCTTTTTCGGAATTAGTTAATGGACAGCCATGCGCCACCAGCTTGCGCATCGACCAGCTTGTGCAGGCGGTGGACCTGTACCGGGGACCATTTTTAGAGGATATGGTTGTCGGAGAGAGCACCGCTTTCCAGGAATGGGTTTTGCTCAAACGCGAGATTTTATTCCAGGAGATGGTGTCCGCCCTGCGCCAATTGATCAATTGTTACCGCCTATGGGGAAAGTACGATAAAGGCATACTTTATGCAAGGCGCCAGATGGAGCTGGCCCCCTGGCAAGAAGAAGCTCACCAAACCGTGATGCGCTTGTTGGCACTCAACGGACAGCGCAGCGCTGCCCTGGCGCAATATGAAACCTGCCGGCATTTTCTGCGGGAGGAACTAGGCGTAGAACCCGGGGTTGAAACCATCCAACTCTACCAACAGATCCGCGACGGCAGCCTGGAGATGACTGACTTATTACCGGTTTTGGTGGGCGAGTCTGAAATTACCCCTCGGCTTCAGGAATTTATGGAAGTGGGGTCTGAAACGCTCGAACCCCCACCCATTGTTGCCCGAGAGCGCGAACTCGCCAGCCTGGAAGACTTCTTACAGCAGGCATTGAGTGGGCACGGCAGCGTTGTTTTCGTCACCGGCGTCGCCGGTCAGGGAAAGACCGCCCTGCTGAATGCATTTGCTCGCTGTTCGATTTTGACTCACGACGGCTTGCTGGCGGCGGTTGGCAATTGCAGTCTTTTTTCGGGAGTCGGCGATCCCTATTTACCTTTCCGAGATATCCTGGCGATGTTCACTGGAGATGTTGATTCACAATGGTCATCGGGAGCGATCTCTCGCAAGCATGCCCGGCGGATTTGGCGTGCGCTTCCGAACACCATCCGGACCCTGTTGAACCACGGCGATTCGTTGATCGGCACCTTCCTGGATGGCAAAGAACTGTTTTTACGAGCGACCGCCGCGTTACCCGGCCAAACCCAATGCCTGCAGCAACTGCGCGCCCTGATCGATTTGCGATCCTCCGCAGCGAACAGCATAGAGCAGAACTTTCTGTTTGAGCATTACACGAACTTCTTATTCTCCCTTTCAGAACAAAGCCCTTTGGTGCTCCTCATTGATGATCTGCAGTGGTCAGATAGCGCCTCGATTGGCCTGCTTTTTCATCTGGGGCAAAGGCTGGCAAAGACCAACCACAGGATTTTGATTGTCTGTGCCTATCGCCCGGAAGAGGTGGCTTTAGTCCGCGATGGTGAACGCCATCCCCTGGTGAAGGTGCTCAACGAGTTTAAGCGTATTTTTGGCAACGAACGGGTGGACCTTGACCATACCGAGCAGTACGAGGATAGAAGATTTGTAGAAATGCTGCTGGACACAGAATGCTATCAGATGGGGGAAGAATTCCGTTCAGCCTTATTCCAGCGCACCCAGGGTCATCCCTTATTCACGGTTGAGCTGCTGCGAGCCATGCAGGACCGCGGCGCCGTTTTCAAGAATGAAGATGGGGATTGGATCGAGGCACCCACCCTGGATTGGGAACTGCTCCCGACCCGCGTCCAGGCGGTCATCGAAGAGCGCATCGACCGTCTTTCTCCTGAACTGCGCCAGATTTTAAATATCGCCAGTGTCGAAGGGGAGGTGTTTACGGCTCAGATCGTGGCTGAAGTACATAATATGGCGGAAAAACCACTCCAGGTCCAGCTTGTGCGCGAATTGGAGCGGCGCCACAGATTGGTCCGGGAGCAAGGAGAACAGAAGACGGATTGGGGCCGGTTATCGCGTTATCGCTTCAACCACATCCTCTTTCAGGATTATCTATACAAACAGCTCAGCCAGGGAGAACGCCGCCTGCTGCACAGGGAGGTGGCGGCGGTCATGGAAAAGATCTATCAGGGTCAACTGGACGAGATGTCCGTTCAGCTGGCGCACCATTTTTATCAGTCCGGAGAAAATGAGCGCGCCTTTGAATACAGCATCCGGGCCGCCCGGCGGGCCGCCCATTTATATGCCTGCGATGAAACCGTCCAGCATGCCACGCGGGCCATCCAGATCGCCTCAAAAATCGCCGCGAACAAGGTAACCTTGATCAACCTCTACCGAGAACGCGGTCTGGCCTACGAAACCCTGGGAAAATTTCAGCAGGCACTCACGGATCTCGAAACGTCTGCCCGGATCGCCCACGCAGAAAATGAAAGCGGTTTAGAATGTAATGCCCTGATCGATCTGGGTAAATTATGGACTTCAATGGACTATACCCAAAGTCAGCGTTATTTTGAACAATCTCTGAAGCTGGCGCGCGAGATAGAAAATCCGCCCATGCTGGCCAACAGCCTGAACTGGATGGGCAACTGGCATGCCAACGCCGAACAACCCAAAGACGCGATCCGCTACCATCATGAAGCCCTGGAAATTCTCAAGCAAACAGGCAATCCGCCGGAATTGGCCAAAACGCTGGACCTGCTGGGGATTGCCAGTATTCTCGCGGCCGACTGCCCTACCGGCAGGGCGTACTTCGATCGGGCCATCGCTCTTTTCAGAGAACTGGATGACCGTGCCAGCCTGGCATCCAGTCTATCGGGGCGCACCAACATCGGGGGCGCAAGCTACATATATGCCACCATATCACCCGAGTATCAACCCGGTGAGGCCAGGCGCGACTGTCAGGAAGCACTGCAGATTGCCCATGAGATCGGCTCGCCCGCTGACGAAGCCTGGGCGGATTGGTCGCTGGGTCTGGTCGATATTGTACAGGGGGATTTTGGACATGCGCTGGAGATCATCCGCAGTGGGATGCAGATTGCCACCGACATGGGGCATCGCGAAATGCTCGTAGGCAATCAGGCTGCTCTTGGGGTATTGTACGTCGAGCTGTTCGCATTGGAAGAGGCGCAGCAGCAGCTCGAACAGGCGCTCCATCTGGCTGAAGAACTGCGCTCCCAACACTGGACTAATCAGACTGCCGGAACATTGTCCACCGTCTACCTCTTGCAAAACAAACTGTCTCAGGCTGAAAACACTCTCCAGAAAGTGCTCTCTCCACAAACACCCATGGACAGCCTGATGAAACGTTCCTGCTGGTTAAGACGGGCCGAGTTGGCTCTGGCCCAGGACAACCCGGGTCTGGCATTGGAGATCACCGATCGCTTGATCCGTTCTGCTCCCGGCACGTCACCAGGGCAGGTGATACCCTCTCTGTGGCAGCTGAAAGGCGCGGCACTGGCGGTGATGGGGCAGTTGGAAGAAGCACATGCTTTGCTGTGCGCCGCGCTGGAGAAGGCCCGCGAAAACGATCAGCAATTTTTATTGTGGCGCATACACGCCAGCCTGGGAAAACTGTATGCAAGCATGCACTGCCCGACACACGCTGCGCAAGAACGGTCGACGGCCAGAGCCATGATCGAGTCCCTGGCGGCTACAATAAAAGAAGAGCATTTAAAGCAGCAGTTCATTGTCAACGCCTGCAAAACCCTCTAATTTCCATCCGGGTACCCATAAAATACCGCTTACAAATATTTTTTTAGGGCAGCCACCAGCCAGGGCAGCGGCTCCAACCAGTCCACCGCAAGTGCAGCCAGATAGCCGGACACGCGCCATAAATCGCGCCGCCGGGAAAACCCGGGAGCGATAGGCAGGATTTCACGATACCCCTCAAAAACATCGTCCGGAACGGGTTGGAAATAGTCCACATAGGCCAGGTCCATTTCGGGGTTGCCGTAGTAGACGGCCGGATCGACGACCAGCGCCCCGGCGGCGGTGCTGATAAAGTTGTTTTGCTGGGCATCCCCGTGTAAAAGTGTGGGCAGCGTTGGCGGGATATCCAGCCCGGGCAGGCGCGCAATCAGCTTTTCGACCTGGCGGATGATTTCCGTGGGCAGGTTGCCCGAGTCGATGGCCCCCATCAAACGCGGCCACAGGCGGCGCTCGCTGTAAAAGGACAGCCAGTCCGGCATAGGCCGGTTATCCTGGTACAGCGGCCCAAAGTAGCCCTGCATCTCCAGGCCGTACTGCTCTCCTCGAACCTGATGGATGCGGGCCAGCGTGCGCCCGATCTCCCGCCATTGGGACGGCTTGCGCTCCACGGCCTGCACGGCTTCCAGCACCAGGATCACCCCGCCTTCCACGGGCGCAATGCCGATCGCCGGTGGGGTGAGAATACCGGCGCGTTCGCTGAGCAGGCGCAGCCCGGCCAGTTCGACTTCGAACTGGTCCAGGCCGTGGGCCGCCTCGCTGAGCTTGACGAAGACCGAATAGGCCCCATCCGAAAGAATCGCCGAGGGATGCGAGGCAAAATCGTTCATATCATCGAACGTTTTTACACGCCAGGCCTGGTGGGTATATTCGGAGACCATCTTTTCAACTGGCAGCCGGCAGCGGTCGCTCAGCAGGCGCGCTGAGGGCAGGTCTTTATAGGAGTCGTAGATGTCTGGGAGCATAAGGTATTTTATCATTGACACTGTCCACAAAAAAAAGCTCACAGTACTGTGAGCTTTTTTGGCGCACCGGTAAAGAAACCCCTCGAGCGTTACGCTTTCGGACCAGCGATATTCACCATCCAATTTACGCCGAACTTATCGGTTAACATCCCGAATGTGTCGCCCCAGGGAGCTTTCTCAAGAGGCATAGAAATCGTTCCGCCAGCCGAAAGCTTCTGGAAGTAGGTCGTTAATTCGGCCTGGTCCGCGCCGCTGAGCGACATGCTGTAGTTCGTCCCGGGGCGGTATTCCATCCCGTTGGGCGTGTCCGCAGCCATAAAAGTGATCCCGTTCTCAGCTTCCAGCATGGCGTGCATAATCTTATCGTCTTCGGCCGGGTCCTGCGAGGCGTGGAACTCTTTGAAAGTGTTGATCGAAAGTTTGCCGCCAAAAACAGTCTGGTAGAATTCCATGGCCTGGCGGGCATTATCCTTGAAGGACAGGTAGGGGTTCAATTGGGATGGCATGTTTTCTCCTTAAATGTTGATAAATTAGATCGGATATAAATATTTTACAATAGAACATAAGTTCTGTCAAGAAGCGTTTTTTTAGAAAAATGGATGAATTTTTTTGATGTAAAATTCTTATGGAATATTGCAAGCTAAGCTTTCCGTTTGAGTCTCTTTATAAAAGGGTGAAACTTGTTCTCCAGACTTGTTGGCTACATTCGACGGCAGCCGGTAACAGGTTTTTACCTGCTGGCTTTTGGCATTTCCTGGACCTGTCTCATTGCGGCCTACGTCATTCTTCAAGACAGCCTTTTCCTGGCCTGGATTGGGTCCTTTGGACCGGCAATTGCCGGGCTGTTTGTGACAGGCATATGCGCCGGCAAACCCGGCCTCGAACAAATGCTGGCACGCCTCGTACGCTGGCGAGTGCCCTGGGCCAGCTACCTGTTTGTGATTGGGGTGCCAATCTTGCTGGCTGCCGGAACGGTTCTGCTGCATGACGGTCCGCACGAAATGCTGAAAGCATTGCAATTGATCGTCACCCAGCTGCCCTTCTTGTTAGGGCTGCTGCTGCTCATGGCGCTGTTGGTGATGGGGGAAGAAATTGGCTGGCGCGGATTCGTCCTGCCGCGTTTGCAAGAGCGCCTGGGTGCATGGAAGGCCTCGCTGGTGATTGGCCTGCTGTGGGGAATCTGGCATATTCCAGCCGCCCTCGATCCGGAAAATGTACTCAACCGCGGGCCGTTCCTCTTAGCCATCCTAATTTTTACATCAGGCACAATCGGGTTTTCGTTTCTGTATACCTGGCTGTGGAATTACACGGGCGGCAGTTTATTGATCGTAAGCCTTTTCCATGGTTTCTATAACAGTCTTAACCTGGTTGCATCCGCCGCCTATCCGTATATCATCGATCAGCATTGGTATTACCTGGCGGTCCTGGCGCTGATTCTGGCAGGGTCCGCTTTGGCCCAAGGAGTTCGTGGGGCCCATGTCAGGTATAGATTGGGGTAAGATTGAATAAGCGTCCAATCATGGGGTCGCCTTTCTACAAAATGGCTGCATTTCGTACGGTTAAAATGGATGCCGCTGCACGCCACGGCCCAATCAAAAAAGAACCCAATGCACAGGAGAACTGTTATGGACTTTTCATTTATTCAGACCAGCGACCACCACATCCTTGATTCAGAAACTTCCCTGTTCCGCGGGTTTTCGACAGGGTACGCGCTTCAAACCGTCCTCCAGCATATTGCCAGGAACCAGGCCGGAAAGTTCGACTTTCTGGTCATGACTGGCGACCTTGTGAATAAGCCTACCCCGGATGCGTACCGGACCTTTGAGCGCATCCTGGGCCTGCAGGATCCTTCCGCAAATTCAGCCAGGTTCGCTGAACCGCAGCCGGCCTCGCTCGCGGGTTTCGATCCCTTCCCGGTATACTTTCTGCCGGGGAATCACGACGACCGCCAGCTTTTTTACCGGCAGCTCTATCCCCAATCCGCGGAAGGGGGCCTGGCCAACGGGGCTTTCGTGCATCAGGGTGTCCAGTTCATTTTTCTGGATATGGGACCCGATGTGAAAGCCGAAGCCTTCCCGGAAACGATCGATTTCCTGGAGCGCTCCCTTCAGAAAAAGCTGCCTTCCGTGATCATGGTACACCATCACCTGGTATCGATCGGCAGCGCCTGGCTGGACGCGTTTATCGCGGATGATATCGAACGTTTCTGGAACGCGGTTGCGGGGCAAGCGGTGCTCGGCATCTTTTGCGGGCACACCCACATCACCTACGAAATCGAGGTCGGTGGCATCCCCGTGTTTGGCGTGCGCTCCACCGCTTTCCCTTTTGTACTGCAGGACAAACCGCTGACGGCACTTCTGCCGCCGCATTACCGGCTGGTAACGATCCGGGACGGCGTCCTTACGTCTCAGATTTTTGAGGTGGAGCTGTAAACATCCGCAATGCGGCGCGGTGTGTTAAAATTTTCCCATGCCCAATACCATCTACTTCGGCGACAACCTGCCCATCTTGCAGTCTTTACCTTCCGGGTCGGTCGATCTGATTTATATCGACCCGCCCTTCAACTCGCAAAAGCAGCAGGCCCGCACCCAGATCCGCACCCTGCGCGACCCGAACGGCGACCGGGTTGGTTTTACCGGTACCACATATAAGACCGAAGCGCTGGGCAAGAAGAGCTATGCAGACGTCTTCGACGATTACCAGGCAGAAGAAGTTGGCACAAAGAATTACTCAGATATATTCGATGATTACGAAGGATTTATCCGCCCCCGCCTGGAGGAGGCGCACCGCCTGCTGACCCCCACCGGCAGCCTGTACTTCCACATCGATTACCGCGAGGTGCACTACTGCAAGATCTGGCTGGACCAGATCTTTGGGCGTGAGAGCTTCATTAACGAAATTATTTGGGCCTACGACTACGGTGGCAAGCCGCGCACGCGCTGGCCCGCCAAGCACGACAACATCCTGTTTTACGCCAAGGACCCCGAGCACTACACCTTCAACGTGGATGACATCGATCGCGAGCCCTATATGGCCCCCGGGCTGGTCGGGCCGGAGAAAGCCGCCCGCGGCAAGCTGCCCACCGATACCTGGTGGCATACCATCGTCGGCACCAATTCGAAGGAGCGCAACGGTTATCCCACCCAAAAGCCGCTCGGGGTGATCAAGCGCATCCTGCGGGCATCTTCTAATCCTGGTGAGACGGTGATGGATTTTTTTGCAGGCAGCGGGACGGTAGGTGAAGCCTGCCTCAGCCTGGGCCGCAGGTTCATCCTGGTCGACAACAACCCGCAGGCCATGGAGGTCATGGCACAGCGCTTCGCAGGGCTGCCCGATGTGGAATGGTTGGGCTGGCCCCCGCCAGCAGAATAAACATTATAGGCCCTTTCCCCTCTATCAACCGGTTGGACGCCGCGCCACAAAGATCATTTCCCCGCTTCCATCATATGGATTGTTGTCATAATCGCGGTAAACATCCATGATTTCAAACCCGGTCAATTCAAGCAGCCGCTGCAGTTCATCGCGAAAAATGTAGCGGGTGAACAGCGGGACCTGCCGCTGGCGCACCAGCACCCCTGCGCCGTCATATTCCTCGAATACAAACTCAAACCGCCGCACCTGGTTGTCGGCATCGTGCGCAGCCAGGCGATCCTTGCGGATGACATGATGACCGTTGGACAGGTCAAACTCGCGGCGCACCACAAATTCCTCACCCGGGACCTGCTTCAGCCTTTCCAGGTTCGGGGCGATTACATCGACGATGAAAGTTCCCCCGGGCCGCAAGTGATGGTAAACCCTCATCAAGCACGAAAGCTGCCCCTGCCTGGTGAGCAAATGCATGAAAGAACGCAGCCCCGCAAAAGCCAGGCCAAAATCTTGCCGCGGCAGTTCAAAGCTTGCCATATCCCCCAGGCTCAACCGGACTCGATTTTCCAGGTGCCGCTGCGCGACTTTCTGCCGGCAGCGCGCCAGCATATTTTCCGACAGGTCAAAGCCGTAGACCTCCAATCCTGCTCCCGCCAAAGGGATCAACAACCGGCCTGTACCGCAGGCCAGCTCCAGGATAGGTGGTTGGCATTGGCGCGCATATTCCAGGTAAAAATTAACATCGAAGGTGATGGCGTGGTCTTCATCGTAATACTCTGCAAAATCGACATAGTTGGCCATGGCAATGCCCTCACTGCCTGATTCGAGCATCCCGGTGCAGGTATGGTGTTAAATATTGATCCAGTACTGCCGCACCAGCGCACCGGAATGCGGCGAGACCGCCCGCCCGCTGAGCACCCCGCCGTTGGCTTCGATGATTTTAGCCGAGGGCAGGTTGTCGTCATCGCAGGTCACCAGCACGCGCCCTAAGCCCATTTCACGCGCTTTTTCCAGGCCCAGGCCCAGTTGGAGCGTGCCGTAGCCTTTGCGCCGCTCGCCAGGCCGGATGTTGTAGCCGATGTGCCCGCCTTCGATCGCCAGCAGATCCGTCAGGCGGTGGCGCAGGTGCAGTTGGCCCAGAATATGGGTTTCATCCTGCACCAGCCAGAAGGTATGGTAAGGCACAAAACCAAAAAGCAGGCGCTTGCCGTGGGCATAATCGTCCACTGTGCGCAAATAAGCGCCGAAATCCTTGCGCGCCTGCGCGAAAAACCAGTAGGTTTCACCGGCTCGCTCGAATTCGTCCATCATGCCGAAATATTCGTCTTTCAACGCTGCCCGCGGTAAAACCAGTTCGAGCGCCATTTTTGTAAATTCATCCTTGCCTGGAATGCCTGTATAATATCCCTATTCTACCCCAAGGGAGCCTGGATGACGGATTGGATGCGAACGCTGGACCCGGCCGGACTGCTGGCTTTTAGCCTGACCTGCCTGGCCTGGGGTACCGGCGGCTGGTTGGCGGTGCGCGCCTGGTTTGGCTTGCGCCCCGGTGAGCGCCTGCTGGGCGGGCTGGCCGCCGGCTTTATTGTTAACCTGACCCTGGTCAACCTCTTCACCCCCCTGGCCGGCCTGCCGGCCGCCAGCGCGTTAAGCGCAGTTATAATCCTGGCTGCCGGATTGTGGGCCGCCTGGCGCACCCGCCCCGGGTGGGCCGCGCTGCGCGCCGATCTGCGCGATTGGCCGCAGGTGGCGCTGCTGTTGGTGCTGACCCTGCTCTTCGAGACCGCCCAGCGTGGGGTCAGCCTGTTTGACGAATACCTGCACCTGCCCATGGTATCCATCATGGGCACCGGCCTGATCCCACCGCCTTTTTATCTTAATCCGGAGTTGACCCTGGCTTACCATTACGGGCTGCAGGTCTTCGCCGCGGTCCTGGAAAGTCTGGCCCGCTTCTTCCCCTGGTCAGCCTGGGATCTGACGCGCGGTCTGGCGATCGCCCTCACGATCAACCTGGGCTGGCTGTGGGTGCGGCGCGGCACCGGGCGCGGTACAGCCGCAACACTGGGCGCGCTGGTCCTGATCATGGGCGGGGGCGCACGCTGGCTGCTGCTTTTGCTGCCGGGAAGAGTGTTAAACTGGATCTCGGCGGGCGTGCAGCTCTCCAACAGCGGCGCCGATACCGCCGCCAGCCTGACCCAGGCCCTCACGCTGCCCTGGCCTGTCGAAGGTGGCGGGGCTTTTCCCTTTCCCTTTGCCTACCATACCGGGGTTTTCACTCCGCAGTTCTTCATCCTCGGCTCGACCGGCGCCCTGCCGGCTCTGACCGCCCTGCTGCTTTTGCTGCTCGTGCGGCCGGATCCCGACCGGCGCTCCCCCGGCGCCTGGCTGGCCCTGAGCCTGATCCTGGCAAACCTGGCCCTGAGTGCCGAACATCTCTTCGCTTTTCTGTGGGGCTCGTTGGCTCTGATCGGCGTTGTCGCTGTCATCGGCCTCCGGCGGCAGCGCCGCCCGCTGGATCGCGAGCAGGTTTGGGGTTGGCTGGCAGTGCTGGCCATCAGCGCCGTGTTGAGCATCTTCCAGGGGGGGTTCATCACCGAAACCGTGCGCAGCCTGCTGGCTGGCGCGGGCAGCCAGAACCCATCGACCAGCAACCTGTACGGGTTCAACCTGCGCTGGCCTCCGGCCATCGTCTCGGCCCACCTGGGATTGCTCAGCCCATTCAATTTACGCCAGCTTGTGGCCCTGCTGGCTGAAATGGGGCCGGTGCTGCTGGCAGGTCCCCTGGCGACGGTTTATGCCTGGCGCGCGGCGCGGCGCGGGCACTGGCTGGCTGGCGGTTTGGGCCTGGCGGCCCTGCTGATGCTGGTCTTCACCCTGTTTGTCGCATACGGCGTGGACCGCTCCAGCACGCGCTTCGCCAGCACCTCGCTCTGGCTGTGGCTGGCGCTGGCCTTTCCCCTGGTGTGGCGCATCTTCCAGCGTGCCGGAAGCTTCACCCGGGCCGCCCTGGGGCTGCTGTACGCCATCACCCTCTACGCCGGCCTGGTCATGTTCGCCGTTCAGCTCACAGCCTTCCCCAATCCCGTGCCGGCCTACTTCATCAATGGCATCGATCTTTCGATGAGCCGCAAGTACTGGAACCGGCTGGAAACCGGCGCCCAGGTGCTGGATTGGGTACCCGAGCGCGCAGTGACCCTGTTTGGGCGGGCCAGCAAAGTACGTTCCGAAATTTACGTGACTTTGCCCGAATGGAAGCAGTTGATGACCGATCCAACCCCGCAAAACGCCGCCCAGGACGGGTTTTCATATATTTACATGGATGACCAGTGGTGGCAGCGCCTTTCCCAGACCCAACGCGAAACCTTCCAGCAGCCCTGCGTCAGGCTGGTGGATGAGGTTAAAAATAATGGCGGCGAAAAATTCCGCCGCCTGTATAACATCCAGTCCTGTAAATAAAGGAGTGTTAATGCCTCAAAGACCCGTTACCGTATTTATCGCCGGCGCCGGGGGACGCGGCTCAACGTATGCCTCTTTCGCCTTGCAGCATCCTGAGCGGATGAAGATTGTCGGGGTGGCAGAACCGCGCGACTTTTACCGCGAGCGCATCGCCGAAACCTACGACCTGTCCGACGAAAACGTTTTTCGAAGCTGGCAGGATGCAGCCTCCCGCGCCCGCATGGCAGACGTGGTGATCATCGCCACCCAGGATGCGATGCATGCCGACCCGACGGTAGCCTTTGCCCAGCAGGGCTATGCCATCCTGCTCGAAAAGCCGATGGCCCCATCGGAAGCTGAAAGCCGGCGCATCATCCAGGCGGTCAAAGACAATCACAATATGTTCGGGGTGTGCCATGTCATGCGCTACACGGCCTATACCCAGGCCCTCAAGCAGCTGCTCAATTCGGGCGCAGTCGGCGATGTGGTCAGCATCCAGCACCTGGAGCCGGTCGGCTACTGGCACATGGCACATTCCTTCGTGCGCGGCAACTGGCGCAATGCGGGTGAATCTTCCCCCATGCTGCTGGCGAAATCTTGCCACGACCTGGACTGGATCCGCTATATGATCGGCGACACCTGCAAATCCGTATCGTCCTTTGGTTCGCTGTTCCATTTCCGCCGCGAACATCAGCCGGTCGGGGCCAGCGACCGCTGCCTGGACTGCGAGGTCGAAGCCAACTGTCCGTATTCGGCCAGGAAGATCTACCTGGGCAAGGTAGCCCAGGGTCAGACCGGCTGGCCGGTAGACGTGATCACCCCTGAGCCCACCGTGGCGAGTGTGACCGAGGCCCTGCGCAGCGGACCCTACGGGCGCTGTGTATATGCCTGCGACAATGATGTGGTCGACAACCAGGTGGTCAATATGACCTTCGCCGGTGGGCAGACCGCCGCTTTCACCATGACCGGCTTTACCCATATGGGCCACCGCAAGACGCGCATTTTCGGCACGCGCGCCGAGGTGACCGGCGACGGTGAAGTTATCGATTATCTCGACTTTCTGAGCGACGAGAAGCACCACATCGATACCCGCATGGGCGATACCGCTCCCCTGGGAGGGCACGGTGGGGGTGACTTCGGCCTGATGGACCGCTTCATCGCCGCCGTAGCAAACGACGACCCCGGCCTGATTCTCTCCGGTCCGGACGAATCCCTGGAGACGCATATGATGGTTTTTGCCGCCGAAAAGGCGCGCAAAGAACACAGGGTGGTGGATTTATCGTAACGCCAGCATTCCCGGCGCGCCCGCCGCGGCAAAGGGCTCATCCAGCAGTTCTTCCAGGATCAGCGCCAGGCGGCGCAGCCTGCCATCTTGCCGGGCGCGCCGGCGCAGTTCTCGGGTCAGGCGCGGCAGCGGAATGCGCTCAGACACCATATCGCGCAGTTCGCTTTCGACCAGTTCCAGTTGAGCCTCGACCTGGGGCAGCACAACCAGGCGGGACAGCTGGCTGAAAAATTCCGCTTCCATCTCCGCTACAAGCTTATCCAGGGTTAACCCGGTCAGGGCTGGGCCCGGAAGATGCTGGAACCGGAAAGAAAACTGGTCGTCTGCCAGGTCCGCGTCCGTTTGAAAGGAAAACGGCGGCAGTTTCAGGCCGGTTTCTTTCCCCAGGTTAACGCGCACCTGGCTGAATGCCTCACCTCCGTTCTCCTGCCAGGCCAGGGTCAGCTCGGGAAAACGCTCTGGCGGCAGCCGGATTTCAATGCACTTTGCGGAAAGCGCCCCCGCCAGCAGTTCGCCCAGGTCCTCGGGCGCCTCCCAAAGGGATACGTTCTCCCCCAGGATCTGGGAGACCGCCAGGCGGTCCGCGATGGAAATCCCCAAACCCAGCGGCACGCGCAGTGCGGCCAGCAGCCCGGCAGAGTCGGGCGGCCAATCGGGCAAAGAACCACCTTTATGGCGGCGCGGCCTGGACAGTTCCCGCGCCACAAATTCGGCTTGAGGCAGATCCAGCAGCACATCGGGCTGGTCCTTCAAGATCTCCAGGCAGGTTTCCTTTAATAAATCGATCAAAAGGCGCAGGTTCGCTTCGGAACCGCCCCCATTTTTGGCCATCCGCGCCATCAAGCGCACCGCCCTATCTCCTCCCGGCCAGCAGGCTTGATCGTTAACCGTCAGGGTCAGCATCGGTCCTGGAACCTTATCCGCTTCACCGTCCTCCAGGGATACGACCAGCTTTCCGGGAATGCCCAATATTTTCAGCAGGTTATCTGCCCCGGCGGCGACCTCCTGGCGCGCAGTTTCATGCAGCCCGTGGCCTGGTGATGCCAGGGGGCGCAGTGGGCCAGCCAGGGCCAGCACGGCGGGGATCTCGGGCAGCGGTGGGACAGATTGGCTATCGTTCATTAAGATCAGCTCCTGTTTGGCACGCCTCAGGCCTTCGCCTGGGTGCGGCGGCTTTCTTCACGCGACAGCACCGGCCAATGCGGGAAGCGGTCCTCGATCCAGCGCCGCAAATAAGGCCGCAGGCGCGGCGATTGAACCAACAGAACGCCGGGCCGGTCTAAGTCGGCGGTCCATTCACCCACGGCAGCCAGCAGGGCATTGAGTTCACCTGCCGGTGGTTCTACGACCGGCAGGCCGTTGCGCTCAGTCCACCAACCCTCCATGCGCTGCTCCCATTCCGATGGAACGGGCAGGACCTTTTCGCCCTGGTTGCCAGGCAGCTGCTCGCCGAGCTTCAGGCGCGCCGCGCGCAGCATCTCCGCGAAGCGCGTGGGGTCATCCAACCCACCGTTTGCCCCGGCCTGGAGGATCTCCGGCAGGCGGGTAACCGGCACGTGTTCGCGCACTAACGCGCGCAGCAGGCGCGCAAAACCCAGGTGAGCCGCCATATTGGGCAGGCTGCGGTCCATCAGGTCGTTCCAGTGTGCATCCAGGTGGTCCAGCAGGCGTTCCACCGCTGTCACGCTGACCAAATCCGCCAGGCGCCAGCGCAGCACGCGTTCCAGGTGAGCCAGCATATATTCGCTGGGCGAGCTCACCCGCCAGTTGGCGCCGGCTACCACCCGGGTATAGGCCGCGTCCACCCAACAACCAGAATGCCCAAATAAGGTATCAATGACCGGAATGTAGTTATCCTTGGGGACCTGCAGTCCATCCAAATCCCAGGGCGCAGCATTGCAGAAGCTCATCTCCAAATAGACCAGACCCTGAGCGACCTTGTGCTCGAACAGGTCAATTTGAAAAGTAGTGGTGCTGTTTTGATCGTCGCGCACCCGGACGCCAGGGATGACGATCCCCATCGCATCCTGGATGCGCTGGCGCAGGTCGGGAATATCTTGATAAATGAATTTACGGTCCACCGCCGGATCGATCAGCGGCACGAGCTGCGCGCCAACCCACAGCACAATCGGCAGGCAGTAAGGTTCGTCATCCGCTGTGATTTCACGGTCAAGATGGAAATAAGTGTCGAGGAAGGGCTGCAAACTACGCCGGGCAGCAGCGGCCTCTTCTGCCAGGGTCGGGTCCGCCGCCAAACTGCTCAACTGCCCATCCACACCCCACAATTGGGCCGGGTCTACCAGCAGGTCACGCCAGATCTCACCAATCTGCTCCCCGGCAGCCACCCATTGGGCCTCGTATCCTCGGCTTAGCGCGCGCTCAAAATACTCGCGCCCCGGGCCGGCCTGGCTGTCGCTGAAAGCAGCCAGCGCCAACCGGACGTCCAACTCCGCCAGGCGCTGGGGTTGGTCGGCCTCCGGGATAAAGGATGCCATTTGTTCCAGCTCCTGCCGCGCGTCCATCATGCGTTTATCTTTCAGCAGCACGTCAATGGTTTCTTGCCAGGTATTCACGACCTGGTTCACCGCCTGTTGCGCGACCGGGAATTCGTCTTCTTTAAACTGCCGGTAGGCCGCAATCGCTTCGCCAAATGAATGGTCTTCCATGTAGAGCCGAGCCAGCACCGCTCTTCCGGCGCAACGGGCTTTATGCCCGGGTCTGCCGGGCGGCAGTTCATTAATAGCCGTTTGCATCTCCTCCGCAGCAGTAGGATATTGGGCCAGGGATTTGCGGCGTTCCACAATCATGGTGCGCAGGTCCGCATACAGTTCCTCCGGAATATGGGGCACCTCTTGCATATCGTTGATCGTCTCGTCGCATTCGCGGATATTCTGAGCCTCCGCAATACCGCGCCGCAGCGCGTCCGCTCCTTCTGTCCATTTGCCCTGGCTGAAAAGACAAATCCCCAGGTTGCGCCGCGCCGAACTGCCCAGCACGCGATCTCCGAGGATATCTTGATACAGACCAATCGCCTCTTCGACCCGCCCGGTCAGAAAAGCCATCCACGCCCGGCTGAAACGGACGTCGACGGAATCGGCCACCTTCGGAGCGAGGCAAGCCTGATAAACTTTCTCCATGGCACGCATGGCCTCTTCCTCGCGGCCCGGTAAAGAATACAGGCAGCTGGCATACATCTCAAGATACCAGGTATCTTCCTCTTCAACGGATACCAGAGGTTCCAGCACGCGCAAAGCCTCTTCAAAATTGGACAACCAGGGGGGTGACTCGGGCAAAGACTGGCCTGTATACAACACCTGGGCGGCAGCGGCATTGGCCTGGCCGATCAGGATATAGGCGCCGACCGCATCGGCCCAGGTATTGGCCGCCAATTCCCGGCGGCGATCGTTAATTGGGCCGGCTTCCTCGAACCGCCCGCGATTTGCCAGCACAGCCGAGCGCTCCTCCAGGGCGGCCAGATTATCTTGATCCAACTCGAGAGCGCGGCGGGTAACGACATCGCCATTGGATTCGAGATCCATATAACGAAAAAACCGGCCGAGATAAGCCCAACTATCTGCATCACTTGGGTCAAGCACCAGAGCTGCTTCCAGCCAGCGGATGGCATTCCACCAGTGGTTCAGGCGCCGGGATGGATCCAGGCGGGCTTCCAGCTCGCACACCAGGGCGCGCGTGAGATAGGCCCAGGAGAAAGTCTTATCCGGCCAGCCGCTGTATAACCCCGTGCGCCATGCAGTCAAACTGCGCTCTAATGCCTGCCTGTTTACGAAAGGTGGTTTTTCATCGTAAGCCAGGATGCGTTCCGCATCCATCCACGACCAGCAAGCCTCGGGGTAGTTCTTCTTGAGCGATACAGCCCGCTCAAGCAAACGCGCAGCCGTTTTTGATTCGTCGCGCCAGGTATAGCGCCGCCCGGCTTCATAATACCATTGGGCGGCGGCAGAATTCTGGCCCAGGTTGGCGAGCAAGTCGGCCTTGAATTGCTGGACAGGCGCCTCAGGGTAATTTTCGTCGCCCAGGTCCATGCTGAGAGCCAATTCGACGATGCGCAGGGCCTCTTCCGAGTTGCCTAAGACCTGCCAGATGCGCGCCAGGGCAAACTGGGCTTGCCCGTGGTTCGCCTGCAGATCAAATTCTGGGGGCAGGTAGGCCGCACCAAGCAAATTCTTGATTAAAGTCTGCGCGGAAGATTCGTCAGCCATCAGCGCGCGCTGGAAAGCTTTGATCGCCGCTTCGTACTGCCCCAGGAAAAGGTGAATCCGGCCCAGGAATGCCGCAATCTGCACCCGGTCAACCGGGCTGATGCGCATTTTTTCGAAGCTCTGCGCCCACTCGGAGACCAGCCAGACCCCATTCTCGAGAACAATTTTCGGTGTGACCATGCGGTGAATGTAGGGCAGCACAATGTCCGCTTCTTCGGGCTCCTTGCTCACGGCCTCCAGATAAGCGCGAAAAGCCCGTTCGAGGTTGGAGTCCTGCTCGTAAGCAAAAGCCTGCTGCAGTAAAATATCCACTTCCCTGGGCGTGCTGCCCTGCGCCTGCCGGGCCTGGCCAAAGGCCTGGCTGGCTTCACGATAGCGTGCCTGGGCCTTGAGGGCCAATCCCAGATCAAAATAACTGCGCCGCAAATTACGCGGGGCGACAAAACGGCTGACCCGCGCCTTTAACGCGCCAATTTCTGCACCTTCCGGTCCTTCATCCGCGGGCACCTGCAAGAATATTTCGGCGCTCTGCTGGGTCAGATCAAAACCACACTCCCCGCAGAAAGTATCCTCCGCGGATACCGGAAAGCGGCAGTTTGGGCATAAGGACGATGGGCCAGTCATTTGGCTTGGATCATTTTTTTGCATCGTGGTTCACCCTGCGTCTCATGGGCTGCCGTCCGGTGGCGTCCAGGCAATCTGTTTAATCTCAGTTGTACATTCACCACAGAAGTTGCCCAGGGGATCATCCAGCAGGTAGCCGCAGTGCTGACAGTAATAGCGCAGTCCGCAGTTGGTGCATACTTTTTGGTCCGGGCGCCGCTTCGCTTTTCCACACCGCGGACAATTGGTCAGCGCCTGCTGCTCCAATTCCTGCTTGCCAACACCCAGAACCTTTGTGGCAGATTGCGTGGAAGAGCGGTTGACAAGATCGATCAACCCGTCCACATCATTGCTGCGTAAATACAGTACTGGCACGGCAAAAGCCAGCTTCTGGCGGTCACCGAGATCTTCAATGGCTTTCAAGCCGTCTTTCACCGCCAGATCAATCGACTTACCGGCCTTCAGCGTGTCGTAAAACTGGCAGGCGAAGCGCGTGGCCACATTATTTTCCACCTTGGCCTGCATCGCCACAATGGCCGGGATCGACTTGCTGGCGACCTGCATCGCCACCCCGGAAACGCTGGCCTGCGGATCGGGCATACCGCTTTCACAGGCCTGTAAAAAAACAAGCTTCAGGTTGCGGCTTCTGGCCACCTGGTCGGCAAAATCTTTGTCGTCCACCCAATCTGCTTTCCCGTCTCTGCCCACAAACGCCAGCTGTCCAACGCTGGTTCTACCGCGCTTGTGGCGCCGCCCGTGGCCGACAAAATGGATAATGGCCGGCTGTTCATCCTCATTGGCCGTCTGGTTCACCAGTTCATCCAGCTTGGCCTCGAAATTGGCCCGGCTGGCCACCGGTTTGTAATCGGGATCCAGCAGGTCGCCCGGCTCGGGCTCGATTAGCTCGTGCAGCCGGACCATATTTGCATTTTTTAATTCATTGATCTTTTCGTAAAGAGGGTCCGCCAGCACAGGGTCCAGGCCGCGCGGGCGAGAAACCACCAGCAGGACTGTCACCGGCTGCAGGGTCTTAAGCTTGCGCACCGAAAGGTTGGTGTTGAAGGTCAGCGCCCGGGTCAGCACCAACTCGGTATCCAGCGCCAGGAAGCGGCCGCCGCTTTCCGGGGAGCGCAGGTATTCCCAGGGCCAGGAAGCAAAAACATCATCGAAAAATTCCAATTCAATGCGCAGCAGCTCACCGGGGGTGATTAATTTGCGCGCTTCCGCCAGACGGGCGAGGATCGATTCCGGAAAAAGGGCCTGGTAAAGGTGATCGCCGAGGACTTCGACCACTTCATACGTTTTCTCGTCGATGATGCTGCGCAGTTCAGGCTGTGCATCGCCCCACCCGGCAACCGAATCGATCAACGAGCGCTGCAGGTCAACCAGCAGGTTAATCGTTTTCACCTCCAGGTCGCTGAGCTGGTTGGGCACCTCACCCGAGCCAACGCGCTCCCCCCGACTGCCATACGCCGCCCACTGCAGGTTGGTATCTTTGACACTCAGGTGAAAAATAATGCTTCCCATAGGCTGCCTTCAGCCCTCCCGGCCGATCACGCTTTATAAGCTGGGGGTCAGATCCCAGGATGCGCTGCTGCCCAGGGGCAGGTTGCCTTCAAAAAACAGGCGCAGCACCCGTGGGAGAGATGAAATGGCCGACTGCAGCCCGGCTGCCGCCATGTTGAAGTAGCGGTAAGCGTACAGGCTGGCCTCGATGTGCACACCCTTTACATTTTTCGGCACGCGGGCCACGATCACCGGTTGGGGCGCGTCTTCCTGAAAAAACTCCGCCCCATCCAGGCGCCAGAAAACCCGCTCCGCGCCGGTAGTGGTATGCTGGATCTTGGCTCGTTTGATGTGGTATTGGAAGGGGCCTAACACCAGGCCGGCTCCCGCGGCGCCTTTGACATCCACTCCGGCCCCGACGGTTCCGCTTAACACCCCGGCATTGGCACTGATCGTTGGTACTTTGGCGCTGAACTCAAAATTCTCCCCCAGGGTGATCTCCAGGTTGGTGTCCGCCTGTACCAGGCTTTGAAACTGCTGGTTGGGCAAAATCTGGTAGGCGATTGGCTGCTTATGGGGTGCAGGATCGTCCGAGCGCATCTTTACTTCCAATTCCAGGCGATTAAATGCCCAATTGTACTGGGGGAACAGCACCACTGGAAAAAACAGCCAGTAAAAGGAGTAGTCTTTCGTCATTTTTGTAAAACTGGCAGGGATGTTGAATTTGGCTTTGACGAAGTCTTTGTCGGTGATTTTATATACCTGCGGGTAACCGGCAAACTCAGCCACATCCTCAGCGATGGCGCGCGCTACCTTGCCCTCTTCGGTCACGGTCTTGCCGGCGTCCATTCCTAAATGCGCACCCATCGCATCCAGGCGTTGGGCCGCCTCCTGTAATAAAGCCGTCCGGTCGACGCCAGCCAGATCCTGGCTAAAACTAAAGTCAAGTGCATCGGAACTCATTATTCCTCCTGTTGACGGGTAAAAAAAACCAATGCTCCTCAGCATACAGGACATATGTTTATCATTATAGGTAACAATTTCGCAAATGGCAACCAGGGTCGATCTCGATTTGAACCGGCCTGCAAAAACCCGCTTCAGCAATTCTGTTTTTTTCGATCCCGTGATATGCTTGAGGCATGTCGTTCCAAACACCAGGCACAACCCGGTGATGAAAAAGCAGGTCACGCTAAAAATTTAAGGAGCAAATGATGCCAATCACGATCAGCGATGTCAAGACTTTTATGGTCCAGACCGATGGGGCGGGCCGGCGCTTCATCATCGTCAAGGTGCAGACCTCCGAACCCGGTCTGTACGGGTTGGGCTGCGCCACGTTTACCCAGCGCCACCGCGCCACGTATGCCGCGATTGAAAGCCATCTCAAGCCCTTCGTGCTGGGCAAGGACGTATTGCGCAGCGAAGAGCTGTTTCATATGAACCAGGTTCAGAGCTACTGGCGCAACGGCCCGGTGCTCAACAATGCCATCTCAGGCATCGACCAGGCCCTGTGGGATATCAAGGGCAAACTGGCCAACATGCCCGTCTACGACCTGCTGGGCGGCAAATGCCGCGAAGCAGCGGCAGTGTACGCGCACGCCGATGGGCGCGACCCGCAAGAAGTGCTGGAAAACGTGCGCAAATACCAGGAGGAAGGGTACCGCTATATTCGCGTCCAGATGGGCGGCTACGGCGGCAAGGGAGCCGAATTCCACAAGCCAGACGGCGCCCTGGACGGCAGCTATTACGACCCGCGGGCCTATACGCGCAGCATGCTCAAAATGATCGAGTACGTGCGCAGCCACGTGGGCGGCGAGGTCGAGCTGCTGCACGATATCCACGAGCGGCTCAGCCCGGTGGATACGGTGCAGTTTGCCAAAGACGTCGAACCCTTCAAACTGTTCTTCCTGGAAGATTCGCTGGCCCCGGAGGATATCGAGTGGTTCCGCATGATCCGGCGGCAGTGTGCCACCCCGATCGCGATGGGCGAGCTGCTCAACAACCCACGCGAATGGCGCCTGATGATCGAAGAGCGCCTGGTCGACTTTATTCGCATGCACGTCAGCCAGATGGGCGGAATCACCCCGGCGCGCAACGCCGCGATCCATGCCGGGTTCTACGGCATTCGCACCGCGTGGCACGGCCCCGGCGATACCTCGCCGGTAGGGCACGCTGCCAACCTGGCCTTGGACTTATGGGCGCAGAATTTCGGCATCCAGGAATGGTGCCGCTTCGACAGCCTGGTGTACGACATGTTCCCCGGGCTGCCCGTGGTGCGCGACGGCTACATGTACCCCAGCGGCAAACCCGGCCTGGGGATCGATTTCGACGAGGTGCTGGCGGCAAAATACCCGCCGGTCGACGAGGTCGATTTCTGGACGCAGACCCGCCTGCCAGACGGCACCCCGGTAAGACCCTAGGTTTGACCGGAGGCGGGTAGGGCGGCCTGCACGGCCTGATCGATGGTCAGCTCGCGGCCCTGTGACCAGGTTTCATTAAAGAGCTCGTCTCCCAGCATGCAGCGGAGCAGGGTGACGTCATGCTGGTATGCCGCGTGGAGAACCGGGGCCAGCGGCATGCCGAGCTGCTCGCGTTGCGCCTGGGCTGTACCCAAAAAACGGGCAGCCTCCTCGAAATCGTGGCACGCAATTCGTACCGCGGCCAACCCCTCCAGGCATTCGACGATATCGGGCAGGTAGCTGCGCTTGGTGAAAGTAACCAGGCACTCCTGGTAGAGGTCAGCCGCGCGGGCGATTTCACCCCGGGCCAGGGCCACCCTGGCCAGGTCTTTGCGGGTTTGGGCAATATCCCCTTCGCTTTCCAGGTCGCGAAACAGGGCCAGGCTGTCTTCACACAGGGTCTGCGCCTGGTCGAAATCACCTTCCGAAAGGCAGACCAGTCCCAGATAGGTCAGCGAATAGGCTTCATTCCAACGGTAGCCCATTTCCCGGGCCTGATCGATCCCGCGTTCCAGATAGGTGCGCGCCTCTGCCAGGCAGCCCAGGCGCCATGCCAGTTCGCCGCGCTTGGTCAACAGCCAGGCGCACAATTGGCGCTCCCCCAGTTTTTCCAATGTAGCCTGGCTCTCTACCAGCAGTACCGCTGCGCGCTCATGGTCACCCTGGTAAATGGCCAGTTCTCCCAGGCTGGCTTTGACGCGAGCCTCGCCGTAAGCCTCCTCCCCTGCTTGCGCCAACCTCAGGCATTCTCCCAGGTAGGCCGCGGCCTTATGGTAATCGCCCAGGCCTACCGCAATCCGCCCCAACATGAACAGGGTCAATGACAGCCCTTTTTCATCCTTGAGCGTGCGGTAGAGCGCCAGGCTCTCCTCGATGACCCGGATGCCAAGCGAAAAATCTCCAATCAGAAATTGAATGTACCCCACAGAGTACAAGGCGTGTGCCAGTCCGGCGCGGTCATTGAACTGCCGGTACAAAGCCAGGCTTTCTTCAAAATATTTCTGGGCCTGGACAAAGTCGCTGACATCCCGCAGCAGCCAGCCCAGCCCGATCAGCGTTTCGGCCCGAGCGAGGGCCAGGCCCGGATCGCAACCCGCTTTTTCCAGATGGAGGGCTGCTTTCAACCCGGCCAGCCCTTCGGTCAGATAGCCGCGCAGCTGCCAGAAGCGCCACAGGCGCGCTGCCAGGCGCAGCGCCATGGCTGCGTTGCCGCCGGATAGCGCCCGCTGGAAAACCGCCCGCAGATTATCGTGTTCCTTGTCAAGCCGGTCTAACCAGGCCGGTTGGGGAATATCTGCCCTTTCCGCCAGGTCCAGCAAACAGGCAGAATACCGCTCCCGGATCGCCGCCGCTTTGCCGCTCGCTTCCAATCTTTCCAGGGCATAAGCGCGAATCGTCTCAAGCATGCTAAAGCGCGGTCCGCCCTCTGCTGGTTCTTCGCGCAGCACCAGGTTCTGATCCACCAGCCCGTCCAACAAACTTGCCAGGGATGGGGAAGTGCCATTCCCGCACACGAATGCGGCCATTTCTTGCGTGCAGCCGCCCACAAAGACTGCCAGACGGGCGAACAAATCCTGCTCGCCGGGTTGGAGCAGGTCGTAGCTCCAATCAATCGCGTTGCGCAGGGTCCGCTGGCGGGCCGGCAGGTCGCGCGGGCCGGCGGTCAGCAGCCCCAGGTAGTCGACCAGTTGGGATAATAAAGCCGCCGGCGGCATCTGCCCTGCCCGCACCGCGACCAGCTCGATTGCCAGCGGCAGGCCGTCCAGGCGGGCGCAGATTTGGGCAATTGCGGCAGCGTTCTCAGCGGTCACCGTGAAACCCGGACTGGCCGCCTGGGCGCGATCTACAAAGAGCGCCGCCGCGGGGTACGCCAGCAGCGTCCCCGGGTCTGGAAAGGGCCCCAGGGGAGGTAATTCCAGGCTTGGAACGTGAAACTGCCGTTCGGCGCGGATGTGCAGTGGAACGCGGCTGGTGGCCAGAACCTGGAGCCAGGGACAGCCCGCCAGCAGTTCGGCCACCAGGGGAGCTGCCGCCACCACCTGCTCAAGGTTATCGAGCAGCAGTAATAGGTGCTTGTCCGCCAATACCAGTTTAACCTGCTCGAACAATGCCATTCTGCCAGTTTCTTTGATCGCAAAGGTTTGGGCAAGGGCGGTCACAACCTGTTCAGGTTCGTCGATCGCGGCCAGGGGGACGAAAAATACCCCGTGTTCGTAGTCATTCACCAATTGGTTGGCGATCTCGATCGCCAGCCGGGTCTTGCCGATGCCGGGTGGGCCGACCAGGGTCAGCTGGCGAATGGGCTCGTGCAGCAGTCTCCGGCGGATAGCTTCAACTGCCTCCTGGCGCCCAAACAAAGGGTTCGGTTGGGCAGGTAAATTGGTGAACTGGCGGCGAAGCGTCCGCCAGGGCGTACCCGCATTCGTGGGGGATGGAACGCTTCGCGCCCGCGCAAAGCGCACAAAATCCTGTCGGTCACCGTCCGGCACAGCCAGGTGCTGCGCCAGCAGTTCGGCGATCTGTTTGGACGGGCGGCGCCGGCCACCTTCGATCTTCTGGATCAACACCAGCGAACAGCCAACGCGCAAGGACAGTTCTTCCTGCGTCAGATCCAGTTCTCTCCGGCGTTGCTTTACCCATGAGCCAAATGTTAGCATCGGTTAAAAAAATTGTACGAGTGTTTGTATGGAAACCAAAGACGTAAAACGTGCTTCAATTAAAGTGAGTTATTGTAATTGTATAGAAATACTTGCATAAGGCAATATGTTCACCTGACAGGGGTGCAACTCAAGCCTGTGGCGACATCATCCCACCTCCGGCCCCGCCCCTCGCGCTGTCGAAGGGCAGCAGGGTAGGAGGTAAGACATAACGCGGGGATGGGGCTGCCAACAAAATGGGTTCACCCCCTGCCAACCAGATGGGAGGGATATATGAAACAGGTTTTGTTGGTTATCATCCTGGCTGTGACCCTGATGGGGCAGCCTACCGCAACCATGGGCGCCGCGCTGGCGCAAACCGCGGCGCCCACCGACCCGCAGCCCGCAGGTGTGGTGGTGGTTTCCGCGCCCAGCGGGCCAGATGTGACCACCACGGGCAACGCCTGGCAAGATATCCCCAAGATGAAAACCCGCATCGTTACACCGCTGGCCGGCGACCTCATCGTAACCTTTTGCGCGGAAGCCGATGCCATCGGCGGTCAGGTCTGGCTGAGGATCACCGATAACAACGTGTCGCTGGCCCCCAGTGACGTGGTCTTTTCTTTAGGGAGCAACGGCGCCAGCCACTGCTTTACCTTCGTGAAGAACAACGCCCCGGCCGGTTTCCATGTGATCCGTGCCCAGTGGAATGCCGGAGCAGACACGACCACCGGATCGATGGGCGACCGCACGATGACCATCACCTTCGCCAGCAGCACCGCCGCAGAGCTGCGCCTGCTGGCGGTCGCCGCGCCCAGCGGGTCAGATGTGAACCCCCCGATCCACCTGGACCGACATTCCGGGGCTGGGCGGCACGCTGGTGCTGCCCTCTGCCAGCGACCTGGCGATCACCTTCAGCGCGGAAGCCTATACCGATAGCGGCAACCGCTTGTTTGTGCGGGCGCTGGTCGATAACCAACCAGCCTTGGCCAGCGACGCGGTGGTGGCCGTCGGCGGGTTTATCGGCACCCGGGCATACACATTTATCCAGCAAGGGCACTTCGCCCGGGGTCCATACCGTCCGCCTGCAGTATCAGATGTGACGCGAGCTGACCAGTGCCATGTCTCAGACCGCACCCTGACCGTTGTGGCCGCCGGCCTGGGGAATACCCGCCAGGTCGTGTCTGCCTTCAACCCGGCCCCCAGCGGGCCCTGGCAAACCACTACCAGCACCGGCTGGGTGAATATGCCCGACACCTACAGTTCTTTCTTCAGCCCCTCTGAGGCTGACCTGGCGATCCAGCTCACTGCTTCGATCTATCTGGATAACCCGGGGCGCATTTTCGTACGCGCCCTGATCGATGGGCAGGCCACCCGCCCTTCCGATG
>CAVYIF010000015.1:0-254094 GCA_963768585.1 uncultured Chloroflexia bacterium
GGCGCGGTACATCGGAAAGCCTTCGGGCACATTCTTGGCGGCCGAGCTGCCAAAAACAATCACCTGCGTGCCCAACTCGGCGGCCCGCCGGACGGCCAATGGGATGTACTGGCGCACCCGGGGCCAATCTACCTCGGGCCCGGTCAGGCGGACTTCCCGTGGGAAGAAGTTGTTGCAGGCTTCACAGACCAATCCCGATGCCTGCAGCCGCGTTCTGACCGCGTTAAACGCATCGTCCGTCAGTGCCGCGAGATGAGCCAGAGACAGTTCGATATAGTCGTAGCCCATCTCGCGTACCTGCTCGACGATCTCTATGCCGGTGCCATCCGGCTGGGTGGCAACCATCGAACCACAAATTCCAAAGCGCATTCTCACCTCGTCAATCGATCTTTTCGAGCATTTCCCGCACCCGGGCAAAGCCTGTATCGCCGCTGTTGTAGACCGGAACGCGAGTATCTTTTAAATAAGGGGCCATGGCCGACATGGAAAGCTGGGCCATGACGATCGAATCGACCTCTTTCGATAATTTTTCGATCTCCTCCAGCAGCATGGCGTTATGCGTTTGGATGTCGCCCCGGCTCCAGGCCTCGAAGGCGGCTTCACGCAGCACGGTTTTAACTTCGATCTCTTTGCCGTTTTCCTGGGCGATGATGCGCAGCAGGCGCTCTGATGAAGGCACCGTGGTCGACAGGGTGGCCAACAGGCCGATCTTTTTGCTGTGACTGACCGCTTTTTCCATCATCGGGCGGTCGATTTGGGCAATCGGAACGTTGACCAGCGGTCGGGCCAGTTCGGCAGCGTAATTAAAGGTCGAACAGGCCAGCAAAATCATGTCCACGCCCGCTTCTTCCAGGTTGTGAGCATACTGCGCGAACTTGTAATAATTGGCTTTTGGAATCACGCCCACACCGGCGGCGATATTATCCCGCTGGATGGTATCATCCGCCAGATGCATCACGTCCACCTCGGGAATATATTTTTCAATAAACGGCTCCATCGCCTGGATGGTTTTATGAAGGGCGTGGATAATTCCAAGCGTCTTGGCTTTCATCGGTCTGGTCATACGATTGTTCCTTTATCGAAGTCATGCTGGTTGTATTTTCAACGCAGCACGCCGGAAGTACAGCAAAAAAGATTAATTCAACCCATCGGTGTGATCACCAGCAAGGATACAGCCCGGATGGGCATGGAAAAATTGAGCCTGACCTTGCCGTCCCAGGCGGTCACCTCCTGCGGCGGCTCGAGCAGTTCCAGGCCGTCGCGGACTTTGATCGCCGCCATCTGCCCGGCAGTTGGGTACATCGGCTTTCCCTGGCGGATCCATTCCGCATAGGGGTTGCTGTGGTCTGCATCCACCCGGTAATGCTCCACCCGGTAGCGCACGGCCTCAAACGGCAGATTGGCCACTTCCAACGCAACCAGGGTATCGCCATTCAGATCCCAATCATCATGGTGATTATAGACCAGCACCGTCAGGTTCTTATTGCCTGAGAGCGCCGCCACCCCGTCAATATCGGGCCCAACCCCGCGCCCAAACGGATCGGCGTAATTAAGGGGTTCCTTGGCACCGCTGCTGATCAGCGAGACCTGCTTATCTCCCAATTTGGCGTACATTTTGAAGAGATTGAAGATCGCTTTATCAATGCCCTGGGTGGTAAAGGTGCGCGTACCCTCAAAACAGCGCTCAGCCACGAACATAAAGGCCCAACTCAAGGCTTTGAGATCCCAATGGTTCTCCACGCCAAATTTGAGCAGCTTGTCAAAGGAACAGGCCACGTAACTGGCATAATATTCGGTGTTTCGGAAATTCAGGTTGATATTGTCCCAGGCGCCACCGGCAGCCCAACCATCCGGATCGCATTCAGACAGCACGCATTCCAGATCTTTGTAGCCGGGATATTTGGAGATAATCTCGTACCCGGTCTTGACGCTGCCATAAAGGAATTTAACCGATGGAGGATCCTTCCGCTTGTGGCGCGGGTCCGCGGCGTAACCGCCACCCTTGACGTGGAACGTGATGAAATCCAGCGCTGTGCCGGTCTCACCAGTGTAGAAATTGGTACCGCTCAAGGTGTGCTCCAGGAATTTATCCAGGTACTCGGCAGATTTGCGCCCGTAGACCGGGTTGGTCACCGAAGGGCCGCCGACCCGCGCCCGGGGATGAGCCGCCTTGACGGCCGCTGCCGTGTAATCATACAGTTTTTCAAATTCTTCCAGCGTTCCCTGCCAATAAAAGATATCCGGTTCGTTCCACAGTTCCCAATACCAGGTGAGCACTTCGGCTTCACCGTAGCGTTCGAAGCAGTGCATGGCCGTGTTGTAGACCAGGTCGTACCACTTCTGGTAGTCCTTGGGCGGGCAGTTCCAACCGGCGCGGCGGTAGCCCGACATTTGCCAATCATCCTTGGCCGGATCGTAATAGGCCGGGTCGATCAGGTCGCGCGGCATGAATCCCAGTTCGACGAACGGCTTATTTTTCGTCTCGAGAATCGCGTCGAAGATCATGTCCACAAAAGTCCAATCGTAAATTGGGCTGCCGGCATCATCTTCCAGGTAGGCATTGGTTGAACCCCATTTATAAAAACCGTGGCAGTTGCCGGTGCAGAATAAATGGTGCACGCGAACATAATACGGCTTTTCGGCCATCGCCCCAAACCTGGCCAACAGCGCCTTCCCTTCAGGCACGTAGGTATAATTGGGTTCGTCATACCCAATATAATTCCAGATATGAGGCAGTTTACCCAACCAATTGCCCGCATCTACTTTAATGGTTGTTTCGGGTTCCAATTTTCTCCTTTATATTAAGAACCACAAAAATAGAGAAACCACTCACGCCCACTTCTGCTATTGCATCCTCATTCTACAAAAATATCCAGGTAGTACACTACCGGAGTAACCGGCAAAATACCATGACCAGCCATCGCATCAAAATATACGCTCTCGCCGGGTTTAAGCAGATATTCGATATTGCCGATGTGCACCTTAATCTCGCCCTCCAGAACATAGATCATTTCTTCGCCCTCATGGTGCACGGTATGTGTTTTCACCTCGCCTTTGCAGGCCCGGATCAACAAGGGCTGCATTTTCTTATTGACCACATGCGGAGCCACCGCAAAAATACTGTACCCTTTGCTGGTTGCCACAAATGCCTCAGGATGATCCAGCATGTTTGGCGTATAAGACGCATCACTGCTGGTGCCTTCTTCCATCAGCACCGAAACCTTCACGCCCAATGCCTGGGCAATCTTAGACAATGTGGCTACTGCCGGAATAACTTTGTTGTTTTCGACTTTCGACAGCAAGGCTTTAGAGCACTGGCAGGCATCTGCTATCTCCTGGATGGTCCGATTTTGCTGCTTGCGAATTTTGCGGATGCGATCACCGATTTCCATAAAGCGCCTTCGGTAGCATAAAGAGCCAGGTTAAGAAGATTTGCCGGTGTTTCAAATAAAGCGGGATAGATAAAAATTTTGATCAGGATTGTAAAAACATAGTTTCTTATTAGTCAACTCTGTTTCAGTATAGTGAATTTACGATACAAAGGCAAGTGCCGATTTAGATTTTGATATAATGAACATCTAATCCAATAAAGGAGCCATCCTGATGCTGATGAAAATTTCGATTGAATACTGCGCGGTTTGACACTACACCGAACGAGCCACCAGTCTGGCGGCTGAACTTCTTCACCAATTCGAACCTGAAATTGAAACTATCACACTCATCCCCTCCGATGGCGGACGGTTTGAAGTAACGGTAAACGGCAAACTGCTTTATTCGAAAAAGAAAACCGGGCGCCATACTGAAAAAGGTGAGATCGCCCGCTTAATCAGCGAAACGAACACTTAACAAAGGAAATAATTTCCGGACCGGCATTATGCGGGATCACCCATCCCTGATTCCGGCGGGAAAAATCAAGAAGGACAGGCAGAATATTATATGAAGAAAGGTCGTGTTTTTTCAGGCGCCCGACCCACGGGCCGCCAGCACCTTGGCAATTATTTGGGCGCCATCAATAATTATGTGGCCCTGCAGGAAGATTATGAGTGTGTTTACTGCATCGTCGATCTGCACGCCCTGACCACCATCGAAAGCACCCGGGACCTCAAACAAAATACCTATGAGATGGCACTCGACTGGTTAGCCGCCGGGATCCGCCCGGAAGACTCGATCATGTTTATCCAATCCAACGTGCCCCAGGTGACCGAGCTGCATACTATTCTTTCGATGGTTACCCCCATGGGCAAGCTGACCGACCTGCCTACTTTTAAAGAAAAGGTCCGCCAGCAGCCGCACAATATCAACTACGGCCTGGTCGGCTATCCGGTGCTGATGACCGCCGACATCGTACTGTATAAAGCAGACGTTGTGCCGGTTGGGGTGGACCAGGCTCCCCACCTGGAATTTGCCCGCGAGACGGTGCGCTCATTTAATTACCGCTACCAGACCAAATGCTTGATCGAACCAGCCATGAAAGTCACCGAAGTGCCCAAGGTAATTGGCATTGATGGGACACAAAAGATGAGCAAAAGCCTGGACAATCACATCGAGCTGGCCGCATCACCCGAGGAGACGCAGAAGCGGGTGATGAGCATGGTGACCGACCCCCAGCGCATCCGCCGCACCGACCCAGGCGACCCGGATGTGTGCAATGTGTATTCCTTCCATAAGATCTTTTCCCCAACAGAAGAAGTGGAGATGATCAACGTGGAGTGCCGCCGGGCTGGCATCGGCTGCGTGGATTGCAAAAAGCGCATGGCGGCCAACCTGAATGCCCATCTGGGGCCTTTCCGCACCCGCCGCACCGAACTCGATCAGGATCCGGACCGGGTATGGGATATCCTGCGCGATGGAGCCAAACGCGCGCGGACCATCGCCGAAGAGACCATGGTCGAAGTGCGCGAAGCCATCGGCCTGCCTTCCTGATTAATTGGTTGGTTCAATTGGCGCGTACGCGCCAATTGAACCAACCAATAGCCACGATGAAAGCGGTCATTCAACGGGTTGCAAAAGGCAGCGTCACGGTCGCGGGGCAGCGCGTGGCCGAGATCGGGCGTGGATTGGTGATTCTACTGGGGATTGGACCGAACGACGGCGAGGAAAACGCGCGCGCCCTGGCGCGAAAAATCGCCCTGCTGCGCATCTTCGAAGACGACCAGGGCAAGATGAACTTGTCCGTGCTGGATGTACATGGCGCGGCGGTCGTTGTTTCACAGTTTACCCTGTACGCCGATACGCGCAAGGGCAACCGCCCGGCTTTTACCGATGCCGCCCCGCCGGACCTTGCCAGACCGCTGTGCGACCGTTTTGTGCAGCTGCTGCGCGAACAGGGCGTGCCTGTCCAGGAGGGGGAATTTGGGGCGCACATGATGGTCGAAATCATCAACGACGGCCCGGTAACGATACAATTAGAAATGTGAATCAAGAACCATATAGAGTAATTGTCTTCACTATTCCAGCCACAGCGCGGTATCTACCTGCACTGCCGCCGCCCCGGCATCGAGCAGGGCGCGCCCGGCGGCAACGCTGAACACCCCGCTGCCCACCACCACCGGCAGGTTCAATGGGTTCGCCCACTGCAGCGCTGCCAGGGCCTGCGCATAAAGCCCCGCGCCGACCAGCCGCCCGGCGACAATTTTTCCACCCGGGCCGGGCAGCGCGCCGCGCGGCGCGCTGAGGCACACCCCGCGCACCCCGATCCGCGGCAGCTGCTTGAGCCAGGCTTCGCCGGCAGATGCCAGCGGCAGGCAGGCGATCACCGCCAGCTCGCCCACCGCCGCCTCGAGCATCGCCAGGGCCTGTTCGGGGGCAGCGCCCGGCGGAAAACTGACTTCCACCGCCGCCACGCCTTCCACCTCTTCCAACACCAGCGCCATACGGTGGATATCCTGCGGCCCGTCCGCCAGCAGGTGAACCCACACCGGCAAACTGCTGCGCGCCCAACGCTCGCCATATTTGCGCAGCACGCCCTTCAAACCCGGGTTCGGCAGGCCGCTGTGCAGCAGGCTGCCGCCCGGATAGGACAGAACGCCGCGCGTCTCTGCCGGGGTGCGCCGGTTGAGGCTGATCGGGTTGGTGACAAAACCACCCTGCATCTCAGGCCAGGGCCAACCATCCGCGCCCGGGGCAAACCCCAGCGTACCGGCTGCATTCAGCCAGGGAGAAGAGAGTTCAAGATCGATGTAGTCGTTCATTCGCCCATCTTCGTGAAAAAGGATGAACTGATTGTAGCATGGTCAATTCACATTTTTCGTGCAAACCGGTCAGCACCATCCACAAAAGGTTAGAGATTGTGCAGATCTATTGACTTCAATCCTTCAAAGTAGTATAGTTCGCCCTCGTACTATTCTATGCGTGATAATTTGGAGTGATAATATGCAGATTGTAGAACCGATGCCTGTAGACCAGATTGAGCGCATGCGCCATCACCTGCGCGAGCGCATACAAGCCCTGACCGGTCAAAGTCAATGTAACGGCATCGAAATTGCCAGCCTGGTACGCATGATTGCCAACCAGTACGAGACTCTGGGAGAGCAGCCTACGAAAAATGATTATCTGTCCGGCCCACGCTGGGGACTGCTGCTGCGCTTGCTGGCAGAGGAAGAAAATGGCAACCACAGCATCACCCCTACCTACCTCAGCCGCTGTCAGCATGTCAGCAAGAATACAATCAGTTCCCTGCTGCGCGGGCTCGAAGATCAGGGTTTGATCACCCGCCAGCTTAACGAGTACGATCGGCGCGTCTTCCAAATCTCCCTCACACAACAAGGGCGCGCATTGATCCATGAAACGGCCCCCGGTAGAATTAAAAGGATGGACCAGCTCGTTTCGCGCCTATCGCCTGAAGAACAGGCTCAGTTAAGCGACCTGTTGGCCAGGCTTTATCACTCAATTATCGAGACAGCTCAATCCAAGGAGGTTGAATGAACCCTCGCTCTCGTCCCCCGACCGGTTCCCCACGGCCGCGCATCAGCTTTGCGCCGCTTGGACGAGCCATTCGCTACCTGAGCCATTACCGCAAGATCGCGGCGATCGCCTATTCATCACTTCTTATTGCAACGGCAGCCCAATTGATGGTGCCCCAACTGGTGCAAAACATCATCGACGCGATTACCAACGGCTTTCTGGCCCAGCAGTTAAACGCCATCCCAGACGCATACCGCTCCGCGGCTCTGAACCAGGCGGGATGGTCGCCAGAACAATTCCAGAGTTATTTAAACGGTGGGGAACAGGCCCTGCTCTACGCCGGCCTGCTGATCGTGGTCTTTTCGGCCGCCAGGGCTTTATTTTCCTACGCTCAAAACTACAATGGCGAACGCGTTTCTCAAAGCATCGCCTTCGATTTTCGCAACGACCTGTACACCAAAATACAGCGTCTGTCTTTCAGCTACCACGACCAAAACCAGACCGGCCAGCTCATGATTCGCGCTACGGATGATGTGGAAAAACTGCGCACGTTCATCGGGCAGGGTCTGCTGATGACCGTCCAGGCGGTGGTCCTGCTGACCGGCGCCCTGACGCTGCTGGTGATCACCAATGTTCAGCTGGTGATCATCATCTTACCGGTGCTCCCGGTGGCATTTGTAATGTTCCTGGTGTTTGGACGGGTCACGCAGCCGCTTTTCATGCTGGCCCAGCAAAAGCTGGCGCGCCTCAATACCGTGCTCCAGGAAAACCTGGCTGGCATCAAGGTGGTCAAGGCCTTTGCCCGCGAACCGCAGCAGCAGAAGCGTTTTGATGTGGCCGCCGTCGATCAAATGCAGCAGCAAATTCAAATCGCCCGCGTATTTTCCTTTCTTTTCCCGGTAGTTTTCCTGATCGCCAACCTGGGCCAATCGGCCATTCTTTACTTTGGTGGGCAGCAAATTGTGAACGGCACGTTGACCTTCGGCGAGTGGCAGAAATTCAGCCTGTATCTGATGTATGTATTTTTCCCTTTAGGGCAGCTCGGTTTCATTATTTCACAAATGTCGCAGGCCGCAGCTTCGGCCACCCGTATTTATGAAATCCTCGACACAGAAAACGAAGTAGCCAACAAACCTGGTGCGCGGGCATTGCCTGCCATCCAGGGCAAGGTAGACTTTTCTAACGTGACCTTCCGCTATTTCGGCGGCGGCGACCCGGCGCTGAAAAATGTCAGCTTTTCTGCGCTGCCGGGCCAGACCATCGCCCTCCTGGGCGCAACCGGCAGCGGTAAGAGCACGATCATCAACCTCATCCCGCGCTTTTACGATGCCAGCGAAGGCACGGTCAAAATCGACGACCTCGACGTGCGCGACGTGACAATCGAATCGCTGCGCACTCAGATTGGGATCGTGCTCCAGGATACGACCCTGTTCAGTGGTACGATCCGCGACAATGTGGCCTTCGGGCGCCCCGAGGCCAGCATGGATGAGATCACCGCGGCGGCTCAAGCAGCGTCAGCGCACGATTTCATCAAAAGCTTCCCTGACGGGTATGAAACCAAGGTCGGTGAACGCGGCACAACCCTGAGCGGCGGCCAAAAACAGCGCCTGGCGATCGCCCGCGCCCTGCTGTTAAACCCGCGCATCCTGATCCTGGACAATTCAACTTCATCCGTTGACACGGTGACCGAATTCCAGATCCAGCAGGCCCTCAGCCAGCTAATGACCGGGCGCACCAGCTTTGTCATCGCCCAGCGGATCAGCACGGTCCGCAATGCCGACCAGATCCTGGTGCTCGAAAAAGGCCAGCTCGTGGCGCATGGCAAGCATGATGATTTAATGGAAAACAGCCCGATTTATGCGGAAATTTACAGCTCACAGCTGGTCGAGGATACCCCCGCGGAAACTGTAGCCATCACAGGTTAAAATTTTGACCCCGGATTTGGGGATAGAAACGACAGGAGCGACTTATGTTTGGTGGTGGTCCAGGCCGCATGATGCGGCAAGAAACATCAAAACCGGTGGATGTCGGTAAGACTCTCGGCCGGTTGGCAAGTTATTTTAAACCCTATTGGCCGGTGCTGATCCTGGTGCTGGTATTGATCCTGATCAACACTTACTCCCAGGTCATCACCCCGGAATTGACCGGTCAATCGGTTGACTGTTACCTGACCCCGGCAACCGAAAGCCGGCTGGCCAGCCGGACGGCCCAAATTCCAGGACTGACTGGCCAGGCCGGTGCCGCGGCAACATCGGCCAACTGCTGGTTCGATCAGCTGCCGGCCGGCGCTACCGCCGCCGATTACATCGCCGGTCTGGGAAAATTGATCCTGATCATTCTGGGTCTGTACATTCTCGGCGCCGTCATGGGCGGTCTGCAGTTTTTCCTGATGACCTACGCCGGGCAGCATGTGCTGAAATCGCTGCGGGTGAAGGTTTTCAAACATCTGCACATGCTGTCGCTGAATTACTACGCCGAAAACGAAGCCGGCAACGTGATGAGCCGCATCACCAATGATATGGACACGCTCCAGCAGGCGATTGGTTTTGCCCTGGTCAGCGTGACCAGCGGCGCCTTGCTGCTGGTCTGGGTGGCTTACAATATGTTGGCTAAGAATTGGGGCTATGCCCTGATCAGCATGGCCGTCGTGCCAGTCATGGCGGTGGCGACCAGCATCATCTCAAACCGGGCCCGCAAGGCCTTCCGGGTCACGCGCAAAGAAATCGGCAAAGTCAATGCCGATCTGCAGGAGAGCATCTCGGGAGTACGTGAAGTGCAGGCCTTTGGACGAGAAGAAGCCAACATCCAGTCCTTCCGCCAATCGAATGCCGCCAACCGCGACGCCAATATCGCCGCCGTAGCGATTACCGCCAGCCTTTCTCCAATGCTTGAAGCGTTCGGATACCTGGCGATCGCCATCACGACCATTGCGGGCGGCATCTTGCTGCTGCGCGGCTCCACCTTCCTGGGCACAACCATTTCACTGGGCCTGATCATCACCTTCCTGGGGTACGTGCAGCGCTTCAACCAGCCCATCCAGCAAATCTCGACCCTGTGGGCCAACCTGCAAAGTGCTGTCGCCGGTGCGGAACGCATCTTTGGCATCCTGGATATCCAACCGGATGTCACGGATGCACCCGGCGCGATCAGCATGCCTGCCATCCAGGGCAAGGTCGAATTCGAACACGTCGACGCCGCGTATATCAAGAACGACCCGGTGTTGTGCGATGTCAGCTTCACCACACAGCCGGGCCAGATGGTAGCCATCGTGGGGCCGACCGGCGCCGGGAAAACCACGATCATCAACCTCATCCCGCGCTTCTACGATGTCACCGGCGGGCACATCCGCATCGACGATATCGACATCACCCAGGTAACCCGCGAAAGCCTGCGTGAGCAGATCGGGATCGTGCTGCAGGACACCTACCTGTTCAGCGACACGGTGATGAACAATATCCGCTTCGGCAAACCGGATGCGACCGAAGAGGAGGTCGTCGCCGCCGCCAAACTTTCGCGGGCGGATGAGGTCATCCAACGCCTGCCATTGGGCTATAACACCGTACTCGGTGAGCATGGCGCCGGGCTCAGCCAGGGCCAGCGCCAGCTGCTCTCCATCGCCCGGGCTGCCCTGACCAATCCGCGTATCCTGATCCTGGACGAGGCGACTTCCTCGGTGGACACCCGGACAGAGCGCCAAATCCAGACGGCCCTTGACGAACTGCTTAAAGGGCGCACCAGCTTTGTGATTGCCCACCGCTTGAGCACAATTCGCAACGCGGACCAGGTGCTGGTGATCGAGGATGGGCAGATCGTAGAACGCGGTCGTCACGAGGAACTGCTGGCGAAGAAGGGCGCTTATTACAATTTATATATGCGCCAGTTTGTGCGCGAGGAAAATAAAAACGGGCACCTGCCCGATGTCGCTGCCAGCAGCCAGCTAAAGAACATTTCATAAAAAAGGCGTTTTTGCCGATAAAGCAAAAGCGCCTTTTTTTACTTTCGGGCTAATTTTAAGGGGAGCTTCACGACCGCAGTTGTACCCTTGTTTTCTCCGCTTTCCAAAGACAGGCTGCCTTTAATCTGCTGGATATACTGCGCCGCGATCGCCAGGCCCAGCCCTGTTCCGGATGTGGTGCTGATATTGGATCCCCGGTAGAAGGGCTGCGTCACCCGCGATAATTCCTCCTGCGGAATGCCGCAGCCTTGGTCCTTAACCGAAAAGCACAACTCCTCAGCGGCCACATCCAGAATAAAATAGACCGTGCTGCCCCGTGGTGAGAACTTTAACGCGTTGGACAGCAAGTTTTCCAACACCTGTCGCAGCAAATTGCTGTCCTGATAGGCTTCCAGATCAGGTCCCTGTTTTTCAAAGCAGATCTGATGCTGGTCGGAGTCGGACACGAGCATTTCGTCAATCAGCTGGTGAGAAAGAGCGGCCGGATCGAACCACACTGGCGCAACAAGCGAATGGCTGTGCTCAGTTTGTTCATGGGCGGCAGCTTTTTCTGCAAGATTTACCAGCCGGTCCACCGCCTGATAAATCCGCTGAAAATGACGTTGGCGTTTGTCATCGGGCCACTCCCTCCCGTAATGGTCGAGAATTTCTGCCGAAGACATAATCACGCTGAGCGGCGTACGCAACTGGTGAGAGAAATACGAATAAAAACGTGATTTAATCTCATTGACTTCCCGCTCGCGATCCAGTGCCGTTTGCAGGCTTGATTCGATCTGCTTACGGGCAGAGATATCATGCAGCAGGATCAGGTGACCGGCAAGCAGTTCACGTTGGGCGTACAAAGGCGTGGCCAAGGCTTCATAATAAACCAACTGCCCGTTGCGCTCGAGGGCAATTTCGGCGTGGCGCGCCGGAACGACGGATAGGGTTTCGGTCAACTGCGGCAGCAAATCCACCAACGGCAGGCTAATTACCTGGGCCGCACGCACGTTCAAGATCTGCTGCGCAGCGGGGTTCAAATCTGCCACCCGACCCAACGCATCCACCACAATCATGCCATCACTCACGCGATCAACCATGGCCCCGCGCGCCACCGGCACCAAATCGAACAGGCGGTAGTGAAACAACCCCCAGGTTAAAACCAGACCTGAAACAGCGAATGCGATTGGCGTAAGGTCGTAAACCATGTGGACTATCCGGGAAAGAAAAAGTAAATTTACCAATACCGGAAAAAATGGGGCAATCAACAATGCGGCGACCTGATACCTCAGCAAGTTTGGCGCATGCACCACGGCGCGCACCATGAAAAACGCCCCGCTGCCGACCAGTAAATAGGTGTACAGCATGGCTAAATACAACCAGCCGGTATAATCCACCTCATGAATATTCACCCCATCGCGCACAATAAAACGAACATCTTTAAAGTAAACTCCGGTGATTACCAGTCCGAAGATAAAAACCGGAACAATTAACAACATCGCCAACCGGCGCCTATCTACCCAGCGTTCATTTCCAGCCAATACCATGGCAAAAGCAAACCAACCCACCGGCAGGGTAAGCACCCCCAGGTAGCCAATCCGCTCCCAGAAGAACTGAACATTCGGGTCCTCGCTCAGCCATCCAACCACATTGGCCAGCAGCCAGAAGCTGACCGAAAACATCATCGCCGCAGATGCCCGCCCTCCTGGCGTGCTGCGCCGCGTCCAGGCGTACACAAATAGGACCAGGCATACAATCAATGCGGTTAGCGTACCAATCATATACAAGCGTTCAGCAAACAGCATACCCATTTTTCCTGTAAACAAAAAAATTGCTGTAGTTACCCGCTGGCGCGGCGGATGCGATTTTCTTGCGAAAAGGGAAGCCCGGTGATTTGCCAGAATCCCTCTCCTTTTCGAAGTCTAGCGCGTACTCGCGGCCTGCACCACCGCCAACCCTACCGCTCCCGGACCCACATGCGCCCCAATCACCGGGGTGATATCGACCACCCACGGTTCCTTGCCAGGCGGAAAGAGATGGCTGGCCTGGTGGTGAATCTCCCGGGCCCTTTCCGGGGCATTGGCATGAACGATGCCCAACTGCTCCAAGGGTCCCAACTCCTTAACCAGGTTGATCACGCGGGCCATACCGCTGGCGCGGGTGCGCACCATATCCATATCGATCGCTTCCAGGTGGACTTTAAGCACCGGCAGGATATGAAGCCAGGAGCCAACCTGGGCCGTCAGCGAAGAAACGCGTCCGCTGCGCCGCAGATACTCAATCGTATCCAGCGCGGCAAAGATGTACGTCCGGCGGGACATCTCCTGCACGACCTGGATAATTTCTGTCTGAGACTGCCCGGCCTGAGCCGCCCGCGCCGCTGCAGCGATGATAAAGCCCCCACCCAAAGAAAGAAAGCCCCCGGTTACCACGTTTACATCAACCGAATGGGTGGCCTGCGCCGCCAGTCGAGCCACATTGGAAAGGTTGCTCAGTTTATCAGAGATATGAAATGAAATCACCTGGCTGGCCCCTTCTGCCGCAAGCCGCTCGTACACACTGCAAAAGGCATCCATGCCGGGGGCCGCGGTGGTTGGCGACACAGGCCAATCCACCAGGCGCCGGTAAAATTCACGCCGGGTCAAGTCCACCCCATCTAAAAAACTTTGATCACCCACATTAATATAATCCGGGATGATCGTGATCCCCAATTCCGCCGCCACTTCGGACGGTAAATCACAGGTGCTGTCTGTCACGATACGGATAGTCATGCCATTTCCCCTACCGGTAGAATGAATAAATTATAGACCCATGCGTGGTTAAATAGGAAAGTCCGGAGGCAATCCAAAGCAGGCAGGAAACCAGTAAATTCGATCCGGCGCCAATTCACCTTTCCCTTTGCCTGATCGGGCATTGTATAATAATTGCCATGAATCGGATTGAACGCCTGGCCGCTATTCTGCTCCTGCTTCAGGAACGTCCACACACCTCGGATGAAATCTCGCGGCGTTTTGAAGTCTCCCGCCGCACCATTCTACGCGACGTGCAGGCACTTTCAGAAATGGGCGTACCGGTCATCGCCCGCGAAGGACCTGGCGGTGGTTATTCTCTTGCCTCAGATTACCACACCGAACCCCTGCCGCTCACCCGCAACGAGGCCTTCCTGCTGCTTTTGGCCCTGGATGCGCTGCACCAGCTTTCGGACTTGCCCTTCAAGCGCGAGATGACCTCTTTGGAGACCAAACTGCGGGCGCTGCTGCCGCAGGGCGCGTTGAGCGGCGCGCATGATCTGCTGGCCAATATTGGCGCGGGCGTTCCCATACGGAATCAGCGCGCACCATTCCTTGAGGACCTGCTGGATGCAGCCCAATCCGGTCGCTGGGTGCGCATGGTTTACCACTCGGCCGAGCGCACCTCCACCCAGCACATTTTACCCCGCCAGATTTACGCCCAGAATGGCTTGTGGTACTGCCAGGCATATGCGCATGAGCGCGGCGAAAACCGCACCTACCGCATCGACCGCATCCAGGCTGTCAATCCACCCAACGCCAATTTTCAACCCGGGCCGGCTCACCCGGTTCTGCCTTATGACCATCCTTCGCATCCTGAAATCCGAGCGCAGCTCACGCCGCGCGGCGCAGACCTGGTTGAAACCGATCCCCACATTGGCAGCCGGATGCAGCGTGTCCCCGGGCAAGGCGCCGCGTTATCCTTGCACTGCCCGCCTGGTGAACTGGACTGGTACGCGCGCTACTTTACCGGCCTGGGGGCCGAGGTGGAAGTTCTTGCGCCAGCCGAGCTGCGCCAGAAGATGGCACAGCTTGGACAGCAATTGCTCGACCAATATCAGAAACGGTGACATACTGGTGTCACCATTTGGTTGGTATCCTGAATTCAAATCGATACCCATAGGAGGCTGCCATGCAACCCCAGGTTTTTGAACTGGCTCAGGAGTTTATCTGGCGCAATGCTCGTCTGATCGACCGGCATCTGTACGCCTGCTTGTTTGGTCAGGGACCCAAAGCGGCGGTCGTCGCTGCCTTGAAAGCATACCAGAACCCGGATGGTGGTTTTGGGAACGCACTTGAGCCGGATAAACGGGCTCCCACCAGCCAGCCCATCGACGCAGAAACCGCCCTGATTTACCTCAACACAATCGACGCCCTATCGGATGCGCAGGTAAAACGCGAACTGCTCCTGCCGCTGTGCGGCTGGCTGCAAAGTGTTACCACACAAGAAGGCGGCATACCCTTTGTGCTCCCATCGGCCAACGCCTATCCACATACGCCCTGGATGGGCACATCCGACGATCACCCACCCGCCGCAATCAATCCTACCGCCTCGGTGACCGGTTATTTGCTCAAGAGCGGTCTGCAGCATGCCTGGATCGACCAGGCTGTGGAATACTGCTGGCAGAATATCGAAACATCCACCGATGATGAATTTCACACGATCATGCCCGAGGTTGTATTCTTGCAAAACGCACCCGACCCGGACCGGGCAGCCGGTTTGCTGGCGCAGCTCGTCCAGCGCACCCGGCAGCACAGTCTGGTGGAGTTGGACCCAGACGCGGGCGGTTATGTCCACATGCCGCTGGATTGGGCCGGCCGGCCCGACAGCCCTTTTCGGGTTCTATTTGAGGCTGACACCTTGCGCATTCATCTCGCCCGGCTGGCAAGACGCCAGCAAGCCGACGGCGGCTGGCCGATTTCTTGGGATACCGTCGGCCCGGCTGCTGAAATGGAATGGCGATCTCGGGTAACGATCGATGCGATTTCCACCCTACAGGCCTATCAGGCGGTAGGAATCGATAGCGACGATTAGGGTTATTTTCGTACCACCCAGATCACTTTGCCAAGCAGCCAATCGATGGAAATGGGACCAAATTCCTGGCTGTCGAGGCTGACCGGGCGCGTGCCGCGTACTGTGAGCTGACCCTGCGTGGGGCGAACTTCATCGACCAGTTTGACCAGGATACCATAGTCGGGATGCTGAAAAACGACCCGGTCGCCCGGTCGCGGGCCGCCCACCAGCCAATACCAATCGGTCGCCAGCACCAGATCCCCCTCGGTCAGCAGGGGCAGCATGCTTTGTCCCTTCACCCTGAAAAAACGGATCATTTTTCGTAATCACCCAATATTATTCGACCGCCGGCTGTGGCGGTCGAATAAACTAAAATTTCTCTTTTGCAAGATGTCCAAAAAGGTACCTTTTTGGACATCTTGTTTGTAAATATGAAAGAAGGGGTTACAGAACCGGGTAAACGACTTCTTCACTCGGTTTATAGGGGGCTTTGGCTTTCTTCGTAGCCACACCTTTGACTGCCCAGAAAATTTCCGCGAAGCGATTAACCAGGGTAAGCAGTTCCATGGCGTTCGCCCGGCTGGCGGTCTGGCGCGATTTGGAACCGGCCTGGAAAATCTTGTGGACTAGTTCAGGCAGTTCGGGGAACTTGTCGATTTGTTCCTTCTTAATAAAATCGCCAAAAATGACGCGCACTTCATGTTTGCACAGTTCGGCATGTTCTTCTTTTACAGCCACATAGCGCGACATGCTGTTCAGAAATTCCAGATCATGCTCTTTGTGAGCCGCAGCCAGGTCGGCCATCAGGTCATCCATGCGAACCACGGTCAAAGCAGCCACCTGTGCCAGGTGGGGATCGTAAATGCCGCACGGAATATCGCAATGGGCCTGGGCCTCATCTTGTACAAATGAATCAAGTAGCTTGTGGATCATTAAAAATCCTCCTTTAGAATTGAATATACCACCCAATCTTTAGATCTATCTTGATCATATATATCAATGATGGTTTTGTCAAGAAAGGTTAAATAAGTCTAATTTAATGTTGGATCCGTCAGCGCCGGTATGATTCTGACACGCGCAGGAATGGCCTGGCTTGCTTTACACGTCGCCTCCCGAGAGGGAATTCCATTCTTTTTCCATCCCATGGGAGGGGTGATATAGGGGCTGCAAATGGGTATTATGGTGATAATCCCTGAAGCTATAAAAATGAAAAGGGAGACGATTTTGACGGAAACAAAGGGAGGGATGATGGGTACCAAATTTTCTAACCGGCCGAATGCGGCCCGCTCGATCCTGGCTGTCTGCCTGCGCTGCTTGCTGATCGGCGTCTTGCTCTTACTCACCCTGGGCAGCAAACAGCCCGGAAACGTACAGGCCATGTCCTGGCCCACGTCGACCCCGGAGGCACAGGGCATAGACTCGAATGATTTAATCGGGATGTTGGATTGGATTGAAGCGAACCAATATAACGTCCACAGCATCCTGATCATGCGCCATGGCAAGCTCGTCATGGAGGCCTATTATCCACCCTTCACCAGGCAAGATATCCAGATGCAGTTCTCCGGCACAAAAAGTTTTCTCTCTGCACTGTTTGGAATTGCTGTGGGCGAAGGGAAAATCCAGAATATCAACCAATCGTTTCTAAACTATTTCCAAGATGTCCCCATTCAGAATATGAGTGAGTGGAAGCAGCAGATCACGATTTTGGACCTGCTCAATATGACCAGCGGCCTGGAGATGTGTGACAACTACATGGATGACTATCCTGACCCGGTTCAAACGTCTCTTGACAAACCCGTCCATTTCGAGCCAGGGACCGATTTTGAATATAACCCATGCAATGCCATCATATTGGCTGACATCCTGGAAAAAGCGACCGGTATGAGAGCGTATGACTACGGCGAGGTCAAATTATTCAAACCGCTGGGGATCAAGGATGTGTTTTGGGCTTCTTATGGCACTGGTTTGACCCAGGGGAACGTCGGCCTGATGGTCAACGCGCGGGATATGCTCAAGTTTGGCATGCTGTACCTTCAAAATGGGGTATGGGAAGGTAGGCAGGTCATCCCGGCTGATTGGGTGGCAGCCACCTTTACCATGAACGATAAGGGATATGGATACCAATGGTGGCAGGGTCTCGGTGGTATCGGTGCATCCGGATATTCCGGGCAGCGCATCTTCGTTTTTCCACAGCAGGATATCGTGATCGTCATCACCGCAGAAGTTCCAGAGGAATGGATTGCTGACAACCTGGCGATTACACCCCTGTTTGCGATTCGCTCGGATGAAGCCCTGCCCGAAAGCCCGGCGTCTGCGCTGCTGGCTGAAAGGATCTGGGACATTGAACACCCCCTATCGCTGGACGTGCCGCCCCTGCCTTCCATGGCAACCGCCATAGATGGGAAAACCATCCGGTTGGAAGACAACTTGTTGGGGTGGAAAACCGCCCGGCTGGAGTTCAAGAAAAAATACGCTTACCTGCACATCACCACGCAGACGGATGCCAACATAAAGAAATTTACCATCGGGCTGAATGGGATCTATCGCGGTACCATGCAAAAAGCGGTGCCTGAAATGATCATGTCTGAACCCCCACAACGCTACAACCTGAATCCTTTTGAATTTAATTTCGTCTTGGGAACTCCGATCGACGGGATAACCTGGATGAAGGGTGCGTGGCTGGGTGAAGATACTTTCACCCTCATCGTGCAGGATTCGCGCGACTTCGACCTGGACTCGCTCACCTTCCACTTCTCCCCGCCTGGTGTCACCATCGATTGGTTCTCCGATAGAGAACAGGCAACGCAGATGACTTTCCAGGGCCAGATTCATTAAGAACCTGTCCGAAAATTAATTGCATCCGGATAGATACTATACCGCTCCAGATCCATTCCACGCGGGGGTGCACGAAAAAACCGGGGAGTTTTGACCCAATATACGGCCAAAACTCCCCGGCTCAATTCCTGGCAAGCCGGATATTACCGGTAGCTGTACTCGGAAAGCAGCATCAGGCTCAAACCCTGACCATACATGGTAGGGTAACGCGACAGGCGCGAATACTCTTCGATCGTCTTCATGATTGGGGTTCCACCGGAGACGCCGGTCACAGCACCCTCTTCATTAATCGTACTTAACACCCCACCGATCGCCCTTTCGACCGCGGGCAGATAACGCTCTTCCGGCAGCACGCCCTGGTGGATCGATTTCAAGATCCCGGCGGCGATGCCGGCGCTGCCCGAAGTCTCCTGGTAAAAATCGGGCTGGTCCATCACCGTCGACCACAGACCGTTCGCCGCCTGGTAATGAATCAGCCCATCCACCATGCGCTGGTAGCGTTCGCCGATTTCCAATGGCAGTGTAACCATATCTTGGATCTCATCCAGGATCAAGGGCGCGCCAACCGTGATCCAGGCATTACCGCGCGTCCAGCGTGCGCTGGATTTGTGGCTCTTTTCGGCGCAAAAATACCCGTGAAACAGCACGCCGGTTTGCGAATCTTGAAGGTACTGCAAATGGAGCTGTAATTGCTGGGCTGCCTCCTGGGCGAATTTGACATCCCCGGTCATCCGGCCAACCCGGGCCAGGAACAGGACCACCATAAAGACTGTGTCCGCCCAAATCTGCTCGGTCAGGTCGCCGCCGTGCTGAAAAGCGCCGGTCATGGTGCGCACGGAATTATCGAGGATCCAATTGGCATACTCAATCGCCGTATCCCGGAAATAGACATCCCCGGTGCGGCGGAACATATCCGGGAATATGGCAAAAGGCGTCATGACGTTGACATGCTGGAATTTACGCGCGAGATGCTTATTGCGCTGAACCCAGTTGACCAGATACTCCTGCACTTCCGGGATGCCGCTCTTGTCATAATAATAGGAAATGCAGTTTACACCCACACCCGGGTTCCAATCCCATTTATTGATATTCACGCCCCAGGCGGCACTATCGACATCTACCGCACCTAACTTCTCGGACTGGCCTGAATGGTCCAAAGTCATAAACTTGAAGATCCTGCCGGCGGCTTGTTTTAAATTTTCTTTATCCAGTGCTGAATTCATCCTGTTTGCTCCTGATACCCAATGCGCCCGGGCTTATAGGGCGTCTGTTTCCTCGCGGAGATCGACAATTTTTTCTACAAGCGGCTCGAGCGCTTGTTTGAGCGCCTCCAGTTTGACATCCGCCACCTTTAAGATGAGCAGCCGGGTGCTGGTACTTTCGCCCTGAATGGCACCCATGCCGACAATATTACCACCCAGGGCATGGATGGCGCCCGCCAGCTCGAATAATTTTCCAGCCTTATCCACAACTTCGACCGTCAGCCGCACGCCGGGGGTACGCGCGCCAAGCATTTCCAGCAGGATCCGGAAAAGATCGGTCTCGGTGATGAGGCCCACCAGGCGGCCGGCCTGCATCACCGGCAAACTGCTGATGTTGGCATCCGACATAATGCTCGCCGCTTTTTCGACGGTGGTATCTGGCGTGGTGGTGATGACCTTGGACGTCATGACGCGCTCTACGGTAATCTTTGACAGCAGGTAGCTGATCTCCCAAACGCTTAATGTAGTGGCCTGCGATGGGGAAGCGTTCATCAGGTCGGTATCGGTGACAATGCCGACCAGCTTGCCGTTCTTGTCAACTACCGGGTAACGGCGCACATGATCTCTCTTCATGCGCGCCAGGGCATCCTGAGCCGGGACATCCGCGGTGACAGTCAGGACCGGATGAGACATGCGTTCTCCTACCAACATAGCTGCATCTCCTTTGGGTGAATCATCGAGTGAATAAATGAATTTTACATCATATCTGGCGATCGAAAGAAAGAGAGTAACAAAATCTCCAGGCTTATAACAACGAAGTCTTAACTTTTAAGTACTGATTGCCGCTTTGAGCGGCAATCAGTACTTAAAAACGTTCATCTGCGTGCAGGTTATCTCATCACCACCGGGATGAAGACACGCATATAGCCGCCTTCGTAGGCGCCCATATCGTACTTCAGACCTTTGGGCCGGGCGTTATTGTTCAAATCCTTCGCCAGGCCGGTATTGCAGGCATCGACTGCCGGCGAGGTACTTTGCAGATGGTAATTACCCCCACCCGTGAATCTCGGATCTGCGTTCAAGCCGACGATAGCGCTCTGGTCGATGTTGCAGCTTGAGGAAGGTGAAAACATGTTCCAGAAACCACCGGACTGATTTCCCCAGGCGATGCTGTTTGTGACCAGGCTGCCAGTGTTGTTGGATGAGAACCCGGCCCCATTGGTGCTGTCGGCGATGGTCACGTGGTTGATGCTGAAGGTGCCGTCCTCGCTTCGAATGCCGCCCCCAAGCCCCACGGTGGACCGGTTGGCATAAAACAGGCTGTTCTCCACCGTCGAAGCGGCAGCACCGGTCTGGAAGATCGCTCCTCCGCGCACGGCCTGGTTGTCATAAAGATGGGTAAAAGTCATGTTCAACGACCCGCCAGAGATGTAGAGCGCCCCGCCATGCCCGGTGTTATTGGCGTCAGAATCAGCCAGGTTGTCGTGGAAGGCACTGCACTCGCCCGCCGGATTGCAGCCCGTCGCCAGGATGCCGGCCGAGTCGGCCGCTTCCTCTGTACGAACATCCGGCACGGCAAAATTAGATTTGATGGTCAGCGCAGAGTTCACGGCATAGATCGCCCCACCGTTCACGGTCGCCTGATTGTTGAGGAAGGTGCAGTTATCGGCTGTAAAGGGCGTGTTATTAAGATATATGGCGCCGCCGCTGCCGCTGGTGGCTTTGTTGCCATTCACGCCCATCCCAAACACGGCACCATCACAATCGACCTTGGCAGCGCCGCTGGCATAGATCGCCCCGCCGTTATCTGCCTGGTTGACCATGATCTGCGGCCCGGTGTTAACATAATCGTCGAACCATACCCGCGAACCTCCGGTCAGGTAGAACAACCCGCCATTGCTGGCCGCCTGGTTGGAGGTCATTTGCAGGTTGCCGTACACATCGAAGTATCCGCCAGCATCGGCATAGCCCCCACCCCCATTCGCTCCGGCCGAGTTGGTGTTAAAGCTCACCAAATAGCCCTTGGTGGCCTGCAAGCCGACGGTATCGTTGTTGGTCAAGTAGATGGCACCGCCGCTGCCGCCGGCAGAATTAACTGCCAGGTAGCTGGGGCCGCCGGATGCGGTCAAATCTGCGTCTGCCAATCCCTCAACCGCCAGAGCGCCGCCGTTGTTATCGGCATGGTTCCAACGCAGGTCCCACCAGCCGGTAAAATCGAGCGTTCCCACATTGGTGTAGACTGCGCCACCGTCCGTCCCGGCGGTGTTGTACTGCAGGATCGCATTCTCTATATTAACATCTGGCGTTTGCGCCCCACTGACGCCCACCGCAATTCCACCACCCTTTTGCGTGGCAGTGTTGTGATCGATCGACGAACCGTTTTGCACATTCAGGACGCTGTCATTAAATACCCGGATGCCGCCGCCGATTTGAGAAGCGTTCTCGGTTACGACACTGTCATCCAGGGTCAGGGTGGCGCCGTTTAGATAGATTCCAGCACCGCGCGCATCACTGGAGCTGGTTGCCACATGCTTTTCCACCCGGCTGCCGTTTTTCAGCACGGCGGTGCTGTTCATCAAATACAGACCTCCGCCGTAGGTGCTGAGGGTAGCTGTCCATTTATTGCTGCTGACCGTGGTGGCGTCCAGGGTGGCATTTGACCCGGCGTCCAGGTAGATACCCGGGCCGTTATAACCGCCGGTACCTGTCAGCCAGTTGGCCTGATTGGTGCCCGTCCCGCCAATGGAAGAATTGGCCAGGTTGAGTGTGCTCGCGTTGGCATATATTCCGCCGCCGCTGGTCACCGCTCTGTTATTGTAGATTTTGCCAGAAAAGTTGAGTGTGCTGCTGCTGGCGTAGATGCCGGCGCCGGTTTTTGCACTGTTCCCGGCGCTGGCGCTGGTTGCGCAGCCGACCTGGGCGCCAGTAGAGGTCAGGGTGGAGCCATTGGCCAGATAGAGCCCGCCACCCAGGTTTTGCGCGTCATTATTGCATACTACAATCGTAGCGCCTTCCAGTGTAACCTGGCTGGCGTCCGCGTAGATCCCGGCGCCATCGTAAGCCACGTTCGGCCCCGGCAGGGTCTCGCCGATGAAGACCGAATTGCGCAGGGTGACCTGTCCACTATCGGTTACATGAATCCCACCGCCTTTGCCGGTCGCCCCTGCGGCCTGGTTCTGGACCACATCAGCGTTATCCAGCAGCAGCGTGCCGCCAGGTACCGAGAAGCCGCCGCCGTCCGGGGCGCAGTTGGCATAGACATCCGAAGCGCTGTTGTAACCGTTGAAGATCCCCCAAACGCGCGCCCCTCCGCCAGCGGTGGTAGCGGTGTTGTTGTAAATATCGGTATTATTATCCATGGTCACCGTTGCCGTCCCGGAGACATACACCCCGCCGCCGTAGGTGCCGTGGTTGTCATACAGCTTCACATTGTTCAGCGAAACCTGGGACGAGCCCAGCGCATCGACAGCCGCGCCAATTGCCCGTTCCCCAACGCACACTCAGATCGCGTAGAGTCACAGTAGTGCCCGTTCCGCTGATATCAAACACACTACCGCCCTGCAGCACCCCTTCGGCACGGGTTTCTCCGGCGCCGGTTGTGGTACAGGTGGCATTATAACCACCCTGGACGGTAAGCGATTTGGATATATCCACCGTTTCGAAGTAGACGCCAGCCGCCACGCGAATCGTCGCCCCAGCCGGCGCGGCATTGACCGCTTGTTGGAGGGTTGGGTAGCTGCAAGCGCCGTTCACCCCCACCCGGTTGCTCCCGGTCACCTCATCGGCACCCATATCGAAGGGTGATGCCGGTTGGGTGAGCAGGATGGGGCGCAGTTCCAGGTCCATATCATAGGTCGATCCGGACGGGCAGCGGTCGCGCACCGGGCTGCCAGACTGCAAATGGAAATCCGATCCACCGGTATTGACAAACAGCGGGTTGGTGTTCAGATTGGCCGCGCCAGTGTAACCGCCCTGCACATCGGAATAATCCACGTTTTGAGCCGCACTGTTCAGGCTGTACGGAGTGGTTCCAGACAACCGAACAGGACAGGTTAACCGTGGAACCGGACAGGTCGATCGCCCGTCCGGTGGCTGCGCCGGCAGCATTATTGTTGGCAAAAGTCACATTCACCCCGTTAAACGTGGAGGCGCTGATGAGCCGCAGCCCATCTCCCGCGGTAGAAGTGGCATTATTGCGGGCGAATAGCGTTCCATGGGCATTGAATGATGCCCCAAGCACGTAAACGCCGCCGCCCAGGGTGCCGGCATTGTTCATCACCCGCGCGTAATTGATCGATGCTGAACCGCTATTGAGATACAGCCCCCCTCCATACACAGAAGAAGTATTGTTTTCCAGACGCAGGCAGGGAGTGGTGGTGCAGTAACTATTGGAAATCCCTACAGTAACGGTCGAACTGTTGAACGCAGCCAGGCCGCCCCCAAAATTGGTTGCCGAATTATAGCGAATACCTCCGGCATACATCACCAGGCTGCTGGCGTCCAGGTAGGCGCCGCCGCCGCTGCCCCCGGCAGTGTTGTTATAGATCTCAGCATTGTCGGACAGGATCACGGAGCTGGTCCCTGAGGCATAAACCCCACCGCCCTCCCCTGAGGAAGTGTTGATCATGATTTCGGACGACGTTCCACTGACCGATAACGTGCCCCCGACGAGGAAAGCCCCGCCCCCCTGGACCGCTGTATTACTGTAAATATCCGAGCTGGCGGTCACCGTGGCAGTGCCATCGGCCAGGTACAGCCCGCCGCCCTGTCCGGTTCCGACTGGCAGTATTGCTGTAAATATCGGCGGAGGAAGCCAGGTTCAAAGACGGCGCGTATGTAGTGCCCAGGCTGGCGTATACCCCACCCCCATAGGGGGCGCTGTTGTGATGGATATTGGAACTGCTGAGCGTAGCCCGCCCACCAAACAAGCGCAGGCCACCGCCAAAGGAGCTGGCAGTGTTGTCGTGGATGTTGAGGCCGGTGGCGGTAAGAACAGAATTGGCGCCGATCCACACCCCGCCGCCCCAAAATGCCGTATTGTTGATGTACTTCCACATTGGTGAGGGTCAGCGAGCCGGCAGCGGTAATCCCAAAGCGGATGCCCCCGCCTTCGACTGCGGAGATGCCATTAATGATAATCAATTTGCTCAAGGGCAACCGTTCCCTGGGTGATATCCAGGACGCGCCCGTTCGAAGTACCGTTAATCGTAGTCGGTGCAGTGGAAGCGCTGGTGCAGCCGTTATACCCGCCTTCGATGGTCAGATTTTTCGATATCGTGAGGTGTTCGGCAAAGGTCACATTGCCCGCCAGGCGCAGCCGGTCCCCCGGATTGGCGGCAGTGATCGCCGCGGCGATGGTGGCATAGGTGCAGCCAGGCCCCACCGTACGGTCGGCTGCCGGGGCCAGGCTGGACGTCGCGTCGGGTTCTATTGTCCCCTCGGGGATGCCTTCCATTGGATCATTCTGGGGAGCAGCAACCGGCTGTGCAGCCTTGCGTGCATCCAGATTGGCCTGCTCTTCTGTTTCGGGCGAAACAGAAGGCGTGTCGGGAAGTACCATGGGGGGTTCATTTTCCTCCAGATCGCCCAACTCATCGACAGCCAGATCCAGCGCTTCCCCATTTAACCGGCCGAGCAGGGCGCGTAGAGCGTCTGGCCCATCCTCGCGGGCTCTTTCCAACTCAGCCATCTGGCGCGTCTGGTCGGCTTCGGCCGGAGCCAGCCCCGATTCGAGCGCCTGCTGCCAGGCATCGCCCGGGGTCCGAGTTTGAAACTCTTCCACAGGCTGCGGCGCGTCCGGTGAAACTTGCGGCCCTTCGGTCGTTTGGAGGAAGTCGGCCGCGCCATGGATCGAAGTTGTATTGGCGCACACACCCACATCCAGAGTGCGGCAGCCCTCACACGCCAGCGAGAAATCCTGCGGACCCTGAGGGACGTTGGTCCCGCGCACCTTGACCAGCCAGGTGCCCACCTCGGGCGTAGGCACTTCTACCTGTTCCTGGTTGTTGCGGTTATCTGTGCCGCGAGTGGCATTGTTGGCCGGACTGGCTGCATTGAGAATCCAGGGCCGCCAGACAGTTCCGCTGGGCGCAACCAGCTCCAGGTCCAGATTGTTGATTAAAGTGGGATTGGCATTGAGGGTCGCTTCCCGGTCATCCCAGGCCAGGCTGACGCGCAGCGGGCTGGCGCCGGATGCCACCACCACGGAAAAATATTTCCAACCGGCATGGGTGATGCTGGATTGATACAGCCCTTTGCGGTTGATCAGGTCAACCGCGGCCTGAATATTGACCCGGCCAAATCCATTCTGGTAGTCGGGGCCGGGGTTGCCCAGGTCGGTGGCAGTCTGGATAAGCAGCGCCTTGGCGCTCGATGGCCAGAAGTTGCCGGTGGTATTGTAAACCTGGCGGTACGCTTGCAGCATGAGCGCCACACTGCCGGTCACCGAAGGCGAGGACATCGATGTGCCGCACATCACCCTATAAGCGTTAACCGGGTTGTTATCGGTTGACGTGATGCCCAAATCTCCATTGGATTGGCAGCCGCCAGAGACGACTGTGGGCTTGATGCGCCCATCGTCGGTTGGCCCCCAGGAGCTGAAAGTGGTCATCGTATTATTATTGGTATTGATTGCCCCAACATGGATCGGATTTTTGGCCGCTCCCGGCGGAGCGATGGAGTTATAGGTGTCGCTGCAGGAACTGGTACTGTTGCGTTCATTACCCGCCGCCCAGACGGTGATGTACTTGTCGCCGATGCCCACCGTGGAGTTGCCGCCGCGGATCATCTGGTCGATGACCACATCGCTGGCGCCATAATTGCCCATCCAGGTGCAGCGGGCGGGGTCCGTTAGATAGTTTTTATACAGGTTAGAGCCCACGCTGGCATTGGCCAGATCGGCCCCGCGGCTGTTCTGGGCCGCCGCGAAATCGGCCTCGATATCCCCGACATCTGCATAAAAAATCACCCCACCGGTCCAGCCCGTGCCGTAAGAAATCAGGTCGACGTTAGGCGCCATGCCGCGCCACTGCAGGGCAGTTCCGCCCTGGAGAACGCTGTTGGCCCCGCTGCCGCCGATAATACCGCCGACATGGGTCGAGTGCTCCTGGACCGTATCATCCCCCGCGCTCCACAGGCGGCTGCCAAAATCGGTGTGGATGCCGATGTTGCCCGAATCGTAAACCAGCACATCCACATTGCTGCCGTCCAGGTTGTAGGGCGCAGCTTGCACCGTGTTAACCCCAATTTGCTGGCGAATGCCGTCATTGGCGGGTCCCAGGGCCGGAGCAGCCGGTTCGATCCACTGCACGGCGCCTTCCGCCGCCAGGGCGCGCACATTGGCCTGGGGCATATCCACGACCAGCAGGTTGGCGCCCACCGCCTCACTGACGACCTGCCCGCCGTGGTTTGCCACCAGGGCATGCCCGGTTTCGAGACCTTCATCGGCATAAAGCATGACATAAACCACCACACGGCCGCCGGGCAGGCTGTTGAAGCTCGACCAGCGGTTCTCGCGAACCGCTTCATCCAGCTTATCGTCTACCTCAAGACCCCCGGCCCATACCACCCCTGGCAAGTTGAACAAGCCCGGTGCGGCCCCGGCATCCACCGTGGCAGTCCAGGCATATTCCGGCAGGTAGTCCAGCAGCTTCAAGCCCTGGCGGGCGAGTTCTTCCTTGGCGGCCTCACGCGGGATAAAATCAAGCTGGACCAGGACATGCGCACTTTGCGCACCGGCCGGCAAGAGCTGATCCAGCCCGGTCTGGTCGGCCTCCGGTTGGATCGTCCGCGATTTCAGGTAAATGGGGTGGGTTATGCGCTCCCCAGCAGCAAACGAAGGCAAAACCGGCTCGGTCGGATTCCCCCCTTCCTGGCCTGAGATCTGTGGCGTCGCCTGCGGATGATCGGCAGAAGAAACGTTTCCAGCTACGACCGGTCCGTTCCCTACCACCATGGAAACGACCACCAAAAGAACAGCCAGCATGCGAACTACTTTTTTTGCCATTCAGAACCTCCCGTCGGGAAAGTAGGCTGGCGGCAGGCTGGCATTGCAGACAATACGGAAATCCGTGCCACCAGTGTTGTTCGATTATGCAAACGACTACCGACTGGAGCACCGTTAGAGAAAACAGGCGGGCCAAATTTCGTGCCTCGATTTCCCCCCTGTAATAATGTTTATATTATGTATTCATTATATGAAAACTTAAGGCGAGAGGCAATCGGTAAATCCTAAAAAAAGAAGAATTCACGCGATTCTGATGGCCGGCGTCGATGAATATGCCAACCTGATCCATATGAGAGTTATTTAGCATGACAATAGTTTTCAGGCATACCAATTCAAGTCACTAACTTTTTCACCAGAAATTCATGTTTTCCACTGAACAAATCAAAGCTTGCCATGCCGGCTTCTTTGCGGAAATTTAATGCAAACTCCACCGGCATAAGATACTGCACTTTTTCTAAATGAACCGATGCTGAAGTATTGGGCGGGATCGTAAACATATATTTTATTTCAGAACCATCATCCTCCCATTCCGACCGAATTTCACCATACGGCGAATTAAAGGAAGCGCGAGCATACCTGAGGCCGCCCCCGGGTTGAGGCTTCAGATGGAAATGCTTATACGCCGGAGATTGCACATCGTATTGAATACCACAAATATATTCAAAGAACCAGCTTACCACTGCCCCCTTGGAATAATGGTTTTGGGAAGCCGTTGGTACCCCTTCTTCACTCACGCCTTCCCAATCTTCCCAGATAGTCGTCGCGCCATGGTTAATCGCATAAAGCCAGGAAGGATTGTCTTCCTTCAGCAGCACTTCATAAGCCATATCAGTTCGACCTGCTTCACTGAGCACACTTAAGAGGAAAGGTGTGGATAGAAAACCGGTGAACAGGTGGCGGCCCTTCGCCTCAACCCGCTCGAGAAGTTTTTCTTCCAATTTTGGACGGAGTTCATCTGAATACAGGCCAAATGCAAGCGTGCGGACGTAGGGAGCTTGTTTTTGAGAATAAACGGTCGCCGTGCCATCCGGGCGAATAAATTCTTTGATATACGCCTGGCGGATTTGTTCTGCTAAGGCAGTGTATTTTTTCTGATCCTCAACTTTTCCCAAAACACCGGCAATCTTTCCAAGCAGGCGGCACGAATATGCATAATAGGCTGTGGCAACGATCGGATCTGAAAGGACCAAATTTCTCAATACGACTTTGCCTACATTTTTCAATAAGACATCCGGTTCCAACCACTCACCGAGTTGGAATTTCGTATCCCAGATATATTTCTGATGCGATTTCTTTTCATTGTTAATCCAGAAAACAGGATTAATCTGCTTGAGCCAATGAGAGCGTTCTGCGTTTTTCCGCTCATATTCGACCCACTTTTTCATACTATCGTACTGCTTGCGCAGTATGGTGGTATCCCCAAACATCTGGTAAAGGGTCCAGGGAATAATCACGACCGCGTCTCCCCAACCCGAAGAACCGGGCGGTAAATTGTAAAAGCTGGATCGGGGATGATGGATATCCATGGGGATATCGGGAACGACATTCCGGATGCGACCATCCGGGTATTGTTCTGCGCTGACATCCTGGATCCATTTTGCATAGAAGGATGCGTCATTCATCAAGAGAGATCCGGCATGTACAAAAATTTGAGCATCGCCCGTCCAACCAGCCCTTTCCCGGGTTGGACAGTCCGTTGGAATATCCAGGAAATTACCTTTCATACTCCACTGAATATTCTTGAAGAGCTGGTTCAACTTGGGATTGGAACACTCAAATTTTCCCGTTTCCTCCAAATCAGAGTAGATGGCATACGCTTCAAAGTTTTCTGAGATTAACCTCACCGGGATATCCTTCCACCTTGACGTAGCGAAAGCCATGAACTGTAAAATGGGGTTCGTAGATTTCCAGATCTTCTCCATTAAGGATGTATACATCTCTCTGGCGAACCGGCCCGCCGACATTTTGCCCCAGGTACTTCAGGCTGAAGTTCCCGTTTTGATCCAGGACTTCTGAATGGTGGAGCGTTATGGATACCCCCCGTTCGCCGCGCACTTTCATTCTGACGATACCCGCAATGTTTTGGCCAAAATCGATCACGGTATCTCCCTCTGGCGTGGTCCGGATCTCTTTTGGCAGGAGCGTTTCCATTTTGCGAATTGGAGCCCCCTCGGTTGGAATCAGGTTTTTATAGCCGTGGTCAGCCACTTGAACCCTGTGCCAATCATTTTCATTAAAATCAACTTCATTCCAACCGGGCATTTCCCGCCGCGCGTCATAAACTTCGCCGTCTTTCATATCCGAGCTGACAATTGGACCGGTGGACGTCTTCCAATTTTGATCTGTGCAAACCCATTGGATTTCACCATTGGCGTAGGTGATCTTTAACTGTGATAAGAGCCCTACCTTATCACCATGCGCGTTGCGCGTGGAAGCGACATTGATGGCACCGCGATACCAGCCATCCCCAAGAATGACCCCCATGCAATTTTGGCCGGTCTCAAGGTTTTCAAGGACATCATAAACTTGAACCTGCAGGCGAGTCGTGTAAGAGGTGTTGCCGGGCATAAATTTATCATCGCCCACCCTTTTACCATTCAGATAGGCCTCATACAATCCATGCGCTGTGATGTACAGGCGCGCCTCTTTAACCCCCGGCCTTAAATCGAAACATCTGCGCAAATAAGGCGCCGGTTTATATGCTTTCGGATCCACTTCGGCTTCAGGTTCAATCCATTCGGCCTGCCACTCGTCATTCTTCAAGCCTGTTTCCCAATTCGAGACCACGCTCCACGGGCTTATTTGATTTGAATCGTCCTTAATGCGCGCACGCCAATAATATTTAGTCATGCTTTCTAATGGGGGACCCTCATAAACAATATGGACTGAAATATCCGACTGAACCCATTTTGTATCCCAAATGGGCTGTGCAAAATCGTCGCTCAACGCTGCCTGGATGGCATATTCCCGCTGGTGAACTCCTGGCCTATCCGACTCCATCTTCCAACTGAAGAACGGCGCCGCTAAGCCAATGCCCATCGGATCATGGTGATAATTACAAGTTAAATCTTTGATCCGGCACGGACCCATTTCTCCTCCTCCAATATCATCCCGATCCCCTGGTTGCGATCCAATAAAAACTGGGTTGAAATCATCTAATAGGTCAGCAGTACCTTGCCAGACTGCCGGGAGGCAAACTGCTTGTAAGCCGCATCGGCTTCCTCGAATGGGAAGCTGTGCGAAATAAGTTCCAGCAGGCGCAGCCCATTCCGGTACAGATTGAGCATCTGGGGAAACTCAGAAAAGTGGTAGAACCATGAGCCCACTGCCGTGATATCGCGGCGGATGAACTGGTCGCTGGGCGAAATGGGCAGGGCTCCCTGCTCTCCGTTGAACACCACCATCCCCGCGGTGCGCACGGCTTTAAAACAGGCCAGTACCGACTCGGGCTGACCGGAGGCCTCGATACACACATCGGGTCCCTCGCCAGCGGTAAGCGCGCGCAGCCTGTCTGCCGGATCTTCTTCCGTAATGTTCACGACATCGCTGGCGCCCAGGCGTTTCGCCAATTCCAGGCGGTAAGGAACGAGATCCAGGGCAATCACCCGGCGGCCCATGTGACTCTGCAGCAGCACATTCCCCAGGCCGATAGGGCCCACACCCGAAACCGCCACCGTCTTAATCTCCGCAGAGGCCGTCTTGACGTAGGTGTGATAGGGCACGCCCAGCCCATCCCCGCTCAGCAGCACACCCGCCTCCCAGGAGACATCCTCGGGCAGGGGGTGACAGGCAATCGCAGAAGCCAGGAAGCGTTCGGCGTGCATGCTGCCGTAGAACTTGTGGCTGCGGCAGTAAGTGTACTGTCCCTTTGCGCAGAAGGCGCACTTCCCACATCCGGCAATACAGCATACGCCCACGCGCTGGCCCGTTTTTAGCCCATCCACCCCTTCTCCCAGGGCCGCGATCGTGCCAACTGCCTCGTGCCCGCCGTTGCTCTCCTGGGCCGCCCCCCGGTAGGCGTGCAGTTCACTGCCGCATATCGCAGAAACAGCCGTCTCAACCACCACCTCACCCGGTCCTGGCGTGAGATCGGGCCCTTCAACTACCTGGATCATACTGTTGCCTGCATATCTCGCTTTGCGCATGATTACCTCCCGGTTCCGATAGATTTCAATGCATTTTTTAAATTTACAGAGATGGAAGGGATTTTTTATCCCTTTCATCTCCAGATCCTCAAAATCCCTGTTTACCCATGATTTAGGTACCCGTGAGGGGAAATTCACTCTGAACGTTCACCGGGCAGCGCCGGGTAATTGAACGGCGCAGCGCGGCTTCAAACTGCAGCTCCTCCAGCCCGGCGGCGCCCGGAATGGGCGGCGGCGCGCCCTGCTGGATCAATTCGAGGTAAGCTGCCAGCGATTTTTCAAAAGAGGCGCCATACTGCGCCCAGCGCGAATAATTGCCAATCAATGTATGGGTTTCGCGGTAGCGCCGGGTGTTGTCATACACGTCCAACGGCCCGTCCAGGTCGCTGAAGTGCAGGCTGCCGTTTTCAAAATTGAACTGCAGCTCGTAGAGCGAGAAATCAGTATGGGTCCCGCTGGTCCCCAGGATGGTCCCGCTGGCGCCGTTCTCCAGGCGGAAGGATCCCGCCAGGTCGACCGCTCCATGATAGGAGGTTTCCCCGGCGAGTGCCGATACCCAGGCCGCCCGCCCGCCGAAAAGATGCAGCAGGTCGATACAGTGGCTCCAACAGTTGTAATGCACAAAAAGCGAAGCCTGGATCAGCTTGCCAAACCCGCGCTCCCGGATCACCTGCTGCGCGCGCACGACCTGGTCGAAGAAGCGGTAATTGAACACCATGGCGGTTTCCGCGCCGGCAGCCTGTGCTTTTTGGAGCAGCTCGCGCGCTTTGAAGAAATCCTCCTCGCGCACATTGGCCTGCCCGTCGCGGGCCACCAGGGGTTTCTCAAAGAAGATGCGCCGGGGATGGTATTCGAGCAGGGGCAGCGTGGCATCGTAGCGCTGGATTTCATCCGTCAGCACCAGCACCGCATCCGGATCCTCGGCCATCAGCTCTCGCACAGAACCCGCCACGTGCCCGCCGAAATCCGCGGCGCAGGCCTCGGCCTTCGCCAGGGTGCGCGAGAAATAGGTTAGAAGTACATCCTGCCGTTTGGAAAGGTATGGAAGGTAACTTTGCCGGGCGACATTACCGGTGCCGACAACCGCTATCTTGAGAGTCATACGACCTCCGCCTGTATGGGATTAATCTATTATATAGTGTGAAGCTGGGAAACGCGATTGTCGGCAGTGGGTAACGGCGTCAGAAAAGACTTATTCCCAATCCTCCGGTCTATACTGCCTGATGCGCTTGATATTCCCCCGGCGCTTCTTCTCATCCACCCGCGCCGCCCTGGCGGTGCGGCTGGGACGGGTCTTTCTTCTGATTTTTGGCGCTACCAGTGCTTTCTGCACCAGCGCCACCAACCGCGCGATCGCATCCAGGCGGTTACTCTCCTGGGTGCGGTAGCGCTTGGCTTCGATGATGATTACCCCCTCCTCGGTGGCGCGGCTGCCGGCCAGCTTGAGCAGGCGCGCCTTGACCTCTTCATTAAGGGCCTGTGTGGCGTTCACGTCCCAACGCAGCTGGCAGGCCGTGGCGACCTTATTTACATTCTGGCCGCCCGGCCCGGAAGAACGCACGAATTCGAGCTGGATTTCGTTCTCGTCGATCGAGAGCGAAGGGGTAATTTCAATCATACAGTTTCATCGATTTGGTCATTAAACATGGTAATACCCATTCCGCCAGGCAGTCATGCAGGCCGCCCCAGCTTTCGTCTGCTGCCCATCGCAATATCATCTCTATTATAGCCAACTCAATGGGGATTGATGGTGAATAAAAAAAGCGGGGTTCCCGGTATTGGAAACCCCGCTTTAACCAAAGGCGTATGCAATCAATCCTTTACTCACCAACCGGGGAAGTAATGCAGCCAGCCGTAAACCGGGCCGATACGCTGGCGGCGGCGGTCAAAGGCCTGGCGGAACCGCGGGTCTGCGCGCAGCGCCCCCCAATAGGCGTCTTTTTCCCAAATATCGCTGATCCAGTAGGGTTTATTGGACCAGTAGGAAAGCGCTTTATTCAGCGCATCGAAGGCCTTCGCTGCTTCGCCAGCATGCGCTGCTTCGCGGGCAACAATATACCAACCAAACATGCCATACTCGTCCACTGAGTTGACCCCTTTTTGCTGCAGTGCCTGGACAATCTCGTCCGGCGTGGGGCTACCGATACCGCCGGTGACAATTGCCGCCCAGCCCACCGCACCTTGCACGCCGCGCTCAGCAATTTCGGCTTGGACAATTTCAAGTGCGTCGCCCCAATGGTGCGCAATGATCGCCGGGACGGGGTTAAAGCGCTCGAAATCCCAGGACCCGCGGGCGGCCCGCGCTTCGGAGGACTGGACATTGCCTAGCATTTCCCAGACGCGCACCGCCAGCTTGTTCGGTTCTCGCCAGTAGCCGCGCCTGCGAAGCGGGCCAAGCATCGCGCCGCGGTACTTCCCAAATACGGCATAGTTTCCGGCTGAACTACTGGTCTGTGCCCAATCCAGCCAGGCCGAGACAACGCGTTCCGGTGAATTGAGCCATCCGAGGACGGCAAGATGCACGGCACGCTCAGAAAGTTCCTTACTTTCGGGGTGTCTTGCTAGTAAATCCGGGGCGATCTCGTTCTCATCCAGCCCTGCCGTCTGCCACAGAAACAACCAATCGCCATCGTTGGCAAAGGTTCCCTGTGGGGGCAGCGGACCAACCTCGCCGCAGGTATCCCACGCCTGGCGGGCGATCTTTTGCGCATCCGCCGATTGTCCACCAGCCGCGAGGCAATCTACCAGGGTATAGGCGATAAAAGGTAATTGTTTTACTACCTGATCTGTGGGCTGTGATTGTGCCAGGTCCAGGATTTCATTCCACCCTTCCCAAGCAGCGTCAAAATTGCCGGAACAACCGCGAGCCCAGGCCAGCATCCCTAACCGTTCCAGATTGGGCCCTTTTTCACCCATCCAGCTTTCCAGGAACGAGGTCGCTTCCGGCATCGCCGGGATGGCTAACAGGGTTTGCGCGACCAGCCGGTGGACTTCTTCATTATCACTGGTTTTCAAGATCGCCTTGCCCTGCGCCGCCAGTTCAGACAGCAGATCCCACCGGCCCTGCCCGTACACCCTTCCGTGCATGACCGCCCGGTTGAGTTCCTTTAAAGCATCCGGGTGCTCAGGAACCTGGGCTAGAAGTGCCCGCAGTAGTTTTTCGGCTTTCTCATACTGCTGATCCTTGTTCAATGCGGCGGCACGCTGCAGCGCCTGAGCGACTGTCTCGCGGGTGAATTGTTCAGGAAGCGGGTTGTTCTCAAATTCATTCTGCACCATGACAAGCATCCTTTCTTTGAGCCGTTGTCTTGCGGTATGCAGACGGCTCTTAACCGTTTTGGCCGGCACACCTAGAAAACCGGCAATCTCCTGCTGCGAATACTCGTTGATGTAAAACAGGACTGCGATTGTTCGCAAATTCGCGGGTATGGTCTGGAGGGCTTTGCTCACCTGGTTGCGCATTTCAGCCCGTTCTGTCAGTTCCGCCGGACCGGGTTGTGGAAAAACAACTTCATCAAGAGTTTCCAGCGGGATGGTCGCGTGTCGTTTGCGCCGTGTGATCCGGTCGCAGTGTTTAAAGACAATGCGTTTCAACCAGGTCGGGAAAGCGAATGGCGCGTGCAGATCCGGTAAAGTCTGGTATGCCTCAATAAAGGCTTCCTGGGCAGCATCTTGCGCCAGATCGAAATCACCTAAAATTGCGTAAGCATAGGCATAAGCCAGATTTTGGAAGCGGGCAACCAACAGCGCAAACGCTTCAGCGTTGCCGGTTTGGGCATCATGCACCAGGTGAACAAAATCTTCCATGTCGTTTTGAAGGCCTTCTAACATTAAAGACCCACATAGGAAAAGAAAGGTTGATTAATTGTAAACCAGATGCGGGGTATCCCGCATCTGGTCTCATTCGGTTTATTGCGACAGGATAGGATTTGGCGAAATTCCGGTCATAGCGTTACCAACCCCACCGCCAGATTTGCATCCGACTAGTTCCCGCCAGGTTTCATAAAGCCGTACTTTGCCAGCAGGGCCTGCCCCTGCGGTGAAAGCACCAGGTCCACAAAAGCCTGGGCCATTTCCGGGTTGGGGCTGTCCTTAAGCGCGGCGATAGGGTATACCGCGATCACATTCAGCGCATCCGGAATCTCAATCTGCCCCACCTGGGCAGCCGCATCGGCCGTGAGATCTGAGGTGTAGACGATACCCGCATCCGCCTCGCCCAGGACCACCTTGGTCAGCACACCCTTGACCGAGTTTTCAAAGGAAGCCACATTGCTCAAGACCGAAGTTTCGTAACCGGCTCCCAGTTGAGGATCCTTGACCGCTTTATCCAAAAAATCGATGCTGTACTGGCCGACCGGCACTTCGCGGTTGGCCAGGATGATTTTCAAACCAGGGCGAGCCAGATCCGCCAGGGAGGATATATTCCCGGGGTTGGCCTTAGGGTAAACCACAACCAACCGGTTGTTGGTGAAGATATGCTCCGCAGAGGCTTCCACGCGCCCGGTCTGCACGGCAACATCCATCTGCCGCTGGTTGGCGCTGGCGAACACATCGGCCGGGGCACCCTGCGAAAGCTGCAGGGCAAGCTGCGACGAACCGGTAAAGTTGAATTGGACGACCACGCCGGGGTGCGCCTCCTCAAACTGCAGGCCCAGATCGCTGAATGATTCGGTCAGAGAAGCAGCGGCCATTACGGTCAAGGTGACATTATTATTGGCTGGATCAGAAGCGGTCTGCGGCGCGCAGGCGGCGCTGAAGACCAACATTAAACTGGCACACAAAAGCAGAAATTTTTTCATGAACGATTGCTCCCTGGCCTATTTTACCGTACGCTTATCCCTGTAACAACACTTTCGTAAAATTGGAGTCTACCCACCGCAGCGCCGGTTCATCCAGGCGGTCCCTGTTCGATGCGCTGGCGCACCAGGCGCAGGCCTGCCGCGTCGCGATTCACATTCCAGCGCGTTTCCGTCCACCAGGTTGCCCCGGCTGCCACCCAGGGCTTTAAAATTTCGCGCGCCGCAGCCGGCTGGTCGCCGGGGGTCTCGCCCTCGACGACCACATCATAAGGCGTGTCGGCTGTGCGCTGTTCCCGCATATATTCCACCATGCGCTTCAATTCCTCGGGGGAGGCCTGCCCGGCGCCCACACCAGGTTTCAGCACCGTGGGCAGCAGGCCATCCCAGCGCAGGGCGCGCGCCATAGACTTTTTGCTCGGCCAGGCGCCCACCACCCAGATGGGGATGCGCGGCTGCTGGACCGGCGGCGGGGGCGGCATAAATCCCGTGGGCTTCACCTGGTAGTGCTGGCCTGTGAACTGGAAAGGCTGGCCTTTCCATAAACCGGTGAGGATTTCCAGGCCTTCGTCGAGCAGCTCCGCGCGCTGTTTGCGATCGATTTCCTCGCCAAACTCGGCAAAACCGGTGTCGACTGCCCCCAGCCCGACTGCCAGGATCACCCGCCCGCTGGAAAGCAGGTCGAGGGTCACGGTTTCACTGGCCAGCTTCCAGGGGCGCATGCGCGAGAGCGGGGTGAGCATGGTTCCCAGGCGGATGCGCGTGGTGAGCATGGCGGCAGCCGTCAGGCTGACCCAGGCATCGATGCCCCACACCGGCTCCCACACAAATATCCCGTCCCAGCCGGCCTTTTCGGCAGCCTGTGCCAGATCGGCAACCTGGCGAGCATCCCCCATGGGAAGTACAAAGCCATATTTCATTTCGGCCCTCTTTCGTTAGATTTTTTCCGGTCAGCGGTCAATTCACCCGCAGGGGCAGGCCAAAGACTCACCCCTTCGGTCACGCTGAGCGGTTTATGGATCCGGAGAAGATGGCCTCAAGGGAAAAAAGATCCACGCCCATTATAAAATGAAATTAATGCTTTACCAAAGGCTTGACTCGCGGGTAGCGGCGCAATATGATCAAAGGACAAACAAGTTTTGAGGTGAGTATGAACGCTGAAATGATCTCTTTTTCATCCGGCAACCGCACCCTGGCGGGTTATTTTGCCCGTCCAGGTGGCGAGGAACCCTCACCTGCACCTGCCGCAGGTGCAGGTGTCCCAGGGGTGCTGTTGATTCACGAAATTTTTGGGTTGAACGAAAACATGAAGGATATTGCCCGGCGCTTTGCCGCTGAAGGCTATGCCGCCCTGGCAGTGGATCTGTTTGCCGGGCGCAACCGGATCGTGTGCATGTTCAGCCTGTTCATGGGCATGCGCAGCAACTCAACCGGTCACGGCGGGATCCGCGACCTGCAAGCGGCACTGGGCTTCCTCGGGCAGCAGCCCGGCGTGGACCCGGCCCGCCTGGGGGCGGTGGGGTACTGCCTGGGTGGCGGCCTGGCGATTGCCCTGGCCTGCGCCGACAACCGGCTGAAAGCGATTGCCCCTTACTATGGGATGAATCCCCGCCCGCTGGAGGCGGTGGAACGGGCTTGCCCGGTGGTGGGTTCGTATCCGGCCCGGGATTTCACCGCGAAATCCGGGCGTGCATTAGAAGCCAGCCTGGAGCGCTTCCAGATCCCGCACGATATCAAGATTTACGAAGGGGCCGGGCACTCCTTCTTTAACGATGCTCAGCCTGCAGCTTACAACGCCGACGCAGCTCTGGATTCGTGGGAGCGGGTGAAAACGTTCTTTAAGGAATACGTTTAAAGGCTTTTCCGCTCTAATACTATCCATCCTTCGCATCCTTGTATCCTGTGAATCTAACTTCGGAGGAAAAATAAATTTACAGGATGAAAGAATGTTTAGGATAAACAGGATTTTGCTTTCTTATCCTATCCATCCTATCTATCCTTATATCCTGTGAATTTCTTATCTTATTAGAGGGAAACAACTTTCCCACTGCGCACGGATTGGTCGGCGGCGAGCACGATGCGCAGGCTGGTGACGGCATCCGCCAGCTGGGTTGAGAGATCCAGGTCTTCACGAATGGCGCGCAGCAGGAAGCGCTGCTCGCGCTCGCACAGCTCGTCGTGACCAGGTTCTCCGCTCAGATCATAGACGCGGTCGGCCTGGGCAAAACGGCCAGATCCATCCGTCTCGGCCGGATGCAGGAGCAGCCTCTCGGGCTGGGTATGCCCGCGCAGATCGTCCGAACGCAGCCCGGACCCGCCGGAGATGCTGACGCTGCCCAGCGGACCGATGACGTCTTTGACAAAGGTTGCCGTCTCGCTGATCATCGGTCCCCAACCGGCCTCATACCAACCCACTGAACCATCATCGAAGACCACCTGGAGCTGGCCGTAATTGTACATGGCCGGGTCGATCTCGCCGCTGAGGTTGGCGCCGATGGCGGAAACGCGCAGCGGGCGGGCGCCGGTCAACTGGCACATCACGTCCACGTATTGCACCCCGCAGTCCACCAATAGCGAGGTGGTTTCAAGCAGGCTGCGGTGGACCGCCCAGGTAGGGCCAGAACTCTGCTGGTTGAGGTTCATGCGCATGACCAGCGGTTTGCCCAGGGTGCGGGCCAGTTCGATGAAACGGATCCAGGAAGGGTGGTGGCGCAGGATGTTGCCCACGAGCAGTTTGCGCCCGGCCTGGTTGGCGGCTGCGACCACGGCCTGGGCATCCTCCACGGTGACGGCCAGCGGCTTTTCCAGGAAGACGTGCGCACCGGCCTGGAGGGCCTGCAGGGTATAAGCCGCATGCGTGTCGGGATAGGTGTTGATGCTGACCACTTCGGGACGCACGGCGTCCAGCGCATCCTCATAGCTGGAGAAAAGGGCAATGCCGCCGCCGAGGGACTGATTGAGCGCCTCGCGGCTTTCGGGATGACGCGAGACCAGCCCGGCGATTTCGAAACCTTCGATCTTCTGGTAGGCGCGGGCGTGGGAAGAGCCCATTCCCCCGCAGCCGACGACTAATACGCGCATAGGTCACCTCGCATAAATATCAATTGGAATCTAAACACAGAGACTCAGAACCGCAGAGGTTTTTGTTACATGGTTATTTCTCAGTGCTTCTGAGTCTCTGTGGTGAAATGAAAACAGTTGATTTGGTAAAACCTGTGCCATAATTAGCCATTATAACCCGCGCCTCAGGAGGTCTCAGCATGCTGCCTGCCCCATTTAAACTGGAACGCTATTTTGCCCAATACGAATTCAACGTGCGCTACCTGCTGTGCGCCTCGGACTGCGAATCGCTGACCATCCAGGAACTGCTCGACCTGGAAGCCGGCGCAGCGCAGCGTTTTGGCCGGCACTGGCTGGGCTACACGGAAACCCTGGGGGCGCCGGCGCTGCGCGCGGAAATCGCGCGGCTGTACACAAGCGTCGACCCGAAAGAAGTGCTGGTGCACGCCGGGGCGGAAGAAGCTATCTTCCTGTTCATGCAGGCCGCCCTGTCCCCCGGCGACCACGTGATCGTGCATCGCCCTTGCTACCAGTCGCATTTCGAGATTGCGCGCAGCATGGGCTGCGCGGTAAGCGCCTGGAGCGGGCGCGAGGAACAGGGATGGGCGTTGGATGTGGACGACCTGAAAAGCATGCTGCGCCCCAACACAAAGGCCATCGTGCTCTCCACTCCCCACAACCCGACCGGCTATCTGATGGCGGAAGAGACGCTGCGCGAAATCGCGCGTACTGCCAATCAAAAGGGCATCTGGCTGTTTTCGGATGAAGTTTACCGCGAATGCGAGTATGATGCGGGGCAGCGCCTGCCTTCCGCAGTCGACCTGGGAGAGAAGTGCGTCACGCTGGGCGCGGTATCCAAGACCTACGGGCTGCCCGGGCTGCGCATCGGCTGGCTGGCGGCGCACGACCAGGAACTGCTGGCAAAGATCGCGGCACTGAAGGACTACACCACCATCTGCTCCAGCGCGCCAAGCGAATTTCTGGCAGAGGTGGCCTTGCGCCAGCGTGCGGCACTGATCGCACGCAGCCTGGCAACCATCCAGGCCAACCTGGCGCTGCTGGACAGCTTTTTTGCGCGGCACGCGGACCGCTTCCGCTGGGTACGGCCCGGGGCCGGGCCGGTGGCCTTCCCGCAGTTGATTGGAGAAGATGTGGATCGCTTCTGCGACCGGCTGGTCAAACAAGCCGGGGTGCTGCTCCTGCCGGGTTCGGTCTTCGACGACCCGGACAACCATTTCCGGCTGGGCTTTGGGAGGGCCAACCTGCCAGAGGCGCTGGCCCAGTTCGAAGAATTTTTAGATGAGGATCATTGAACAAAGCCACCCTGATCGGCGCGGCGGCCTATACCCTGTGGGGCTTTTTCCCGCTCTACCTGCGCACCTTGATTGCCGTGCCCGCCTGGCAGATCACGGCCCACCGCGTGGTATGGGCCTGCGGGCTGCTGCTGGTGCTGAGCGCCGGGACGGGAAAGCTGAAGGCACTGCGCGCTGTGCGCGACCGGCGGGCGGCGGCAGTTTTTCTGGGGATGGCGCTGCTGCTGGGGGTGAACTGGCTGACATTTGTCTGGGCGGTCAACTCGGGGCGCGCCGTGGAGGCTTCGCTGGGCTATTTTATCAATCCGTTGGTCAATGTGCTGCTGGGAATGATTTTCCTGGGAGAACGTCTGCGGCGCGGGCAGTGGCTGGCGGTGGGGTTAGCTGCGACCGGGGTAATCTACCTGACGGTGCGCTACGGCAGCCCGCCCTGGGTGGCGCTGATTCTGGCAGTGACCTTTGCCTTCTACGGGCTGCTCAAGAAGCGCTCGCCGCTGGCGGCGCTGCCCGGGCTGACCCTGGAAACGACCCTGATGCTGCCGGCGGCGCTGGCTTACCTGGTCTGGGCAGAGTTGAACGGGATAGGCGCGTTCGGACACATGGGTACAGGCAGCGCCCTGCTGCTGGCGGGGACGGGTGCGGTGACGGCGGCGCCGCTGCTGCTGTTCGCGGTCGCAGCCCGAACGGTACCGCTTTCCACATTGGGCCTGCTGCAGTACATCTCACCCAGCATCCAGTTTGTGATCGGGGTGCTGCTTTTCGCCGAGCCTTTCACGGCCGAGCGGGCGGTGGGCTACGGGTTGACCTGGCTGGCGCTGGTCGTGTTCACCCTGGACGGGCTGCGCCGCAGGCCCGGAGCACTGCTTGAAAACCGCGAGACTTCCACATCAAGAATCAATTGAGAAATTAACCGCGGAGAATGTGGATCGACCCGGAAAAAGAATACAGGATACAAGGATTTTTTTGGGTAGTCAGGAAAAACCCGACTGATTAGCTGACACGCTGAAAGGCTTTATTGATGAAATGGTTCAAGGACACGATCAAAATTCGGACGCGCGGCAAGGGGCTGTACTCGTTCACGAAGGCGGTGGAAGAGGTGCTGCGGGGCTGGCAGGTTCGCGAAGGGATGTGCTTCCTGTACGTGCAGCATACCAGCGCTTCACTGGTCATTGGCGAGAATTACGACCCCTCGGCGGCGGCGGATATGGAAAGCTTCATGGAGCGCCTGGCGCCGGAGGGAGCAGCCTGGTACCGCCACACCCTGGAAGGCGACGACGATTCACCCGCCCACCTCAGGGCCATGATCACCGCCACCAGCCAATCGATCCCGGTGGACGAGGGACGCTTGAGCCTGGGGACCTGGCAGGGAATTTATCTGTTCGAACACCGGTCCGGCGGTCAGGTGCGCAGCGTGCTGGTGCGGGCCTTGGAAGCGGATTAGCCCCCCTTGCCAGATCATCCCGACGGTGGACAGCGTGTTTTAGCTGTTCAGCGCTGACTTCATCCAGCGTTCAAGATAATCCAACAAGTTCACGGTTAATGTCTCCCCAAGCGCAGCGCTGGCGTTATGGCGCGGATCGATCCCCACCAGTCCGTAATTGGGATGTCCCGCGTAGCGCTCTTCCATCCAGTCGACGATCGTATTGGGATCGATCTGCTCGCCGGGGATATCCGGCAGCAGCGATAGATCCACTGTATCCGGATGGAGATAAAGCATGAAGGAAGTTTCATATATGGCGGCATGGTCCCCGTGCCCATCTGGGATCTGGTTCTCCACCAACGCCAGCACCGCCATCTTGCCACCCTGCGCTTGATAGCTGCGGATCGCCGAATCCAGGAATTCGCTCCGGTTGGGATAATGCCCCGAGAGCAAAATGACTTTGCGGTAGCCCGCGCGCTCGAAGCCCCACAGCAGCTGGTTTACGATGGGGCTCATCAGTTCTGCTGAAACCATGAAGGTGTGCGGCCAGTCCAGGTGCCCGCCGCCCGCGCCGAAAAACACGGGGGGATAAACGACACCGCCCAGGCGGGCTGCCAACCCTACCAGCTGCTCATGCGCTTTGATCGCGTCCAGCCCGACCGGGTTGTGGATGCCGTGCCATTCGATGGCGCCAAACGGCACGTAAATCGACGGGTTTTCTTTTTTCGCTGCATCCACCTGGTCCGGTCGCATGCGTTCCAAACGGACTTCACGCTCGAGATGGTCGGAGAAAATGCCCATAAGATCTCCCTGTTTGTCTTGGATCGATTGCCTGGTTTTTTTATTTATGAAGTCATTATACCCGGCGGCGTATTGTATGGGTTCCGGTGGCGGGAAAATTACCCGGTAGATCGCAACCGTCCTCAGCCTGGGCGTGGCGTGGAGTTGAGCACGAACAGTGCGGGGAGCGGAATGCTTTTGGGAAAAGATTGACGCGCTGGTTGGTGAGACTTATAATAATTTTGATATATTCGATCCATTAACTATATTTTCGGCCTTTAGAAATGACTGCTTGGGCTGAAGCATTGAACCTGATCTGCGGGTAGTTGTTTCTAATAGGGAGGAACGATGGCAACAACCTTCAACTGCCCATCCTGCAGCGCACCGCTGGTAATCGATGGTCACGAATCCACGATTCATTGTGAATACTGCGGCGCGACCGTGATCGTGCCATCCGAACTGCAAACCACATCCCCGTCCGTCCCTCAGAGCACGGCAGCGCTCGAACCGCACCCGTCTCAAGTGGAAGGGCCGCATGGAAAATTGACAACTTCTCAGATGCGCCAGATGATGGCAGATATTCGTGCTGGAAAATTGGAGGATGCGACCAAAACCTTCCAGGAAAGCACAGGCGCTAATGCAGAGGTTGCCGGTCAAACGGTGCAGTTGATCGCGAACCAGATATCCGCTTCAAACATGATCCTGCCAACTGAACTGGCGGGGATCATGCGCACTTATGCCGAGATAGCCAAGCGGGCTTACGTCCCCTCGCAGCCAGAGGCAGAGCCTCAGCGCCGGGGAACCGGCATCGGATGCTGGTTGGTGCTGGGAATTATCCTGCTGGTTTTTTACTTCTCGTACACTTCGATCTCGCCGGTGAACCTGGTCACCTCACTGATCGCCGGGAAAACGGGCGATCCGGTGCTCCAGACGGCTGTCGCACCTTTTCACGTCCTGGCGACCACGATTGCGCCCCTGCTGCAATAGGTTGTCAGCAGGAACCAGCGTGAGGTGGTCAGCAGTCAGCCTAACAGCTGGATAAAGGCATGAACCCCAGACCGCTCCACGGAACTGCTCCATGTTCCCTTCCGCCTGCCCCTTGCCCAATTGCCGCTTCGGGCGCCCGATACGCAAGGTACGCCCTTGGGACGAGCGGGTCCGGGCACACCCTTTGTTAAGCTTTAAACGAAAAAGGTTTCTTTGAGGAAGCTTCTCGCACTGTGAGGACCGCGCAAAATGATAATCGCCCAGAGCGCACGGTGTGCGCCCGTACAGAAGGTCGATTAATCAAAAAAGTAAGGAGTACCCAATTACGGCGGCAGGTCACACCCACACAAAGATCCTGCCGCTCAAGGGGTGGCAGGGATAGGTCACCTGGAAAGTTTCTACTTCACCGTTCGATGGGGGTGTAGTTGCCTCTTAAGACCAAGGCATTTGCTGAACGCTGGGTTCATTCCGTTCGTGAAGAGTGCTTTGATTACATCATTGCGTTCAATGAAAAACATCCCAGAAATGTGCTCAAAGAGTACGCATTACGACAATCTTTTTCGGCCTCATCAGGAGATTCGGCACAGACGCAACAAAACACATCCTGGCAGACTTGGCATTGTCTGCCAGGATGTGTGATATAAAAAACTTTCTGTACCCTGAAGAATTACTCCAGCACCAGGTAATCGGTGTATTCCAGGTGAGTGGCTAAATCTGTGGGAGAGAACGAGGCCCACTTTTTGGCCAAATCATCGGCCAGCTCTTTATGCTCTACGATCCAACGTTTATCTTCATCGGAAGGCTGGTTGGGAACGGGTGCATCTCGATCTCTGGCCTCCCGGCTCGCGACCTCATACATAACCATATATTGCCCGGCCCGCTGCCCGCGGTCGCCTTTGAGCAGGGTAAGTTTCCAGTCCGAATTTTCGTAAAATGGGATCCATTCGTGGTTAAAAAACCTGACAAAACTTGCTTCATCTATCCCCGGATGAACCACGATTTCATGTATCCCGTAAACCTTGCCCATTTGCCATCTCCTTCAAGTAATAATATTTTCGCACAATGAATTCCGCGATATTTCAACGAGATTTGATCTTATATTAGCACTTCAAGCATATTTTTCAAAACTCCAAGGGTGGGGTCAGATCAATTATGTCACGCCGAATGGGAATTATATTATGCGAAGTGCAGCGCGCGCGTTTTCGACCCGGGAGGCGGGATGGCAGCTGTTGTAAAATATTTGCGCAGAGGCATGCCGATTTCGCTGGAAACCACTTACAAATCAATCGTTAAATAAAAATACTACATCTCCTCCAAACTACAGAGATGCTGCGTCCCAGACCATTAATGCAAAATAACCACGGGGTGGGAATGAATTACAGGCCCTTAAGCATGGTTGCCAATAGCAAGAGTCCTGCAGCAGCCAGGGCAAGCCAGAACGCATAAGGGCTGGCTGCAGCCAGCGTATTTGTATGACCGAGCAGCGCCAGTATAGCCAGCACTAACGCGACAATCCAGGTTACCTGTTTCGGTGGAGATAATCTCATCTTGCCCTCCCTAAATGCCTGATTAAAATGAATACTTCTGTTCAATATAGTATACCCCCTAAACAGGTGCAGGTTACGACTTTTCAATTCGGCAGGTGAACTGGCCGTACGCAAAAGTCAACGGGGCAGTTCTTCCCGCGCCTTTTCAACCAGGGAGGCGACCGGATGGAGCCCGATCACTACGGGCGGTTGGTTTGCTCCGGCCACAGCCATGCCGATCAAACGCCCGGTAACGCGGCTGACGACCGGGCAGCCGCTGTAGCCGGCCGGCGAAAATGAGTCTTCCAACTGGACCCAGATGGCATTGGGGGCAGCGCTGACCACGACCCCCGCCCGGCGCAAGGGGCCGCCGGCGCCGTCGGAGACAGGCGCATAGAGGTAGACCGGTTCACCGGGCTGCGCCAGTAAGCGCGGATCCGGATGGAGGAAGCGGCCCGGGTCGACCGCCGGATCTACCGACCACAGGGCGTAATCCAGGGTGAACTGGTCGCCAATGAAGGTCTGTCCGAAGGCGAGCTGCCCGGTGAGGACGGCCACCCGGGCACCGGATGGGTCTAGAAATTCAGCCGGTTCGCCCAGGGAAAGGCGGGGCGAGGCATGCGCGGCGGTAACGCCAACCCGGTGGCTGCCGTCCAAATCCAGTAAGAAGCCGCACGAAATGCTCCCACCGTCGAAAGCGCCGGTGTAGGCCATAAAACCGGTGGGAAGCGGGCCGGGAGAAGCCATAATGACCGGCATGGGTGGGGTCGGGCCAGGCGTGGGGATGGGCCCGCTGCCGGGGATAGGCGCAGATCGAACAACAGCCGCCAAAGCGGACGGGTCGAGAGCCAGGAACAGGGCCAACCCCAGGGTGCCCAGCAGCAGCCCGATCAACAAACGGGTCAGAAGCTGCCGGATGGGTCGCGGGGCCCGGGATGGGACAGGAACGGTCATTCCGCGAACCGCAGCCAGGCGCGGCGCACGGAGAAGGTATCGTTGCCCGAGAATACGAGTTGCACGGTGCGCCCGCCGGGGCTGAACCAGGCAGTAGGCAGGCTGCCCAACTCCCCCGGGCCGCAGTCCCATTCCAGGGTGAAATAGGCCGTGGTCCAGGGGCCCCAGGGTTCGGGGGCGTCGTAGATGCCAAAACCGCCCTGGAAACGGGTATCCGCCTCACCCTGAGCCGGAATCTGCTGCCACCACAGGTAGCGCCGCAGTCCGGGGTGGTAGGTCATGGCCGAACGCAGGCAGCGCCCCGCGTGATTGAAGACCGGTGCGCACCGCGCGATATCTGTCGACCACTGCGGTTCTCCAGCGGCATCCAGCCCGGCGAAGAACTGGTAGCGCTCGCGCTCGCGCAGGGCATCCCGTGGAACCCGGGCCATGACCATGCTGTCGGCGGGTTGGTAGGCGCTGTCGCCGTCGTGGGAATAGAGATAGACGTAGCCATCGCGCGCACCGGCGTAGTTGGGGCCGAAATTGATAAAGCCGGGGTGGCCAAAGCTCCGGGTGAAGGCCCAGTCGCACCACGTCCAGGTGCGGCCCTGGTCGCTCGACCAGGCCAGCTGGCTGTTGGCGGCGTTGCGCGCCAGCAGGTACAGCACATCCCCCAGCATAAGCAAACCGCTGGCTTTGCGCCCATTGGGGCCGTAGCCCAGGTTCTCCAATTCGGGTGCGCGAATATTTTCGGTTTGCAGGTCTGCGAACTCCACCCCTTCGGGTGCTCGAAGCGAGCCGCGCAGGCGCGCCAGGCCCAGACCCAGCTTGACGCCGGTATAGGGTTCGAAACCCTGCCCATCGCCGTATGCCGTGTACTGCCAGCCGCCGCTGCCGGCGGTGATCGGCCAGTTGTCGCTGTCGTTGGCGCGGCGCAGGATGGTGGAAGGCGGGTCGAAGGAAATGTCCTGAATGACCGGGCTGGGTGGATAAGGTGCCTGGCGCGCATCCTCCGGGATGCGGTCGAGGAAACAATCCATCAGGGGGGTGAAGAAATGGCGGTCCAGGCTGGCCCAGAACTCGGGCCCATCGGCAGGCGAACTGAGCAGGCTGCCAAAACGCACCGCCACCAGGCCGCGGCTGGGCACGACCAGCAGCACCTGGTGCCCGGCGCCCGCCCCCACGAAGGCATCCCGCGGGAGCGAATCCCACAGGTAGTTGGCGTTGGTCATCCAGCCGGCAGCCGGAGCCGGCAGGCCGGGGGTGAAAGGCGGCTGGGGGGTGAGCACCTGGCGCAGGGATTGCGGGGAAAAGAGCTGCTCATTCTGCCATTGCCCCCGGTTGAGCACCAGCTGGCCGACGCGGGCCGCGGCGCGCGCGGTGTAAGCTCCACCGCCCCAGGCGGCGTAAAGGTCCAGCCCGTCCACGGGGTAGGCCTGCTCGTAGCCGATCGTCCAGTCGGCATCCGCCACCCCCAGGGGGCGCAGGATGCGCTCCGCCAGCAGGGCGCGCAGGTCAGGCTGCGGGCTGCCCTGCAGGGCGGCGGTCAGGGCGTAGGCCAGGGCCGCCACCCCGGGATTGCTGTACGCGTAGCGGCTGCCCGGCTCAAACAGCACGGGCGCCTGGTGAATGGCGATCGAGAAAGGGTCCGGCTCGCGCCGCCAGAAAGCCTCTTTCCAACCGCCCTGGTCGAAATGGGTGCGGCCGGGGGTCTCGGAATCTTCAATGCCCGATGTGTGGGTGGCCAAATGGCGCAGGGTGATGCGGCTTTTGAGTGGGTCATCGCGCCAGGCGGGGATCCAGCGCGCGGCCGGGTCGTCGAGCTGCACGCGCCCGTCCTCCAGCGCCAGGAGCAGGCTCATCCCGCCCACCAGCGACTTGGCCAGGGATGCCGTGCCGTGGCGGTCGGCGGGGCCCAGCCCGGGGGCATATTCTTCGATCAGGGCCTGTCCGCCGCGCAGCACCAGCCAGGCCCGCGTGCCGCGGGTCCGCAAATCGCGCCCCAGGGCGGCCAGCTTGCGGCTGTCCATGCGCTGGCTGGCAGGGGGTGCGGCCTGCCAATCCAATTCAGGTGGCATCACGCCTCAACCCCCGGCGGCCTGGGCGGCATCCAGGCAGCGCTTGTAGTTGAATTCGGCGGTGTAGCCGGGCACGAAGACGGTGGCCAGTTTGAGGGTTTCGGCGCCGGTATTGACCATCTGGTGCTTCTCACCGGCGCGGGCATACAGCACCATGTCGCCCTGTACTTCCACCTCGCCCTGTTCGGAAACGGCAATCCCGCGCCCTGAGACGATGTAGATCAATTCCGGGCGGTCGTGGGCGTGGTAGTCGGTCTTCCCGCCGGGGTCGATCAGGGCAAAGCTGAACGACAGCTCGGCCACGTCGCCTTTATCGGGGGCAAAGAGCATCTTGATCGTACGCGCGTAGGGGGCCGGGATTTTGACCCCGGTTTCTTCCCAGGCTTTGGCAATTTCCATGAGGAACTCCTTTTTAATATTTTTTTACAACAGAAACTCAGAGAAATTCTGACGATATGCTAATCCCATCAAGCCGGAAACTGAATGCATCCAGGCTTATTTTCGATAGGCCACATACAGGTCGGCTTCGATGGCCTGATCGCCATTGTAATAGTGATGTACAAAATAGACATTGCCCGCCTGGTCGATGGTGGGCTCACCCGCCAGAGGCGAGATGACCTGCTGCGGGGAGCTCCATTCGCCCTCCACCCTGAGCGAACGCCAGATGGCGTAATTGCGGGAAAACCACAGCTCGCTGCCGTCCGGGGAGAGGGCGGGCCATCCCTCGGAATCCGGGGTGTTGAGCACATCCAGGTTGACCGGCTCCTGCCAGTCCCCATCCACCTGGATGGATCGCCAGATATCCAGGCCGCCTTTGCCGCCCGGGCGGTCGGCGTGGTAATACAGCTCGCGCCCATCTGCGCTGATGTGCAGCTCGCCGACCTGGTAGGCAGGGGGAAAGTCCGCCATCTGCCAGTTCTGCCAGGCCCCATCCCGAACTTCGGCCTTGAACCAGTGCAGCCCGGTATAGCCCTCGCGGGCGGAGCAGAACCAGATCTCATTGCCCAACACGAACTCGCAGCCGTCCAGGGAGAGCTTGCCGCTGTCCTGGAGCACAACGCGCCGGACCTGTCCCCACTGTCCCTGGTCGAGGTGGGCGACATAAATTCCGGTGACGCCATCCCCGACCTGCTTTTCGACCGGGATATTCATGTCCGGTGTGAAGAAGAAATAGAGGGTATTGCCATCCGGGGTGATGAAGGGCGAGTCTTCCGCCCCGGCGGTGTTCACCGCCCCGGGAACCGGCACAGGCTGAGCGTACCCTGCCACCAGCACCTGCGGCGGGTGATCATCGGAGGCAGGACTCGATTTTAACTGTATCCGCGGGGATTTTCTCTTCACGGGGGATGGGGGTGGGCAGAGGCGGCGGCATGCTTGACTGGCAGGCCGTAAGCGGCGCCAGCAGCAACACAAGCCAAAACGTCCAGCGGAATAGTCTCATCCAGGCTGCCTTTGCAATTATTGTAGTCCTGATTTCCCCATCCAGTTATTCTTCCGGTTTTTGATCCGGGCATGCACCTTCAGGCGTCCGGCGGGCCAGGCTGCCAGCCCGTGGCGGCGGCCCAATCTTCGGCGGCCAGGTAGATCAGGTCCACGGCCGGATCTTTGACGTAGGGATAGTCCTGCTGGTCGGCCAGGTATTGGGCTAATCGCCGCTTAAGTTCGGCATAGGCTTCGGCGGTGTCGGGGTGGGTGCGCAGGTAATCGCGAAAGAGCAGCGGATAGCGCTGGTTGGCCCGCCCCTCGACGCGCACGTGGATATGGATGCGGCGCGCGCGCTCCCCCGCAGGGGGTTCCGGTTGGTGGAAGTACCATTTCTCCCATTCGCTGTCGGGACCTGTAAAATGCGGCGTGGCGTGGTCGCGGCGGACACCCCTTCGGGTGCTCGAAGCGAGGTCCGGGTCGACGTAGCCCAGGGAGCTGATGGCCGCGTGCAGGGCATCGTCCAGGGCGGCAGCCGTGATCTGGATATCGATCACGTCCTTGGCGGCCAGGCCGGGGACGGCGGTCGAGCCGATATGGTCGATGCGCAGGGCCAGGTCGCCCAGTGCCTGGCGCAGCGGACCGGCGATGCGTGTAAACTCGGCCGGCCAGCCGGGCTGGTAGGGAAGAATGTCAACCGGATGAGGCATCACCGGACCGTTAGCCCTTTAAATACGCCACACCGTCAACCATCACCAGGCAGTCGGCGTCGATAAACTCGGTGGTGGAGGTCATCCGCGCCGGAAAGTGATCTTTTTCGAAGTAGTTCAGGAAGATCTTTTCCATTTCCGGCAGGTCCTGGATATTTTTAAGCCACACGTTGACCTTGGCGATGTGCTCCAGGCCCAGGCCCAGTTCGGCCAGGGTGGCTTTGAGCCCGGCAAAGACTCCGGCGAGCTGGTCGGAAAAGCGCTCGCCGAAGCCGCGGTGCAGACCCAGGAAAACATAATCTCCGGCGACGACCGCGGAAGAGTAGCTATAGGGGGTAGGAACATGTTTTAAGTTGGACATGATTCCAATTATAGCCGCACCTGTAAAAGCGAACGCACGCCGTGGGCCGCGCAAGATCATGACCTGACGGGCCAGACTGCAAAGGCGGCAAAGCACGCTCTCAGAAGGGTTGAACAACGGTAAACGTCGATTTTTAACCGTAAAATCTGCGGTAATAACAAAAGGTCCCTATACCCAGACTGGTCTACTCCTTGTTCTGAAAGGCCGGGTAAACAGGCAGCCTGGGAACATCCGCCCAACGCTTTTGCAGGATCTCCAGCACCTCACCCGCCATACCGTGCAGCGCGGGCAGGCGCCGGAATTCCTCCGCCGTCTGGATAAACACTTCCAGACGAGCCAGCACCCGCTGCCGGATGGTACCGATTCCCCACTCGTGGTCCTCTTCCGTCGCGAATTGGTAGTCGAGGGTAAAGATCAGCACTAAAGCACACAGGTGCATCCATGCCGTTTCCCACACGCTGTCTTCTTCAGCCTGTGGAATGCCGGGCACTAACTCCGCCCGGTAGCGGGCTTCCACCCGCTTCACAATTTCGACCGGCAGGCGGTTCGCGCACCAGCAGCTGGGCCAGATCATACGCGGATAGGCACCGTCCAGCAGCGCGTGGCCAAAATGCCCGGTTTCAAAATCGATCAAGCGCAATCCGTCGCTCAGGTCGAACACATTATCCGGGCAGGGATCGGCGTGAATGTAGGCCAGGAACGGACCTGGATGGGCAATTGCCGCCGCCACCTGTGCAAACTCTTCTTCCAGCGCAGCGTTAAATCGCACCCCCAGGGTTTCCAGCTGGGCCTTAATCTTGCCGATCCTTGCACCCAGGTCGTTCAATTCATAAGCAGGCGGTGCCCCGCCGGGAAACCTGGCCGCGTAGATCGCCTCGTAAGCGCCAAGCTTGCCTGCCGTTCCTGCATGCAGCTTCCCCAGGCAGGTGCTGTAGCGCATGAGCGCCGCCTCCGCGGCCGGCGCGTCGCCGTGCAGCAAGGGTTCGACCAACCCAGGGTGCCCGCCGAGATCTTCCATCACAAAAAAGCCGGCCTGTATGTCGCCCCCAAAAAACCGCGGGCTGATCCGGCGCTCCCCAAAGGTTGCGCTTAAAACTCCGCCCCGACCCAATCATTGAAAAACATTTTGGCGTCCCGATCCGCCGTTTCCAGGTTGCCGAGATTGGCAACGGCATACCCGGGCGATTTCTTGACGATAAATTTGCCACCTGTATCGGAAATACAGCGGTAAACTGCGCTGCGCCGGCCCTCCTCGGTCAGGCGCGCCATTGAAGAAAAGTTCACCGCCCGGCCCATGGCCTCAGACACGACACGCTCTGCCCTGGTGCGCAGTTCGGGTTCCGCTTCAAGATGCTCAGTTTCCATGGATACTCCTCTGAACTTGCACCGATAAGCCAGGATAGAGTTAATTATCCCGGTCTTGCCCGGCCAGAGAATTTCTTGCCCGCTTCAGAATACAGTTCAGCCGGTTTAGATCAATTCCAGCTTTTCACCCAGCAGGTAATGGCTGAACCAGGTCAGGTTTTGGTGCAGTACGGCGTGGTTCTCGCGCGGCTTGGTAATGGGGTGCCCCATGCCGGGGTAGATGAACAATTCCACCGGCACACCCATCTCCTTCAGACCGCGGTACAGTTCGGTGGCGTTGGAGAGCGGCACGCGGTGATCGTCGGATCCGTGCTGGATCAGCATGGGCGTTTTGGCGTTGGCCAGATTGCTGATCGGGGCAGTTTTGAAATACGGCGTGCGGTCGCGGAAGGGTGAGGCCGACAGGTAATCGGTAGTGAAAAGGGGAATATCGTTGCTGACGTGGTAGGTGTACCAATCCGAGATGCCCGCGCCGACCGAAACGGCTTTAAAGCGCGTCGAGTGCAGGCCGGCAAAGGCCGAAATGTAACCGCCCTGCGACCAGCCCATGCAGCCCACCCGCTCGGGATCGATCCAGCCCAGCTCATCCAGATAATCGATGGCGCTTTCCAGGTCCCACAGGTCGCCAACCCCCAGGTTATCCACGTTCAGCTCGCGGAAGGCCTGGCCGCGCCCGATCGAGCCGCGGTAGTTGGGCATCAGCACCAGCACATCCTTGTGGATGAACTGCAGAGCAGGATAATAGCGCAGTTCCTGGGTCGAGATCAGGTAGGCCGGCGAGTACCAGCTTGGCCCGCCGTGCACCACAAAGACCAGCGGATATTTCCGGGTCGGGTCGAAGTTCGCCGGCGTGCGCAGCACACCCTCGATCTCCACGCCGTCCTTGCTCTTCCAGCGCAGGGTCTGCACCGCGCCCAGATCCCAATCTTCTACAGCCTTGCCGTACTCGGTCAGCGGTTGGGCCTGCCAGGTTGAGCCGCCCTCCACCGGCTGCGCCAGGTAAGCATCGGGGAACAGGGTCGCGTTAGCCCCTACCATAGCGATCTGCCCGCTGCGCGAGATGTGAAATCCATCCCAGGGGAAGATCGTCTCACCCTGCGGCGTTTGGAAAGACAGCGGCTGGTGCTCGCCATCTGGGTCCAGCCGCGCCACGCGCTGCACGGTGCCTTGCACATACGTGCCGTAGATGCCGCTCTCCACCCAGCAGGCTTGCATCAGGTTCTCATCCAGGCTGGCGGAGATGTTGTGCATCTGTCCCAGGAAAGCGTCCGCATCCGCGGCTGCCAGGGCGGCCGCAGTATCGATCGTCCATATCTTGTAATTGGTGTAGGATTTATCGTCGCGTGATTTATAGGCGATCAAAAGCTGCATGCCGTCTGGGGCAACAGCGGCGACCTGCCCGCCGCGCGGCATGTTCAAGCGGGTCAGTTGGCCCAGATAAGTCGTGTCCTCATCCGCTGGGGTGGGCGTGCTGTCTTTTTCCCGGTTATCTTTTTTGTCTTGCTTGGCCTTTTCCCCTTCCAGGTAGGCGGCTAAGGCAGCCTTAGCATCCGTCTTCAAACTGTAAACGCTCGTTTGGCGGATATATACCAGGTCATCGCGCAGGCGGCAGTTGAGGTAAACTGCTTCGCCAACGGGAGAAGGCACGAACAACTCGATTTTCAACGGCTGGTCCAGCAGCTTGCTCAGCTGGATGACCGGCTTGACCAGCTTTTTGGCCGCGTCTTCGGCGGCGGCGCGCCATTGGGCCCGGTAAGTGCGGATTTCCTCTAATCCAATATAGTACAAGGCCGATGGGCTGTCTTCCTGCTCGAAATGGTTGAACTCACCGAAGCGCTCTTTGCGTGCTTTTTTCTCCGCCCGCTCCGGGTCTGCCGCCAGGTACAGGAACCCACCGGCAAACGGCTTGAAGCTCTCGACGCCGGACTTGTGATCGGTCACCATCCAGCCCTCGCCCACCAGCTCTTCATAGAGCCAGATTTGAGCTTTGGATTCAGGCGTATCATCTTTATCGAACCCGCTTTTGAGCACCGCCAGGGTTTCGTCGTCCAGCCATTCGACCTGGCGGATGCTTCCGCTGCGGTTGAGCGGGTTCAGGCGCCCGTTGGTCGCATCGTAAACCAGGCACTGCGTTTCGTAGCGATCTTCGTTCCAGTTGACACGCTCCACCAGCACCGCCACCTTTTGCCCATCAGGCGAAATTTTGACGCTGCCGGGGTATTCCACACTGAAAAGGTCGCGCAGGTCAGGTTGATATTTATTCATCGAAGGTGCTTCCTGTGTATATTCTTCCGAGATATGGCGCTGCTAAAGCCGAAAAACAGCTTCAGCAGCGCTGTAAAAATTTTTATTCCTGCCGGATGCTGTTGCGAATCAGTTCGCTCAGCGTGGCCCCCAGGAAGGGCGCCAACTCGACAAGGGTATCCGCACTCAATTTCTCGTGCGCCACCAGGCTCAGGATTTTCGCCAGGCTTTCCTTGCTTGCGAAGGGAGCCAGACTGCCCAGGTGTTCTTCGCTCAGCTTGCCTTCACTAATTTTGTCTATCATGCGGTCCAGGGCCTGCTTGCTGAGAAAAGGCGCCAGTTCAACCAGATGCTGATCGATCAGGTTTCCGTCCTCGATACGATCCGCCAGATGGTCGAGGATTTCGACCCCGAGAAACGGCGCCAGATCACCCAGGTAGTCTGCGCTCATCGTACCCGCTTCCACCTTGCCCACCAGCTTTTGCAGCGCGGCCTGGCTCAGAAATGGGGCCAGTTCGATCAGATGCCGGCCCACCAATGTACCCGCTTCGATACGCTCCACCAGGCGCTCCAGGATTTCAGTCTTGAGAAAAGGCGCCAGATGACCCAGGTAGTCTGCATCCAGCTCACCCGCTTCCACCTTGCCCACCAGCTTTTCCAGCACAGCCTGGCTGAGGAAAGGCGCCAGCCTGCCCACGAATTCGCCGTCCATGTCGTCGCTCGGCATATTCAGGACGATCGTTTCCAGCATTTCCGACCCCACGTACGGCGCGAGCGAAGCGATCTGCTCCGGGCTGAATTTAAAATCCTTTAGTTCTTCCACAACTCTTTCCATCACGCTCGGGCGCGTCAGGGGCGCCGCCTCAACAACTGCTTCGAAATTCTCGAGATTTTCCCTGATCAGTTCAGCCACATTGGTCGTACGATTTTCGCTCAGTTCGGTAATCACCCGGCCCGGCGAGATGCGCGACCCGCTTGGGGCAGCTTGTTTTGGCTCGCCGTTCAACAGGTCATCGACGCTGACCCCAAACAGCTCTGCCAGGTGGGGTAGGATAGAAATGTCCGGGTAAGAGTCGCCGGTTTCCCAGCGCGACACAGCCTGGTTGGTCACATGCAGGCTTTCCGCCAGGTCCAGTTGGGTCCAATCTTTTTCTTTGCGCAGTTGGGAGATATAGGCTCCGGTCCGGCGCGCATCTACGATCGATTCTCGTCTCATGCCACACGCTCCGTATTATTTGAAGGTTTCAGACGGTTCGCGAACGCCACTGCACTGACTCTACCAGATCGAGGGGCATAAGGCAATCAATCGTTGGTTGATTTGTACTGCAAGCCGGCTCAACCAATGCTAGAGTTGAACCGGCAGCCCGAATTCAGGCGAGTTTTTCCAACTAAAAGTTGATTTTTACCGCTCCGAGAGCCCAGGTACTGCCCCGTAATTTATCCCTTCCATGCTACAATTTTCTTTCGGAGGAAATTATGAAAACGACCCTGGCATTATTTGGCGCGGCCGGCAAGATGGGCGGCCGGATCTCAAAACGATTGCAGCTCGCGGGGGATTTCGAAACGCTTTATGTTGAATCGGGCGAGGCGGGGGTGGCGCGGCTGCGCGAACGGGGCGATACGCCGGTCGACCCGGCCCAGGCCGCCCAGAAAGCGGACGTGGTTATCCTGGCGATCCCCGACAAACTGATCGGGGTGATCTCGCACCAGGTGGTACCTTTGATGAAGCCGGGCGCGATGCTGGTCTGTCTGGACCCGGCGGCGCCGCACGGGGGCGAACTGCTGGTGCGCCCCGACCTGAGCTACTTTGTGACCCATCCCTGCCACCCGCCGGTGGTCAACGACGAAACCGATCCCGAGGCGCGCATGGATTTCTTCGGGGCGGTCAAGGCCAAACAGCACGTGGTGGCGGCCCTGATGCAGGGACCGGAGGAGGATTACGCGCGCGGCGAGGCCCTGGTGCGGGTGATCTTCTCGCCGGTGATGCGCGTCCACCGGGTAACGGTCGAACAGATGGCCATCCTGGAGCCGGCCCTGTCGGAGACGGTGGTGCTGACCTGCATGGTAGTGATCCGCGAGGCGATCGACGAGGCAGTAAAACATGGGGTGCCGGCACAGGCCGCGCGCGATTTTGTGCTGGGGCACATGAATGTGAATATCGGCATCCTGTTCAACTATATCGATGCCCAGCTCTCGGATGGCGCCAAATTGGCGGTGGAGCGGGCGCGGACGACCATCTTCCAGCCCACCTGGCGGGAAGTTTTTGAACCAGAAGCTGTGCTGCGCGAGGTAAAAGCGATCACGCAGGGCACAAGTGTAAAGTGAGTTAACGATGAAACTTGGAATTAGTTCGAATACCTATACCTGGGCGGTTGGCGTACCGGGATCTATACCGGACAACCCGCTCAGCTACGTAGGGCTGCTGGAGCAGGCGGCGGCGCTGGGCGTAAAAGTGGTGCAGTACACCGATAACCTGCCGTTGGAAAGGCTGTCGGAGGGTGAACTGCACGCGCTGGCGCGGCAGGCAGAAGGATTGGGCATTGAGGTGGAGGTCGGCACGCGCGGAGTCGAAGACGGTCACCTGCGCCGCTTTGTGGAGATCGCACAGATCTTCGGCGCGCCTTTCGTGCGGGTGGTGATCGACACGGCGGAGCAAAAGCCCTCCGCGGAGGATACCACTTCCCTCCTGGCCCCCTTAAGAGAAGCCTTCAGCACGGCGGGCATCCGCCTGGCAATTGAAAACCACGACCGCTTCTCCTGCCGCACGCTGGCCTGGTTGGTGGAAACCCTCGGCAGCGACTGGGTGGGCATTTGCCTGGATACGGTCAACTCCCTGGGGGCGCTGGAAGGGACGGAGGAAGTGGTGCGCACGCTGGGACGCTTCACGGTCAACCTGCATGTCAAGGATTACGAGGTGACGCGCCTGGCGCATAAGATGGGCTTCACCGTGGAAGGGCGCCCGGCAGGTCAGGGCCGCCTGGATGTGCCCTGGCTGATGGGCGAGCTGAGCCGCATGACGCGCGACCCAAACGCGATCCTGGAGCTGTGGACGCCGTCTGAAGAGCGGCTGGAAGAGACGATTGCCAAAGAAGCGCGCTGGGCACAGGAAAGCGTGACCTACCTGCGCACCTTGATCAAGGATTGAGTCCCATGGAACGGCTGCGCTTTGCCGTCCTGGGGACGGGGTTCTGGTCGCATTTCCAGATCCCGGCCTGGTTTGAAGTCGGCGGGGTCGAACTGGCGGCGGTTTACAACCGTACGCTTGCGCGCGGCGAGCAGGTCGCGGCCAAGTTCGGCGTGCCCAGGGTTTACGGCAGCGCCGAAGAACTGCTGCGCAGCGAGAAGCTGGACTTCATCGACATCATCACCGAGATCGACGCCCACGAACCGCTGGTCCGGCTGGCGGCGCAGTACAAAATCCCGGTGATCTGCCAGAAACCGATGGCCCCCGACCTGGCTGCTGCCGAGGGCATGGTGCAGGTTTGCCGCGAAGCGGGCGTGCCCTTTTTTATCCATGAAAACTGGCGCTGGCAGGCCCCGCACCGTGCGCTGAAGGCGGTATTGGACAGCGGTCAGATCGGGCGCCCCTTCCGGGCGCGGGTGGATTTCATCTCGGGCTTCCCGGTGTTCGATAACCAGCCCTTCCTGAAGACGCTGGAGCGCTTCATCCTGACCGACATCGGCAGCCACATCCTGGATACAACGCGCTTCCTGTTCGGAGAGGCGCGCTCGCTGTACTGCCAGACCAGCCAGGTGCACGCCGACATCCGCGGAGAAGACGTGGCGACGGTCATGCTGGCCATGGAAAATGGGATGACGGTCACCTGCAGCATGGCCTACGCCGGCAACCCGTTGGAGAACGAGGCCTTTCCGGAAACTTTTTTCTTCATCGAGGGCGAAAAGGGCTCGATCGAACTCAGCCAGGGGAACCGGCTGCGGGTCACCACCCGCGACGGGACGCTGTCCAGGCGGGTGAAGCCGCCGCATTACAGTTGGGCAGACCCGGCGTACGACGTGGTTCATGCCAGCATCGTACCCTGCAACGCCAACCTGCTCAAAGCGCTCAAGGGCGAAGGGCAGGCCGAAACCACCGGGGAAGACAACCTGAAAACGGTGCGCCTGGTGTTCGCTGCTTACCGGTCGGCGCAGCAGAATCAAGCCGTGGAAATCCAAGGTGGCTGAAACCCGCATCCTGCGAGCCGGTCCGCTGCACATGCGCCTTGAGGGCAGCGAACTGCGCTATATCGCAGCTGCCGGGCAGGAAGTGGTGCGCCGGATATATGCGGCGGTGCGCGACCGCAATTGGGGCACCGTGCCCGGCGTGTTGAGCCAGGTGCAGATCGCCCAGGCGGATGATTCCTTCCGGGTCACCTTTACCTCAACCCACCGGCGCGGCGAGATCGATTTTGCCTGGCAGGGAACGCTGAGCGGAGATGCGAATGGAACGCTGCGCTACCACATGCAAGGCGCGGCGCGCAGGGCCTTTTGGAAGAACCGCATCGGGATTTGCGTGCTGATTCCACCCGGCTGCGCGGGGGCCGCCGCCCGGGTGCTGCACGCCGCTGGCCAGCGCGAAGACTGCCGCCTGCCGCAGCAGGTCAGCCCGCACCAGCCGGTGCCGCCTTTCGAGCGTTTGCGCGGGGCCGGCTACCAGGCCGGGGAAGGCTTATGGGTGGATCTCGGCCTGGAAGGGGACCTGTTTGAGCTGGAGGACCAGCGCAACTGGAGCGACGCTTCATTTAAGATCTACGGCACGCCGCTGGGTGAGCCGTATCCGGTGCAGATTCCTGCCGGAACGGTGGTCAAACAGACGGTAAGCGTGCAGGTCAGCGGCGAAAAGACGCGCCCCGGCGCAGCGGTCACCCGCGCCGAGGGCGCCGGCGGCGTGGTGCGCCTGGCACTGGCGCCGCAGCGGGCCTTTGCCCTGCCGGAGATCGGGCTGTCATTGGCCGGGCACGGCCGGGAATTGAGCGAGCGCGAAATCCAACTGCTGCGGGCACTCCACCCGGGACACCTGCGGGTGGACCTGGACTTAACCGAGCAAGGCTGGGAAGGCCGCCTGGCGCTGGGGGCAGCCCAGAGCGACCAGCTGGGCGCGGCGCTGTGGCTGGGCCTGCTGCTGGATGAAAATTGTGCGCCGGCCCTGTCCCGCGCGGTGGAAAAGGTAAAGGCGCTGGAGGCCCACCCCAGCGCCTGGATTGTGCTTTCAAAGCAGGAATTCTTTTCAGGCGGGACCCCGCTGGCGCAGGTGCTGGAAGCGGCTGCCCCTTATTTGAGCGCGGCCCGCCCGCATATCCTCGCCAGCGGCACGCGCGCCGATTTAATCTTCCTGCTGCGCAGCCCGGTTCCGCCCGCGAAGGCCGCGGCCGTGGTATTTCGCATTACCCCCCAGGTGCACGCCTTCGACGACGATGCCCTGGTCGAATCGCTGGGCGTGCAGGCCGCCATGATTCACAGTGCCCAGGCTGCCCACCCCGGGGCGGCAGTGTGGGTCAGCCCGCTCTCCCTGCGCCAGGGGTACAACCCGTATGCCAGCGGGCCACCGGCGGCGGTCGCCGCCGGAGAACTGCCGGAGAATGTGGACCCGCGCCAGCGAGCGCTGTTTGCGGCGGCCTGGACGGCAGGCAGCCTGGCGGCGCTGGCCGAAGGCGGGGCGGGCGCGGTCACGGCCTTCGAAACCACCGGCTGGCGCGGTGTGATGGAAGGCGAGAGCGGCTCACCCCTGCCCGGGCGTTTCGCGGCACAACCAGGCGAGGTCTTCCCGCTGTATCACATCCTGGCGGACGCCGGCGAGTTTCGCGGGGGCGAGGTGCTCAAGATCAGCAGCAGCGACAGCCTGCAGGTGGTGGGCCTGGGACTGCGTCACCATGAGCAGCTGCGCGTGATCGCCGCCTATTTTGGCAAAGGCAGCGCTCAGGTGCGCATCAGCGGCCTGCCGGATGGGAACTGGCGGTTGCGGCGGCTGGATGCCGGCAATCTGGCAGCGGCGCGCTTCAACCCGGCTGTCTACCGCGAGCAAACCAAGGCGGTATCGGTGCAGGCGGGGGAAATCGAACTGGCCTTTGACGGGGTGGGAACGGCAACCCTGGATCGCGAAGCATAGTATAAAAAAATTAATTTTGGGCCAATTTTTGTGCCTGGGAGTACGTAAATTGACCTTAAAAATTTCCTCCTCCTATCAGGAGGAGGTCAGGGAGAGGTATTTCAACCCATCCAGATATGAAACGAAAAAACCCTTCTCAAACAGCGTTTAGCTGGTAAATCTGGATCAGATTGCCGCACGGGTCATGCAGCACGGCGGCAGTGGTCACGCCAACGTTGGTCGGCTCCATGCTAAATTCAACGCCCAATGCGCGCATTCTTTCATATTCCTGCTGCACATCATCCACCTGGAATGCCGTGTAAGGGATCCCGTCCCGCACCAGATCCTCCTTGAGCGCTTTCATGGCGGGATATTCGGCGTTGGGCTCCAGCAGCAGCTCAACGCCGTCCGGATCTTCGGGGGAAACGACCGTGATCCAGCGCGCATCTCCACCCAGGGGGATATCCCGCTTTTTCACAAAACCCATCACCTCGGTATAAAACTTTAATGCTTTTTCGTAATCGTCGATCGATACACTTGTCAGTTTGATCTTCATTTTGAATACCCTTTCCGTAAGATTTGTGTGGCTTCATGACAGGCGAGCCGGCGAAACTGGCTGGGGCTGAGACCATACTGCTGCTTGAACGCCCGGCTGAAGGCGGTGTGGGTGTCGTAGCCGGCAGCCAGCGCGACCTGGGTGATATCCACAGCGCCCATGCGCAGTTTTCTCCCGGCGCGTTCCAGCCGCACCCGCCGCACGTAGCTGGCGATGTTTTCGCCGAGTTGGGCGGTAAAAATACGGTGAAAATGCGGGATCGAATAACCGGCCACATCGGCCAGCACTTCCCGGGTAAGGGATTCATCGATGTGGTCGCGGATATACTTTTTGACACCGTCGATCTGTTCGCAGTATTCCTGAAGCCGCTGTTCGTCTGTCAACATAAGGGTATTATATCGGGCCAGAATTCGCTTTCGCTACACCAAGCGTATCATCCTTTCTATTTTATCCATATTTTACAGTATTTAGATAGGCTTTATGAGATTTACGGGATCTAGCACCGAGTTCGAAATCCTGCCATTCGGCGCGCAGCAGGCCAAACCACAACCGGTCTACCACAGAACCGTCTTTTTTATGGCTGCGCTCCCGCAGGCGGCCCTCCAGGGTGAACCCGCAGCGTTGGGCCACGCGAGCGCTTTTTTCGTTGTCCGCCGCGCACTGCAGCTCCACCCGGCGCACGCCCAGGCGCTCAAAGGCAATGCGGCAGGCGGCGCGGGTGGCTTCGGAGGCGTAGCCTTTGCCGCCCTGATGCTGCACCGTGAAATAGCCCACCTCGATGCAGGGCACCTCCCAATCGGGGTTGGCCAGGTACACTTCGCCCACGAATTCGCCGCTGCTCTTCTCCCACAAACTCAGCATGAACAGCTCGCCTCGCCGCCACTGTTTGATTTGCCAGGCCATAAACACGCGGATGTCGCCTTCGCTCTGGGCAGAAGCCAGGTTGGGTGGCAGAAATTCGCGCAGGTGGGCCTGATTTTCTTGAAGCATACGAAAGTAGACCGGGGCATCCGTCAGGCGGTAGCGGCGCAGCAGCAGGCGTTCGGAGGTGAATTTGGTAGGCAGTTTCGGGGGCATACCGTGGATTATACTAAGGAACAGCTTTATTTCCGCATTGAGAATAACGCCTCAATTCCAAAAAAACCGGCGTACAATTGGGGCTGTAGCCACTTTTCGCAATGAAAACGCCCCAGTTTGACCGGCAAACGCGAGATTGTGCCTGCCGGGATGGTTATCTGGAGAAAAACGATGAACGGAAATGCTTATTGGAATGTGATCGTGTGCGGCGGCGGGCTGTCGGGGGTGTGCGCCGCCACCGCGGCGGCGCGCAGCGGCGCCCGAACCCTCCTGATCGAACGCGACGGCTCGCTGGGCGGCACGATGACCAACAATCTGGTCGGCCCGATGATGACCTTCCATTCGCCGCAGCGCCAGGTGATCGGCGGCATGGCGCAGGAAGTGGTCGACCGCCTGACCGAGCTGGGCGCATCCGTGGGCCATATCCCGGACACCTCCGACTACTGCGCCACCATCACCCCCTTTGACGCCGAGGCGCTCAAGCTGGTCTGCCAGCGCATGGTGCTCGAGGCCGGCGGGGTGATCCTCTACAACAGCTTAATCTCCGGCGTGATCAAAATAGACGGTGCCCTGCACGGCGTGCAGATCACCAACAAGGCCGGCGTTTCGGACTTAAAGGCCGACGTGGTGATCGATGCTACCGGCGATGCCGATGTGGCTTCTCTGGCCGGGGTGCCCTGCGATTTTGGCCGCCCGTCGGATGGGCTGGTGCAGCCGCTGACCCTGATGTTCAAACTGACCCATGTCGATAACGCCGCCCTGCGTGCTTATTCGGCCCAGCATCTGGATGAGGTCATGTTGGATGAACGCCAGATCGCCAGCTACCTCAACCAGACCTTGAATAAAAACTGCGGTTTTTCCGAAAAGCTGCAAAGCTACCTGGACCGCGGGAAAATGATCACCCAGCGCCGCGATATTCTCTTCTTTAACACGATTTATGAAGATGAGGTCATCGTCAACGCCACCCGCGTGGGCGGGGTCAACCCGCTGGATCCCTGGGAGCTGAGCCAGGCGGAAAACACGGCCCGCGAGCAGGTCTTTGGGCTGTACGAATTTTTCAAACGCGAGATCCCCGGCTTTGCCCACAGCCGCATCGGCGCGGTGGGGATGCGCATCGGCGTGCGCGAGTCGCGCCGCATCCGCGGCGAGTACACCCTCACCGCCGAGGATATCCTCGGGCAGCGCCGCTTCGCGGATGCCATCGCGCAGTGCGCCTACCCGATCGACATCCATGCCGTCGTTCCCGGCGAGGATGAAGCCAATACTTTCGCCTATCAGGGCGAGGTCTTCGACCTGCCCTACCGCTGCCTGGTTCCGTTGGATGTGGACCAGCTGCTGGTCGCCGGGCGCAGCGTTTCCGCCAGCCACGACGCCCAGGGAGCCATCCGCACTTCACCGACCTGTATGGCCATGGGCCAGGCCGCCGGAGTGGCGGCGGTGCAGGCCCTGCGCGAAGAAGTCCCTCCCCGGCAGGTAAACACAGCCCTGCTGCGCAAGACGCTCGCCGGCCAGGGAGTATTGTTGGGTTAATCTGCTCGGCGGGTTGAGTGCCCAATGGACGGAAAATACAGGGGCGAGGAGTAAACCATGATCGCGGAATATGAAACCTATCTGCTGGAAATCGTGAAAGAAATGGGCAAATCCTGGCCCGATAACCGCCCGATCCATGTCGCCTGCCACGGGCACAGCGTGCCGGCAGGCTACTTCACCACCCCCGTGATCGACACGCTCAACGCGTACCCGCACCAGCTGCTGGTCGGGTTGAAGAGCCGTTTTGCGTATGCGGCCGTCAATGTGATCGTAACCGCCATCGGGGGTGAGAATTCTGCCCAGGGGGCGGCGCGCTTTGAGCGCGACGTGCTCTGCCACCGCCCGGATGTGGTCACCATCGACTATGCGCTGAACGACAGGCGCATCGGCCTGGCCCCGGCTGAGGCCGCCTGGCGGGCCATGATCGAACAGGCTCTGGCGCGCGGCGTGCGCGTCCTCCTGCTGACGCCAACCCACGATCTCTTAGCGCAGCGCTCGGGCGAGGCGCACTGGGCGGAAGAACTGCCCCGGCACGCCGGCCTGGTGCGCCGGTTGGCCGCCGAATACGGCGTGGGCCTGGCGGACAGCGACGCGGCCTTTACCCGGTACATTCAATCCGGCGGGCATATCCTGGACCTGCTGTCGCATATCAACCATCCCAACGCAGCCGGTCACCAGCTGGTGGCGCGGGAACTGCTGCGCTGGTTCCCGGCGCAGTAACGAATCAGCCTATAATATTCCCATGAAACCACAATCCTTACCCATCCTGTTTGTCGGGCACGGCAGCCCGATGAACGCGATCGAAGACAACCCCTTCAGCCGGACCTGGGCCAGACTGGGGCAAACCCTGCCGCGTCCTGAAACCATCCTGTGCATTTCGGCGCACTGGCAGACCCGCGGCACCCAGATCACCGCCATGGAAAAACCGCGCACGATTTACGATTTCTCCGGTTTTCCACCGGAACTGTACCAGCAGAAATATCCGGCGCCGGGTTCGGTGGAACTGGCCCGGCGCGTGCAGGCCATGCTCGGCGCGGAGCGCGCCGGGCTGGATAACCAGTGGGGGCTGGATCACGGCACGTGGTCGGTGCTGCTGCGCATGTACCCCCAGGCCGATATCCCGGTGGTGCAGCTCAGCCTGGACGTGAATATCGCCGAAGGTGGGCATTACGAGCTGGCCAAACGGCTCAGGCCGCTGCGCGATGAAGGCGTGCTGGTGATGGGCAGCGGCAATATGGTGCACAACCTGGGGATGCTCAACTGGGCCGGGGAGCCCTTCGATTGGGCGCTGCAGGCGGATGCCCAACTGAAAACGATGATCGAGCAGCGCGATCACCCGGCGCTGATCAGCTTCCCCACGTCCAGCCGTGAGGCCCGCCTGGCGGTGCCGACCAACGAGCATTATCTGCCCGCGTTGTACATCCTGGCCCTGCAAGATGCAGACGAATCCCTCACCTTCTTCAATGAAGCGATCTCGCTGGGTTCGCTCGCCATGCGCGGGTTTGTGAGCGCGTCTTAAGCTATTAGCCGCAGATTTTCGCCGATAAACGCTGATAAAAAACTCTTTGGAAAAATCGCGTCTGCGATGGATTGTCTTACCTGGCTTATGTCATGCCAGGCGTGGGAATAACATACTAGAGGAAATGATATGAGCGAAGAACTGAGCGCGAGCGCGTTGAAGGTGCAGGCGGCGCTGACCGCATTAGGACTTGAGTGCCCGGTGAGCGAACTGCCCGGGTCGACCCGCACGGCCGTGGAAGCGGCCCAGGCGGTGGGCTGCACGGTCGGCCAGATCGTCAAATCGCTGGTCTTCCGCGGCAAAGGCAGCGATAAACCGCTGCTGGCCCTGGTCAGCGGCAGCAACCGCGTGGACGAGAAGAAGCTGGCTGCCCTGGCCGGAGAGGCCGTCGAAAAAGCAAGCCCCGATTTTGCGCGCCAGCATACCGGCTTTGCCATCGGCGGCGTGCCGCCGGTGGGCCATACCGAGACCATCGAGACCTATATTGACGAGGATTTGCTGCAGTACGCGGAAGTCTGGGCGGCCGCCGGCACGCCGCACGCCGTGTTCCCCATCCGCCCGGCGGACCTGGTGCGCGCCAGCGGCGGGCAAACCGCAGTTATAAAATAAAGCGTTTTATCATCCGTGGCAATTGACGGGCGTATCATTTTCCATTAAAATCTACCCACACAGCGACGAACGCCTTTGGCAAGCGGGAGCTGGACAATCGAACACAAAGCTGTCCCTGGAAAAGGGGAAGCAGGGTGGAACCGCGGCGAACCCCACCGTCCCTGCAGCACGATGCGTGCTGTGGGGATTTTAATTTTTTTACGGAGAACGATCTCGATGACCGAAACAACCTCAACTTTAACCCTGGATAAAATTATCGCCCTGGCCAAGCGGCGGGGCTTCATCTACCCCACCTCCGACATCTACGGCGGGCTGGCCAGCTCCTACGATTACGGCCCCCTGGGCGCGGAGCTGCTGCGTTCGATCCGCAACCTGTGGTGGGAGGAGCTGATCACACGCCGCATGGATATGATCGGCATCGATACCCAGATCTTGCTGCACCCCGAAACCTGGGTCGCCTCCGGCCACGTCAACGCCTTCAACGACCCCCTGGTCGAAGATAAAGTCACCCATAAACGCTACCGCGCCGACCACCTGATCAGCGCCTGGCTGGAAAAACACCCTCAGCCGGAAGCCGATCGCGGTGGAAGAGCTCGACCTGGCGGGTATGGGCGCGCTGATCGAGAAGCTGAATATCACCAGCCCGGAGGGCAACCCCATTCTGCCGCCCAAGGCCTTCAACATCATGTTCCAGAGCGCGATCGGCGTGGTGGAAGGCGAGAAAATGCCGGTCTACCTGCGCGGCGAGACCGCCCAGGGCATCTTCACCAACTTCCGCAACCTGCTCAATTCCACCCGCATGCAGCTGCCTTTCGGGGTGGGCCAGATCGGCAAGAGCTTCCGCAACGAAATCACCACCGGGCAGTTTATCTTCCGCACGCTGGAATTCGAGCAGGCCGAGATCGAATATTTCTTCGACCCCGAAGCCAGCGACTGGCAGGTCGCTTTTCAAGGACTGGCAGGCCGCGATGATGAAGTTCATCTGCGGGACATTGGGCATCCGCGCCGAGAACCTGCGCTGGCGGCGGCATTCCGACCAGGAGCGCAGCTTCTACAGCCAGGAAACCTACGACCTGGAATACCGCTACCCGTTTGGCTTCAAGGAATTGTGGGGCATCGCCTACCGCACCGATTACGATTTAAAGCAGCACATCGCGCACTCCGGGCGCGACCTGCTCTATACCGATCCCAGGACGGGGCGCACGCTGATCCCGCATGTGATCGAACCGGCGGTAGGGGTCAACCGCCTGCTGCTGATGGCCTTGTGCGACGCATACTGGGAAGATGCCGCCAACCAGCGCCTGGTGCTGCGCTTCACCCCGCGCCTGGCACCCTATAAAGCGGCGGTCTTTCCCCTGCTCAAGAACAAACCCGAGCCTGGTCGCGAAAGCGCGCCAGGTATTCCAACAGGTTTCGGGTCAGTTCGCCGCCACCTGGGACGAGCGCGGCAATATCGGCAAGCGCTACTACGCCCAGGATGAGATCGGCACGCCCTTCTGCATCACGATCGACTTCCAGACCCTCGAAGATGAGACCGTTACCGTGCGCGAGCGCGATTCGATGGCCCAGGTGCGCGTGGCGATCGCGGAGCTCAACCGCTACCTGGCAGAGAAAATCGAAAGTGCGTAGCTTTCGCGGAACGCATATTCCGCGAAAGCTGCAACCCTGAATCACCGGCATGCCTTCACCTGCGCAGCAGGGGTACATAGATGGCATGGCCGGTGATCGTAAAACTCACCGGCAAGGTCTGCGTGCCGGCTGTGCTGGTGATGGTCAGCACGGCGCTGTGGTCGCCCACCGGCAGGCTGCTGGGATCGACGGTGATGTTCATATCGGTATCACCTTTGCCCGTGCCGGTCGGGATGGTTACCCAGGGCTGATCCGCAGTGACCGTCCAGTCGATCGATCCGTCCCCCAGGTTGCGAATGAAGAGCGGCTGCGGGTCGGGCAGCTTGCCGCCAAAGTCCATGCGGTACAAAAGCGGGGTCGGATTGACCGCTAACTGCGCCAGCCGCGGCCCGGCGGAAGCCTGAACGTTGATCGTAACGCTGGCTGTCCCGATCAATCCTTGCGTATCCATTGCGCTCAGGGTAATGGTATGCGTGCCCGGTGAAAGCAGGTCGGCCTGCAGGAGGCTGCCGGTGCCCAACGACCCGTCAATGCTCGAACTCCAGCTTAAGAAGACGTCTGGGAGTGTGCCGTCCTCAAAGTCCTGGGCGCTGCCTTCCAGGGTGACCGTCTGCCCAAAGACATAACTGCTGCCATCGGCCGGGCTGGAAATCATCACCTGGGGAGCCTTATTGGCTACGCTGAACGGCCCGCTTTCAGCATAACCGGTCAGAACGCCGTCGTTAGCCACCACGCGCAGGTAGCCGAGGGCTGCTTTGGTGCCTTCGAACTGGCTTGCATCGATTGTGATGCTGCTCTCGCCGCCGGAATAGCCGACCAGGCGCCAGGTGGCGCGGTTGTCGAAGCTGTACAGGATGGCGTAGCGTAAAGGATCACCATTTACATCGGCGCCGGTCCAACTGATTTGAATCGGTCCGGAAGTAGGCCAGCTTGCGCCCCCGTTGTGGGTCACCCCGCTGACGGTGGGTGCGTTAAGACTGATCGCCCGGCTGCCGATTTCGCTCTGCGTGATGTCCGAATAGATCGAGATTTTCCGCGCGCCCGCGATATAAACGACGGTCAGGTCGAAGGCAGCCATATCGCGGTTTTCGGTGTTCGTTACCGGCTCAAAGGTAGTATCAGATAAGATTCCACCGCTGCCATTCAGCAGGCGCAGGTGGTAATCACCTGCGGGCGGGCCGGGCGGGAGCGCTGCGATCGTTTCACGTGCGGCATAGGTCACCGCGGCCGCCTGCACCACCGTCTGGATCTGACCGGCCACGCTCAGGGTATCCACCGCCAGCGGCGCGAGAATATCCGCCGTTGCCGGTGGCGCATCCAGAGCAGTGAAAGCGCCGTTGCCCTGGATGTAATTGCGGATGCGGGTGTAAGTATAGTCAGAAATCCATTCATTATCGCAGTAGGTCATCACATCGGTCCAATTGCTCGGGATGGGCCGCTGGGCCACCCCCAAACCCGGGTTGCCGGCATCGAAGCCGAAATAACGCCAGCCGTTGCCAATCCAGCCGCCCGCATAGGGATAGTCTGGCTCGATAAGCCAGGCGCTCTCAGCGCCGCAGAAATCGGCGTGGTGCTGGTCGAGCACATGACCGATTTCGTGGGCCCCGTACCAATCCCCGTAGCTGCCGTCAAAATCCCACCGGCTTCTGGACCCAGTTGGCCCTGACGCGACCCGCGATGGGATGCCGTCTGCTTCACCGCGCATGAAACCGCCGCTGTCAGAAACCATGCCATAGAAGATCCAGGAACTGTTGAGTGAACTTGAATACTCAGGCTGGTGCTTGATCAATTCATTCACCCAATTGGCGGCGTATTCCACCGGCGGCCAACTTCGGATTAGCAAACTCGATCGTCAGATCAAATGGATAATGCACCAGTTCGTTGTCCGTGCCGGTGACGACGATGGCGCGCTGCGTGGTGAACAGGCGCGAGATGGGGTACATGCGCCGCAGCTGCGACTCGAGCAGATCAAAATCGAGGGAGCGAGCCTGGACGAACGCGCCCGTTAAAGTGGTATAGCGAATGTCGCGCAGGTGAAGGCGCAGCGGCTTGGTATCCAGGAAGCTGAGCGGCCCCGAAGAGATGGAATTGTTGCCCAGGTTGTTTTCGATCGGGCGGTTTTCAGGGTTTACCACGGCTACCAGTTCGATCGTCCCGGCCTGGATCCAGCTGGAAGGCAGCTCGAAGTTGAGCGTGTCGCTAAACAAAACCCGCGTTGGCCCGCGGTTCAGGATATTGATCGTCCCGCCCGGATTGATCGGGTGCAGCGGCATGCCCAGGCTGATTCCATTGCGGTAACCGTACAGGCGGGCGCTGACGCCGCTGGCCGGGCTGGTGGCCTGCACGTAGACGCGGGCGAAGGTGCGCTTGCCTGCGATCAGCACCACAGAGTTGTTCATATCCTGAATGGCCTGGGTGACCTCAATCTGCTTGGCACCCACCGTGGTGGCGGGAAAGATATCGAAGGAGGAAGAGCCGCCAAATGAAAGCAAGGTGCTGCCCCAGGTGTTGGGGATCGCCCAATTGTAAGCCACCGGCCAGCCGTAGTCGTCACCCACAGCGCTGACCCACTGCTGGGCGACCGCCAACCCGATCGAGCGGCCCGAATTGCCCACCAGGCTCGCGGTCCATGCGGAACTCGGCCGACCAGCGGTTGTTGCCGATGTCCAGCGACCGCTGAACGAGATAGCCGCCGGGGTCAGGGCCGTTGTAATTGCTGCGCCCGCCGCGGTGCGCGCTGACCACCCCGGTGTAAGAAATGCTGAGGGCGATGCTGTCCGAGTCGGGTACGTCACCACCTGGCAGGCCACCCGTATCCAGGTAAACGACCGCATTCGGCCCGCCCTGTGTACCCACCGCGGGGATGGCCAGGTTGGAAAGACACACAAACAGATAGTCGCTGCTCTGCTTCATCTCGGCCAGCACCACACGCGCACCGATGTTAAAGGTGATGCTGGTGCCGGCGATGTATTCCCCTGCCGAGCAAACGCCGTTCAGGGTGGGGATGCTGGCGCTGGTAGGTATGGACAGGTCGGCCGTGAGCAGCCAGGCAATACCCCAGGTATTTGGATTATTTGCCGAGGACAAATACGGCCAACCGAACGAGGATTCGACTCCTACAGTACCGTTGTAACGCAGGCTGATCACCGCGCCGCGCTGCCAGCCGCCCATCGTGCGGCGGCCAATGCGGAATTCGGCATAACTTTGAAACTCACCATCCGTCCCCCAGGCAGCGCTGAAATCGCTGACGGCAGGTCCGTTGAACTGCCCCGTTGCGGAATTGTAATAGCGGCCGAGGGGGGCGGCGCTGCTGGACGCGCGCAGGCGAAAGTCGCTCGCGTCGCGACTGCCGCGATCGTTATTCGAGTTGACCAGGACGACTGCCTCACCCCCTGAATAGGGCAGACCTGTAAAGCAAATATACAGGTAATCGGTCGTGTGTTTTACTTTTACTTCTGCGATTCCTGACAAAGGCAGGTTGAAGGAAGTCGAGTTTCCGTCGCTGTATTCGGCGTTCAGGCACACCCCGTCGACGGTGGGCGGAGAAGCGGAAGGTGGAACGGTGACAAAAATGGCCGAGTTGTGCGGTGATGAGGCTGTTGCCGGTTGGTAAGGCTGAGTTGTTAGCAGAGTTGTGGCGAGAAGGAGGGCGGTAATCCAGAGGGAGACAAAGAGTCTTCTAACAGAGAGCATGAGATTTCCCCTTTCCTGCGAGTTATCGAATAACATCGCACCTAACTCTGATAATAAGGATTATATTCACTAATATTAGCATAAATAACTCAAGTTGCCACCTTGAAATAAACCTCAAAAAATGTCACTGCGAGGAGCCTCGCGAGGGTCTTCGCGGGCGACGAAGCAGTCTGAAAATGGCAGTAAAGTTTGCTTCGACCGGAAAATTCACCGGTCTCGCAATGACATCGTAATAGGTAGCAACTTGGGTAAATAGTCTCTTCTCAAAACTCGATTCGCCCTGATAGTAGTTCATAATAGAAAATACCGACTCGCGACCATCTTTCAGACAGGCGCAGAATGTTGTAGAATGGAAGAAACCAACCGGCTGGTATCAGCCCGGTCATAAGGAGGGAATCATCATGGAAAGCGGTTTTATTCGTTTGGGGGACGTCAAACTGTACTACAGGCGCGAAGGCCAGGGCCCGGCGATGGTCCTGTTAACCGGCGGTCCGGGGCTCTCGCACGAGTATTTGCAATCGCTGCGCATCCTGGCGGACAGCTGGCAGTTGATATTCCTGGACCAGCGCGGCACCGGCCAATCCGATAAGGCCGATCCTGAGGATTACACGATTGCAAAAAACGTTGAAGATGTGGAGCGGCTGCGCCAGTCGCTTCAAATCGAGGATTGGATTGTGTTTGGCCATTCATGGGGCGGTATTTTGGCCCAGGCTTACGCCATCCGGCACCCGCAGCGCGTATCGAAACTGATCCTGGCGGATACTTTCTCCTGTGCGGAAGACATCAACAGCGCGCTCGAAAGGATGCGAGCGGCCGTGCCGGAAGAGACGCAGGCGATTTACGCGCGATACGAGCAGGAAGGGCTGTACAAGAACCGCGACCGCTACCCCGACGAATACCAGGCCGCGCTGGATATCGCCTACGAGCCGGTCATGATCAGCATTCCCGCGCCGGACTATATTCAAGATGTGTTCGGCAATCTGGCCAATGATGTATATCGAGCGATGTGGGGCGAACAAAGCGAGTTCAAACTGACGGGGACCCTGGCCGGTTTCGACCTGCGCCAGGAACTGGACCAGATCCAGGCGCCGAGCCTGGTGGTGGTTGGGGCCAGCGATATGCCCACGGTTGCCATGGCCCGCGAAACCGCGCGCCGCATTCCGCATGCCCGGTTGGAGATTTTTGAACACTCGCGCCACTTCCCGTTCCTCGAAGAGCCGGAGAAGTTTTTCAAGCTGGTCCGAGAATTTCTCCAGGGATAACCAGTTCCCGGCGAGAAAAGAAGCCAGACAGCCGAACCTGGTAGAATCGCGGCAAGAAAGGAACCACAGCAGGCCCGATGGAAATACGCGAACTTGGCCTTAATGAAACAAACCTGGTCCGGCAGGTGCAGTGGATTTACGAGCAATCCTTCCCTGCTGAGGAGCGGGATCCCTTCGAAAACATGCTGCAGGCCATCCGGCGGCGCGAGCAGGCCGGCCCGGAGGAATGCGAGAACTGCCATTTCCAGGTAGCGGTCGATGAGGGCCAGGCAGCCGGAGCGGCCTTCTTTAATTACTACCCGCAAACGCGTATGGGCTTCATTGCCTACCTGGCGGTACACCCCTCCCGGCGCAACGGTGGGTTAGGTGCGCGCCTGTACCGCCACCTGGTAGACTGCGTGGCGGCAGAAGCGCCGCCCAACGAACCGGCAGCCGGCGTGGTATTCGAAGTTGAAGTGCCCGAATTGGGCAAAGACGCGGCGGAGCGGGCCCTGCGCCAGCGGCGGATCGGATTTTACCGGCGCAACGGGGCCCTGATGGTGCCCAACCTGGACTTGATTGCGCCGCCGTTGGGCAACGGGCTGCCGGAAATGCCCTATAAAATCATGCTGCATCCCCTGGAAGGAATGCACCTGCCGCTGGGCAGGCGTGAGATCGAAGCGGTGGTGCAGACGGTGCTGGGGTTCAGCTACGGGCTGCCCCCCGACAGCCCGTACTACCGGCGAACTTTAGAGTCTATCCGGATTTGACCTTTAACCGCAGATGAACACAGATGGACGCAGATAAAATGAAATTAAATGGCCATTTTTCAATAGTTTTTTAACAATTCTAGATCAGCGTTGATCTGTATGCATCTGCGGTTCATTATTCCTATAAAAACAACCATATGCAGTCCGTTCAGCCGGCCAATTTCTCCCAGTCCGACATCAAGCGGTCCAGGGCGGCCTGCGACTCGGCCAACTGCCAGCTGAGCTTGTTCAGCTTCTCGTGAGCCTGCACCTCGCCGGCCTGCTGAATGGCGCTGTACAGGCGCTGGATCTCGCTTTCTTTTTCATGGATGCGCCCTTCAACCAGAGCCAGCGACTCGGCCTTCTTTTTGGCCTGGCGGCTGTCCATCTTAAACGGCGTGCGGGATGGCGGCAGAACCTGGCGCATCTTGCTCCCGGATGTATTCAGGGCCGCCCGGCGCAGGACAAACTCGCGGTAGGTTCCCTTAAAGACATTCAATCGGCCGCCGCGCAGTTCCCACACCTGGGACGCCAGGCGGTCGATCAGGTAGCGGTCGTGCGAGACAAGCAGGATCGTGCCGCTGAAATCCTCAAGCACTTCCTGCAGGGCCTCCTGGGCAGGGATGTCAAGATGATTGGTTGGCTCGTCCAGCACCAGGAAGTTGGACCCTTGCAGGGCCAGGATCGCCAGCGCCAGGCGGGCGCGTTCCCCGCCGCTGAGCGCCCTGACCGGCTTGAACACGTCCTCTTCCTGGAACAGGTACTGCGCCAGGTGGCTGCGGGCCGGTCCGGGATCCATCATGCGGTGGCGGGTCAGTTCTTCCATCACCGTCAGGTCGGGATCGAGCTGGTCGTGCGCCTGGGCAAAGTAACCCACCTGCAGGCTGGACCCCAACTGCACCTCGCCCGCCAGGGGTTCGAGCTGGGCCAGCATGGTGCGCAGGAAGGTGGTTTTGCCGCTGCCGTTGGGCCCGATCAGGGCGGCGCACTCGCCGCGGCGCAGTTCGAGGTCGCGCACGGTGAAGAGCACATGCCCAGGGTAGCCAATGGTGGTTTCTTGGGCGCGCATCACGATTGTCCCGCTGACCAGGTCCGCCCCCAGGCGAGGTTTGATGCGGTGGGGTCGGTGAGCGGGCGGGGCAATGGCGTTGACCGCGCGGATGGCGTCGACCACGTCCATCACCCGGTCTGTGCCGCGGATGGTGTCGGCATCGTATTCGGACCATTTTTTACCGCTGCGCAGAGCCTGGATGCCGTAGTTCTCGACCACCGCCAGTTCGCGCGTCAGGCGGCGCAGCTTGCCCAGGGCGCGGGCATGCGAGCTGGCGCGCACCCAGTTGCGCTGGATGAAATCGACATCGTTGACCAGGCGCGCTTTTTCCTCTTCGTATACGCGCTGGGCGTATTCCCAGCGCTCCTGGCGCTGCAGCAGGTAGGAGCTGTAGCCGCCGCTGTAGGTTTCGATCCCGGCCCGGCTCATCTCCCAGATGGTGTTGACCACGTTGTCCATGAAGTAGCGGTCGTGACTGACGATCAGCACCGCCCCCTGCCACTCGCCCAGGGTATGTTCGAGCCACTCCACCGCTTCGATATCCAGGTGGTTGGTGGGCTCGTCGAGCATGAGCAGGTCGGGTTTTTCCAGCAGCAGGCGCGCCAGCAGGGCGCGCGTTTTCTGCCCACCGCTGAGGTGGTTGAGGGGCATCTGCCAGGCTTTTTTGCCCAAACCCAGGCCCTCCAGAGTCTGCTGAATGCGCACGTCTATTTCATAGCCGCCGGCCTGGGAGAAAGCTTCCTGGCGCCGGCCGTATTCATCGAGCAGCTCCTCGGAAAATTCACCGTCCGCCATGCGCGCTTCCATCTCATGCAGGTGCTCTTGTTCCCGGTGCAGATTCTCGAAGACAGTCTGCATCTCCTCGTAGACAGTATGGCTGCGGTCGGCGAAGGTCTCGATCGCCTCCTGGCGCAGGTAGCCCAGGCGCCGGCCTTTGGCCAGGTAAACCTTGCCCTCGGTGGGCTGGTTGATGGCCGCCAGGATGAGCAGGAGCGAGGTCTTGCCAATGCCGTTTGGGCCAATCAGGCCGATTTTGCTGTCATTGGCAATGGTGAGGTTGATACCGCGAAACAGATCGAACGATCCGAACGATAAACCCAGGTTTTCAGCGTTAAGAATAGACATGTTGCACTCCGATCAGGTTTTACCACGGGCACCCCTAAAGGGTGCACGAAGCGTGAGATACGGAGACACAGAGAAAAGACACTAGATGATTATAAATAGACTCTCTATATCTGCGCAACTCAGTGTTTGAAACAATCACACAAAAAACGAACCGGCCGCGAGCGTCAACCCGGGGCCGGTGGGTAAGGTAGGAAAACCAAACGGCCGCGGGCTGGAGAGCGCCGCGGCCGCAAAACATTGCGTATAGTTAAACTAACAGCAGGCGCACTCCGGCAAGGCAAACTCCACCCCACCACCCCTGGTGGCGAGAAAGAAAGATTTTGAAGAAACTACCTTACCCATTGTGCACCTTTTCCATAATGAAAAGATTTTAACACGAGATTTACGCAGGAGTCAAGAGAGTAATAAAATAAATACGGTTGGGGATGGATAGTAAACGGCTTGAGCTGAGCAGGTTGGGTTGAGCATGCCGTTCTTGGATCTTTTTCATCCGCTGCCAGGTGTAAACCAACAATCCATCCGGCTGGTTTGACCGTTTAGATCAAACCTGGGTTCTCAACAAGAGCGCTGAGGTGCTTGAAAAAGTTGATCTGGTTAAAGCGATTAACCAGCTTTTACGGGAACTCAAATGAAAATTTAAGGATTGATGTGTGGAAAGGGAGAGAAATATGTTTGACCTCACTACCGAATTTGGCGCTCAGGTAAACAAACGACTGATGCAAGACGAGGTGATCTGGTTCACGACTGTAAGCCCCAATGGCACGCCCACTCCCAATCCAGTGTGGTATTTTTGGGATGGGGAGATCATTGTCGTATACAGCCAGCCTGATTCATACCGCGTTCGCAATATCAAACAAAACCCAAAAGTGTCGCTTCATCTGGAAGGGGCGGACGCCCTGGGAAACAATGTCATCATTCTCAACGGTGAAGCCACGCTGTACCCTGACTATAAAAAAATCTATCCCGGCTATGTGGCGAAGTATATCCACTACGAGTCAGACCTTCATATGACAATAGCGGAGATGGCGGCGGCCTACTCGGTTGAGATTCGCGTTAAACCACTCAAAGTCCGGGGATGATAAAGTGATTGGGATGTAATATCTATCCAGGCGCACCCTATCCCGGGCAAATGTGCAACCACATTCCCAACCTGCGCATCTGGGGCGACGGGCGAACCATCTACGCCGATTACCAGACCGGGCTGCGCACGGTGTATACCGGTCACATGGATCCTGACCAGGTCGCAGCCGCATTAAAATTCTTAAAGACGCATGGCTTTTTTATGCCCGTGCCGATGGAACCGGCAAACCCGGTAGGCACATATTTCAAATTAAGAGTAACGCTATCTTCAGATCCGCAGGATTTTTATACAAGAAGCGATAAAACAACCTATATAGAACTGGTTAATTCATTTGACCTCAGCCAGTTCACGCGTTTTACCCCTTCTGAGGCGCTGTTGGTTACCAGCCAGTTTGTCCGGGACAAGCCCGATCAAGAATGGCCGTCTCGTTTTGGCTTTTCGCTGGCCAAAGCGGAACAAGGGATGTGGATCCGAGGCGACGTGCTGGATTATTTGTGGCAGGTTGTCAATGAATGGCGCGGGGCGGTCCCGGCGCTGCGGGAGAACAGCAAGTTTTATTCAATCGCACTGCAGATCCCGGGCATTTCGGAGCTCGACCCGCCTTTTGACTGTTGGTGAGAGTAAAATCCATCCGCTCAAACGCCCGGCTGGTTAATATCGGGTACAAGTTGAAGATTTATTTTGTCTGTTACAAGGAAAATAATGGATCGGACAGCAATTCCTCAATCGTAGCCCATAAGTCAAGACTGCGACCGCGTTTTTCCAACGCGGCGATGGTTTCAGGCGGGAAAGAACTCACAAGCATTGAAACAGGCATACCTACCAGGTTTTGGAAGATAGCAGAATTTGCCACGAAGGGATAGCGAGTTGCCAGCGCATAAAGCTCTACTGCACGCTCACTTTGGTGAACTTCGGCAGCATATAAAGCCGCACCCGACAAAACGTAAAGCGGTTTGGTGAATTCTCGAAATTTATTTGCCTCACGTATCGCCTCAGCCAGCGATTGGCGAGCCACTTCGAGGTCGCCATTTTTCAACGCCGCTGCTCCCAGCATGACCAGCGTCCAGCAGAACAACTCTTTATGGCCGCCTTCCCTTACATGGGAGACGCTTATTTGCAGCAGCCGGTAGGCTTCGGTCCATTGTCCCTCTGCCAGAGCCACTTCACCTAAAAACCAGTGCAAGTGCGCTCTTGACCACGGTCTATCTGATATCCGAAACATAAATGCACTTTTCTGCAGATCGGCCCGCGCCTGTTCGAACCAACCCAGGCCGGCCTTGGCCAATCCCAGCCGCATAACAATTCGGGATTGAAAAATCTGGTCGCTCAGTTTTTCCCAGATCATTGCCGCCTCTTCGTAAGGAGCAATTGCCTCAGCATACCTTCCGCTGTAGCGCAGATTACCTGCCAGGGCGTAGAGCTCTGCCCCCAGACCCGGCCAATCACCTGTGCTGCGACAAAGCGCAATGCTTTGTCGCAGCAGACGGTCTGTTTCCTCCAATTCACCCAAACCAGTCAAATATCGATACAACTCAGCCTGCATTCATTAATATCTTTCTGCGCGCCTAAGCTTTGGAAGAAAGCGACACTCTGCCTGCCAAAATCGGCGGCCTGAACCGTATTTCCAAGATCATAAGAAATCCTCGCCAGAGACTTTAATATCGTGGCCTGTGCCCAGGAGTTATCCAGGTCACGATAGTACGCCAGGCTTTCGTTATACGCTTTCCTGGCTTTCTCAAGCTTGCTGTCATGATATTGGTGAACGCCCATCACATACAGGGAAAAAGCCCTTTGGCGGTGAAGAGCCAATCCTGCCAATCCTGCCAATCCTGCCAATTCTGCTTTTTCCAATAATTCCAGGCTTTGATCAATTCGTTCATAACCTAACGATTCATCCAACCAGCCATCCATATATAGCTGATCCAGCCAGGCCAACAGGCTGGCCCAGGTCACCCAATGTTCCGGCTGGTCAGGGATAAAGCCGTCTTCATAGAGGTTGACCGCCTGTTGAAAAACCTGGATACCATCCGTAAAAAGCATTCTGAAACGATAGAACAATCCCAGACCTTCCATTTCCATTTCCAGATGGTCCACCAGGTTCCTTTCAATACTCCAATTCCAGGCCGCACGGATGTTATCGATCTCTTGATCCATCTCGACCAGAGTCTCCAGTTGGTGAGATCTCTTGAGATCCCCTGCCCAGCGCTGTAAGGCAGCCGCATACCAGGCTACATGGCGGTCACGCAGGCCCTGTCCCCGGTTAGGATAATCTAACAGTTTCTCTTCACCATATTGGCGCAATAACTCGTGCAGTTCATAACGGCCTGAGGCTCCAGGCTGTTGGGAAGTGGAGCCACGCTCAATCAGTGAATTGTTGACCAATTTCAATAATTCACGCAGTGTTACCCCGGTGATCGACTGAGCTGCTGGGTAGGTAAAACCTCCCCGAAAGACGGATAACCCAACAAAGATTTCTCGCTCGCGCTCGCTGAGTAAGTCCCAGGAATGGTCGAATACCGCGCGCAGGCTGCGCTGGCGGTCTGGCACATCCTGCCACTCACCTTCAAGGAATTCGAGACTGTTGGATGCGATTTCTGCGGCAATTTCGGCCGGCGAGAGCAAGCGCATCCAGGCGGCCGCCAGCAAGATTGCTAACGGCATGCCCTGGACACTGCGGCAGATCTGAAGAATTTCCACTCGTTCAAATGGTTTCGGTGAGAAAGCGGGAACCACACGCTGAGCACCTTCAATGAACAGCTGCACAGGGCTGGAATGCAAGGCTTCATCGGAATTTGCTGAAAGGTCGGCCGGTACCCCCATGCCAGGGACGCCAGCAGGGTTCGCTCTGCACATCAATCCAATCCGAGAGGTGACCAGGATTTTGATACCTGGGGCTGAACGCAGGACTTCGCGAAAGACGGCACCAGCCAGAATGTGCTCAAGTTATCCAGCACCAAAAGCAGTTGTTTCTCACGCAGGTAATCGAGCATTGCTGTCGCGAATTACCCTGAGGGCGGTAAGAAAATTTAGAGCCTGGGCTACGCGGGTACGACCATTTCACCAGATTGCAGGCCGGATAACGGTACAAAAAAGACACCGTCCACGAAACTCGCGAATGGATAGCCGCTGCTTCAACTGCCAGGTGTGTTTTTCCAATACCACCGGGGCCACCAGAGAAGTAAACGGCAGGTGGAATTTTTCAAGCACTCTTTGATTTCGTCCAACAAGGGTTGCCTGTTTACAAATGAGATGAGAAAGGTGAGAAGATTGGATAATAGGGCAGGCGCAAGATGGGGTTGGGCAGACAGAGTTACAGAGATGATATGCTGGTAAAGGGCAATTATGGCGAGGCCAGGGAGAACACCAAGATATTTTTCAAGGAACAGGTGACAGGTCTCGTACTGAGATAGGGCAGCGAACAGCTGCCAAATAAGAGAGAAGAGACGTATCAGGCAGGTATGAGTCTCATAGCAGGATGGATAGGCAGATAGGGATAGATGGAAAGTGTCGATGGTGGATGAGTAATTATAGATTTGATATTAGATGGAGAAGAGAGAGAGAAGTAAGAGTAGGTGATAATGGCGTAGCGTCTCGAGATGAATGGTGACTCACTATTTGTAAAGATAAAATGAGAGAAAGTAGAAAGAATATATATATAATGAGATATGATAATCAAATAGAGTTTGAGAGAAATGAGATTTGATAGAGATGTCATAGAAGGTATAGGCGTCGAACAGAAGGGGAGCATCCGTATATAAGTAAAAAAACTTATATCTGAAATAAAATATAAAATGAGAAAAAAAATAAAGATAAGAGAGAAAAAGAAGAGATATATAAAAGAAATGATATAAATTATTAAAGACAATATAAAAATAGAAATCAAAATAGAGAAAATAGAAAATATAATAGAGATGATAGAGATGAAGAAAAATAAGAGACAAAATATAGAGAAAGAAAAGAGATATGAGTAAGAAAAATAGATCAGAGATGAGAGTAAGATAGACAATGAGAAAGCTAAAACTACAGAGAATAAATAAAAAAAAGCAGACAATAAATAAAAAATAACAATAGTATAAAAAGATAGAAAAAAAAAAAAAAAAAAAAGAAAAAAAAAAAAAAAAAAAAAAAAAAAAAAAAAAAAAAAAAAAAAAAAAAAAAAAAAAAAAAAAAAAAAAAAAAAAAAAAAAAAAAAAAAAAAAAAAAAAAAAAAAAAAAAAAAAAAAATTTTAGGAATTCGCCCTATTGGTTGCCATCTGAACTTATGGTACGATCAGCGCTATGCTCATCACCCACCCTTCCGAAATTACGCTTGAATGGCTCACCGGCGTGCTGACCACCAGCGGCGCCCTGACCCGCGGGGCAGTCGCCAGTTTCGAACTGGATGGCGGCTCCGGCAATTGGTCCGCCAATGCCCGCCTGCGCCTGCGCTACACGCCCGATGCCCTGGGCGAGCGGCCCGAGCGCCTGTTCTTGAAGATGGTGCCCACCGAATTGGACGGTGAGACCTTTGACGATTCCGAAGTGACCTATTACACGCGCGACTATGTCGGGCTGGCCGGCGCACCGCTCCTGCGCTGTTACGATGCCGTTTATTCCGCTGAGCAGCAGCGCTACCACATCTTGCTGGACGACGTATCGGAGACGCATGTCGAAGCCTTTCAAAAAGAACCCACCCTGGCCTACGGCCTGGCGCTGGCCGATGGCCTGGCGGTGATGCACGCCCGCTACTGGGGAGCCGGGCGCCTGGCTGCGGCGCATGCCCCCATCCACGACGCGGCCTTCATCCGGCGCTTCGTGGCGGTAGCGGAGCCGGGTATCGCACACATCCTACCGCGCTTCGCACCCCAGCTAAAGCCCCACTGGCCGCAGCTGATCCGCACCCTGTTCGCCCGCCACCCACAGGCCCTGATCGACCGCACCGCAGACGATAACGGTTTCACCCTGATCCACGGCGATGCCGGCTGCTACAATATCCTCGTGCCGCGGCACGGCGATCGGCCGGTGTACCTGATCGACCGCCAGCCCTTCAACTGGAGCCTGACCACCTGGCTGGGCGCGTATGACCTGGTCTATATCATGGTGCTGGATTGGGATCCGGCCCTCTGCCGCCGGTTGGAAGTTCCCGTTTTACAGCGCTACCATGCCCGGCTGCGCGAACTGGGCGTAACCGGCTATTCCTGGCAGCAGTTGTGGGACGATTACCGCCTGTGCGCGGCAATGGGCGTGTATATCGCCGTCGAGTATTCACGCGGCGGGGTGAACGAAGACACAGTGCGCTACTGGCTGCCCAGGCTCCAGCGGTCTTTAGCCGCCTGTGACGATCTGGATGTGCTGTCTTTGCTGAAAATGAGAGGTGTCGATGAAACCCTATGATCTGGAAATCCTGCGAAAAGCGATTGCGGTAGCCGCCCAGGCCCGCGCCCACGGCAACCATCCCTTTGGAGCCGTGCTGGTGGATGCACAAGGGCAGATTTTATTGGAGGCAGAAAATACGGTCAATACTGCCCACGATTGCACCGGGCATGCGGAAACCAACCTGATCCGGAAAGCCAGTACAGCGTTTCCGGCGGAAGTGCTGGCCGGCTGCACCCTGTATGCCAGCACAGAACCCTGCGCGATGTGTGCGGGGGCGATCTTTTGGTCGGGGGTTGGCCGCGTGGTGTACGCCTTGAGCGAAGCCGGCCTGTTAGAACTCGCGGCCCATTTGCCCGGCGACAATTTCCTCAACCTGCCTTGCCGGGAAGTATTCGCGCGCGGGGGCCGGGCGGTGGAAGTGGCCGGGCCCCTGCTAGAGGAAGAAGCTCGCAAGGTACATCTCGGCTTCTGGTGATCCGTTTTCCAATGTGCTTCTCAGCACCCTTTCATCTGTTTGTCATCGGGCGCATGTTATAATCTTGTAAAGAAAGAAGGTACCTATGAATACACCTCAAATGCCCTCTATTTACAATGTGCAAGCCAGCGAAATGCAGGCAGAACAACAGCGCAGTTTTCTGATGCGCGTTTACGCCTGGATGACCTTTGGCCTGTTTGTGACAGCCGGCGCCGCCCTGGTAACCTTGGGCATCCCCGGCATTCTCGAGATGCTGGTTTCGAACAGCATCGTGTTTTTTGGTTTGATCATCGCTGAACTGGTAGTGGTGGTCGTGCTCAGCGCGGCGGTTAGCAAACTATCGCCGGCGGTAGCCGGGCTGCTGTTTACCGGTTATGCTGCCCTGACCGGGATCACACTCTCGATCCTGATGCTGGTCTATACCTCTTCCTCGATCGCAGTCACCTTTGGAGTGACGGCAGCCACCTTCGGGATCATGACCCTTTACGGCTACACCACCCAGCGCGACCTGACCAAGCTGGGCAGCCTGCTGTTCATGGGGTTGATCGGTTTTATCCTGGCCTCGGTCGTGAATATGTTCCTCGCCAATTCGGCCATATACTGGATCACGACTTTCATCGGCATTCTGATCTTCGTTGGCCTGGTGGCCTACGACACGCAGAAGCTCAAGAAGATGAGCCTGACCCTGGGCGAAGATGGGCAGGTGGCGCAGAAGGCCTCGATTTTGGGCGCGCTGTCGCTTTATCTGGATTTCATCAACCTGTTCTTGCTGCTGCTGCGCCTTTTGGGCCGCCGCCGGTAAAACGGAAACAAACTCACTATGGGTTGAATGGCACGCGCGCGTGCCATTCAACCCATTTTTTTCACCCTTTCGAAGGGGCCGATTTATGACCACCCCGTCCACGCTGACCGCCAATTTAGATTACTTGCGTTACGGGTTTGATGATGTATGCGATGCAACTATATGTTGATTTACTACCTGCATAACGTTTTCTCGTTGAATGTTATTTATTGGCGTTGATGACGCGTAATTACGAAGGTGTCTTGTTGATTTTTCGCGTTGTAACATTTATCGTTTATTTGACGTTGGTGGAATTTTGTTGTGTGCGTTGTATTACTTTGTGTAATTTAACGATTTCATTTTGTGTCGTTATTTTGTTTTTATTGTTATTAAACTTTTAAACTTGTTTTTGCTTTTATATGATGTGTAAACTCTTTAAAAGTGTTTTCTTTTGTATCATCTCGAAGCAATTATTTTTATGTACATTTGTTAGTTTTGTTGTATTATTGTTATTTTTTTATTGTTAAACATTATTTATTTAAAGATGATATGATTTACATTATCTATTTGTGTATCGATTTGTAAATTGTTTATATGTATTAATTTTTTATATATGAATGTTTGTTTAATGTGTATATTTTTTTTTATTTCATCAATTTGTATTTGTTTTTTATTGATTGTAACTACTTTTGCTATATATTTTGTTTATTGATTATTTAAAATACGTGTTTATGTTTTTTTAATATTTATATTGTATCGTTTATTGAATGTTGTTTGCATAATGTTAATGTTTTTATATTTATATCAACTGTATTGTGTATGTTTTATTTATTTATTATCATGTATGTTTATTTAATTTGTATCATCATCCGTAAGTTGATAAACGTGTTTTTCTTTATAATTACATGTATTTTTATTGTTTTTTTAAATATTTTTTATTGTATCATTATATAATTTTTACCGATTTTTATATTAATTTGATTTATTATTTATATTTTTTTTTTTTTCACTACTGTACGTTTTCTTTCATGTCACTTGTTTGTTGATTATCATTGATGTTTTTATTATTTTGTATTTAATCATGTTGATTTATTATTAGTATTTTAATTAGTTTGTTTTGTGTGTATGATATTTTGTGGTGTTATGGTATTTATTGTAAGATAGTATTTGATTAGTTTGATGTGTGTATGGTAAATGGGAAAAGGGAGGATAACGCTGGATGTGACTGATGCAGTGGAGAAAGTAAGCAGGCTTGCAAACCGCCGCGCGGCGCTTCGGTTTCATCATGTATAATTTCTGTTGAGGTATTCACCGATGAAAACGATCTTTTTAAACTTCAAGCCCCACGAATTTCCCCAGTCCCAGATCGACCAGGTACAGGCCATCCTGCCGGACAGACGGGTGGTGGTAACCGATGACCGGACCGAAATGGAAGCCTGTCTGGCGGATATCGAAATCGCCGCCGGGAGCTTCCCGCGCGATCTGTTACTGCGCGCGCCCAATCTGCGCTGGTACCAGCAGTGGGGCGCGGGCGCAGATTGGCTGCTCAGGACCCCCGAAGCCGCCCAAAAAAGCTGGACGCTGGTCAACGCTTCCGGGGTGCATGCCATCCCAATCACCGAGCACATCCTGGCCCTGATTTTGGCCTTTGCCCGCGGCTTGAACCAGGCCCTGCGCATGCAGCAGCAGCATGTCTGGAGAAGAGGCGAACGCGCCAATGTAATTGAACTGGCGGGCAGCACCCTGCTGCTGGTTGGCGTGGGGGCGATCGGCGAGCGCACCGCCCAGTCGGCAAGTGCCCTGGGGATGCGCGTACTGGGCGTGCGCCGCAACCCGCAGCTGCCCGCCGAAGGCGTGGAAGCCATGTTCGCGCCCGAGCAGCTGATAGAAGTGCTGCCGCGCGCCGATTTCGTGGTGCTGACCGTTCCCCTTACCCGCGAGACGCGCGGCATGATCGGCGAAACCGAGCTGCGCGCGATGAAACCCGGCGCCTACCTGATCAACATCGGGCGCGGCGGTACGGTGCAGACCGCGGCCCTGGTGCGCGCCCTGCAGGAAGGGTGGATCGCCGGCGCCGGCCTGGATGTGGTCGATCCTGAGCCGCTGCCGCCCGAGTCTCCTCTTTGGGATATGGAAAACGTGATCCTGACCGGACATTATTCCGGGATGACCCCGCATTATTTCGAGCGCGCCTTCGACATTTTCCTGGACAACCTGCAGCGCTACCGCGATGGGCAGCCGCTGCGCAACGTAGTCGACAAAGAAATCGGGTATTAATGGACAGTTAATTTATATTTGGTAATTGGCATGATACCTGCAACCAAAGAATTGGGCCGCGAGCATGATGATCTTTTGAATTAGATAAAGCACTGTATCTCACCCTGCAGCTACGATTTGACAATGTGTCTACTCCAATCATTGCGGAATAGACCCCCATCTTTTCAAAAAAAACCTCCGCGACCCGAGGATAATTCGAGCCATGGAACACAAATCAGGAGTCTAAAAGGCGAAAAAGGTCAGGCACTGGTCGAATATTCGATGATCCTGGCATTTGTCGCAGTGGTGGTTGTCATTGTACTGGCCTTGCTCGGTCCAGCATTGAACAAGACCTATACCGATGTTGCCGCCAGCCTGGGCAGCCCGAGCGCCACCGCCGCGCCGGGCGTGGTACCCACCCCAGCCCCAACCTGGACGTTCTGCGCCGACGAACACCAGTACTGTGAATTCAGCGGGACAAAGCAGGTGCAGTACGGCGCCAATGGCACGTATACGGTAATGACGTTCACCGATGGCACCTGGTGTACTAACGCCGTCTTCGGTGATCCACTGTACGGGACGATTAAGCACTGCAATATCCGCTAGCCCAAGAGGAAGATTATAAAATGGGTAAATTTTTTCCCACGTGTGGGAAAAAATTTACCCATTAATCATTGTATGCTTGCCCGTTCACCCATCCATATCCGCCGCGGAACCGGCGACGATCGCCTCGAAATACTTGACCAGCGGGCGGAAACAGCCCTCTACCCAATCCTGCAGGTAGCGGCTGGCCTGCCCGGCAGGAACGCCGGTCTGGGTTAATGTAAACAGCGCACCCAAACAGGTCGGCTCCAGCTTGATATCGACCGTCGAGTCCGGGCTGTCCGGCGGAAAATCCGCCGCGCGCCAGGTCTGGACGATATGGCTGAAGGGGGTTTTGACCAGGGTTTTGCCGTGGATGAAGCCGTCTCGCAGAGAATAAGCCCCATCCACCCGCGGATCAATCTCCGCCGGGCTGCCGGTGAACTGGCTGTACTCGTAGCTGTCGAACCAGGCGCGGTACACCCGTTCCGGGGATACCGGCAGGTCGAACGAAAACTGCAGTGATTCAGACATATTTTACCTCATCCCGCCAGTACCACGATGCGCCAGTGGAGCGGCGTAAGGACCGCCTCCTGCCCGTTGACGTTCTCCTGCAGCTCGATCACCCGTCCGGAAAGCAGGTCTTCAGCTTTGCCGCCGGCGAAGAACCCTGAGGGGAAACGCAGGGTAGCCTGATCGCTGCCGGCGGGGAAAAAGACGAACACCAGGCGCTTGCCCAGGGCTGTACCGTACTTGATGTACAGGAAAGCATCCCGGCTGCCACCCTGCATGTGCGGCGAAGCGCCGGGCTGCCGGGTCAATACCTCAATCTCCGGATGCCAGCCGGCAGAAAGCATGATTGTTTGCAGGAAGCGCTCGAAACCGGGCGTCCAATCCTCAAAATAAGCTTCGCCCAGGTAGCTGCCGATCAGGATCACCCGACCCTGGCCGACCTTGATCTCGTTGACCAGGGCGCCATCGCGGGTGGACGACCAGATTTTGCCCTGCCCGGGCTGCCAGGGCGTCATCCACTGCGCCATGCCCATGGTAAGCTGTTCGCCGCCGGTCTGCACGCTGAGCATCTCACCGGTCAGGTTGCGCCGCCCCACCTCATGCACGCCTGCCAGACGCGCGGTGAAGCGCTCCTCAGGATAGCGGTAGATCCCGGCCGGGCTGAAGGCTCCGCACTCCGATTCGCACACCAGGGTGCCGCCCCGATGCACGAAAGCCGCCAGGGCGCGCTCGGTAGCCTCGCTGGTGACGACAACATGCGGCATAAAGAGCACTTTCAGGTCGTCAAGCACCTCCAGGTGCTCCTCTTCGACCACCATATAAGGGATCGAACGCCGCACCAGGGCGCGGGCATAGCCCTGCAGGGCGCCGGCCACACGCTTCGCGCTCCATTCCTGGGCCCAGTTCAGGTAGTAGGTCTGCGGGCTGAACAGCACCCCCACCGCAGGCTGCACCGGCTGGTAAGCCTCGATCAGCGCCTGGTGGCGCTCGATCACTGCGGCGCTGGCGCCCATCGCCGCCAGGCGTTCCTCGGCCAGGCCGTCGTCGCCGGCGATGCCAAAACCGCCCGAACTCGCGTCCAAAGATCTCATTGCGCCAGCACCAGAACAGGATCTTGTCCGCCCCACAGGCGATGCCGTTCCACACCCAGCGCTGCTGGGAAAAGGCGTCCACCGGCTTGTAGGCGGTAAAACCCACCGCCGAGCGCCCGCCCTGCACCTCGCTCAGCCAGACTTTCTTGCCGCGCGCCGCCGAACGCACAAACTCCACGCGCATGCCAAAGGCGGCCTCGTCGATATTCTCCCAGATGGGGAAGCTCGAGGTACCCACCCCGTCCAACTCGTCGGCGTAGAACCAGTCGTTGCCGCGGTCGATGGCGTAGAAGAAGCGCTCCGGCTGGCCCACGTGCAGCGGGCTGGGCGCCGCGGCGTGTACCGTCACCGGGCGGTCCGGATCGATGCCCTTGAGCAGGTCGTAGCGCGGTTTGCCGTGCTGGTTGGCGCGCCAGGTGAGGAAATGCTGCCAGGCCATCATATCGGTATAGGGCCGGTCGGGCGTCTTGCCGGGCATCACCTCCTGCCAGTCGCCGTAGCGCCGCTGCCAGGCGGCATTTAGCCCCTCCAGCCCACCGTATTTTGCCGAGAGCCACTCGCGGTAAGCCGCCAGGGTATGCGGGCAGAAGCACACCAGCCCGTCAGCCTGTACATTCCAGCGCAGTTCGTTCCAGGCATCCCAACCCACCAGGTTGGGCGCGCTGCGGTAGCGGGTGCCCGTCTGGCGCAGAAATTCGGCCATGCGCTCCCAGATCCCCGGGTGATCGAAACAGCCGCCGGGGGTGAGGCCAAAATGGATCTCGCCGCGGTTGGAGGAAATCACCTTGTGCCCCATGTGGTCGATCATTTCGCTATCGGGCACGGTATGGTGAATCCAGTAGGGGTGGATTTCGGCGATGGTGCTCAGCACCACGTTCAGGCCGTGTTTGCCGGCCAACTCCACCAGACGGTCGTAATCGTCATAATTAAACTGGCCCGGTTTGGACTCCACCCAGGCCCATACCACCCACAGCTGGACGGTATCCAGGCCGGACTGCTTGATTTTGGCGAAATCGGCTTCCCAATAGGTGTCAACCGGGAAAGGCGGACGGTAGTACTGCACTCCGAGGTTCATAGGGGTCCTCAAATTTCTCCTTTCTTTATTCTAATGGGGAACCGGCAGGCGCTGCATGGCGGTTCCCCATGTGGTTAAATTTTTTCCAGATCGGCGGCGATGGCCTGCATGACCATTTGGTTAAACACGTTGGGCTCGAAGGCAGAAAGCTGGCGCAAGGTAAAACTCTGCGCCATTTCGGCCTGGAAGCTCTTAGCCGCCCCGGGGATGTGGCGTTCGACCACCGCTACGGCCGCTTCGCTGGCGAGCAGTTCTTTGACCGTGCTGTCCAGGGTCAGGCGCAGCGCAGTCTGAGGTTGACCGCCAAATATTACATCCGCGCTCAGAGTGAAGGCTGCCGCCGCGCGGATCTGCCGGGAGGAACTGCCCAACAGCCCCTCAAAAGCCCCGGCTTCCGCCATCCAGCAGTGCCGGCCTTCGTCAAAGAAAGCCAGCGCTTCCTGCCCGATCTGGAAGGTGACGGTGCGCGTCTCGTCGGGCAGGAGATCGATCTTGGCAAAACCCTTGAGCTCTTTTTCGGGGCGCTGTACCTGGCTGCGCTCGTCGCGCACGTACAGTTGGACGACTTCCATCCCGGCCCGCGGACCGGCGTTGGTCACGTCCACGCTCACGGTGAGGGTTTCACCAGGGGCCATGACCGAACGATTCAAGCGAAGGTTGGTGTAGGCAAAGCTGGTGTAAGACAGCCCAAAACCAAAGGGGAACAGCGGGACAATGTTCTTCTTTTCGTAATAGCGGTAACCCACAAAGATGCCCTCGCCGTAATGCACTTTACCGTTTTCACCCGGGTAATTGATGTAGGCCGGGTTGTCTTCCAGACGCATCGGGAAGGTCTGCGACAGGCGCCCGCTGGCATCCTGTTTGCCAAAGACCACGTCGGCAATCGCGTTGCCGCATTCCTGTCCGGGGAACCAGGCCTGCAGCACTGCGCCGGCCCGCTCCAGCCAGGGCATGGCCACCGGCGAACCGGTCTGCAGCACGACCACCGTGTTGGGGTTGGCGGCAGTCACTGCTTCGATCAAAGCCGCCTGCGATCCAGGTAGCTCCAGATCGGGTTTGTCGGCGCCTTCGCTCTCCCATTCACCGTTGGTGCCCACAAACACCAGGGCCACCTCGGCCTGACCGGCCAGGGCTGCCGCCTGCTGCAGGCCATCATCCGGCGGCAGTAAGGTGCTGCCCAGGCGCACCCCGGCAATTATCCCGGCCTCCTGCTTGCTGAATTCCATCACCAGGGCCAGGGGTGTGCCGGCGGTCACCTTCAGAACCACCGTCTGCTCGCTGCTGCCCATGCCCATGAACGAGTCGCCTTTCTCCTGGTATGTCCAGTTATCGATGGCCAGCTTGCCATCCACCAGCAGCCGGCAGCGCCCGGAACTGGCCAGGCCCAGGACCATCTGCCCGCTTTCTGCGGGCGTGTAAATGCCGCTGATGCGCGCCGAAAAAGCCTGGGGATTAACGCCCGGCACGGCCTCGTTCATCCACACCTGTTCAGAGGTGGGCTGCGTGGTGGTATATACCGGCTCGCCGGACAGGTCCAGGTTGTTAAATATTCGGCGTGGAAGCCATGCTCCGCGCCGAGGGACTGGCGAAACCAGGGCAGATCCAGGCGCGGAGTGAATTTGTGGTTGACGCAGCCCAGGGCATAACTAACCTCAACCTCTTTTCCCAACTGGGCGGTGATCCCCTGGTAGGGGGTGACCGCATAGTGGGCATTGACCTGGGCGCTGCCGCCGCCCATGATCTGCGCCGTGCGCGCATTGGGGCCGATCAGGGCAATCATATTCAATTTTTGCGGGTCGAGCGGCAGCAAACCCGCCCGGTTCTTAAGCAAAACGATGCCTTCGGCCGCCGCCTGACGGGCAACAGCACTGTGCTCGGGGCGGATCACCGCTTTTTCGGCGAAATCGGGAGGTGTATCGAAGGCGCCCACTCGTTCGGATAAGGTTAACATGCGCGCCGCGGCGCATCACACCGCCTGGCTCACTTCCCCGGCCTGCACCGCCTGCACCAACCGCTCCCCGCGCCACATGGACGGCCCGGGCATTTCCAGATCCAACCCGGCATTGGCCGCGGTGGCTGTGCTATTGGTGCCGAACCAGTCCGAAATCACGATCCCGTCTAAGTCCCATTCCTCCGCAGAATTTCGCCAGTTCGGTGTGGTCGAAGCATAAGTGCTATTGATGCGGTTGTAGGAGGACATCAGGCACCACGTGCCGCCTTCTTTTACGGCAGCCTCGAAAGGCGCCAGGTAGATCTCGCGCAGGGGGCGTTCATTTACTTCCGAGCTGTTCGAATCGCGCTCAACCGGCATGTTCCAGACAAAGTGCATAGTGGCCGGCACACTGAGGCTCGCACCACGAATATAGGCCGCCGCCATGCGGGCCTAAAGGAAGGGGTCTCGTAATAGCACTCAAAGTTGCGCCCGTTGAGCGGCGAGCGGTGGATGTTGACGGTCGGGGCCAGCAGCACCCGGGCCCCCTTGGTATAGGCCTCCTCGCCCAGGGCCTGGCCCACCTGCTCCACCAGGGCCGTATTCCAGGTCGCCGCCAGGCCAATCCCGGCGGGGAAGCAGGCCGCGGTCTGCCCCACGCCAAACAAATCGCCGCGCGAGCGTTCGGCCGTCGGTGACTTTGATCGCTGGGAAGCCCATACGTTCCACCCGGTTGGTCAGCCACATAGAGGCCCGGCCATCAGGGAAACTTTTTCCACGAGTGTCATGTCTTTGATCAATTTTTCGACACGATTACTGGGTTTGTTCAATTTACTTTTATCCTTGTTGGGTCTCGGGCGGGCAGAACACTTTCAGCCGTAGGTTGAGTTGAGGGCGGGAAAACTTTCCATGATTATACGGCAAAAGCGTCCGCCCTAGACCCAATCTACGAGAAAATCATCACCGCGCCCAGCGCCACCAGCACCAGGTAAACTACCCGCGAAAACACCTGGGCCGGGATGGCGTGGTGCACTTTCCCCCCGATCCACAGGGCCAGGAAGATCACCGGCAGCGATAGGGCATACAATTCCAGCACCGGCTGCGTCCACAAACCGGCCAGGGCATGCCCCAGGAGGATGAAAACGTTCAAAGGGGTAAAGCAGCCCTGCAGGGTGGCACGAAATTCTTCCGGCGGCAGACGGCGCAGCGTGCCGAAAATCACAATCGGCGGCCCGCCGGCGGTGACCGCGCCGCCCATCAGCCCGGCAAACAGCCCAAACAGATACCCCCAACGCGGGCCCGGTATCCAACTCACCCTGGGGCGCGCCAGGTAGAACAGCCCGACCAGCACCAGGACCACGCCCAGCGTCAGGGTGATCGCCTGCGCCGGCAGGCTGCGCAGGCCCCACACGCCAAAGGGAATGCCAATCACCGCCGCCACCATGACCCGCCAGGTGGCATGGAAATCGACGCGCTGCCAGGTTTGCAGCAGCAGAAACCCGGTCAGGGTGGTCATCATCAGGGCGGTAACCGGAGCAGCCATCTGCACTCCCAATATCAGGGTCAACAGCGGCATGGCGATCAACGACTCACCGAATCCGAGGGTCGCTTTGGCCATACCCGCCAGAAATAAAACCGTTAAAGCCAGGGCAATCGTCAGGGGAAGCATGGAATAATTATAGTGCAGCGAGACAGAGCTGTACCCTATCTCGCTGCTTTCATTTGTCGTTTTTTATAGACGGGCCAGCTCTTCCGGCAGGCGTTCATCGTTCGTCCAGGCGCGCAGCACCCGGCAAAACAGGTCCGGGGCCTGCAGGGGCCAGACATGGTTGAGACCGGGGACCAATGCCCCCGGGTGTTGGGCAGCGTGTCGCGCCAGCTTGCGCGCGGCACTTTTGGCGGTTGGCGTTTCTTTGCTCCCAACCATCGCCAGCAGCGGCCGGGGATTATTCATTGGAAGCTGCATATCCATCAGGGCCTGGATGGTGGTGCGGTTGAAAGCCTCGCTGGCGGTCGCCACCAGATCGGGGAAGACCAGATCGCGGTATTGGGCCGGGATGCCCTGCTGTTTAAGGGTCATTTCAGCCAGGGTTTCGACCTTGTAAAGGCGCAGGATCCACAGCGAAGCCAGCGACAGGCGGCCCAGCCAGCGGTTCAGAACGGCGGCTGTGCCGGTCACCAGGGCGCGGTCGACCACTTCAGGCGCCAGGCGCAGCAGGGTAAGGACCACCGCCCCGCCCAACGACAGCCCTACCACATGCGCCTTCCCCCCCGGCACCCGCTGGCGGATCAACGCAGCCACCCGGCGCGCCGTATCGTCCAGCGTAAAGGGGGCGATACCCTCACTCTGACCCTGTTCGGGCAAATCCGGAGCCAGGATATGAAAATCCGGCAGCATTTCTATCGCCGGCTGCCACATTTTCGAACTCAAACCACCCCCATGCAGAAGCACCACCGCCGGCTGCCCCGGTTGTCCCGTTTCAAGTGTGTATAAATCCATTTAAGCCTCCACCATCGATTCTAGTCCATTCTTGCAGGGAAACCCGGTCCTTGACGCCATTTTGACACGCCAACACAAGAAAGAGACGCCGGCGCCAGCAATCCTACGGCACGAATCCGCCTTCAAAATGAAGCACTGTGAAGTCATAAAAACAGCATATTAATTTTTGGAGTCCAGCCTATTCCGCCTCCACAAAGCTTGAAATGACCGCCCGCCCGGCGTATATTATGAGTAAGTTTTTTATTGGAGGCAACCAATGCAAATATGAGCGGCTTGGCTTACGCCTTTGGTCAAGGCCAGTTGACCGTTTACCAGGCCCTGTTGGCCAAAACCGACGCGCAAGGCGCTTCCGGCCTGCCGCTGCTGCGCACGGACTGGTACGAATAAAGGAGAAAAATTTTACAGAGCGGAAAGATCCAGGGAAGCACAAAGGAGTTTTATAACCCATGGCAACCGTGTTTATGAAGTGGTTGGAAACCAGCCCAAAGGATTACGACCGCGGGATTCAACTGCTTACCCTGGGCAGAATCCAGCGCGTCAAAGAGAGAATCGCAAACAGTTATGCGCATGAAGGGACGCGTATCCTGGAGATCGGCTGCGGCACGGGAACGCTCACCCTGCTGATGGCGCAGCGCGGCGCGACGGTCACCGGCATTGACGCCTCGCCGCGCATGCTGGCCGAGGCCGAAAAGAAAGTCAAAGAGGCGCATCTCGAAGAAAACATATCCCTGAAATATATGGACGCCGCCCTGATCGGCGACCGCTTTCCCGCCGCATCCTTTGACCTGATTGTGTCTACACTGGTCTTCAGCGAACTTCCGCTGGATGACCAGCGTTTTGTTCTGGAAGCCTGCCAGAAACTGCTCACGCCGGACGGTCGCCTGCTGATCGCGGATGAGGTGATCCCTGCCAGGCTCATCCCGCGCCTGTTCTTTTATCTGGCGCGTTTGCCCCTGGTGCTGCTTACCTGGCTGCTCACGCGCACCAGCACCGCCTCCCTGCGCGATTTTGACGCGCTGCTGGCCCAGACCGGATTCCGTACGGAGGCTTTCCAATCGTATCTGGGGGGCAGCCTGGTTCTGTACGAATCGACGCTTGCCACGTGCCGGAGAAGACGCAACCGGCCTGCCGCCAGCAGTGACCGGCAGGCTGCGGCATCGGGTCACGCTGCGCACGCTGCTGCTGGATCTTGGCTGTTATTTTTTCGCATTATCCCGCCCTTATCCCAAGGTGCGCACCGGGCTGTACGCGGTCGGGCACCCCAATTCGTCTTCGCCCGTGCTGGTGACCGGCAACTTCGACCTGACCGTACGCCGGCTGGTCCAGGCTATCGATGGAAAGGTCAACGTATGGGTGCTGGTGGCCGATTCGGCCGGGATCAACGTGTGGTGCGCGGCAGGCGGCGGCTACTTCACCGCCGAAAAAGTGATCGCGGCGGTAAAGTCGTCCCATCTGAATGAAGTGGTCAGGCACCACGCCCTGATCCTGCCCCAGCTGTGCGCCAACGGCGTGGACGGCTGGCGCATACGCGAAGAAACCGGTTGGGGCGTGCATTGGGGGCCGGCCCGCGCGGCGGATATCCCGGCCTACCTGGCGGATAAGCGCAAGAAGACGGATGCGATGCGCTGGGTTCGTTTTCCGCTCAAAGACCGCCTGGAAATGGTTACGGTCACATTGGGATTTTATGCCCTGCTGATCTTACTGCCGGTGTTTATTTTCTGGCGGGATCTGTTCTGGCCGATCACGGCCAGCCTGTTGGGCTTATCGTATTTCTATGCCGTCGTTCATCCCTGGCTGCCCGGCCGCGACGGCCTCTACAAAAGCATCCCGCTCGCCGGCATCGCCCTGGCCGGGCTGTTTATCTACGCCGTCCTGTGGGGGCCGCTGCCGGCTCAGCAAATTTTTCATTGGGGGATCGGGTTGACGGCGCTGTCGGTTTTTTCCGCGGCCGAACTGCAAGGCATGTCGCCGCTGATGCGCGGCGAACAGGCCAATTGGGGCTATGAAGCGGTCATCGGTCTGGCACTGGGCGCGATTTATTGGTTGGTCCCGCTGGCTATTGGATGGAGGTAAGCGAATGAGTACGCAGCCCACACTTCTTTCTTCATTGAAAGAACACCTCAAATTCGCCCGAGAACTGCGCAATTTGGAGATTCGTTATGATCCCGAGAAATGCAAAGGCGTCTGGCAGTGCTATAACGTCTGCCCGGTGGGTTGTTGGACGCCGGATTACGAAAAGCGGGTGGTGGTCTTTCATGACGCCGAGCGCTGTATTGCCTGCGGGGCGTGCGTCCTGCAGTGCCCAGAGGATGCCATCGAATTAAAGTGACCGGCTCTCCTGTTACCGATTTTTCACAGGTCCTGCTGTTCCGGGTGGGTAAATTATGCTTCTTTTATTCACCTGAGCTTAAAATTCATTATACACAAGCCGTATTTAGCTCAAGGATGAGTTGGTGTGGCCCGCTTCTACGGTTACCGCTTCTAAATCATCTGATGATAAACTACGCATTGATTGGATATAAAAAGTAATTCAATAATAAGTTAAGGAACATAGATAAACGAAGATGAATGATAACGCGGGTGGTGGTATTCGCGGTCTACGTGCCAGGCCATCTCAAGAGCTTTTTCATGCAGTTCGAGCTGCGTACAGGATTGAACTCGATACCGAACCGGTCGATCTGGGAGGTTCGTCGAATTTAAACTTGTTTATTTCAGGTAAGTTTGACCGATGGGTAATGCGTGTCTACCGACCATATGTCACCGCGGAGCGTCTGGAGACAATTCAAGCCAGCCGACAGGCAATCTCGCTTGCCGGGATACCATGCGAATATCTTGTCCCCACCCATGATGGACAGCCCTGGATCTCATTCGATGGCAGATTAGTTGAAATGGTGCAATACATAGAGCACGATGCGGAAATGGATACCTGGGAAGCGCTTGAGATTGGCATGCCTGTGATGGCTCGAATGCATGATATTCTCCGCGATACGGATATGGGTGAAGCCGCCAGGCAGCCCTTATTCGCGAACTATCTTGAACCCACCCAGGTAATGTCCTCTACTTTTCGTGGTACACATCGGATCCGAGAATGGAATCCTTCATCCCTTGAATTGAAACTCGCAGACGAGGCCGAAGTGTTGGCTAAGCTCGTCTCAAGCGCAGAGGCCGCTCTGCAAGCTGATCTGCCTAAACAGCTGGTGCATGGAGATTTCTGGGATACTAATGTGTTGCTTCGAGGGGGAAAGCTGGCCCTCGTTACCGACTTTGACTTTATGGGGGAGCGCCATCGGATCGATGATATCGCCCTGACGCTGTATTTTACCTGTCTGGAGTTTTTCGAGCCATTTGTTTCTGACCAAAAGCTTGCTCGGCTCCGAAGGCTTCTGGATGCCTATGACCTGGGTTCAGAAAAACCGCTTTCGTCAGACGAAAGAGCTGCGCTCCCAATTGCGATTGCACGCCAGCCACTATGGTCAGTGGGTGGATGGGTTTCATTGTTAGATGATGAGAACATGGCTCGAACGCATGCGATAGGAACACATGTAGAGGTGAAGTGGGCCCTTCACTTGATAAATGAGGTTGCGCGATGGCAGAAAGCCTTCGTATAGTCGCGATTTCGGGGGAGAAGGATTGACGAGCTGCTAGATGCCCTTCGGATTAGCACCCTTCCTTAAATGAGAATCTGTTAACTGGAAACCAACGGTCAGGAATACCTCAAAATGCTGCGCCTGGCGGTACAGATGACTGGCTAATTTTTGAGGCTCTATTCGTCCAGTTCCACGTAGATGCGCTTGTTGATCCTGCCCTTGCTCTTGTAATCCACCACCCGCACCCGCCCCACTTCGGCCGTATTGTGTACATGCGTGCCGCCGTCGGCCTGCAGGTCCAACCCTACTAATTCGACCGTGCGCACCTCGGCGATGCCGGGCGGCAGCAGGTTGATCTTGGTGCGGATCAGATCCGGGATTTGAAAAGCCGTCTCGCGCGGCAGGATCTGCACCTGCACGGGGTGCCCCGCCTCGACCTCGACATTGACCGCGGCCTCGATCACGCCCACCAGTTCTTTGCTCATCAATTCAAACTCGAAATCCATGCGGCCCTTGAGCGGCTCCATATCCCCGCCGGTGACCTGGGCCCCATAATCGCGAAACACCACCCCGCACAGGACGTGCATTGCGGTGTGCGTGCGCATCAGCCGGTAGCGGCGCGCCCAATCGATCTGCCCTTCAACGGACGTTCCCACCGCGGGCAGGTCTGCCCCCGCCGCCAGCACATGCCACACCCCTTCCGGCCCTTTGCGCGGGCGCTCCAGGGCAAACTCGCCGCCCGCGGAGCGCAAAACGCCCAGGTCATAGGGCTGCCCGCCCCCGCCCGGGTAAAATGCGGTGCGGTCGAGCAGCACGGCGTGGTTGGCTTCATCCACGGCGGTCACCGTGGCGGAAAAGGTCTGCAGGTAGCTGTCGGTCTGGTAAAGCAGTTCGGTCATAAGGTTCTCCAGAATATTTCGGGTGGGGGTATTATACCTCCCACCCACCAGATCATTACCACTGAGACGTAGAGTCACGGAGAAAGCCAGGGTGCGCAGTGCGCACCCTGTTCTCTTGGATTTATGTCTTCAGCAAACGGCTCAGCCACAGCCAGAAGCGGTCGAAGCGAGTGGCAACCGCTCCGCCTTTGCCGGTCACGTAGCGGTAGGTGGTCCCATCCAATTGCAGAATGTAATAGCTGGCATGCTTGTCCGGCAGGTGCAGGATCATCCCATTCTGACGTTCGGCCAGCTTGACCAGATCTTCCATGCGGGTCACATCGATCACCGGAGAAGCCACCTGCAAACCCTGCGTGTACACATCCATGATTACGCCGCCGCTTTTAATGTGGATGACCGTTTCCTGGCTGTATTTGGAGACAGCAATGTAGTAAAGGCCCAACACCAGCAGCCCGACCAGCGCGACCGCCAGTCCAATGGTCGCGGCCCCGCGCAGCCCGCCGACCTTGAGATTCAACCCGAGCAGCTGGGTGGTGTTGTCCACCATCTCGGGGTTGGCGAGCGTCCCAGGCTGGGTCGTTTTTAAAGGATCGGTTTTAGAGCCAGCCCCGGGTAGATAAAAATGCAGGCTGTCGAATTTCAAATTCAGATGCGGTTCAAACGTGTCCGTGAATTCCTGCCCGGCCATGATTCCCCCGGCCGAGACCTGCGCGGCGATATCCAGGGTGCCGGCGCTGGGACGAAAACCGGTTTTCTCTGCCACATCCGCCACCAGGGCCTGCACCTGGCACAGGTCGAGCGTCGCCAGGCTGGTGTGGGTATTGCCGTTAAAACTTTGGGCGGAGGCCAGCGGGATGGACCGGCTCCAGCCGCTCTGCTCGTCGCGCAGGGTGGCGGAAAGCTGCTGCTCGCCGCGGATATTGTCCAGCTGCTCGCCCACCAATATGTAGGTGAAACCCAGGTTGAGGGTGCAGGTCAGTTTGGTAAATACCGGCTCGCCCGAACCGGCCGCATCCCCGTCGTAGACGCCGGGAGCGCCGGCGGCTGAATAGAAGAAAAAACCGTTTTGCTGGTACTTGATCGGATCCGCGCTGCGCGTGACCGGGCGGGTGAAGGCAAAAACGGCCAGCCCGCCAAAGACCAGCGCCAGGAAGGCGAACAGGTACAGCGCCATTTCAAACATTCCGGCCGGATTGCCGGCAGGCTGCACCTTCTTACCCTTCTTTCCGGATTTTTTCGGGATCATGGTCAACATAAAAAAGCCTCCCAGCAAACCGGCTGATCAACGCCATATTCAGCGGCGACCGCACCCATTCCACAACCTTGCCCACCTGCGCCAGGTGGAGCCACAATTTACCGACGATTTCCGCCTGCGTGGGCCGGTAAGCATCGATCCAGGAATTGTTGTCGCCCTTGAGCACAAAATGATCTCCCTCCATACCGATAATGCGGTGGATCACGTTGGCATTCATTTGGGCATCGCCGTAGGCCACAATATCGCCCACCTGGTAGTCCGCTGCCTGGCGCATCACCGCCAGATCGCCTGTGTGAAAGCCGGGTTCCATGCTGATGCCGTTGACCATCACGTAGGAGACCTGCCCGCCCAGTTTGAGCGGGGCAAAGGCCAGCCAGATGGCAGCCAGGCCAATGATCAGCAGGATGTTCGCGACCGCAGCCGGCAAACGCCAGGATTTTTTCATAATGTTATTGTATATCCATGTGGGCGGGTTGGGCAGTCCCGACCGGCGAAACAAAGTTTTGAGATTAAAGAAAAGGCCTGGCTGGGCCAGGCCTTTTCTTTAATCTGCTAATAGATCTTGTTACTCAGCCCATTTTTAGGCAGGATCGAGGCTGCTGCTGACGACGACATTCAGCGCGGTCACACCAGCGAGCGGCGCGCCAGTGATAGTGCAGACCACAGTCGCGGCAGGCGCTGTACCTGGCGTGAGTGACGCAGTCTGTCCAGGCTCCGGCATCCGCAGTTTGAATTTTGACAAGCTTTGCAACCGAAGCTCCGCTAGAAGGCGAAACTGTGAAGTTGATCGTGTCAACGAGCGTGGGGTCGGTCGCATTCAGATTGTATACGACGGCGGTGACGTCATAACCTGAAACTGTTGTGGCCGTATATCCAGCGGCGCTAGCTTCAACAGTATTCGCGGCTGCAAAGGCATAGGCGCTGCCGGCGATGACGAGCACGGCTAAAATGACGAACAGAAATTTTACATTGCGTAACATGGCTTTTATCCTTTTTTGCGTCCCCGGTTCTCGCCGGTTCCGCGCTAATGGTACAAAACTTTGAGGTTGAAAGCCATCCGATAAAAACTCGTTTTATCTTCGGCAGCCTGGCGGTCCTGGTCACGCTTGTGACGGTAGACCCATGGCTTTGCGTCCCCGGCTTTCGCCGGGTTTGCCTTTATCGGATGTGGTATTTCGGTTTCAATACCCCGACTAACTATTTTAAGGGGCAGGATCGAGCGCTGCTGCTGGCGACGACATTCAGCGCGGTTACATCATCAAGCGGCAGGGAACCGTGACGGTGCAGGTCGCTAGTCATGGAAGAGTGCTGTACCGGCCACGAGGACGCAGTCTGTCCAGGCTCCGCCAGTCACAGTTTGAATTTTGACGATGGCTGCTACCACAGTATCCGCTAATAGGCGCAATAAGGAACGTGATCGCATCAACGGTAGTGGGGTCGGTTGCATTCAGATCGTACACGAAGCGGTGACCGCATAACCTGGAACCACGCTGGCCTTATAACCGGCGGCACTTTCGGTAACGGTATTCGCAGCTGCGAAGGCATAGGCGCTGCCGGCGATGACGAGCACGGCCAGAATGACGAACAGAAATTTTACATTGCGTAACATGGCTTTTTCCTTTTTTGCGTCCCCGGTTCTCGCCGGTTCCGCGCTAGTCAAACAAAACTTTGAGGTTGAAAGCCATCCGATAAAAACTCGTTTTATCTTCGGCAGCCTGGCGGTCCTGGTCACGCTGGTGACGGTAGACCCATGGCTTTGCGTCGCCGGCTTTCGCCGGGTTTGCCTTTATCGGATGTTCGAGGAAATTGTCAACTCGATGCTCAAACAAAGGTTGAGCTTTATGGGTTGTCTGCGATCCTTTGCCTCCTTTATGCATCCCCCCGGTTTGCGCCGGAGCCACAACTGTGAAATTTTTTTCTTGACGATCATCCGAATAAAAAAATGATCTGGCTTCCGACACGCAAAGCCAAATCATCACGAGAAACCTCTTGTGATCTTCGGCGGCCTGGCGGTCATGGTCACGTGAGTGACAGTAGATCCACGGCTTTGCGTCGCCGGCTTTCGCCGGGTTTGCCTTTATCGGATGTTTTTTATTACATAGACACTATAACACGGTATTTTTAACAATACAAGCCCTACGCTGGAAATAACAGCGCTGCAAGGTTATTGCAAGGTGTTGGCAGCCGCCCGATTCAGGGCGATAAACAGGCGCATAACCACGCTGAAGCAAGGGCACCTGCCAATATTCACCACCGAATCGACTCGCACCTATAAAAACAAGGTAAAATTTAAAATCATGTTTACTAACTGGTTCTCTCGCTAAATAGGTTGTTGTTGGGTTTCGGGGCAGCAGCACATATGCGATGCTATCGTAAATATGCCCCTCAGCCCAACCTACGCAAAACGAAATAAATACTATTATTTCGTGAGAACGACTAATTATTCAGGGAGAATGCTATGACCACAAAAGCTGCCATTGATGAATTTATGGCTCAAAAGACGTTGGCCGTGGCCGGGGTGTCGCGCAACGTCAACAAATTTGGCTACCGGGTCTACAAGGAACTGAAGGATAAGGGCTACACGGTTTACCCGGTCAACCCCAATGCCGAGACGATCGATGGGGAACCCTGCTACGCCTCGCTGGCGGCCCTGCCGGAGACCCCGAGCGGGCTGGTGATCATCACCCCGCCCGCCCAGAGCGAGCAGCTGGTGCGCGACGCAGCCAAAGCCGGCATCACGCACGTCTGGATGCAGCAGGGTGCCCAATCGGCTGCCGCGGTGCAGTTCTGCGAGGACAACGGCATCCATTATGTGGCCGGCGAGTGCATCTTCATGTTTTCCGAACCGGCGGCCTGGTTCCACCGCGCGCACCGTTTTGTCAACACCCTGGTGGGCAAAGCCCCAAAATGATCCTGCGGACTTTCGGCAGCGCTGCCGAATTTCTGCAGGCGGCACGTACATCCCTGGAGGCTCACGAAGCCGCCAACAGCCTGATGTACGGCCTGGCCCTGCGCCTGCAGCGCTACCCCCAGCGCATCAAAATTCCGCCTTATTTCGCTGTGGTTAACAGTGAACGTGGGCTGGAAGCGGCGGCTATGATGACCCCGCCGCACAACCTGGTGGTGATGTCTGCGGAAGGCGGCCCGGCCGAGGGTGCATTCGATTCAATCGCACGCGATCTGCGCCGCGGCCGGTGGTCCGTGCCGGGGGTGATCGGGCCCAACCAACCCGCCCTGGGTTTTGCCAGAGTCTGGCAGCGCCTGACAACCCGGCGCTATACGCTGACCATTCACGAGCGCCTGTATGAACTGACCCGGGTGATTCCTCCCCCTCGCCCGCCCGGCAGGATGCGCCTGGCGCTGCCCGGCGAGGAGGATCTGGTTGCGGACTGGCTGTACGAATTCCATCTGGAAGCCCTGCCCAACGAACCCACCGCGTTGAACGACCACCGCGAAGCGGCGCGCATCCGCCTGGCCGACCAGGATCTATACCTGTGGGAGGACGGCCAGCCCGTGGCGCTGGCCGGGCGCAGCCGCCCCATACCCCACGGCTACACCATCGGGCCGGTCTACACCCCCGAGCGCTTTCGCCGCCAGGGTTACGCCACCGCCCTGACCGCCGACCTCAGCCAGGCGCTGCTCAACTCGGGCAAGCGCTTTGTCACCCTGTTCACCAACCTGGCGAACCCGGTTTCCAACAGCATCTACCATAAAAATCGGCTACCAGCCGGTGTGCGATTTCGACCAGTACCAGTTTAGTTAAAACCGCCATTCAGCCTACCCTCCCTTCTCCTGCCCATGCCTGACGTTTCGCCGAACTCCCGCCAGAAGACCACTTTATGGCACGATCGCGAATTCCTTAAGCTGTGGGCCGGGCAGGCCGTTTCGGAACTGGGCTCGACCGTTACCCGCGACGCCATGCCGCTGCTGGCCCTGCTGGTGCTGGGGGCCACGCCCCTCGAGATGGGCGTGCTTTCCGCCTTAAGCGGCCTGCCGGTGCTGCTCTTCGGGGTGGCAGCCGGGGTATGGGTCGACCGTTTGCGCCGCCGCCCGCTGATGATTGCCGCCGATCTGAGCCGGGCTGTACTGCTGGCGTTGATTCCGCTGGCAGCCGTGCTGGGCATGCTGCGCATCGAACTGCTGTACGGGATTGCCGTCCTGACCGGGCTGCTGGGGATATTCTTCAGCACGGCCTACCGGGCTTACCTGCCCGGCCTGGTGCAACGCGCTCACCTGGTCGAAGGCAACAGCAAGCTGGCCTTGAGCGAGGCGGCGGCCGAAATCGGCGGCTCGGGGCTGGCCGGGGTGCTGGTGCAGGTGATCGGCGCGCCGTTCGCCATGCTGCTGGATGCACTCACCTTCCTGGTCTCTGCCGGTTCGCTGGCGTTCATCCGCCGGCCCGAAGCACCGCCCGCGCCGGTTGCGGAACCCTCCTCAGGAGGGCGCGAAGCGTGGAGTGCATCGTTCGTGCGGGAAGCGCTGGAAGGGCTGCGCGCCACTGCCAGCCAGCCCATGCTGCGCGCCCTGGCGGGCGCGGCTGCCATTCAAAGCTTTTTAGGCAACATCTTTGCCCCGCTTTACAGCCTGTATGCCATCCGCGAGTTGGGGCTCGGTCCGGCGGCAGTCGGCCTGACCATCGCTCTGGGCGGGGTATCCAGCCTGACCGGCGCCCTGCTGGCCGAGCGCATCCTGCGCCGCTTCGGGCTGGGGCGCACGCTGATCGCTACCATGGGATTGAGTTCGCTGACCGCGCTGCTCATTCCCCTGGCGGCATTTTTCTCCCCGCACGCCGCAAGCGGCGCTTTTTTCAGCGTGGGGCTGCTCTTCCTGGGAACCGCCCAACTGCTGGGCGACGCGCTGGATACGGTCTACGCCATCCACGCCATCAGCCTGCGCCAGGCGATCACCCCCGACCGCCTGCTGGGGCGGGTCAATGCCAGCCTGGAGCTGGTGCAGGAAGGCATTGCGCCATTAGGCGCGCTGACCGGCGGCATCCTGGGCGGCGTGCTGGGCGTACAGCCTGCGCTGTTCATCGCTTCCCTGGCCGGCATTCTCTCCGCGCTGTGGATCGCCGCTTCACCCATCCGGACGCTGCATAAAATGCCTGGATAGCTTAAAATATGAACAGCAAAACGACCTGCTGATTTGTAAAGCAATCAAAGGGAGAGGAAAAATGAAATTCTCGGGGATCTTTTCGATTGTGGTGGGGGCGCTGATGCTGGCGCAGTGGGCCTTCTTCATCGCCGCCGGGCAGGTGCCTGAACTGCGGACCGAACCCTACCGCATCGGGTTTCACCTGGCCGCGGAAGCGGCGACCGCCCTGGCTTTGATCGTCTCGGGCATCGGCCTGCTCAACCGGCGCGCCTGGGGGCGCACCCTTTCACTGGTTGCGCTGGGGATGCTGATCTATACGGCCATTGTCAGTCCGGGGTATTTTGCCCAGCAGGGCGTCTGGCCGCTGGTGGGCATGTTTGCTGTGCTGCTGGGGCTGACCCTGGTCAGCCTGCGCCGGTTGACCCGAGCGACGGCTAAATAAAAGGAACCATCGCAGCACTGGGCCGTCGAGGGGTTAACCTGCGGTTTAGGATAAAGCCAATCCACCGGACAGGCCGGGAAAAATCTGGCCAGGTGTATTTTTATTTCTCGACCCGGCGTCCTTCCAAAAAGCGGGTTACATGCCGTTGCATATCCAGCGGCGGTAAATCCCCATTGGGAAGTGCGCTGCCCAGCATGGTCATATACATCAATGGTCCTAACAATGAAGCCACGGCATGCAGACGAAATTAATTCCAGGAGAATCCAATGACCATCATCGCGGAACTTTTAGGTGACGCTAAATTCATCATCCAATTCCGCCAGAGAATTATGAATCAGCAGAAAATCCTGGATCGACAGGCGCCCAGGGCCGGGGAAATGGCGCCCGATTTCACCCTTCAGGATGTTTCAGGGACAGAAACCGTCACCCTATCTGGCTTTCGCGGTAAAAAACCGGTGGCACTGGTCTTTGGGAGTTATACCTGACCGCCTTATGTGAATGGGACCGTGCGTCTCCATGAGATCTATGAACAATATCACCAACAAGTTCAGTTCTTGAATATCTACATCCGAGAAGCCCATCCCATCGATGGTTGGTGGCTGGGCCGGCGCCTGACAAGAAAAATCTTTAAGACCTTTTTCTCCAGGGCCTCGATGGATCATTACGACCCCAAGACCATCGAAGAACGCCGGGCGGTCGCCGGGGAATGCGAAACGGCGCTGCAATACGGCATACGAACCTACGTCGATGAAATGGATGACCACGTCAATCGCGCTTATGCCGCCTGGCCAACGCGGTTATATTTGATCGACCTGGATGGGAAGGTTGTATATGCCGGTGGGTTGGGACCCTATGATTTCAAACCCGCAAAATTAAACGCTGCCATTGATGATTTTCTGAATGATCTGGACTGAAGGTTTGCCCATTTAACCGCGTGCCTTACCCCAGGCTCAAAGAAACTTTTTTGACAAACAACTCGCCGCATAAAACCACACACCAGCAGGCACTCGATCAGAAAATCACGCTGATTGAGAAGCCGGTTTAGATTCCCGCTTCGACTCATCCTTTAGCGCCGAGGTCACAATGCCCAGCACGGCCACGCCGGACGCCACCAGGAAGCCCTGATCAACCCCGCTGAACAGGGCAGCGGGCGTGTTTTCGGCCAGATGGGTGGTGAAAATCGCCCCGGCCAAACCAATGCCCAACACCATGCCAAAATTGCGCGACACGGCCTGCACCCCCGAGGCGATGCCCTGGCGCGCGCGCGGTGCGGCGCCCATCAAGGCGCTCGTATTGGGCGAGATAAATGCGCCTGTGCCAACCCCGGCCACAGCCAAACCGAGCACAGCCAGCCACAGCCCAGTCTCGGAACCCAGTCGCGAAAGCAAGAACAGGCCCACGGCCAACACGCCCATGCCCAGCATCCCCGGCAAACGCGAACCGACGCGATCCGAAAGCGCGCCGCTGATCGGCGCGACGATCGCCATCAGGATCGGCTGGACGGTCAGAAACAACCCGGCCTGGGCGGGGTTCAACCCGCGGCCTTGAATCAGGTAGAAGGGCATCAAGAAGATAATGCTGTAAACGCAGATGTAATTCAGCACCGCGCTGCCTGCCGCGGTCGAAAACAGCGGGATGCGGAAGAGGCTCAAATCCAGCATGGGCGCCGGGGAACGGCGTTCGATCTGGATAAAAACGGCCAGCAGAACCAGCGCCCCGGCCAGCAGTCCCAACACCGCCAGGGAAGACCAGCCCCACGCTGCCCCTTTATTGAGCCCCAGCATGAAGGCCGTCAGTCCGGCCAGGAAAACCGCCGCCCCCGGCAGGTCGAAGCGCTGTCCACTTTCTGCAGGCGCATCCCTGGGGATGAAGCGCAGGCTGAGGGCCAGGGCCAGCGCCCCGACCGGCATGTTAATGTAGAATACCGCCCGCCAGTCAATCACATGGGTCAGCCAGCCGCCTAAAGATGGCCCAACGGTTAATCCCAGGTAGGTCATCGTCGAAACCAGGCCAAAAGCGCGCCCGCGCTGCTCGGGTGGGATGTTGCCGGTCACAATCGCGGGCGCATTGGAGGCCAGCATGGCCCCGCCGATGGCCTGCAGCCCGCGGAAAACAACCAGTGCTGTCGCTGACCAGGCCAGGCCGCACAGCGCCGAACCGGCGACGAAGATGCCGAAGCCCCAGACGTAGATCGATTTATGCCCGCGCAGATCCCCCAGGCGGCCGAAGGTCAGCAGCAGCCCGGTCAGCACCAGCAGGTAAACGGTCACCACCCATTCGATGGCGGCCACATCGCTGTCGAAAGCCGTGCGCAGGACGGGCAGGATAGTGTTGACCACGCTCGCGTCCAGGGCCGACATAAAAGAGCCCACGCCAATCACGATGAGCACCCACCATTTACGATCGATGTTTTTTAGCATTCCACCTCGAATTGTGTGATTTCTTGAATAAATATGCGGGTGAATACAGGTTGCCTTCGATCGGCACCCGTACGATGCTCGGGGCATCTTCGGTGGCAGAGATGCGGATCAGGATGAAAGAATTGGTCATATCATCAAATAACTGGTCGTCCAATGATCGAAGAGTGACTTTATCTTTGTCACGTTTATAAACAGCCAACATATATAATAAAGCTAAATGGATCAACGAAAATCTTCAGCACACCATCGCCGGTCAATCCGGATAAAGGACTATGATTATGCCCAGGCCGGGGCTTATTTTGTAACTATCGTTACACAAAACCGGGCGTTCTTTTTCGGCAACATCACAGATGGTGAATTCCATGCGAATGAGGCCGGGGAAATGATCAAACATTGGTGGTATGAACTGGCCCATAAATTTCCCAATGTTGAAACCGACGAATTCGTCGTGATGCCCGATCATTTTCATGGAATTATTATACTCACCCAGGGAACACACACAGGTGCGCCCCTATCGGAAATTGTGCAATGGTTTAAAACGATGACCACGAATGCCTATATTCGCGGGGTAAAACTTGCGGGGTGGCTGCCCTTCGAAGGAAAATTGTGGCAGCGCAATTATTATGAGCATATCGTCCGAAATATGACTGATATGGAACGCATACAAAAATATATTCAAAATAACCCATCATCTTGGGAACATGACCGGTAAGGGCAGACCTACGTGTCTGCCCGATTCCCCAGCAGACCTGCGTGTCTGCCCGATTCCCCCAGCAGACCTGCGTGTCTGCCCGATTCCCCCAGCAGACCTGCGTGTCTGCCCTCTTTATAGAATACAATGAGGCCCCTAATGACCGACTCCCTTACCCGCTTCCAACAACTGCTGACCGACGCCTGGGATTCCCAGATGCAGCGCGACCCGCTCTACGCCACGCTGTGCGGCGACCGGCGCTACAACGACCGCCTGCCCGCGGTGGGCGAAGAAGCAACCGAAGGCCAGCGCCAGGCCTACAGCGATTTCCTTTCCCGCCTGGCGGGCATCCCGCGCGGCGAACTGCCGCCTGCCGAGCAGGTTAACTACGATGTCTTTGGCCACGTGCTGCGCGGCGAACTGGCTGCCCTCGAGACCGGGCTGTACCGCATGAACTTCTCCAAGCACGCCGGCTTCCACACCCTGATGCTGGATGTGATCCAGGTGACCCCCTTCGACAACCAGGCCGATTACGAATCCTACCTGGCCCGGCTGCGCGCTTTTCAGTCCTTCACCCGCCAGCACATCGCCCTGCTGCGCGAGGGGCTGCGGTCCGGGTTCATCCCCGCGCGGGCGGCACTGAACGGCGCCCTGGATACGGTCGCCCCGCACATCGTGGCCGACCCGGCCGACAGCCTGTTCTACCAGCCGTTCACTAATTTTCCAGGCGCTACCCTTGAGACCGCCCGCGCCCGGCTGCAAGCGGAAGCCCGCCAGGCCATCCAAAGCAGCGTGCTGCCCGCCTTCCGCGAACTGCGCGCCTTCCTGGTGGACGAATACCTGCCGGGGGCCGGTGAAAGCATCGCCGCCAGCGCCCTGCCGGACGGCGCGCGCCTGTACGAGAGCATGGTGCGCTACCACACCACCACCGATCTCAGCCCGCGCCAGATCCACGAGACCGGGCTGGCGGAGGTGCAGCGCATCCGCGGCGAGATGCAGGTCCTGCTTAAGCGCTTGAATTTCAGCGGCAGCTTCGCCGAATTTGTCCAGTTCCTGCGCAGCGACCCGCGCTTTTACGTCGATACCCCGGCCCAACTGCTCAAAGAGACCGCCCTGGCGCTCAAGCGCATGGACGGCGAACTGCCGCGCCTGTTTGGGCGCCTGCCGCGCACGCCGTACGGCATTCGCGAAATCCCGGCTTACCTCGCGCCGGGCTCGACCACCGCTTATTACTTCCCTGCCCCGGGTGACGGCAGCCAGGCTGGTTTTTACTACGTCAACACCTACGACCTGAAGAGCCGCCCGCTGTACGAAATCGAGGCCCTCTCCCTGCACGAAGCCGTGCCGGGCCACCACCTGCAGATTGCCCTGCAGCAGGAATTGGAAAATATGCCCGCCTTCCGGCGCTACGCCATGTTCACCGCCTACGTGGAAGGCTGGGCGCTGTACGCCGAACGCCTGGGGCTGGAGGTCGGTTTCTACAGCGACCCTTACAGCGACTTCGGCCGCCTGACCTATGAAATGTGGCGCGCCTGCCGCCTGGTGGTCGACCCTGGAATGCACGCCCTGGGCTGGACTCGCCAGCAGGCGATCGACTTTATGGCCGAAAACTCGGCCCTGACCCTGCTCAATATCGCCAACGAGGTCGACCGCTACATCGCCTGGCCGGGCCAGGCCCTGGCATACAAGATCGGCGAGCTCAAGATCCGCGAACTGCGCGCCAGGGCAGAGGCTGCCCTGGGCAGCCGTTTCGACCGGCGCGCGTTCCACGACCTGCTACTCGGCTCAGGTCCGGTGCCGCTATCCCTGCTCGAACAGTGGGTGGTAGAATGGATTAGCGCCCAGAAAGGACCGCCAGTATGAGCCAGGAATTTTCACCCCCACCTGAAGAGAAACACCCGCCGCCCGCTTCCCATTCGCCGCAGGAGATAGAGCCGGTGGAAGGGGAGATTATCAGCATCGAAGAACGCCGCCTACATCCGCCTCCTCCCCCACTGCACATCCTGTCCGCCCTGGCGACCATCGCCCTGGACTGGATCTGGTTTGCCATCGAACTGCCGGCCACAATCAGCCTGGCCTTCCTGCCCAGCCTGATCCCGCTCAGCCTGGGGCTGGGACTGTTAAATATGGCCGCGGTTACCCTGGTGCAGCACTTCCTGGCGGATGAAGCCTGGGGCAAAGCCCTGGCCAAGGGAGTGGTGATGGGCATCGTGGCGGGCGTGCCCTACCCGGTGTTTGGCACGGTGATCGGCGTGCCGCTGGCTACCTGGGCCGGAATCCGCGAGGTTCAGAAGATGCTCCCACCGAAAATATAAACATATCAGGTGTTTTTGGCATTATGCCCCACAAACACCTAATATGATAGGCAAAAGGAAAAGTTATTCTCGTTCGCGCAGCACCTGGTGGCAGGCATTGCAGGTGGCCTGGACATCCTGGTTGTTCATAAATCCAGTTTGGGCCGTGCCGCCCGTCGCGTGCCCGGAATGGCAGCTGGTGCACGTCCCGGCTGTGCCGGAAATGCCCTGCCAGCGCGCCAACAGTTCATGCCAGTGATTGCCGCCGCCTTCACCCTCGCGACCGCCGCGAATCCCTGCACGGCGATTTGCGCTTTGGGCTGGTACCCGCGCGAGGTGATGTCCTGGTGGCACTTGAGACAGTTCGCATCGCTGATTGGCGAGGTCAGCACAGCCGGTTGAACGGCGGTCCCCGTATACCAGGCCAGCGCGTTACGGGCGCCCAATAATTCGGCCTGAACCCGCCCGGTCACGCCGGGGCCGGAATGGCAGTCGATGCATTTTGTTTCCTGGGAAGTGTGATATGAGGCCAGGTCCACCGCCTGGGCGGCCTGAGAGCGCTCAAAAAAGGTCGATTTAGGCTGCGTGTGGCAAGAGGCGCAGAAAGGGTCATGCGTCTCTTGAGTTGCAGCAAAGGCAAAACCACCGCCTGCCAGCAAAAGGCCTACTACCGCCACCGCGATGATCACCGGGATGAGGGGGAATTTCTTCTGCGGCTGTACTTTTAATTTTGTCTCTGGCATGTTCTCTCCTCACAAGCAAAATTTTCACCATCAGATCGCGGTGAATAGGTTAACCAACAGTTATTTCACAACGATTTAAACAGAATTTCTCTTTTCTATCGGTTTCGGATGATCACATTCCCAATTAATATCTATATCCGCACCCTGATTATCCGTATTCAAGATGACATAATAATGAATTTACAGCGATATGATATGATTTTAGTGTAATGAGAAACAAAACGAAACTGCTGGCCACTTTCATTTTCCTATTATTCTGGCTTGGCGCTTGTTCAGCAACTTCAGGGATCACTCCAACGCCGACCCCGATTCCCACGAGTTTACCCCCTTTCCCGGCCCCAGAGTTACAGAAGGTGGTTTCCGTGGCTCTGGGTGTGCGCGGATCGGTCCAGACCAACCCAGAAGTTACCGCGGGCAGTACGATCGTGGTTGAAATGGCCTTCGAACCGGTGGTGCAGTCGCTTACCCGGCGGGCAGACGGCAGCGTGTTGAGTTCCAGCGCCTCCACCTGGAAAGAGGCACCCCTGGTGCAGATGCGCTTCTGCCTGAGAGTCGATCCCCAGCCCTGCGATTTGGGGGAATGGCAGCCTTTCCAATCGCAGTTAGCAACGGAAATCCAGGTCGATTGGCTGGGATGGCGCCAGTTTCACCTGACAGTCGAATTTGCAGACGCCGCGGGTCAACCCATCCCTTCGGTGCGTTCTTATGATTACGACGCGCAGTCCCTAACTAATCTGAGCCTGAAGGTGTTCGCCAGACTCGACTCAAGCACGCCCCTGGCACAATTTCCCGCAGCCGGTGCAAACCGCGGCCGCAGCGACCCAAGAGGCCTACCCGGTGAGCGGCTCGGTGCAGATCGAGGACGGGCGCTGCTGCGCCGGGGGGACCGCTGGCGACACCATTCAACTGCAGGTAGACTTTCAGGCCGTCAGCCGCACGGGAGAAGTGATCGAGATGAAAGTCAAGGTCGGTCCATGTGTCCGCAAACCGTCCGATCTTGAAAGCAGTTGGGAACCATTCCAGCCTCAGCGCACTTATGAGACGACTCTGGCACTCAACTGGGTTGGATGGTCTATCAGCGTGCAGTACCGCGATTCGGCCGGCAACCTCTCGCCGGTGTACTGCGATGATATATCCCTGGAAGGCAGCCCGTAAAGCGCTGTGGGGTCATCCGCGACCGGAGCAGCCCCAAATTGGAGACAGCCCATGGAAAAAACTACATTTTTAGAGGCCGTGCAGCAAGGGGATATGGACCGGGTGAGCCAGATGTTGGCACAGGAACCCGATCTTGCCCAGGCCCGGACCGAAAACGATCTATCGGCCCTGCTGCTGGCCGCATACAACGGCCATCCCCAAATCGCCGGCTTGCTCGCATCCCGGCGCAGCGACCTGACCTTGTTTGAAGCCTGCGTGGTAGGCAGCCTGGAGCGTGCCCGTTCCCTGCTGGCAGCCAACCCCGGCCGGGTGAATGCCTTCAGCCCGGATGGTTTCCAACCCCTGGGGCTGGCGGCCTTCTTTAAACAAGCCCAGATGGTCCAGCTCTTGCTGGAGAACGGGGCCGAGGTGAACACCCCCTCAAGCAACGCTCAAAAGGTACCGCCCCTCAACTCTGCCTGCGCCAGCGGGTCGCTGGAAATCGTGCGCATGCTGCTGGTACATGGCGCCGACCCCAACCTGCGCCAGGCCGGCGGCTTCGTTCCCCTGCACAGCGCCGCCCAAAACGGGCAAGTTGAACTGATCGCGCTGCTGCTGGAGCACGGCGCCGAAATCAATCTGCGCGCCGCGAACGGGCAAAACGCGCTGAGTTTTGCGCTGGAGGCAAACCGCGCTCCCGCTGTTGAACTGCTGCGCCAGCACGGTGGGGTCGAATAATTCCCTTACAAGAATGTAAGCCACCCCTATTTTCAGGTGGTTTGATTGACTTTAACCCTCCTTTAATCTAAAATCAATACAATCTGACCCCTTTTTTTAGCAAGGAGTACCTTATGAATTGTCGCCGGTGGATACCCATTGCTGCCCTGGTCCTGTTCGCGCTGCTCCTGGGCGGCTGCATCAATATCCAGCAGGAATATTGGCTGTATGAAGATGGCTCAGCCAAAGTCGGTATGGATATTGGCATGTCGCAAGCACTGCTTTCAATGGGTGCAACCAGCGGCAGCGACAGCCAGCAGCAACCCATTTGAAGATTTAAAGAGTGAATTTAACGACAGCAATCCCAATATCAAAAATGTCCAGGTTCGCGAATATTCGGATAATGATTTACAGCACTTCGCGGTGACCTTTGAAGTGGATGATTTTGAGAAATTTCTCGCCACAGAAGCTTCACAAGGCAGCGAATTTAATATTACTCTGACCCGCACGCCGGACGACAGCATCCTGTTCAAGCAGATCACCCAACTGGATACCGGGATGGGTGCTAACGACATGGACATGGAATCGATGGGGCCGGTCTTCGAGGATATGTACTGGTCGGTGCTGGTACACGTGCCGCGGGTGATTTCCACCAACGGGGAACAACTGGATAACAACACCGTGCAGTGGAAGATCCCCATGGCCGATATTTTCGCCGGTAAAGCCCCGGGCGAGTTGACCATGGTTTATAGGCCCAAAGGCGCCATCGGCGGCGGTGGAATCCTCGGCGGCGCGGGCACCAGCGGCAGCAATTGGGTTGTCTGGCTGATCGCGGGCATCGTGCTTCTGGTCGTGGCTGCCGGGGCAATATATTACTTCCTGGTATGGCGCAAACGGCCGGCTGCTGTCGCTACAACCTACGGCGGCTATCCCCCTCCAGGAAACTTCCCGCCTCCAGGCAATTATCCACCGACTGGGAACTACCCGCCACCAGGCGGGCAGCCCCCTCAGGCAGGCTATCCGCCGCAGTGGGGTGCCCAACCCCAACCAGGTGCTGCCCCGCAGTGGGACGCCCAACCGCAGCCTGGCGTTCCTCCCCAGGCCGGGCCCCTGCCTCCCCAGTGGGGAGCGCCCCAACCCGGAACCTCCGAGGCATTTCCCCAACAGCCTCCACAGCAGCAGTCCCCACAGCAGCCTCCGGCTCAATATAACCAGGCGCCGCCCCAATCGCCAGACTACCCGGCTTATCCGCAGTACGACCAATCGCCGCAGTACCCGCCAGGTCCTGTCCAGGGCAGCGATTATTACCCACCTTATCCCCCCCAGAAGCCTCCTACCGCCCCACCTCCGGTAGAACCACCACCGGATCAGGCTGACCAGGGGTGATCTTCTGGAAAAAATACAGGGATTTAGGTTAACCCTACAATTTTGTAATTTGATCTGGAAGTGCATAAAACCGGTTGTATGCAACCGGTTTTATGCTATATTATTTTCATCTCAACCACATCCTTCGGAGGGAATACCATGTCGTTTATCAGAGCGCTGTTTGATTTCTCCTTCAGCGAATTTATCACCACCAAGATTATCAAGCTTTTATATATTTTAACCATCATCATTGCCGCCCTGGTCTGGCTTGGATTTATGGTTGCCATGTTCTCCTCGAACAGCGGCATTTGGGGCGTGCTGGCCGGTCTGATCGGCGCCCCGATCGGATTCGCCGTGCAGGTCATTTTCACCCGGGTAGGATATGAAATTTTGATCGTGGTCTTCGGCATCGCCGAGCACACCCGCGATATGGCCTGGGCGCTGACCGGTGGACGCAAGGCCCCTCCGCCAGTTCCTGTTCAAGCGGCACCTCCCAGACCCCAGGTTCCGCCCCAGCAGCAGTACCCCCAGTATCCGCAGCAGCAGGCACGCCCAGCGCAGCCGCAGTACCCGCCCCAACAGCCGCCGCAGCAGTACCCTCAGTATCCGCAGCAGCCCCCCCAGCAGCAGCCTCCGGCCGGTGGGCCGCAGTACCCGCAGCCCCCCAGCAGCCGAAACCCTGACCCCGGCCTGCCAGGTGGTAGCGTTCGCCGCTCAGTAGACGAAAATTTTCTGGCCGGGATCACCAACCACCTGATGGTGAATGAGGTCGACTTTCTGATCTACTGATCGCAGGATTTAAGCACAAGCAGATTGCTTAAGATATTGGCCGCGCGGCCCAATATCTTTTTAAATTCACCCTTCTAACCATCCTCACCAGCAAGCGTTATTTACAGGTTTGAACGGAGTGCATACGCAATCGGATTCAATTGAACAGCGCCTTCCTGCCTGTCAACGCTGGTGGTGAGCGTTAAAGAAAGTACTGTCGCCATCCCGATTGACAAAACCAATCCACCGATTCCGCCTATTTTCCCCTGCGCGGTTCGCCTGGAGAGGAATCCAAGCACAGCCGCGATCAGTCCCAGGAGGCCGCTAACCACGAACAACACCTGAGCGTTAACATTGGCAGAAAACGCAGCATTCGGAAAGAATATCAGCAGGGCTGCGATATATGCCAGGATCAATACGGCAATAGCAAACAACCCCAAAGAACACCAGCCTAAAACCTTGTTATCAGACATTTTGCAATCCTCCATCTCATGCATCATCGACACGATGCTTTGAACAAAAAGGTTATAATGGATAATAAACGTAATTAGATGAAATTAGTTCCATTTCTCACCCAAATCCATTCAAGCATTTCAGATTGTTTACGATCTCACCTGTCAACAACGCGCATACCCCCACTTCGATTGAATGGGGGATGAAAAGATTAAGAACCTGGCCGAAAATTAATTCCAGGGTGTTTTTTTGCCCCACGAAGTGGGGCAAAAAAACACCCTGAGATATTTTCCGAATAGATACTAAATTTAGAACAACTCAGGGAAAGCTGGCCGCGGAAGGAACTCATGAACGGGCTGCAAGACCGGCCTACTGTTTCAAAATCAACCATATCCCGCCGATAAAAATCACGGCGGCGAACAAGTAGACCGGGACCAGACCCACCAGCGGCACCATCGCCAGCGCCAAAAAGGGTCCCAGCATGCTGCCCGCGTCGCCAAAAGTGGCATACACCCCCAGCGCCGCGCCGCGCTGGCCTTCGGGGGCCGTATCCCCCAGGTAGGCCGGCAGGGCCGTCGAAAGCGTACCGCCGGCCACCGCTCCGGCCACCACCCCGATCAGCAGCATGGGCAGCCCTTGCCCCAACGCCAGCAGGGCAAAGCTGACCGCGCCCAACCCCAGCCCGGCGGCAATCACCACCGGTCGACGGAAGGTTCCATCGGACAGGTGCCCGGCCAGCGGGCCGGTCAACCCGGCCAGCACCGAGCGTATGGTCAGCAGGCCGCCGCTCAGCGCAGCCACCCCCATCACCACCCCACCCAGGGTGATGTTTTCGCCCAGGCGCTGCAGCACGAGCAGTGCCAGCGAGGAAAGCACGATCCCATCCCCGGCGAACTGAACCATGGCAAAGAGCAGCATCCCACGCCGCAGGAGCGGAAAGTGCAGCAGCAGCCGGCGGCCTGTATTCCACAACGCCGCCAGGCGTGAAAAAAAATGTTCACTGCCACCGGCGCGCTGTTCGACCGGCAGCGTTTCGGGCAGCGCCAGCAGCGCCGCGCCTAACCCGAGGACAGTCACCCCGGAGAGGATGAGCATCGCCGGGCGAAAGGTCACCGCATCTACCAAAAACCCGCCCAAAAGAGGCGCCAGGGCGTAGCCCACCCACACCCAGGCGTTGTACATGCCAGCCAGCCGCCCGCGGGTAGCGGGTGTGCTCAGGTCGAGCACCATGTTCAGCCCACCCACATTGATCAGCGTCCAGGCCATGCCCCAACCCACCCGCCCCAGCAGCAGCGGCCAGAAACCGTGCACCAGTCCATAGGAGGCAGTCGAAGCCACGGCCAACACCATCCCCAGCACAAACAGTGGGCGCCGCCCCAGGTGATCCATCAGCGCTCCGGCCAGGGGGTTACCCGGAATGCGCACCAGACGATGCACGCTCAGCAGGATCCCGGCCTGGGCCAGGCTTAAATTTAAAACATCCAATTGGGTGGTCAGGGTGGCAAACAGCGACAGGTCGCCCAACAAAGAAAGGGCAACCGCGAAGCCGAGCGGCAGGAGTGGATTCATGCGCGGGATGCGGGCGGTTTATTCCTGGCGGAAAAGGCGGTCCAGTTCTTCAAAACTGGTGCGCGAAGTCAAATCCAGACTGAGCGGCGTGACCGAGACCACCTTTTCATACAGCAAGGCGTAAATATCGGTATCCGGATGGATATCCTCTCGTTTGACCTCCAGCTCGTAGCCCAGGGGTCCGGGTTCTTCTTGGGTACCGGTGCGCGTGACCAAAGGCTTAAAATACTGGTTCTTGGCCTGACGGGTCAGGCGCCAGGGAGTTTGCGGCGTGGCATTGCTGGGCACGTCGACCTTAATCAGGTCAACATCTTCCAGCAGACGGCGCTCGATCAAGCGTTTGGCAAAATAATGGGTAAAATAGGCTGCCGTGGAAAAATCCACCTTGTTCGAATAGGTGTAAAACCCATCATCGAGCAGCTGCAGCGAGACCGCCATGGACGGGATCCCCAAAGAAGCGCCTTCCATCGCCGCTCCGACCGTGCCCGAGATCGTGATCCCTTCGGAAACATTTTCCCCATAATTAATTCCCGCAACCACCAGGTCCGGTTTTTCACCGATAATTTCCAGCACGCCATGCAGCACGGATTGGGCCGGGGTGCCGCCCACGGCATAGGTGGACCATTCTTGCTCGCCGATTTTAAGCCGGGTATGGGTGATGCGCCCGTCTGAGGTAATCGGCAGGCTGCGCCCGGTGGAGGAAGCCTGGTCGCGAGGTGCGGCCACGGTGACGTAGCCGATTTTGGAGAGCGCTTTCGCCGCGGCCCACAGGCCCGGCGATTGAATGCCATCATCATTGGTCAGAAGGATCTGGTAACGTCCGTTTTTCATTGGTTTTCCTGGGCGGGCGTGATCTGGTTGGGCCGCGCACACTGGGCCTAGTATACCCGAAATCTGGCCCGGCTTTCGATTCCGGTTTGATTTTGCACAAACCCAGGGCGGCACCGCGCAGTACAGACTGCATACGACTGCTGGTTCCAAAACGCCCTTTGATCGCAGCAATGTGCAGGTCAACCGTGCGCTTATGCAGCCCCAGGTGAGCGGCGATTTGTTTATTGGTCAGGCCATCCGCCAGCCCCTGCAGCACCTGGCGCTGGCGCGGGCTGAGATTGAGCGGTGTCGCTCCGTCTGGCGTGGGAAGGGACGCGCCCTCATGGGTTTCAGCCGGCGAGATGATTACCAACCGCCCCAAAGGCACCGCGCGCAGCACGGTTGGGCGCCCTGCGCCAGATCCGTCCACCGCAGTCAGGGCAGCCAGAGGCGGGGGCAGCGGCCAGCGGTTGGCCTGGATGGCCTCAACCAGGGCAGCCGGCGGAAGATCTGTTTCCAGTAATATCACCAGTTCGTCATCCACAAATACCAGACGGGTCATGTCTTTTCCAGGGGTAAAAATAATAGAATTTATGTTCTATTATAATAGTCCCAATTTTAGAAAAGTCAATAGCGATTGCCTGGTGATTCCGCATAAGCAACGTAGGCTGTGGTGCCACCCACCCTACAATTCCCCATCCGTTTTAAGTTTTCGCGGGCCTTTTACAAATCTCCAGCACCAGATCCATCAGGCAGCGACAGCGGCAAGGCCTGGCTCAGTTCGAAATGCCAGGCAACTCACCCCCAGAGAACGCCAGCCACTCCACACAGTACGCCTGGATTTCTCACCGGGCATGCGTGCAAGGAGAGGCAGGTATGGGGTAGGGAAGGTAGAGCATGCAGCCGCGAATCCGACTGGCTTTTCAAGGGGGATCGCACTTATTCACCGCCAGCGCCAGCAGCGCCAGGGATGTGGTCTCGGTGTTGGTATCGCCCTCCGGTGTTTGCTGGTCGCGGTAATGGGTGAAGAACCCCCCATTGGGGGACTGCATGGATCGCATCACACTGAGCATCTGTTCACGGTAAGGATTCGGTGCCTGGATTGTCGCGCCCACATAAAGCGCCAACGCCAGTTTATAGGTCGCATAAAGATCACTGAAAGCCTTGTCCTGAAAGCCTGTGCCGTCAAACTGGTCCAGCGTGTTGGCATAGATCGATTGCGCAACGGCCAGATCGCCCTGCTGAAATTCGTTGAGCGCCCCATAAAACCCCAGGTCGGCATATTCCTGCCAATCGATAAATTTATCTCCCTGATCGTGAACTTCCCGGCAAATTATATCTTCGCCAACCTGATCGATCTTATTCTTTGTTGCGATGTAGGGCGGGAACGTGACCGGCACACCCCATACGACCTCGATCAGGCCGTTGGTGTCGCTGCCGTAAAGCAGGATCGACTGCTTGATGGCGGCGCTCATTTCGGCCTGTCCCAGGCGCTCGAAGGCATAGGCGGCCAGGGCGTTGTCGTTGGTCAGCCAGTAGATGTGCGGCGCGGCAGCGGGTGCCTCATTGAGCAGCCCGAGCGCAGGGTTGTAGCGGGCCATTAGATAGGATAAACCAGCCTGTATAGCTGGACAAAACGCGGCCGGCGGTGCTATCGATAGAATCCAAGGTAGAAACACCTGATTTTGAGGCGCATCTGAAGAGATTTCTGGGGCGGGATTTTGAGAAGCGGTCTGGTTTACGCTCTCCGCAGGTGCAGTCGGGCAGGGTTCGAAAATTGCAGGTAGAGTCGCTTGAGAATTGGCCGGTGTGGCGGCTGCCGAAGGCTTGCTACAGCCGAAGACATAAGAAACCACGATCATTGTGACCAGTCCTAAGACAAAATGCTTTTTCATGGCAGTACTCCCCAACAGCAATTCTCAGTAGGGTGGGCAGTGCGCTCCCTACGCGTTGTTTCCCTGCGATGCTTCCCCCAACCCGGTTATTTACTGCTGGATGGATGGGATGGCGATGGTGTAGATTGCCTGGTAGGTCAAATGGCTCGCCAGCAGGCCAGCGGGGGTTTCCCCGCCCAGCACATGCAGGCGGGTTTCGAGCCCCAGCAGCGCCGGGTGATTACCCAGCGGCTCGGGCGGAAGGTCGAAAGGGGTCCAGCGGTCGTTCAACGGTTGGTACACCAGCGGAGACAAACCGCCAGTTTGTTGGGCATCATCCACCCCCCCTACCAGATAAATCATGTTGGCCAGCGTGGTGCAGCTCATCCCGTAGCGGCCTTCCGGCAGCGGGGCACGCTGTTCCCAGGGCTGGTCACTGCCCTGGTCGCGGTCGGGAAAATACACCAATTGGTCGCGCAGGGCCTGCTGACCATCATATCCGCCGATGACATATATTTTCGACTCTACCACTACCGCCGCTGCAAAGGCTCGCGCCCCGGGTAGAGCGGTTCGCAGCTGCCAGGTATCGGCGGCGGGATCGTAGCTGTAGACTGCGGCAGAGTAGGCCGTACCATCCCAGCCCCCAAACAGATAGATGCGGCCTTCGAAGGCCGCCAGAGCATACCCGCTCAAAGGCACCGGCAGAGGCTCCAGGGTATCCCAACGGTTCAGGCGCGGCGAATAGGCTTCCAGCACGCTGACCGGTTTGCCACTGGCGGACATCCCCCCGGGGACAAAGATGCGCTCTCCCAGGACCACCGCCTGAACTTCCATGACCGGGGTCGGTTTATTGGCAAGCAACTCCCACCCACCCTGTGAGGGCCGGTAGCGCAGGCTCGAACCGGTCACACCCTGACTGGTTTTTCCACCAGCCAGATATATTGCGCCTTCAAAAACCACCGCCGCCATTCCGCTGCGGCCCTGCGGCAGGGCCGAAACCTCAGACCAACGACTGCCTGGAACGGCCACACTGACGGCTGCAGTCGGGGCAAGGGTGGGGGTGGAAGTCGGCGCGGGCGCAAACGGTCCCCATCTACCCAGGGCCATACCCAGGACTGCCAGAATCACCAATACAACCACCAGCAGCGCCCACATCAAACCGCGGCGAGCGCCAGGATTGGTAAGCGGTATGGAAACCTGCAAAGAGCCAGGAGTCTCATCGCTCTCCGGACCGGTTTGGTCCTCCAACTCATCGTCGGGCTCGATCGTCGGGGCTAACTGTTCCACCAGCCCCATGCGCACAGCGGTAAAAGCCGCCTCGGTACGCGAAGACGCACCGATCTTGGTAAAAACGTTGCGCAAATGGACCTTGACCGTATTCGGGCTGATCCCCAGCTGGTAAGCGATTTCCTTGTTGCTTACCCCCGTCGCCACCAATTTCAGAATTTCGATCTCGCGATCGCTTAATTCAACTTCGGAAGCCATTAAAGATAATTATATCCAATTAGAGTTTATTGACATGGACCCCCTGGCTGGCGCGGCACAGGTACACTTCAGCTTTGCGCCGGGTTATTTCTTCATATCCCATTTTCAAAGCCGCGATGAAATTCGCTGCCTGGCCCTCTTCCACCAGGTTCACTGTGCACCCGCCAAATCCAGCCCCGGTCAGGCGTGCGCCGTAGCAACCCGGCAAATTCTTGGCGGTTTCGACCAGCACGTCCAATTCCGGGCAGCTGACCTCATACAGGTCACGCAGCGAGGCATGCCCGGCCAGCATCAACCGGCCAAAAGCATTCGCATCCCCGGCTTCCAACACGGTCGCCGCCTCCTCCATGCGAGCGCACTCCTCCACAATATGCTGAGCGCGGCGCGCGACCAGTTCCGGCAGAAAATGCGCCAGGCGGAAAAAATCGGCCGGGTTCACATCGCGCAGGGCAGTCATGCCAGGCAGATGGGGTTTTAGCAGCGCCACCGCCTGCTCGCAGGCCGCACGCCGGTCGTTGTAGGCTGAAGTGGTCAGGGTGCGGCGCACGCCCGAATCGGCGATCACAATCACCGTATTTGCCGGCAAGGGAATAGGACGAAATTCGAGACTGCGCGTATCAAAATATAAGGCGTGCCCCTCCACCCCATTTGCGCTGGCGAACTGGTCCATCAGCCCGCAGTTGACCCCCACATAAGCATTTTCGGCGCGCTGGCACATACGCGCCAGATCCATTTTAGTGGCTGACCAGCCGGACAGGACCTGCCAGAGAGCCGCAAAGGCTACTTCCACTGCTGCAGACGAGCTCAACCCGGAGCCAATCGGCACGTTAGAGGTAAAGGAAGCTTGAATTCCGCTGGTTGCCAACCCTTTTTCCTGCAGGGCCCAGGCCACCGCGGCCGGATACATGGCCCAGCCGGGCAGCGCCGCGCCCAGCACGTCGGTTTTTCCGGGCAGCGCATCCAGGCTGAAGGTGACGGTTTCATTAATATCCTCGGCGCGCAGCATGACCAACCGGTCAGAGCGGGCACGGGCCGAGAGTTTTACCGAACGGTCGATCGCCGCCGGCAGGACCATACCATCGTTGTAATCGACATGCTCGCCGAGAAGGTTGACCCGCCCGGGTGCGATAGAAAGATGCGTAGCATTGGGCACGAAATCGGAAGGCATTTCCAAACTCCAAATGTTTTTATGGGATTAATCAAACGAGTGAGCCGCCGGGGTCACGCTCATCGACCTTTTTTTGGGCCAGGGTGCGCTTCTGGGCATGCGACAGCTTTTTTAGCGCCAATTCACGGCGCATCGCAGCTGACCGGTCCGGTTGAGATTCGACGTACACCAGGCGAACCGGACGGTGGACGCGAGTGTAGCGTGCCCCAGCGCCGCGGTTGTGCTGCCGTTCGCGCCGAGTCGGGTCGGTGGTCCACCCTGCATAAAAAGATCCGTCCGCACACTCCAGCAGATAACAAAAATAGGGCATCTAGCTCTTCTTCGGTTTGCGCCCCAGGCCAATCAGGCGGCCCATGATATCTCCCGCTGTCGGCAGATCCTCAACAGGCGTCAGTTCCCAATTAGCTTTTTCGCGCTGCGCCTGCCACAAATCACGGGCGGTAATCGCGCTGCGCATTTTTTCTGCCAGCCCTTTTTCGTCACCGTCAGCGATCGTCTGGCGCAATTCTCGCATCGAAGCAATGACATTATCCATCACACGCAGTGTGTTTTGCTTGTTCAATAAGGCGGCCTGGCCGTGAAAATCCGATTCACTCGGTTCAAGCAGCGGCAGTGAGGCCCGAGCGTAAGCCCGTCCGGCCAATTTGCGGGCCTCAATCCAACCTGGCTGGTTGACGGTGGCATCCACCAGGGCAACCGCCAGCAGTTCGGGCAGCAGATGCACGGCGGCCATTAACCCGTCGACCTCATATGGGTCGGCAAAAAAAGGTGTGCTTCCCACAAGGGCCGCCAGGTCGGCTGCCAGCTTGAGCACATCTGCCTCAACACCCGGCTGGTTGGTAATCACCATCAGGCTGTTCTTGAACAAATCGGCGTGAGCGGCGCTGATTCCCACTTCCGTTTCGATCAGGTAAACCGGGTTGGTGGTGGGTGTCATGGTGATAAAATGGCGATCCTTGGGCAGCAAATCTTCGGCCCATTCTGCCACCCCGATCTTGACCGGCGAGGTATCTACCACGACACAGCCTTCTTTTAAATCCCTGGAAATCGCTTCCAGAGTGTTTTTGATTTCATCCACCGGCATGCAAAGCATGACAACATCCGCATTACGCACCGCGGACGGCAGGTTAAATTGGATCTTGTCCACCGCGCCAATCTTTTGAGCCCGCTTACAGACTTCTGGATTAATGTCGTTGCCCACCCGCAGGATCGAGTCCTTTTTTTCTGCCAGGGCCAGGCCAAACGAAGCGCCCACCTGGCCTAAGCCCAAAATGGTGATTTGAATGGTCATCTCATACTCCTATCAACAGTGTCAGCAAATTGTTCATCACCGGGTTCATGATCCACCCTAACACATCGATTCCGATGCGTGGGCCAACGAACACCAGAACCAGCAGAACAATCGGCCCATATACCGAAAATTGTTCGACTGCCTGGCCCCATTTTTCGGGAAGCACCGCCGAAGCGATTTTCGAACCGTCCAGGGGGGCAATCGGGATCAGGTTGAACAGCATCAGAATCAAATTGATGTAGACAAAATCTCCCAGCAAATTGAAGAGGAACGGCTGGCTGCTCAGCCCCAGGGCGCCTGGCGTGGAAATGGCAATCCGCATAGGGATAGCGGCGATCACTGCCATTAAAAAATTTGACATCGGACCGGCCAGCGAAACCCACATCAGCGCCAGCGAAGAACGGCGGCCCAGGGCATAGGGGTTGACCGGCACCGGTTTAGCCCAACCAAATCCGGCGACCAGCAGCAGCAAGGAACCGATCGGATCCAGGTGTGCCAGCGGATTTAAGGACAGCCGCCCATTAATACGGGGGGTGTCATCGCCAAACCACTCCGCCGTCCAGGCATGGGCCAGCTCATGGATCGTAAAAGCAATGACCAGTACAATGATTCGCGCAATTAATTCATCTAATGGGATACCCAGCATGGGACCTCTAAAGTGAGGACAGGCGTTTTTTTTTGCGCCGCATCGCGGCGCAAAATGGACCTGCGGTAAATGTAAATTATTCAAAAAAACAGCCTGTTTTCAGGCCGCCAGGAGCGGCAAGGCTGCCCGCCTTCGAGAACGGCAAGGCTGCTCTCATCCAGTTCTCTCATTATATCATGGGGATGGTATAATCTTAATCATGCTGCCTGACTTGAGCGTATCGGACGTTGTACGCCTGCGGAAACCCCATCCCTGCGGAGGGGATGAGTGGAAAGTGGTGCGCTTGGGAGCAGATATTGGCTTGGAATGCTGTCGATGCCAGCGGCGGGTCTTACTGCCCCGGCGTGAACTGGCCCGCCGGATAAAAACCATTGTCCGAAGAGGAGTTAATGAATCCACATCGCAGTGAACGACCCAAAGTGCTGTTCCTGTTTTCTGACACCGGGGGAGGGCATCGCAGTGCAGCGGAAGCAATTATCGAATCCTTAGAGTTGCTTTATCCGAACCAGATCGAAACTGAAATGGTTGACTTTTTTAAAAAAGCTCCTCAGCCTCTGCCCCTGGCGATTCCCACATATCCTGCCATGGCGAAAATGACTGCGGTCTGGGAAACTACCTACAAAATGAGCAACGGCCGCCGGCGGGCGCGCTTTATTCAAGATGCATTCTGGCCGTATGTGCGCCGGGCAGCCCACCGGCTGGTCAACGAATACCCTGCCGATCTGATTGTTTCGGTCCATCCGGTGCCCAATATGGCTGTACTGCGCGCCATGACCATAAAAACGCCTTACATTTCTGTCGTGACCGACCTGGTTTCGACCCATGCCATGTGGTATGACCGCCGCAACGATCTGATTGTGGTTCCCACCCAGGAGGCCTGGCAGCGCGGGATCAAGTTGGGATTAAAACCGAGTCAATTGGAAGTGGTGGGGCTGCCCGTTGCCGACCGGTTCTGCCACTCCCACGGATCGCGCCAGGAACTGCGCACCAGCCTGAATTGGCCGCAGACCCGCCCGATCGTTTTAATGGTCAGCGGCGGCGAAGGTATGGGCCCGATGGGCCGCACGGCGGTGGCCATTGACAAGGCAAACCTGCCAATCACCCTGGTGCTGGTCACCGGCAAAAACACCAAGCTGCGTGAGAAGCTGGAATCGCGCAAATGGTTAACCCCCATCAAGATTTATGGTTTCGTCAAAGAAATGCCGCAGTTCATGCAGGCTTCCGATGTCTTGATTACCAAAGCTGGCCCGGGAACGATCAGCGAAGCATTTATTGCCGGGCTGCCGATTATTCTCTTCAGCCGGGTCCCAGGCCAGGAAGAAGGCAACGTAACCTATGTGGTCGATCATGGGGCCGGTGTTTGGGCGCCGGAAGCGGATGAGGTCATCGACACACTGCGCAGCTGGTTGAAAAACCCGGATATTCGCAAGCAGGTCTCGGCGAATTCAAAGCGGTTGAGCCACCCGAATGCGGCCAACCGCATCGCGCAGATTATTGCCCAACAGGTGGGTGTGGTAGAAGCCACGCAGTAGACTGATTGTTTTCTCGGTGCAGTCAGCGCCGAAAAAAGGACCGAAGGGGATCCCATGCCGATCCTGAACCCCCATTCGCTCGAATTTTTCAGCCGCAGTCCGGACCAAACGCGGCGTCTGGGAATTCGCCTGGGTACATTAATGCGGCCAGGCGATCTGTTATGCCTGTCTGGTGATCTGGGATCCGGCAAAACGACCCTGGTTCAGGGCCTGGCGCAGGGTTGGGGTTCGCTAGATGCCGTATCCAGCCCAACTTTCGTACTGTGCAACGAATACCGCCGGGCTGATCGGAAAGTGCTCTATCACCTGGATGCCTACCGTCTGGAAAGCCCGCTTGAGGCGGAATACCTCGACCTGGATTCCATGCTTGAATCGGGTCCCATGGTCGTGGAATGGGCCGAACGCATCCAGGCTGTGCTGCCGCCGGAACGGCTGTGGCTTAACTTACGTTACATTGCGGAAGAACATCGCGGCATGGTCTTTTTGCCCGAAGGCAGCCGCTATGAAAAAATTGTGGCAAAATTCCGCCACCAATCGTTTGGAGGGTAATATGCTGCTGGCCATCGACACCTCCACCCAATCGATCGGACTGTCCCTGTACAATGACGCCCAGGTTGTCGCAGAAGAAATCTGGCAGGCCCATGAACGCCATACGGTCGAACTGGCCCCGGCCATTCAGGATATGCTGCGGCGCAGTGCGCTGAAAATTTCCCAAATCGAAGTCCTGGCAGTCGCTCTGGGGCCTGGTTCTTTCACTGGCCTGCGCATCGGCCTGGCGGTTGCCAAGGGTCTGGCATTGGCCCTGCACATTCCGATCATCGGCATCCCATCCATGGATGCCCTGGTAGCCCCCCAACCCATCAGCGATTTACCCATGGCGGCTGTACTGCAGGCCGGGCGCGGACGGCTGGCGGTGGTCTGGTACGCCACAATGATGGGCCGCTGGTCTGCCCAGGGCGAACCCAGGGTAACCACTGCCTCCGAGCTTTCCGCCAGCATTCGCAAACCCAGCCTGGTGATTGGCGAACTCACTACGGAAGAACGCCAGATCCTGGCCCGCAAACGGGTTAATGTGCTCCTGGCTTCACCGGCCCAATCCCTGCGGCGGCCGTCATACCTGGCCGAATTGGCCTGGCGGCGCTGGCAGGCAAACGATGTCGACGACATCATTCCATTATCGCCGATTTATCTGCATGTGGCGGGGGTGATTCCGGCGTGATCACTCCTGAAACGATGGTGGAACTGCGCTTCCGGCGCATGACGCTGGAAGACGTCGAGCAAGTGCATGCCATTGATGTGCTTTCATTTCCCTTGCCGTGGTCTGAACGTTCCTACCGTTATGAATTGACCCAGAACCAAAACTCGCGCACCTGGGTGGCAGAGGCCCTGGATGCGCACGGTCGGACTCGGGTGGTAGGGATGATCGTCGTGTGGATCATTCTGGATGAAGCCCATATCGCTACGATCGCGATCCTGCCCGAATTTCGCCGTATGCATATCGGTCAGCGCCTGCTGGCGTTGGCCCTGGAGGACGCCATACAGGGCGGTGTAACCCAGGCTTACCTGGAGGTGCGCCGCAACAACCTGGCAGCACAAAAAATGTACCAGCGGTTTGGCTTTATCGTCAATGGAGTGCGTCCCAAGTATTACCTCGACAACAGCGAGGATGCCTTGTTGATGATTTTAACCCCGATCACGATCGAGACTTTTCGGCAGTTTGGCAGTATCAACCCACCAGATGATGAAAGCTCTCATTAATACCGTTAGCCTGGAGGTGCAATGGTGAAACCGGCGGAAGTCATGAAAGAAGTAGCCAGCCAGGTATCGGCTTGCGAGAAGTGCGAGCTGCATTTTTCACGCAAGCGGGCTGTGCCTGGCGAAGGCCCCACGAAATCAAAGATCATGTTTATTGGGGAAGGCCCCGGGTTCTATGAAAACGAGCAGGGGCGCCCCTTTGTTGGTGCTGCCGGGAACTTTTTAAGTGACTTACTGGGCAAGATCGGCCTGAAGCGCGACCAGGTATTTATTACCAATGTCGTCAAATGCCGTCCGCCCAGCAACCGCGATCCACAGCCGGACGAACTGGCGGCCTGCAGCGATTACCTGGAACGCCAGATCGAAGCCATTAACCCGCGCGTGATCGTCACCCTGGGGCGTTTCTCTATGGCCCGCTTTCTACCCATGGTGAAAATATCGGATGTCCACGGTCAGGCTACCTGGGTGCACGGGCGGATGATCGTCGCCATGTACCACCCGGCAGCCGCCCTTCACCAGCCGTCGCTGCGGCCGATCCTGGAAAAAGATTTTATGAGGCTGCCGGAATATGTGCAGCAAGCCGACCGCGCCAAACCGGCAGCCTCGACTCGTAAACCCGGTCAAACGGACGAACCCACACCGCCCGAACCGGATGATCCTGTTCAGTTAAGGCTATTCTAAAATGAGCCAAATCAAAGACACGTTAGTTGCCAAACTTTTAGACCACACTGCGGTGGTCGCCATTCTTGGGCTGGGCTATGTCGGCCTGCCCCTGGCAGTCGTTTTCGCCGAAGCCGGATTCAAAGTGATCGGGGTCGATCCCATGGCAGAAAAGGTCGCGCGGGTCAACCGCGGCGACAGTTATGTCATGGATATTCCTTCCGCGCAGCTCGCCCGCCTGGTGGACGCCGGAATGATCCGGGCCACCACGGACTTTGCCGCCTGCGCCCAGGCCGATGCCGTCTCGATCTGCGTACCCACTCCCTTGCGCAAGACCGGCGACCCGGACCTGTCGTTCATCATCTCCGCGGCCGAATCGCTGTCGCCTTTCGTGCATGCCGGCATGGTGGTGGTGCTCGAATCGAGCACCTATCCCGGCACCACGCGCGAACTGATACTGCCCAATCTGACGGCGTCCAGCGGTCTGATCGCCGGTGAAGATATTTTCATCGCTTTCTCGCCAGAAAGAGTGGACCCTGGCCGCAAAGATTGGACCACCTACAACACACCCAAGGTAGTAGGCGGAATCACCGAAGATTGTTCTGGTGTTGCCGCCGCCTGGTACGCGCAGGCCTTGAAAACCGTGGTACCGGTCAGTTCCACGGAAGCAGCCGAAATGACCAAGCTGCTCGAGAACACCTTCCGCATGATCAACATTGCCATGGTCAACGAGATGGCGGTCATGTGCGAGCGGTTGGGCGTGGACGTGTGGGAGGTGATCGAGGCCGCCGCCACCAAACCGTTCGGGTTCATGAAATTTACCCCGGGCCCTGGTCTGGGCGGTCACTGCATTCCCATCGACCCCCTGTACCTGTCGTGGAAGATGAAGTCGCTCAGCTACAATGCCCGCTTCATCGGGCTGGCCTCGGAAATCAACACCAACATGCCGCGCTTTGCAGTGAACAAAGTGCAGGATGCGCTCAACGACCTGGGCAAACCGGTCAAAGGCAGCCGCATTCTGGTATTGGGGGCAGCCTATAAACCGGATATCGACGACCTGCGCGAGTCGCCGGCTCTGGATGTGATTGGCCTGCTGAAGCAAAAAGGGGCTGCAGTCAGCTACCACGACCCCTATATCCCGGTCATCAACCACGACGATTGGATGCTGAACTCGGTGCCCGATTACCTGGTTGAAGCGGGCGCGGCAGATGCGGTGGTGATCGTGACCAACCACTCTAACTACGATTACAAGGCCCTGTACGATGCGGCGGCATTGATTGTCGATACGCGCAACGCGCTCAAAACCCACGGCAAGAAAGTCGCCAAAGTCGTCAGATTATAGATTTACCACAGAGACACAGAGGCGCAGAGATTAATTTATAAAAATCTCTTAGTCTCTGAGCCTCTACGATTATATAGAGGCAAAATATGGCTACATATCTGGTCACCGGCAGCGCCGGCTTTATTGGAGCGCGCGTCACCGAAATGCTCCTGGACGAAGGCCACCATGTGGTGGGAGTCGATAATCTCAACGACGCTTACGATATCCGTCTGAAAGACTGGCGGCTTAACCGGCTGCTCGGTCGCGAGGGCTTCCATTTTCTTAAGCTGGATATCGCCGACCGCCAGGCGCTCAACGAGCAGTTGGGCACAACCCCACTGGATGGAATCATCAACCTGGCGGCGCGGGCGGGTGTACGTGCCTCGGTGGAAATTCCCTGGGCTTTCGTGGAAAGCAATACCATGGGCACGCTCAACCTGCTGGAATTTTGCCGGCACCACGACGTGCCAAAATTGGTGCTGGCCTCAACCTCCAGCCTGTACGGCGCCAACCCACCCCTACCCACCCCTGAAACCGCTGAAAGCGACCATCCCCTGCAGCCTTACGCCGCCAGCAAAAAAGGCGCCGAAGCGCTGGCCTACAGCTACCACCACCTGTTCGGGATCGATGTGACTGTTTTTCGCTATTTCACCGTGTACGGTCCGGCGGGTCGCCCCGATATGGTCATGTTCCGCTTCTGCCAGTGGGTCGCCGAAGGCCGCCCCGTGCAGGTCACCGGCGACGGCACCCAATCACGCGGTTTCACCTATGTGGATGATATCGCCCGCGGCACCATTTTGGGTCTCAAACCATTGGGCTACGAACTGATTAACCTGGGCGGGCATGAGACCATCAGCATCAACGATATGCTGGCGACGATCGAAAACAAGCTGGGCCGCAAAGCAAACCTGGAATTTATCCCACGCAACCCGGCGGACGTAATGGAGAACTGGGCCAACGTCGAAAAAGCTCGCCGCATACTGGGCTGGCAGCCTCAAGTCAGCCTGGATGACGGCATCGGCCGCCTGGTGGAGTGGTACCTGACTGAACGTTCCTGGGCCAGCCAGATCGCCACGCCGTGATCGAATGGGTACGGGCAATCTGGAACGCGTGGAAGCAAGATCGCCTTTTAGGGCTTGTCATCCGCAACACCGGCTACCTGTTCAGCAGCAGCACCCTCGGTACCGGTCTGAGCATGCTGCAAAGCGTTTTCGCCGCCCGCCTGTTGGGTGTTTTTGATTTTGGTGTCCTCGATAACATTACCCAATTCAGCTCCACCGTAAACCGCCTGTTCTCCTTTCGCATGGGCGAACTGGTGGTTCGCTATGTCAGCCTGTACCAGGCCGAAGGCCGCCTTGACCGGGCAGCGGCGATCGTTAAAGTCGCCGCTATCGTTGAAGCATTTACCTCGCTGCTGGCATTTGCCATCCTGGTGCTGCTGGCACCGTGGGCCGCCCTGATCTTTGCCAAAGACGCCCGCTGGACACCGCTGTTTATCTTTTACGGTGTGACCATCCTGGGCAACATGATGACCGAGACCTCCACCGGGGTGCTGCAGGTGGTGCGCCGGTACCGCAGCCAGGCCGCGGTCAATCTCAGCCAGGCTGTACTGACTGCGCTGATTATCCTGGTGGCCTATTTTACCGGCGGAGGGATCGTCGCTGTGGTGGTAGCCTATCTGCTGGGCAAGATGATCCTGGGGATCGGCCCGATGGTCCTGGCCTGGACCAGCCTGAACACGCTGCTCGGAAAAGAGTGGTACAAAGCCTCTCTGCGCCTGCTGCCGCCCTGGCGCGAGTTGGCCCACTTTGCCGTCACCACCAACTTGAGCGCCACACTGACCCTGCTGGTGCGCGACAGCGAGCGCCTGTGGGTCAGCTTCTTCCTCTCGCCGCTCGAAGCCGGCTATTATAAAGTCGCCATGGCATTCGTCACCCTGCTCACCACTCCCATCACCCCATTCATCGCCACCACCTATCCCGAACTCAGCCGCAGCATCACCGAAAAGCACTGGGCCCAGCTGCGCCGCCTGCTGCGCCGGGTGACGATCATCGCCGGCAGCTGGACCGGGATAGTAGCGCTGGGGCTGCTGGTGTTCGGCCCGTGGCTGATCCAGCTCTACGGCCCGGAGTTCCTGCCGGCTTTTCCGGCCCTGGTCCTGCTGCTGCTGGGTTACGGCACGGCCAACGTCTTGTTCTGGAACCGCAGCCTGCTGCTGGCCTTTAACCAACCAGGATACCCCTTTCGAGTGATGCTGTGGTGCGGGTTGATCAAGGTGCTGCTGGGATTCTGGGTAATCCCCACCTTCGGCTTCACCGGAGAGGCGGCCCTGCTCTCGGCTTATTTTGTAGTCTCGGTCGGTCTGATCGCGCTGCGCGGCATTCGCCTGATTCCAGCCGAAAGATAAACCTGGTTGTGCCATTTTCTAATAAAATGATTTTAGCCAGGAAATATGGTAAGTCCCTTGTGGAGGAGTAAAAAGTTATGGGTTTCCGTCCGTTTCTTGATAAATCAAACGAACCAACTGATCAAACCTTACAGGCTGCATTGGGAAACAAGTATGCCTATTTCAAAAATGTTATCGACTTAACGAGTTCATATTTATATGAATGGGTATTTACAGAAAGCGGGGGGTGGATTCTTAAGATACATGATCAAGATAAAACCCTGCTTTATTTGATCCCATACAAAGAACGGTTCAAAATCAGTCTGACGATAAGTGCGGAAGAAAGAGATGCATTTCTGCGTGATAACGAATTGGCCGGGCTGCATTATAAAATTTCGTCGTCAAAAAAATTTGCGGAAGGTTTTTCTCTGCAGTTTGACTCTGCTAACATTAATGAACTGCAAAGGTCAGATTTGGTTATTCGGAAGCTCGTCACAATTCGGGCATAAAGCAATCGTTATGAAAATCGCCTGCATCAGCGCATCCACAGTGCCTTCGGGCACGGCCAATTCCATCCAGGCTATGAAAGTCTGTCAGTCCCTGGCCCAGGTTGGGAACGAGGTGCGCCTGTGGCTGCCCGGCAGTCGTGCTGCCCCATGGGCAGCACTGGCAGAACAGTACGGATTGGAAACCTCATTCCCCATCGACTGGCTGCCGGCTAACCCGCGCCTGCGCCGCTACGATTTTGCCTGGAATGCGCTGCGCGCCGCCCGGGCCTGGAAGGCTGAAGCCGTCTACACCTGGGTGCCCCAGGCCGGCTTGCTGGCGCTGTGGGCTGGCCTACCCATGCTGCTGGAACTGCACGACCGCCCCACCGGGCGCATAGGCCCCTGGTTGTTCCGCCAGATTGCCCGCCATCCTGGTAAAAAGCGCCTGTTGTTTATCACCCAGGCCCTGCAGCGCACGCTGGAACGCGAGCAAGGCCTGCGCATCCGTCCGGGCGAGGCAGTAATTGCTCCGGATGGGGTCGATCTTGAGCGCTACACCGGCCTGCCAGATGCCGCTCAAGCCCGCCGCCAGCTTGGGCTGGCGCAAGGTTTGACCGCCGGTTATACCGGGCATCTTTACCCGGGGCGGGGGATGGATGTGCTGGTCAGCCTGGCCCAGGCTTTTCCTGAGGTCAAATTTTTATGGGTGGGAGGCCGGCCCAATGATGTGGTCCAATGGCGCACGCGCGCCGCGCAGATGGGCATCACCAACCTGACCCTGACCGGGTTCGTGCCCAACCGGCGCATTCCGCTTTACCAGGCTGCCGCCGAGATCCTGCTGATGCCATATGAAATCAGCGTCTCGGTCAGCGGCGGCGGCAATACCGCCGATATTTGCAGCCCGATGAAGATGTTCGAATATATGGCCGCCGGGGGGGCAATCCTCTCCTCAGACCTGCCTGTCCTGCATGAAGTGCTTAACCCAACCTGCGCCATCTTCTGCCCGCCCCAGGATGCGTCGGCCTGGATAGAAGCTTTCCGCCAGGTGACGCAAGACGCAGCCCTGCGCGCGCGTCTGGGAACCGCTGCCCGGGCCGCCGTGCAGGGATACGCCTGGCGCCAACGGGCTCAAAAAAGCCTGCAGCACTTATTCCTGGAATGAACCCACCCATGCCGCCTGAACCTCCTCAACCAGCCCGATCCCGCCTGGACTTGCACGCCGACCTGCCTGCCGGAACCAGCCTGCGTGTCAGCGTGGAGGGTCAGACCGCAGATGGCAGCCCACTGGCGAGAAAACAAGTTACGCTGGGCGTTGAGGAAGGCCTTTCCCGGCAAATCGAGCTGGAACCGGCCGCGCAAGCCGGCCTGCGCAGCCGGTTGGCGCAATCCTGGCGCACTGATTGGGCCGTCTGGCTGCTGGTTGGCGCACTCGGCGTTTATCTTTTCACCCGGCTGTATGCGCTGGCAGATTACCCGATCTACTTTTTTACCGATGAAGCCAACCAGACTTTGCTGGCGGCGGACCTGCTGCGCGACAAGCTGCGCAGCCCGACCGGTGAATTCTTACCCACTTACTTCAACAACGTATACCAGTACAACCTGGGCGTATCGGTTTACCTGCAGGTGATCCCGGCCATTCTTTTCCCGCGCTCGATCGAGATTACCCGCGGCATATCCGCCCTGGTGACCCTGCTGGCGCCGCTCTGGTTAGGGCTGGCCCTGCTGCGTGTTTACCGCAGCCCGGCGCCCTGGTTGGGCGTGCTGCTTTTGACAATAACCCCGGCCTGGTTTCTGCATTCGCGGACTGCCTTTGAAACCAGCCTGGCGGTAACATTTTACGCCGGGTTGCTCTATTATTACTTGCGCTACCGCGCGGGCAGCCCGCGGGCCGTGTATGGGGCAGTGCTGTGCGCTGCGCTGGCTTTTTACAGCTACAGCCCGGCCCAGGTGGTGGTAGCCGTCACGTTGATCTTGTGGGGCGTGTTTGACCTGCGCTTTCACTGGCAAAACCGGGCCTTCCTGCTGCGCGCCGCAGGGCTTGGCCTGTTGTGTTTGCTGCCCTATGCACGCTTCCAACTGCTGCACCCTAATGAAACCCTGCACCATCTCACCCAGCTGGGGGCTTTGGTCAACCAGTCGCTGCCCTGGACGCAGAAGGTAGCTTCCTATTTTCAGGAATACCTGCACGGCCTGAGCCCAATCTTCTGGTATGCGCCCGGACAGGATTTGGCACGCCACATCATGGGCAATTTCGGCAACCTGCTGATCTTCACCTTTCCCCTGGGCATGGCTGCGGTCGGGCTGGCAGTCTGGCGCTGGCGGCGCTGGGAATACCGCATTCCGCTGCTGGCGCTGCTGGCGGTGCCCGGCGGGGCGGCCCTGGTGGGAATTGGGGTCACGCGCACCCTGTTCATGGTCATCCCGATAGCGCTGCTCACTGCCTTGTTGAGTGGAGAACTGCTGGAATGGGCCGCCCGCCGCTGGCATATCAGCCGGCTGTTTCTAAGCGCAGAGGTATGGACCATCCTGTCTGGCTTCGCTATTTTTTTGCTTTATGCCGCGTTGACCTTCGGCCCAACCTGGTCCACCGATTACGGCATGGGGGGGATGCAGTACGGCGCGCGCCAGGTGTTTGGCGAGGCACAGCGTTATGCCCGGGACCATCCCGGCGCGCAGGTCTTTATCTCTTCCTCCTGGGCCAACGGGACAGATGTGCTCGCTCGTTTTTTCCTGCCGGACCCTTCGCCGGTGCAGATCGAAGGGATCGACCATTGGCTGGAACAAAAACAGCCCCTGAACGACGATATGCTGTTCATTCTGCCGCCCGAAGAACTGGAGCGTGCCCAGAAAAGCGACAAATTCAGCCTGATCGATGTGACAGGCACCCTGCCCTGGCCCGACGGTAGGCCGGGTTTTTACCTGCTCCACCTGCGCTATGTGGACCAGATTGACCAGATCATGGCTGCCGAGTTGGAAGACCGGCACACGCTGCAAACGGCTTCTTTGGTTGTCGGGAACCAGCCGGCGCTGGTACAATATTCCCGCCTGGACATCGGTCAAATCAAGAATATTTTCGATGGCGACCTGCAGACCTTTTTGCGCACCATGGTTTCCAACCCGCTGGAACTGCACATCGCGTTTGACAGTCCGCGGCAGATGAAAGGCCTGCTCCTGCAGATTGGCGGAGAAGCCAGCATCCTGGATGTTTCAGTGGATGTGGCCGGCTCTAATCAACCATCGCAGTGGCGCCTGCAGGTGGACGAAAATCCGCTGCCGCGCCCCCTGTCGCTGGATTTTGAAGGCGAGCTGGCTGTACTCCGGCTGAATATTCTTCTAAAAAATACGTACAACGATGAACCGGCGCATGTGCACCTTTGGGAAGTAACCCTTCAATGAGGCCTGGCAGGCGCTGAACAAGGAATATATGGATCAAAAACCAGGAAGAACTTTTGAATTGTGGCTGTTGGCGCTGGGCCTGTTGTTTGCTTCGCTGACCGGCTGGCTGCGCCTGCAGTTTGTGATTACCGCCTGGGATTTTTTAAGCCAGACCGGTATCAGGCCGGGACCGCTTTACCAGGCGATTATGGGGGCCGTGTGGGGATTGGCAGGTTTGGTTTGTGCCGCCGGACTGCTGCTGCGCCAGCGCTGGGCGCCGCCGGTGACGCGCATCACCGTGCTGGGGTTGGCAGGCTGGTATTGGTTGGATTTGCTGGCGCTGACGCGCAGCCCTGACACCCTCGACAACTGGCCTTATATGCTGGTCGTCACCCTGGCCTGCATTGTGTATACCCTGATCGTGCTGGCCCTGAACAGCCAGAAACGCTTCTTCGGATCGCAGCAGTGATCGCCTTAAATGGAAAATATGAAAAGCTATCTCCACTTCGATAATACGCCTCCCGCTCCGCTTCCGCCTGAATTCTCCGGCGATGATGTGCGCTTTCCGCAAAATTTTGCCCGCCATTTCATCCAGGAGTACACCCAAACCGGCCAGGTAGTTTTCGACCCCTTCGCCGGTTTTGGTACCACCCTTTTAACCGCCGAATCATTGGACCGCATCCCATCCGGGATCGAATTCGATCCCCGCCGCGCTGCCTACATTCAGTCCCGGCTGCAGCGCCCCGAGAGTCTGATCCAGGGCGACGCGCGCCGAATGGCCGAATATGACCTTCCTTACTTCGATTTCTCGCTTACCTCTCCCCCGTACATGAGTAAAAATGATCCTGAAGATCCGTTCAGCGCCTATACCCAGGCGGGCCGTGGTTACCCGGCTTATCTGCAAGATCTTCAGCAAATTTATACGCAAGTTCGTCAAAAAATGAACCCTGACGCCCACGTCGTTGTCGAGGTTTCCAATCTAAAAGACCTGCTCTCAGTCACCACCCTGGCCTGGGACGTAGCCGCCGCGCTCTCGCAGGTGCTCACCTTCGAAGGCGAAATCGTCCTCGCCTGGGACCACTATTACGGCTATGGCTACGATCACAGCTATGCGCTGGTCTTTTCCAGGTAACTTCGGAATATTTATAATGCGGAGTTGACCCAAAATTCTTTTGGGTCAACTCCATCAGAAAAAGATTATTTGGTCAGTTTGCCTTTATCGGCGGCATCGGCATTGGCCGCCGCAGCAGCCCGGTCAACCGCCATTTCTTCCACCGTCTTGGTATGCAGGCGCGCCGCGCCCTGGGTTTCCACTGTCTTGACCCGTTTTCCGCTGCGCACGGCTTCTTCAAGACGAGCCCCGGCGGCGGGGATGGCGGCGGCGAAATTGGGCAGCCACTCAGCCTGAGCCACCAGCATCTCATCCGTCATCTGCCAGACTTCCTCCGGATTGCACACCGCGCCGACCAGTGGATCGTGCAGCATGGCCTGCTTAAGCAAGGTCACATCGCCGCGCACTGCGGCTTCCACACTCAACTTCTGCACCTGCAGTGATGCCGAGAGGGTGGGCACGGTCGCCAGCGGCAGGTCGCCAATCACCGGCATATTGATCCCGGTGCGGTCCACATAGCCGGGGATTTCGATCACGCAGCCATCCGGCAGGTTGGTGATGTGCCCGCGATTGACCACATTGAAATGCCCGCGGTAGATTCGCCCGGTTTCGAGGCCCTCGATGATAAAAGAGCCGTGTTCTTCGCTGCGCTTGTAGGTCGCCAGATCGAGGCCGGGTTCCTTGAGCCAGTTGGGGAAATCGGTTTCAAACCAGTTGCGGCCTTCGGTGCATACCCGCAGGTAGCCGCCGGTCTCGCCGTTGATCCAGGATGACAGGTCGATCCACTGCGGAATTTCGGCCGTGCGTTTGCGGTACCAGGGCAGATACTCGCTGAGATGCCCATTCGATTCGGTGCTGTAATACCCGATGCGGCGCAGCACGTCGATGCGCACCTTTTCGGTCTCGGAGAATTTGGGGTGATTCTCGAACAGCTCCAGCAGGTAGGGCAGCATGTCGATCCCGTTCCATTCCACCTGGATAAACCAGGTCTGGTGGTTCAGGCCGGCCGCGATCACGTGCACATCCCGCCGGTGCAGTTTGGCATCTTCGGGCAGCAACCCTTGAGCCTTGGCCCATCGCTCCACGCAGTCGGTGATCTGCCAATGGGCGCCCTGCACCCCGTGGCACAGGCCAATGGTCTTTACCCCGCCGTACTGGTTGCAGGCCCAGGTGTTCATGGCCATCGGGTTCGAGTAATTGAGGAAAATCGCATCCGGTTTGGCCAGGGCGCGAATATCCTTGCAGACGTCGAGCAGTACCGGAATGGTGCGCTGCCCGTACATGATCCCGCCCGCACATAAAGTATCGCCCACACACTGGTCGACGCCGTATTTTAATGGAATGTCAATATCCAGCTGGAAGGCCCTCAGCCCGCCCACCCGCATGGTCGAAACCACGTAATCCGCATCCGTGATCGCCTCCTGGCGGTTCAGAGTGGAAACTAATTTGGCCGGAACCCCGCTGGTCTGGATATCCTTCTGGCAAAGCTGGGTGACCATATCCAGATTGCTTTGAGACAAATCCATGAATGCAAATGTGGTATCCTGCAGTTCGGGCACGGTTAGCATGTCGCGCATTAACCGCCGGGTAAACCCGATCGAACCCGCCCCAATAAATGCAATTTTGATCGCCATATCTTAATCCTTTCAAAACTTCCTTATGCTAAAAGATTTGTTCCAAAATTTAAGGTGGCTAAGCCACCTTAAATTGAAATCTTATCTACACCCTGAAACGCCTGGTTTCGCCGCTAAAAAAGAACCCTTCTTATTTACAGCGGAACCCACTTCGCGAAACCGCCGAAGAAAGGCAGTTGATCCATCCGGCCGCGGGCCGCGTTGACCAGCCCAATCACCAGAGCAATCACTGCCACGATCCACACCGTAATCACCAGGGTAAAGAGCGCGATGCCGATCACATTCCCAAATGGAATCCAGGTCAGCACCCAGGTGACGACCCCCCAGGCCAGCACACTGAATACCATCCCGATTACCAGGCCGATCGACTGCCGCAGATGAAACACTGCCAGTTCACTCCTGCGTTGGGCGAACAGCACATACAACCACCCGATCACCGGAATATAGGCAATGACTGCCGAGAATCGTTGTGAGTTGTTCATCCTAAATCTCCAATGCCTTTTAAGCTGAGTTCCTTTGCAAACAGGCAGCTCACAAAACGCCCGGGCTTGATTTCTTCCAGTTCGGGAACCTGGGTCGCACATACCGGCTGGGCATAGCCGCAGCGCGGGTGGAAAATGCAGCCTGAGGGTGGGTTAGCCGGGCTGGGTACATCTCCTTCCAGCCGGATGCGCTCGTGATGAATATCCGGGTCGGCCGGTGGGATGGCCGAAAGCAGAGCTTCGGTGTAGGGGTGGAAGGGCTGGCCCAGCAGTTCGCCGGTTTCGGCCAGCTCGACAATTTTGCCGACATACATCACGGCGATGCGGTCCGAGATGTGCTCGACCACCGAAAGATCATGGGCGATAAAAATGATTGTCAGTCCTAAATCTGCCTGCAGTTCCTGCAGCAGGTTCAACACCTGGGCCTGCACCGACACATCCAGCGCGGAAACCGGTTCATCCGCCACCACCAGGCGCGGGTTGAGCGACAGGGTGCGCGCCAGGCCGATGCGCTGGCGCTGCCCGCCGGAAAATTCATGCGGGTAGCGGCGCATATAAGCCGGGTTCAAACCCACCGAAGTCATTAATTCGGCCACGCGCAGTTCGGCTTCTTTCCCGTGCGCCACATTGTGAATCTCTAGCGGTTCGCCGATCAGGTCTTTGACCGTCATGCGCGGGTTTAGCGAACTGAACGGGTCCTGGAAAATCATGCGCATCTCCTGGCGCAGCGGTTTCATATCGCGCAGCTTGATGCGGGCAATATCCACCCATTCCCCATTCTTGCGATGGAAGCGAATTTCACCGGAAGTGGGATTGTAGAGCCGCAGGATGGTGCGGCCGACCGTGGTCTTGCCGCAGCCGCTTTCTCCCACCAGCCCCAGCACCTCGCGTTCGCGCAATGCCAGGCTGACTCCATCCACCGCTTTGACATATCCCGTCACGCGTTGGAACAACCCGCCGTACATGGGGAAATGCATTTTCAGATCTTTGATTTCCAGGATGTTGTTTTGTGATTCAGCCATAGTTTGGGTCCACTCACTTTTCCACTGGGATGGTTGCGGTTTCCATTAAGATATCCGGATCGGTAAATCCTTTTTGCTGCGCAATTTCCTGGAACGTTCGCCGGAAGAATAATTTTACGTTGACCTGACCCGCTACGCCTGCCGGTAGGTCAAAAGTATACTGGGTTGAGTCGGTCGCCAGGGCTGCCAGGCGGCTGTCTTCAACGACGGTCACCGGGCGCCAGTAAGCTGCGGTTGGGGTCTCACCGGTCCAATCATCACGCAGCACTTTGGCAAACGTCTTGCCCGGCGTGCCGCTGTAGTTTCCGGACCAGGCCGGGTTGACCGGTCCCTGGCTGAGGTTAACCGGCACGCCCTGCGCATCCGTCACTTCCACCACCAGGATCATCGAACGGGTGGGCGCGTCCGTGGGTACGGAATGCCCGGTCTGGTCATTGGTCAGGCTGACCTGTACCTGAAGCTGATCGCCCACCCGTTGGGCAGAACTGACCAGCGAGACGGCGTTTTGCAGCAGCGTTTCATCCGCGGCCCCCGGCATGGTATGGTCGTGCAGAGGAGTGTAATCGCGCAGGATGCCACCCTTTTCCGGAAAGACAAAATATTGGGCGTCCGACACCAGCATGTGACATTCCTGGCAGGTCTTGCCAGTATTGGGATCGCTGTACGGGCTGTCCAGCCATTCGCCGTAGGAATTATAGATCACCGTACCGCCGGTCACATTACCGACGCCTACCACTCCACCAAACACGCCGTAATGGCAGGGCGCGCAGTATTCGCTCTGGGTTTGCAGCGGCGAGTAGCTCACCCGGCGGGGCACGTCCAGCAAAGTACCGAAGAAGACCTGGGCATCTCCCTCAGGCCGGTAAAGGCGCATGGACAGGATGCCGGGCATGTCCGGCTTGGGCAGGTTGGTCTTGGGATCAATGATTACATCCCCGACCTTATGGCAGAATTCGCAAGATATTCCATCCAGACCAGGGCCGCTCGACACCACCGGAAGGGTCGCGGGGGAAATTACGCCGTTGGAATGTTCGATGGTCAAGGAGGTGTGGCAGCCAGACCAACCGCAGTTGTTGTTATTGGGCACCTTGGAAGCTACCGGGGTGTGGCAGGTGGCGCAGTTACCGGCCCGATTAGGCGTGTCCAGCTGGAAACCGGCCCCATAATAGGGCTGGCTGGCATCCGGCGGCAGGGGTTTGCCCTGCATATCAAACTTCACCGGCTGACCCGGGTTGCCGTTGACATCCGTACCGGTATAGATCGAAAGAAAACGCGGGTTTATTGCCGATTGAGAATGGGCATCCGCCTGCCATTCCGGATACTCGCGGTGGCACAGGCCGCAGCTGGCCGAAAAATCTACCCCTTCGAAAGAAAACCAGGGATATTGGGCGTTATCTTTTTCATACAGCGGCTTGAGCGTAATCTGGATATCTTTGCCGCCTTTCCAATCCGCCGCATTGGGGTTGAGTTCGGTGTAGCCCACGAAATAACCCGGCGTCCAGGCGGTGACCATCACCGGGGTGACTTTTCCCACCCCGCTCAATTGAAAACTTCCATCCTGGGCCGTGGTGGTTCTGTCATCTACGCCCTTAATCTGGACCAGCGCCCCGGCGACCGGGCCATCCGCGGTCAGGATTGTGCCGGAAATAGTCGAAGGTAGGGGCACAGGCCACTTCACCAGCGAACCCAGCGTGAAACCCAGGAACACCAATAGAGAACAGATAAATACTACCAGTATCGCTTTTTTCATAAAATTCTCCTACATGGTCGCGTAGGGATCGGCCGCATCCCGCAGGCCGTCGCCCATGAAATTAAAGCCCAGCACAGCGACCACGATAAAGGCGATTGGCGCCAGGATCCAGGCATTCTGGCCGAGGGTCTGAATGTCCTGCGTATTGCGCATCATCAACCCCCAGCTGATCAAAGGCTCCGAAATGCCAATCCCCAGGAAGCTGAGAAAGGATTCGGCCAGGATTACGCCGGGTACGGTCAGGGTCAGGATGACGATCACGTGGCTGAGGGTATTGGGATACAGGTGGCGGAAGATGATGCGCGCATCCGAGGCGCCCATCTCCTTGGCCGCCAGGATGAAATCCGTCTCGCGCAAGGAGAGCACCTTGCCGCGCACCTCGCGCGCCAGGGTAGTCCACGACAGCAGGGCAAAAATGCACGCCATAATAATAAACACGGTGAAAGAATCGGCCGTTTTTGGCACCAGGGCGGCCAGCGCCATCCACAGCGGCAGACTGGGGAAAGCCGCTACAAACTCGGTGAAGCGTTGCAGGACATTATCCACCGTGCCACCGAAATAGCCCGAGGCCACGCCCAGCACCGAGCCAAAAACGATGCTGATGATTGCGCCAAAGAGGCTCATCGCCAGAGAAATACGCCCGGCCTCGCAGGCCTTGCCCCACAGGTCGCGCCCCAATTTATCGGTACCCAGGATATAAATCGTGCCGCCCTCCTCCACCCCGTACAGATGCAAATTGGTGGGGATCAGGCCCAGCAGCTTGTATTCTGAGCCCTGGACGAAAAGTTTGATCTCGTAGGCCGTGGAGGTGTCTTCCACCCACTGCACCTGGAAGGTGAGCGGGTTGAGTGTATAGACGTAATTGTAAACGAAGGGCCGCAGGTGGAACTTGCCCTCATGGTCGATAAAATGCACCTGCTGGGGCGGGATGAAGGCCTCTTGCAGATTAACCCCATAAATCGTGGTCGGGCTGAAGAAGTCGGCAAAGATGGCCAGCATGAGCAAAACCAGCACCATCAATCCGCCGACGATGGAGGCTGTGCTGCGCCGGAAGCGGCGCCAGACCAGTTGAGCATAGCTTTCGTTGACTTCGTGCCCGGAAAGAACCCGGCTTACCTGCTCGCGATCGGTGATTTCTTGATTCATGAAAGTCTTCCTCTCTGGGCTAACTGTAACGGATGCGCGGGTCCAGGACGGACAAGAAGATGTCGGCCAGCAGGTTGCCGATCAAGATCAGGGCGCCGTACATCAAGAGCAGCGAACCGGAAATATAAATATCCTGGTTGACCAGCAACTCATAGAACAGCGGGCCCATGGTGGGCAGGCCGAGTACGATGGCAGCCTCCAATTCACCTTGCATCATGTAGGGCAGCACCGTGCCCTGGTAAGCGACGATGGTGTGCAGCGCATTGGGCACGGCATGTTTCATAATCACGGTGTCTTCCTTCAAGCCTTTAGAGCGGGCGGTGGTCACATACTGCATGCCCAATACATCCAGCAGGTTGCCGCGCATCACGCGCATGTTGCGGGCGATGCCGCCCAGCCCGGCGATGAGCAGTGCCGGCCAGATGTGCCGGAACATGTCCACCACCTTGGCCCAGCTCCAGGGAGCAAACACATACTGGGCCGAGAAAAAATTGGTGATACTGGGCTGTTTCAATTCGATGACGATGATATACAGAAGGATAATGGCGATGGAAAAACGCGGTACCGATGTAAAAATAAAGGCCAGGATGGCCCAGAAGTTATCCCAGAAGCCGTACTTGCGCGGCGCGACAAAGATTCCCAGGCCGACTCCAAACAGGGTGGAGATAACATGGGCGATTACTGCCAGCAGGAGCGTCTTGGGAAGGCGGTCGGCGATCAATTCACCCACATCCTTGCGGTAGGCAAAGGAATAGCCAAATTTGCCTTCGGTAACAATCCCCTTGACCCAGGTGAAAAATTGGACCGTAAGCGGTTGGTCCAGGCCGTACTGCTCGCGCACGATCTGCGCTGCCCTTTGGGCCTCCTCAAAGGGGCTGCCGCGGTCGATCAGGTACTGTTGGTAGCGGGTGGAGAAATCTCCCGGCGGAAGTTTGATGATGATAAAGGACACAATCCCGATCCCTACCAGCAAGAAAAATGCAATCACCAGCCGGCGAAGAATGTAATTGATCATGCCACCTCCAGAGTACTGCTTCTAAGAAATCGGGGGGTATGTTTTCCCGCTACGTGGGAAAACATACCATCCGGATTTTACAGCCAGGGGGTTGGGTTGGAGGAAGTTTCCTCCAACCCAACCAGCGAATCAAAAGGGTTTACTTATAAACCGGGATGGTGTCGGGGCGGTTCTGCGGCAGCTGCTGGTCCACGGGGGTCCAGAGCTGATCCAGCAGGACGGCATCTTCTACCCAGGTGTACATGAACACCGGCGTGCCATCGGGGACGTTCTTGCTCCGCTTGGCTATGCCCAGACCGTAGCGCCCAACAAAGATGCCCAGATCGTACACGTTTTCGGTGAAGATCTTATTGTACTGCGACATCAAGTCCTTGCGCCCGGCGGCATCGAAGGTACCGCGGTATTTCTGCACGAGATCCACCAGTTTCGGTTCGAAGTCCATCATCTGGCGCGGGGTGGTACCCTCGCGGTGCCAGTTAAAGTTCTTGGTGTAGGGTGCCATACCGGATGGGTTGGTGAAGGGCAGGGCAAAGTTCTGCCCGCCGCGGTTGACCACCATATCCCAGGTGCTGGCATTATCCTGATCGGTAGCGGTCGCGCTGTCGGTAATCCGCATGTTGACCTTGATCCCGACCGCACCCCACTGGTTGACCAGGGCTTCGGCCACACTTTGGGTTTCCTTGGCGTCCTGCGAGGCGCGCAGTTCGATCACAACCGGCTGCCCGGCCTGGGAACCCGTGGTCCATTCGATTACGCCGTCATTGTTGGTATCCTTCAGACCGATCTCAGCCAGCAAGATCTTGGCCGAGGCGGGATCGTAGGGATAGTAGACAACCGACTGCTGATCGAATTCGGGGGCACCAGGATACAGACCACCTGCCCATCCGCGCAGGAAGGGACCCTTCATGATCGATTGGGCGATGCCGTCACGGTCGGCAGCGTAGCTCAGGGCCTGGCGGAAGCGCAGGTCGCGGAACAGTTCGCGGATGGCTGTGTCGCGTTCGCTCTGAATGCCAACACCCAACGCGTAGTTGAATGAGACGAAGTAGCCCAGCGTTTCCGGACCCCAGGAGATGCTGAACTTAGACGCGGGATCTTGCGCGGCGGTCATAGCCTGCACGAAGGTGCTGGGGTTCTCCAGGTTCATTTGGTCGCAATCACCGGCGATAGTGCACAGGTCGCGTCCGATGCCGCTTGAGCCCTTGCGGTACTGGATTTCATCCATATAGGGCAGCTGGTTGCCGGCTTCGTCTACTTTCCAGTAGTACGGGTTGCGGCGCATGATCATCAGCTCGTCGGTCTTGTATTCAGTGATAACCCACGGGCCCAGGGTGACCAGGGGCAGCTTGTCGGGGGGCAGGGCGTCGGCAAAATCTTTGTAGCTCGGCTTGGGGTCAGCGGTGCTCCACTTGGGGTGAAGGGGTTTCAGCTGGTGAGCCGGCATGACATGGAAATTGTCTTCATTCATCAGATAGAAGGCATCATAGGGCTTGGAGACCGGGAAGGTGAACTTGATGTTGTAGTCATCAACCTTCTCCAGCGTGGCGGGCTTGCCATCCCACGACCAGGCATCCTGGTGGCGGGGCGCCGCGACGTTGTCATCCAGGATGTAGCCTTCCCAGGTGAACATGACGTCATCTGCAGTGAAGGGCACGCCGTCCGACCAACTGGCGCCTTCGATCAGGTGCATGGTCAGCTCTTTGCCGTCTGGGGACCAATCCCAGCTCATGGCGACCTCGGGCATGGGTTCGATGTCCTGGGTTGCGCGGAACAGTGGGCCGGTCTTGACCAGCGCGCCGTAGCGGCTGGTGTAGGATTCGATGCCGAACCAGCCCATGGTGGTGCCGGCCATATCGTTATAGCCAGCGGTGGGGCAGGCCGAGAAGCCGCGCCACAGGTCGCCGTACACGCCAATGCCGTCCTTCATCCCGGAGGTCAAATATACGGCCGGTTCCTTGGGCAGGCGATCCTTGACGGGCGGCAGCGTGCCATCCGCGACGAATTTATCCAACCAGGGGACCTGGGTGTAGCTATCCATCGCCTTGTAGGTCACGATCTGGTCGATCGGCAGTTTTTTAACCGTCGAACCGCCCAAACCCAAATCGGGAGGATTGGGGTAAGGGATGGGAGCCATAACTTTGCCAGGCTCCGCAGTAGCAGGAGGAGCCGTGGTAGGCTCAGGGGCCTTGGTCGCCGCCGGAACAGCGGTCGCAGCGGGCGCCGAAGTTGCGGCTGGCGCTGTGGTAGGCTCGGGAGTCGCGGCGGGGGCACAGGCAGAGAGCACCATCATGCTGACAATCACCAGCGACATGAGTTTCCAAAACAGGTTATGTTTCATTTTCTTACATCTCCTCTGATTAGAACATCTTGTGGTTGGATCACCCGGGCTTCCAACCTGCTTGGTCTTACAAATGGGTGAAGATTGGTATTGCGCACCGGGTGCTGCGCCAATATTGAGAAGTTAACTCGCGAAGATCGCACCACCTCCTTTTTCACAGGGTTTTTGGCTCGATCGAAGCCACGATTCACTACCAATAGAAGCCTGCGGTTAATACAACCAGCAGGACGCCGTATGACCGGGAGCAATTTCCTTAAGCAGGGGTTCTTTTTCCCGGCAGATCTCCATTGCCCGCGGGCAGCGCGGTTCGAAGGGACAGCCGACGATTTTTTCGGTGGGTGTCGGCACCATACCGCAAATCGGCACCAGCACCTTTTTTCCCTTGCGTCCTAACACGGGCACCGAGTTTAATAAACCAACCGTATAGGGGTGAAGCGGTTGGTGGAATATGGTTCTGGTATCCGCATATTCCACTACCTTGCCCAGGTACATCACTGCCACATGGTCTGACACTTGAGAAACCACCCCCAGGTTGTGGGTGATGAGGATGATAGAGGAATCAAAATCTTGCTGAAGCTCGTTCATCAGGTCCAGAATTTGGGCCTGAACGGTCACATCCAGGGCAGTGGTGGGCTCATCGGCGATCAGAATCGCCGGGTTGCAAGACAGGGCCATGGCGATCATCACCCGCTGGCGCATCCCACCGCTCAATTGGTGAGGATATTCATTCAGGCGCTGCTTGGGAGCGCTGATCTGCACCTTGGTCAGCATTTCCAGGGCGCGGTCCATGGCATCTTTATGGTTCATGTTTTGATGAATCTGGACCGTTTCGGCGATCTGAGCGCCGATGGTATACAGTGGGTTGAGCGAGGTCATCGGCTCCTGGAAAATGATGGCAATTTGCCCACCGCGAATATCGCGTATTTCGGACCCGCGCGGATCGAGCTTGGTCAGGTCGACCGGTGAATTGGAGCCCTTCTTGAACAAATTGACCTCACCTTCGACGATTTTGCCAGGCGGCGAGGGGATCAGGCGCATGACCGACATGGCCATGATACTTTTTCCGCAGCCGCTCTCGCCCACCACACCCAGTGTGCTGGAGAATGGCAGCGACAGGTCAACGCCATCCAATGCGCGGACGGTGATTCTCTCAAGGAAGAAATAGGTTTTGAGATTCTTGATTTCTAAGATCGGTGGGGCAGCTTTTTTTTCGGTCATTTACCTTTTTCCAATCTTTGAGCGTTATTTGCGAATCGTTTTGCCAGGGACTGGTCCAACAGGGTATGCAGTTCGGTGGGCAGGACGGGTTTAACCACATAGGCCAGCGCGCCGCGTTCCAACCCCACTTTGCGATCATCTTCCACGCTGCACAGCACGACCAGGGGCGGGTTATGAGAAGCATGAATTTCGTTCAGCAGCAACCAACCTTCTCCATCGTTGACCGCCGGTTCAATGATCATGGCATCCAGGAGTTTTTCTTTGAGATGTCGGCGTGTTTCGGCAACGCTTTCGCAGGTGATGACCTGGTAACTTTCTCCCAATTCACGGGAATACAATTCCAGCGCCAGCAAGTCTTCATCTAAAACCAGGACTATGGGTTTCTTCAGGTCCACGCATCGCTCCATTCGTTACGAATACAGTCGGAAAACTTGCCTGTCCCCCCTGGTCAGTGGACACTGGCACCGCCGAAAAGACTTTTAAACACACTTACGCTAATCTGCCATTAATCCACAGCTTAGGCAATGTTAATAATACATCCTACAGTAGTAGGCATGTCTTGGATAAAAAAACACTCTGATTTGGATTTTTACGGGGAAACGGCTATCGCGGCAGTTTGCGGAATTCCAATGGGGACTGACCGGTGTGCTTGCGGAACACCCGGCTGAAGTAGGCCGAATCATTGAACCCCACCCGCATAGCAATTTTGGTGATTGTTTCGTCACTCACCGACAATAGTTCTTTGGCCTGCTGGATGCGAAAACGGTTCAAATAATCCCAGGGGGAAAGGGTCATTTCCTGGCGGAAGATCTGGCTCAGATAATTTTCACTCACCCCAACTACCGCAGCGATATCTTTCCGCGTGACCGGTTGGGTGTAATTCTGGTGTAAATACGCCAGCACCTGCTTTACCAGGGCGCTGGTCGGGTGAGAGAGCGGGTTGGCCGGCTCCTCGGCCTGGTCGAGCAGGGCCAGCGTCTCCCCTTCATTAAGAATCCCTTTGGTGAAAACGGTGGTATGCAAACAATCCAGGCGCTGGACATCATCGTAACTCAACAGTTTGCCGCTGATGACAATCACCGGGATGTGCTGGGTGCGCGCATCGCCCCGGATCGCTTCCAAAACCGCGAAGCCATCCATCTCGGGCATCATTAAATCCAGCAGAATGAGCCCAGGCAGCTCCTCCTTGAGAATATCGAGAGCCTGGCAGCCGTTATTGGCCACCAGGGCACGCCGCTGGGGTTGGCTGTGATGCAGCACCTTCTGGTAATATGCCCGCGCCTGCGGATCGTCATCTACGATAAGAATGGGATCATTCTGCCCGAGGACAGGTTCAATCTGGCCAATCCATTCCTTGAGCGTGTTGGTTGAACAGGGCTTGAAGACCACATTGGTCAACCCGGTGGCATCCTGCCCATCAGCAGCGCCCTGATACAGGATCAACGGCAGGGCGGCGCAGCTCGGGTTCGTAAACAACTGCTGGATCAGTCCCCATTCTCTGACCGAGGCATGGCGCATATCCCAGGCGACCGCCGCCGGTTTGCCCTTATCCAACGCGGCAGCCAGTTCATCCCGGTTGCTGACCACCTTGGCCGTCAGATTCTGGTGAGCACAAATCTGGCGCAAATCCTGGGTTATTTCATCGCGGCAAGATACCACCAGCATCAGCGGTTGGCCCCCGTCTTTGGGGGCTGCAATCGGCTCCTGCGATATACCCGGCAGGGGCAGGTAAACATTAAACGTACTGCCTCGTTCTACCCGGCTCTCCAGGGTAATAATGCCGCCATGAAGCGCCACCAGGTGCCGGGTAATGCTCAGCCCCAGGCCAATTCCATCGGAACGGCGTTTTTTTGCCGTGATGCCAAAAGGTTCGAAAATCTTTTCCTGCATTTCGATGGGCACGCCGGTCCCGGTATCGCTCACCCAGAGGTGCAGGTAAGGTGGTTCGACCGCCGCCCCCAGGGTAACCGAACCCTGAGCGGTAAATTTTTGGGCGTTGACCAGCAGGTTAATCAAAATCTGGCGCAGCCGGACGACATCTACCCAAATCACCGGCAGGCGCTCGGGCAGATCCAGCCGCCAGGTTACCTGGCTGGAGGCCGCCTGACCATGAATAAATGTCGAGAACAGATCCTCTAAAAATGACCGTGGGGCAAGCTGTTCAAAATACAGGTTCAAAGCGCCAATTTCTGCCCGCGAGAGATCCAGCAGATCGTTAATCATATACATCAGGTGCTCGCCGCTTCTGTAAATATGCTGAATGTCTTGCTGCAGGTCCTCTACCGGCGGAGCCTGGGCCTGGTCCAACTGCTTTTGGAGCGATTGGCTGAAACCCAGAATGGAATTTAACGGCGTGCGCATCTCATGGCCCACATTGGCCATCAGGCGATTTTTAAGCTGGTTGGCCTGCTCGGCCGTGGTGCGGGCCCGCAGAGCATCCTGGTATAAATCCGCATTCTGGATCACAATGCCAATCTGGCTGGCCAACAACTTCAATCCGCCGATTTCCAGGCCAGGACGGCGAATCGGCTGTGAAGACTGCAGGTCCAGAATACCGATCACATCCCCACCCAGTTGGATGGGCAGCAGGGCGCGCGAGCGGATCTGATCCCAATCCCGGCTCAACCGCCAGCGCCGGCTGGTCTGGGTGTCCGGTATATAGATCACCTCTTTGGTACGAAAGGCGTGGTTTAACAACCAATCCTGTTCGACCGGCATCAGCCTGGAGACTGGCGAAAGCGCCCCGCTGTAAGCCACCAGCTTCTGTTCTGCTTTCGACCAGCGCAGGATGCGCACCCATTCATAGCCGTAATACTTGCTGACCAGTTCACTGGTAACCTCGATCATCCGCTCGCGGTCTTGCAGCGATCCGATTTGCCGGGTAATTTCCAGGCTGACCTCGAGTTGGGCCAGGCGCTCGCTCTCCTGCTCGCGGTTGTAACCGACCATGTGCGAAGGAATATCGGCGATGGCCGTCAATTTACGGGTGGCCACACTGGCCACATTCTCGCGCGTGATCAGGCGGAACTTGTGTTGAATCAAATCCGGCTGGGGTTGGCCCAGCACTGCGCGATGAGCAATCGACACCGCCTCTGCGCCTAAATACTCGGAGGCCGTATCGATGGTCGCGGCGATTTCACCTTCCGCCACAGCCGCCAGGGCGGCCGGGTCGCCGTTAAGCCCCACTAAAATCGTATGTTTGTCAATCAACCCCCATTTGCGGCCGGCCTCACGGGCCGCTTGCAGCAGCGTATCCGACACACCAAAGATCGCATCAATCGGCTTTGGATAATCTTCCAGCGCCGAGAGCAGGGCCGGGTAAGACTGATTGTAGTTCCAGTTGGCCGGGATATGTTCGATGCTGATCCTCGGAAAAGGCTGCAGGGCATCATCAAATCCGGCTGTGCGGCTTTGTCCTTTGTTAAATGCCTTTTCCAGTCCGGCATTAATGCACAGGGCATGCCCTTTGCCTTTTAGCTTCTTAGCGATATACTCCCCGGCCATCCTCCCGCCCTCGTACAGGCTGGATACCGCGGTGAAAAGTGGATGGTGTAATTCCAGCTCAGACAGACTGATGACCGGCAGATTTTCATTCAACAAGGTCATGATTATGGGAAAGGCTTCAAAGTTGCAGATCAATGCATCCATGTCTTGTGCCAGAATCTGATCTACCAGGTCGTCCGAAGGGATCATGCGCAGATCGTCTTCCGTTGCCGCCGGCCGCAGAATGATTAATTCATCGCCCATTTTTTGGCTGGCATGAATGATCGCTTCCAATGCCTGAATCCAGTATGGATCGGAGGCGATGATGATCGTCCCCAGACGCGGAACGCGGGATTTAGAATCGGGCTTGCCTTGATAATTTAAATTCAATGGGCCTCTATTACCGATATTATACTCACTTTGCTCAGGGAGGCAGACACGCGCATGTTATACTGAATGGATCATGAGTGCGGTGGGGATCCAATTTTCGGAAGATCAAGCATGAGAAAGGCGCGTGACCGTGGCTGAGAACAATTACGAACAAGAAGCAAAATTTTATATCGCCAATTTGCCTGCTCTGGAGAGCAAATTGAAAGCCCTGGGTGCGCCCCTCAAGCATCTCCGGGTCTTTGAAACAAATTTGAGATTCGACTTCCCCGATCGCAGGTTGACCGGCAAGCGCCAGGTTCTGCGGCTGCGCCAGGATGAACGCGCCCGGCTGACATTTAAGGGGCCGACCGATCCAACTCAGGAAATCTCATCTCGCCAGGAAATTGAATTTGAAGTCAGCAGCTTTGACAATGCCCGCGCCTTGCTTGAAGCCCTGGGATACGAGATCAGTGTGATGTACGAGAAATACCGCGCCAGCTACGAACTGCACGGCTGCGAGATAACCCTGGATGAATTACCCTACGGCACTTTCGCGGAAATCGAAGGTCCAGACGTCGCTGCGATTCGAGGCGTGGCAAACCTGCTGGGTCTGACGTGGGCAGCCCGATCGCGGGAAAGCTACCTGATGCTGTTCGAGCGCCTGCGCCGGGGTGGCCTGACCGCGCGCAACCTTAGTTTTGCGGAGGTCAGCGGGCCCTTCCCACCTGAAGCCCTCGGGCTGGCGGCTGCCGACAGTTAATTTTTAAAACCTGTCCGAAAATTAATTTCCGGATGAATACTTGGGGTTCCCAGGCGAGCCTGGCAAGCGGCGATTTTATCCAAATTTCATAACCAAAAAACGAAAAAATCACCCGTTAGAAACTAGAAGTATGCATTGACTTCTGCTATCATAAAAGTTGCATTGCACATCCTGCGACCTGTTTGTGGGTTATATCATCACAGACAATGTGTACAAATTGGATGATTTCTCTATGGTATAATGCCAGTCTGTGGATAGCGCTCATCTTATTTTTTCCACACAACCCGTTTTTAAAGAAGAGAATGAAAAATGCTAGATATACACCCCGATTTTCCCAACCATTTTAGCCTGCCGCGGCGCATCAGCCGCCTGGGCCAGCTCGCTTACAATTTATGGTGGGTCTGGAACCCGGAAGGTCAAATGGTGTTTTCACAGATCGATAAACCGCTGTGGGAACGCATGAACCATAATCCTGTGGCATTCCTGCATAAAGTCGACCGGCCGCGGCTGAATGCAATGACCAACGATCGCTATTACCTTGATTTTTACGACCGGGTCATGCACAATTTTGACCAGTACCTGAAAAGCGAAAACACCTGGTTCCAGCGCACTTACCCGGATTTAACCGGTAAAACCATTGCTTATTTCTCGTTCGAGTTTGGCTTGCACGAAGCCCTGCCGGTGTATGCCGGTGGCCTGGGCGTGCTCTCGGGCGACCATTTAAAAGGCGCCAGCGACATGGGGATGCCCCTGGTGGGTGTGGGCTTTGTTTACAACCAGGGCTATTTCTCCCAGCGCATCACCGAAGACGGCTGGCAAGAAACACGCAACCTGATGCTCAACTTTGAGGAAATGCCGATCACTCCCCTGATTACAACCGATGGGAAACCGGCAATGATCTCGGTGGATCTGCCTGGGCGTAAGGTTTGGGCCCGCCTGTGGACGATCAATGTCGGGCGGGTTTCACTCTACCTGCTTGACACCAATGTGGACGAAAATTCCCCGGCGGACCGGCAGCTGACCGCCCGACTGTACAGCAACGACCTTGAGATTCGCATCTCGCAGGAGATCCTGTTGGGGATGGGCGGGGTACGTGCGCTGCGCCTGCTCGGTCTCCAACCGGACATCTGGCACATGAATGAAGGCCACAGCGCTTTCCTGGCACTGGAACGGTCGCTGGAGTACGTAGCCAATGGCGATACGTTTGAACAGGCCTCCGAAAAAGTGCGCCAGGCCAGCATCTTCACCACCCACACGCCGGTTCCGGCCGGGAACGACCAGTTCCCGCTGTGGCTGGTGGATAAATATTTTGCTCAAATCTGGCCACAGCTCGGATTGAACCACGAACAATTTATCGACCTTGGCCGCCAAACTCAGGCCTGGGGCGATGCCTTCATCATGCCTGTGCTGGCGCTCAAACTGTCGCAGCGCAGCAACGCAGTCTCCGAACTGCACGGCCAGGTTTCTCGCAAAATGTGGAATTTTTTGTGGCCCGACCGGCGCGTGGATGACGTACCGATCATCCACATCACCAATTCCATTCATGCCGGCACCTGGCTGGCACGCCGCATGCGCCTGCTCTTTGACCGCTACCTGGGACCGGATTGGATCCAGCGCCAGGACGATCCTGAAATGTGGATGCAGGTGGAAAACATCCCTGACGGCGAATTATGGGCCGTGCGCAGTCATCTCAAACGCAAGCTGCTCAATTTTGCCAACGACCGCATCCGCCAATCCTGGCTGACCGGGCAGATTCACCCGGTGCAGGTGATCGCCGGGGGTGTGATGCTGGAACCCTATTCGCTGACCATCGGTTTTGCCCGGCGCTTCGCCACCTACAAGCGCGGCAATCTGATCCTGCGGGATATCGACCGCCTGATGCGTCTGATCAACAACCCCGAAATGCCGGTTCAGATTATTTTTGCCGGCAAGGCCCACCCGGCTGACGAACCGGGCAAGTTGATCATCCAGCAGGTGTACCGGACCGTCAAAGACGCCAGAGCGGGCGGGCGGCTGGTCTTCCTCGAAGATTACGACATGAATGTGGCCCGCTACCTCGTCCAGGGCGTGGACGTATGGATGAACACTCCGCGCCGTCCCAATGAAGCCTCCGGCACAAGCGGGATGAAGGCCGCGATTAATGGCGTGCTCAATTTCTCGGTGCTGGATGGTTGGTGGCAAGAAGGCTATAACGGACAAAACGGGTTTGCCATCGGCGATGAAGTCAATCTGCCCGACACCGACCAGCAGGATGATGCGGATGCCGAGAGCCTGTATGATACCCTCGAAAACAGCATCATCCCGCTGTATTACGCCTCGCGCACCCCAGAAGGCCTGTCGGCGGATTGGATCGTGCGGATGAAAGAGTCGATTCGCACCCTGGCGCCGCAGTTTACCATGCGCCGCATGCTGAAAGATTATATGACGCAGCTTTACCTGCCCGCTTTACAGGAAACATCCCCCCAGGCTGAAACAACAAAGTAAACCGAAAATCCCATGCAGGCAATGATCGATGGATAAATGATGAATCAAAGAGATGGAACGGTATGCATGCCGTTCCATCTCTTTGAAAATTAATTTTCGTCCCTTCTCTGAAAAGGAAATTTAAATGAGTTTTGAATTGACCCCCACGATTTTGCTGGTAGCGGTGGGTATTTTCATGCTGCGCATCGGCGACATGTCGCTGGATACAATCCGCGTGCTGTTTGTAGTTCGCGGTCGCAAAGGCCTGGCATGGGCACTCGGTTTTGGCCAATCCATGCTGTTTGTGGTGGCGATCAGCACGGTTTTAGCCAATTTAAATAATGCCGTCACCATCCTGGCCTATGCTGCCGGTTTTGCCACAGGGAATGTGGTCGGCATGCTCATGGAAGAACGCATGGCGGTCGGTTTTATGCAGTTCACCATCATTTCCTCCAACCGGGGAGCGGTCGTGGCCCAGCAGCTGCGCCAGAACGGCTTTGCCGTCACCGAGATCCCGGCGCGCGGCCAAAACGGCACGGTGACCATGCTGCAAACCAACGTGAAACGCAAGGACACGGATAACATCGAAACGATCGTGCTCGAAGCCGACCCGGATGCCTTCGTCACCCTGGATGAAACCCGCCCGGTGCGGCGCGGCTACTGGCGCGCCTGATGCCCTGCCCTTACCCATGAATTATTTTCTCGGCCTGGATATCGGCACTTCGGGTGCCAAGTGCGTGCTGATCGATGAGACGCCGCGTCTGGTTGCATCCGCCGGACATGAATACCCCATCCTTAACCCACAACCCGGCTGGGCCGAGCAGGATCCCGAAACCTGGGTCGCCGCTTCGTTCGCCGCCATCCGCGAGGTGCTGTGTACCAGCAGGATTGATCCGCGCCTGGTAAGCGCCATCGGCCTGGCGGGACAGATGCATTCACTGGTTTGCCTGGGAGCCAGCCGCGAGGCGCTGCGCCCGGCCATCTTGTGGGCCGATACCCGTTCGGCGGACCAGGCAGCCAGGCTCACTACCCGGATTGGGCGCGAAAATCTGGCAAGCTGGGCCGGCAATCCGCTGGCAGCGGGTTTTATGCTGGCGAGCTGGGCCTGGCTGGCCGAGCACGAGCCGCATACCGCCGTCCGAACCCGTGCCCTGTGCCTGCCCAAGGATTACGTGCGCCTGCGCCTGACCGGCGAATTGGGCAGCGAACCTTCCGACGCATCCTCAACCCTGCTCTTCGACCCCCACATCCGTGCCTGGAGCGCGCCCCTGCTGGAAATTGCCGGACTGCGCCCGGACCAGATGCCCGCCCTGCACGAATTGGCGGACATCGCCGGCGGTCTGCTGCCCGGGCCGGCAGCGGAATGCGGCCTGCTCGCAGGGACGCCGGTGGTTTTCGGCGGTTCCGACCAGGCCTGCCAGGCCCTCGGCCAGGGGGTGCTGGCACCCGGCACGCTGACCGTGACCATCGGCACCGGTGGGCAGCTTTTTGCGCCGGTTTCCGGTCCGGTTCACGACCCCCAGCTGCGCCTGCACCTGTTCTGCCACGCCGCGCCCCAGGCCTGGCACCTGGAAGCCGCCATCCTCAGCGCCGGGTTAGCCTTGCGCTGGCTGCGGGATGCGGCCGCACCCGGGCGCTCGTACGGCGAACTGGCGGATGCCGCCGCCGGGGTATCTGCCGCCGCGGAAGGGCTGTTCTTCCTGCCGCACCTGTCCGGCGAACGCACCCCCTATATGGACCCAACCGCGCGCGGGGCGTTTATCGGCCTGAGCCTCTCCCACGGCATGCCCCACCTGACACGGGCCGTGATGGAAGGCGTGGTGTTTGCCCTGCGCCAGGGGCTGGATTTGATGGAAGAACTGGGCGTCCCGGCCAGTCACGTGCTGGCTGCCGGTGGGGCGACCCGCCACCCGCTGTGGCTGGAACTGCTGGCGGATATTTTCGCCCGCCCGATCACCCCGGCCCACACCCCCGAGGCCACCGGCTTCGGCGCAGCTATGCTGGCCGGGGTTGGGGCCGGTGCCTGGTCGGATGCCGCTGCCGCCGCGCCTTACCCGCAGCGGGGCAGGCCGTCATGCCCAACCCGAGCCTGGCTGAAGCCTACCAGGCATATTTCGCGCAATATAAAAAAATCTATCCCGCGCTCGAAAAGATCGCGTAATATCATTCCGGCAAAAGTTCTCGATAAAAACTTTTCCATGAAATCCATCGAATTTCTGTAGGTTGGGTTGAGGGTGGCACATTCCCAAAATTATTCCACCTATTCACCCGCCCGAAACCCAACGCCCACATAAGTTAGATTGTCGGGTTTCGGGGCAGCGGTGTTCATCGGAAAGACAATATCATTTGCCGCTCAACCCACGCCGCCGCAGGCGCACTTCGTGTCGCGCTCCCAAAAGGGAGCCAACCTGCTCCCCGAATCTCAATACCTCCCATAACTGCGCGCCGTCTCCACCATGGCGCGCAGATTTGCATCGGGCGTGTCCCGCCCGCACTGGTCGCCGGTGGAAAGGATGAAGCGCCCGCCTTCGGCCGCATCGTCGATGGCTTGCCGGCTGGCGGCGGCCACTTCCTCCGGCGTGCCGCGCAGCATCACCTGGGTGGTGTGCAGGTTGCCTTTAAGGGTCAGCTTGTCCCCGTACAGGCGCTTGATTTCGGCCAGGTCGCAGTCGCCCATGGGGGCAATTTCCAGGGGATCGATCACGGTCAGGTCCGTCTCTTCCGCCATGATCTTGACCAGGGCCTTTTCCGGACCGCAGGAATGCACGTGGGTCATCATCCCCACCCCGGAGGCCAGCTCGATCGCTTTTTTCACCGCCGGGAAGGAAAGCTGGCGGAAGATCTTGACCGTCTGGAAGACCAGCGTGCCCGAACCACCGACGCACAGGAAATCCGGTTTGACCTCCAGCGTCATCAGGCGTTCGAAACGGCGCAGCACCTTCTCGACGCGTTCCACTGCCCAGCGTTCGTGCAGTTCGGGATGGTCGTAATAGTTGTAAATATCAACCTCGTTGCCCAGGGCAGAACTGGAAGCCAGCCAGACGCCCACCAGGCCCTGGTCGCCCATCAAATCCATGACCCGCTTCAAGCCACCCGGGCCTTTATCCACCGGCACCCGCCCCTCGACCGGCTCCCAGCGGGCAGGCACCGGCGGCAGGCCGATCTTGCCCGGCGGGACGTTGGCCGTGGGCGGGTCGGCCACGTAATACACGGTCACCACCGGCTGCCAGGCCATGCCCCCATTTTCACGCCGCCCGGCCTGGGTCACGATCCGTTCCGGGCTGCGGAAGACAATGTAGTCCTCCCAGCCTTCATCGACCACCTCGTCGGCGAAGGTCAGCGGGAAGTAGCCGTCCATCACGGCGTCGATATCGAAATATTTGGCCGCCTGGATATAAGCCTCCCAGATGGGCGGGTCGTTGTACAGGTACAGGTCCCAGAACGGCTTGCCGGTCAGGCGGGCCGGGATCATGTTGGAAAAATCGGGGGCCACCGGCACGCAGTCCGGCATGCCGCCCTGAAGTACGGTGAGTAATCGTTGGCGAGCGTTCATTGAGAAGGATTCCCTGTGTTTAATTTACCACGGAGCCGGTGTAGCGTAGGATGGGTTGAGGGCGGCATATCACCATAAATATTGTACACGTTCATCCGCCCAAAACCCATCATCCATAACAAACGAGGATGTTGGGTTTTGGGGCAGCAGTTTCGTGTACCGGTTGTTTCAGGATACCCCTCAACACAACCTACGTGATCAGCCTTGATTATCACCGATGAAACCGAAACCATCGAAGTGGGGGAATACCAGTGAACGTTGTATCGGCGGTGGAAATATTAAACTGGCACGATCACGTCACATCCGACCAGGCCTGAGCCTGCCAGGATATGAAAAACCTGATGGTAATCTTAAATGGATAAAAAAGATGAAATAAAGATTAAATTATGATACTATATGGAATGCACCGCAACCGCCATCTGTTTGGGATAAATATATTGGAAGTTTTATTCGACGTGAATTTTCGGTTGTCCTCTGCTCAAGAATGTTATGCCGATGGTCGCGCTGCGGTTTGCAGTAACAGGATAACAATCAAACATCAAATTTGTTGATCAGGAGAAATAATATGCCAGGAAAGAATCTGCGACGAATTGCGGTCATTGCTATTATCTTGACCCTGGTAGCGGCGGCGGTTCTGGCTTTCTTTATGTCAGAATCGGGTTCCGAATATGCGTACGATCTCCCTCGTATGCTCGGCATGGAAGGCGCAGGAGAAGCTGACGCTGCCAGCCTTGAGGGACCTCCTTCAACGGCTGTGAGCGCGCCGATTTTTGAACTTCATGGCAAGGCTGTCTCATTCACCAAAGATCTACGTGATCTTCCACAGACGGGGCCGAAAGATAAGAAACCCGCGCGGGAGATGGGCACACCGCCCAATATGGGTCAAAATGGCAATGGTGTTGATTCCGTTTTGCAGGCTCCCAGCGTTTCTTTAGCACCTGCACCTGGTCCATCCATCAGTTTCAAGGGTCTTGATCTGCAAAATTATGGCGCCGGCTGGCCGCCCGACACGCATGGTGATATCGGCCCCAATCACTATATTCAAGTCGTAAACACCTCCATTGGTGTGTTCGACAAGGCAAGCGGTAGCCGCCTGGCTGCATTTACGTTTGATGCCTTCTTCCAGGCTAACGGAGCAACTGACGCCTGTGCGACTTTGAATTACGGTGATCCGGTAACACTTTACGATCAAGTTTCCGGTCGTTGGATCATTACCGATTTTGCCTTTGCAGGCAGTGGCAACACACCACCTTACTACGAATGTATTGCGGTATCCAAAACAGCCAACCCGGTAAGCGGGGGCTGGTGGTTATATACAGTTGTCGCCGATACCCAAAGTCTGAACGACTATCCAAAACTCGGAATCTGGAACGATGGCATTTATATGTCCGCCAATATGTTCAAACGCGGGCGTTCCTATGCTGGCGCAAAGGTCTGGGCGTTGAACCGCGACGACCTGATCAGCGGTGCCGCATTGAGAAGTGTCGCCTTCAACCTGGGCAACTCCTATTTCAGCCTGCTCCCGGCCAACTTCAAAGGTGCAAACCCGCCTGCCGGCACGCCCGAATACTTCATGTCCGATTATGGTTCGAACACCAGCATGAAGTTGTGGCAGTTCCATGTCGACTGGGCAAATCCATCCTCATCCACATTGACTGGTCCCACCAACTTCGCGGTCGCATCATTCACCCGACCTTCCAGCCAGATACCACAAATGAATAGCAGTGAAAGTCTGGACTCTCTGGGTGATCGCCTGATGACCTGGCTGCAGTACCGCAACCTCAATGGAACCGAATCCCTGTGGGTATCCCGCACTGTCGTGAGCGGAAGCACGTACGGCATCCGCTGGATGGAAGTGCGCGGCATGAGCGCCACACCGTCCGTGTACCAACAAGGAACGTACGCTCCCGATACCAACTATCGCTGGATGCCGAGTCTGGCTGTCAACTCGAATGGCGACATGGCGGTGGGCTACAGCGTATCCAGTTCAAACATGTTCCCTGCCATCCGCTACGCGGGCCGCCTCGCGTCGGATGCGTTGGGCACGCTCGGCAAGACCGAGACTTCCATGATCGAAGGGACTGGCTCGCAATCCGGCGGATACAACCGTTGGGGCGACTACTCCTCCATGAGCGTGGATCCTGTTGACGACTGTACGTTCTGGTACACCACCGAATACTACGAGACCACCGGCAACAACTGGCAGACGCGCATCGGCTCGTTCAAACTTGCCGATTGCGGCGGCGGCACGCCAACCGATAACGCCCCCACAGCGCTGATCACCAACCCGACCAACGGCTCGACCGTTTCTGGAACGGTTAATGTCACGGCGAACGCGACGGACGACAACGGTGTGACCAAGGTTGAGTTCTTTGTGGACGGAACCAGCATCGGCGTCGACCAAACCGCTCCGTACTCCACCTCCTGGGACACAACAGCTTCCAGCGATGGCGCGCATACCGTCTCCGTGGTTGCCACTGACACGATCGGTCAGACCGGAAACGCAACGGTTGGGGTTACTGTTCAGAACACCCCCCAGGTCTCCATTCACGTTGGTAATCTGGACGGAACCGCCACAGCGGTCAGAAAGAATTGGAATGCAACCGTGACCATCACCGTGTTCGACGCCATCAATAATCCAGTGAACGGCGTGACCGCGACCGGGGACTGGAGCGATGGGACAACGGGAACTTCCTCCTGCGTCACCAACGGCAGTGGTCAATGTAGCGTGACATCCCGCAATATGAACTCCAAGAAACCCAGTGTCACCTTCACGGTCACAGACCTGTCTGGCCCTGGAAACACCTATGACAGTGCAGCGAACACCGTAACCAGTATATCGATCCCGATGCCATAGTCGTTCCAATCATCGTCAACAATCCGGTTGATTGCCCAGGGCCTCCGAGTTTCGCTCGGAGGCCCTGGAATTTTAAGTGAGGGGCAAAACCCGTCAGCCCCATCCGACTCTGACCTGCCCCGAAACCCAACACCCTCCTGTTTGTGGAATTGGATTTCGGGCGGAAGAACAGGTTGAATATTTTTGAGAATATGCCGCCCTCAACCCAATCTACGCAGCATTTACGATTTCTTCACATTCTCATGATGCCGCATTACCCCGGCGGACGATAATCAACGTATTCGAATTCAACCCATCATTGCCCGCTGGACAATTTGCTTTAAACCTTTTTCTTCGGATGCGGTATTTTTCGGCGAAACCAAAAAACACCGCAATCATTAAGCATGCGATATACTATCCTCATGGTTTATCGCCACACCCGCTACCAGGCCGCGATCATGATCGGCAGCCAGATCCTGCTCATCCGCCACGAAGAACACAACCACGGGCGCACTTACTGGCTGCTGCCAGGGGGTGGGCGCGAAGACGGGGAAAGCGAAGAAGAGTGCGTGCGGCGCGAGATGCGTGAGGAAACCAACCTTGAAGTACGCGTCGAGCGCCTGCTGGAAGAGCATGATTCCACCCATCCCAACCCGGTCTACGCTCACTACAAGACTTACCTGTGCACGCCCGTATCCGGCGAGGCGCAGCCCGGTTACGAGCCCGAAATCGAGGCCTCTTCTGTGTATAAAATTGCCGAGGTGCGCTGGGTGGAGTTGTGGGATCAGAGCGGGTGGGACCCGCTTCTGCTGCAAGATGCGATCACTACCGGCAGCCTGGCCTATATCCGGCAGGCATTAAGCCAGTAGCTTTTTTTCAACCGAAAATCCAACTGCAAGGTTGACACCCTGTGGGCGCAGCGTTTCACTGCACCCACAGGGTGTCACCATTTGTTCATCTTGGCGCGCTATCATGAGAAGTTAGAGGAAAACGAAAACTAATGAGGTAAAAAATGAAAAGAAAATTGTCACCCATATTTCTCTTACTCGTAATCGCATCGATGAGCGCCTGCGCGCCATTTTCGGTTAAGGCCCAATCCGTGCCCACCCAGAACCCCAACGCCGTCGTCGATTCCGTCGTCGCCACCATAGAAGCCGGGTATGCTCAGCAGACCGCCAACGCCCCTACTGCTACTGCTACCCCCACCGCAACTGCGACCCTGACACCGTCGCCTTCGCCAACCCCGACGGCGACCCTTCGCCCAACCCTGACGCTCACCGCCAGCCCGACCCCGATGCCCTGTGACCGGGCCCAGTTTGTCAGCGACGTCACCATTCCCGATGGCACGCACATCCCTGCCGGCAGCACGTTTGTTAAAACCTGGCGGCTGCGCAACACAGGCTCCTGCTCATGGACGCCGGATTATAAAATCCTGTTCATCTCCGGCAACGCGCTGAACGGGCCGACCATGATCAGCATGCCAACGTACGTCACGCCAGGAGAGATGGTCGATATCTCGCTGAATCTCACCGCCCCCACCACCAGCGGCACCTATGAAGGCTATTACAAGATCGAAAATCCCAGCGGTCAGATTTTCGGTGTGGGTCAGACCGGAATCTACTCGTTTGACTACCAGGTTGTGGTCGGGTCGACACCGGCTCCCTTTGCCGTGCGGCACGTGATTATGAGCGTGGATACCTCGGTGATTACCATCGCCTGCCCGCCGGGGCATACCTTCACCTTCACCGCGGTGATCGGCACCAACGGCCCGGGCCTGGTGCGGTACCATTGGGAATTCAGCAACGGCTCACAGTCCAGCGTGCAGACACTGGCTTTCGCCAACGCTGGCTACCAGGCAGTAACCACCACCTGGACCCTGGGCAGCAATTCAGCCCCCAGCCCCAACCCCTTCAGCGGCTGGGCGCGAATCTACATCGATGGGCCCAACCACCAGGCCTTTGAAGAACAGCCGATCGTGCTGAGCTGCACCCTGCCGCCCAGCACTCCTACCCCGACGGTCAAACCGTAGGGCCTGACGTAACTTAACCAACCGCTGGCGCATCCAATCAGCGGATAGGAGAATTTCAATGCACGAAAGACGTTTTCACGGTGAGCCCGACCGGCTGAGAAATCCGGAACGGGTTGCATTAATGGAAATAGATCGGACGGCTGACCTGGCTTTAGAAGGCCTGGAAGCTCACACCGCTCTGGATGTGGGCACCGGTTCGGGCGTGTTTGCCGAGGCCTTTGCCCGGCGCGGACTGGCGGTCAGTGGGGTAGATGCCAACCCGGAAATGCTGCCGGCAGCCCAAAGATACGTCCCACAAGGGATTTTTCGCTCCGGAACGGCAGAGAAACTGCCCTTCGCAGACGCATCCTTCGACCTGGTTTTCTTGGGCCACGTGCTGCATGAAACCGACCAGCCCCTGGAAGCGTTAAAAGAAGCCCGCCGGGTTTCGCGCCGGCGGGTAGCAGTCTATGAATGGCCTTACTTCGATGAACCAGTTGGCCCGCCCCTGGCACACCGCATTTCACCGGCAAAAGTGGAAACGCTGGCCAGGCAAGCCGGGTTCAGCACGATCGAGCAGTTTTCATTGGAACACATGGTGATGCTGCTGCTGGAATAAGCCGCGCTCAGGCCGCAATTTTGGCCACGGTCACCCCGTCGCCGCCTTCGTTGTCGCGCCCCAACTCGAAGCTGGCGACGTGGGATGAACCCTGCAGCGCTTCGCGGACCACCTGGCGCAGCTTGCCGGTGCCTTTGCCGTGGATGATCCGCACAAAGGGCAGTCCGGCGATATAAGCCGAATCCAGATAGCGATCCAGGGCATCCAGGGCGTCCTCTGCGCGCTGCCCGCGCAGGTCCAGCTCCATCCCCGGCGAAGCGCGAAAAACACTGGCCTTGGAAGATGTTTTCTCACTGGGGTCCTGTTTGGCGCGGACTGCCTCCGGGGCCGGTGGAGGTGCTTCTGCGACCTCGCCCGGGCGCTGAACATCACCGATCTTGGTGCGCACCCGCAGGTTGCCCAACTGAACTTCGATATCGCTTTCCCCAATGGCGGAAACCACGCCCTCCATTTGCAGGGTGCGCACGCGCACCTTGTCGCCCAGGCGCAGCGGGCGCCGTCCGGCGCCTTCGGTGGACTTGCGCTCCACCGGTTTCTCTATCTTTTCCTGCAGATCCTCCACTTTTTCCTGCACGGACTTTAGCGCTTCCACAGGCTGGCGGGCCTGGGCCAGCTGGCGGCGAACCTCATCCAATTCCCGATGCAGCGCGGCCAATTCTTTCTCCGCTTCTGCCTGGGCGCGGGTCAGCACCAATTGGCGCTCATCCTCGATCTTTTCCAGGCGCGTAGACAGTTCGCGGCGCATTTTATCCGATTCGGTGCGCAGCCGGTCGGCAGCCGAACGCGTCTTTCGAGCAATATCCCGCTGGCGGTGGATCTCATTGAGCAGATCCTCGGCCTTCAGGTCGTTCGGGTCCAGCGTGCCGCGCGCTGCTTCAATGATCTCCTCCGGCAAACCCAGGCGCGCGGCAATCTGCAGCGCGTTCGAGCGTCCCGGCAGGCCAAGCGTCAGGTGGTAGGTTGGGCGCAGGGTGCGCAGATCGAACTCCATGCTGGCATTAATCACGCCCGGGGTGGCGTGGGCGAAAGCCTTGAGCTCCGGATAATGGGTCGCCACCATGCAGGTGACGCGGCGCACGATCAGGTGCTCCAGCATGGCGCGGGCCAGGGCGGAGCCTTCCTGCGGGTCGGTCCCTGCCCCCAACTCGTCCAGCAGGACCAGGCTGTGGGCATTGGCCTGGCGCATGATGCGAATGATGTTGGTGATATGGCCCGAAAAAGTAGAGAGCGACTGCTCGATCGACTGTTCATCGCCAATATCGGCGTAAATATCTCGAAAGATGGAGAGCGTGGACCCGGATTGGGCGGGGATATGCAGCCCGGATTGAGCCATGACCGCCAGCAAACCGACTGTTTTCAGGGTAACGGTTTTTCCACCGGTATTCGGACCGGTGATAACCATCACGAAGGTGTTTTCATCCAGATCCACGTCAATCGGCACCACCGTCGCCGAATCGAGCAGGGGATGGCGAGCCTGGTAGAGCCTGACCGTGGTGCCGGGGTGCTGGTCGCGCCGGTTCTTGATCGGCACCAGCACCGGTTCGGCGGCGCGCAGGGCATCGGCATACTTGGCGCAGGCTAATGCCAGGTCAAACTCGGCCAGAGCCCTGACATTGAGCGCAATCCGCTCGGCATATTCGCCAACCAGGTTGGAAAGCTCGGCCAGGATGCGGCGCACCTCGTCGCGCTCTACTAACTGCAGGCGGTGCCATTCGTTGTTGAGATCGACGATCACCAGCGGCTCGACGAACAGGGTTGCCCCGGAGGCGGATTGGTCATGCACGATAGATTTGACCCGGCCTTTGAATTCCGCGCGCAGGGGGATCACATAGCGCCCGTTACGCTGAGTGATAATACTTTCCTGCAGCATGGGTGCGGTTCTGGCATCATTCACCATCCGCTCCAGGCGGCTCATCAGCCGGTCGTGAGCGATTTTCGTATCGCGCCGCACCTGGGCCAGTTTTGGGGAAGCGCTGTCCATCACGTCCCCGCGGTCCGAGATCGTCCGGCTGATACCATCCACCACCCCCGGCGGAGGCATCAGGTCTACCGCGATCTGCGAAAGCTGCGGGTATTCGATCTGCTGGCGCTCGAAGGTGCGCGCCAGATCGCGGGCTGAAATCAGGGTGGATTTAACATCCAGCAGATCCTGGGCATCCAGCACCCCACCGCGCATTGCCAGGTCGGCCTTGGGGCGCACATCACGCGCGCCGCCGATCGAGACCGTGTCGTTAACGCTCAGCAGCTTGCGCGCCTCGCTGGTCCGCGCCTGGCGGGACAGGGATTCATCGAGCTGGTTGCTCGGGTGCAGTTTGCGCGCCAGGTCAGCCGAAGCGCTGAAAGCCGTGTAGCCGGCCAACCGTTCGAGGATTTTCGGAAATTCCAGGGTTTGAAGGGTCTTATCATCCATTGCAGTGGGAGTCTACCATATTTTGAGATGAAACATTGCGTGGAGCGGGAGACCGCTCCCTCTCACACGGCTCCTTCCCCTCCAATCAGTGGGCGCACTCGGGGTAAGGTAAAGCCATCCTGAAATTCGACCGGTAGATTATAATATTGTCAGGAATTCTTAAAATTGCAATCTGTCTTCAAAGGGGTTGGATCTGAAGGTGCATATATGATTGCCCTGGTAAAAAAAATTGGGGAGGCGTTGAAGCCCGCTCCAAAGGCTTTGTTTGAGCTGTTATTTCAAGCCCAGGTAACCGGTAAACGCCGCTGGATCGTTTGGCTCTGGCTGTTGGGGGTATTTTTACTCGGCCTGTATTGGTTCTGGATCTTCTTCGAGCACGGCGCGAACACCGTGTTTTTTCACGATTGGGCCAATGTCACGGCGCCCCGCTACCAATTTCTCAAATCCGCCGTCCAGGAACTGCAGTTTCCACTGCACATTTCCGACCCGGGGACGTTTCACGGATACACCTACCGCTACCTTTCGGTGCCAGACACCCTGATTTCCCCGCAGCTGATCCTCCTGGGTCGGCTGGCAATTACCCGTTTCAACCTTTACAATGTTTGCATTTTATACACCCTGGGCTTTATTGGACTGCTGGTCCTGAAAAATAAGTTCCATATCTCCTTGATCCCATTTACCGCACTCTCTTTACTATTTAACTTTAACGGCAACATTCTGGCCCATTTCAGCGTCGGGCACGCCAGCTGGGGGGGCTATTTTCTTTTCCCATGGTTTGCCTGGCTGGTCTTCCGCCTGTTGGAAGGCGACCGCTCCTGGAAATGGACCTTCGGAATGGCGCTGCTGTTGTTTATCATCTGGCTGCAAGGCTCATTCCACCAGTATGTCTGGCTGCTGATGCTGTTGGTGCTGATCGCGATCTTCGTGCCGCGCGTATTCTGGTTTGTGATCCGCGCCGGGGTCTTCACCCTGGTTTTGAGCGCCTTCCGCCTGCTGCCGTCGATCCTCTCTTACGGCAATTACGTGGGCGGGTTCGATAACGGCTTCATTACGCTGGGTGTCTTATTGAACTACCTGGTCTTTATGGCCAGCCCCAAAGAAATTAAATATTTCATGCCGGGCACCGGCCCATCGATCGGGTCATGGGAATTAACCACTTTTATCGGGTTGGTGGGGACGATATTTGTCATTTATTTTGGCCTGTACCGCGGCCTGCTGGCCCGCCAGGCGCCTTTCCGGAAATTGATGATGCCTTTGGGAATTATGCTGCTGCTCACAGGCGGTCTCTACTACATCGTCGACCAGCTGCATATCCCCTTGCTGGGCGGCGAACGAATTTCGTCCAGGATGATCAGCGTGGTACTGGCCTTTGGCCTGATCATGGCTGCCGAGCGGTTTCAGCGCTGGTTGGACAGCTCGGACCGCAAACCCACCCTGGCTGGCGCCAGCCTGATGGCATTTTCCATGACCGGCCTCGACCTCTGGCTCAATCTGAATGTATGGAAGATATCCGACAGCTCCCGGCTGTTTGATTGGGAATATTTTGACCCGAATAAATGGTTTGTAAAAAACGATTATGGTGATACGCTTTATCTCGGGCTGGTTTTTGGCGGGCTGGCGATCTCTTTCGTCACGTTCATCGTGCTGGCTGTATTGAGCTGGAAGGAACTCCGCCGTGAGCGGCAGGTAAAAAACCCTTGATCCATCATCCTGATACCGCGCTCCAGGTTGAAAAAACATGACTTTCTGGAAAAGAATAAATGCCGACCGGCTGCCGGCGGGCGATTGGCTGCTCTCCGGTCAGTCATCTCGCAAATATTTGTGGCTGTCTATCCTCTGGATTGGCGGGCTGTACCTGCTGGGGCTCTTCGTCTTTGGCGATTTCTTTGATTGGGGCGGGCACACCCTCGAATACCACGATTGGGCCAATGTCACCGGTCCGCGCTTCCTTTTCCTGCGCACTGCCGTGAAATCCGGCCAATTTCCGATGCACATCTCCGACCCATCGACCCTGCATGGGTGGACCACGCGCTACCTGGCGGTGCCGGATGCATTCATCTCTCCGCAGCTGCTGCTGCTTTACCGGCTGTCCATCCAGCGCTTCAACCTGGCGAACGTCTGGCTGCTCTATTCGCTGGGATTTGCCGGGCTGCTCGTCCTGCGCACCCGGCTGCGCCTGTCGCCGGTGGCCTTCGCGGCCCTCTTTTTACTGTTTAATTTCAACGGGCATATCCTGGCGCATTACTCGGTAGGGCATGCCACCTGGGGTGGGTATTTTCTGTTTCCCTGGTTTGTCTGGCTGACCTTACGCCTGCTGGATGGCAACCACTCGTGGCGCTGGACGTTGGAGATGGCGGCATTACTGTTCATCATCTGGCTGCAGGGTTCGTTTCACCAGTACGTCTGGCTGCTCATCTTTCTGGCCCTGATCGGGCTCTTCGTGCGGGGCACTTTCTGGACTGTGGTGCGGGCTGGTTTGTTTACCTTTCTGCTCAGCGCCTTTCGCATCCTGCCGTCGATCTTGCTCTACGGCAAATCCAGCACCGCCTTCATCAACGGCTACCCCAGCCTGTTTGCCCTATGGGACAACCTGGTCAACCTGCAGCACACGATCAACACCCCATTTTTTTTGAAAGGCCTGGGACAGGGCATGGGTTCGTGGGAAATGACCGCGTATATCGGCGTAATCGGCGGGCTGTTTTGCTGTATTTTGGCGTGTACCGCGGCTTGCTGCAGCGCAATTCGCCCTTTTTCCGCATGCTGGCTCCCATGGGAATCATGCTGCTGCTCACCATGGGCCAGGTCTACAATATTTTGCGCATCCTGCCCATCCCCTTGCTGGAAGGCGAGCGCCTCTCCACGCGCATGTTCAGCGTGGTGCTGGCCTTTGGTTTGATTTTCGCCGCCGAGCGCTTCCAGCGCTGGCTGGAGGAAGCCTCGCCGCCGCCGCTCGCCCTGCCCGGCAGCCTGCTGGCGCTGGGCCTGATCGCCTTCGAGCTCTGGCAAGACCTGAACATCTGGCGCATTTCAAACGGCTCGCAGGATTTTTGGATTGAATTTAATGACACCAAATGGTTTGTGAAAAACAACCCATCCGACACGATCTACTACTGGCTGGTGTTCGGCGGGCTGGCGATCTCGCTGCTGACCTTGATCGTCCTGGGAATTTTAAGCTGGCGCGAAAGGCGCCGGGAGAAGCGGTTACTGAACGGGGGTTAAAGTTGGGGCGCGGGTGGCTGGGATAGTGATCACCGGCGTGGCCGAAGGGATGGGGGAAGGCACATAACCCTGAATGCGGTAGATGACCAGGTCTGAAAAATTGACCGTGGCGGCATTAGCCCCGGTAGAGCGCAAAAACACGCCCACCTGCTGCCCGGTGATGAGCGGGTCGCGCACCAGAAACTGGAAGACATCGTCGACAAAGATGCGCATTTCGCTGCCCACCATCCACACCCCCAGGCGCAGCACCTTCAGCCCGGCCCGCGGAACCTGCCCGGATGGCGTCCAGTTTTGCACCACCGCCACCTCGGCCGGTCGCCAGCGCTCCACCCGTAAATATCCATCGCACGACACCATCAGCCGGTACTCGCTGCCGGCTCCATCCGCGCGAAAGGCCACCCCGTAGCTGTCCTTACCCCGGCACAGGCTGGCCGAACTGGTGATCTCCAGATAGAAATCCGCCGGCACGGCCTCACGCCGCAAGCTGACCAGGTTAACCGGCAGATCCGGGGCCGCCAGGGAAAGCACCCCCTTGGCGACCGTAATCGAACCGCTGTCGGATTGGTAGGTTTGCCAGAGGGCCGGGTCGTTGAAATCGTCGCGCAGCGCCACCGCGCCCACCGCCGGGCGCTGGTCAACCGTCGGCACCACCACCGGGCGTGGAGCGTGGGGCGTGGGCGTTTCGGTCGAAGGGAACCACTGGATGGTGACCGTTGGCGTCAGGGTAGGGGTCGGCGTATCCGTGGGGTAGATCTCTGCCGTCGCCAGCAGCACCTGGCAGCCTGAAAAAATAAACAGGATGAATATCGCCAGGACCGCGGTCAGGGCGCGCATGAAACGACTTGCTCGCGTTCCGGGCCAACCGACACCCGCGCTACCGGCACGCCGCCAACCTGCTCGACCCGCCGGATATAAGCACAGGCGGCAGCGGGCAAATCTTCCCACTGGCGCACCCCGCTGATGTCTTCCTGCCAGCCGGGCAGGGTTTCGTACACTGGCGTGTAGGGCGACAGGTCCGCCGGGCCAAAAGGCAGTTCATCGATCTGCTGCTGGTTGTGGCGGTAGCTGGTGCAGATTTGCAGCGACGGCAGCCCGGAAAGCACATCCAGCTTGGTCACCATCAGTTCGGTTAAACCGTTTACCCGTGCAGCATAGCGCAGCAGGACACTGTCCAGCCAGCCCACCCGGCGCGGCCGGCCGGTGGTGGTGCCAAATTCGTCCCAGGGATTCTCCCCGGTGCCGCGCAGGCGCAGCGCCGCCTCGTCAAAGACCTCGGTGGGGAACGGTCCGGCCCCGACCCGGGTTTGGAAGGCCTTGGTCACGCCGACTACGCGCCCGACCGGCACAATCCCGATCCCCAACCCGGTCAGAGCCCCGGCCGCGGTGGGCGATGAGCTGGTCACGAAAGGATAGGTCCCAGAATCCAGGTCAAGCAGCGTGCCCTGGGCGCCTTCTGCCAGCACGTTCTGCCCGGCATGCAGGGCGCGCGTCACCAGCCAGCCGGTATCGGCAATGTAGGGTCGCAGGCGCAAGGCATAATCCACGTATTCCGCTGCAATCGCCTCCCCGTTCAACGCCTCAACTTCATACAGCCGGGTCAGGCGGCGGTTCACATCGCTGACGTGCGCCAGCACCTGGTCGTGGAAGCGTTCCGGGTCGAGCATATCCTGCAGGCGCAGCCCGCTGCGAGCGGCTTTATCGGTATAAGCCGGGCCGATCCCGCGCCCGGTGGTGCCGATCTGGCCCGCGCCGCGCTGGCGCTCCTGGGCCTGGTCCAGGGCGATGTGCGCCGGGGTAATCAGGTGGCAGGCATAGGAAAGCTGCAGGCGCTGCGGCGAAACCGCTACGCCCGCAGCAATCAGCATGTCGATTTCACTGAAAAGGGTCGCCGGGTTGATCACCACCCCCGGGCCGATAATCCCCACCGCATGCGGATGGATGATTCCCGAAGGGATCAGGTGCAGCTTGAAAATTTTCGGGCCGACCGTCACCGTATGACCGGCGTTATCACCGCCGTTGTAGCGCGCGACCATGGCGGACTGCGCCGCCAGCAGGTCCACAATGCGACCTTTTCCCTCATCCCCCCACTGCGTCCCAACAACAATATCTAAAGGCATGGCTTGCTCCACATGAGTTGTGTAAGAACCTATCCAAATTATTTGAGAGAAGGATATTACGCTGTTTGCTGTCGTTAATATCCCTCTCCGCGTAGTCGGATCGGTGAGAAGTAATTATAATGGCAATATGTCTCGAATCCTGCTGCTTACCGATTTTGGCACGCGCGACGGCTACCCGGCGGCGATGAAGGGTGTCATCTGGTCGATCGCACCCCAGGCCGAGATTGCCGACCTGGCGCACGACATTCCGCCGCAGGACGTGCTGGCGGCGGCCCTGACCCTGGGACGCACCGTCCCCTACTTTCCGGCGGAAACGATCTTCGTGGCGGTAGTCGACCCCGGGGTAGGCACGCCTCGCCGCCCGCTGGCGGCCCGCCTGGGAGCACACCTGTTCGTCGCCCCGGATAACGGCCTGCTGACCCTGGTTGAGCAAGCGGCTGAGACGCGCAGCCAGCCGGCCGAATGGGTGCACCTGGACCAGCCGCAGTACTGGCTGCCCCAGGTCAGCCGCACCTTCCACGGGCGGGATATTTTTGCCCCGGTCGGGGCGCACCTGGCCAACGGCGTGGCCCTGGCCCGGCTGGGCACACCCATCCGCGACCCCATGCGCCTGCACCTGCCTGAAGCGCGCCCTACAGCCCACGGGTGGCAGGGCGCGGTGATCCACGTCGACCACTTCGGCAACCTGGCGACCAACCTGCGCCCTGAACACCTGCCTGAGACGGGCGAGGTGGAGATCCTCATCCGCGGCGAGCGCCTCGCCGGGGTGGCGCAGGCTTTTGGTCAAAAGCCACCCGGCGCCCTGACGGCCCTGATCGACAGCGCCGGCGCGCTGAGCATCGCTGTGGTCAACGGCAGCGCCGCCCAACGATTGAGGGCTGAGGTAGGAGAAATTGTGGAAATTCGCTGGCATTAGCCGGCACGCCAGCCGGTTAACAACGAGATCATTTCTATTAATTTTTTACCTTTTTGCTTGACAATTGCCTCATGTTAAATGACAATACGAGCACTGCGCGCGATATAAAATAGTTGCGATTGATACCGGAAAATTTTTATCGCAACAACCGCCGTGGAAAGCCAATATGATTGCGTGAAACGCTTGGATTAACGGCGCACGCCATAATGCAGTTCGCCAATTGCCAACCCGTTTGACTGGTCAGTCAGCCAACGATTTTTAATGTTAAACGGAAACCGCCGGTGTGCCAATAACTAAAGAGAAAAGCCAAAGGAGCGATTTGATGAAAAAGGTTTTCACCTACATGCAAAAAATTGCATCAGGAAGAACAGTCATCATCGGTTTCATTCTGACCATGGCGGTATATTTGTGGATGTTGTTATACACAATACCCAGGGTCGAGAGCTTTGCACCAGGAATTGCTTTGTTCGACTTATCGCCCACAGGATACTCGACCCAACACGCAATTTCCCTGCTTGAGACCTTAGGTGAAACTGGAAGAAATGTATATCTAACCCAGCAGTTGCCCGTGGACTTTATCTACCCGGGGTTATTCGCAATCTCATATTCTCTGCTTCTGATTTGGCTTTTTGCGAAAAGCTTCGCAGTTGACTCGAAAATATTCTACCTTGCACTGGTCCCTGCGCTTGCAGGTCTCTTTGATTACCTGGAAAATATTTGCATCATTCTGATGATTAATTCTTTCCCAGGTTTATCCCCAGCGCTTGTTGGTACGGCGAGTACCTTCTCAATATTGAAGAGCATTTTCACAATTGTCTTTTATCTTCTGTTGCTTTCCGGGTTTGTTTCATTTTTTGCCTCACTTCTGAAACGAAAATCCAAAGTTGCATAATTATCGAAGATCCAGAAACGATCGTAAGAAGTGCAAAATGCATACTTCAATAATATTAGCGATTAACAGGAATTAATCAGATACTTTCTAACAGCTGTGTCTTTTCCTGGAGCATGGAAATTTCTTTCGCCTTTACGATCCAAGCGAAAGGAGAATCGTTTGTGCCGTTCCGGCTGCACTACCTGGTCGCATACGGTTCCACCCTGGCAATCCTGATTATGATATAGCGGGTAAGTGACCGCGCAGGATTGAAGGAATTATTTTTCAAAATACTCAAGCTGAAGAGAAAAGAAAAAAGTATGGAAGCATTTTTTGAAGTATCCGGATTGAATGTTTACCTGCAAATTGCGGTAACCCTCATTTCCATTACAGTCCACCTGCTTGCCACCCGCAATAAACAGCGCAAGGAATCCGTGGTTGAACTGGCGGCCCTGTACACGATTGGTCTGGCCGGCTGGTTTTCGATCATCAGCGGCTTGTTCGGGCACATCCTTTACGCCGATCAGGTCGCCGCTTCAATTGGCTGGCCGCTCAACAGCGGCTTCCAAACCGAACTGGCCTTTGCCGCCATTGGAATTGGCATCATTGGTTTTGCCGGTTTTTGGAACAGATCCTTCTGGCTGCCGTTCATCATCGCAAAATCGACCTTTATGTGGGGCGCCGGCATCACCCATATCATTCATGCCGTCCAGGAGAATAATTTCTCGCCCAGCAACACAGGCATCGTAGTTTATTGGGATTTCCTGCTGCCCATCCTGCTGGTTGTCCTCTATATTCTCTACCGCCGGGTGCAAAACGCACTGCCGAGGGTTAGCCTGCTGGCCGAATAGTTATTATTGTTTTCAGACCGGCGTGAGCTCACAACAATTCGGGCAGTATGGTCTTGATAAAAGAACAAATGGAAATAAACAATGACTTTGATCGAAGAAAGAATGGATTCTGAAGGAACAGTTTCCCAGTCACGCCGACTGGACTGGCCTCTATTCGGATTTTTCGGGTTGGCATACCTTATTGCCTGGGGAATGATTTCAATCCTGTCCAACATTGCCCGTCAATCGGGCGTGGCCGATTGGACGGCCCTCAACCAGATGGGTGAAGCACTGAATTTTAGCGGCGTGGATCTTACCGTGCCAGGGTGGGTGGTGTACCTGATCACCCGCGTGCAGGATTTTTCCTTTTCCATTGCCGGTGTGATCATGATCGCGGTCTTATACGGCCGTGCAGGGCTCAACGAACTGGGGCAGCGCCTGGTTCGCTGGCGGTTGGGCTGGCGCTGGTGGCTTGTGGCCGTTCTCCCGTTTGGATTGTATGCGCTGGCAACGGCGGTTTCTGGTGACCTGAACAGCTTCACGTTTACTTCCACCACCATTGGAAAAATTCTAATCAGCGCCGAAGCAGGCTTCCTGGTTTACTTCTTCTTGCGCGGCGCCATGGGCGAAGAGTTGGGCCTGCGCGGCTTTGCCCTGCCCCGTTTGCAGTCCTATACCACCCCATTCCGAGCCAGCGCCATCATTGGCATCCTGTGGGCCGGGTGGCATATTCCCGTCTTGCTGAATAGGGACCCTGTGTCGATCCTGATTTTCCTGCTGCTGGCCTTTGTCTTGAGTTTTAACTTCACCTGGCTTTTTAACGGCAGTGGCGGCTCCCTCATTCCGGTGATGATCTTTCATACCGCCCAAAATTCGGAAGAAATTTTCGAGGTCCTGTTTCCGGCGTTGGTAGGAACCGACTGGGAAATTATTTCCAGCCTGACCCTGCTTGTGATCGGCCTGGTGATCGGGTTTGTTCTGTGGCGAAAAAGAAACGTAACTGCTCAGGCAGGTAAGAATCGAGCCTGAAAAATAGCAGGAATATAAGGTGAACCGGGCAAAGCCAATAGCAGCATCTCCAAAACGCACTGACCATTCTTGCAGGCCGTCGAAAGATAGCCACGGACCCTGGCAGAACACCTCGGCACCCTGAGTCGGGCAGCCTCTCGTTTTTCGGCTTCGCCAGGTATGTGAAATGGCTCCATCGTTTGATTGTGTCAGGCTTTTGTGATTTTGTTAATGTTAAAGTGCTGATTGTTCGATAACTGAGCAGTTCCCATATTCAATAAGAATGTTTTTACCACCTGCGGATCAAAGTGCGTCCCAGAGCCCGATTTGATATACTCGATGGTTCTTTCGTTCGACCAGGCTTTGCGATACGGGCGGTCGGAAGTAAGGGCATCCCATACGTCCACGACAGCAAAGATGCGCGCCACCAGCGGAATTTGCTCTCCGATCAAACCGCGCGGGTAACCTGTACCATCCCATTTTTCATGGTGGCAATAGGGAATATCCAAAGCAAGCCGCAGATAGTGGATGGGAGAAAGCAGTTCATAAGCAAAAGTGGGATGCTTCTTCATCACCACCCATTCTTCGTCAATCAACGGCCCTGGCTTGAGCAAAATTCTATCCGGGACGCCCATCTTCCCAATATCATGCAGTAATGTTCCCCGGCGAACATGAACCAACTCCTCTTCGGACAGGCCAAATAAAGCGCCCAGTTCCATAGTCAATTCTGTCACCCGTTGTGTATGGCCTTCGGTTTCGTTATCGCGTAAATCCAGCGCCCGCGACCAACCCTGGATGGTGGCATCGTATGCCTGGAAAAGTTCGGCATTGGAATCCTGTAGATCATTGAATAAGGTAGAATTGTCGATTGCAAAGGCAGCCTGGTTGGCCAGCGCATGCAGAAATTTTCGCCATTCTTCATTTGATTCGAATTCGGTTCGGTGGAAGAGTTCCAATACGCCTATGATTTGTTCCTTCACAACAAGCGGTACGGCATAGTAACTAATAAAAGGTTCTTCTGCCAGGGCGCTAGCAAGACGCTTATTTTCATTGTCCTCGGTTAGATTCGAAACATGAATTGTCCGCCGTTCGCGTGCAGCCTGACCCGCATAACCTTCTCCGACATGCAGTGATTTTGCTTTCTCGAAAACCTGGGTTCGAAAGCCGCGACCGGTGATAAATTTAAGCATTTGCGAAGTCGGGTTGAACTGCCAAACAGCGGCTGCATCCACTTTTAATTGCTCTATGGTTTGCGAGAGAAGAATCCCCAGGCTGACGACCATATCAGAACTGGAAATAATTGCCAGATCAATCTCGCTCAAGGCAACTAACTGGTGCAAGTGACGCTCGGTTTGTTCTCGCAGCAGCATCCGCCGGATAGCGACCGCGGCTGAGTCGCCGATAGTTTGAGCCAGGCGTATTTTATTCGGCGTGAACGGCTCTCGACTTTCGTTCCGTACTTCGCCTAACATGAGTAGCCCTATTAATTTTTCTGGACCCAGAGAAGAATCCCTGATCCGGAGTGGTACTACACACAGCGTTTGAGCAACATCTAAAAGGAGAGCTTTTTTTTTCTCGCTGCTGATTCCCAGGTCAGTCGCTCGTAAGATAATTGGCTCATTATGTTCTAGCATGTGTTGTGAGTCCGGAAAAAAAGTGACCGGATTTCGATCGCCGATCCCAAGGTTATGGTTAAGGAATCGGACAGGATAAGCGGCTCGCATAATGTAAGTCTTGTCTTCCAAAAGAGCGATTCTGGCGAAGGTGGTGTGAATACCCTCAACAGCATGGTGATTGATAAGGTCGAGGATATCCTCCAGGTTATCTGCTCCCGCCAGCGAATGAGAGAGCCTGAAAAGTATCGAGAGTTCATCCTTGCTATTTTTTATCTCTTCGGCTGCCTCTTTGCGTTCAGTGATATTGCGTACAACACCGCGTGTACCTACAATCTGACCGCCTTTGACAATCGCAGTGGGCTTGATCTCGATAAAAGCGAGGCTTCCATCCGGCCGCACGATCTGGCTGATGATTACTTCCGGAGGGATCCCGGTTTTCATCGCGATGCTGTACCCATCATCAGGTCTCACAGGCATGAAATCGAAATCAGAATACTTCCGGCCAATCAATTTCTGGGAGCCTTCAACACCATACATCCGAGCCAGGGCAGAATTGGCAAAGGTGAAGACTCCCGCCTTATCCGTCACGAAAATCCCATCGTTGACCTCATCGACCAACTCGCGATATTTTTCCTCGCTCAACCGGATTGCTTCTTCTATCTGCTTGCGTTCGGTGATGTCAATATAGGTACCAATTACACCAATAACCTCCCCCGTGGAACTTCGTAGAGGCACCTTGCTCGTAAGAAGCGTGATCATGTTCCCATCAAGGATTGTCTGCTGTTCTCCGATGTGTAGCTTGGAAGAGTTGCTCTCCATGACCTGGCGATCATCCTCGCGATACGATTCCGCCTGATCGTGCCACCCCATTTGGTAATCATCTTTTCCAATAATGTCTTTTGAATCTGTAAATCCCGCATCGCTCGCGAATATCGCGTTACAGCCCAGGTAAACGAGATCCTTGTTCTTCCAGAATACCCTTACCGGTATCGAGTTGATCACCCCTTCGATGATCAGCAGCGATGTTCGCAGCGCTTCCTCTGACTTTTTGCGATCGGTTATGTCGCGCGCGTAGAGGTTCACGTAACCCCACTCGATTACAGGAGTGACGAATATTGAGTAAATCTTTCTTTGGCATTCAATATCTACGATTGTGTTTTTCCCGCTCGCCAGCCCTTGAGCAGCCAAATCACACCAGAACTGGGGAACAGTATCACCCACCGCACATCCCCACATACCCAGGAGCGCTTCACTTGCTGAGTTGGCATACATCACAATGCCATCTCGGCTCAACCGCAGTACAGGTTCTGGATTTTCAGAGGGGAATTTCGCCAGATTGATAATTTCCTGTTCGGACTGTTGGCGCGCGGTGACATCCCGGTAATTGATGACCACCGATTGAACCGCTGGCTCATCTAAAAGATTAATCATCGAGCCTTCCATCCAGTGCCAGGCGCCATCCTGATGGCGCAAGCGGAACAAGACCTCCTGAACGCTGCCGGATTTTTTTACGGCTTGTTCCAGTAATTGGGCAGCGGTCGCCCGATCTTCCGGATGACAAAGATCCAGGATGTTATTACCGATAAACGAATTGGGCGGGTAACCTGGTGGCTGGAGTGATGTCGAGGTTTCATAGATAATCGTTCCGTCCGAGTTAACCAGGAAAATTCCTTCCAGGCTGTATTTTACGAGTGCTCGGAAACGTTTTTCATTCTTTTGCAACACTTCATCTGCTTGCTTGCGCTCGGTGATGTCATTTGAAAGAATGCACAAACCATTTGGTGAAGGCTGTATCCTCATTTCAAACCACCCCTTGGAGTCATCAGGGTATTTGAATTCATTCACGATGGTTTGTGACTTGCGCTCATCCATACAACGCCGTAACACGGCAAACATGTCTGTCTTTTCGATGCCAGGATAGCACTCCATCATCGTATGCCCGAGTAATTCCTCTTTTTTTAATTTGGCTTGATGGGCCGCGGAATTGTTAATGAAAAGATAGCGCCAGTCATACCCGATAATCTGGCAGCCTTCCATCAAGTTTTCGAGCGTGTTGTGATAGTTTTCCTCGCTCTTCAGCAGGGTATTTTCCACCCTTCTGCGCGCAGCGATGTCACGGATATTACATTGAATAACATTCTTGTTGGCCACCTGATAGACGTTGCTGACGAATTCTACTTGAATCAGCTTTCCATCCTTCGCTTTGAGCGGCAAGTCATCGTAGCGGATGTATTCATTCTTCTGCAATGCTTTGAAGGCATCCTGACTGGCTTCAATATCCTTGAAGGCGCCAACTTCCCAGAGTTTCTTTTTAATAAACTCCTCGTGCGAATAGCCCAGCAATTTTGTCAAATATGGGTTGACATCCTCGACCAGTCCTGTATTGGCATCGAGTAATAAAATCCCATCCTGAGCTGCTTCAAACAGGCGCCGGTAACGAAGCTCTGAATCTTTCAATGATTGCATGACCATCATCTCTACTTTTTAAGCTGGCCCTTTTACATATCCTTTTCCAGCTTTGCTGTGATTTATCCCTGGACGATATAGAATACATCACTGCGATTAGGTGTTAAGCATCTTTCTTGTGTAAAGTAGTAATTTTCTAAGTTACATCTTATCAAATGGAGCCTATATATGTTCCTGACAAAACCTATAAAAAACCTATAAATCTCTCCTGGCCTGAGCCATTACACTATTTGCTTGAAATGTCGATGGAAACCTTTTCTCATTCGTTTTGTCCGAAATTGTGGATAATAACTTACAAATGTCCGGCTTTTACAGCAACAAAGAGCAAATGCAAAAACGGATGAAGCAGGCTGTACCAGTTCCAGATGTTGAGCTGTTTGAAAGGTGCTGGAAACCATTGAAATATTTTCCACCATCAATAACTGTATTGAGGATATTTTTGATTATCTGGTGAAATAAACACTGTCCCGTTCTAAGGGGACCGCAGTTCTATGGGCCAACAATTTTTGGGTGCATTCACGTTCTGGGGTACCTACCCATCCCCCCGTCCCCCTTCCCAATGGGAAGGGGGTGAATCCAAGAGGTTTGGGGATTTTGATGGCACTTTGTGCCATCAAAATCCCCAAGTTCCTCGTTCTCCCCGCCCCTTGAGGGGCGGGGCTGGGGGTGGGGTGAATTCGCCCCAGGATAGAAATGCACCCCAATTTTTTTCATGCTTGACAATCCTTGCTAGTTCAGGTAAATTAGAACACAGATGGTTCACCCATCAACATTCTATCGAAGGAGATGGTATCACATGGCAGCCCAAATGAACAAAGTAATGCCTGTTATGTGAGTCCATCCCCAGTCTGAACCAACTCTTTGATTTCCAAATGACCTGAATTATCAGCCGCGGGTGTGCTCATGCCTCGTGGCTTTTTGTTTCCCTGCCGGTCAAACAGGGATCCATGCCCACCGCTCGCCCCTTCACCACTTCTGGTGCACCCGGGGTGCGGGCGGGCGGATGGGATGCGTTGAAGAGCGCAGCCGCGATCTCAATCGTGGTTTTTTTTGTTAAAAATATGGAGCCCGCAGTTTCATGAATCCTCGCACCAAGAAATTTCTCTCGTACTACAAACCCTATTTAAGACTGTTTTTTTCAGTGCTGATCTGCGCATTTTTGGTGGCTGCCATCACGCTCATCTTCCCATTATGCATCCGCTATATCACAAAGAATGTTCTGGAGGGCCACCTGCCGGATGCGACCAACCAGATTTTTCAGATAGGTGCTTTCATGCTCGCGCTGGTCGTTGTCCAAACTGCCTGCAGCTTCTACGTGGATTATCGCGGTCATGCCATGGGGGCCATGATGGAAAGCGACATGCGCAGCGAACTGTTCGCCCATTTTCAAAAATTATCATTTCGTTTTTATGATGAGCAAAGAACCGGGCAGTTAATGTCCAGAATCACGAATGATCTGTTTTCCCTGGCAGAGCTGTATCACCACGGTCCTGAAGATTACATCATCTATCTGATAAAGTTTATCGGCGCATTTATGATTTTGATCGCCATCAACGTTAAACTCACCCTGGCTGTGTTTGTCTTTTTACCGGTCATGGCGGTTTTTGCGCTCTATGTGAATAAACATTTGCACGCGGCATTTAAAAGAAACCGGGAGGCGATTGGCGATATCAATGCCCAGGTTGAGGACAACCTTTCCGGCATCCGGGTGGTGAAATCGTTTGCCAATGAAGAAACGGAAAAGAAAAAATTTGCAGTTGAAAACAACCGCTTTCTCGAGAGCAGAAAAAATGGCTACAAGATGGAGTCTTATTTATACCAGGGCGTAGGTACGATCACGCAGCTGATTATGGTCACGGTGATTGTCCTGGGCGGAGTCAGTATTGTCAATGCCACTTTAGATTTAGCAGATTTGATCACATTTTTACTGTATATCGGTTATTTGATCGAGCCCATTCAAAAATTAACCCACATGACCGAGCAGTACCAGGAAGGCATTACCGGGTTTGAACGTTTTATGGAAATTTTGGAGGTAGAACCAGATATTCAAGACTCAGCCGATGCAATTGAATTTAAAAGGGTTCAAGGAAATATTGAATTTAAAAATGTGGGCTTCAGGTATAACCAGAACCATGCCTATATCTTGAAAGACATTTCTCTGAACGTCAAAGCCGGGGATATGATCGCCCTGGTGGGATCTTCCGGGGTGGGCAAAACAACCTTATGCTCCCTGATTCCCCGCTTTTATGATGTAAGCGAGGGAAAAATAACCCTGGACGGCATCGATATCCGGGATGCGACTTTGCGTTCATTACGAAGAAATATTGGAGTTGTCCATCAAGACGTCTATTTGTTTGCCGGGACCGTCCTGGAGAATATTCGTTATGGTAAACCGGATGCCAGCACCGCCCAAATTATGGATGCGGCGAGAAAGGCCAATGCCCATGATTTTATTATGGCGCTGCCGGAAAAATACGATACCTATATCGGCCAGCGAGGCGTTAAATTATCTGGCGGGCAAAAACAGCGCCTGAGCATTGCCCGGGTTTTCCTCAAAAACCCACCCGTGCTCATTTTCGATGAGGCCACCAGTGCATTGGATAATGAAAGCGAAAAAGTGGTTCAAGAATCCTTGGAAAACCTGGCAAAGGACCGCACATCATTTATTATCGCTCACCGTTTATCCACCATTCGCAACGCAAAAAGGATCCTGGTTTTAACCGATCGCGGGATTGATGAACAGGGCACGCATGATGAATTAATGCGCCTGGATGGGAACTACGCCCGGTTGTTTAAAATGCAATTTAACGACACCTTCGTGAATAATGGCTTCACGGGATAGTGCTCGTGTTGAATGTTTACTGTTTTTCTCCAAATTCATCCTTGACATTGCACCCAAAACTTGCTATAAATGTGCGAACAACTGAGTAAGAAAAGCTGTGAAGAGAACGAGTACGCGCTGGACCGGCGGTCCAGAGAGCAGTTGAACGGTGAGAACACTGCCCGTGCGCCGGCGCCGAATGGATCTCAGAGCTGCAGGATGAAAGGGAGCATATTCCGAGTATTCCGCGCCGGGGCTGCCGCCGTTATCTGGGCAAAGAGTATAACCGGGTCGATTTCCGGCGTACTCGATGAGTGAGGCTGGCCTTTGAAAACCGTCGTCATCACGGCGGTTTTTTATTTCGAATGGCAACCTCAATTTGGGTGGCACCACGGGTAACCTCTCTCGTCCCAAACGACGGAGAGGTCTTTTGTTAATTGCAGCGCCCTCGCGGGCGTACAGTCAGTTGCAACGAGGAGAATATGATGCTGACCCAGGCTCAATCCAATCTCGATTTCCAGACCCGCGCCCCGCTCAAACCGCTGGTGCGCGAACTGCCCGCCGATCTTGAAACCCCGGTTTCTACCTACCTCAAGCTGGCCGGTTCGGGACCGTCTTTCCTGCTCGAGTCGGTCACCGGCGGCGAACAGGTGGCGCGCTATTCTTTTATCGGTGTCCATCCCAGCCAGGCTTTCGTCCTGCGCGGGGAGCAGGTCGAAGTCCACACCCTGAACGGTCTCTCTCCGGAGCGAAGCGTGGGCGTGGAAATCCGCACCGCACCGGACCCTCTGGCAGCCCTGGAGGCCGAACTGGCGCGCCGCCCGGTCGAGACGCTGCCCGGCATGCCGCGCTTTGCCGGGGGATTGGCCGGCTACCTTAACTACGAGATGATGCGCTTTTTCGAGCCCAGCGTGGCCTTGCGCCCTCACGCCAGCCTGCCGGATGCCATCTTCCTGCTGGCCGATACCCTGGTAGCCTTCGACCATGCCTTTGGCCGCCTGCTGCTGATTGCCAACCCCGACCCCGACCTGCCCGCCGAAGCAGCCCAGGCCGCGGCTGAAGCCCGCCTGGATGCGCTGCAGGCCCGCCTGTCCGGCCCACTTCCCGCCCGCCCGCCCGCCAAAATTGACGCCGTGCCCTCCTCAGAGATGCGCGCCAATATGACCCGCGCCCAGTACACCGCCGCAGTGGCCGCCGCCAAGGAGTACATCGCCGCCGGGGATATCTTCCAGGTGGTGCTTTCACAGCGCCTCAGCCGGCAGACCAGCGCCCGGCCGTTCGATATCTACCGCACCCTGCGCCGGCTCAACCCCTCCCCTTACATGTTCTTTTTCGATTTCGATACCCTGGCTGGCGGTGAGCCGCTGCGCCTGATCGGCGCATCGCCGGAGATGCACGTGCGCCTCGAAGGGCGCACCGCCACCATCCGTCCCATCGCCGGCACCCGCCCGCGCGGCAAAACCCCGGCCGAGGATGAGACCCTGGAAAAAGATCTGCTGGCCGATCCCAAGGAACGCGCCGAACACGTGATGCTGGTTGACCTGGCGCGCAACGACCTGGGCCGGGTGTGTGAGTACGGCACGGTGCATGTGCCCGAGCTAATGGGGGTGGAGCGCTACTCGCACGTCATGCATATCAGCTCGCAGGTGGAAGGCCGCCTGCGCCCCGAATTCAACGCATTTGACCTGATGCGCGCCTCCTTTCCCGCCGGGACGGTCAGCGGCGCGCCCAAGATCCGCGCCATGCAGATCATCGATGAGCTGGAAGGCCAGCCGCGCGGACCCTATGCCGGGGCGGTGGGCTACTTCGCCGCTGACGGCTCGATGGATACCTGCATCGCCATTCGCACCCTGACCATGCGCGGCGCGGAGATCAGCGTGCAGGCCGGGGCGGGCATCGTGGCCGATTCCGACCCGGAACGCGAGTACGAAGAGACCATCAACAAGGCCCGCGCCCTGGCGCAGGCCGTAGAAATGACCGAAAAATCACAGGAAGTGTGAGGATAAAATGCTGGCAGTCATCGATAACTACAATTCGTTTACCTACAATCTGGTACAGTACCTGGGCGAGTTGGGGCAGGAAATCCGCGTCTTTCGCAACGACCAGGTCACGGCGGCAGAACTGGAAGCGCTGCACCCCAGCCACATTGTGATCTCTCCCGGCCCGGGCGATCCGGGCGACGCGGGGGTTTCCAACGAGGTCATCCGCCGCATGGGGCCCCATACCCCCTTGCTGGGGGTGTGCCTGGGACACCAGTGCATCGGCGAGGTCTACGGCGGGCAGGTGGTGCGCGCGCCGTACCTGATGCACGGCAAGACCTCGCCCATCGTCCACGACGGCACCGACCTCTTCGCCGGGCTGCCTTCACCCTTCGATGCCACCCGCTACCACTCGCTGGTGGTCGAAGAACCCCTGCCCGAGGCCCTCACCCCCACCGCTGCCACGCCCTCCGGCGAATTGATGGCCTTGCGCCACAAAACCTATCCGGTCTACGGCGTGCAGTTCCACCCCGAGTCGATCCTGACCGCCGCCGGCAAGCAGCTGTTGGGCAATTTCTTGAAGATGTGACGATCATTCAGTTCGAAATATTTACGCACGATCTTTAAAATTCGCAGACCAACGCCGGTGGTCGGGGGTTGGCCTGTATCTGGAGAGGATCGCCGATTCCCTTCTAAACTTGAACCAGTCCTTAAAAAGATGCTGCCCAAATCGTTGGATTTGGGCAGCATCCCGTTCCTCAAGCAAGGTTCTCAAGGCGGCTTAGCGCACCGCCTTCCACACCTTATCGAGCGCCTGCAGCGCGGTCAGGTTGCGCACATTCCAGGCGACTTTCAGCCCGTCACCGGTCAGTTGGCTGGGGCCGTTGGTCAGGTGGAAGCCGTCTTCCGTCAGGCCGTGGTCGGGCAGCGGATGAGCGGCTGCCCAGAAGTTCCACAGCGGGATATCGTATTCGTAAGCGATGCGCGCCACCATCTGGTTGATCGAATTATCACCTTCCAGGTTGTCTGCCTTGGTCGCCAGGATCGGCACGACATTCTGGGAGATCACATAATCGACGATCTTGCGCAGGTAACCTTCATAGGCCGCCGTCGGGCGGTCTGGGGTCCAGGTCTCCATGCTGATGATGGCGATGGAGGGATTCCAATCGCGAATCTCACATTGCAGGGGAGTTTCGCCCGCTTTGCACACCTTGGGGTCGGAATTGATCGCCGATAAGACCGAAGCCACGTTGAACCCGGTGCGCACAGACATGCTCAAGCGGAAGTAGCTGCCGTGGAATTGGGAGAGCACTTCTTTATATTTGGGGAGACTGGCGCCAAACCGCCACGCATCATTACCTTTGTCAAAATAGCCCAGAAAATATTGGCGAATGACCTGGCAGTCACCGATCGTTGAGAAACGCGACGGGTCATTCCCGTTCGCCAGGCCGCGCTGGTAAATCTCCCTGGCGCGCTGGCTGACCACTGGTAAAACCGGCCATTGCATCCAATCTTGGTAAGCGGTCTGTTCACCGGTATGCGGCTCGTACGGCGCGATACGTTTGATCGTGTCATTCTCGGGCTGGATGGTGTTGGTGGCGGTCGGCTCAGGCGGCTGGGTCGCGGATGGTTCCGGTGGTAGGGTTGCTGTCAGGGTAGGCAGTTGAGCGTCAGGTGGTTCGGTAGCAGCCGGCGCGGGGTAGGGGATATCCGCCGCTGCTTGTGCCGCCTGATTGGAGTTGATCTCCGGGATATATACTTTTTCACTGGCCGGATCCGTGAGGCCGGCAGATGTCGGTTCAGCATTCAATTCTGTATTGGCGGGAGCGTTCGACTGCTGACCACCAACACCTGGTCCGGGCATGCCCTGGCCTAATACGGGCGGCGCCTGGTTGGGATATGGGAGAGCGCAGGCGGAGGTCAGAACAATCAAGGCCAGCGCTATTATTTGTAAAATACGCTTCATATTCTTTTCCTTATAGAGTTGTAGTTCACGATTAGCTTGATTCTGATGCTAATGTAGAACGAATTATCAACAGATACGAGGAAGCCATCTTTTGGCATTATACCGGAGAATAAGAAGCGCACGATTAAAGGCATCTAAGAAAGCCTGCCTTTGCTATAATACCTGGGGGTGTAAACAACCACCAACCCGACCCGCATATGAAAGGATAACCGATGGCAAACTCTTCTCTGGCGCCCTTCTTCTACCCGCAAGGGATTGCCCTGGTGGGCGTGTCGCGCGACCCGACCAAGCTGGGCTACGCCCTGGCACGCAACCTGTCCGCCAGCGGTTACAGCGGGGCCATCCATTTCGTCAATCCCAAAGGCGAGCGCCTGTTGGGACGCCCCGTTTACCCCGGTCTGGCGCAGGTGCCGGACCCGGTCGACCTGGCGGTGCTGCTGGTGCCGCCGGCCCTGGTGCCGGGTGTGCTGGAGGAGTGTGCTGCGCGCGGGATCCGCGCTGTGATCATCGCCACCGGTGGCTTCCGCGAAACCGGCGCGGAGGGTGCCGCGCTCGAACAGGACTGCCTGGAAATCGCCCACCGGCACGGCATGCGCCTGATTGGGCCAAACTGCATCGGATTGATCGACACCCACCTGCCGCTGGATACCACCTTCCTGCAGCCCCCACCGCCGCCTGCGGGCGAGGTGGCCTTTATCTCCCATTCGGGCGCGATCTGCGCCGCGGTCATCGATTGGATCCGCGGGCAGGGCTTCGGCTTATCGCACCTGGCCAGCCTGGGCAACCAGGCCGACGTCACCGAGACCGACCTGCTGGGGCCGGTGGCGGACGACCCCTACACGCGGGTAATCACCCTCTACCTGGAAGGGATCAGCAACGGGCGGCGCTTCATGCAAGAAGCGCGCCGGGTCAGCCGGAACAAACCGCTGCTGGCGCTCAAGGTGGGGCGCTTTGCCAGCGGCCAGCGCGCTGCCGCCTCGCATACCGGCGCGCTGGCCGGAGCCGAGGCCGCCTTCGACGCCGCTTTCGTACGCGGTGGGGTGATCCGCGCCGCCACCATTCAAGAAATGTTCCAGTGGGCCCGCGCCCTGGCCTGGAATCCGCTGCCCCGCGGGCGCCGCATGGCGGTGCTGACCAACGCCGGCGGTCCCGGGGTGGCCTGCGCCGACGCCCTCGAACTGCACGGTCTGTGCCTGGCGGACCTGAGCGAAACCACCCACGCCGCCCTGCAAAGCGCCCTGCCGGCCGCGGCCAGCCTGCACAACCCGGTCGATATGCTGGCATCCGCCATGCCTGAGCACTATGCTGAATGCCTGCGCATCCTGCTGGCCGACCCCGGCGTGGACGGGGTAATCGTGATCGCCCCGCCGCCGCCCGCCTCGAGCGCCGGGGCTGTGGCCAAGGCCCTGCTGCCCCTGATCCAGGTCTCCGAAAAGCCGGTGCTGCCGGTGTGGATGGGCGAGAAGCTCATCCAGGAGGCGGTCGAATTCTGCCGGGCGGTGCAGGTGTCCGAATTCCGCTTCCCCGAAGACGCCGCCTCGGCCCTGGGCGTGCTCGCCCGCCGGGCCGACCTGCTCTCTCGGCTGGAAGAAGAGCCGCTTGCGCCGAGCGGGGTCGATGGAGACGCCGCCCGGCGCCTGCTGGAAGGGTGTCAACCGGGCGCCTTTTTGCCCCAGGCCGTGGTCAACGGCCTGCTGCGCGCCTACGGCATCCCCACCGCCGAACCGCGCCTGGCGGCCAGTGCTGAGCAGGCCGTTTTGCTGGCCGGGCAAACCGGTTACCCGGTGGCGCTCAAGGTGGCTTCGGCCGATATCGCCCACAAGTCGGACGTGGGCGGGGTGCTGCTCGACCTGGCAGACGCCGCCGCTGTGCAGGCCGGCTTCGCGCGCGTTACCGCCAATGCCCGCGCCGCCCGCCCGGAAGCGGTGATCGAAGGCGCCTTCGTACAGCGCATGCTGCCCCCCGGGCAGGAGGTCATCGCCGGGGTGGTGTGCGACCCGCAGTTCGGGCCGCTGGTCATGTTCGGCTCAGGCGGGGTGGAAGTGGAGGGGCTCAAAGATGTGGCTTTCGGCCTGGCCCCGCTGACCCCCGGCGAACTGGACCATATGCTGACCGATACCTGGGCCGGGCGCAAGCTGGCGGGGTTCCGCAGCCTGCCGCCGGCGGACCGCAGCGCAGTGCGCGACATACTGGTGCGCTTGGCGCAGTTGGCCTATGACTGCCCGCAGATCGCCGAGATCGAGATCAACCCGCTGCGCGTGCTGGCTGAGGGCCAGGGGGCCGTAGCCATCGACGTGCGCGCCCGAATCACCCGTTCGTGCCCGAAGTAGGAGGCAGCCGATCCCCCTGTCCTCTACCCAGAGGACAGGTCATGGGTTCACGGAAAGTTAAGCGATAACAGGATGCCAGGATCGATAGGATGATCAGGATAAAACCATTTTCATTATCCAATCAATCCTGGATATCCTTACCTCCTGTAAAAAATTAATTGCCTTAAGCCGCTGGTTATGCTATGATGAATCTGGAACATGTCGTCTGGTTTCATGGGAGGTGAAGATATGGATAATCCACAGCTGACCGAATTTTCTGAACAGCGCCGCGCCAACCGCCTGCCCTGGGAGCGCCCGGTGCGCATCACCCGGCCTATCCAGCTTACGGGGCGTTCGGTCAATGCCAGCGCGACCGGATTGCTGGTGCGGGTGGTGCGTGGTTTTGCCCTGAGCAAAGGCGACCTGATCGCGCTCGAAATCCCGCGCGCCGACGGCGCCATGACCGCCACCCGCTTGGGGCGCGTGGCCCGCATGGAATATACCGAGGACGAACTGCTGTTAGGGCTGGAACTGGTTTGAAACAGAGGTAATTTAAACGCAAAGACGCAGAGCGAGGTTCCGCGCAGGGGAATAATCATGCGTCAGAATGTATTCGCAATTATCCTGATCTGCCTGCTTTTGAGTGGGTGTGGCGCGGCGGTGCCGCTGCCGACCCGGGTAACGCCGATTAACCGAAGCCAGGCCTTCGAAGCAGCAAAAGAAAGCTGCAGCCAGGGACACATCCAGCAGATCGACCCACCACAGCTTGTCGAGGCTCGCCTGACGGGGTACAAACAGGCCAGGGCTATTTTGAACTGCCCGGATGCCGATTGTGCAGCTTCCTCTCCCACTTCTGAACCAGACCAGGCTTTGGTTTGGCTGGTGACCCTGGAAGGGCGCTGGCAGCTGGTGGGCGGGCCGCTTCCAGTGATGACCCCTACCCTCATCGGTCAGCCACCTGTCCCAACCAGCGGACCGATTTCTTTTCACCACTGTCGCACGATGGTCGACGCCACGACCGGCGTGGCCGATAGCAACCAACTATTTCAATAAGAACTGGCGGAGTTAGCGCTTATTTCTTGATATAGCGCAGCGTCGCTACGGACAATAAAAACAACACCCCGTAAATACTGAAGATCACCACATAGCCCAATCCCGGGCTGAGCAGGTTGAAGAAGTCCGCCATCGGACCGCCGATGCTGGCCCCGACGATCCCCGCCCCGGCTCCGGCCAGGTTGGAGATCCCCAGGTACTTGCCGGCATCCTGCTGCGGCACCAGATCGGTGCCCAGGGCCCAGTTAGTGGCGTAGAAAATGCCCGTCCCCAGGCCGATAATCGCCCCGCTGACCAGGATCAGAGGAATGCTCGTCCCGGCCAACAGCAGGAGCAGCGTGCCCAACGCCGCGGTTAAACCGGCCGCGGTCAGCAGGCGCATGCGCCCGAAGCGGTCTGCCAGGTAGCCGCCCGCCAGCGCCGCCGGGATGAGGAAGAGGGCTACCGAAGCCAGCAGGTTGGTGGTCATCGAGGCCGGGTTGGGCGCTTTGACCACATCCCGCAGGTAGTACAATGTAAAGCCCTGGATCGAGCCGATCGCCGCCAGAAACAGCAGACGGTTGACCACCCACCAGATGAAACCGCTGTGGTGGCGGGCATCCTTACCAATACCCATCCGCGCCCCAAAATACACGCCTAAAAAGATCGATCCGGCCATCGCTGCCAGCCCGGCCGCGCCCACCACCGCCACCTGCAGGCCGACCGAAGCCCCCTGCCCGGTCAGGAAATTGCCGCTGCTGCGCACCAGCCAGACCGAAATCTGGGTGATGGCCACAAAAATTACCGTCAGGGCCAGCAGGCGCCACACATCCATCCGAGTTAAAGGAGATGGTTTTTCTTTGAGCGGTTCCTCACGCACGAAAAACAGCGTGGTCAGCATGGTCAGCAGAAAACCGCCCATAATAATCGCCACCACCGCCCAGGTTAAGCCTTTATCGACCAGCGGGCCGACAAAGAGCACCAGGAAAACCGGCAGCAGATCCAGCACCGATTTCACCCCCGAAGCCCGCCCGCGCTGCTTCTCGGGCACCAGATCGGGGATCAAGCCCTGCAGCGCGGCCTGGCCCATGTTGGAGGAGATCGAGAGCAGGACCGAGCCGCCCATCAGCACCGCAAAGGCCAGCGGCCAGCCAAAAACCTGGCCGTCTACTCCTTTAAGGGTCACGGAATACCCGATGATCGCCAGAAAAAGCACATTAAACAGCGCGCCGATGAAGATGAACGGGCGCCGCCGGCCCCAACGCAGCGTGCTGCGGTCGCTGAGCATACCAAACAGGGGTTGGGTAAACATGGCCACCGCCAGGCCCACCCAGCGCAGCGTGCCCAGGTAGGTGGTTTTCTCCTCGGGTGGCATGAAAAGCACGATCAGGTAAGGCAGCAGCAAAGGGGTCAGAATGCCGGAAGCGGTGCTTAATCCCAGGGTGTAGCTGTTGATCGCCAGAAAATCATACCAGTGCAGCGTTCGTTTCAATGATTTGCTCCGTATAGTTTATTCGTTGTATCCTGCCAGGGCCAGGGCCCGCGGGCCGGTGTTAATTCCCAGTACAGGGCCGGTAATGTTGGTTAAAATTTCCTCCGGGTGCGTTTCCTGCTGGATGCGTTCGATGAGACGAGCCGCTTCTTCAGGCGCATCGCCATGGCTCAACGCCACCCGGAAAGGCCGCCGGGGGTCGATGGTTTGAAAAAACCGCCGGTAAAACTCGTCCACAGCCTTGCGCCGGGTGCGGGTAGCCGCCAGGTCGACCACTTCTCCACTGCGCGCATCCACATCCAACACCGGCTTGACCTGCAGCAGCGTGCCGATCAGGTGTTTTGCGCGGCCGATGCGCCCGCCTTTTTGCAGAAAATCGAGCGTATCCAGGCAGACATGCAGGTGCAACCCGCGGCGGATGGCATCCACGCGAGCCACGATCTCAGCTGCACCGGCTCCGGAATCCCGCAGACGGGCTGCGGCCAACACCAGCAGCCCCAATCCCAGGGTTGTGGTGCGCGTATCGACCACATGCACCGGAAAATCCACCTGGCGGCTGGCTGCCACGGCATTCTGATAAGCGCCGCTGAAGCTGGCGTTGATGATCGGGACCACAATTTCATCCGCCCCGCTCGCCTTGAGGCGCCGGAATGCACCAAGAAACGCCAACTCCGGCACGGCCGAGGTGGTCGGCAGAATGGGGTCGCGCTCCAACCGCCTGTAAAAATCGTCCGGCTGTAGATCAACCCGGTCGCGAAACTGCTCGCTGCCCCAGATGATGAAGTGCGGGAGCACGGTGATATGGTACTGCTCCAGCAGGGGCTGGGGCAGATCGCAGGTGCTGTCGGTCAGAATTTCGATCATGTTTTACTCACCAGTAAATTCTACCTGAAGAACTAACAAACATAAGAAACCTGGGTGGGATATAATCGGGGCTATGGAAAAACCCACCACTCCCCATGTACATCTCGATCCGGAACGCCAGAAGCAGGCAAAAATCTATGCACGCCTCAAACGGCGTCTGCTGCCGCTTGACCTGGCGATCAGCGGGGTCTTTGCCCTGGCATGGTTGGTGTTTGGCTGGTCGAGCGCGCTCAAAAGTGCTTTAGCGAACATCAGCGCCAATCCCTGGCTGCTGGTGCTGCTGTATGCCGGCGTGTTCGGCGGAATTTACTTCCTGGTCAACCTGCCGCTTTCCTATTATTCCGATTTTATCCTGCCCCATCGCTTTGGCCAATCCAACCAGAACCTGCGCGGCTGGATCATCGACCTGGTTAAGGGCATCCTGGTAGGCGGGCTGGTTGGCGGAGTCGTGCTCGAAATTATCTACCTCATCCTGCGCGCCTTCCCGGAGACGTGGTGGCTGTGGGCGGCGGGTTTCTTGCTGGTCTTTAATGTGCTGCTGGCCAACCTGGCCCCGGTGCTGCTGTTGCCGCTTTTCAATAAATTCGTCCCCCTGGGCGAAGAACACCGCGAACTGGCCGAACGCCTGATGCGTCTGAGCGAACGCGCCGGGACGCGCGTCCAGGGCGTTTACAAGTTCGACATGAGCCAGCGCACCAAGGCCGCCAACGCCGCCCTGACCGGGATGGGCCGCACGCGGCGCATCATCCTCGGCGACACGCTGTTAGACGCCTTCACCTCCGATGAAATCGAAACCGTGCTGGCCCACGAGCTGGGCCACCACGTCAATCGCGATATTCCTCTCTCAATCGCCTTCGAGACGGTTTCGACCCTGGTCGGGCTGTGGCTGGCTTCGCTGGCTTTGAATTGGGGGGTGGCGTTTTTCGGCTTCGCGGGCCTGGCGGATATCGCCGCCCTGCCGCTGTTGATGTTGGCGATGGGCCTCTTTGGGCTGGTCACCATGCCGCTAAGCAATGGCTTCTCGCGCTGGCGCGAGCGCCTGGCCGACCGCTACGCCCTGCAGGCCACGCGCAATGGGCCGGCCTTTGCCTCGGCCATGACCCGCCTGGCCAACCAGAACCTGGCCGAAGTCGACCCCGAGCCCTGGGTGGAATGGCTGCTGTATTCGCACCCGGCGCTCAGCAAACGGATCGAGATGGCACAAACATTCATGGACCATCCCTAGATTTTTCCCGGCATTGGTGACCCTGGCCCCTCATGGATTAAAACTCCCCGGTCGTTTGTAGATGAAGCATCACCCTTTCAAACTGGCCCCGTGCGCGCAGTGCCTGGCATGAAACACACAGCTCGTGTACTGGCAGCGCCACGACCCGTGCAGCTTTTCCAGTTCGCCGGGGTCCTGCGGCCAGGGGTCGCCGCCCATCCGCTTGCGAACCAGGGCCAGGGTCTCGGTGTCGAAATCATCCCACACATTTTTCGGCTGTTCCAACTGGCTGCGCAAAGCCCACAGGGTGTTGTAGCAGCCCATGGCGGTCATCTCAACCGCATTTTGCTGTGAAAAGCCCATGCGTTCGGTAAACTGCAGCGTGTCCAGGGGCATTTTTTCCGGGTAGACCTTAATTTCACTGACGTGCAAAGGCATTTTTTTGCCGAGCATTTCCTGCGCCCAATCCTCCAGGCGCTGCAGGATGCCGTCGCTGCTGCGGCCCAAAAATCCGCGCAGCTTAAGCTCCCGGGCATTTTCGAGCAGCGCACCTTCCAATATCTCGCGCTGAGCCGGATCGAGCTGGTCCAGCAGGGAGTGCGTGCTTTGCAGCAGCGCCAGCAGCGATTGCCCAAGGGCCGAGCCACGATCTCCGAAGGTGTTAATCGTGTTCACCACCACCGCGTCGCTGGACTGCTTGGCCACGCCCTGGATGGCACGGGTACGGTTGACCACCTGGTAAAGGGCCGGGTCGCGCGCGTCAACCTCTTCCACCTTGGGCTCGACACCCAGGAAGATGATAAACAATTCCAGGTCGACATTCTGCTTGGAGATGCCCTGCGCATCCACCCATTCACGCGTGGCGTCAATCGCGCTGTTGGAGGGGGTGTTGTCAATCGTCCCACCGTCCACATAGGTATCACTCAGGCGCGGGAAAAAACTGCGGATCTGGGCCGAACTGCGCCAGCTTTCGACCAGCTTTTTCCAACTTTCTTGCGCACGGTCGTCGGTTCCATGGCGCGCTTCATAAGCCGCATGCAGCTGCTCGCGCGCCAGGTCGTTGTCCAGCCAGTTCTCCAGTAAGCCGCGCAGCAGCTGGTTTTCGCTTTGATCTTCAGGAAAGAGTGCCTGGAAGGGGAAAGGCGCGAATACTCCCGGAAAGCGACCCGAGGCGAGTGCCGCCTGAAGGGCAAACGGGTTGCCCGGAAGCTGCAGGCGGAAACTGCCCAACGGGATCATATCCGGGTCGGTGGCGTTCAGGCGCCAGGCCTGGGTTTCCATAAACGCCAAAAAGTCCTCCGCCGACAGGTAAGAAGAAATTTCCAGGCGCCCGGTGCGGTAGTTGGCACGCGTCAGGCGCACCTCAAACCCGGCCTCACGGTAATCGCGAAAAGTGCGGGCCGGATCGATCAGCCCCGTACTGCCTGCCGTGACGACATCCGCGGTCAATGGGCCTTCCAACTGCTCGGCGCGTAAGGGTGTGACCGGGTCAGTGAACATTTTCAAGACGCCCTGGTCGCCACCTACCGGGATCAGCGAACGCTCCAGGTTGAAGCGGCGCAAATAGGTGCGCATGGCCTCCTCAAAAAACGAGGTCTGATGGGATCTGAAGATGCGCAGCAGTTGCCCCATGCCGCCCACCCGCTCGACCAGTTCCTTCACCAGGCGGACTGCCGCGGGCCAAACCGCCAGCGGCGGCACTGCCCTATGGTCGGGATCGGTCCACCACCAACCAATTTTGACCATGTCCGCCAGATCCAGGTTGAAATTTTGCAGGTCGTCTTTGAGCTGTCCGAGCGGGCCCTGTTCACTGTCATCCACGATTTTTTTCTGCGGCAGCAGCATCCAGGTGTGCAGGTAACATTTGACGTATTCATCCATCGCTTCAATGGCCTGCTCGCGGGTGAGATGCTTTTCAGCGGCCAGTTTTTTGCTGCGCAGCTGGTATTCGGCATAAAAAATAGAGTTCATTGCCCCAATCGACGAACCCGTGATTACGTCGAATTTCATCCCTGTGATGTGGAAGGCATGAATCACGCCCGCTTCGTACAGGCCCTTGGCCCCGCCCCCGGTCAGGACAAAGCCGCGCCGTTTGACTCGATCTGTATTTGCCATGCTCTTACCTCCAATCAAGCTTAATCCAACCCTTTTTGAACCATGCACCCCGCAACCGGGCAAAACACGCGCTCATTCTTGACTACATGTATAAAGATTATACAAAAATCAAGAGTGCAAAGCAATTCCAGGTTCCGTAGTTCCGTAGGTTGGTTTGAGGGGCAAGAAAACCAACGAAAAGCCCGAGCCTGACCTGCCCCGAAACCCAACAACGGCTTTTGACCCATTGGATGCGTCGTCGATTGCGTTGGGTTTCGGGCGGAAGAGGTTATCGAATCATGATGGAGATTTGCCGCCCTCAACCCGCGCTTCGCGCACCCGCAGGGGTGCCAACCTACACAAAATCGATATCCAAAAAACTTAACCTCCAAACGAATTGACAACGTTGTCAAGATTTGTTATAGTATTCCAGGCAACTGCCTCAAGTCCATTTTCATCACCGGAGACCATCCATGCCCGAACCCCATGCTCATCCTGACCGAGCCGGCCTGACCGGCAAAGAACTGCTTTTCAAAACCCTCAGACACGAACCCACCCCGGCCATCCCCTGGGTGCCTTTTGCCGGCGTGCATGTCGGCCTGTTGAAAGGTCATTCGGCGCGTGCCGTTCTGACCGACCCCAAAAAACTGCTCGAATCGCTGCTGGAAGCCAACCGCCTGTACACGCCCGACGGCCAACCGGTGGTGTTCGATCTGCAAATCGAAGCCGAAATTCTGGGCTGCGAGCTGATGTGGTCCGAAGATTCGCCACCCATGGTGGTCACCCACCCATTAGACTCCAACCTGGAAATTCCCGATCATCTGCCGGTCCCCGGCGAGGGCCGTTTACCCGGCATTTTACAGGTCATGCGCCAGATGAAGGCGGCCGTGGGCCAGCGTACCGCGCTCTATGGGCTGGTCACCGGACCCTTTACCCTGGCCTCGCATCTGCGCGGCACTGAAATCTTCATGGACCTGGTCGACCAGCCCGAATATGCACAGGCCCTGCTGGCTTACGCGGCACAAGTGGTGAATGCGGTCACCGCCATGTACATTGAGGCCGGGATGGACGTGATCGCCGTGGTGGACCCGGTCATCTCGCAGATCTCGCCGCGTCACTTCAAACGCTTTATGCACGAACCTTTCCGCCAGGTTTTCGACTTCATTCGGACGCAGGGGGCCTTCTCGGCATTTTTTGTATGCGGCGATGCCACCAAGAATATCGAATCCATGTGCCTGACCGGGCCAGACTGCATTGCCGTCGACGAAAACGTCAATATGCTGGCCGCGCAGCAGGTTACAGCGCGCTACAATATCACCCTGGAAGGCAATATTCCCCTCACCTCGCGCATGTTGTTGGGCACCCAGCAGGACAATATGCAGTATGTGATTGAAATGTTGGATACCCTGGACCACCACAACCTGATCATCTCTCCCGGCTGCGACATGCCTTACGCCACCCCGGTCGAAAACGTGATCGGTGCCGCCGAAGCCATCCGCGATCCCAAACAGGCGCGCCTGATTCTGGCCAATTACCAGGCCCAGGATATCGATCTTTCGGCTGTCGTCCTGCCGGATTACGCCCACCTCGACCGCCCCTTGATGGAAGTGTTCACCCTTGATTCGGCTTCGTGCGCGGCCTGCAGTTATATGCTGGCGGCGGCGGTGCGCGCCGCGACGGCGCTGGGTGATGAAAACGTCGATCTGGTGGAATATAAGATCACCAAACCCGAAAATATCGCCCGCCTGATGAAAATGGGGATCAAAAACCTGCCTTCGATCCTGATCAATGGCGAACTCAAATTCAGTTCGTTGATCCCCAGCCATGCTGAACTGCTGGAGGCCATCGACCCTTATCTGGCAAAAGCATGAGGTGCAGATGCGTGTACACCTGGTAGGCGGGTTCCTGGGCAGCGGAAAAACCACCGCGATTATTGCCGCCGCAAAACAATTGATTGCCGAGGGGCAGCGCGTGGGGATTGTGACCAACGACCAGGGAAAGTACCTGGTTGACACCGGCTTCTTCCAACTGTCTGACCTGCCCACGGTGGAGGTATCTGGAGGCTGTTTCTGCTGCAACTACGACGACCTGGATGCCCGCCTGGACCAATTGGCGACCAGCGCCAGGCCGGATGTGATTTTTGCCGAATCGGTGGGGTCGTGCGCCGACCTGGTCGCCACGGTGATCAAACCCATGCTGGAACTGCGCATGCTGGAATTCACCCCGGCCAGCCTGTCGGTATTTACCGACAGCCGTTTGCTGCGTCTGCGCCTGCTGGGCGAGCCGATGCCGTTCAACGAGGACGTGTGCTACATCTTCGACAAGCAAATCGAAGAGTCCGGGCTGCTGGTGGTCAATAAGATTGACCTGCTCACCCCTCAGCGCTATGAGGACCTGAATCTGCTGATCGCCCAGCACTACCCGGCTAAAGCGGTCCTGTTCCAGAACAGCCTGGCGCCTGGCAGCGCCGCGAACTGGCTGCGCCGCCTCTCCAAAAAGGGCACGGGGCCCCTCCCGACCCGCTCCCTGGATATCGATTACCAGCGCTACGGCGCGGGTGAGGCTCGCCTGGCATGGCTCGACCAGACTTTAACCATCGAACTCGCCGGGCGCAGCGGCCGGCAGGCGCTGCAGCAGCTGATTGAAGAATTTCTGGCGGCCCTCCAGGCCCAACCGGCCGCCATCGGGCACGTCAAGTTTCTGGCGCAATCCAGCGGCGGGGGAAGCTGCAAATTGAGCTTTCCCACCCTGCCGGAAACCGGCTGGCAGGAGCGCATCCCCGACCTGCCGGGTGAACGGATCGACCTGCTGATCAACGCGCGGGTGGAGATGGAAGCGGACGCGCTGCAGGCCCTCTTCGCGGCGGTGCTGCAGCGCAGTGGGCTGGACATTCACTCCGAGGGCAGCCAATCCTTCCACCCGAGCCAACCCAATCCCACCCATCGTATCTCATAAAAAACAGGTAGTTTGCGCCGGCTGCGCCGGCGCAAACTACCTATAAAAATAAACTGAAGACGCTCAAGGCGCCTGGATGCGGATCTCGTCCCCGACCTGGATGCTGCCGGGCCGGTCTACCACCGCCACCAGGCCGCGTTTGTGCAGCGCCGCCCGGGGAAATTCGCCGGCCAGCCCGGCAACCTGGGGGAACTGCGCCTGGAGCACCTTCCCCGGGCTGCTGCAGGGCAAATTCTCACCCGTCATCACCAGCACCGCGCCGCTGCTAAAAAACAGACGCGTCCTGCAAGGCACCAGGGTAAGGGAAGGGATGCCTTCCACCAGCAGGTTGGCCCCCAGCCATTCGGGGCGCACCTCGGGCAGGTGCAGCGCGTCGGCAATCTGTGCCAGTTCCTCTGCCGAGACCAGGCTGACCTGACGCTCGTTGCGGATCACCGTCCCGCGCGGATAGAAAGGGGTGCGCCCATCGGAATGAAGGGTGAACCCGCGGTGACGGTCGTCATCAAACCCTTCAAAGGTGACGTTGACCTGCGGCTGCGCCGTGCTGACCAGCGAATGAGGATCGCGCCCGACCAGCACCGCGCGCACGATTCCAACCTGGGAAAATGGCATAAAAAAATCCTCTGACTTTATTTTTTTAGGACCAGCCTATTATACCTGTGAAAACGGTCGATTCCGGCTATCCATCTTTCCACTCTACACCGCGCTCTTCCAACAGTTCACGCAGCTTCTCCACATCTTTGGAACGCACCACCGCAGTCTGGTCGAGTTCGGCCGGGCGGAAGGTACGCAGCATGCGGCTGATTTCTGGATCGCGCAGCAAATCGGCCAGCGCTGTTTCGTTTTTAAAGCGCAGCAGGGCCACATCCTCAACCTGCGCCTGGCCAAAATGGCCGGACCAGGCCTGCAGGCGCTGCTCCAGCGGCAACGGCAGCGCCTGAACCAGCACCCGGTTGAGTTCCGCTACCATTTGACTGGCAGTTAATCCGGCATTGGCCGCCTGCCGGATCGAAGCCTGGGTCAGGCAGAAACCGTCACCCTGGGGTTCGGCAAAGCGCGCCAGATGAGCGCGCAGGTACAGGCCTGGTTGGCGCTGCACAAAGGCCAGCCGCCCTTCGCCATCCACCACCACCGAATGCGGCGGCAGACCAGCATCCCGGGTGGTTACCATAGGCCACCATCCCAGATCGGACAGTATCTGATGGATTTCGCCCAGTTTGCGCTCCTCCGGCAGCACCACCACCCCCGGTGCAAGACGCCGTTTCAAAAGAGGCACAGCCTTCTTTTGAGAACCAAGCAAATCGAGATCTTCAGCGTGCGGGGCATGCAGCACTTTGACATGCGTCATAATGCTGATCCGTTCGTGGGCCGTCTGCCATTCTTGCAGCGTGCGGGCGATATTGGCCGGCAGCGGTTGACTGGAAAGCTCTTCAAGGTAAGCCTGAATGCGGTCTGCACTGCCAGCCGGCTTGCTGCCCGGCATACACCGAGGCCCGGGTCATGCGGAACAGGGTGGCGCGTTCGGCCGAAACTCGCCGGGCAAACTGCTCGAGGTGAAACAGCACCGCATCGCTGATTGGGTCGAAGGCCAGCAAAGTGTAATCCGGCTGGACGATGACCTGTCCACCTTCCTGGGGTATTTCCGGCGCAGCACCTCCTGCCAGCAGCCAGCGCCCGGGCGCGGTCAGGAAGAAGCAATCCGGCTCGACACCTTTCGAGTCGTGAAATCCCAGGTCAACCAACCCCATCCAGAAAAAGGCCGCGCTGACCATCCATTGAATCCACTGCCCTTCCACCCGCCGCCAGCCCTCGCCCTCATCCATGCTGGGGGAAAATGACCAGTCCCAGCCCAGCGGGTTGCCGAACTGGCTGTAGGGGTGGACGGTGGGGTAATAGTAGCTCTGGCTGTTGGTTGGCCGAAAAATGCGCGGCAGCAGAAACTCGTAAGCTGTTTCGCGGACGCGCCCGATCAAGGCGTTCAGGCCGGTCCAGCCGGCTGCCAGACGATAAAACAGCACCAGGGCCTTGCGCGCATCCACCAGGCGATCGGGAACAGGCACCAGCTTCTCACCGTAGGTGCTGATCGAGTGCTGTAAGGCCAGTTCGTTAAGCTGGCGCCCGGTGGCATACGCTTCAAACGTACGCCGGATGCGTTCCAGCGGCGGCGCGCCAAAAAAAGCCTCTCCTGGCACTGCCTGCAGGGACGATTCCTGGACCCGGATCAGACCCAGTTGGATCAACATCAGGCGCAGGAACATCAGGCGGGGAAAATCCATCTCACCCTGCCCGGTACCAATCGTTTCGCGCTGCAGCAGGGTATCATTCACCGCGGTCAGGTGGCGTTTGGCCAGCAGCCCTTTGCCAATCAGTTCGGGCTGGTGGTGGTAAACGTAGCTCCAATACAGGTAGAGATCGCGCTGGAAAACGCGAGAAGAGCTCTCCAGAACCTTTTCCGGCATACCCAGATCGGGCAGTTCAGCTGGCAAGGCCGGCGGCGGGGGCAGCAAAGAAAGAATTTGGGATGGGATGAAATACTCCAGCGACATGCGGAAGGTCAGGTTGGACTTACGCCCCCAGGGGTCGGGCGAGATGCGCCCAAAAACCAGGCCGCTGGCCGCCAGATGCGCCAGAATCTCATCGATGAAACGCGTATCGGGACGGCGGTAGTCCGGCTGCTGGCTGGAATAGGTGTCCAGGCGGGTCTCGCGCCCTTCCAGCAGGTTCAGGTCGCGCAGCCGCCGCCGGATGGCGCCGCGCGTGGCGCTGCCTCCCTGGCGCTGCAAGGCAACCACCGCTTCGCGGGCCGGGCCGGACAGGCCGGCGAAGGTTCGTACCACCCGCCCAGGTTCGGTGAGCAGTTTCTGTAAAGTGCGCACCAATTCCGCCTTGCTCAAACGGCCCGGACCAGGCACCTTGTAGCCCTGAAAGGCCAGAATGGCATGCAGTGTGGCCGTCTCATATTGGTCCAACACTTCAAACAGGGTGTCAGCCACGATTGCCCCCTTGCGTGCTTGATTCTTGCAGGTTTGATCCTTGTATGCGCGGGGTATAACCCCGGGCCTGCAGTTCTGCCAGGTACTCTTCGGCCTTATCGGTGCGCACCGCCACCAGGCGCGGGGTAAAAGTGGTCAGCAGAATTTGGCTTAAACTGGTCGCTGCCAGCAGTTCAGGCAGGCAGAAATCGTCGCCGAACTCGATCAAGGTCATGTCGTCGTATATATGCAGGCGGCCGAAGCGCTCCCACAGCGGCTGCATGCGGGCCAACAGTTCCGCCGGCAGGGGCGCGCCGAGACCTTTCTCGAGATGGGAAATGATCTGCTCCAACGTCCAACCGTCATCAAACGCCTGCCCCAGCCCGGCCTCCTGAATGCGGTAGGCTAATTTTTGGGCCGGTTTTTTACCTTTGCCTTGGAGCGGCACGGGCGCGGCAATTTTCACCAGCAGATTCACCAGGTCGAGAGGGGCCGTGTCCAGATTTAATTCCAGGGTCTGGTCAGCGCGTATGGTCAGTGCGGGTATGGAGGTTTGCACAGCGGGCAGCTCGAAACCTGACTGCCGCCCCACCAGAAATTCGCCAAAGGTTGAAAGGCGCACCGCTGCGGGATGGTCGCCCTGCCAGCCCACATCGACCAACCCCAACCAGAGCAGGCTGTGGGTCAGGAAAGTCTGCTGCATCTGGCCGTAAGCCTTCAGCCAATCTGCATAACGGAACGGGTCAACGCGAGTCCCGCCGATGCTGGCCCCGGTCGCCAGCGTATCGGTGGCATTCCGGCTGCCGCGGTTGTCGTGACGGGTGTTGTATTCCATCAGCCACCCGGGCTGCAGGCCCTGCACCGTTCGCAGGATCGAATCGGTCTCTACCCACTGTCCGGCTGGAAGATGGGCCACCAGCCGCGCCAGCCGCAGGCGCGCCCACCCGATCTCGGCCAGGAACTCATGGTATCCTGGCGAGCGCCGCGAGATGCGCCAGGGGGTGAAACCCGTCTGGCGGGCCAGGTCCAGTTCCAACTGGGTGGGAAAGACCGCCGCCAGGGCAAATAACTGCCGGCTCTGCTCCTGCGGGCTGAGGCCCAACCAATCCGGCACGCGTTCGGTCAAGCGCTGCGGGGCGCGTGGTGCCCACACCCCTCCCCCGTCCAGCAGGCGCGCAGCCAGATCGATTTGTGCTTCCGGCATCCCCAGCATGGAAGCCAGGCCGGTTCGCAGGCTGCTTTCCAGATAAGCACCTTCGGGAATAATTTCAACCTCATCCGCGCTGCGCTGCGCGCCCGGCTGCCCCGGCCAGGAACCCCGGGCGGCACTTTTATCCTGCGCCGCACAGTGCAGTTGGCCGCCCTGGGCCATCAAGAGCAGGCGCAATGCCAGGCGGGTGAATTGAAAGGGTTGGGCCAGGTCTACCCGCTCCGGTTCACCCTCCAACGGCTTGAACAGGCCAGGGTCAGGCCGGGCCTGGGCCACTACCTGCAGCGGCACCGGGTAGCCTCTGATCGCCTCCGGAATCTGGTACAGGCTGGCAGCCCGTAATTCGCTCAGGCAGACGTTCACCGGGCGCGATTTCAGCCCGTTATCCAGGGCAGCCTCCAGGTACGGTTCAATCTGGGCCGTGCTGTAGCGCGGCGCCGCCCCAACCAGCACGCTCAACAGGTCCAAAAGGCGGCGCGTATCGGGCGCCAGGCGCTCCAGCGCATCCTCCAAAACACCCGGTTCCACCAGGCGCTGCAGCAGTCCTTCCCATACCTGGTTGCGTAGGGTTCCCTTGAGCTTCAGATGGCGTGCCGCGGCCAGATCGCGCATTTCTTTAACCGTCAGATTCTTCAGACGGTCGGCCCAATCCTTGCGAATGGCGTCATCGCCGGCGGGAGGATAAAACGAAACCGCAACCGCCCGGGCCGGTAACCTGGCCGGCGCCGGCGGAGGGGCACTTTCCAGATCGATGAGCTGGTCATACGTCACCACCCACTCCACCAGCAGCGCCAGGGCGTGGATACACGGGCGCCCGCGCATCCCACCGCAGTCGCAGGTCATTTGCAGTTTATTTTTTTGAGGAGAGATGGAAACCCGGTGGCGCCGGCGCCCATCTTCCACCCAGCCGCGCAGCGTTCCGTCCACATCCAGGTCCAATTCTTCGACCTGACCATCAAGATGGAGCCGCATCGCGTCTTCCATCAGGTCGGCGTCAAAGGTCACCTGCAGATCGCGCAGGGAGATCTCTTCAAACAGATTGGCCATGGTTCCTTTCGAGCAGCGCCTGCATGCGCTCATGCTGGAACCGGGCAGCCAGCACCGGCGGCTGGTAGTCCTCCAGCTCGTGGTCGTAAAGGATATTGTACCGGTAGCCCTGTTCGGTCAGGAAAAGCTGGCGGTTAGCGGCAAAATCCTGGTCGCGAGAATCACGGACGATGATCGAATAAAAATGAGCCAGCAGGCCGTTGCGTTTGGGCCGCAGGATGCGCCCCAGGCGTTGGGCTTCCTCCTGGCGTGAACCAAAGGTGCCCGAAATCTGGATGGCCACGTTGGCGTCCGGCAGGTCGATGGCAAAATTGGCCACCTTGGAAACCACCAGCAGGCGCAGCTCACCGCTGCGGAAGCGCGCGAACAGCTTTTCGCGCTCGCGCACGGGGGTCTTTCCGGTGATCAAGGGCGCCTGGTAGCGCGCCGCCACCTGGTCGAGCTGGTTAAGATACATGCCGATGATCAGCACATTATCCTCGGGGTGTTTGGCCAGCAGCGCATCCAGCACGGGATATTTGACGGCGTTGGTGGCTGCCATGCGGTATTTCTCTTCATCGGGGGTCAGGGCGTAAACCATGCGGTCGTTTTCCGAAAGCGGCACGCGCACCTCGGTGCACTCCGCCTCGGCGATCCAGCCCTGCCTTTCCAGCACCTTCCAGGGGATATCGACTTTTTTGGGCCCAATCAAGGAAAAAACATCCGCCTGGCGCCCATCTTCGCGCACCAGGGTGGCGGTCAGCCCCAGGCGGCGGCGGGCCTGCAGGTCCGCGGTAATGCGAAAGACTGGGGCCGGCAGCAGGTGGACCTCGTCGTAAATGATCAGGCCCCAATTGGCACGGTCAAACAGGGCAAAATGGGGGAAATCTTCGCTGCGCCGTTTGCGGTAGGTGATGATCTGGTAGGTGGCAATCGTCACCGGGCGGATTTCCTTTTCCAGGCCGGTGTACTCGCCAATCTGGTCGGCGGTCAGGGTGGTTTTGTCGAGCAGTTCGCGGATCCACTGGCGGGCCGCAACCGTAGAAGGGGTCAGGATCAGGGTCTGGGTTTGCAGCGCCGCCAGGGCGCCCATCCCGACCATCGTTTTCCCGGCGCCGCACGGCAGCACGATCACCCCGCTGCCGCCCGTAACTCCACCGCCAGCATGAAAGACGGCGACCGCGTCTTCCTGGTAAGCCCGCAGGCTGAAGCTTTCGCCGTTCAGGGTCCGTTCGCGCAGCGCCAGGGGCAGTTCGGCGCCTTTTACATAACCGGCCAGATCTTCCGCCGGGTAGCCAAAGCCGATCAGGGCTTGCTTCAAGCGCCCGCGGTTGCCGGCATTGACCAGCAGGGAGGTCTCATCCTCGCGACCCTGGATCAAGGGGGCCAGGTGCTTGTTCCGCAGGATCTCCTCAATCAGAGCCCGGTCGCTGGAGGTGAGCAGCAGGTCGTCGCCGTGTTTATTGAGCTTCAACCGCCCGAAGCGCGACACCAGCTCGAGAATATCGATGCGCACATTCCCCGGCAAATCGTACTTGGAATAACGCTCCAGAGCCGCCAGCATCTGCTCTGCGCCCAACCCAGATGCTGCCGCATTCCACAGTGAAAGCGGGGTAATGCGGTAAGTATGAATGTACTCGGGGCTTTTTTCCAGTTCGGCGAAGGGTGCCAGGGCATCACGCGCTTCGGCATACAGATCGTTGTTGACTTCCAGCAGCACAGTTTTATCGGATTGGATGACCAGCGGGTTCGCGGGGTTAAATGCCATCAGACTCTCTTTCTTTATGGGTGAAACTGACTCAACATAGACTTTTATTATCCGATGCTAACCAATCTCTTGCAATACATAGAAAACCGATGTATACTTTCAATACATCGGTTTTCTATGTATTCAGGAGGAAATGATGAATCTGAAAGGCAGCTTGCAGTTGTTGATTCTCAATGTGCTCGCCCAGGGGCCAAACCATGGCTACCAGATTGCCCAGCAGATCAAACAGCAGTCGCGCGGCATTCTCGATTTTAAGGAAGGCACCCTTTACCCCACTCTGCATGGTATGGAACGCCAGGGTTATCTTATTTCGGCAGAAGAAGAGGAAAACGGGCGCATCCGGCGATACTATCACCTGACCGACAGCGGGCAGAAATAGCTCGCAGCCGAACAGAAAGCCTGGCGCCAGTTTGTGCAGGCGGTAAATCTCAATCTGGAAGCGGGCGCCTGAGGCGGCCTGCACCCATTAAAAATGATACTTTATATGAGATACGCTGCCACGTTTGCGCATTCAAAATCCTTGACGGGAAAATCGTAACACCATAGAATGATTACGAGGCTGCACATTTATACGGGTAACCCCCATAAAAAACCCCCTTTTTAACCCTTTAATCCTGCAAAGCCTTCTTTTGGCCAGTCAAACCATGGAGTCCATCCACGGTAAATGCACTGCATCATTCCCCCGGAGTCAAACAATGAACGTCATTGAAATAAACAAACTATCAAAATATTATGGCAAAGCCAGAGGCATCCGCGAGGTTTCATTGGCGGTGCAGGAAGGGGAAATTTTTGGCTTTATTGGCCCCAATGGGGCCGGGAAATCCACCACGATTCGTTTACTGCTGTCTTTAATCTACCCGACCGCCGGCAGTGCCCAGATCTTTGGCAAAGACGTGAATGAATACGGGGCGCAAATTCGCGAGGTTGTGGGCTATTTGCCATCCGAAATTTTCTACTATGACAAAATGAAAGTCATTGATTTGCTCAAATATTCTGCCAGTTTTTACAAACAAGACTGCACAAAGCGCATCAACGAATTGGCCGGAATCATGGAGCTGGAACTCAACCGCAAGATTGAAGATCTCTCTTATGGCAATAAAAAGAAGGTCGGCATCGTACAGGGTCTGCTGCACCAACCCAAGCTCATCATCCTGGATGAGCCCACCAGCGGACTGGATCCCCTCATGCAGCAAAAATTCTTTAATTTGATCGTCGAAGAAAACAAAAAGGGCGCCACAGTCTTCTTTTCCTCACACATTCTGGGCGAAGTGCAGAAAATGTGCAGCCGGGTGGCTATCATCCGCGAAGGCGAAATCGTAAAAATTGAAGATATCAAAACCCTGCAGCGCGACAACTACAAAAAAATCAGTGTGGTCGCCGATCATATCGACGAAAAGCACTTTGCCATGGAAGGGATCAGCAACCTGCAGAATGGGAACGGTACCCTCAAATTCTTTTATAAGGGCGACATCAACCTGATTACCAGGGCGATCAGTGAAATCCCTGTAACCGACGTGCTGATTGAAGAACCCACCCTCGAAGAAATATTCATGCATTATTACGTCTAGGCGAAAACGATGAATATCTATTTGCATGAATTAAAAATGAATGCCCGCTCGATCATCACCTGGTCGGCTACCCTCGCTTTGCTGCTTTTCGTCTTTCTCTCCGTGTTCTCCGCAATATCCATCGACATGGCGGCATTTAATACTTTGATGGAAAATTACCCCCCCGAGATGATGGCCGTCTTTGGATTGAGTGGATTGGATATGGGCAGCATCCTGGGCTTTTATGCGCTGGCTTTTCTTTTCTGCCAGCTTTGCGTCTCGATCCAGGCCGCCAATTATGGCGTATCGCTGGTTTCGATCGAAGAACGCGACCTGACCGCCGATTTCTTGCTGGCAAAGCCGGTTACCCGGTTCAGAATTCTGACTGCCAAACTGCTGGCGGCCCTCACCGGCCTGGCGATTTCCAATGCGGTGGTGTGGATCTGTTCGCTGGTCTTTGTCAACCTTTTTAAAGGCGACAATACTTACAACGCCAATACCCTGTCCCTGCTGCTGCTGACCGTGACTTTTTTGCAGTTATTTTTCCTGATGGTGGGTTTGCTGATCTCGCTGCTGATGAAAAAGGTTCGCAGTGTGCTTCCGGTTTCGATGGGGCTGGTGTTTGCCTTATATATTCTCAGCGCTTTTGGGAGTTCCTTCGGTGAGGATTTATTCTCTTACCTCACCCCCTTCAAGCATTTTGAAGCCAACGCGATCATCAAAACCGGGGCATTGAATATGCAGCTTGTGCCCATCAGCCTGGTCGTCACCCTGCTGGCGCTAGTTGGCAGCTACTGGCTGTATCAACGCAGAAACATCCACTCCGTCTGAGGAGAAAACCTGATGAACATTTTCGTGCGCGAATTAAAGTCGAATTTCAAATCTTTGCTCATCTGGAGTGGGATCATCGTGGTGTTTGTGGTCATGGGTGTTTCGAAATTTTCCGCCTTTGCCAGTGATCCGACCACTTTAAAAATCCTGGAAGACCTTCCTAAGGCACTGCTCGATGTGTTTCAAATGAATGCCTTTAACCTGGGCACAGTCAGCGGGTTTTACGGCATCATGTACTCGTACTTTGGCTTGATCGCAGCCCTGTTTGCGGTCATGTTGGGCAGCGACATCATTTCGAAGGAAGAACGGGATAAAACGGTTGAATTCTCACTTACCCTGCCGATCCAACGTCACCAACTGATCACCGGAAAGCTGCTGGCGGCCGTGGTGAACTGCATCATTCTCATCCTGGTGATTTGGGGCGCTTCGCTCGCCTTTACGGCATCCTTTAATCCCGATCAGGCGTTTTATACGTTTCTGGGTTTGATCATCCTTACCCTGTTCCTCGTGCAAATGATCTTCCTGGCGTTAGGCATCTTGTTGGGCTGTGCCATGAAGGAATATAAACAGGCCAGTTCCCTGGCAGTTGCACTGCTCATGGGGACTTACTTTATCTCCATTATTGCGGGATTGAGCAAGGATCTGGCGTTTTTAAAATATTTTTCCCCGTTCAAATACTTCAACCCGCTTACCCTGCTGAACGAATCAAAGATCGATCCGCTTTTTGTGCTGCTCTCCCTGGGTATCATCGCCGCCAGTTTGATCGGCGCCTATTTTACCTATTCCAGACGGGACCTGTATATTTAGGCGCGAGTCACCTTACTCTTCTAATTGAAAAACATCCTCGACGCTGACCCCGAAAGTTTTGGCAATCCGCATGGCCAGGAGCAGCGAAGGCACATATTTGTTGGCCTCAAGCGCGATGATCGTTTGGCGGGTGACACCAACGAAGGTTGCAAGTGTTTCTTGAGTCATTTCGGCGTTCTCAAAACGATACCGGCGGATCTGGTTCTTCAGGTTGGGAGATGGCATGTTACTGCCCGCGCCCATATTGAACCAGGGTCATGACGGATTGAACCAAAGTCAGGATCATAAAGCCAACCAGGGGAAAAATTGGCAAAATGTGGACCGGGATAAAACCTTCGCTGCGATAGATGGCCCATACCGCAATACTGCTGCCGACAAAGACGACCCAGAAAACCGTATATGCCGTGAGCATCGTCCTTAACTGAATGGACTGGTCTCGCTCGTCAGAGACAATTTGGGAATCTCTTTTCCGGGGCAGATAAAAAAACTGGCTGAACCCCAACAATCCCAACAAACCGAATGCCGCCATGGAGCGTTCTTGCATGCCAACAAACAGGAACAGCACAATGAAAGCCGCCAAGGTGACCGCAAGGACTGCCAGGTTGAACCAGGCGTGTTTCTCATAACGGGACATTCTATACCTCCAACTCTATGTAATGTTTGCTTTACATATTGTAAAACAAACATTACCTTGTGTCAAGAGGGATTCGCCTGCTTTTTTCTCTTGCTTTTAATTCACTCCTTCCGAGACAACAAAATCAACCATGAATACGGATGGCCTCAAATAAATCCAGGCACGGCAGGCGGATGACCAACTGCCCGTCCGCCCGGCTGAAAGCGCAGGGCTGCCCCAGGCGCAGCGCAGTCTCCGCGGCGGGTTCTCTGGGCGAGGGACAGGAAAATTGTATCTTCGCGAATTGATTGCTGTTTCGCCCAAAAGGCACTTAGCAAATACATTTGAAGGCTTTTTCCAGTCCGAATATCTATGCTGCATCCCCTGGCTTGAAGAATGCAAATTCGTTGTAAGGAGAATTTAGCCCTTCTATTTTCAGTTTGTACTAAAATAAATCTAACCAAAAATAATGGTACCGTTTATTCTGCGATGACACAGCCCAAAAAATAATATCTGAGTCCGGGCGTGGAACAGGTAAATCCATATGAAAACACAACTCAAACTCCAAAAAATTCTTTTTTTGGGACTGGCGTTGATATTCTGCGCCAGCCTTGTCCAACCTACCCAGGCAGCGCCGGCGGGTGTCCTCCAGAATATGATCGATGCTGCTCCCGATGGCGGTACCGTATCTATCCCGGCTGGCTCCTATCATGAGACACTGCTGGTAGATAAAAACCTGACTCTCAAGGGTGCTTCCGCTGACACAACCGTACTGGAACCAGCAGGAGAAAACCAGCGTGTGATTACCGTGACAGCGGGGCACAACCTGCATGCGCAGGACCTGCGCATCACGGACGGCGAGGTTGAAGAAGGCTCAGGGGGCGGGATCTACCTGGCAGGCGGCAGCCTGACCCTGGACCATGTGCAGATTGATCACAACCAGGCAGCCTACGGTGGGGGCGTGTACCAGGAAGGCGCCAATTGGACCGTGACCATTACCGACAGTATGATCGAATATAATTCGGCCTCGATGACCGGCGGCGGGGTGTACACCTCCGGCAGCGCCACCCTGGTGAATACGCAGCTCTATGGGAATACCGCCACCTGGCATGGCGGGGGACTGCATGTCAATTCCGGCAGCGCCACCTGCTTGGCGGCTCCGTCAGCGCCAACCACGCCTCAAACGGCAACGGCGGTGGGGTGAATGTCAATGACGGCCTCACGATAAGCGGGACTAATTTTCAGGGCAACACCGCCGGCGACTCAGGCGGCGCGCTCACCCAGTGGAACGCCGGCAAGCTGGTTTCCATCAGCGAGGCCGGTCTTTCGGATAATTCAGCCCGGAATAACGGGGGCGGAGCGAATATTAACAGCTACCTGACCATAAACGACACGACTTTCAGCGGGAACACGGTTGATTCCGGCGGCACTGGCAACACTTACGGCGGCGGGATGGTTGCCGGGGATGGGCTGGATGGCAACCATCTGACCTTCGACGAAAACTCGATAAAATGCTCCGGCTGCAAAATCTCCAGCGGCGGGGGACTGTACATCAAGCGGGCTTCCACCGGAGCCTCATCCATTACCCACAGTTCCTTCGACGGCAACCTGGCCTGGACCGGCAGCGGCATATCCAGCGACACCACGGTCGAACTCACCCTGGCCAACACCGAATTTCTTAACAACGGCAGCCTGAACCGGGACGCGTCCGGCGGTTTCGGGGGTGGGGTGGATGCCTTTTGGGTGCACGGCGACCAGCTGCTCTTCCAGAACAACAAGGTCATGTACGACGGCGGCGGCCTAAGAGTCAGTCATGCCGTACTGACCAGACGCGCTTTATTAACAACACCGCCTGCTGGCCAGGCGGGGGGGTGAAGCCGGCAACGATTTCGCGGCAGCAACCTGCTGTTCGCCGGCAACGACTCGGTCAGCGGGGCAGCCCTATACGTGCAAGTCGGACCGGCGGTGCTGTAACACGCCACTATCGCCCGGCCTACCCAGGGGCCCGGCTCAGGCATTTTCATCCAATCCAGGGGCATGGCTGAAAATAGAGAACAGTATCATTACCGCCCATAATGATGGGATCTATGTGGAAGGCGCGCTGGACCGAAGATTACAACCTTTTCTATGATAATAACAATGATATTAACACGCCTATTATAGGCACGCTCATCCAGGGTCTGCATAGTGTTCATGCCAATCCGCTGTTTGCCAACCCCGCCGCAGATAATTACCACCTGCTGTGGCCCTCACCCGCCATCGCCCTGGGCACCGACTTAGGCGTCACCACCGATCTGGACGGGCGGGCGCGGATCGGGCGCTTTGACTCCGGCGCCTACCAGTTCTGGGCCAGCATTTATGTGCCGCTTATCAGCAAGTGACGTTAAATTAAATAGCAAGGCCGCTCAAAAGGTGACCCTTTTGGGCGGCCTTGCATATTAACCGTTCAGCGCGCCAGCCAGCCGCCATCGATATTCATGATACAGCCGTTAAGGTAATCCGAAGCGGATGAAGCCAGGAAGACAGCCGCGCCCATCAGGTCGGCGGGGGTGCCCCAGCGCCCGGCCGGGATGCGCGCCAGAATGGTCTCGCTGCGTTCAGCGTCCTGGCGCAGGGCGGCCGTATTGGCCGTGGCCATATAGCCGGGGGCAATCGCATTGGCATTAATCCCTTTACCGGCCAGTTCGTTGGTCAGCAGTTTGGTGATGCCTGCCACGCCGCTCTTGGATGCAGTGTAGCCCGGCACAAGGATTCCGCCCTGGAAGGAGAGCATAGAGGCAATATTGATGATCTTGCCGCTTTTCTGGGGGATAAAATGACGGGCGGCTGCCTGGCACAGGAAGAAGACCGCCTTGAGATTGATCTGGATCACATCGTCCCAGTCTTTTTCGGTGTGCTCCAGCAGCGGCGCGCGGCGGATAATGCCGGCATTGTTTACCAAAATATCGATGTGCCCGTAGTGAGCCACCACATTGTCGACCAGCTTCTGCAGGTCGGCCACGGAAGCCTGAATCAGGTTGGCCTGCTGGTGGTAGTAGCCACGCCCAAGGGCTTTAATTTTTTCTTCGGTTTCGGGAGCGGGACCCAGGTCAACCCCGGCCACATTTGCCCCGGCTTCGGCCATGGCGATGGACATGCCCTGCCCCAGACCCTGCCCGGACCCGGTAATCAGGGCCACTTTACCGTCAATACGAAATGAATCGAAAATCATAATAGCCTCTTTTTTTCCTCTCCAACCTCAACAAAAAGAAGGAGTATATCTTTTCAGTTTCCTCCGCGCGATGCGCGCAGGAAAATGAAGGAATCCCCCTCGCAGCGGGGGTGGGGCAATATTAATGGCCCAATGCCTTGAGCATGGGCACAGTTTTGGAGACCCAACCCAGGTTGGGATCGTCGGCGGTGGCCTGGATGCGGTGATTACCGGCCAGGAACCACAGGTACCAGGTGGTATAACCCGGGGCGCTGACCACGGTATGGTAGCCCTTGGGGGCCATCAGGATCGTATTGTCGCGCACGATATAACCGGTATCGACTTCACCGTTGTAATAACGGGTCATGCCAAAACCGTCGCCCGGGCTGACCTTGAAGTAGTACATTTCCTCATGAAAGGCTTCACGCGGCAGGTCTTCCTTTTCATGCCTGTGGGGCGGGTAGGTGCTCCAGTTGCCGGAAGGGGTCGAGGTTTCGCCAACGATCAGACTGGCGGCAGGCAGGTCGGGCTGCCCGGCAAGGGTCAGAATCTGGACGAAATTGCGGCTGAAATTGGCAGCGCCCCACACGCCGGTGGTGCATTTTTCCGGGCCGATCACGTAAGGATCGACATTTAAGTCGCTGGGCGCGCTGGTCAGGGCTACCTGCAGGTATCCCTGGGCGGTGACGGTATAATCGGCGCCGCAGGGCATATACACCGAGTGGGGTTTGCCCATGAATGGGTTGGCCCGCCCGCCGACATTGGCAAAGGTATGACCGTTAACTTTAAAGGTCCCTTGCCACCGATCAAAACCGCCAGCACTTCGCGGTCGCCGGTTTTTCCGGTGTAGCTTTCACCGTTACTGAGCACCAGCAGTTCCATATTTAACAGCTTACAGGGGTTGGAAGGCAGGCGGTTGATACCGGGCTGCGTGGGTACAAATTCAAAATATGCCATGTGATTCCTCCTGGTGTTAATGACCACAGAGACACAAAGACACAGAGTATTTTTACAGTTTTCTCTAAGTCTCTGCGCCTCTGTGGTTGATCTTACCTATCATATCTACTCATTATTATGCCACAAAAAGGGGCAATCTTCCTACCGCGAGACGCGCCCGGATGCATCGCCGCCCATCAGGGTCTCCACCTCGGCGATGCTCACCAGGTTAAAGTCGCCGGGGATAGAGTGCTTGAGGCAGGAAGCCGCAACCGCGAAGCGCAGGGCCTGGCCCTCATCGCCGGGGTATTTGCGCAGGCCGTAGATCAGACCACCCATGAACAAATCGCCGCCGCCGACCCGGTCGACAATCGGAACAATGTCGTAGGTGGGGGCAGTGAAGAACTGGCCTTCTTTCCACAACACGGCCGACCAGGTATTGTGGCTGGCCGAGATTGAGCCGCGCAGGGTAATCGCAACTGTTTTCAGATTGGGGAATTTCGCCACCAGGTCGGTGCAAACTTTGGCATACCTGGCCGCGTCCACCACACCAGAGGTCACATCCGTCTCCGCGGCATGGATGCCAAACACCTTTTCGGCGTCCTCTTCGTTGCCAATGGCCACATCGCAGCCGGCGACCAGATCCTTCATCACCTCGCCGGCTGCCTTGCCCCATTTCCACAGCTTGGCGCGGTAGTTCATGTCGCACGACACGGTCACACCCATCTGACGCGCAGCCTGGATAGCTTCGGCGCAGGCCAGGGCCGCCCCTTCGGATATGGCCGGGGTGATCCCCGTCCAGTGGAACCAATCCGCGCCGGCAAAGACTGCCTTCCAGTCCACCATGCCGGGTTGGATGGCGGCAATGGCGGAGTTGGCCCGGTCGTAAATCACTTTGCTGGCGCGTTGGGCCGCGCCGGTTTCGAGGAAGTAAATCCCCAACCGGTCGCCGCCCCAGGCCACATGTTCGGTGCTCACCCCATAGGTGCGCAAGAAGGCGCGGCAGGCTTGCCCCAGATCGTTTTTGGGCAGACGGGTGACAAACTCCGCCGCTTCGCCGTAATTGGCCAGCGAAACCGCTACGTTGGCTTCACCGCCGGCATAGCTCACGTCGAACGAGCGCGCCTGGATGAAGCGCTGAAAGCCGGGAGGCGCCAGGCGCATCATAATCTCCCCAAAGGTGACAATCTTGCCCATTTTTGCTCCTTGTTTGCTAAATCAACATTCTGTACAGGCGCGCGGTGTGCGCCCTGAACAATTATCATTTGCCCCACACGAAGTACGCCCTCACCGAAGGTGCGCTTCACGTGGGCGAGGGGTCACACACGCCACCCACAGGGTGTGGTCCACAAAGCGCAAGTAGCTTTTAAAAGTACCACGATGCAACCCGGTTGCTCTGGGTTGATGTAATTATTGGCTACCTTAAAGAATTATAGCAAATATTAAAAGAAAACTGGGGACGCTTCACCTTTACACTGGTGAAGCGTCCCCAGTCGATATTTCAGCAGGAAATTTTCAAGCTGCTGGCGGGGTCATCGACACAAACTGCAGGCGGTTGCCAAAGGGATCGTAACACGTGCCGTAGGTGACCATGCCGGGGATGGTAACCACATCGTCGCATTTGACCCATTTCTTCTTCAGGGCGTCAGTCACGCCATGCGCATCCTGCACGCCAAACACCAGGGTGGTCCCACCCGCCCCTTCGGGTACGCCAGGGGTGTGCATTGATGCCTGTTATATTTTATGGATTACCCTCATGTAAAAATTACATGCGTCCAAAATTTGACTTACTTCACAACGCTCATTGCGCATGTGGGCCAGCTTGTATTCGCCAGGCCCAAAACCGATGGTTGGAATACCCATGCTGACCGGCGTCACCGCATTTGTGCTGAAATCCCAAAAATCGAATGCGTCCGGTTCCTTGCCAAAATTTTCTCGATAGGCGGCAATACAGGCCTTTGAAAGTTCGTGCCCCAGGTCGATCTTCCAGGCCAGGTGAAACGGCTCATACTGAATTTCCATACCCGTCCAGCTTTTTCGATGGAGCGTTCCCACCTCCCAGGCAGCATTTTTGCCTTTTACAAGCAGATCCATTTCCTGCCGGATGTCTTCTTCGGTTTCGCCCGGGATCATCCTTCGATCCAAATATACTTCGCACTCGGAAGGAACGGCATTTATCGATGCGCTGAGGCTGGAAATCCGCGACAGAACCAGCGTTCCCCGAAATTCACCTTTTTTCATGAGTTCAAGATTGGTTTTTTCAACCCGTTGGATGATTTCAGCCATTTCGTAAATGGCGTTGACACCTTTTTCGGGTGCCGAACTATGAGCAGAAACGCCATACGTTTTTATCGATATTTGGGCTTTGCCTTTATGCCCAAGCGAAATGATATTGTTGGAAGGTTCGCAAATCACGACATAATCGGGCTCTGAAGTTGCGTTCCTTGAACAAATGTTTTAAGTTTTCCCCATCGCAGTCTTCTTCAAAGACACTGCAAGAAACATAAATTGTTTTGCCATTCGTGAAACCAAGCTGCCGGGCGAATGCGCCGGCATAAATCGAAGCAGCTGCGCCGGATTTCATATCCACCGAGCCCCTGCCGTGCAGCCGTCCATCGACGATATCCCCGTTAAATGGCGGGACCTGCCACTGGTCTTCGTCCTTTACCTCAACCGTGTCCACATGCGAATCAAACAGGATTGCTTTTTCGCCACGGCCAATCTTGCCAACGACATTGCCCATCGAATCAATCGTGACTTCATCATAACCAAGCGCAAGCATTTTCTTTTCAATGAATTGGATCACTTCGCCTTCTTGACCGGAAAGGCTTTTGATCCTGACCAGGTTTTGCGCAAATTCAATCAGTTCTTGTTGGTATTCCTGGGGCAGCAAATCAGGCGAGTTCATTCTTTTCCTTTTTCACCCCAAACCAAGTTTCTTCGCCAGATCCTGGCGATTTACGCCATCCGACATCGCCAGGCCTTCATCCAGGATCAATTCCCTGGCCCCCGCTGCCAGCCAATCCTGGGCGTCGTCCAGCCAGCCGGGCGGCGCCCAATCCACCACCCGCCGGTAGCGGTTAACCGGCCAACCGTAAAATTCGCCCTTGGCGCTGATCTTACGGTCGCTGCCATCGATGGTGATGTAATACTCATGCTGCAGCTGCTGGATGGCGGTATCCACCGCACTGGCGCCCTGCCTGCGGCTGACACCCAGGGTGCGCCGCACCTGGCTGATGTTCAGCGTGCCCTTTTCTTCAAAAAGCTGCCAGAGCTGCCAGGTTCTCTGGTTGACCGTCCCAGCGGCCCAGCGTTCTGGCATAGCGCGCGTGGGGTGGAAGGCGGCATAGAAAACCGGGTACATGCGCCGGGTGACGAAACCCTTCTGGCCCCCCAGAATACAGCCATAAGCCAGGCGCTTCTCTTCGGCGGCGCGGTCCTTCCAGCGCCAGGGGTCCGTGTCGAGGCCGGTGTGCCAGAGACTCTCTGGCGTTTCGGCCCCCAGAGACGGCAGTCCTGGCAACAGGGGTGAAAGGGCCATAAAGCCCAGCGCTTCGACGCGGGCGATGAAATCCTCATAAGTGGTCAACATAACGGTCATTTTTGGCTCTCGCATCATTGTAAATCGCGCTGCCTGACGCTCGGGTTCGGCGGCAGCAGGGTCAGTCTCGCGCTGAATACCAGTCCAACACGCGTAAGGCGCGCAGCGTGTTCCACCGGCTGGGCCGGCCATCGCCATCCTCGAGCACAAAGTGGACCGCGCCGGGATGGGTGTTCTCAAGAAGCCACGTGCCGTCCGGCTGCTGCCTGGATCGGAGCAAAGCCATCGCTTCATCCACGCGCGGGTCCGGCGGATCCCCAACCGCCCGGAAGTACTCCAGAGCACGCAGCACGTCGTAGTGCCAGCGGGTCGGAAACGAGAATTGGAGCCAGGCGGGGTCGACGACGGCGCCGGTGCTCTTCCGCCGGAACAGCTTCCGTTCGAGGAGGTACTCCTCACCCCGGCGGCGCGCCGCGGTGGATTCCGCCGAGCCGCCGGTGGCGCGCTCGTGGAGCAACAGGCCTTCCAGAACTCTAATTGTAGTATGAAAGGAAGAGCGAACCGAACCGTTCTCGGCCTCGCAGTTCCACCCGCCGTCCTCGAGCTGCTCACCAAGCAGCCGGTCGACCACCCCAGCGACATCTTGATCGAAATAGGCACCCAGCGCGACGACCATCCCGTTGATGCACGGCTCGACCTCGCCGCTAAAGAACGGCTGGCCGGCGTGCTCCCAACGGCAGTACTCTCGAACGAGCGCCACCGCCCGGCGCACCTGGTCACAATGGGGGTCGACTCCGAAGTCATGCAGGGTAACCAGACTGTATGCCGTGGCAGTCCAGGGCTGGCCCTCGGCCCACTCGCCGTGCCATTTTGCAGGAAACAAGGCGCCTCCTTCCCACTGGCCATCTTCGCCTTGCAGGGCCAGCAGCCGGGCACCCCACCCTTCGGTCGCCACGCGGGCGCGCTCCGCCGCGACGGTTTCTGCCGGCGCACCGACCAGATCGCGCAGCACCTGCCAGCGGATGGCCGGGTCAGATTCAAGCAGCCACGCTATGACCGGTCTCGTTGACCTTGAGGCTTGCGGTTTGAGTGGGTTGGTCGCCATCGGCTGGTTCTCCTTACTTTTTTACATCTAATAATGTCCTGGATTTCATCTGTCATTTCTTTCCGTGGGGCATATCCATTAAGCTATCCAACGTACAGATGAGCGGCGGTATCCTCACCGTCCGCTCGATTTGCTTGTTAGGCCATCCCCCGTATCTCTTTTCTGAAATTATGTTAACCCTTGAGAGCCAGGCTTACTTATTCCTGGCTGCCCGTTGAGCGATCACTGCGGCGTTGGCCGCCACCGCGGCGCGGATGAGCTGCTTGAAGGCAGCTTCGTCGATCTGCTCCCCTTCGTGGAGGTCGATCGCACGCCGCGTGTTCCCACCCAGGCTGGAATTGAAGAGCTTCTGCGGGTCTTCGATGGAGGCTCCGCGAAAGAAAGTGAGCTTGACGGCCTGCTTGTAGGTTTCCCCGGTGCAAATGCCGCCGTCATGCGACCAGACGGGTGTTCCGGGAGATGACGGCTTCTCCCATTTCCACTCCTCCTGGATGTCGGGGTCGGCATCGTGGATGAGCTGGCGGACATGAGCCAGGGTCTCACCTCTCCAATCCCCCAGTTCCTAAATCCGCCTGGTGATTTTCTCTGAAGCGGCCTCGTCGTCTGGTTGACTTGTCGGGTTCATGTTCTCTCCGATCATCCGTGATTATTTTTCTATTATATCCTGCTCAATGGTTCGTATTCTTCGGGATCCAGGTATGTTTTGCCGAATCCCGCACAAGCGAATTTGTAAAAACAAACTCGAAGTAGAATTTGTCCGAATTAGCGATTTCCATATGCCTTCTGCCAATCTGCGGCGATGAGCTTCTGCATCTTGAGTATGGCGCCTGTCGACCGTTTGAAATTTCAGGGTCACCCACCAACAAGCCCAACAGCCGGCGTTACCCTGAAGGACCCTTCGGGAAGGGCGGCTGTTGGGCAGGCGTGGACTCACCCACGAAACGGACAAAGACCCAATCCCATGCTAAAGCCAATTGAAAGGTGTGAACCCAGCCGTACAGTGCACGCTGTGTTAAAGCTATCGATATTTACTATAAAACACATTAGATTTGGATTGGCCGGGTTGCCAATCGCTCAACGGCGTGAGCTGGATCTGCTTCGTAAGGGCATGGACCGTCGGCAGGTCGCCGTCGTTTTCCACGAGTACCCTTCCGACGAGCAATACAGAGTTGTTCGGCGAGGATATCTGCTTCATGCCGCCCGGCGCCTGTCCTTTCCAACCTGGCCGCGTAATGAGATAGTCGCCCGCCTGAGTACCCGTGATGCGTTTGCCGACATAGGCGAAATTGGTGTTTTTCAACGGATTTGTGAACTGCACGCTGTAGTAGCGATCGTCCATGTCGGGTACGTGCAAAACAAGCGGCCCTTGACTGAGATCCAACCAGCCGACCATAAGAAGCGTGTCGTGATTCACGCCAGTAGTCGCCACTTTTGGGGCCGAGGCGGGGACGTGGAGAGGATCTGCAAAAAGCGCCTGGGGCTCCGTGTAGAGCGTATTGACCGGGATGGGGCCGTCGCCGAACCCTTTAACCAGGAGCGCCCTCTTGTACACGGACAGCAACAAGCTCGGCCAAAAGTAGATGAAAAGGAACCACACCGGGATCGCGACCAAACCGAAGATAAGCAAATGCTCGTAATTCATCTGCATCATTTCACCTCCAAGACTGGCGGCACCTGGTACTTGCCGTCCAGAATGGCTTGACCGGGTATGTACACGCGCAGCCAGAGGATGAACTTACCCGAAGGCGCGGGCAGCCAGTTGGACTCGTGCCCCGCCGGAGCCGCGTTCTGAATGGTAATGTCGACCGAACCGTCGGGGTTTTGGACGAGGCCGGAGCGATCGCTGACGCTGTAGCGGTTGAGCGGATTCGCCACATAATGATTTCCCGCATCACCCATCGTAATCGACCAGAATGCATTGTTCGGCGGAAGTCCTCCCGGCGGAAAGTGCATCACGTAATCGTGAACTCCGGACAGCGCACGACCCGTGCCATCTGTGTTCGTCTGCCAATACATCGCCTCCTGCGGCACGTTCACCGGGCCGGGAAATAACTGGGCGTGCGCGGCTCGCAGGAACATGCCGTTGCCGGGATCGCCTAATCCGAACATGGTGATCCATCCGTTCACTTTCACAGTCTTTATTCTCGCGTAAATCTGGGCCGTGACGAACGCCAGCCCGAAACCGATGAGGACACCTTGGATTACATCGCTCTGCACGGTTCTCGAACTCAAATCGATAAAGAAGAATAAACGAACGAGGAAATAGACGCATATCACAGCGACGAGGGTCGCCAGGTATGTTGTGATTGTTCTGTTCATAATATTTCTATTCCTTATACGCCAGCACGCCGCCGAAGATGATTCCCTGGACGGTAAGAGCGCCATTGAGCATTGCGAGGATATTTGCCCTGCTCTTATTATATGTCTTCATCGGGATAATGCCGGGCGTCGAACAAAAGAACTATCTGTGGTAACCGGATTTAGATGACGATACGGCTAACTTTCGTCGTTGGTTCAAGTCTGTTTGGGTCACTTTGGGATTGAACCGCTGAGTGGCGTGAGCTGTATCTGCTTCGAAAGTTCATAGGCCATCGCTACGTCGCTGTCGCTTTCCACGAGCACCCGTCCGATCACAAGCACCGAGTTTTTCGGCGTGGACTGCCGCTTTGCGGCGTGCGTCACCCCCTGCGGGGGCGCACCCTGCCAGTCAGGCCCAGTGACGAGGTAATCGCCCGCCTGCGTGCCGACGTAGGTGAAGTCAGTGCCGCCCCTTCGGAAATAGCCGGGGTGATCCCCGTCCAGTGAAACCAATCCGCGCCTTCAAAAACCGCCTTCCAGTAAAAAACCTAAATTTTTGATCGACCATCTAATTATGGAATTTTTTCAGTTTTCAAGCCCTTTTTTAAATCTTGTTGATTCGGATCAAAATAGTCGCTATAATAGGGCGTGTAGCACCAAAGTTAATTCTTTTTAGCATCAATGGCGGGAAGGTGGGGGTGACCAGAACCTGCTAACATCATGGCCAACACAGCAGCCGCTGAGCGTTTTGAGCAGTTGTTAATTATGCTCATCCAATGGGTGGATGAGGTTCATCCTTTTAAACACAAGGAGAGAAACAAATGAACGGTCAGCGTATCAAATCGGTTGTACTTGCTATCGTATTGTGGGTGGCATTGTCCATTCTGGCCAGTGCCTGCGGTCCCGCCGCACCCCCGGCCCCGACGGCGACTCCGAGCCCGGTGGACCTGGTCAAAGCCTATGAAGACGCCTTCAACCGTCACGACATGGAGGGGGTAATGGGGTTGTTGAGTGAAAATATTAAATTTCACATGAGTTCGTATTATAGTTCCAACCGAGATACTATGCAGAGCTTATTAAAGGAAGTTTATTTTGGCTTTAACAGTGAGATCCGCCACATAGATTGCACCACCTCGGAATATTCTGTAACCTGCAAATCTGTATTCAACGCTGACTGGGTTAAAGCTGCTGAAGTGAATGAACAGCATTTCGGCAAAGCTGTATTTACCTTTCATGAAAACAAAATCGGTGGTATTGAATATGGACTTGAAAATGCAGATGAGAGAGCAAAATTTGATAATTTCTTCATCAGTTTCTTTGAATGGTTTGAAAAAAAATATCCTGACGAATACGAGAAATATGCCAATGACCATTTATTGCCCGGTTTCGGACAGACCGTAAACATGCGGATCCAGGAATACGCCGCATCTCTAAAATAAAGTCCTAATAATTGGTGCGGTTGAATTTAAAACACACCCGCGACAGTTTTCTCGCGCAAAACTGGTCCGGTTGCACGCGCATCCCTGGCAACGCATCGGTACTGCACTGCTCAAACCAACAATTTGCCCCCGCGCTGATTTCTGCCGAGATTACTCCCATTGCGTAGGCTTTGCGTAATATCTCATCCATGCCCCATTCTCTCCATAATGCCAGCATACTTCGCGGATTCCCTCCACCAACATATATCACATCCTGTGCCAACAGATAACCTTCCAGATCTGCTTTTGGCAAACGAAACAACGACAAATAAGTTGGCTGACACTTTAAGGTTGAGAAAGCCTTATAGAAATTTAAGACCTATTCATCAGCATCACCACTGGCGGTCGGCAGAAAGCAAATCGCTGGGCGTTTGGCATTACTCTGGCTAAGCACATAGTGATCCAAAGCCAAATTATCGGGTTCCATCGAGAAACAACCACCACCCATCGCGATAACTTGTCTTTTGACTATCGATATTCCCTTTCGCTAATGAAACCATCTTCCCGTGTAGCCCGCCCAACCACTTATATAGTACGCCAGGTTTACCGATATTCGCCAGGATGAAATCCACCGCAAAGCGGAGGTAGTGAAACCGGACCCTACCGGCTCACCTTCGGAATATAAGTCGAGTACAAGGTTACTTCGATCGCCATGATCTGATCGATGGCCGTTTTCCAGCGCCCGGCCATTTTATTTTCGCCGTTGGGGTTGGGATGGACGCCATCAGCCGTATGTAACTTCACCGTAAAATCCGTATTCATGTCCACCAGCACGATCGGCGAACTGGGCCGGGCCTTGCTGGCCACCAGGGCCGGCAGCAGGGCGTTAAACTCGGTGACCGTAGCCAGGGGAGTGCCATCTACCCCGTCATTGCTGGCGGGCAGGATCTGGGCCAGCACGATCCTTACAAACGGATTGGCCGCGCGCAGGGTGTCGATCGACCTGGCCGATTGCCGCGGCACAGTGCTTGCCACCGAGTAGTGGAGGGTCAGCGTCAGGTCAACCGTGCCCAGGTGGACCAGGACGATATCCGGATCGGCGGCTGTAGCCCAACTCAGCAGTTTCCCAGGCCAACTGCTGTGCGCCGGCGAGGATGTTATCGACTTTATAACCGGAATGCCCCTCTTCATCCACAGTCGGCCATGTGGTGCAGTAACTGGGTGGTGGTGGCAAGCAACGGGTCGACCGATATTGCCCAACTGGCCATGCACACTGCCCACATAATCGTAATTGGCGACGCCAGTCAGTTTTTCCAACTCGCAGCGGTAGCTGGCCAATGAAAATGCTCCGATCCCGAAGTGATCGAATCCCCCAACGGCATGATCTTGATCTTTGTTGTGACCGCTGCCCGGACCGGGGGTGAAGAACGTATCCCCAACAATAGAAAGACCGCACCCGACAGCACCAGCACCAACCCCAAACGCACAACCCGCTCCGTGCTTCTCATCTTCGCCTCTTCCCTGCAAATTTGACTGCCAAATCTTCACCCCAAACACGCCGGGGCCATTCCTGTTTTCCGGCCCGCATCAGGCCGAACATTTTTACCCAAACACCTGTGGAATAAAGGTCCGGAAGCGCGGGCGCATGATCTGGTCGAAGCCTTCCTTCCATCTGGCGGCCATCTTGGCCTCGCCGCTGGGGTTGGGATGGGTGCCGTCGTGCGTATCGGCATTGACATCGAAACCGGTGTACTGGTCGACCACCACGATCGGCGAAAAGGGATGGGCCTTGCCGGCTGCCAGGGTGGGGATGCGCGCATTATACAGCGGGATCATGCTCAGGGTGTTGGCGTTGGCCTTGCTGGGGGTGATCTGCGCCAGCAGGATCTTGACCTGCGCGTTGGCCGCGCGCAGGGTGTCAATCACCTGTCCAAGCTGGTCGATGGCCTCATCCACGTTCGGAGCCGGGTATTCCGGCGGGCTGTACCCAAAATTATTGGTCCCCAGGTGGACCAGGGCCACATCCGGCGGGTTGGCAGCCGCCCAGGTCTGCAAATTGCCCGGCCAGCTGGCGGGCACGCCGCCCAGAATATGGTAAGTCGCCCAGCCGGAATGGCCTTCATGGTCCAAATCGACCATGCCGCAGTAGGCGGGCGGGGCGGTCTTTTTGGCGCTCATGACCCCCCACTGCCCGTGCACGCTGCCCACAAAGTTCACGTTGTATCCGGCGGCGGTCAGCTGCTGGTGGAGCAGGCAGCGGTAGCTGGCGTGCTGGTCGGTGCCCGCGGTGATCGAATCGCCCAGCGGCATGACCTTGATCGGGGTGGCTGACGGGCTGGTCTCACTCATCGCAAGACCTCCCGGCGCCTGAAGATAACCCCTTGTTAAACCGCTGTATCATTGCGTTCACCCTTCCCCGCGCAGGCGGGCCTGGGCCATAAAGATTTCCTGGGTGGAGCGCTCTGTCTCGCCGTCTTTGTGCTTCACCCGTTTGTACGAGCCGTCCGGTTCCATCAGGCGCGCCGTGGAATTGTCGGTCAGATAGGTTTCCAGGATGGTGTCGCGCAGGTGGCGGATCAATTTTTCATCCTCCACCGGGAAGAGCACCTCCACCCGCGCGTTGAGGTTGCGCTGCATCAGGTCGGCGCTGCCCATATAGATCTGTTCCTTGCCGTTGTTGAAGAAATAATAGATGCGGCTGTGTTCCAGGTAGCGCCCGAGAATGCTCAGCACCTGGATATTTTCGCTGACACCCTTGATGCCCGGTTTCAGGCAGCACATGCCGCGCACGATCAGGTTGATTTTTACCCCGGCCTGCGAGGCCCGGTACAGCAGGCGGATCATCTGCGGGTCAGTCAGGTGGTTGATCTTGAAGATTAAGCGGGCCTCTTTACCGCGCCGGGCCAGCTCGATTTCCTGCAAGATCAGCTCCTCCAGGCGCTGGCGCAGGTTAATCGGCGCGACCAGCAGTTTACGATAATCATCTTTGGCCGAGTAGCCGGTCAGGTAATTAAACAGGTCGGTGGCGTCCGCGCCGATGGCGTCGTCACAGGTAAACATGCCAAAGTCTTCATACAGTTGGGCGGTGACATGGTTGTAGTTGCCGGTGGCCAGGTGCACGTAGCGCCGGATGTGATCGCCTTCGCGCCGCACCACCAGGGCGATCTTGCAGTGGGTCTTCAAACCCAACAGGCCGTAGGTGACATGCACGCCTTCCTGCTCCAGCATCTTGGCCCAGCCGATGTTGCTTTCCTCGTCGAAGCGCGCTTTCAATTCCACCAGCACTGCCACCTGCTTACCATAATCCCGGCTGGCGGTCAGCAGCGCTTTGACCACCGGCGAGTTGCTCCCTACGCGGTACAGGGTCTGCTTAATCGCCAGCACATTCTCGTCGCGGGCGGCCGCCCTGAGGAAATCTATCACCGGCGAGAACGAATTGTACGGGTGGTGGAGCAGGATATTGCCCTCGCGGATGGCGGTAAAAATGGCCCCGCCATCCACATCGCTGCTGAAGTGCAGCGGCTGGGGCAAAGCCGGGCTGAAAGCGCGGTCCTTGAGTTCATAACGGTCAATCCGGCTGAGCTGCATCAGGCTGCTCAGGACCAGCGGCCCATCCAATATATACACATCATTGGGATCCGCTTTGAGATGCTCGGTGAGAAAATCGCGGATGTAAGACGGCATCTTAACATTGACCATCACCCGCACCACTTCACCAAAACGCCGCTTGCGCACCGATTCTTCCATCGTTTCCAGCAAGTCGGCTGCTTCCCAATCCTGGATTTCCAGGTCGGCATTGCGGGTCACATGGAAAGGATGGGCCTCGATCACCTCCATCCCGGGGAAAAGTTTGTGCAGGTTGGCGATGATCACCTGGCTGATCCACACAAAGGTATGATCGCGGGGAGGCGTGCCGTCGCGGCGCACCCCACCGGACGAACGCTTGACCGGCATGAACTGGGGCAGGGTGGTGGGCACCTTGACCCGCGCGAAGCGCTGGCGGCCTTCAGGGTCTTTGATCAGCACGGCCAGGTTGGTGCTCAAATTGGATATAAAGGGGAAGGGGTGCCCGGGGTCCACCGCCAGCGGGGTGAGCACCGGAAAGATCACCTCGTCGAAATAGGCCTCGACCGATTCGCGCTGGCGTGCATTCAGATCCGGGTAGTTCATCACCTTAATCCCGGCTTCGGCCAGGGCGGGCAGCAAACGCAGCTTGAGCAGGTCGCGCGAGGCCTGCATCAGGGTCAGCGCTTCCTTGCGGATGGCGACCAACTGCTGGGCGGGGGTCATGCCGTCGGCGGTAATATCCGCCACCCCGGCATCCTTCTGCAGGGTCAGGCCGCCCACGCGCACCATAAAAAATTCGGCCAGGTTTGAATCCACAATCGCCAGAAACTTCAGGCGCTCCAACAAGAGCGCGTGCTCGTCCTGGGCCTCTTCCAACACCCGCCACTGAAAATCCAGCTGGCTGAGTTCTCGATTGATATAATACTTGGGATCGTTTAGATTAATCTCATTCGCAGATTCGTTCTTCAATTCTACCGGTTTTTCCATCCGACAATACCTCGCTGGTTGCCATATCCTCATGCCACAAGCAGACCTGGTTTCGTCCAGCCTGCTTGGCCCGATACAGCGCCTGGTCGGCCTGGCCCAATAACCGGTCTATGGTTAAGTGATTGCTGTCCGGCTGGAAGACCGCCACCCCCAGGCTGGCGGTAATTTTTACCGGTCCCTGGTGGGTGCTGACTTCCGCCTGTTCGATCATCTGGCGCAGGCGCTCCGCGCTGCGGCACGCGCCTGGCCCGTCGGTCTCAGGCAGCATGACGATAAACTCCTCGCCGCCGTAGCGCGCCAGCCGGTCAACCTCACGCAGGCTGCGCTGACAGGCGCGCGCCAAATTTTGCAGCACGCGGTCACCCACCAGATGACCATAAGTATCATTCACTTTTTTGAAATTGTCCACATCCATCAGGATAAATGCCAGCGAATGGTGGTAGCGCCGCGAGCGTTCCAGCTCGGGGCCGGCTAATTCAAAGAACGCGCGCCGGTTGAAAACCTCGGTCAGGTAATCCGTTTGGGCCAGGCGCTGCAGCCGGGCTTCAGTGCGCTTCTGCTCGGTGATATCCCGCATCGTCACCAGGTAGCCGATTAAATATCCCATCAGATGGTAGAGCGGCACCGCCTTCACCTCGTAGCGCGAGGGCATGCCCAACACATCCATGCTCATTTCAGCCCGCGCGTTGGGCGTTTCGACCAGGCCAATGATGAACTGGTACAGCGCGAGCTGCTCGCGCTGGATGAACTTTCCCGGGGTTTCGGTGTTGGAAAAACCCAGAATTTCGCGCGCGGCCGGGTTGAAGTCGACGATGCGCCAGCGCTGGTCAAGCACGATCACCCCATCCTGCAGCCGCTCCACCAGGATGTCGCGGGCAATGGGGGTCACGTCAAACAAATGGAAGCGGAACAGGGCCCAAAACATGAGCAGATTGCCGGGCGCAAAGGCCAGCGGCGTAATATCGTGCAGATTATATGCTGCCAGTCCGCTGAAAGCCAGCAGGCTGATACCCCAGGGAATGAGTACACCCAACAAGACCGTGCCGATTTGCAGGCGGTAGATACGCGGGCTGGAAAAGAAATTAATGACCAGCAAGAGGGTGCTGTATGCGATCAGCCCATAAAAGAAAACGGTCAGCAGGACAAAAAGAGGGCCGTCCTGGTAAACCAGGATCGCAAAAGGCGTCCCCGCTTCCAGGTGCGGGGCAGTGCGCACCAGGTGGTGCGCGCCGTCGGACCACAGCAGCCCGCCCAGCACCAGCGCCGACAAACTCAACCAGCGCCGCAGGGATTGCATGCAGGCCGGGTTCTGGCGGGTGTACTGCAGGGCAAACCCAAGGTATCCCAAAACCGCGACCAGGGTGGCACTGAGCTGGATGTTGTTCCAAAAGATCTGGCCCTGTAAATCCGGATGGATGCGCTGCAAAAGATAGCTCCCCGTCCAAACGGCTTCCGCCAGGGTCAGCGCGGCAAACGAGCCCGCCCCCGGCACGATCCGCCGCCGCAGAACCAGCACGCCAACCACTGCCGAGATGAATGCGGCGCCCAAATACGGCAGGATGAAGGAGATTACACTTGAATTCACCAGTTCTTCCTTTTTACGTCCAACTCACTACCCGACTGATGCTGATCCTTGCAACTGCCGTGCCATGTGTGCCCCTGCGGGCACGCGAAGCGCGCAGGTGGAGGGGTGTGGCGCGCGAAAATTTCATTGATAATGATTTATATCATTTATACGGCTTAAGATAAACGAAGGTTTCATAAATGTTTCGTATAGATAAATTTGATTTTCGCGGGGGGCGATGCCCTGCCCCATCCGGCGGGCCAATTTTTCGATGGTTTTATGCGCAGCCAGGGCGGACGCCGTCCGCCCCTACATGCGCTTGGGGCGCATGGTACATATCCTGGGTACCCTTGCGGTATCCAAAGGACACCCTTGCGGTGTGCACAACCTTTACCCCAACAGAATGGTGCGCGGTGCGCACCCTACTTGCGGTGTGCGCCCTCTTCGCCATTCAGGCCAGGGCGGACGCCGTCCGCCCCTACATGCGCTTAGGGTGCATGGTACATATCCTGGGTACCCTTGCGGTGTCCTAAAGGATACCCTTGCGGTATCCAAAGGACACCCTTGCGGTGTGCACACCCTTTACCCCAACAGAATGGTGCGCGGTGCGCACCCTACTTGCGGTGTGCGCCCTCTTCGCCATTCAGGCCAGGGCGGACGCCGTCCGCCCCTACATGCGCTTGGGGCGCATGGTGCACATCCTGTGTACCCTGCGGTGTCCTAAAGGATACCCTTGCGGTATCCAAAGGACACCCTTGCGGTGTGCGCACCCTTTACCCCAGGGTCATGGCGCAGCCGTCGGCACGCGGGTCGCTGCCCGCCCACAGCACGCCGCTGACCGGGTCGCGCCGGATGATCTGGCCGCGCCCAAACAGGCTGCGTCCGATGCCGCTGACGGGGGTCACGGGGTGGCCCATTTCGGCCAGGCGGGCCATGACCCGCAGCGGGATGCCCTCTTCCAGGGATACCGCGCCGCGCGGGTCATCCTGTGCGATACAGAATCGCGGCCGGTCAAGGGCGGCCTGGGGATCCAACCCATCATCCACCAGGGCGGAGAAAACCTGCATGTGCCCCTGGGGCTGCATGAACCCGCCCATCACCCCGAAGCTGGCGTATAAATCCCCGCCCTCGCCGTGGGTGGCCATGGCCGGAATGATGGTGTGATAGGGGCGCTTGCCCGGGGCCAGAACGTTGGGATGGTGCGGGTCGAGGCTGAAACCATGGCCGCGGTTCTGCAGGCTGAAGCCCCACCCGCGCGGCACGATCCCCGTGCCAAAGCCCATATAGTTGCTATTAATGAAGGAACAGGCATTGCCTTCGCCGTCGACCACGCTGAGATAGACGGTGTCGCTCGAACCCAGGGGCGTGCCGTATCTCACTTCCGGCAGGGCCCGCTCGGGGCGGATCAAGGCCCGGCGCTGGCGGGTATATTCCGGGCCAAGCAGCGCGCCCAGGGGAGCCGGAGCCAGATCCGGGTCGGCCACGTAGCGGCGGGCATCGGCAAAAGCCAGGCGCATGGCCTCGATCTCGAGATGCAGACGCTCAACCGAAAGCGGCGGGATGCTGGCCAGGTCGAAGCCTTCCAGCAAATTGAGCGCCAGTAAGGCTGCCACGCCCTGCCCATTGGGCGGGCACTCGTAGACGCGCAGGCCGCGGTAATTGACCGCCAGGGGCTCTACCCAGGTGGCGCTGTGCCGGGCCAGGTCTTCCAAGGCCATGCAGCCGCCGGCTTCGGCCAGAACGGCGACAATGCCCTCGGCAATCTCGCCCTGGTAAAAGGCATCTTTTCCGCCTTCGGCCAGCCGGCGCAGGGTGCGCGCCAGGCCAGGGTTGCGAAAGATCTCGCCGGCCTGCGGCCCGCGCCCATCCAGGGTCAATTCAATCCCGTTGACGGAATCCCGCAGTTGGTTTTCCGCGGAGTGCCGCCAGAAAAAAGCCGTCAGGGGGGCCACCGGGAAGCCCTCTTCCGCCAGGCGGATGGCCGGGGCCAGGCTGGCAGCCAGCGGCAGGCGGCCAAAGCGGGCGGTCAGATCGCACCAGGCGGATGCCGCGCCGGGTACGGTGACCGTGTAGGGGTGGTCCGGCGGCAGGGCCTGCCCCAGTCCCTCGCGCTGCAGGCGTTCCAGGGTCAGCGCCCGTGGGGCGCGGCCCGAACCGTTGAGCGCGGTCACCTGGCGCGTGCTGGCTTCGTAATACAGGGCAAAGGCATCCCCACCCAGGCCGGTGGAAGCCGGCTCGGTGACGTTTAGCGCGGCGGCGGTGGCGATAGCGGCGTCGGCGGCGGTGCCGCCGGCCTGCAGCGCCTGCAGCCCGGCCGCCACGGCCAGGGGCTGAGAAGCTGCCACCATACCCCTGCGGCCGTAAACGGGAGAACGATGCGATTCAAAATTTAGCATAAGACCACCTTATAGAATATAAGAGGGTGTTATTGGAGGTGCTTCGCACCTCCAATAACACCCATTGAATCAAGAAAAGGGCTGTGACAGCTCAGACCACTTCAATCCCGGCTCCTTCGACGACCTCCCCGATGACCCAGACCGGCTGGTCGAGGGCCGCGGCGCGCGCCTGGAAGGCCGCCAACTGCTGCGGCGGCACCGCCAGCAGCAGGCCGCCCGAGGTCTGCGGGTCAAACAGCAGCATCTGGGCGGCTTCATCCAGACCGGGGGCAAAATGCACATAATCGCCAAAATAGAGCTTATTGTCGGCGGCTCCACCCGGAAAGGCCCACAAATCGGCATATTTGCGCGCGCAGGATACAAATGGCAGCGCGGCATAATCCAGGCGCAGCCCGACCCCGCTGGACTGGGCGACTTCATGGGCGTGCCCCACCAGGCTGAAACCGGTAATGTCCGTGCCGCATTTCAGGCCAAATTCCACTGCCAGCATCCCGGCGCTGCGGTTGAGGCGCTTCATCCAATCGACCACTTCTTTTACATCCAACGGGTCGGCCTGTTCGCGTTTAAGGGCGGTGGTGGTGGTACCAAAACCCAGCGGCTTGGTCATCACCAGGCGGTCACCCGGGCGAGCGCCGGCTTTGGTCAGCAGGCGCTGCGGGTCGGCGAAACCGATCACCACCAGACCGTATTTTGGCTCTTTATCCTGCACGGTATGCCCGCCGGCAATCACCACGCCGGCCTCTTTAGCCTTTTCGGCCCCACCCCGCAAGATTTCAGAGGAAATTTCCGGCGGGAGGTCCGGCGGCAGGGCGGCGATATTCAAGGCCAGGAAGGGGCTGGCCCCCATGGCATAAATATCCGAAAGGGCATTGGCGGCGGCGATGGCGCCGTAATCGTAGGGATCATCCACCACCGGGGTGAAGAAATCGGTGGTGATCACCAGGGCGCGCGTTTCGTCCAGCTTCCACACGGCGGCATCATCGGGGGAATCCAACCCGACCAGCAAATCTGGATAATCGCCGGCTTGAAACAATCCTTCAATCGGGCGCAGCACCTGCGCCAGCGCTTCAGCGCGCAGTTTTGACGCTCAACCGGCGCAGCTGGACAGCGTGGTGAGACGTATTTTTTTGCCAGTGTTCATGTATCTGCTCCTTTGCTCGTTCTTCGTCGATTTTTCCGGTGCCGACTGTCCAATCGCAAGGTTGATTGCTATATTATAATGCAGCTATGCTATCCCCCCAGCGGGCTTACCGTGTCCCCTTGCGCAAAAGGTTGTTCGACCTGGTGCTTGGCGTGCCGATCCTGGTGATTCTTTCGCCGGTGATGGCTCGTGACCGCGCTGGCGATCTGGCTGTTGGAAGGGCGGCCCATTTTCTTCCGCCAGCCGCGCCCCGGCCTGGGGGGGAAGATCTTCACCGTGATCAAGTTTCGCACCATGCGCAGCGAAAGCGATCCGAACGGGCAATTGCTGCCCGATTCGGCCCGCCTTTCCCGGCTGGGCCGCCTGCTGCGCGCTACCAGCCTGGATGAACTGCCCGAATTATGGAATATCCTGCGCGGTGAGATGAGCCTGGTGGGTCCGCGCCCGCTGCTGGTGGTTTACCTGGAACGTTATTCACCGGCGCAAGCCCGCCGGCACAACGTGCTGCCCGGGATGACCGGTTGGGCGCAGGTCAACGGGCGCAACGCCCTTTCCTGGGATGAAAAATTCCGCCTGGATGTATGGTATGTCGACCACTGGTCCCTGCGCCTGGATCTCAAAATTCTCTGGCTGACCATCTGGAAGGTGCTCAAGCGCGAAGGGATCAACCAGTCTGGCAGCGATACGGCCGAGGAATTTATGGGCCCGGCCGGTCCGCGAGCGAAGTAGGCCGCACGCGCCGTTTCGGGCTGCCGGATGTGTATGTGCCCGGCACTCCCCAATTTACATATTTGTTAATCGCATACTCTTTATTTCGGTTATGATATTTAAATGCGCAGTTCCGATTATCCTTATCTCGCCGATTGGTTTGCCGTCTCCCTGCGCTGGCTCAGCCTGTTAGGCCTGCTGGCAGGGCTGTCGATGCTCGGCCAGGTTCAGATTCAGAACATTGTGATCATTCTGGCAGGCGCTTTGTGGAATGTCTCGATCACCATTCTCGCCACGCTGAACCGCCGCCTGCCCTTCCACCGCCCGCTCAATTTACTGGCGGATATTACCTTCTCCCTGTTTATTTTTCATTTCAACGGCGGCATCTTCGGCCTGCTGCCCTGGAGCAGTGCGCTGCCGTTATTTACCGCCGCCATTTATTATGAAGCCCGTGGTGGCGCGTGGGTCGGCATATTGGTTTCGGCTTTGCAGGTTGGGTTGACCTACCTCTACAGCGGGGGCAATTTCAGCCCGCAGATAATGAGCGTTTTGACCAGCTTCAACCTGATTCTGGGCGTCAGCATGGGCCTGGTCAGCCACCAGTTGATGGGCCAGATTCGCGTGCTCTATCAAGAACAGGTACGCCAGCGCAAAGAGTCCGAACGCCAGGTGATGATCGCCGAGCGCAACCGGATGCAAACCTTTATGAACATGGTCGAAACGCTCAGTTCGACGATGAACTACCGGGTGGTGCTCGACTCCGTGCTGGACCTGTGCGCAGCCGCCATCGGCGGCGGCGAACAGGGCGCTGACGAAATGATCAGCATGGTTCTGCTGTTTGGCGACCATGACCTGCGCGTCGAAGCCTCTCGCCACCTCTCCGCGCGGGATATGAAGCAGACCTTCCCGGCCGAAGAGGGGGTGCTGAGCGAAGCTCTGCAAACGGCCGAAACCTGCCAGATCCAGAATCCGCACGATGACCCCGAACTCAACCGGATTGTGGTCATCAAAAACTGCAAATCTGCCCTGGTAGTACCTATGCACCGCGGCAGCGATGCTTACGGAATGATCTTTTTCGGCCATCCCAACATCGATTATTTTAATGTCGACCGGGTAGAACTGTTAGAGATGATCGGGCACCAGGCAGTCATCGCCATCCAAAACGCGCGCCTGTACCAGAACCTGGGCGAGGAAAAAGAGCGCATCGTCATGTCTCAGGAAGAGGCCCGCAAAAAACTGGCCCGCGATCTGCACGACGGTCCGATCCAATCCGTGGCGGCGATCGCGATGCGGGTGGATGTAGCCCGCCACATGATGGTCAAGGACGTGCCCTCTGCCGGGAATGAGCTGGGAAAAATTGAAGACCTGGCGCGCCGCACAACCAAAGAGCTGCGCCACTTGCTCTTCACCCTGCGCCCGCTGGCCCTGGAAACGGAAGGGCTGGTCTCAGCGCTGCAGACCATGGCCGAAAAGACATTCGAAACTTACCAGCAGAAGGTGCGCATCGAAGTCGACCAATCCGCGGTGGACGAATTGGAACTCGGCAAGCAAACCGTAATCTTTTACCTGGTCGAAGAGGCGATTAACAACGCCCGCAAACATGCCCAGGCGTCCTTGATCCTCGTCCGCTTGCGTTTCCTGCCCCAGGACAAGGATATTTTGGTGTTGGAAATCATCGATAATGGCAAAGGGTTCGACGTGGCAGAGGTGATGGGGTCGTATGAAAAACGCGGCAGTCTGGGCATGATCAACCTGCGCGAACGTTCCGAACTGATTAACGGCGTGCTGGATATCCAGTCCGCTTTAGGCAAGGGCGCCCGTGTGCGGGTCTTTATTCCGCTCAACGAAGAAGCGTCTGATCGGCTCCAACTTGGTAAAATTGCCCAACCCAGGTGAATTTTCTACAGTCGATCTTCCCCGATCCTGAAAGCACCTATCCTCCAATGAGAATGATCCATGCCAATCGCGCATAATATCTGCTTTGCCGAATCGCCCAACGCCAACCCTAACCGCCCGCCGGTGGTGCTGGTACACGGCGCCGGTGGAGACAGCCACAGCTGGCCGGTTGAGATCCGCCGCCTTTCTGGCTGGCGGGTGCTGACCGTGGATCTGCCGGGGCACGGCCGTTCAATCGGGCGCCCGCGTCAATCCATAGCCGATTACTGCCACGACCTGCTGGACTTTCTGGGTGCACTGAAAATTTTTCGCGTCGTACTGGTGGGGCATTCGATGGGCGCAGCGGTCGTCCTGCAGCTCGCGCGAGAGTTTCCCGACCGGTTGGCGGGCATGGGGCTAATCTCGGCCACCCCGCACCTCGAAGCGCCGCCGCTGCTGGTCGATTATTTCTCAAACCCGCTCACCATTCCCCTGGGCATCCAGCTTTTCCAGAAGTGGGCCTTCAGCCCGCGCACCCCTCCCGGCCAGGTCAAAGCCGCCCTGGCCGGCCTGCACACTGCCCGTCCGGCCGTGCTGGCTGGCGACTGGCAGGCCTTTGCCCGTTTTGATTTTCACGGCACGCTAGAACAGGTCGGCATCCCGACCTGGATCGCCAGCGGGGCCGAAGACCGCCTGGCGCCGCTGCCAGGGGCGCAATACCTGGCCTCCCACCTGCCCAATGCGGCGGTCCAGGTCATCCCATCCGCCGGGCATATGGCGTTGATCGAAAAGCCAGCCGCCCTGGCGGCCGGCTTGCAGGCCTTCTTACAGACGCTTTCCCCACTCGGAAATCCCCGTCCGGCACCCCCGACGGCGCCGTAAATTCCACGGTAAGGCGCAGAACTCCTGACCGCTGCCATTCTCGGCCAGCGCCGCCAGACGACTCTTTTTTTGCTTTTTTTTCGTTTAAATATATAATTGATCAGGGGAAATTTATGGTTTAAATTATGACCATGAATAATCTTCCTTTCAGGAAAACCTATGAGCCTTCGAACAACCACTTTGCTGATTGTCATCATGATTTTTATAGGCCTGGTTTCTCTGCTCGTTTTTAACCTTCAAACCAACCTTTCTTCGCATTTTTCTGGACTGGAGAAACAAAGCGCGACGCTGATGGTAGATCGCGCCCGAGGTGTATTTGATTTAGAGTTGGAGTCATTGAACCTGATCGCTCAAGAATGGTCCAATCGTCCGGATGTGATCGCCTATTTTAAAAGCAACGGCTCGGCACACAAGCCGGTTCTATTATCGAATGAATGCACTCCGGATTACTCGGTTAACATTGCCTTGCTGGTTGACCCCCAAGAACACGTTTCTGATACAGTGAGCTGTCAAGGGGCAAGCTTACCGGGACTGGGCAGCTCCTTTTCAACCCGGTTGACATCTCATTCAGGTTTTCTCAAGCTTTCAGGTGGACCGATCATCGTATCTGGTGCCCCCATAGGAACGACCGGCGCCTGGGTATTTGCCGGTCGGCAGGTCGATAACAGCATGCTCGAGCGGATAAATTCACGCTTCAAAATTTCTGTTTCTCTTATCTCTGGCGATTCTACCAATTTAAGCCCCGAAATACGCTCGGCGGTTGCTTCTTTAACCCAGGCAGGTACCAGTACTATCCTTCCTTTGGATGATAACAACTTATCTGCGTTTCTGCTTTTTAATGATATTTATGGAAAACCGGCCTATTTCTTACAAATCACCCAACCCCGCATAATTTACTACAGCGGCCTGTTGGTAACCAATTATTTGATGATCTTTTTGGTTACCTCCAGCTTCATTTTCGGGCTGATTATCATCATTTTGTTGGAACGGTTGGTGTTGTCCCGACTGACGCGGCTCTCTCGAGAAGTCAGCCAGATCGGGCAAAGTGGGGATTTTTCCCACAGGGTAACCCTTTTATATAACGATGAACTTACCCAACTGGGAAAAGATATCAATTCTATGTTGGCGGATCTAAACCAACGTATGCATGAGCTGCAAATATTGTACGACGTCTCGCAGGAGTTTTTGGGCAAACTCAATACAGGAACCATTTTGACCAGTGTGTGCGAGCTTGCCGTGCAAAAAATGGGTTTAGCCACCGCGTGGATCGGCCAATTAAGAAGCGACGATTCTAAATTAATCGCAACCGCCGCGTCCGGATGTGATGTGAGGGATCTTCCCGGCTTACCCGTAAACTGCAGCAGTAAGGACCAACCTCTTCCCTGCCAGGCTTTCTGCCAGGAAGAATTGATCTTTCAATCCACATCCAGCGTAAATGGTCACCTTTCTTCAGAGGCGGCAATTCCGTTAAAGACTGGGAATGAGAATGAGGCCGTGCTGGTGATCACCAGCCGGTCAGAAAATTATTTTACTGCCCCGCGCCGATCTCACTTATTGGCGTTTACCAATCAGGCCCGGCTGGCTATGCAAAGCGCTCGCTACTATGAAGAATCGAAAACTGCGCGACGCCGGCTAGAACTGCTCTCTCACCGCCTGGTACAGGTTCAGGAAGAGGAACGGCAGTTTATTGCCCAGGAACTGCACGATGAAATCGGACAGGAATTGACTGGGCTGCGGCTCATACTTGAGACGGGGGCGGCCCAACCTGAAAAGCTAAAAGAGGCACACCAGATCGTCAACGAATTGATCGGCCGCGTCCGCCAGATTTCGCTCGATCTGCGCCCGGCGATGCTGGACGACCTGGGGCTTTTACCGGCACTGATCTGGTTGATCAACCGCTATACGAGCCAGACCGGTATCCAGGTCGATTTTGTCCATTTCAACCTGGAAGATCGCCAATTCACAAATGAGATCGAGATCACTGCTTATCGCGTGGTTCAGGAATCCCTGACGAATGCTGCGCGCTACGCGCAGGTGTCTTCAGTCGAAGTTCGTATCTGGGCAACCGAACAAGATCTGATGTTCCAAATTTCAGATCGCGGCGTTGGCTTTGATTTCGATTCCACGATCCGCCAGAGAGAAGGGCGTGGATTGTTGGGGATGCGCGAACGGGTGAATTTTTTGGATGGAAAGTTATTTATTGAGACCCGGCCCAACGAGGGAACCTCAATCAGTGCCAAATTACCGATATATCCGGTTGGGGGAGAAAAATGATCAAAATTCTGCTAGCCGATGACCATGGCGTGGTCCGTCAGGCACTGCGCTCTTTGCTGGAATCACAACCTGATTTTTCGATCGTGGCGGAGGCGAGTGATGGCTTAGAAGCAGTCCAGAAAATCGAAATTTCTCATCCGGATGTATCCGTTATCGACTTGATGATGCCCCACCTGGGCGGTTTGGAAGTCGCCCGCCGGGTCCATAAATTCACCCGTGTGTTGATTCTCTCTATGCATAACAACGAAGCCTATGTCGTCCAGGCGCTGCGCAATGGCGTCCTGGGCTACGTGCTCAAAGACTCTACCGCAGACGATTTGATCCATGCGGTGAGGACTGTCGCAGGAGGACAGCGTTATTTAAGCGGTCCGCTTTCGCAGGATATGATCGACCGCTACCTGGAACAAATCAAGTCGGGCCCTTTGGATTTGATGGAAACATTAACCAACCGGGAACGTGAGATCTTTCATCTGGCAGCCGAAGGCCTGGCCGCAGGAGAGATTTCGACAAGCCTTTGCATAAGCCCGCGCACCGTGGAAATTCACCGCGCCAACTTAATGCATAAACTTAACCTGCACAACCAGACAGACCTGGTGCGGTATGCCATCAAGCGAGGCTTCCTTTCCGTGGAAAAATAACCCGCGATCATCCTTAATCTGCATTTATCGCCCACCTGAAGTTAAAACATTCTCATCAGCCAGAAGCATCCCTAAAAAAATAAAAAACAAAGAAAGTCATGTTTGATGGCCAGAACATGGCTTTTTGTTTTGTTTTAAGTGAATTAAAAGACAAAATTACGTAACGCTACGTATATTATTTTATTACCAGACAGGGTATCCTTGTAAATACCCATCACAGGTAAAAGAAGGGAACCATGTTAAAGATAAAAACCACCCCAACTCATAATAAGCATCAGAAAGCCCAGGGATTGATGGAATTTGCGCTTGCCCTGCCATTATTTCTGCTGTTACTGTTTGGTGTCATTGAAATGGGTCGTTTGTTAATGACCTTCAGCGCCGTGTTCTCTGCAGCCCGCGAGGCAGCCCGTTATGGCGCGGCAGTCGGCACAACCGACGCCGGCGTTCAACTCGATCACGATTGTGCAGGCATGCGCGAAGCGGCGATTCGGGTGGGGTTTTTAGGCGGTGTCCAAGCCAGCCAGGTCAGCATCAGACTGTTGAATCCGGATGGGACGGTTAAAGATGCGGAATGGTGCACTACCGACAACTCATATAAAGAATCCAGACTGAGCGACATCATCGAGGTAAAAGTCGATGGTAAGTTTTGGTCGATTCTACCGCTGGTTAACCTCCCGAATTTACCCGTCTCCTCGACCTCTACGCGCACCATTGTCCAGAATGTCGAAGTTTACGGAACTCCGCAGCCAACGACCATCGTAGCCGAGAATTTTAACGCATTGATCCTGACGCTGGACATAAACCCGCCCGGCAGCGGCACAATAACCAAGAACCCCGATAAATTAACCTACGTGCAAGATGATGTGGTTACCTTGATTCCCAATCCATCCGCTGGCTGGGAATTTTCTCATTGGAGCCATGATTTGAGCGGCAACCAGATTCCAAATTCCATCCTTATGACCGGGAATAAACTGGTCACCGCCAATTTCATCCAGGCCCATTACACCCTGACGATGAACGTTACCCCCCCTGGTTCCGGCACGATTTCAGTCAATCCCAATTCGGCAGATTATGTATATGGAGAAGTTGTGACGCTGACGGCTGAACCGGCCCCCGGTTATGAATTTCTTGGCTGGAGCGACGATCTCAACAGCAGTTCACCCACTGCCAGCCTCACCATGGATGGCAATAAAACCGTCACCGCAATTTTCAACCAGTTGGAATACAGCCTGACCATAGACACAGATGGCGAGGGCAGCGTCTCAACGAATCTCTCTGGCCCCTACCATTACGGCGACCAGGTGATCCTGACTGCAACTGGCGAGGCAGGCTGGAACTTCTCGGTGTGGAGCGGTGACCTGATTGGCGGCGCAAATCCTGCCACAATTGTGATGGACGATAACAAGACGATAACTGCGACTTTTGAACAGGGCACGTTCACCCTCTCAACCATGGTCAATGGGGGTGGAAAAATCGTCAAATATCCAGATCGCTCTGCTTTTCTTCCTGGCACACAAGTCACATTGACGGCAGTTCCGGACCCCGGTTGGGCTTTCTCGTTCTGGAGCAACAATGTGGTCGATGACCCTGGCCAGAACCCCAATAAAATCGTGATGAACAGCGACCAGATTGTCGGCGTTTCGTTTATTCAAGCGGAGTATTCTCTTACAGTCAATGTAATCGGAAGCGGGTCAGTATCCGTCAGCCTGGACCCGCCCTATTCATTCAATGAAGTGGTCACACTCACCGCACACCCTGCCCCGGGTTGGGTATTTGCCGGCTGGAGCGACGGCATCGTCGGCACGGACAACCCCTCTTCGATCACAATTAACGGCAATAAAATTGTCAACGCTAACTTCACCCCCATCGAATACACCCTTGTCATCAGCATCACCGGGCAGGGAACGGTGAACGTGAATCCATCTCAGCCCACCTATCAATACGGCGACGTGGTCCAATTTAACGGCAATCCCCAGCCTGGATTACACCTTTACACGCTGGGGTGGTGACCTGAGCGGATCGACCAACCCCACTACGTATCACGATGGATAACAACAAGGCAGTCGCGGCAACATTCACGCGCAACTGCGTCTCGCCTGGAGATTTAATCACTTATTCCATGACAGGTACAGGATCAACGGATGTAAATTTCAAAATCACGAATAATTCATCCCTCGACATCGAACTGCTGACCATGGTGGTGGACTGGGACAACCATGGGGCTGAAGATTCGATGGAAAACATTTTTTTTGGCAGCCAACCCCAATCCGATCTGGAGCGGAATGTTGATCCACGGGATCAAATTTACCGCCATATCTTGTGGATCAATGGGCGCCAGGCATCAGCCGGGTCATCCCCAAAGGCACCTCTACCACCATTCGCATTAAATTCAGCCACAAAGTCGATACAGCCAATATTTGGCCGATCACTTACAGCAATGTGTGCTCCCGTTGACGGAGGAAAGACCAGTGAAAAAGATATGAAAGCATTGAAATCGCTGATTGCGTTGGCGTGGATCCTTTCATTGGTCTTCCTATGCCTGCCCGTCCAGCTGGGACAGGCGGTCTCAGGACCTGGCGCAGCCGTCAACAGCGCGGCAACCTATGACTTCAATCTTCTGGAGCCCTTCCAAAGCGGGTTCCTGATCAACCGGGAATTAACTCTGCCCATCACGATCAAAAATACAGGCAGTTCCGTAGACCAATATTCTGTGACTTGCACCAAGGAATCAGGCGGAGATGACTGGTCGGCCAGCCTGGTGAATAACCTGGGCCAAATTTTCGCCAATACCTGCCTGGACGGGAGCCTATTATACCCCGCCAGTCCCCGCCGGAGAGAGCCTGACTGTCTATATCGAGTCTGCAAGCTCCCCTTCCGGCACCCATCGGCGATTATCTACGCATTAACCTCACCGTTACCTCGCGGAACGACTCCAATCAGTCTGCCAGTGTGCTCAGGCAGGGGGCGGTGAGCGCGCCTTTCATCCAAAATTTCTCCGACATGACAACGGCCGGCATCTGCAGATATCCAATCCGAAGTTCTTTTTTACCCGGCCATCGGACCCCGCATTGAACGGCCTAACACGGTGGCAGTGACCCATGTCGACGATTTCCGCTACATCAATACCTGGGGATATGGGTACGGGACGCATATCAATATTGAATATGAAGTCATGAACATCCTTTCGTACTATCCGCCATCCGTCGTTCAATTGACGGATAATCCGGACCGCACCACCGACCATTCCACCTCACTGGCTGCCGCCCCGAATAGAATTACCGGGGCAGCCTTTATCCGCACGATCTACGATAAGGACAATAGCGCGAAACAGAATAAAAACGTATTATTTTGCCCGGATCGATGCTCGCGGGCTGCCCCTGGGCCCACCCGTACACCATCACCAATAATCCCCACTTTGGCTTTTCCGACTGAATCCAACGTGCCCTTTTTCAGCGGAGTCAGCATCCATGCCACTTCGAATAACCGCTTCATCCTCGCCTGGGCTAAACAGGAAAATGGCCAGCAAGACATTTACGAAACCATCTATGACGCGACTACGGGGAACAGGTTGTTGCCCCACCAGCATAACCACCGCTACGGATACCATCAGCTACACCAGCCCAAAATTGGCCGGGCTGAAAACCAGCGCGCAAACATTTTTGACCTACATCGCCAACGAGCCAAGACGTCTAGCAGCCCGTCCCTGTGGGGAGTAAAGCTGGACAGCAGGGGCAATCGTTGGCGCCACTTTCAGATTGCCGCAATAAACGGCATCGCAAAAGTTGACCCCGGCTTGCAGATTACGGCAATAAAAAACGCCTCTAAAGCTGACGACTTCCAAATCGCGGTCATAAACGGCTCCCGGTTCGACACGGTCCAATTGTCTGGCGGAAACATCCTGGTCGCCTGGGTTAACGACAATCAACCCAAAAACCCACCTACTGCATTTGGGACACCAACGGCAGCATCGTTAAAAGCCCGACGATCACTCGATTCTCCCGACGGACTCTCAGCAAGTCAGATCGCAGTGACTTATGATGAATACGGCCATGGCATCCTTACCTGGGGAAACCAGAATTACAGCCGCATGTACTACGCCCTGGTGGATGGCAGCGGTGTCCTCCTAACGCCGGCCATGATCCAGCGTGAAGCTCAGACTGGACAGCAGTCCATATCGATCTTGGTTCCAGCACATATGCGACGGCCTTTTTGACGGACGCCATTGTATTTCCGCTATATCTACCCCTGGTAAGAAAGTAAGCGCGTTCTGGAGATTTATTATGAAGATGAAAACGCAAGGCAAACGTTCGGAAAAAGGTCAGAGTCTGATTGAACTCGCTTTCGGAATGGTCGTCCTGTTAGTGCTGCTGGCCGGCATTGTGGATATTGGCCGTTTGTTGTTCTTTTATATTTCGATGCGCGATGCAGCGCAAGAAGGTGCGGTTTTCGGCCAGATCAACCCGCGTTCCTGCGAGCAAATAACAAACCGTATCAATGAAGTCATGGGCAATTCCCTTTCTATCCCGCCGGATATCTTCATCGATGGCGTTTCATGTATCACCGCAGCTGATTTCGATAACCGGTCTTGTTCCGGGAAAGAAATCAAAATCGTCGTCAAGGCACCTTTTAAATTCTCGATGCCGTTGATGGGTGGGCGAAACATTGATTTGAGTACTGAGATCAGGGGCACAATCCTGCGTCCCGCTTGCAGCGAATAATTTCAAGGAGATTGGAATGAGTACCGTGAATCATCATCATGAAAAAGGACAAATGATTGTCTTATTTGCTGTAGCCATCGTAGGATTACTGGCATTTGCAGCTTTAGCTGTAGACGTGGGAATGGTTTATTCCGACCGGCGTTACGATCAGAGCGTGGCCGATTCCGCCGCCCTGGCAGGGGCCCAGATCGCCGCCATCACCCTCGAAAATGATAATATCACTGCTTCCGGTGGTGGAACAGGCGAAGTGCCGTTTTCGTGCACTGCGATCGATACCTACATCAACAACGGTACGGATATCTGCTCCTTGAACGAAAATAACGTAGGGGATGCAACGACCAAAGCCGGGATCAAAGCCTGCAAGCAGGCCATCCAGCGGGCAGCCAGCAACCGCTTTGCGAACATGGACAGCGATATTTCAGATGGCCTCGGGGTTGAGGTCACCTGCTCGGTCGAGGATAAAGGGCCCTACCAGGATAAATACCTGGACATCAAGGTCATGGTCACCTCGCAAACCAACACGTCATTTGCGCACCTCTTCTTCGGCGGTAAGATGATCAACACAGTTACCGCCATCACCCGCATCAAACCCCGCATGCGCGCCGAATATGGTTATGCAATCGTGGCATTAAACCCGATTTGCGATCAACCCAATAAAGGCACATTCACGTTCGATGGCGGCGGCAACGGTTCAGTTTCCATCCACGGAGGCGGCCTGTACGCCAACGGCTGCTTTGCCTTTAACGGTTCTTCCGTGAAAGTTAACGTTACCGGAGGCGGCATCTCCTATGCGGGCCCAACCCCAAAGATATCCGGCAGCCCGGAAATTAACCCGGCTCCGGTCGATACCGATATGGTATTGCCCTATACCCCGATTTCTGAACCTGTTTGCGCGGGGCCCGACCGCACGGTTCCCAACAGCTCCAACTACACGCTGCAGCCTGGAAATTACAACACTGGCATCAGCGTAAAAAACAATGAAGTGGCCACCTTGCTGCCCGGCTTATACTGCCTGAACGGAGATTTCGATATCCGCGGGCTGGTCAAGGTAGAGGATGATGTGCTGGGCACGGCTTCAGGGGTTACGATTTTCATGAAAAGCGGGTATATCAATGTAACTGCCAATGGGGATACCCAGATCCAGTCTCCCCGCACGAGCGACGCTGATATTTTGAATGGGGCCCTCGAAGGGACATTGTTCTACGTCAAAGACACCAACCCGTGCAACACTTCTAAAAACCAGCCGTGTGTCCAGGTTCAGGGCGGGGCAGATACCGTGATGCGCGGTACGATCTTCTCACCCAAGGGCGACGTCGAGCTGTCCGGCAACTCAGAATTGAAAAGCGGCGAAACGGCCACCTTTGGCACACAAATTATCGGTTCCAACGTAAAGGTTAACGGGGCCGTGACCATCGACATCCGCTACGAAGATAACGACAGCGCTCCGATCCCCGCCGGCTTAAACTTGCATAAATAAACGTCCAGAAATCAGACGACCCAGAAAATCAGTACAACTTATTCAAGATCGTACGCCCGGCACATGCATACCGGGCGTACGATCTTGTTAGCGCGGTGATTGGCATCCAAATTGCATACTACAGGCTCAGAAGAATTTAAATAAGAACCTGTCTGAAAATTAATTCCAGGGTGTGTTTTTTGCCCCACGAAGTGGGGCAAAAAACACACCCCTGAGATATTTTCCGGATAAATACTGAGTGGTCGAGGTTTCTCCATGGTGAAACAGGTGAACAACTGGTGGGTACGCATGGCCGCGGCGCTGCTGGCGGCTTTTAGTTTGATGGGTTGGGTGATTGCCAAAACCCCTCCTTCAACTTCTCAAACCGTGACGATCAGCGATGACGCCTTATATACGGCGGCAACCGACTTCACCCCGGCCAAAATTCAACGCCTCCTGGAGCAGCGCGGCAGCCCGCTGGCCGGATACACGGAAGCGGTTGGCGAGCAAACCATGAGTGCCGCCGAGTTGTTCTGGATCGCCTCTCAGCACGCGGATTATGGCTTTAATCCTAAGGCCCTGCTGACTACCCTCTTCCTGGAGAACGGCCTGAACTGGACCCAACCCGGCGGGCTTTACGCTCACCTGAAGCAAATTGCCCTGGCACTGCAGCGCGCATCTCAGGTCGAGCCGCTGCCCGCCGGCGCGGACGGTGCCAAGTCCATCGAACCGGCTCAAGCTTCCGCCATCGCGGCCCTCTCTCAGTATTATGCGCCGCGCGCCAAAGTGGCCGGGCAGGTGCGCGCCTCGCTGCTGCAGTGGAGCGAGGCCTACCGCCAGCTCTTTGGCGAGGACCCATCCGCGGCAGCCACGGCGAAAAGCCCGGCGACAAACGTTCCATTCATGCGCCTGCCTTTCGACCAACCGGCGCAAAGTTTTTACCCGATAGAAGCCTTTTTCGACCATTACTTTCCGGGCCAGCTTTCCGAGCCCAATATGCTGCGCGCCGACGGTAAGGCCCTGCCGGGAGCGCACTACTCCGGCTGCTGGCGCGGTATGACCTGCTACTCCGGCCACAATGCGATCGACTTCACCTTGCCTTCCGGCACCCCGATATATGCCGTGGCGCCCGGCATGGTAATCTACACCCTCGATTCCGAGGGCGGGATCCTTATCGACCACGGCAACGGCTACCGCACCACTTACTGGCACCTGGATAAAGTCATCGTCAGCATGGGGCAGGCTGTCGCTGATGGGCAGCTGCTCGGCTGGAGCGACTGCCGCGGCACCTGCAGCCATCCCCACCTGCATTTTGGCCTGCGCCTGGTAGCCCTATCGCAGGATGTCGACCCCTTTGGTTGGTGGTCGATTTATAAAGATCCGGTGCCTGGTCCCAGCCAGTTTATGTGGCGCGGCGACCTGCTGGCCGACAACCGCGAGGCACAGACCCACCTGTTTTATGACCAGTATTGGGTGCGCGATCCGCAGGGCTTCGGCGGGGAATCCTGGTATACCTACAGCACGAACTATACCGGGTCCAGCACCAATTGGGGTATGTGGGGCACCACCATCCCGGCTGCCGGCCAATATACCGTCCTCGCCACCTGGCCAAAAAATGCCGAAAATACTACCGCCGCCGTTTACCAGGTGTGGCATGCCGGAGGCATGACCCCGGTCACGGTCAACCAACGCATGGATGGAGATCACTTTTTCCCCCTGGGTACTTTTCAATTCGATGCCGGTCCAATCGTGGTCATCCTGACCGATCTGACCACCGAAGCCACCAAAGACCAGCGCGTATACTTTGATGCCGTGCGCTGGCAGCCCGCCCAGCAAACCTTTTTCATCCCATATCTGCAGAGCGACGCCCCGATAGACCCTGCCCCGGCTGCGCCATCTCTTCCATAATTCGCATTGATATTTTATTTTGACTCGTGTTATACTTTTTTATGTGAGCAGCATTTTAATTAAAAATCCAGTATCCGGCAGTTGAAGCCGTTCAACCCGAAGGTGTCCTGATGAAAACTTTGTTATTGATGCGTCATGCCAAATCCAGTTGGAAAGCTTCCGATCTGGCCGACCACGAGCGACCGCTCAATAAGCGCGGCAGGAAAGACTCGGTACTGATGGGCACAGTATTGAAAGAGAAAGAGCTGCTGCCGCAAAAAGTCCTGGCATCCTCGGCCGTGCGCATCCGCGAAACATTGGATGGCGTAGCGAAAGAAAGCGGTTTTTTCGGCGAGGTCGAGTTTTCAGATGAGCTGTACCTGGCAGAACCGGAAGTTTTTCTGAAGATTTTGTGTGGTTTACCCGATACATTAGAGCGAGTTATGCTCATGGGGCACAATCCCGGCCTGGAAGGGCTTCTTCAGGTGCTCAGCGGGCGGATCGAAAGCATGCCGACCGGCTCGGTCGCCTTTCTCAGCCTGCCGATCCAGCAGTGGAGCGAAATCAACAATGGGACCGAAGGCGAGTTGATCGAGATGCTGCTTCCGCGCGAGATGCGCGAAATGCGCGAGCTGGAAGCAGAAAAACAAAAAGCTAAGGATAAGAAAGACAAAAAAGCCGAGAAGAAGGAAGATAAGAAAGAAAGCAAGAAAGCGGACAAGAAGGAAGACAAAAAGGAAGACAAAAAAGAAGACAAGAAAGCGGACAAGAAGGAAGACAAAAAAGAAGACAAGAAAGAAGATAAGAAGGAAGATAAAAAAGCCGAGAAAAAAGAATCCGGCAAGGAAAAGAAGGAAGATAAAAAGAAATAACCCGCTTTAAAATAAAATGAAGATTGAGGTTTTGGCACGTCGCGGCCAGAACCTCAAATTTTACAAATAGTGAAGGTCAAAATGGAAGCATTCAACCATATTGATGAAAATAATTTCGAGCAAGAAGTGCAAAACTCGCCACAGCCGGTCGTGCTGGAATTTGGCGCGGTGTGGTGCCAACCCTGCAAGCAGCTTGAGCCCGTACTGCTGAAACTGGGAGAGGAATGGGCCGGTAAGGTGCGCATGGCGAAAGTTGACGTGGATGAGAACGTCAACCTGACGATGAAGTTCCAGGTGATGGGCGTGCCGACCGTGATTCTCTTTGTCAATGGCCAGCCTGCAGCCCGTTTCAGTGGGTTCCTGCCGCGCGATAAGATTCTCAAAAAACTGGCATCCCATCTGAGTTAATAAAAATGCGGTGTCGCAAAGAAATCCTTGCGACACCGCACGCTTGCCCCCAGAAAAGATCCTACAAACCAATGCTCTCCCCCTGCTGCGTTGCTAATACCGATAAAATACATTAACTTAGTCATTATATTACCTTAATCGTTCTTTAATTTATATCACCCAAATGGGTGATTTTAGCCAAAATCGAAACGGAGAATGTCTATGTGCGCAAAACAGAATCGACCTTACGGCCTTTGGCCCAGCCCGGTTTCCCCACTGATGTTAGGGCAGCGCACCCGCCTGGATAACCCCCAGTTCGACAGCGATGGGCGCACCCTGGTCTGGTTGGAGGGTCGTTCCGACCGCGGGGTGTTGGTGGCACTACCCGAAGGCGAGGCGCCCCTCGACCTGACCGACGAGCATTCGGTGCGCGCTCAGGTAGGCTACGGCGGCGGCGATTTCAGCGTGGCGCAGGGCAGGCTGTTTTTTGTCGAGCGCAGCGGGCGCCTGTTCAGCCGCGGGCTGGGGTTCGACCGCCCGCGCCCGATCACCCCGCCGCATGGGATGGCGGCCAGCCCGGTGCTTTCGCCCAACGGGGAGTGGGTGGCTTACGTCTGGTCGGACGGCAAAGAAGACCTGATCGCCCTGGTGGACAGCCAGGGTCGTGATTGGCCGATTAAGCTGTCCACCGGGGCCGATTTCTACATGCAGCCGGTGTGGCATCCCTCGGGTTTGATGCTGGCCTGGGTCGAATGGGACCATCCCCATATGCCCTGGGACGGCACGCGCCTCAAACTGGCTTCGCTGGGAGGCGCCCCTTTGCACATCACTGAAGAGCACGCGATTGACCTCGCCCCGGACTGCGCTGTCCAGCAGCCGCAGTTTTCCCCGGATGGGCGCTACCTGAGCTTCATTGCCGAAGACGGCGAATGGGAAGACCTGGTGGTTCATGACCTGGCCAATGACGAGCAGTTCATCCTGGTGAAGGGCGATGGGTTCCAACTCAGTTCCCCGGCCTGGGTTCAGGGCCTGCACCACCACGGCTGGGGGCCTTCCAGCCGCAAAGTTTACTACCTGCGCATCTTTGGCGGCACTGCCAGCCTGTGGGTGGTGGACCTGGAAACCCGCCAATCCTCACAGATCGACACCGCGCCGTACACCTGGTTGAGCGAGCTTTCCGTTTCACCCACATCAGAAGAACTGGCTTTTGTCGCCTCCGGGCCGGCCCTGGCCAGCCGCGTGGTGCGCTGGAACGAGCAGGGATTAACCATCGCAGCGCGCAGCGGCAGCGAGACTCTTTCCCCGGAATATCTCTGCGCGCCGCGCGACATCACCTGGCCTGCGCCGGACGGTACTGCCGTGCACGCCCTGTATTACCCTCCAACCCATCCCGATTTTTCCAGCGAAGGGCTGCCCCCGGCAGTCGTCAATGTCCACGGCGGGCCGACGGGCGGCGTCGCCACCGCGTTCAACCCTCAGGCGGCTTACTTCACCACCCGGGGCTACGCCTATGTCGAACTGGTGTACCGCGGCTCGACCGGCTACGGGCGCACCTACCGCAACCTGCTGCGCGAGCGCTGGGGCGAAGCGGATGTGGAAGACGCGGTCGGCTGCGCCCAGGCCCTGGGCGACCAGCAGTTGGCCGACGCCGGGCGGATCGTGATCAAGGGCGGCAGTGCCGGCGGCTACACGGTGCTGAATGTCCTGGTGCATCATCCGGGGGTGTTTAAGGCCGGGGTCTGCCTGTTTGGCGTCTCCAACCTGTTCACCCTGGCGACTGACACGCATAAGTTCGAGCAGCGCTATCTCGACAGTATGGTCGGCCCGCTGCCGCAAACTGCGGCCCGCTACCATGCCTGGTCGCCTATCTATCATATGGACAGCCTGCGCGATCCGATGGCCGTGTTTCAGGGCAAGGAAGATAAGGTGGTTCCCCCCGACCAGGCTGAAGAGATCGTCAAGGTCCTGCGCCAGAAGAACATCCCCCATATTTACCGGCTGTACGATGGCGAAGGTCACGGCTGGCGCAAGACAGAAACGATCGTCGACTATCTGCAGCAAACCGAGCGCTTCCTGCAGCAGCAGGTGCTGTTCTCAGCCTAGTTCTATCAAAAGTGCTTTGACCGCGGTGCGGTCAAAGCACTTTTTTTATTACAGCAGCCCGCCGGGGGTCCAGGGGACGAATTCCTGCTCGTGCGGGCCGAAGCGTTCGGCCCGGCTGGGCTGGCCGGATGCGGTCGCCAGGATCAGTTCGAACAATTCCTCGGCAGCGGCATCCATCGGCGTGCCATCCAGCACCGCTCCGGCATTGAAATCCATGTCGCCCTTCAATTTTTCATACATGGCCGAATTGCTGGCGATCTTTAAGGTTGGCACGGCGCTGCCGGCAAACATCGAACCGCGCCCCGTGGTAAACAGGATCAGGTTGGCTCCGCCGGCCACCATACCGGTGATCGAGGCCGGGTCGTTGCCCGGCGTATCCATGAAGAGCAGCCCCGGGCGGTCGACCTGTTCACCGTAAAAATAGACCCCGTTCAAAGGGCTGCTGCCGCCCTTGGCGACCGCCCCCAGCGATTTCTCGAAGATCGTGGTCAGCCCGCCGGCCTTGTTGCCGGGGGAAGGGTTGTTGTCCACGCTGAAACCGAAGCGCGCCGCCTGTTCGTTCCAGCCCTGGAAGCAGGCGATCAGTTTTTCACCGACCGCGGGCGAGGTCACCCGTCCGGTGAGCAGGTACTCGGCCCCAAAGATTTCGACCGTCTCGGACAAAAGTGCCGCCCCGCCCTGCTCCACCACCCGATCCGCCGCCAGCCCGACCAGCGGGTTGGCGGTCACCCCCGACCAGGCATCGCTCCCGCCGCATTCCAGCCCAACCACCAGCTTTTCAACCGGGATCTCCACCCGCTGCACGCGGTTGACCTGGGGCAGCAGGCGCTCAATGGCCTCGATCCCGGCCCGAATCGTGCCTTCGACCCCACCCATTTCCTGGATGACCAGGTAGGCATCGTTGGCCCCGGCCGGGTTTAACCCCGCCATGCGCTCGGCGGTCACCTCGAAACAGGGCTCGATCTGGTTGACTTCGCAGCCCAACCCCACCACCACGAAAGCGGCGATGTTCGGATTGCGGGCCGCATTGCGCAGCGTGCGCTGCAGGTATTCGTAGGATTCGCCTTCCAGGGGCACCGAACAGCCCGAATGGTGAATTAAAGCCAGCACCCCGTCCACGTTAGGGTAGGCCGCCAGGCGTTCGGGGGTGAAATGAGCCGCGATGCGGCTGACCACGAAGGCCGAACAATTGACCGTCGAGATCACTGCCAGGTAGTTGCGCGTCCCGGCCCGTCCGTCCGGGCGCGGGTAGCCCATAAAGGTCCGCTGCCGGTCCGGGTTCCACACCGGCGAAGGCACCACCGTATAGGTGTACTCCTTGCGCACCTCGCCCATTTCCAGGTTGTGGGTGTGAACCCAGGCGCCTGTTGGAATATCCTGGCTGGCACGGCCGATGGAATGGCCGTAGCGGCGCACCTCGCCGCCGGCAGGCACATCCGCCAGGGCAAATTTGTGTCCGGCGGGCACATCCTCGCTAATGGTGATGAACGCACCGTTATAATCCAAAACCGTCCCGGCCGAAATCGCCTGCCGGGCAATCGCCACGTTGTCCGTGGCGTGCAGCTGCAGCCCAAATGAAGAAAATTCGTTAGCCATTAAACACCTGTCGTATTCTGCGCAGAATAGAAATTAGCCGCGCCCGGCGGGCTTTGAGCCCCGGACGCCGTAACGAATTCTACCCCCGGCGGTATGAATTGGCAAAGAATCAGGATAAATTCTGGTCGCAAACGCTGCGGTAGCCGCAGCGCGCGCAGCGCGCAGCCTCTTCGTGCGAGCGTGAGGCCGGGCCGCGCCGGGCCTGCTGGCGCATTTCGGTCAGCAAATCGATCAGGCGCTCCTCCATCTCGGGCGTGTAATCCACGGCGAAGACCCGGTTGCGGTAGCGCAAAATGCCGTAGGGTGGGCGCTTGCCAGAGGTGTATTCCACCAGGCGGCAGTAAGCGATAAGCTGAAAAACGTGGCTTTCGTACGGCTGGTCAGCGGCCCAACCGCTTTTCACCTCGACCGGGATGACGCGCCCATTGTGTTCGACCAGGTAATCGGGCTTGCCGGTGATGGCGTGCAGCGGGTCAAACAGCGGTTTTTCGGTGGGCGTCCAGCCGCGCATATCGGTATAAATGACCCGCCCCGCCGGCAGCCCGGCGGCTTTCTGCCGCCGGCCAGCCAGCAGCAAGAACAGGACGGCCAGGATTACCAGCCCTACGGCCAGAGGGATCATCGTCCACCCCCAAACCAACTATAAGACTCCCCTCCCCTAAAATGGGAGGGGCCGGGGGTGGGATCAATTTTCACTGGATCAATAACTGGGTCACACCCACTGCCAGGGCCACCAGGGCTGCCAGCAGCAGGGCGTAGCCTGCCAGGCGCAGCAGCCCCGCCAGGAACACTTCGCGGCCGTGCTGCTCGTGGTATTCGCTCCCGCCGGCCATTTCCATCTGGTTTTGCGACTCGAAGCCCTGATCGCGGAACCACCAGGCGCGGTGGCAGTACAGGTAGGTGCCAATCTCCGACGCGCGGATGGTGCGCATCTCAAGCCTCCGGCGCGCCGTTATCTGGCAAACGCGCCAGGGCATCGGCGATGGCTTGCACCATACGATTTTCGCGCAGCGCCAGGGTCATATCCCCGCGCGTGCGCTCCACGATCCCGCGCACCAGGTCGGTATGCCGGCGCAGGTTGCTGGTGATCGCATCCGGGTAGTCCATGGTGACCAGCACGGCATAAATATCATCCATGTAAGCCAGCAGGCGCTCGGCTTCCTCGGAGTAGCCGTGGCGCAGGATATCCAGACAGCGCCGGCGCAGCTCGCCGACCGTCTCCGCCAGGCCGTTAAGGTAGGTGGCAAACTCGATGCCTAACTCCTCGGGCATGGGCAGTTCTTTGTTGAGGATCAAGGCGCAGGTAATCGAGGCCTCGGCAAATTCCTTGAAGGCATCCTGGGTATATCCCGCATAGAACAGATCCGGGTATTCGCTCAGATCCTGCTTGAGGCTGGCCACGAGGGCCCGGGCGGCGGTCAGTTGTTCTTCCGCCAGGTCCTTTTCATCGCGGTGAATGGCACGGATGGTATGCGCGCAGTGCCGGGTCAGGGTGCGCGCCCTGGACAGGGCCTGGTCGCGCACCCGGGTGCGGATCTCAAACGCCTGGTGAATCTGGTCGGCCAGCAGGGAAAGTTTATCCATAAGATGATCACCTATGATTCTGGCGGCTTGAGCCCGTCGAACAGGGTGTTGGCCAGGGTCGCATCGCCCGGCAGGTGCACCTCGCCAAAATTGGACTCGTAGCGGGCCAGGTTCTCTGCCAGGGCGCGCAAGAACATCTTGGCGCCCACCGGCGACATCACCAGGCGCGAAAGAATTTCCGAAGGATCGATCCCCGGCTGCAGGCAGGCGAAATCAAAGGTCAGTTCCATCGGGGTATGCCCGATGCGCGCCATGTTGACATAAATGGGTTTGAGGTCCGGCGGTAGGGAGAGCGTCGGGCCTTGCGGGGTGGTCTCACTCATCGTCTGGCTTTAGAAAGGTATCTCTTCGCTGCTATCCGCTCCACCGCCCATATCCTCGCTGCTTTCGGAGGTTTCACCCCGACTGGAAAGGAAGCGTACGGTATTCGCATTGACCTCAAACGATGCGCTGGTCGTGCCATCATTGCGCTGGAAAGTCTTGGGGTTGCCAGATTCATTGGCCTGCATTCGGCCTTCGATCAGCACCTTGCTGCCCTTTCTTCAAATATTGCGAACAGGTTTCAGCCAGTTTGCCCCAGGCCGAAATCCGGAACCAGATGGTCCTTTTAACACGTTCTCCACTTGAGCTTTTATAACTATCATCTGCCGCGACCGAAAAACTGGTCACGGCCTGGCCGCTCGGGGTGTAACGCATTTCCGGGTCTCGCCCGACGTTCCCGGCAATAATGATTGTATGCCACATAGGAAAATCCTCCTGTTTAGATTAAACTTTTCACGATCCAATATAGAATTTATTGTACATCGAAATCTATCTTTTCGATATTTGTTGATACCGCCAGTTATTCCTACGGCGAGAACCTCCATCAATTCAAACCTGAATCGAAATTTGTTTTTCAAGAAATTTTGAGTCGACGCGGGCAGATCGGTGCTGGATACATAGACTTCTCCAGGCTTCGTTCGGGATTGCCATGCTTATCCGGTCACCTACCGCTGCGCAATCTCCCAGATATGACCACCGGGATCACAAAAGCTGGCGGTGCGGATCCCCCAGGGTCGATCCATGGGTCCGTTGAGCAGTTCTACGCCGCGCGCGGTCAGCGTGGCGCACATGGCATCCACGTCGTCCACATCGATGGTGAATACCAGACGCGATCCGGACGAGCGGTCTGGCCACTGTGGCCGGCTCGACCAGTTCTTTGGCCTCGGTGATGCTCAATAGATTGATCAGGGTCGCTCCAATTTGAAACACACATGAATTGTCAGTTTCAAACACGACCGGCAAGCCGAAAACCTTGTGATAGAACTGCTTCGCGGCGTCCAGGCTCCTCGACGAACAGGGTGATGGCAAAGATCTCCTTTGCCCAGGGGCTTGATTCTGCTGCGTTTTCTGAATTTTGATCTCAGAGAATCACCACCTTTTCTGCTTCACTACAGATAATGATGTTTTATTTATTTTACAATTAATGTCATGATTTGCATTATAGAACTTTAATTCTATTTCGTCAAGGTGTTATTTGGTTTGGGATAAATCCAATTGGGTTCGGTTGATTTTGCATAGAAAAAGCTTAAAATGAGAACATCTTATGGAGACAAATATGCAGCCACAAAAACCTGTACGCATGGCAATTGCCGGGATGAACCACGGGCACGTCGTCTGGATCCTGCGCAACTGGCAGCGCCCGGATCTGGACATCGCCGGTTTCTATGAGCCGGACCAGGACCTGGCCCGGCGCTACGCCGAAGAATTTCAATTCCCGCTGGAGTGGGTCTACAGCGATCTGGAGACGATGCTGGATGCGGTCAAACCCGAGGCGGTGTGCGCTTTCGGCGCCATTTACGATCACCTGCGCGTGGTCGAAGCCTGCGCCCCGCGCAAGATCCACGTCATGGTCGAAAAGCCGCTGGCGGTGAGCCTGGAGCACGCCCAAAAAATGGCCGATCTGGCGCGGGCGAACGGCATCCACCTGATCACCAACTACGAGACCACCTGGTACGCCAGCACCTACGCCGCCTACCGCATGGCGGTGACCGAGGGCGCCCTGGGACCGATCCGCAAGCTGGTGGTGCACGACGGCCACAACGGCCCGGTGGAGATCGGCTGCGGCCCTGAATTTGTGGCCTGGCTGACCGACCCGCTGCTCAACGGGGGTGGGGCCGTGGTCGATTTTGGCTGCTACGGGGCCAACCTGGCCACCTGGCTGATGGGCGGGGCCGAGCCAGAGACGGTGACCGCGGTGCTGCAAACCCTGAAACCCGAAATCTATCCGCGGGTGGACGATGACGCGACGATCATCCTGACCTACCCCCAGGCCCAGGCCGTCATCCAGGGCTCGTGGAACTGGCCGGTGGGGCGCAAAGACATGGAGATCTACGGCCGGGATGGGTACCTGGTGGCGGCGGATAACCGTACGCTGCGCAGCCGGATGCGCAAGGACAACATGGAGAAGACACTGCACCTGCCGCCCGCGCCCGAGCGGGTCAGCGACCCATTCAACTACCTGGCGGCCGTGGTGCGCGGCGTGGAAAAGGTCGAACCGGGCAACCTGTGGTCGCTGGAAAACGCCTTGAGCGTGGTCAAGATCCTGGATGCCGCCCGAACCTCCGCGCGCGAGGGGCGGACGATTAAGTTGCATTAATCTTGTTGTGGGGATCGGAATTCACAGGATAAAAGG
>CAVYIF010000016.1:0-377576 GCA_963768585.1 uncultured Chloroflexia bacterium
CTGGAGACATCGGCTGGCAGGGTGGTTTTTTCAACGATGGCATAAAAGGTAGCGTAACTGCCATCGCAGCGGACGGCAACAAAATTTACGTCGGTGGTTCATTCTCCACCGCAGGAAATGTGGTAGCAAATTCTGTGGCAGTGTGGGATGGCACCGCTTGGCATCCGCTAGGAAGTGGTTTCGATTTCACTGTGAGGACACTCGCCGTAGATCGGTTTGGTCACCTGTACGCCGGTGGCGATTTTACCCAGGCTGGTGCTCAGCCCGCACGTCACATTGCACTATGGAATGGAAAGGATTGGCAAGAGGTTGGCGGGGGAGTCAGCGCCCCAGTCTATACAATTGCGGTGAGTCCATCGGGCGAAGTGTATGTAGGAGGATATTTTGGATTTGCAGGCGGGATACCCGTCAACAGTATCGCGAAATGGGATGGCCAATATTGGGAGGCGCTTAACCAGGGGATCAGTGACCCTCATTATAAAATCATGGTTTATGCAATTGCAATCGATCGGTATGGATTCGTATACGCAGGTGGGGATTTTACTGAGGCCGACGGGAAACCAGTCAATCATATCGCCCGCTGGAATGGTGATAATTGGACGGCGTTGGGTGGAGGATTTCTGGGTGATCCAAATCGGTTAGCTTCTGTGTATAGCCTGGCAATCGATGGTCGCGGCAATCTGTATGCTGGGGGCACATTTTCCTCTGCCGGTGGAAAAACGGTTTCGAATCTGGCCCGTTGGGATGGAGAAGAATGGTGGGATGTCGGCGGTGGCGTTCAGTACGAAGGTTCCTCCGGAGCCAGGATCACATCAATCCTTGCCGATGGCGGAAATATTTACATCAGTGGGGGATTCAACAGCGCCGGGGGACAAAGTGCGCAGGCAATCGCAAAATGGAACGGTACCGCTTTCGAAAATTTGGCGGGAGGGATGCAGAAAGATTTTCCCGATGCTCCCTCTGTGGATGCATTAGCCATCGACCGGAATGGGAATATCTATGCCGGTGGAAATTATCATCTGGCAGGAGGACGATGCACCAGCAATATCGCTATGTGGGGTGGCAGTGACTGGCAATCGTTGGGATCGGCGCACAGTCTCGACGGACCGATATCGGCTATCATTTCAGACCGGCAAGGTGGGTATTATGCGGCCGGTGGTTTTGTTTGCGCAGCTGGACATGAGGTGAACCACATCGCTCATTGGGATGGCACTTTCTGGAGAGGGCTGGGAACTGGGCTGGCTGGAGGTGGCTATTTAGCCTACCCGTACGCGCTGGCTTTGGATCAAAACGATCAATTGTACGTTGCCGGATCAATTAATAAAGCTGGAGGTGTCCTGGCACACAATATCGCCAAATGGACTGGATTCGAATGGCAGGCTCTTGGAGAAGGGGTGGATTCCGTGGTTAGGACACTGGCGGTGGATAGTCAAAATCGGATCTATGTCGGAGGGAATTTTGGAGTGACCGCCATTGATCCTCCCCAAGTCATTACCGTCAAGCTCTGGGATGGAAAAAAATGGGAAATCATCGGGGAAAATTTTAATGATACGGTATCCGTCCTGGCGGTGGACGGGCAGGACCGTCTTGTCGCAGCCGGCCATTTTACAAGCATCAATGGAATTCCTGCTCATGGATTGGCACGGTGGGATGAGGGTGAATGGGAAGCGATTGTGGATGAAGGTATTGGGCCTACGAGAAGTTTGCTGATTTCAGGAAATACGATTTATGGTGGAGGCAAAGCAGTTTGGAAGATCCAGGATGGGCGGATAGAATATCTCTATAACGGATTTGGCGATGTGGTTTATGACTCTTTGGGTGTTAACGCTGGCACTCGATCAACAGGGAAGGTTGGTTGTTGGTGGGCTGTTCTCTATGTTTGGAGGAGAGGATATCTCTTACATCGCCCGCTGGAACGGGCAAAACTGGGAATCCTTAGGCGGTGGTACGAATGGACTGGTATTATCGATTTTAATAGATGACAGCAGCAAATTGATCATCGGAGGCGATTTCGACGATGTCGGTGGGAATGTCAGTAACAATTTCGCTGTCTGGAAAGAGCCCGCGTACCAATGGCTGCCGTTGGTTGGAAGGTGATGCAGGAAAATATACGCCTCAGATCTGTCTGAGGTTTTCTCTGTGCCTCTGGTTCTCTGTGTTAACATCCTGAAAATCGGCTAAACGCACTGCCGCTCCAGGCGCGGCTCGCGCAGGTGGTAGTGCTCCAGGTTGCAGCGGTGCAGCAGTTCGTGGTCGCAGAGGATTTCTCCCGGCGCACCGGATGCGGTGATGTAGTGGTCTTCGTCGAACACGTGTACCGTGCTGGCGATCTCTTCAGCTACTTCCAGGTTGTGTGTGGCGGTGATGACCGTCTTGCCCTGATCGCGCTGTTCGAGGATAAAATCCACCAGCCACGATTGGCTGCGCGGATCGAGCCCGGTGGTGGGTTCGTCCAGCAGCCAGACATCCGGGCGCAGGGTCAGCACCGAAGCCAGCGCCACGCGGCGTTTCTCTCCCCCCGAAAGACGGTGGGGGGCGCGGTCGCGCAGCTTCTCGATGCGCAAAGCCTGCATGGCGGCATCCACCCGTTCGAGGACTTCTTCGCGGGGCAGTCCAAGCTGCAGCGGGGCAAAGGCGATCTCATCCAGCACCGAGGGCGAAAACAGCTGCACATCGGTATCTTGAAAGACCAGACCTACCCGGCGGCGGAAGGCGAAGTTGGTGGCGTCATCCCGCAGGCCGTCCTCGCTCAGCGGCTGGCCAAAGGCACAGATCGAGCCCTGGCTGGGAAAATACAGCCCGTCCAGCAGCTTGAGCAGCGTGCTTTTGCCGCTGCCGTTGGCGCCCAGAATGACCAGGCTTTCGCCGGCATGAACGGTCAGGCTGACGTTGTCCAGCGCGGTCTGTTTGCCGTCATAGGCAAAAGTAACATTATTGACTTCAAAAACGGGTTCGTTAATCATGGATTCCAACCTTCAACAGCTCAGCGGCCCAGAATGACCGCGGAAATGGTAATCAATAAAAAGATGCCCAGCCACATCCAGTCGCGCGGCTGCATGCGGAACGGTTTCAGGGTGACGATCGCCCCGCGAAATCCGCGCGACTGCATCGCCAGGTAGACTTCGCTGCTCATATTTAACGATTTGCTGAGCAGTGTCCCGCTGATGGCGGCGATCATGCGCCGGTTTTCGGCACCGTCCAGCCTGCCGACCGTACGGCTCTTGCGCGATAAAAACATATCGTTAGCCGTGTGCAGCAGCAGGTAAATGTAGCGGTAGGTCATCCCCAGAATCAGGATGAACACATCCGGCACTTTGAGCACGGTCAACGCGCTCAACACCACATTCCAGGAGGTGGTCAGGATCAGCAGCAGGGTCAGCGAGACGGATGTGCTTACCCGCAGCAGCAGGAACAGGGCGGTATTCAGGCCGGTCTGGGTGATGGTCAGGCCCAGCGGCAGGTGCGCCAGGGCCGGGCCGGGGGTGATGAAGAGCGCCGGCAGGATGAGCATTCCGGTGAAGAAAGGCAGTGCCAGCCAGACGCGCTTGATGAAGAAATTGGCCGGGATGGCGGAACGCCAGGCCAGCACCAGGGCCAGCAGGTAAATGGCGGCGATCACCGCCAGGCTGCGCGACAGGCTGACCCCGATCAAAAGCGCCAGGGTAGAGATCACCTTGACGCGCGGGTCAAGACTCTGCAGCAGTCCCGGCCGGTTGCTGATCTCCTCGGCGAACAGGCTGCGTTCCAGCGTGGCGCTGATTTCACGCAGCGTGTTTTCGATCACACTGCGCACAGGTTTTTGTTTTTGAACGTTCGTGGTTTGCATCGGGTTAATTTTCATGCCTGGTAGGGGTGCGGTTGGTCAGCAGCAAGGTAAACAGCCACACCACCACCGCCACGACCAGGATCCCGACCAGGGCCGAAAGCATATATCCCAGGTTCACGTTGCCCAGCACCGGCAGGTCGTAACCGGCCAGGGGCGCACCCCACAGGCTGGAGAGTTTTTCGAGCCCGGCCGGGATGGTTGCCAGGCCCATGTTGGCCAGTTCCTGCGTGCCCCACTCGCCCCAGGCCGTGCCCGGCGCCAGCAGGCCCAGCGGTGAAGCCACCACCAGCACGGCCAGCCCGACCCACACCCAGCGCAGTTTGCGGAAGCTGCCCGCTTCACCCGCGGCGGCAGGTTTCTCCGCCGCTTCCAGCACGGCTACATTCGAGCGCTGCAGGTAGGCCACCACCAGTGCCGTCAGCAGTCCTTCCACCACGGAGGCCACCAGCATGTGGGGCAGTACCATGGCAGGCACGGCCACCGACAGTGGGTAGGGCGCATACAGCGGCGTGCCGTCCGCGGCATGGAACAGCAGGGGCTGCAGGCCAAATTCGATTCCCGCGAACAGGGCCGCCACCGATAGACCGGTCCAGCCGCCCAGGGCGGCCCCGACCACGCGCCGAACGGAAGTCAGCGAAGAATTCTTTGAAATGACGCGGTAAACGCCATAGCTGATATAAGGCGCCACGACGGCCATGTTGAAGCTGTTCGCCCCAATCGCCAGGATGCCGCCGTCTCCGAAAAACAGGGCCTGAATGATCAGCGCAATCGACACCGCGATGGTGGCGATCTCTGGTCCCAGCACCACGGCTGCCAGAGCCGCGCCCACGGCATGCCCGGTTGTCCCGCCGGGGAGCGGGATATTGAACATCATGATCACGAAAGAGAAAGCCGCCACCAATGCAATCAACGGCACGCTGCGCGCGTTCATCGTCTGGCGCAGTTTGCGCACGCCGATGGTCCAGAAGGGCAGCACCAGCAGGAATAAAATAATCGAAGTAATTGGGCTCAGGTACCCATCCGGAATATGCATGGCGGTGGTTCCCAACCACACCAATAAGGCGCCAAAATAGACGCCCAGCCATTTTTTTGCAAAACGATCCTTGAGAATCGACATAGGTCTACGCTCCGTCTTCTATTGTTGAGTGGTTGTGTTCGTGCGGGTAGCTCTGCGAGCAATCCACGCAGGTGCCCTGCACGGTGATACTGCCCAGGTCGACGCTAAAATGAGCCAGCTGTTTGATTTGATCGACCAGGGGCTGGAACTGGTCTAACGCCACACCGGTGATCCTTCCGCACACCCGGCATACCAGGTGCAGATGGGGACTGTCGCTTACCACAAGCTCGTACAGGCGCTGTTTATCACCGCTGTCGATGATCGCTACCAATCCCATCGAATTGAGCAGGTCGAGGGTGCGGTAAACCGTGGTTAACTCCACGTCGCCGTTTTTCTGGGCTACCCGGTTGAATATTTCTTCAACCGAGGAGGGAAAGTTTATTTCATGCAGGGTCAGCAGCACCGCTTCGCGCTGCGAAGTCAGCCGGTAGCCGCGCTGGCGCAGTTCATTCAAAAAAAGTTTTTCACAGGTCATGATTTATCCATTATTGCAATTATTTGCAATAAGTAGTTTACCGCAACAGTCAATTTTCTTCAAATAAATATTCTCTAATGTATAACCTTGCTCGTTAGAGCTGTTTTAATTGTGTTTAGTATAGCATTAATAGAACTTATGTTCAATAAGTTAGTGATCGTTTTTGTCAAAGTTTTGGAATGATTGTGTTGCGGCTGGCGATTATTTCTGGGGCGGGAAGCGGTAGTTGCGCGCCAGGCCCCCGCCGGAGGTTTCCCGGTAGAGCGAGGGCAGGTCGTGCCCGGTCTGGTTCATCACCTGCACCACCTCATCGAAGGATACGCGGTGGCTGCCGTCGGAATAGCAGGCGAATTCGGCGCAGTCCAGGGCGCGCGTCGCGGCAAAGGCATTGCGCTCGATGCACGGGATCTGCACCAGGCCGTTGACCGGGTCGCAGGTCAGGCCGAGATGGTGCTCCAGGCCCATTTCGGCGGCATATTCAATCTGGCGGATCGAGCCGCCCATCAACTGGGCCGCGGCTGCGGCGGCCATGGCGCAGGCTGCCCCAATTTCACCCTGGCAGCCGACTTCGGCCCCGGAGATGGACGCGTTGCGCTTGATCAGGTTGCCGATCAGCCCGGCGGTGGCCAGCGCGCGCAGAATATGGATTTTACGGGTTTTGACCGTGTCCTCGATATGGTGCAGGACGGCCGGCAGCACCCCGGCCGAACCGCAGGTGGGAGCCGTGACCACCAGCCCGCCGGAGGCATTCTCCTCCGCCGTCGCCAGGGCGTAGGCCGGGATGTACCCGCCTTTGACCAGCGCCCCGCCGCTCAGGCGGATCTTGCGCATGAAGGTCCAGGCCCGCCGCGCGACCCCCAACCCGCCTGGGAGCACGCCCTCGGCATGCAAGCCACGTTCGATGGTCTGGTGCATCACCCGGTTGACCTGGCCCAGAGTCGTCCAGATCTCAGGGCCTTCATTTTCTTCCACGAACTCCCAAAAGGTCTTGCCGTTTTGGGTGCAGTACCTGAGGATTTCCTGCATGGTGTTCAGCGGGTAAACCGGATGGGACTCGATGGGCTGGCCTTCTTCGGCCAGGGCCCCGCCGCCGGGGCTGTAAACCCGCCATGTAGCCAGTGTTTCGCCGGCCGCGTCCAGCGCGCAGAATTCCATCCCGTTGGGATGAAAGGGCAGCACCGTTTCCGGCTGCCATTCGATTTCCACCGGGCGCGGCGCCAGTGCGGTTTCAATGGCGCGGTCGGTCAGGTGCCCGCGCCCGGTGGCCGCCAGGCTGCCGTACAGGGTAGCCCGGAAGGCGGCGGCCTCCGGCTGGCGGGCCGCAAAGATCTCCGCGGCCCGGCGCGGGGCCATGGTGTGGCTGCTGGATGGGCCGTGCCCGATGCGGTACAACTCACGGATTGAATCCATGGAAAATTATCCTGATTGTTATTTTCCGCCGGTGCTGTCTTCCAGTTGGCCGGTGAAACGGCGCGCGCTGTTCTCGATAAAGCGCCACAATGGCCACGGGCTGGTGCCGATAATGAAGGCGAAAGCCACCATGATGCTCGGATCGGAAAGGTCGATGTTAACCTCGTTCCCACCGGTCAGGGTCACCTTGAGTGTAACCAGGGACAGGATCAGGACTGAGACCAGTACCAGCAGGGGCGTGGCGGCAATATGCGAAATGTGCATGACGATGCCCTGGCTGTAAAAACTGCCCCGGCGCAGGTACCAGCCCACCTGGATAATCTTACTCACCAGGATGCCGGCCAGACCCCACAGCATAATTTCGAGGAAGCGCAGCGGCACGTCTCCCCAGAACTGGAAGCGCGAAACCGGCGGGGCCTGGATCAACCGCCGCAGCGAATTCAACTCGTCCAGGGCAGCGTCTTTCTGCCCGCTGCTCACCGCCAGGGTGATCGTCTCCGCCAGGCGCACGGCAACCTGTTTGTCCACCGCGGAAAGGCGCGTCGTTTGGGCGGTCGCGCTGTCCACCACGGTTGCCAGCCCGGTGGTTAATCCTTTAAGGACTGCATCCGTGGCGGGATCGCTGCTGGCGTTCAACTGGGTTTCGATCCGTCCGAACAGGTCTACCAGCGAAAGGTTGAGCGGGGTGGTGTTGGGCGGGATGATGAAATGCAGCAGGACATAGACCACAATCAGGGCCAGCAGTCCAATCAAGATGCCGGTAAAGAATTTCTTGCCGGCTTCCTGGTCGCTGCCGCTGGCCTGGGTCGTCAGAAACAGGCTGATTTTTTCATCCGATTGGCTGGGATCGAATTTTTCTACTCCGGAAGGCCGGTAGCCGGCCTGCACAGCCGAAAAAGCCCATTCCCCAGCCGTCAGGTCATCAAATGTAAATTCGCCGTTTTCGTCTGTGAGGCGGGTCTCAACCTTTTTATCCTTGACGGCCTTGACCGTTGCGCCGGCGACGGGTTTCATGCTATCTGCATAAACAACACTGCCTTGAGCTTTCGCCATGGTTCACCTCTCTCTTATCGGTTCATCGCTTACATTTTGAACCTTTCTGAAAATTAATTCCAGGGGTGTTTTTTGCCCCACGTAGTGGGGCAAAAAACGCCTCCGAGATATTTTCCGGATAGATACTTATTGTAACCATTTTGAGCCGCTGTGGTAACCGGAAGTTTGATCCCAACCAATCCTATCCTATAAAAATTTTTCGACAGGCACAAGCAACTCACCGCAGGCATAATCCTGTATATTTTTCTTTTAATCTGGATCTGGCCTCAAACCAAACCCAAATCCTGTTACAATTTTCTGCTGTGGAAATAAAAGTGTTGGATCAACTCGGTTTGCGCGAAGCCGTCAGCCGGCTGGCGGCCCGCGACCCGGACCTGGCAGGGGTGGTCGCACGGTACGGCGTCCCGCCGCTGTGGGACCGCCCGCCGGGGTTTGCCAGCCTGGTGCGGATTATATTGGAGCAGCAGGTTTCCCTGGCTTCGGCCATGGCGGCTTACAACCGCCTGCAGGCCCGTCTGGGCGCCGTGACCCCGGCCGCATTTCTGACCCTGGACGACGTCGAACTTAAAGCGATTGGCTTCAGCCGCCAGAAGGCACGCTACGGGCGCCTCCTGGGGGAAGCCCTGCTGTCTGGCGCCTTCGACCTGGATATTCTGGGAAGCTTGCCGGATGATGAAGTCCGCGCCCGGCTGCTGTCATTGAAAGGGATTGGCCATTGGAGCGCGGATATTTACTTGCTCATGGCTCTCTGCCGCCCGGACGTCTGGCCGCGCAGCGACCTGGCCCTGGTCCAGGCCGTGGCAAGCTTAAAAAGGCTGCCTGCGCCGCCTACGCCTGAGGAATTTGAACAGATCGGCGAAGCCTGGCGCCCCTATCGCTCGGCCGCTGCTCGCCTGGTCTGGTTCGAGTACCTTGGGGGAAAAGCTTAAAAAATGATTTTCATTAACCACGGAGGCACGGTGAACACGGAGAAAGATCAAATTCGTGATCCATGGTTCAATATTTTGAGGAATGATGAAAACCTGGAAAACACTCTCACGCACGCCTATCCTGAACACCGGCAAATATCTTTCCGTCGAGTTTCACACCGTTGAGCTGCCCGATGGGCAGGTCATCAGCGAATGGCCCTGGGTGATCACGCCTGACTACGTCAACGTGGTTGCCGTTACCCCTGAAGGACGTTTTTTGGCCTTCCGCCAGGTTAAATATGGGGTGGAGGGCACCTCTCTGGCAGCAATCGGCGGCTACATTGAACCGGGTGAGGATCCTCTGGCGGCCGTCAGGCGCGAACTGCTGGAAGAGACCGGCTACACCGCGCCGGAGTGGGAGAACCTGGGCGTTTACCGGGTGGATGCCAACCGCGGTTCCGGCATGGCTTACTTCTTCCTGGCGCGCGGGGCGCAGCGCGTGGCGGCGCGCGATGCCGACGACCTCGAAGAACAGGAACTGCTTGAACTGACCCGGGCGGAAATCGAACTCGCCCTTTCACAGGGCGAGTTTAAAGTGCTGGCCTGGGCGGCGATCATGGCCCTGGCGCTGCAAAAAATATAAGGTTATCTACTTCAGAGCGCATTGTTTTAACCAATCCACCAGTTCGCGAGCCTTGGCGGGTGTTTCGGCCTCGGCAAAAATCCGCAGCACCGGTTCGGTGCCCGAGAAGCGCAGCAGCACCCAACTGCCGTCTTCAAAATACAGCTTGGTGCCATCATCCTCTCGCACCCGAATGACCGGATAAGGGGCCTGGTTGCCAGCAATCAGCGCCTTCACGCGCCGCGGCACTTCCACGCGCATATCAGCCGAGGAGGGCAGGTTATCTTCCACGCTGTACAGCCGCCCGGTGATTTTGTAGACCGTCTCCAGCAGTTCCTTGATGTGTTTGCCAGTCTTTGCCAGCATTTCAATCACCAGCACGCAGGCAAAAATACCGTCTTTGCCCAGGATGTGCCCACGGATGGTCAGGCCTCCGCTCGATTCGCCGCCTAACAGGGCCCGGTTTTCGACCATCCCGGCCGCGATCCATTTAAAACCCACCGGGGTTTCGATGCATTTTTCCCCAAAAGCAGCTGCCAGCCGGTCGAGCAGATGGGTGGTTGCCAGGTTGCGCACCACCCCGCCTGGCTGACCTTTGACCTCGTGCAGGTACCAGTACAGCAGCAGCAGCAAATCATTGATATGAACATAGTTGCCCTGTTCATCAATGACCGCAATCCGGTCGGCGTCGCCGTCCGTCGCCAGGCCCAGGTCATGCTTCTCGTCACGCACGTAAGCACGCAGCATGCGCAGCGCCTCCAAATCCGGCGCTGGAGAGCGTCCCCCAAAAAGTGGATTGCGTCGCTCGTGGATGAAGGTCACCCGGCAGCGGGCCTCATTAAGAATGATCCCCAGCGTCAGATACCCCACCCCGTACATCGTGTCGACAATGACCTTCAGCCCGGCCTTACGCAGGGCGGCCATATCGATGAATGACTCGACCCGGTCCACATAGGCGTTGGTAAAGTCACCGTATTCCGCGATCCCGGCAGCCAAAGCCACATCCAGAGGAATTTTGACCACATCTTCGAGTGCCATCTGGTTGGTTTCGGCTTCGATGCGGTCGGTTTCTTCTGTCATCAGCAGTGCGCCATTGCCGTGGAACACTTTGAGGCCATTCCATTCCGGGGAGTTGTGGCTGGCGGTGAAGGCCAGTCCATAGGCGGCGTGCACCCTTTCCGTGGCGAATTCGATCAGGGGGGTTGGGCCGTCTTCTTTGAGCAAAATGGTATGGATATTGTTGCCGGCAAAGACCTCTGCGGCGGCCTGGGCAGCGTAATCTGAGAGAAAGCGCCGGTCGTAACCAATCAGCACCCCGGCCTGCTCAAGCCCACGCCGGGTGATGTCATTGGCCAGCGACTGGCTCAAGCGGCGCACGTTATGCAGGGTGAAGCCCTCGCCGATCACTGCACGCCAACCGCCCGTGCCAAAATGGATCTGGTTGCGCTCCTCTGCGCGGCGCGGGCGAAAGAGGCGTCGTTTTAAGATCAGTTCAGCGCTTTCCAGGTCCTGGCGGGTATTGATCCCCTGGATCTCATCCTGATCGTAGATCTGGTAACTTTCAATCTGCAAGCCGCGATGGATCAACTGGTGCACAGTGGATGTCAGACGGTACTCCCCATCCTGTGGTGAAGGCTGCAGCGATTCCAGGGCCGGCCAGATTTTGCCAGCCTTCACGACATATGCTCCCACATTTAACTCGCGAATTTCCTTTACGGTGCTGGAGGCCTGGTCTTCTTCGATAATATCCATGATGTGACCATCGCGATCGCGAATCACCCGCCCGTAGGGATAATACTGGTCCGCCACAGCGGTCAGCAGGGTAAGGTCCGCTTTGCGCAGCACATGCCGGTTGATTAATCCCCGGATCGAGGTAGGACTGAACAGCGGCGTATCCCCGTACAGGATCAGCAGGTCGCCTTCATAATCCATGATCAGCGGCGCCAGCCTGCGCACGGCGTCCCCGGTGCCGCGGGGTACGTCCTGGGTTGCATAGATATACCCGGGCCCCAGATGTTCGCGGATCGCTTTCTGGTGGTAGCCGACGATCAGGTAAATATCTTCCTGCCGGACTACCTGGGTGACATTGGCCATGACATAATCGATTATTTTCTTCCCTGCCAGGTTCTGCAGCAGTACCGGCATCCCATCTTCAGAAATGGATTTGCTGCCTGCCGCCAGGATGACTGCTTTGAGCGGGGGGTGTGGTTTCATTTTTCCCTCAGCGGTATTTCTCAACCAGGGTTTGCATTTGTGCGAAGCGGTCTTCCATATCGCGCAGCATGGCAATCTGGGTCCGGGCGCGGTCCAGGTTGTGACCGGACCTGTGCACTTTGTAATAAATGTCGCCGTTCAGGTAATCGGTGAGGAAGCGGATGGCCTGTTCCAGCGTAATTAAACGCGCCGAAAATGCCAGAAAATCCAGTTCAGCCGGTGTCAGGAAGTGGCGCGCCGCATCCAGGTAACCGTGCACCAGATGGTCAAATATTTTCAGCGAAATCCCAGCCTTAGTGCTGTCTGGTTCGTCTTCGGCAGCCAGCGCAGCGCCGCTGCGCACGGCATCGCCAAAATCGAAGAGTGCCAGCCCCGGCATCACTGTATCCAGGTCGAGGATGCACACCGCCAGGCCGGTGCGGTCGTCGATCATCACATTGTTGAACTTGGTATCGTTGTGCGTCACCCGTATTGGCAGGTTTCCACGCGCGATGCCATCTACCAGCACATGTGTGTCGGTTTTACGCTGCTCCAGGAACCGGATTTCATCGCGGACGGCTGCCACGCGCCCATAAGAATCTTTGGCGACTGCTTCCTGGAAAGCAAGAAAGCGCCGGGGAGTATCATGGAAAGATGGGATGGTCTCGTGCAGTTGTGCGGCAGGAAAATCGGCCAGCATGTGCTGGAAATTGCCAAAAGCGCGCGCCACCTGGTAGATGTGCTCGGGATTTTCGGCGCTTTCGTAGGTGCGAGCGCCCTCAATGAATAGGAAAGCGCGCCAGTATTCACCTTGCGCATCCCGATAGAAAGTGCGCTGGTCACGCGCCGGCACCAGGTTGAGCGTCTCGCGCAAAGGATCCCCGCCTGCTGACAGGATCTTTTTGCGCAGGTGGCGCGTGACGCGCTCGATATTTTCCATAAGTGCTTCAGGATTTTTAAAAACGAACTGGTTGATGCGCTGCAAAATATAGCGGCGCTCCGGCCCATCTGGCTGGCGAAATAAAAGCTGGAATGTGTCGTTGATGTGGCCGAGTCCATAAGGAGCCGCTGTTTCCAGGCTGCCCGTGAAGCAAAACTGGTTGGCGATGGCTGAGATGTCTGGTAGGGTGGGTGGCATAGGCGTCTTTCCTAATGGAGACGGAAGTCGATGGCGGCGGGCGGGGGATATTTTTCCAGCATTTCGCGCCTGCGTGCGCTGCGCGCGGGATCGACCGCGGTACCGGTCAGACGCGCTTCGCGCCTCAGGCAAAGATCTGCCCATATATCCGTCAGTTCGGTTTCGCCTTCGCGGGTGACGGCATACTCGCGCTGCAGCACCCGTTCCACCGCGGGCTCGTCGCCTAATTCGAGCGCCACCCGTCCGTAAAGGATCTGCACCCGGTCGGCCATGCGCACGCTCTGGGGCAGCGATTCGATAAGGCTCAGCGCCTCAGGGAAGCGCCCGGCAGCGCACAATGCCTGCAGGCATTCGACCGCCAGCCCATGCGACATTTCACCTGCTGCCTGCGCCAGGTTGAGCGCCTGGTCGTAAAGATCCAGGGCGCGCTGTGTTTGTCCCATGCGCTGCGCCGCCACCGCCAGGTTGCGGACTGCCCAGGCAGATGGCTGCAGACGGATCGATTCTTGCCAGGCGCGTACCGCGCCAGCCTGGTCAAAGCGCTCCATGCGCATCACTCCTTCATATAAAAGTGTATACCAGTTTTTTTGCGGCAGCCGTTCCAGCAGCCGCAGCCACTCCTCCTGGATCATCCATTCGCCGGGCAGCTGGCCCGGTTCTGGCTCCGGAAATTTGTTTGATTGCAGCAGGTCCAGCCACTTTTCCTGTTCTGCAGTGAGGCTGCTGGCGGGAAAATCAAATGCCTCTGGCGGCATTTCTTCCCCGACCGATTGGCGCCGGGCCAGTTCCAGCGCACCCCAACCAGATCCCTTTTGTAGAATCCGTACGGCCGGGGTTTCGGCCAGGGCAGCGCAGCTGCGCCTGGCATCTTCTAACATGGATGGTGAGATGCGCTGGTGCAGGGCTATATTTACATAGTCTGATGCCGCGGCATAATCCGCCTGGTGCACCTGCTGCGGATCGCCCGAAAAAAGGCCAAACACCTGCACCCAATCCCAGCGCGTTCCGCCTGGCATCCGCAGGCCGTGACCCTGGGTGGGAGCCATCCCGCCCTGGATTTCCAGGTAGTCATTGCCTGGCAGTGAGAGGAATTGCTGCCAGCGTTTACCGCCGGGGTGCGTGCCCCAGCAGAACATTTTTCGGTAGCACATGCGCGGCGTGGATGCTTCAAAGAAGCCCTGCCCGCGTTCATCCAGGGCAGCTTCCCAGGGCAAATCGACTCCATCAAGTTGAAAAAAATACTCGCTGGCATGGGTGAAGTGGGTCGAATAGCTGGCATCGCCGCTGAGTGTGGGCAGATAAGGCATCTGACCCCAGCCGTGCCCGGCTTGAGGCCCGTCGAAATCGACGTAGATGACGTTCTGGCCGGGCGCCAGGACGCGCGTGCCCGGCGTTTCGGGTACCGCCACATTCGTCCACCAGTAGAAAGGCGTCTCGGTGCGGCTGCAGTTCGCCACGCACGCATAGGCGATCAGCTCAGTCGAACCGGGGGGGAGATAGAAATCAATGTGCCAGAATAATCCCTTGCAGCGCTCGTACTCGTACAGCCGCAAGCCTGGCTCGCCATGACTCCCGCGGATCTCGGCGGCAAAAACGGGCGAGCAGGTGAAGAAAGTATGCCCGTAGTGGCCGATATTCCACTCGATGCCCCCTGAAAACCAGGCGTTGCGCAAGGCGAGATTGGCCGGCTGAAAGACCGGGTTGCGAGAGAGAAGCTCGCGCCCCTCCGGCAGGTGCACCAGCGATGCCAGCCGTCCCCCTAATTCCGGCAAAAATGTGGCGCGCAAATGCTCGTTCTCCAGCACGACGGCCTTAAAGCTGATCAAACTGCGCTCGCGGCTGTAGTTATCCTGCATGCGGTACGGCAGGACGCGAAAGCCGGCCTGCCATCCGGCCAGATTTCGCTTGCCCTGCGGGACCGAATCAAGCAGGTGGAAGGATAAATCGGGGTCGGGACTGCGAAAGACCGGCAGCGGGTTCTCGGCGCCCAGGGGCGCTCCCATTAATGTATAAGGCTCCACGCGCAGTTGGGTCATGGTTTTTCCTGTCAAATCACTTAGATGGAGTTCTGCCATTACCGGCAGAGGTTAACCATGATTCTCCAGTACGCTCATGGTTAAAAGAGCCGCACGCGCCCATTTTCTTTTACCAGGCAAACCCCTTCCAGAAAACCGGGAAAATCTGCCGGCGAGGCTTGAGGCACGCCCAGCAGGCTGGCCTGCAAAAAAGTGATCAGCACGTCATGCGTGGAACCGATGTTGAGCACGCCCGGCTCGCTTGGAAAGGGCAGAGTGTCCAGCAGGGTTTCGCGCAGCAATGCATATTCTTGGGAACTCGGGTTGGAAGCCAGCGCCGTGAAACCGGGGTCGTCCAGGAAAACCCCCGCCAGGCCTGGGATGCCGGTCAGCTTCTGATCGAAATGCAGCACGGTCAGCGGGCGCACCTCGGGAGGCGGGCGCTGCCCATCCAGTGCGCCGCGCACGATTTCCTGGGCGGTTTCCATACAGCGTGCGGTGGGGCTGGCCACCGCTTCACCGATTGTCCAACGCGGCCCAAGCTGCGCCCCGAAGGCGCGGGCCATGGCCCGGCCTTCATCGGTCAGGGTGGCGACATACGATTCGGGGATCGAGCGGATGGGGTAGCGCGCGGAATGGCGCACGATCAGCAGACCGCCGCCGGGGGGCAGGGCCAGGTTGTGCGGCCCGAAATAGGGCTTTCCGCCGGGCGGCATCAGGCAGCCTCCGTGTAGCGGCGCATCAGCGCTTCGGCATCTTCCAGCGGCCCCTGCCAGGGACCAGGTTTTTCCTGCTTGAGTGTGGTGACGGCAGCGGCCCAGCGGGTGGCTTCCTCCGGGTCTGCGCTGAAGCGGCGTCCAATATAGGAGGAAAAGCAGGTGTCGCCGCGACCGGTGCGCCCGGCCAGCGAGCGTGGGGTGAAGGGCGCCTGGTAAAAACGACCGCCGGCATAAACGGTTGGTCCCGAAGATTGGGTGAGGAGAATCTCACGCGGTCCGAATGCTGCCAGCTTGACCGCTGCCGTTCGCAAGTCGCTTTCACCGGTCAGGTACTCGGCCTCGGCCCGGTCGACCTTGAGATAAGTGACGTGGTGCAGCCCTTCAGCCATTTCAGGCCAGGGTTTGAAAACCAGATCGTCCCCTTCGGGTACGCGGATAAAACCCTGCACATCCAGCGCCAGCGGGGCGCGTTTCGCCAGGGCTTTGAGTAGCGGCAGATCGACTTCTCCGGCAATGATTCCGGCGATCATGATCACTTTGGCCGGAAGATCAGGGATTTCCGCCAGCGCCATCGTTCCGGCAAACCCGATCAACTTGCAGATGCGCCGTTCCATATCGGTCGATTGGTAGTAATTGGCGATCCCCGAAGTCTGTTCAGCCGGGGTGGCAAACACCTGGATGCCTGCCTGGCGCAGTTCTTCCAGGCGTGGGAAATCATCGCGGTGCAGCCGGGTTGCAACCGCCACCTTGAGCCCCATCTGGCGCAGCGCCATGCTGCCGTAATACACGCCGCCCCCCGAAGCAGTTTCTCCTTTGCCGTCAACAATCAACTCATCTTTGGCAAAATGCCCGACCATTAATATGTCTACTTGTTCCATACTGCCTCTGCTTGCTTGTTCAGACGAGGTGAGGAATCTTTGCCGGCGGTTCCAACAAAAATTCCTTACGATGGGTTTGCCCTTTTCCATGAAAGGGGAAAAAATTATCCTGGCAGGACGTGGATGCAGTCCATCAGCAGACTTATCCCCACCCGGGTGCCTTCGGGATAAATGGTAGTATGGCGCGGGTCGGTATCCGCTGCCGTGAGTAACTGTCCGCCGACCTCAATGTCGTAGTCGATCATATTTCCCAGGTAAGAAGCCCGCCGCACCACCCCGATCAATTCGCCCTGCTCTTCGACCTGGATCATCTCCGGGCGGGCGATTAGCGTCAATTTTTTACCCTCCGGATAGATGGCTTTCAGGGTGCTCAAGCGCACCGTTTGACCGTGAATGCTGACCATCAACTCACCGGGGCGGCTGCTGATCACCAGCCCTTCGATGAAGTTTGCCCGCCCGATGAAATCAGCCACAAATCGCGATTGTGGGTAGCGGTAAACTTCCATCGGCGTGCCCACCTGGTCGATCAGACCCTGGTTCATCACCACTACCCGGTCTGAAAGGGTCATGGCTTCAATCTGGTCATGGGTGACATACACACTGGTGATGCCCAGGTTCTGCTGGATGCGCCGGATTTCAGTGCGCATAGTTTCGCGCAGTTTGGCGTCCAGATTGGACAGCGGTTCGTCCATCAGCAGAACTTTCGGCTCCATGATCAGCGCCCGCGCCAGGGCCACGCGCTGCTGCTGTCCGCCCGAAAGCTGGTTGGGGGCGCGCCGCTCCAGGCCGGTGAGCTGCACAAGTTCCATGACCCGCTCCACGCGCCGGTTGATCTCTGCTTTAGAAATATGCTGTACGTTCAACCCGTAAGAGATGTTTTCGGCAACATTGAGATGGGGAAAGATAGCGTAGCTCTGAAACACCATCGACATATCGCGCTTGTTCGGGGGCAGCATGTTGATTTCCGCGCCGTCGAGCAGAATTTTGCCCCGAGTGGGAAATTCAAAACCTGCGATCATGCGCAGCGTGGTGGTTTTTCCGCAGCCCGATGGCCCTAAAAGGGTGACCAGTTCGCCCTGGTTGATCTCCAGGTCAACCCCATTGACCGCGGTCACCTCGCCAGCGCCGCCGCGCGCCGCAAAGACTTTAGAAATATTTTCAAGTTTTAAATACATGATTTGCACTCCGATGTGGTTCACGCGCCCATCGAGATGTCCACGTCGCCGCGCCCGGCCAGCAGGCGATTGGTGACGAAATAGAGGATGCCAATGGCGATCATGACGAAGATGATGATTACGGTCGAATAGGCCGAGGCAATGCTCACGCCGCCCTGCTCCCATTCACTCAAGATCGAGGCGGTTACAATCCGCCAGCGCGCGGTCACCAGGAAGATAATCGCCGATAGGCTGGTCATCGACCGGGTAAAGCTGAAGATCAGGCCCGCCAGCAGCGCAGGCAGGATCAACGGCAGGGTCACCTTGCGGAAGGTATACTGTGCATCTGCCCCAAGGATTTGCGAGGCCTCTTCAATCGAAGGATCGATCTGCTGCAAAGCTGCCACCCCGGCTCTGACCGAGGCTGGCAGGCTGCGCACGATAAATGCCGCCAGAATGATAAACGGGGTGCCGGTGAGCGCCAGAGGCTTGCCCTGGTAAATCAATAGGCAGGGCAGGGCCAGCGCCACCACTCCCAGGGGTATCCGCCAGCGCGGGCTCTCCGAGCGAACCAGCAAAGCGGTGATAAAAATCAGCGCAATTCCCAGCAGGGCCGGGGAAGGCTGGAAAATGACCTTAATGTAATCGGAGAACTGGTACAAGGCATTGCTCCAGAAGCCGCGTTCCATCGATCGAGTCGCATCCGCCAGGGGGCCAGCAACATATTCGATCAAATTGTACATCCCCACGTAGAGGGCAATCCCACCCAGAATCAGCGCCCCGCGCTGATTGCGCCGGGCAATCGCCAGCACTGCCATGGCCAGGTAAACCCCGGCTAAAATGTAAATCAGCGGTTCGAGTCCCAGGTTGGGGGCCAAAAAATGGGCAGCCAACCCCAATCCCGAACCCAGGATCAGGATGATCACCTGGTCGCGCCGCGAAGGACTGGCAAATCCGGCAAAGAACAGCGCCAGAATACCGAACAGCACGGAGGCCAGGGCAACATCCCCTTTGTTGAAGGCCAGGATAAAACCGATCCCCAGGATGGTGCCGGGGACAGCCCCGCCCAGGTTTGAGCCAAAATCAAGCAGTTCTTTGCCGCTGAACTTTTTACGCACGATCAGGAAAGCGATAATCATCCCCGTGATTGCGGCAACCGGTGTTGCCAGCGCGCTTAAGAAGGTGGTGTCGAGAATCGCTTCCACACCGCGGGTCAGGGTCTGGTTCCACCAACGCAGGGTGGGCGTAAAATCAACCCCCCAGGCTGTGCTGAAGGAGCCGTAAATTACCGTGGCATACAACAGGATGATCATTCCGCAGGTCAGGTACGTGATGGTATTGAATACCCAGCGGATCATCGCCGATTTTTCGAATACCTGCCCGCTGGTTGGCTTGCCGGTAACCGAGATGTACGACCGGCGGTTGACATAGTAGCGCTGCACCAGGAAGATCAACAGGGTTGGCAGCAACAGGACCAGCGCAAGTGCCGATGCTTTCTGATAATCATATTCTCCGATCACCGCCAGGTATATCTGGGTTGATAGCACGCTCACGTTCCCGCCAATGAATAATGGGTTGCCCAGGTCGGCCAGCGCTTCGACGAACAACAGCAGAAAAGAACCGGCAATCCCTGGCACCAGCAGCGGCAGGATGATGGTGCGGAAGATGTGAAAACGGCCTGCGCCCAGGCTTTCGGCAGCCTCTTCCATGGCCGGGCTTAACCGTTCGAGCAGGGCGCGCAGGATTAGATAAGATACTGAGAAAAAGGTGATTGTCTGCACAAACACCAGGCCGTCCATGCCGTATATATCATTGACGCCCAGATCAAAACTCATTCCCAGAAGTTTTTTGGTGATGACTCCATTTCTTCCAAAAAGCAGGATCGTACTCAATGCGATGGCAAAAGGCGGGGATACGGTGGGAATCATCGCCATCCAGTGCACCACATTTTTCCCCGGGATGCGGCAGCGCACCACGGCAAATGCAAAAATAAAGCCCAGCAAGGTACCAAACGTCGCCGAAAGTACGCCCATAATCAGCGTATTGGCGAAAATTTCGCGCATCAACGGTCCGTAATAAGCGTCAAAATAGCGCCCGAAATAGGTCAGGTCGAACAGTCCTTCATTGTTAAAAAATCCATTCGCGATGGCGCGGCCGAGGGGAAAGAAGACAAAAAGTAGAAGGAAGATTGCGCAAAATAACAGGGAGATGAAGAGCACCGGGTCACGGGCTATTAGCCCAAACTCCCGGTAACGGCGGAGCAAGTTTGTGAGACGGCCGCCTGGAGGATTGCTTGAGGGAGTTACAGTCATGCTGCCTCCGAACAGGTTTCAATGATCAGAAAGTTCTTGCTTTTAGACTCTTTCGCAAAGGTGCTTTAAAATTAATGAATTGCTTTGATATTACGTTCACATTGGTATTAGATCGAATTTAATGAAATGGCTGCCGCTCAACGCGGCAACCATTTCATTGACTTGAAAAAAGCTATTTCAGATTTTCAGCATTCGCCATTTCATTGGTGAATTTGTCGACGAAGGCTTTTTTGTTGCTGCCTGCCCATTGGAAATCATAAGGGATCAGTTTGGCATCCATCAATTCGGGCCGGGAAGCGACGGCACCCTTTACCGTGGGAGCCTGGTAGGCCTTGTATTTTGGCCCAAGACTCTGTGCTTCAGCCGTCAGAGCCCAGTCAAACCACAGCTTGGCGGCTTGCATATGTTGGGCACCTTTGAGGATGGCCTCGGCACCGATTTCATAGCCGGTGCCTTCGGCCGGGAATGTAAGTTCCAGAGGAGCCTTGTTATTCTCTATTTCATTGACAATGTCGTGCGAGAAGACAATCCCCACAGCGGCTTCACCCTGGGCTACAAATTTGGCCGGGGCTGCTCCCGACTTGGTATACTGCGAAATCTGCCCGGCGTATTTCCGAATATAATCCCAGCCAGCTTGCTCGCCGCGGATCTGCAAAATCGTTGCCAGAGCCGTGTAGGATGTGCCGGAAGTGGAGGGGTGAGCAACCATTATCTGGCCCTTGAATTCGGGTTTTAGCAGATCGTCCCATGAGGTGGGCGCCTTGGCTTCCGGGTGTTCCTTGAGCCAGTTGGTATTGGTGGCGAAACCCAGCGAGCCCATGTAGATCCCGGCCCAGTTATTGTCGGGGTCCTTAGCTTTGTCGGGGTCGATCAGGTTGGCGTAATTGGGTGAGTCGTAGCGCTCCAACACACCGGCAGCTTTGGCAGCGATAAAGCTGTCTGCCGGTCCGCCCCACCAGATATCAAAACTGGGATTGTCTTTTTCGGCCTGGACACGAGCCAGTGATTCGCCAGAAGACATGCGCACATAGTTGACCGTGATCCCATATTTCGCCTCAAACTCCTGCTTCATGCCCTGACACCATTCTTCCTGGGGCGTACACAACAAATTGAGTTCCTTGTCGGTAATTTCAGCGCCAGAAGTGGCGGCGGGTGATTGCTGGCAGGATGCCAACAACATGCTGGACAACAGCATCAAAGCAGTGAACATCCATACAACGCGCGTCGTTCGTTTCATTCCTTTTCTCCTTCTATCTATTCAGTTGATTGAGGGGTTGTGGAACAATAAAATCTCTAACTTCATTTTAACACAGGAATAAAAACTCACATCTACTTATCCCTTAAAATTCGATATTTCGAATTGTGGACTTGAATCACGATCAGAAAATCGGTGCTGGACCTCAGTGCCATGAAGCAGTGTAAGCGTTTAGAATAAATTTAGCAAATCGGCCAACCATACGTGTTACAAGAATAAACATAATTCAACTATTTGCGTATAATGAAATCAGGTAAGCGGGTGAAAATCAACCAGGGGTAAATGATTTTCACCCGCTTCCTCATTGGATATTTAAATTGCAGGGTGATTGTGTAGTGGAGACCGTGCCTGATCTCAAAGTCGGTTTCTTTTTTTATCCTCAGGCGATGGACGGAATCGACCGGTGCTCAGGTTTTAAATTGCCAAAAAAGTGCTTGACTTCGATTTCATAAAATGCTACACTCTGGGTCGTACGAAATCCACGAAAGGAGGTCCAACCATGACAGCAGCTTTTCTACAACTGAACGTATTGGAACGCGCCGTTGCCGGTGAAGGCATGGCTGTCTTGGGATGCGACCGCTGATCCGCTGATCGATTCGATCTTCAGCCGCGGGCATGCCTGCGGCTGTTTTCGTTAACCCTCATGGCGCCGGCCGGATTGGAGCCTAAACTTTTTTGGATTGAATGTAGCGTATATGACCAAAATAAACCCAAACATTATTATTGACGACGACTTCGAACCTGAAGCCGTGCTGAACCGCCGTAAAATCGGCACATCACGCAAGCCGCGCTTCCGGCCTGCCTGGCGCAGCGAACATGCCGTAGCCGATGAGGCCCTGCGTTATGACGGGGCGGATGCCATCGGGAATGAGCAGGTATTTTCTCCGACCTACCAGGGCTCGCGCTTCGAGCGCGAAATGATCCTCAACTACCTGGGCGATTTTTATGATACCCACCTGCTGACCGACGTGCTGCAGCGGGTGAAGGGCGGTAAAGAGGCCAATGTTTACTGCTGCCGCGCCCATCCATCGGTTGGGGCGGAACTGCTGGCTGCGAAAATATACCGCCCGCGCATGCTGCGCAACCTGCGCAACGATGCCCGCTACCGCCAGGGGCGCAACTACCTGGATGAGTTTGGCAAGGTGATCCACAACGAGCGCCTGCTGGTGGCGATCAAAAAAGGCTCGTCCTACGGCAAGGAGACTGCGCATACTTCCTGGCTGGAGCACGAATATACCACCCTGGGACTGCTGCACGAGGCTGGCTGCAGCGTACCTCGCCCGGTCACCGTCGGGAATAATACAATCCTGATGGAATACATCGGCGATCTCGACCGCGCCGCGCCAACTTTACGCGAAGTGAGCCTGACACAGGCCCAGGCGCGTGCCGTGTTTGATCGCCTGCTGGCCGATCTGGAAAAAATGCTGTCCGTGGGGCGCGTACACGGCGACCTCTCGGCTTTCAATGTGCTTTACTGGGAAGGCGAGGGGCGGATCATCGACCTGCCGCAGGCGGTCGACCCCCGCCAAAACGCCGACGCCTGGGATATCTTCCAGCGCGATGTGACCCGGCTGTGCCAGTATTTCCAACGCTACGGGTTGGGTCGCCATCCGGAAACACTGGCGTCTGACCTTTGGGAGCGTTATGCCTACCCGCGCGGTCCCGAAGCACCGTTGGAGGAGTTCGTGGACGAAGAAGAATAGCGTTCAGGGGGAAATTTCGCCGCATCCTGGTGAAATTTCCCCTATACTATTCTGTATGGAACATTCACCCCTTACCATCATTAACAGCGTCGCTCCCATCCGCGTGTGCGATAACGGCGGCTGGACCGATACCTGGTTCGCCGGAACAGGCCGCATCTTCAATATTGGCGTATACCCCTATGCCGAGGTGCAGATTTCGGTCTTTCCGCGGGCGGCTCGTCCCGACCGCATCGTGATCAATGCCGAAAACTTCGGCGAGCGCTACGCGCTTACCCCGGATAAACACTGGGAAAGGCACCCGCTGCTCGAAGCAGCGATAGAATTTATGCGCATCCCCCAGGACCTGTGTTTTGAGGTATCCATTTTCTCCGAAGCCCCCAGCGGCGCTTCCACCGGCACCTCGGCAGCGGTGACCGTGGCCCTGGTCGGCGGCCTGGATCTGCTCTCGCCGGGGCGCATGACCCCGCATGAGGCAGCCCTGGCAGCCCAGAGAATTGAAACCGAGATGCTCGGTCAGCAGTGCGGCATCCAGGATCAGATCTGCTCGGCCTACGGCGGGATCAACTACATCGAGATGCACCACTATCCCTATGCCTCGGTTTCCCAGATCTACCTGCCCAATGCCGTCTGGTGGGAACTCGAGCGCCGCCTGGTGCTGATTTACCTGGGGCGCTCGCATTCGTCCTCCCAGGTGCACGAGATGGTCATCCGCGACCTGGAAAAGGCTGGTCCTGGCTGCCCCCCGCTGGAAGATCTGCGCCAGACCGCTCCGCGCTCGCGGGATGCGCTCTACGCGGCTGACTTTGCCGCTCTGGGGCAGGCTATGATCGACAACACCGAAGCCCAGCGCCGTCTGCACCCGGCTTTGATCGGCGACCAGGCTCAGAAGGTGATTGATATTGCCCGAGAATACGGGGCTTTGGGTTGGAAGGTAAATGGCGCCGGGGGCGATGGCGGTTCGCTGACCCTGCTGACCGGCGGGCAGTCCTCCGTCAAGCGCGCCATGATCCGCGAGATTGAGCAGGAAATCCCCCTGTGTAAGAACATTCCCATCTACCTCAGCCGCTTCGGTCTGCGTGTCTGGCAGCAGAGCAGCGGAGGCACAACGCCGGGTTTACAGTCTCCTTTTTCTTCTTCGAGAAGGGAGTAATGATCCTTTAATGGATCGCCGGCGTTGTGATGGTTGTTGGAGCTTGTTAAGCTGCCGGATGTAAAAAATGTGGTAAAAATCTGCGGCGTAAATGTTAAAACATGAAGGGAATAGATAATTCTAAAAGAAAAACCCCCTCCGGTCAGGAGGGGGTTCGGGGGGAAATAGGCGTGCTTTCTTTTAAACAGGAGGCAGCAGCACGGTGTCGATGACGTGAATGACGCCGTTCGAGCACAGAATATCGGTGATGATCACCTGGGCATCGTTGACATAAACCTTGCCATCCTCTACCTTGATGGTCACAGGTAATCCGTTGACCGTGGTTGCTGATGTCAACTTGACCACGTCCGCAGCCATCACGCGACCGGGAACGACATGGTAGGTCAGGACCGTGGTCAACTGGGCCTTATCGGCAACCAGGGCGTTCAGCGTAGCGGCGGGAATTTTGCCGAAGGCATCGTCGGTGGGGGCGAAGACCGTGAACGGTCCCTCACCTTTGAGGGTATCGATCAGTCCAGCTTCGGTCAGGGCGGTCGCCAGGGTGGTGAAGCGGCCATCCGCCACAGCGGTATCCACGATATCCTTGGGAGGCAGCAGCACACTGTCGATGACGTGGATCACGCCGTTGCTGGCCTTGATGTCGGTAATGAGCACCACGGCATCGTTAATCATGACTTTGCTGCCATCTACGACGACTTTGACCGGAATGCCATTGACAGTATCCAGTAAAGTTTCCTTCACGACGTCCGCTGCCATCAGACTCACCAGCAACTACATGGTAGGTCAGAATGTCAGTCAAAGCCTGTTTGTTTTCAGGCTTGAGCAAAGTTTCAACCGTGCCTTCAGGAAGCTTGGCGAAAGCATCGTCCGTGGGGGCAAAGACTGTAAAAGGTCCGGCGCCCTTGAGCGTATCAACTAATCCAGCTTCGGTTAGAGCGGTTGCCAGGGTGGTGAAGCGGCCATCCGCTACAGCGGTATCCACGATATCTTTGGGCAGCAAAACCGTATCAATGACATGGATCACGCCGTTGGAAGCCACGATGTCGGCTGTGGTCACGGTAGCATCATTGATCATAACATTACCCATATCAACTTTTACGGAAACCGGCAGTTCTGCCACAGTATCGGCGGAAGTCAAGTTTGACACGTCAGCAGCCATCACCTTGCCAGCGACCACGTGGTAGGTCAGGATCTGAACAAGCTTGTCTTTATTCTCCGGCAAAAGCAGGCTTTCAACTGTGCCCGCCGGTAATTTGGCGAAAGCGGCATCGGTGGGCGCAAAAACAGTGAAGGGGCCATCTCCGGCAAGGGTCTTATCCAGGCCAGTCGCTTGAAGGGCCGCTACCAGGGTGGTGAAATTACCATCCGCAACGGCAATGTCTACAATGGTTGCCGGTTTGGGGGTTTCGGTGGGTGGTACGGCGGTCGGTTCGGGTGCCATGGTGGCCGCAGGGGCCGTGGTGGGGGCCGCGGTTGGGGCAGGGGTCGCGGCGGGGGCACACGCTGCCAGTAAGATGGCAGCCAACACAAGCAGGCTGGTGAATTTGAAGTACGACTTCATGGTTTTCGTTCTCCTTGGAACCTATTAGAATTTTGTACAACGTTTATGTACAAAGTTTATTATAGGGAGTTGGAAAAACTTTGTCCATACTTCTCTCTTTATTTGTATAATGTTTTAGTATAGTGTTATCAATTCATCCAACCAAAGAGACCCCCTTTGCTCCCTGACCAGCTGCGCGGCTTAGGGAAATTTCTGCACAGCCGGCACGATGTACTCCTCGATGAGCTGGAAAATCTCATCGTGGTCGTCCATGTTGGCGGTGGTGACGATCACCAGGTCGGCCCAGGGGATGACGAAAATCGTTTGCCCATAGCGTCCCAGGGCGGCGTACCCTTTTAAGGAGGGATACGTCCACCATTGATAGCCGTAGCCCAGGTCGCCATCGGTGCTGGTATGGCTCCGGGTGGCGTTTTCCACCCAGCCCGCCGAAATAATCTGCTGTCCATCCCAAACCCCACCGTGCAGGTACAGGTAACCCAGTTTGGCCATGTCGCGTGGGGTGATCTGCAGCCCCCATCCACCGATCGAGATCCCGGCGGCATCTGTATCCCAGCGGAAATTGGTAATGCCCAGCGGCTCAAACAGGTTTTTCCTGGCAAAATCGAGCGTATTCAGGCCCGTCGCTTGCTGGACGATGGCGGATAAGACGTGCGAGCAGCCCGAGCAGTACACAAATTGGGTCCCCGGCGCTTGGACCATTGGCTTGTCCAGCATATACCGCACCCAATCCCGGCTGCGGTATAGGGCAGTGTAGCCGGCGTCGTTCTCCTGCCAATCAAGGCCGGCGCGCATGGTCAGCAGGTCCTCCAGCGTCATGGCTTTCTTTTGCGGGTCGAGGTTGGCGAACGTCCGCCCCGGGAAAAAGCCCAGCACGGGCAGCGCCGTACTGCTGATCTGTCCCTGGTCGAGCGCCATGCCTATCAGGGTGGCGATGAAGCTCTTGGTGCAGGAATACAGTTCATGCCGGGTATCTTGTTTGTAGGTTTCATAATATTGTTCGAAGACCAGATAGCCCTTGTGCACTACCAGCAAACTGTGCAGCTTGAGCTGCTCTTGCCGGATTTTGTCTGCCATCTGGGCCAGCATTTGCGGGTCCATACCTTGTTGTTCTGGGGGCGAACTGCGCCAACCCACGGTGGGCCAGTAATTTGCTGCGGCTGGAGTCATTAAGGGCAGATGGGTTGGCGCGACCACGGCAGGGGCATTTCCGCAACCCGCCAGGATTGCGCCCAGCAGGCTGAGCAGGGCGGCGCATTGCATGAAATATGAGTGTAGTCGTTTACGGTTCATGGTTTTCCCTCCCCTGCGCTGTGCCCTTCACACAAACGCCATGATTTTATTGTATCCAATAATAGTAGGCAGATCATTAAAAAATAGTTTTATCCATCGGATCCGACCTATAATGAAGGAGTCTCAACTCATAAACCGTCGATATTTTGTGGTTTTATCTCAGTGTAAAGGGTTATCGCTTGCGAAGGATCGCAGTCTATCTGTTCTTGCTCATCCTATTTCTCACCTCTGCCTGCAACCTGCCGGTCAGATCTGCGCCGCGTATCCCTAAATCTACGGGATTGCCTGAAGCACCAGTCAAGGCGATTTCTGCAACCATTGAACAGCCAACTCAGATTCCCCAGGCCCCCGTCCCGCAGTCAACTCAAATTCCGCAAACCCTTATCCCGCAGTCAACACCCACCCCGGCCCGGACTCTTGAATTTGACCCCAACCGGTTCGTAGCTTATGCCGTCCAGTCGGGCGATACACTCGCTGCGGTCGCCGCACATTTTGGTGTTGCCCCGGGTGAAATCCGTTCCGCGCAGCCCATCCCAGGCCAGGGTTTACTGCCCTATCAGCAAACCCTGGTCATTCCCAGGTTATCGGAACCGGCCCCTTTCTCGCGTTTTCTCCTGCCTGACAGCGAAATTGTCAATTCACCTTGCGGACGCAGTTTCGATCTCCAGGGATATGTGGCTGCCGCGAACGGCAAGCTCAGCACGTATTCCCAGGTGATTGATTCGCACCTGCTGTCCGGGGTGGAAATCGTGCAGCGCGTCGCAGCGGATTCATCGGTCAGTCCCCGTTTTCTGCTGGCGTTCATCGAATACCGCTCGCATTGGGTGTTGGGCAGCCTGGGCGCACCGGATCTGGCCTATCCTCTCGGCCTGGAAATCCCCAATAATGAAGGCCTATACCTGGAACTCTCCATCGCTGCCAACCTGTTGAACATCGGCTACTACGGCTGGCGTGAAGGCAACATGACCCAGCTTACTTTTATGGATTATCGTTCTGTACGCATCGCCCCTGAACTCAATCCGGGGTCTGTGGCCATCCAGTATTTATTCGCCCGTATGCTGAATCAAGCCAGTTGGGAAGAAGCGCTGTACGGCGCAAATGGGTTTCTGGCGACCTATCAAAAAATGTTTGGCGATCCGCAGGCCTGTGCGGGCAGCCTCGGACCCCTGTTTCCAGAGGATATGCAGCTGCCGACCCTTGAACTGCCCTTTGCCCCGGGTGAAGCCTGGGCCTTGACCGGCGGGTTGCACAGCGATTGGATCACCGGCACACCGCTCGGCGCGCTGGATTTTGCCCCGGTCACCGGCGAACCGCCTTGTGCCGTCTCACGGGCCTGGGTGCGCGCTTCTGCAGCTGGCGTGGTCACGCGTTCTGAAAGAGGTTTGCTGCAGTTGGCCCTGGTGGATGAAGCCGGAAAGCCTACCGGCTGGGAACTGCTCTACATGCACGTTGCCCAGAAAGACCGCGCCCCATTGGGGACGCGGGTCAAGACGGACGATCCCCTCGGGCATCCCTCCTGTGAAGGGGGGGCAGCTTCAGGGACGCATGTGCATCTGGCGCGCCTGTACCGCGGTGAATGGATCGGCGCAGGTGATCCCTTTCCTTACATCCTCAGCGGCTGGTTGGCCGTGCCCGGCGAAAATCCCTATCAAAGCACCCTGGTCAAAGGCAACCAGGTAGTCTCGTCCGATATCAACGGCAGCAGCCATTCGATCATCATACGGTGATAAAACACACTGGCGTATATTTTGCCAGTGTGTTTTCTGATGGGCCGATCCCTGGACCGGCACGCTCGAAATGCCATTTTAATTCAATCAACGAGCAGATTTTGGCGGGCGGACCCCGCTGATGAAATATATGCGCCTCGGTAAAAACCGAGGCGCATAGGATTTCCCCAACCTGTAATTGGGAAGGTTACTTGACGCTAAAAGCGTAGAAGTTATGCTGACCGGCAGGCGCACCCAGACAGGCAAGCGGCGGACAGAAACGCTTATAACCGGAGCCCCAGTAGACCACCCCATTCGCAATGGCTGGCCCAGCGGCAACCGACGCACCGCTGGCAAACTGCCATAAGATTTGACCGGTGGCTGCATCCAGGGCGAACATGGTTGGGTTGGTTGTGGCTTGATCCGGATTACCACCCAGCGAGCCTGCATATACAACCCCATTGGCAACACTGAGCGGGGAAATATCTTTGGCATAGTAGGAAGTGTTGTAGGGATTGGGATCATTGGTTGTCCAGATATTAGCGCCAGTTGTGGGGTCATAGGCGGCCCAGAAACCACCGGCTGCATTGGCGACATAGATCCGCTTCCCATCGGTCGCGGCCCCCCATTCCATCCCGCCCAGCGCGCTGCCGACACCCGTATCGGTACTCCAGATTTTTTGCCCCGTGCTGGCGTCCACGGCCCACAAGATTCCACTCTTCTGACCAGCGACCACCAGATCTTGCTTTTTTCCGGCGATCACGGTAGAGATCAGCATGGGCGCCTGCCCGAAGTCGTAATCCGGGCCCTTAGGGTCTGGGCAGTTGGTCAAACCGGGCTGGGAGGTGGCGAAGCAGGCCACAGTCCATGCGTCTGCGGTCAGACCCATCAAGGAGTCGGCCCAAACGATATTACCGGTATTCAAATCCAAAGCCAGGAGCGCGTCGGTGTAATCCGCCGGATCGATCGCTGTGGAACCGTCTGCAACACCGGCGGGAACGGTGTAGTTATTGCCGGTGCCGATGTAAACCAGCTTACGTGATGGATCGATGGCGGGCGTGCTGCCCCAGACGGCATTGCCGGAATAACCGCCAGGGATTCCACCATTTTCTGGGATGGTGTACGTTTTCCAAAGAATATTGCCAGTTTTTGCGTCGACTGCCAGCATGCTTCCACGGAAAGTGCAGCAGTGGTAATTGGGATTAGCTGCTAAATTTTCTTCGGAGGAAGATACGCCGATATAAAGGGTACCGTTAAAATAGGCGGGTGACTGGGTCAGGACTGCCGCCGGGTGGGAATCGAGCTGTTTCATCCACAACAGCTGCCCTTTGTTCCGGCTGATCGCGAGCAGCCAGGCATTATTTTGCGTTCCAACGATGAGGGAATTACCAACAATGGTCGGTGTGCTTCGCGAAAACATCCCTGGGATGCCTGTCAAAGTAGCGAGGTTTACTGACCAGTTGACAGCCCCTGTGTTAGCGTCCACACTAAAAAGATTCCCTTTCCAATCAGGGAAGTAGACAGTTTTATCAGCCACGGAAGGCGTGGCCGAAACATCCGCGCCGGCGGTATTCGATTCCGCAAACTTAACTTTCAAACTGGCAGCATTGCTGTTCGAAATTTTGTTTTCCATTGGCTGATAACGCCAATTGGTAATGCTTTGACCGGACGTTTGCCAGACGGCGCTGTTCGGAACGGCCGCAACCGATGACAACGCTAAAATGATGATCATTGGTATAAAAAAGAACTTGGTACCACTTTGCCGAAACGACTTAAACCAGTTACTCATTTTTTTCTCCTAACTACAAGTTTAGCTAGATAAATGGCTCGGACCCAAAGATCCAAGGGTAAACAGCATACAGGTTGAGAAAAAAGCATAACAGGTAGTTGGCCTGAAATACACAAGTTGAATCCCACTGTACCCTGCCAGGCGGCAGGTCAGCAATAAAAGAGCACCCTGAACAAACTGATGACATTAGTGAAAATTCAATCACCAAAGCTCATTCAGGCGTTTTATTTCCCGTGAAATTGAACGATTTCCCTGGAAGAAATATTATAAAATCTATCTAAATTGTATTTTTAACTGCGTTGATTATACGTCGGCAATCGCTACTTTTCATTAAATGATGGTTAAGGTTTGGGTTTAATAGCAGACCCAGCACGGCCCAATTCTCGCAGGCCAGGCGCCCTTCCAATGGGTGAGTGACGATCAAGCCACAGTGGCCCAGGGGATATGTCCAGGTAAAAACCCGGTTCACATTGGCCAGGACAAGCGGCAGCATGAGATACAGCACGGCCCCGTGGCTGACCAGAAGGAACCCTCTCAACGTAACTTTTACTATCCGGTGGGATGCGGCGCTCATAATCGCTTTCTTCTTCCCATGCGTGGGTTGCCGCGCGGTGGGCTGACCAGGCGCGCGCCTACTCATAATTCAGGGGAGCAGATGGCGCGGATCCACCTTGCAATTCAATACGCGGATTGAGTATCGGCGTGTACCGGCTGCTTACACCGGGTACCCAAGCAGGTAAGTGAAATCAAAGATGGGTGTGCCGGTCGAAACCTGACCGGCTTCCCATACGTAATCTGCTCTTTGCAGCGGGGCGGTCAGTTCTCAGAGTTCGGCTGAAGAATAAACGCGCAAGAGCGAAATGACCCCGTCCCAGCAGGTGGCGAGGGGCACGATCGGCAGCAGGTAAGTCCACAGGAAACGACTCAAGGTGCGGGGTTTCATCAAAGGTGTGATGATCAGGTAAGTGAGCAGGGTAATCAACGGTGAGAGGATCAGCAGCGGCAGTCCAAAGGGCGGTTTGAGGCTGGCCTCGAATACCCCGATCGGCACTTTGTTTTCAAATGCGTCCTGCAAAATCGAACGGGCTTGGGCGGGTCGGAAGTGATGGAAACCCTCGAAAAGCGTACGCATACCCCCCAGGTGTGGGGGCACATGCATGGCGTCGACCGGTTCGGTCAGGTAAATGATCCGTTGAGAAAAGCCAGGGCGTTGTTCAGCAGGCTGCTGAAGGCCTCGATCTGCTTGAAGAGCAAAACCGCCCCGGCGATGATGAATCCGATAAAAGCCTTGAAATGTCTTTACGAGGAGCCTCGCGAGGGTCTTCGCGGGCGACGAAGCAATCTAAGTTTGAACCTATAGATTGCTTCACCTGCTTCGCAGGTTCGCAAAGACTACATGCTGTCCTATGCAAACGAAAAAAGGCAGTAAGTCCTTATTATCAGACATAAGATGCGATTGTCCTAAAAGCAGGGAGAGGTGTACAACAAGCTGATTGCGAAAAGCAGCCAGTCGTCAGGGGACAACATGCATAGATGCTCCTGCCGGAGGTGTTTACCTCATTCTTTCAAAGATCTGTATGGCATTTTCAATGCCTTTTTCGGCGCGGATCTTTTGGCCAAGTGCGGCGGCGGTTTGCTGCATTTGCGCGCTGCCCACGCCCAGGAGAATCGCCTCTCGCAGCCGCGCGGCGGTCAATGACTTGTATGGGATCGGTTTTGGACCGGCACCCATTGCGGCAATGCGTTCTCCCCAATAAAACTGGTCGAAGACAAAGGGTACCGCGCAGGATGGAATGCCGGCGCGCAGTGCAAAGGCGGTCGTACCCGACCCGCCGTGATGAATAACCATCGCCATGCGCGGAAACAGCCAATCGTAAGGGGCATAATCGATTTTAAAAACCGTATCGGGCAGGGCCTGATCGCCAAGACCGCCCCATCCCGTGTGCAGCACAGCACGCTGCCCGCTCTGCTGGAGGGCTTCGAGAATGATCCGGGTGGCGTGCTGCGGCTCTTTAAGGGGCATGCTGCCGAAACCGATCAATACCGGCGGCTTTCCCGCTGCGATAAAGGCGGATAGATCTGCGGGCGGCTGCCAGGAGCGGTTCTGCGGGAACCAGTAACCGGTGATGTGAATGTATTCGCCCCAATCCGCCGGGCGCGGCACCACATGCTGGCTGAAACCATTGACGATCGGGTTCTGTTGTGTTCCCAGTCGTTCAAAATATCCACTCAGGGGCAGAGGGCGCAGCCCGAGAGTGTGCTTCCGCCAGCGGTTAATCTCCCTGCGAAACATTTGCCAGGCCATCTGTTCGGCTAAAAAATACGTGGTTTTATTGTAGCCAGGCAGGCGCAGTTTGGGGAAGCCCACCATTGGGAAAGCCCGGGTGCGGGCCAGAGGCATGACCGCCGCCAGCGCCATGGGCAGGTTGTATTTTTCTGCCAGGTCAAAACCGTATAGGCCTGCCGGCAGCTGGTTGATGATTAGATCGGTCTGTCCGAGGAGCGGTGCGGACAGATCGCGCGCATATCCTGCTGCCAGTGATCCAAAGGAGCGCACCAGGGCCAGCATATCAGCCCCGGCATTCGCCACCAGGGCCTGCGCGTTGCCCTGGATAGGGTGAAAATCCAGACCATTTTGGTCAGCCAGGGCGGAAAAACTCTCAAAAGTGACCAAACGCACGGCGTGTCCGGCCGATTTCAGCCCACTGCCGAGGGCGGCATAGGGCTGAACGTCGCCGCGAGAGCCGAGTGCAAGAAGTGTGATATGCATGGTGTGAAGTCGTCTAATCCTCTTTGCTTATTATAGGGGTTTCCAGGGCAATGCAGGTGCGGCGGGTTTCCAGGTAGGAATGCAACTTTTCAAGATCGTCAGCGTATATTTTATACATGCTATTGCCATATTGATTCTACGGCAGACTTTTTAAGTTCTTTCACAGGTCTGCCGGTTTTTCCGGAGGATATCATGTCTTCTCAACCGCGATACCGTTCGTTATTTTGGCCGATGATTTTGATCGGGGTGGGCCTGATCTGGTTTCTGGCCAATATCAACATCATCCCCAACTTCAACCCGCTGACGCTGATCAATTTGTGGCCGCTGGTGTTGATTGCCCTGGGTCTGGACCTGCTCTTCGGGCGTAAGTCACCGCTCATCGGATTGTTGATCGGCCTGGGCACGATCGGCGCAGGCGTGGTCATCCTGCTGGCGGCGCCCAACCTGGGGGGGAATGCACAGGCTGTCACCGATCTCTACACCGAGCCGCTGGCGGGTGTCACCAGTGCGGTGGTCGATATTCATTCATCGTCCGAGCCGGTCAACATCCACAGCCTGAATAACTCGGCTAACCTGTTCGAAGGAATGATTATCCATACCGGGGTGATTGATTTTCAATCCAGCGGCAGCAGCGAGAAGCATATCACGCTGAGCAAGCGCAACCCCGATATCAATTTTTTCTTTGGAGTGCCAAACTTTAACCTGCGCTGGGATATTGGGCTCAACCCGGCTGTGCCAATCCAATTAAATGTCGACAGCGGCTCAGGCTCCGTACAGATGAATCTGGCGGATTTGCAGCTCAGTGAGCTGAACGTAGACGGTGGGTCCGGCAGCCTGACGATTGACCTGCCTGTTTCGACCACAGCTTACGCGGTGGATTATCAGGGCGGGTCTGGCAGCCTGAGCATGGCTATCCCTGCCGGTTCGGATGTGACCGTGACCCTGGATGGCGGCAGCGGCAGCCTGACCCTGAGACTGCCGGCGAATGCCGCGGTGCGCCTGGACGTGCGCGACAGGGGGTCGGGGAGCGTGAACATGCCTGCCGCTTTGCTGCGCAAGAGCGGCAGTGGAGAAACCGGCACCTGGGAGACCAACGATTACGCCAGCGCGGCGCACAAAATTACGATTATCGGTGCGGACCTGGGCTCAGGGAGCCTGAACATCCGCTGAACCGTGTTCATTTCCGTCACCGGAAGTAGTTCTAAAGGAGTGATTTTGACAGCCTGGCTGTCAAAATCACTCTTATTTATGATGCATGCTCACCTGTTGGAAAGCTGAGAAAGAAATATGATAAGATAGCTAAACTATTCGTTGCGTTTGATAAGAAAGGGATAGACATGAGGGAAAAATACCAGGAACTGCTTGCAAAATTGCATGAGGTTGATGATATCCAGATGGCGGTCTCGGTATTGAATTGGGACCAGACCACCTATATGCCGCCGGGTGGGGCCGAAGCCCGCGGAAGACAGATTGCGACGTTGGGCAGGTTGTCGCAGGAGAAATTTATCGACCCGGCGATTGGGCGTCTGCTGGACCAACTGCAGCCCTGGGGCGAGACGCTGCCGGTTGATTCTGATGAAGCCGCGATGCTGCGTGTGACCCGCCGCGATTACGACCAGGCGACCCGCGTGCCACCGGCCTTTTTGGGCGAGTTTTACGGGCACATTGCCCAATCCTACCAGGTCTGGGCGGAAGCCCGCCCGGCCAACGATTTTAGCAAAGTACGCCCGCTGCTGGAGAAGACGCTGGATTATTCACGCCGCCTGGCAGAGTTTTTTGCCCCTTACGACCATATCATCGACCCCTTGATCGATATGGCCGATTATGGGATGAAGGCCGCCACGGTCAGTGCCCTGTTTAGCGAACTGCGGCGCGAACTGGTGCCTATCGTCCAGGCCATCACCAGCCAGCCCGCAGCGGATGACTCCTGCCTGCACATGAACTATCCGGAAAAAGAGCAAGAGGCCTTTGGAATCGATGTGGTGCGCGCCCTGGGATATGATTTCGAGCGCGGGCGCTTGGATAAGACCCACCACCCCTTTACTACCCGATTCGCGGCAGGAGATGTGCGCATCACCACCCGCTATGACGAGCACAACTTCGGGGATGCCTTTTTCAGCACGGTGCATGAAGCCGGGCACGCCATGTACGAACAGGGCATTCGGGTGGCGTATGATGGCACGCCGTTGGGCAGCGGTACTTCCGCCGGGGTTCACGAGAGCCAATCGCGCACCTGGGAAAATATTGTGGGGCGCAGCCGTGAATTTTGGACGCATTATTACCCGCTGCTGAAGGCACGCTTTCCTGCCCAGCTTGAAAATATCTCTCTAGACGCATTTTACCGGGCGATCAATAAGGTCGAAAAATCGCTGGTGCGTGTGGACGCGGATGAAGCTACCTACAATCTGCATGTCATGCTGCGCTTTGATTTCGAAATAGCGCTGCTGGAAGGCAAGCTGGCAGTAAAAGATCTGCCGGAGGCCTGGAATGAGCGCTTCCGGCAGGATTTCGGCATCCTGCCGCCGAATGACCGTCTGGGCTGTTTGCAGGATGTGCACTGGTACGGGGGGAGCATCGGCGGCGCATTCCAGGGCTACACCCTGGGGAATATCATCAGTGCGCTGTTTTACGACCAGGCCCTCAAGGCCCACCCGGAGATTCCGGCCGAGATCGAGCAGGGCAAGTTTGACCTGCTCCACGGCTGGTTGGTAGAAAATATCTACCAGTATGGGCGCAAATATACCGCAGCCGAATTAATCGAGCGCGTCAGCGGCGGTCCGCTGCGTATCGAGCCGTACATCCAGTATCTCAAGCGAAAATACAGTGATCTTTACGCGCTCTAATTGGTACCAGATATTTGCCTGTTCTGAAAAGCTGCCTTTTATGCGGTTGTGATTACTCAGCGCTGGTTGTTTCTGGTGGGAGGCCCAAAATCTCGAGCTGATATCCAGGCGCGATGGAAATCATTTTTTCAATATTTGGTGGGCCGGCCGGCGGTAATTGCGAGTTTTCTGCTTTATCGCCGGCTTCCTTGAAGAAGTTTTCCAGTCCGGCTGGAAAATTGAATTGCAGTAAGCGTGCAGGAGAATCGCCTTCAATCCGGAACCAATGTGAAATATCTCTGGGAAAGAAAATAAAAGAACCCGGTTGTGCTTTCACCGTTTGTTTTCCACAGGTGAATGAAGCCTGGCCTTCCAATAAATAAAAGGCTTCATCTTCTCCATGGTGAATATGTAACGGGGGTGAAAAACCAGGTGGGAGTACCTGTTCAATCAAGCCAAAAGAACCTTTTGTCTGCTCTCCACCAGCCCTTATGTCCATCAGGGTGCCTAAAAACCAAACCAGGGATTCCTTTTCGCGATCTGACACAAAAAAACCATTCGGAGATTTCATACGCCGCCTTTTGTGATACAATATTAGTAAGTTAAACTGTCTATATAGTAAGCTTTCCTTACTAATTTGTCAAGAGGGAATTTTTATGTCAGAAAACCAGGGCAGTTCGTACATGCTTGGATCGATGCTTCGCATTCCATTCCAGGCGATTGTTGCCAGGATTGATGAAGGCTTGCGAGCGCAAGGGTTCACCGATCTTCGGCCAGCACACTTTGTGATATTTCAGCAAATCCATCCTGATGGCTCACGAATTACGCAACTGGCAGATCAGGCACAAATTACCAAGCAATCCATGGGGGCGTTGGTCGATTATGTAGAATCGCGGGGATATCTTGAGCGTATCCCGGACCCAAACGACCGCCGGGCGAAAATCGTGCGGCTCACTTTAAAGGGCCGTGCATTAGAGAAAGCGGCGCGTGAAATATTGGCTCGGACGGAAGTGGAATGGTCGCAACAAATTGGTCAAGATCGCATGCACGCCCTAAAACAGGCTTTGCAGGCAATCATTGATTTGATTGGAAGCGAATGATTTTCCCTTTCTAAATCGTGGAAACCAGACGCTAAGGTTTTTGTGCGCAGGATTAAAAAACGGCTAGTTTGGCGTGACCGCGCCAAACTAGCCGAATTGGAGGATAGGGCTGAATAAAATATAGATTTTAATTCTGGTGCTACTCGATAAATACTTCGACGTGCTCGCCGTCTTTATCGTCGAACACATCCAGTATCTGTCCGATGTCGCCGCTGCTGATCATGGAGCTGAGCGAGTCAAGGTCGAGACCTTCCACCTGGGGGGCAAAGCGCATGCCCATTTTTAAACCGGCGCTGACCACCCCCACCGGCAACCGTACATTGACGCGCACCTTGCCGGTATCCGAATCGGTAACGCGCACCCGGAACCAGCGCCCAGCCATGCCCGATGGCACCCCGGACCCGCCCTTGGGCGCGGTTGGAACCTCATCCAATGATTCTAATAATTGGGTGGCTTCTTCGGCGGAGATCTTGCCGGCTTCCACCATCCTCAATACTTTCATTCTTTCTTCACCGCGGATCATCTCAAGCCTCCTTTTCAGCTTCGGCGCTTTCGGCTTCCTTGCCGCGCAGCCGGCTTTGAGCCTCAGCATAGGTGATGTTCCCCGCCTCTAACTCTTCCAAAATGCGGCGGCGGTCCTCCACAGACAGGCGCGGGGCGGCTGCTTGTTCATCTTTATCCGGTTCAAACCCCATGACGCGGAGGATATCTTCAAGCCGGTTGCGCAAGGTCGGATAGGAGAGGCTTAATTCTTGTTCGAGACGGGTGAAGCGACCTTCGCAGCGGATAAATGCTAACAAAAATTGGGTTTGTTCAGCCGTCAGCATGCCAAATGGGGTGGCGGCATGCGAGAAATGACCTTCAACAGTGGTATCGCAGGCAGAACAATGCAGCCGGGTGACCAACAATTCCCCACCGCACACCGGGCAGCTTCTCAAAATACGGTTTGCCATCTGACCTCCAAAAAACATCTTGCCACTTACCTTAATCGACTTAATCTTCAAAAAATGGTACTCAGTTCAGTTCTTAAGTTAACTTTGATTTTATACCTCGTATTTTAGCACAATTTTAGGAAAAGTCAATATACTTTTCAATATTATTGATATTAATCTTGATTTCTCGTAAAATCCTTGAGTCTTGCATGAATTGAATTAACAATATGTATTCTTGAATTCAAAAAATAAAAAGGCGACCTGAAAAACTTTTCAGGTCGCCTGGTAGATATTTTGGCCGTGCTGGTTGGAAGTGAAACAGCCTGACTTAACCGGTTCAAATAACCTACGGCTTAACCTTACCCAGGCCAAAGAACCATACTGAGACCTCGCCATCACCGATATTTTCCACGCGGAGGGTGTGGGTGGTGTTTTCCAGGCCGGAAGCCTCGATGTAATAAATAAAACCGCCCTTACACTTATCCGGGTGGACCTGGCGCACGCCATTCTCGTCGAAGGGGCAGTTTTCATAAAAAGTATTCCCCCGCCAGATGGGGGTGCCATCTACCAATACCCGCGCCCATCTGTCCTGGTAATCCCCAATAAATTCAACACCGACAGCTGTGGCGGGTACTGAGTAGGCCATTTCTAACCATAACCCCGGTTCATGAAGGGATATTACCGAACCGGTGGCGAAAACTTGATCGGATTCAGGATACGTGATTACCCCCTTTTCCGAGGGATATTCCAACGCATTGGCGTAGGCATATTTCGCGGGGATCCTGAATTTAGCAGCGTTGCCTTTGTAAACGTGGACGGCATAGGCATCGGTCAGCACATCGCCCACGTCCTCCCCTGGCGCGGTTAACTCAGGATCTTCATCCGTATTTTCAACGCAGTCGCTTTCATCGGGTAAAGCTACCTTGGAATTGTGGAAGACCCTTTCGAAGATTACAGTTTTAAACTCACTCTTTATGTGCTTCTTCAGCAGCACCTGGACGACTTTCTTGGTGACATTCTGTCCTCCCAATGCCATCCCGATGGCTTCCTTAGATATATTTCTCCAGATTCTCCGTCCTGCCGGTCCGATCCCGTGCCAGATGCGCGCAAAGAACTTGGTGATCCCTTTGCGGTGATCGCCCCACACTACGCGGATGGCTTTCTCCTGCGCTGCTAGCTTGGCTCCTGTCGTTGAACAAAATACCCTGAGTTTTTGCAGGCGGCAGGCATCATCCCGGTAGGCTTTTTCTCCGTTCTCGCAAAACGTTTTTAACTGCTTGCGCTCGTCCTTGACTGCGTTTAACTCGGCTTCGACCGCCTGCATATCAATCTCCAACGCTGGCGGTTCCTTATCGGGCAAAGCCCCGGCAGCATCTGCCGGCTCATTTTCCCCTGCGGTGGGATCGAGGATGGAATTGCTCACCTGGCTTAACATGGCGGCGTCTTCATAAGAACGCTGGATACCGTCATCCGGTCGGGGGGACAGGCCGAGGGCAGGTCGGGCAGAACTCAACCACATCAAACAAACCAATACGATCGAGATGGAGATAACAATGGTTTTTCGCATGGCTAGTCCTCCTCGTACAGGACCAGGCTTTCCACATAGCGCAGCTCGTTATTCTGCAGACCGAAGGTCAACTGCGGTCCGTAATAAACATATAGTTTGATTTTTACGAAAAAGCAAGGTCTTGAGCCTGTTCTCAGTAAACAGAGACGGCCAAAAGCATGATCCGCACTTTATCGTCAAAAGGTTGCTTCTCGAATGCCGTTACGGCAAAATCCCAGGCTGGCTGAGCACATTCCGGATTATCTCGCTGCGAGCCGAGTCAAACTGCTCACTTATAGATGGGCTGAACCGGTGTATAAAATGATGCTGAAATTTGTGAAATCAGGGACAAATTAACGAATTACCTAATTTTGACAAAATCAGGTAAAATTGGTCTTACACATGATTGCCCTGACACGTGAAGAACTTGAGGAACGCCTTGCTGCGCTGCATCTGGCCAGCCTGGAACTGGTGCGCGATACTTCCCTGGAATCGCTCTTAAACCGAATCGCGGTTTTGGCTGCCAGCCAGGTTAATGCACGCTACGCCGCGGTCGGTGTGCTTTCGGAAAGCGGTGAGCTGGAACAGTTTATTCCGATTGGCATGACTCAGGAAGAAATCTCCGCCCTGGAACACCCGCCGGTCGGCCTGGGGTTGATCGGCGAGTTGATGCACGGCGACCAGCCAATACGCGTCGAGCGCATTTCCGACCACCCGAAAAGCGTGGGTTTTCCAAAGAATCACCCGCCTATGGAATTCGTTCCTGGGGGTGCCGATCCGCCAGGGTGACCGCCAGTTGGGTCAAATTTACCTGACAGAAAAAAAAGACGCCAGCAGTTTTACGCCCGAGGACCAGCAGGTCATTGAAACCCTGGCGGCTTACGCCGGGATTGCGATCTCCAATGCGCGCCTTTATCACAAGCTGACCGAACGCGACCGGGTGCTGACCCGGCGCAATGAGAACCTGGCGCTGCTCAACGATCTGGCATCCACCCTGGCCTCTGTTTCAGATATCGACCAGATTCTGGATAAAGCGATTACCCAGGTAATGGAGTACCTGCATATCGAGGTGGGGGATGTCTATCTGCGTCAGGAAGACGGCAACGTTCTGCGCCTGGTGCTGCACCGCGGGTCCACTGCGCACGGACTGTGGCGGCGTACTGAATACCGTCAGGGAGAGGGGCAGATCGGCCTCGTCGCCAAAAATGGGCAGCCGCGCATCATCGAGTCCCCGTGCGACGAACCAGACCTCGATCAGGAAGTGGTAGATTGCTTTCACCAGGTAGTGCTGCTGCCTTTGAATGGGCTGCGCGGTGTACTGGGTGTGCTGACAGTTGCTTCCAGCCAGACCCAGCCGTTGGACGAATTGGAAATGCAGTTTCTATCTACGATCAGCGCCTGGGTGGGTACGGTAATTGAAAATGTGCGCCTCAATTTAACCCAGCGCCGCCTGGCGATTTTGGAAGAGCGCGAACGGATCGGCATGGACCTGCACGACGGCATCATCCAGTCGATCTATGCGGTGGGTCTCACCCTGGAACATGCCCGCTTGTTAATGGCCGAGGCCCCGGATCAAGCCCACCAGCGCATCGAACAGGCAATTGGCGATCTGAACAGCACCATCCGCGACATCCGTGCCTATATTTTGGATTTGCGCCCACGCCAGCTGCATGATGAAGACCTGATGCAAGGCCTGCGAAGGCTGGTCAAGGAATTTCATACCAATACCCTGGTAGAAGTGCACCTGGAAGGTCCCCCGGATGGACAAATTCAGCTGCCGTATACTTCGGCGATTGCCCTCTTCCACATCTGTCAGGAAGCCCTGGCTAATATTGCCAAACATGCCCGCGCACGTCATGTGGAGGTGGTATTGTGGTCTACCCCCGGTCGCGTGCTGTTAGAGGTTTCTGACGATGGGCGCGGGTATGACCAATCGCGGGTAAGGTTGACCCTGGGCCACGGGCTTTCAAATATGCAGACTCGCGCCCATAACGTGGGCGGCGACGTCGAAACCACCTCGGAGCCAGAATCGGGAACGACCATCCTGGCCTGGGTGCCTGCGCCGGAAGTCTGAAAACCGAAAAACCAGGATCGCGAGCGTGTCAAAAATCGAGGCAATTTCCACTGCGATTTTTGTAAAAAATTTTCCCATTCACAAAGCGAATGCCCTCTTTTTCCAACCCTTTTTCCCCCGCATCTGAGAGAAAAGGGTTTTTATGGAATGATCATGATTGCTCAATGAGGTATTTTCTCAAACTTGAGAGGATTTGCCGTCTTTTGAGAGCGGCACACGGTTATCATAGGCAAATTCAGAGTTCCAAAGGAGATTAAACCGTGCCTTTTACCAGCCTGTTTGCACTATTTGCCTTGCTTGTTCTGGGAGTTGTCTTTGGCGTAATCTACAGAAGAAATGGGATCAAAGCCGCAATCATCGTAACGGGAATCACACTGATAATTTTTGCAGTTTTGTTTGTAGTGATCCTTACCGTAATCGTGGGTGCGATGCAAAATTAATCGAAAGATCACCGGCCTCTGTTTATTGGCGACTGTGATTTTATTTCCTGACCGATCTATTTCTCATATCAATCCTGTGCCGCCAGAAAACATAAACGAAGGGCGTTATAATTCCTGTATGCCTCCTGCTTCGCAAGTGCAAAACATATTTACACGCATTGCCCCGCGCTACGACCTGATGAACCGCCTGATGACCGGCGGGCAGGATGTAGGCTGGCGGCGAATGGTAATCATGCGCGCCCGGCTGGACCCCGGCGACCGGCTGCTGGACCTGGGCACGGGGACCGGCGATCTGGCGCGCGAAGCGCTGCATCAACAGCCGGACTGCCGGGTTACTGCGGCGGATTTTACACTGGCGATGATGCTCACCGGACGGCGCCGCCCGGGAAAACGGTTGGATTGGTCCGCGGCGGATGCGCTCAACCTGCCCTTTGCCAGCGCCAGCCAGGATGCGCTCGTCTCGGGATTTTTGCTGCGCAATGTGGCCGATCTGGACCAGGCCTTGCGCGAGCAGCTGCGCGTGCTCAAGCCCGGCGGGCGTTGGGTGGCGCTGGATACCACCCGCCCGCGGCGCAGCCTGCTCAGCCCACTGATCCACTTTCACATGCACCGCGTGATCCCTTTTCTGGGCGGCTTGCTGACCGGCCAGCGCGATGCTTATACCTACCTGCCAGAGACCAGTGAGGCTTTCCTGCGGGCCGAAGAATTGACAGCCCACCTGTCGGCAGCCGGATTTAAAAAGATTGGCTTTAAACGGCTCAATTTTGGCACGGTGGCGATCCACTGGGGAGAAAAACTTTGAGCGCTGAGCGTCTGGTGGTGGGAATTTCAGGCAGTTCGGGGGTCATCCTGGGCATTCGCCTGCTGCAGGCCCTGCAAGGCGGCCCAATCGAAACCCACCTGGTAATCACGCCGGCGGCACGGGTGACGATCGAACAGGAAACCAATTGGAAGCTGGAGGACGTGCTGGCTTTAGCCACCACGCACTATTCCCCGCGGGATATCGGGGCGGCGATCGCCTCGGGCTCGTTTGCAACGCGCGGGATGGTGGTTATCCCCTGTTCGATCAAGTCGCTATCCTCCATTGCCAACAGCTACGCCGCCGAACTGCTGACCCGGGCAGCGGATGTGACTCTTAAGGAAGGCCGCCCGCTGCTGCTCGTGGTGCGTGAAACACCCCTGCACCGCGGGCATATTCGCCTGATGGACCAGGCGGCCGCGGCGGGAGCGGTGATTTTTCCACCCGTGCCGGCCTTTTACACTCATCCACAGCGTGTGGACGAACTGGTCGACAACCTGGTGGGGCGGGTGCTGGCCCGGTTGGGAATCGAAAACGATCTCTACCGCCGCTGGCAGGGGACGCGCCCGGCCCCGGCGGATGGAGAAGAGGCCTGGCCCCCGGCGGACCTGCTGGCGCTGCCGGCGATGACCCTGGCGACCGGCAGTCCGGAGGGGGATCCTCATGCCGCACCGGTGTATTTCGCCGCCGATGAAAAGTCCTGCCTGTACTTCTTTTCCGATGCCGACAGCCAGCATGCCCTCGATCTGCAAGGTGACGCACGGGCAGCGGCGGCGATCCACCCGCTGGTCTCGGGCTGGCAGGAAATCCGTGGACTGCAGCTGCGCGGCAGAGTACGCGCCGTGCCGGCAGGGGCGGAATGGGAGCGCGCCTGGGTGCTGTACCGGGACAAATTCCCCTTCGTGGCGCAGCTCAAACAGGTCGTGGCGCGCAGTACGCTGTATGTTTTCGAGCCGGATTGGGTGCGCCTGGTGGATAACCGCAAAGGGTTAGGGTACAAAGAAGAGCGGGAGATGGGATAACTATTCCCGTATGATTGCAAGCACCACACTATATTATGAGATTCACGCAGATATTTAGGAGCAGACCCAAGGGCCTGCTCCTAAATATTACTTGCTAAGGTTGATAACCGGGCAGCTCGATGATCTCGCCCTCGGTATGGTTGGAAACGCTGTTGAAGCTCCTGGAGATCAGGCGGTCAAAGGTGCCGTACCCCTTGGCCTGCCATGTCGCAATATAACGACCAGGTTGTAAAACGTGTTGTGCGGTTCCTTCCCACCACCCGCCGGCCAGGGCCGGATTGAGAGGCGTGCAGACAAATGACCCCATGATGGGATAGGCGTGCGGATTGCCGGGAGGAAATGGGTCACCGCTAAAGATGCATTCTACATTCCAGCGCGGGTCCCCGGCAGAGAAGATAACGACGTCCACATAACCCTTCAAGAATTTTTTACCGTTGGGCAGCACGGTAACTTCACCCAGGTTGCAGCGTGGGTCTGTTGGGGTGGGAAAATTGCAGATGCTGGATCCCTCGTCTACAGGGAAATAGATATGGTTGGCGCCTGACGCGACAGCCGCTCCTGAAGGCGCGGTCATTCCAATGGCAAATGCCAGGAAGATCACCATAAATACCAGTTTCTTCAGCATGGATTAGTTCCTTTCATGTGAGTAAGACAAATTTTAGATTCCGATTGTGAGGGTCTCCCCTGCCGCACAGCCTCGGTCGGTAGACGGCCAGCATGTGCAGCCATGACTTGCACATTTTCGGTCACAAAAAGAATTCCTTATTTTCACCTTCCTTTCCTGGAGAATGGAACTGCTTATACAATAACTTCTTTCATCTCATCTGACACCCCTCTCATAGGATGGAAAAAAGAATGGAAAATTGCCAGGAGATGGGTAACGTTTTTTCAACTTGGGTTAGAATCAATCTGCAGCTAAAATTTCATAAACAGCGCAATGTCGCGGGACATGCCAGAGTGGTTCTGGCTGACCGCCATTGCTGACTGGCTGAAATGTTGAAAAAGGAGTTTTTTCATGCCCGTATCTATTCCGACGACTGATGCTTTCTTTGCCAAAAAATATCCGCTGGAAAGCCTGAAGAAGATGCTAATCCCCGTGGGGCAGTGGAAGCCTTACCCCACTGCCGCGGATCGTCCTGCCTGGGATGCCCTGCCAGACTCCTTACGGCGGGTACAGATTGGCTACGGGGAGCAGGCCCTGGTGCGCGAATGGCCGCACCTCCAAGCCACCAATTATCTGAAATTTGCGCGGGTTGGCAACCGCGACCAGTATGAAGTACTCAATTTTGCGCGACGCGACATCCTGGGGACGCTGGTGGTCGCCGAGTGCATCGAAGGCCAGGGCCGCTTCCTGGATGCGATCACCAACGCGGTGTGGAGCATCTGTGAAGAATCTACCTGGGTACTGCCGGCGCACCAATATGCCCAGCGTGCCGGATCGGGTCTGCCCGATACCAGCGAACCGGTGGTTGACCTGTTCGCTGCCGAAACTGCCGCCCTGGTGGCGTGGACAGTTTACCTGGTGGGCGAACAACTGCAAACGGTTTCACCCCAGATCGTCCCCCGCCTGCAGTCGCGAAATCCAGACGCGCATTTTGACCCCCAACCTGGAACGGGACGACTTCTGGTGGATGGGGTTTGGAGAGCGCCGGGTAAACAACTGGAACCCGTGGATCAATTCCAACTGGCTGACCTGTGCCCTGCTCATCGAAGAGGACGAAGACCGCCGCACGGCGGCGGTTCATAAGATCCTGCGCAGTCTGGATCGCTTCGTGGTGCCTTACCCGCGGGACGGCGGCTGCGATGAAGGTCCGGGGTATTGGGGCCGGGCCGGGGCTTCGCTGTTCGAGAACCTGGAACTGCTGCACAGCGCCACCGCCGGCAAACTGGATGAGTACGGTGATCCATTAATCCAGGATATCGGTCGTTATGAATACCGCGCGCACATCGCGGATAATTTTTACCTTAACTTCGCGGATGCGGCGGCAGTTTTACACCCCGACCCGATGCTGGTATACAACTACGGAAAGCGCATCGGCGATGAGAAAATGGCCGCTTTTGGCGCCTGGCTGGCACAGTCTGCCGACCTGCTGAAGATCGGTGCGCGCACCGAGAAGGATATCTCCCCCAGCCTGGGGCGGGTACTGCCAACGCTCTTCGGGATTAAAGATTTGCCTGAGAATGCGGCCCAACCGCCACTGGTACGGGATGTTTTCCTGAATGAGATCGAAGTGATGGTGGCCCGCGATCGCGAGGGCAGCAGCCAGGGCCTGTACTTGGCAGCTAAAGGCGGGCATAACGCCGAAAGCCACAACCACAACGATATTGGCAATTTCGTCACCTATATCGACGGCAAACCGGTGATTATCGACGTTGGCGTGGAAACCTATTCGCGCAAGACTTTCAGCCCGCAGCGCTATGAGATCTGGACGATGCAGTCCGGCTACCATTCGCTGCCGACGATCAACGGCGTAATGCAGGCTCCGGGTGAGAGCTTTGCCGCGCGCGATGTGCAGTACAGCGCGGACGATGGCGCCGCTCAGTTCTCGCTGGATATTGCCGGGGCATACCCGGCAGAAGCAGGTTTGAAGAGCTGGCAGCGCACGGTGACCCTGCAGCGGGGTAAAGCCGTAGAGATCGTAGACCGCTATCAAACCGCGGAAAAACCAGCCTCGCTGACCCTTAGCCTGATCACGCCGTGCAGCGTGGACGCCAGCCAGCCCGGCAGATTGACGCTCGGCCAGTCGGCACTGGCGGGCGATATGGTTTCGGGTGCAGGGACGGTGGCATATGATCCGGCCCAGTTCAAAGTGGCGGTAGAAACGATCGATGTCGCAGACAAACGCCTGCTGGGCATCTGGGGCAGCCGGTTGTACCGTCTGGTCTTTACCGCGCGCGATCCCCAGGCTTCCGGATCGTGGAAGATCGCGATCAGGCCTTAATTTTTTAATTGGATGCATCTGGCATATGCCAGATGCATCCAATAAGAGGAACAGTGACCATTCCGCCATCTGCCAAAGCCGCACAGCGCGGCGAGCCTTCTTACGTGTGGCGCGCCGGCCAGGAGCGCCGCCTGGAGATGATTCTCCGCGCGGCCGGCGAGCGGGCCGGTGGGCGGATTCTGGAGGATGGATGCGGGGTTGGTCAGTATCTCGGTCACCTGGCGGCAGGCGCCCGGCAGGCAGTGGGGCTGGAGATCGAGTTTGAACGAGGTCTTGAAGCTTCGCTTAAAACCGGACAGGTGGTTTGCGGGATTGGCGAGCGTTTGCCTTTCGCGGATGGGTATTTTGATCTGGTCCTTTCCCACGAAGTCATCGAGCACGTACAGGATGACCGCCAGGCGTTAGCGGAAATGGTGCGCGTGCTGCGCCCGGGGGGGCGCCTGGTGCTGTTCTGCCCCAACCGCGGTTACCCGTTTGAAACGCACGGCATTTACTGGCGGGGAAAATATCATTTCGGCAATATCCCCCTGGTCAACTGGCTGCCGCGCAAATGGCGCGACCGGCTGGCGCCGCACGTCGGCGTGTACACCCGCGGCGACCTGGCTTCCCGCTTTGCCGGCCTGCCGGTGCGCTACATGCAGCGCACGGTGATTTTTGGGGCCTACGACAATATTATTGCGCGGTGGCCGGCATTGGGGAAAATGCTGCGCGCCGTGCTGCTCACGCTGGAACGGACACCGCTGCGCGGGTTGGGGCTTTCCCATTTCTGGGTGGTCGAGAAAACGGCCGGAAGCCAGGCGCTGGCCGAGGATTAGCGCTCGAAAGGACCTGGGGCAAGAGTTTAACTAATTATCATCTTAAATGTCTTATTTGTACTAGAAAAGGGGGCGCAAATATTCTACAATTACCGGTATGGAATCCCAACCCGACCTTGTTCGTCTGGCACAATCCGGCGACAGCACGGCTGCCCGATCCTTAGTTGAAAAAAGTTATCCGGTTGTATACCGTCTATCGCTTTCTGTTCTGGATGAGCCTGTGCAGGCAGCACTGGCCGCGCACGAAGCTGGAATCTCTCTACTTGAAAACCTGGATGCCTATCCCGGGCCGGAATCCCATACCGCCTGGCTTTACCGGATTACCCTGCAGGTGTGCCGCAGGCGGCTGCGTATGCGCAGAATACAGGGTATGCTGGCGCGAATATGGCCGCGTTTGAGGAAAACCGTGGAGCCGGCCGGGCCGCCCCCGAACGCCCCGCCAGAAGAGTCTGATGGGCTCATCCGGGCGGCGGCAAAGCTGGATGAAGGGCTGCGCCTGGTATTGGTGCTGCGTTATGGGCATGATCTGCTGCCCCAACAGATCGGCCAGCTGCTCGACTGGCGCGAGAGCAGCGTACAGGCGCGCCTGTTCCAGGCTCGCCAGCGCCTGCGCAGCATATTAAATATCCACGCTCCGATCGATGCCCAAGCCGGGCCGCAGACCGAGATTAATCACCGCCTGGCGGAAAGGCTGATCGAGAAAACCGCCGACCATGCCATCACCGACGCGGATGCCGCCCGGCTGGCGCGGCACCTCAAGCAGTGCCCACGCTGTGTTGAGGTCGCCCGGCGGTTGGAAGAGCTGGAAAATGACCTGCGCGCCACATTCCATGCGCGTTGGATAGCGGCGAAATTACCTGCAGCAGGTGTGGTTTCAACAGCACTGGATCAGCGCCGGCGAAAAAAGACATTACTGCGCTCGCTCAGCCTGGGTGGGGCGGTGCTGTTCACAATGCTGGTGGTTGGTTTGATCGTATTTCTACCCGCTTCATACCCGCCGCAATCCGCGGCAGCGCCGACAGCTGCCAAAATAAAACCGACGGAAGTGGTGGATGCGGCGCCGACCGAATTTTCGCGTTCTCACCGGCCGGTTAACAACCGGGCGCTGTTAGCGGGAATTTATCCGGGAAAACTGGCTTTTACCGCATTCAGCGGCCTGAACGACCACCTTTTCACTTTTCAGCCGGGAACCCGGGATTACCTTCAGTTTACCGCCGGGTTGGCGGAGGATTCTTCTCCAGCCTGGTCTCCAGATGGGCAGCGGGTGGCTTTCCTGACCGTTTCGGGCGGCAGTGAGAGCAACCAGGTGTACCTGGCTAATGCGGACGGCAACCATATCCGCGCTCTGCCTATGCCGGATTTCTCCCACTATATCGCTCCTGCCCCAGAAGCGCGGGTCCTTAAGGATCCAATTGACCCGCTTTACGGGGCGCCGCACTGGTCGCCAGATGGGCAATGGCTGGCAATGGCGGTGTGGACCAATTCCGGGAGTCAATTCCTGGTGATCCAATCCGCGGCGACGCCGGTTGACTCGCTGCTGCTGCCCGTACAGGGCATCGATCTGACCTATGTGGCCTGGTCTCCGGATGGCAGCGCGATCGCTTACCTGGCCAATGGCGAGCGCGAACTGCGCGTCTGGTGGCCGCGCCTGCCGCTCGAGGCCGGAAAAAATCCCCGTTCGCTTAATTTTGATGGATCCTGGGACGATGTTTTTGGTCTGGCCTGGTCACCGGATTCCAGCCAACTGGCGCTACTGGGCGGTTTGCGTGAGCAAGATGTGATCCAGGTCGATCTGCACCTGATCGATACCTCAGGCAAGCTGCTGCAAACGATGCCGATTTCAACCGGGATCCTGACGCGCGGCCCGAAGCGTTCCAGCAACCTGGCCTGGTCTCCGGATGGGCGCTATCTGGCGTTTATCCCGGTCTTCACCAACAGCGAACTGGTCTATGGGCGGATTATGCTCATTCGCGCGGGTGCCAATTCGCCCATGCCGCCCCTGGCCGAAATGGATTGGGATATCAAATCTTTTGCCTGGTCTCCGGATGGGCAGTGGCTGGCTTATTCGGCCGGGTACGAAATGTGGGTGGCGTCGATCGCTGCCTATGAATCCGGCGAACCGCCGCTGGCGCGGCTTTCCGGCTCCCCTGGCAGCGATCTAAGCTGGCAGCCCGTGCTGAAGGAGCAGTAAGGATGGATGCGCGTTTTGACCTTGTGCGGCGCGCTCAGGCGGGAGATGCGGGGGCGGTACAAACTTTAATCGAGCGCAACCAGGCGGTGATATACCGCCTGGTGCTGGCTTTGCTGGATGATCCAGGCGAGGCGGCAGACGCCGTCAAAGAAACATTTCACAGCGCATTTGGCCAGTTGGATGAATATGGGGGCAACGTGGCTTTCTCCACCTGGCTGTACCCGATTGCGGTCGACAACTGCCGAAAACGGCTGCGCCACCGCCAGGTGCTGGCCCATATCCCAACCCCTATTCGAAAGCTGCTCAGGCTGGGAGAGCCCGCGCAAGCAGGTGAGGTGGGGGCAGAGGTTGCCCACGGAGGCGACGCACGCCTGATGCAGGCGGTGCAGCAGTTGGATGACCGTCTGCGCCTGCCATTAATCCTGCGCTACGATCAGGGATTGACCGTGCATGAGATGGCTCCCATGCTTGGCTTGAATGAAAGCCGGATTCAGAAGCGTTTGAAGGCGGCTCGCCACCAGGTGAGCGCGGCGGTCGGGGAGAATTTCCAACTCGCAGCGGAGGATACGCCTGGCCAAACAGTCTCGCACCGCAAAGCGCTGGAATTTATGGAGGATGCGGCTGACCACCTGATCACCGACGGCAATGCCGAGAAGCTGCGCTTGCATTTGAAAGATTGCGAGGCATGCCAGGAGGCCAGCCGGCAGTTGGATGTGTTTCAGGCGGATTTGCGCACAGCTTTCGAAAAGCGCTGGGTAGAACAGGTGCCTTCGGCAGCCGGCTTTTCCAGGGCGGTGAGTGATCTGCGGCAGATACACCACACCCGGCGGTGGGTCGGGAACCTGTTTGGGGCCGGTTTGATCACCGTGATGATCGTGGCGGTGATTGCCTTTCTGCCGGGTTTGACCCCGCTGGAAGCGTTGCCTCTGCCGGCGACAGCCACACCCACGCGCCAGCCCCGCCAGCGGCAGCGCTCAGCACCCCGGCCCACCCCGGTGCCAATGCGGTCAGACCCCAACCTGTTGAAGGTCATTTATCCGGGACGCCTGGCCTTTGTCAACTTTAATGCGTTTGGCAACCATATCTACAGCATGCAGCCCAATGGGAGCGACCTGCAGCAGCTGACCGAAGGAATTTCAGTCGATTCGAATCCGGCCTGGTCGCCGGACGGTAAAAGTATCGCCTACTTGACGATCCCCGATACATGGGGGGAGAACCAGGTCAATGTAATCGATGCGAACGGGAAGCACATGCGCACGGTGTCCATGCCGGATTTTCCGCTGGTTTCGGCCCCTTCGGTGGATTGGCCGGATTCGCAGGTGATTCATTACCCGCTGTACGGCCCGCCGCACTGGTCGCCCGATGGTCAGTGGATCGCCTCCACGGTTTGGGTTACCGCAGATAAATCTTACCTGGCCCTGCTCTCCCCGGAGGGCGGTCCGGCGCGCTACCTGCACGCCAATAATATCGACCGCTGGCTGATTTCCTGGTCGCCGGACAGCCGCTCGCTGGCAACCTTCAGCGAGGGCAGCGATGGATTGTGGGTCTGGAAAATTGACCAACCGGAAATTGCCGGCGAAAATCCGCGGCGCATCGCCGAGGACACTTTGTGGGATATTGGCCTGGGATTGGCCTGGTCACCGGATTCGAGTAAAATTGCGGTCATCGTGGGGGTATTGAAAGATGCGACGATCGATGTGAGCCTGATGATCTACGGGCGAGAGGGCGGGATAGACCGGGCGATGCCCCTTTCGGGCGATCAGACCACGCGTTTTCCGCTGCGCAACACCAATCTATCCTGGTCGCCGGATGGGCGCTACCTGGCATTTATGCCGGTGTTTACAGGGGTAGATCATATGAACAGCGAAATCATGCTGATCCAGATCAGCCGCAACCGCCAGCAGGTCCTGGTGCAGACGGATGAGCCCTTAAACAGCTTCGCCTGGTCGCCGGATGGAAAATGGCTGGCTTATACCGCGGGGGTCGAGATCTGGGCGGCATCCCTGGGCGGATTTGAACGCGGCGGCAACTACCAGACGCAGATCATGCCCTTGGGCGGATTTGGCCTGAGCTGGCAGCCGGTAGAACAGGCGATCCCTTAAGCTGGGACCGCAGCGGGTTTCACCGCGATGCTGGAAGCCCTCAGGTACCCGTCTTCGATAATCAGGGCCATGGCCCCATCCAGCAAAGGTGCAGCGGCATCCTCCGCTTCCAGCAGGAGGCGGTCACCAACCAGGGCGCGCAGGCGGTTATCAAATGCGGTCAGCCGCAGAGGATAGTCGCGTTCGATTTCCCATTCCAGGGGTGCGGTGGCAAGCACCGTTTCATCCCCATCAAAAATTTTTACCAGTTGAACTTCGCCCGGTGTTTTGAGCAGCAGGGCGTAAAATCGCTGCAGCCCCTGCACGCGGATAGCGATCCCGCCGGATTTCATCAGGTGCGGGCGGATGACGGCTTCGACCTGCACGTTCGTCCAATCGCGCGTACCCTGGATGAGCAATCCACGCCCGTGGTTCTGAATCACATCCAAACCGGCCTGCGCCGGATAGCCGCGCAGCATGTCGACCGCCTGGACCCAGGCCTGTTTCCACAGCGCAGCGCTGCCCTGCGGCAGAGCCAGGCTGTAATCCGGCGCGCCATCCCAGGTGAGAGTGTCCAGGTACAGGGCGCCTTCGGCATATTCGCCGGCTTCGATCTCGATCCCGACCTGGGCGATGGGGGTTAATGTGCGGTCGGTCAGCGGCCAATCGAGCAGGCAGACCTGTCCAGGCTGGAATTCTGCGCGCGGGCCGGATATCTGCACCAGGCGGTCGTGCCCATCGTAATACGTTAGATAGAGGCCAGCTTTGACCGGCGCACAATTCGCCTCACCGGCGGTAAGGCGGGCGCGCAGGGTCTGGCCCGGGTAAAGGGTCGGGCAAGCACTCAGCCCGTAACCGGGCATATCCAGGGCGTCGGGTGGGATGAAAACGGACGTGGCGGCGCGCGCGGCGCGACCCGGCGCCAGGTGAGAATATTCGAGTGCCAGGCTGCGCCGGCCGAGGGCAGAGTGTCCGACCACATTACGCAGGTGCAGCACGCCGCTTGTCTGCGGGCTGTCTTCTACGGTAAAACCCTGTACGGCTCCCGGTAATTCGAAATGGAAGCGCGCACCGCCCTTGGGCGGTTGAAGGGGGGCTTCACCGGCCAGCTTACAGCCGATCCCGGCCAGCAGATATGCCTGGCGCACGGCATCAAAAATGCCGCGCCCGCCCTCGGCGGTGGGCAGATACAGCCGGTCGGCCACCGGCCCGCGCCAATCGGGGCCGGCATCGATGCCTGCCAGCCCGCCTTTAATACCCATGATGCAGCCGACGTTGGCCGAATTGCAGTCGGTGTCCCAGCCAGAGGTGTTGGTGATCATCAAAGCTTTTTGGAAATCTCCGCCGCCGTAGAGCAGGCCGAGGTGAATCAGGGCGTGGTTGGGGACGACGTGGCAGTTGCCCGGATATTTATCGTACCCGTAGGTCTCGGCGATTTTCTGGCGCGCCTGGCGCCAATCGGGGAACTGCTCACGCCATTCGCGCACATCGTGGATCACGCGGTAGATGATTGAATCCGCCGGGATCAGCTTGCAGGCCGTATCCAGCAGGTGGTTGAGGTCGCTCTCGACAAAGGCCTGGGCTTCGAGGGCGGCAATTACCTGGGCGGCGAGCACCGCCTCGCCATCGTGGCTGACCTGCCCGGCTTTGGCCGCCAGGGCAGCGGCTTTTTCAGGGTCGCCCGGGCAAACCATCCCCCAGCCGTCGATGAAGATCTGGGCGCCAATCTGTTCGGCGACGATCTTGCCGTTGAGCGCGCTCGAGCCGCTCTGCGGGGCGGGGATGCCGGCCTTGAGACGCAGGAAAGCGGTGTGCTCGGTCGAGTTGCCCAACCCGCCCCACCATAGGATGGATTGGTTCTCGATGATGTAATTGAGCCAGGTCTGGCCGATCTGGCGGCTGGTGAGGTGATGGCCGGCCTCGGGGTAATCTTCCAGGGCGCGGATGAAGGTGAAGGTGCCCGAAATATCGTCATCGGTGACGATCAAGGGCTTGTTTAAACGGTCGTGAACGTAGTACCAGATCTCGCCTAACTCGGCGGTGATGCGCTCGTAGGTCCAGCCCTCGAAGGGTCGGCCCAGGTAGACGCCGATAATTTTGCCGAGTACGCCGGCGTAGACGCGTTCTAAATAGTCAGATGGGATTGGGCTCATGATTTCCAGAGTGATTAAGTCGATTTAACCACTGAGACACGACAGGACAGGAGGCACAGGAAGAAGAAAACAAGAGAGGAAAACATGAAAATATCAACAGAAGGCTTAAAGGGAAAAAAGAAGGAAAAAAAGCAAAATAACAGAAGGCTTAGGTAAGGCGCATACCGTAGGCGATCCAGCCGGGATGGGCCTGGATGCGGTGGAAGCCGACGTGCTCGTAGAAGGCGATAGCGCGGGTGTTGCGTGCGCCCACCCCCAGGTGCACTGCCGGGACGGACAGGTCGCGCAGACGGTTGAGGAAGGTTTCGATCAGTTTCCTTCCCCAGCCCTGGCCCTGGGCGGCGGGCAGGAGATCGATATGCAGGTGAGCCGGGTAGGCGGCCATATCCGGGTTTGGGTGGTAGCCACGGTGGATGTCGCGGATCATACCGGCATCCTCCGAAGTATCCTCCGGGGCAGGCAGGGGGTAGCGCTGGCGCAGCACGGGGAACCAATCCTGTTCGCAGCGCTGGCTGAAGGCATCCGAATCGCGAGTGCCGAGCATATATCCGCAGGGCACGCCATCCTGGGTCAGGGTAAAACACAGATCGGGTTCAAACACCGCGTAAGGCGCCACGTAGTAATGGCCCAACAGCTCGCCATCGCGGTACAAATGGCTGGCATCGTTGCCGCTGTCGCCGGTCAGCAAACACACCCGGTAGAGGGCGCACAGGTCGCTCGGGTGGTAGGGTCGAATCATAAATGTCATGGATGCACCTCTTCCCAACTCTGGTAAACTTGCCACACGTTTTCCGGCCTGGCTCCGCTGCCGAACTCGCATTCGGCGATCACGCCTCCGCCGCGGTACAATGCCCGGTATACACGCCGCACGGCAGCATCGATCTCGGCCGGGGTGGCATACGGCAGCAGATGCTGGCGGTCGATCTCACCCCAGAAGGTGATCTTTCCGGCGTACAGTTCTCCGATTTTCTCAATATCCATACAGAACAGCTGCGAGTTGATCGCATCTACCCCGATCTCGATCAAATCGGGATAAATGTCGAAGATAAAGCCGTCCGAATGCATGAAAATCTTCTTGCCGTGGGCGTGGGCGATATCCACGTAAGTCTTATACAGGGGTTTGAAGATGCGCCGCCACTGTTTGGGTGAGATCAGCAGGCGCTGCTGGGCGCCCCAATCATCCATGAAATTAAGCGCATCTACCTCTGTCTCAGCCCACAGCTCCATTTCACGGATGAAAAAATTATGGACCCGGTCGATCAGGGCGAATAATTCCGGTGATTCCTCGCCCAGATCGAGGTACAGGTTCTGGCTGCCGCGCAGGAACTGCATACGTTCGAAGGGGCGCGGGCATGTTCCGGCGAGGATATACTGGTCGCTGGCGCGGCAGAAGGCGTTTACCTGGGCGAGATCCACACTCAACCTTTCGGCGGGCGGCCGCATCTGCGGCAGATCGTCCCAGGTGCGGATGAGCGGCTGTTTCACCTCGCCGATTACCCCGCGCTGGATGTTGATAAAAGTACACCCCCATTCATCGGTATAGCTGCCGGGTTCGGTTTCGACACCCTGCGTCCGCGGCGGGCGGCTCAAGAAGGCGGGAGCGGTGGCGATATCCGAAGGGAAGCGCTGGTTAATGCGGGCCAGCTCTTCAGGATAGTGGATGCCGGCCCAGGCCAGCACCCAGGGGTTGCGCGGGATGCGGGATGGGGATTCAAAAGCCAGGGTTTGTTCGACCAGGCGGCGGGAAGTTTCCATGCGAGGCTCCAGGGATGATTCAATGTGTTGATTTTAACATTATAGTATGGCGTGAGTTTTTTGGGTCTGTCGATCAACTCTTCCGTTCAACAGGACCAAAAACACCTTTTTCTACCCGAGAAGCGATTTTCTCGATATACTTGGAGTGGAGGAAGATATGCCAGAATTCCACGCGCAAGACCTCAGCCCCCAGGAAAAAATGTACGTCCTGGTGGAATTTCCTTATCCATCCGGTTCCGGCCTGCACATCGGCCACTCATTTTCATTTACCGGCGGCGATGTTTATGCCCGCTACCAGCGCATGCAAGGCAAGAACGTGCTCTTTCCCATGGGTTGGGACGCATTTGGACTCCCAACTGAAAATTACGCCATCCGCACCCACCGCCCACCCCAGGAAGTGACCGCCGAAAATACAGCTGCCTTCCGCCGCCAGATGGATGCGCTGGGTCTATCTTTCGATTGGGAGCGGGTGGTCGACTCGACCGACCCTGCGTATTACCGCTGGACCCAATGGATTTTTATCAAGCTCTTTGAAAAAGGCCTGGCTCACAAGCGGGAGATGCCGATCAACTGGTGCCCGAGCTGCAAGGTCGGGCTGGCAAATGAGGAAGTGATCGACGGGCATTGTGAACGCTGTGGGGCTGAAACCAGCCGCCGGCGGATCAGCCAGTGGGTGGTGCGCATCACCGACTACGCCGACCGGCTGCTTTCCGGCTTGGACCAGACCGAGTTTATCGAAAAGGTGAAAGCCGCCCAGGTCAACTGGATCGGGCGCAGCGAGGGAGCACTCGTCACCTTCCCAATCCAGGACCGGGCGGAAGGGTTGGAAATCTTTACCACCCGCCCCGATACGCTGTGGGGGGCAACCTTCATGGTGGTGGCCCCGGAACATCCCCTGGTGGAGAGCGTGATGAGCAACCCGCGCGTCGCGGCCTACGTGACTCAGAGCGGTAAAAAGTCAGAAATGGAGCGGCTCGAGGTCAACCGCGAGAAAACCGGTGTCGACAGCGGCCTGGTGGCGATCCACCCGGTGACCGGCGCCAAACTGCCGGTATGGATTTCGGATTTTGTGCTGCTGAGCTACGGCAGTGGGGCGATTATGGCAGTGCCCGCGCACGATGGGCGCGATTATGCCTTTGCCCAGACCTACGATCTGCCCGTGGCTCCGGTCGTCGAACCGGAAGGCGGCTGGGATTTTTCCACCGCAGCGTACGAAGAGCATGCCGGGAAGATGATCAATTCCGGCCCGCTGAATGGGATGGATGTGGACCAGGCCATCCCGGCGGCGGTGGACTGGCTCGAAGCAAACGGCAAGGGCCAGCGCACGGTTTCTTACCATCTGCGGGATTGGATCTTCAGCCGCCAGCACTACTGGGGCGAACCGATCCCGATGATCTATTGTGAGGATTGCGGTTGGCAGCCGGTGCCCGAGGACCAGCTGCCGGTGGTACTGCCGGTGGTCGAACACTACCAACCGACGGATACCGGCGAGTCGCCGCTGGCCAACATTCCAGAGTTTGTCCACACGACCTGCCCGAAGTGTGGTGGCGCGGCGCGGCGCGAGACCGATACCATGCCCAATTGGGCGGGCAGTGATTGGTATTTCCTGCGTTTCTGCGATCCGCACAACACACAGGCGATTGCCAGCCCGGACCTGCTGCGCTACTGGATGCCGGTTGACGTGTATATTGGCGGTGACGAGCACAATACCCTGCACCTGCTCTATTCACGCTTCATTTACCAGTTCCTGCACGACCTGGGAGCGGTCCCTGCCAGCATCCCTGAGCCATACCACAAGCGTATGTCGCACGGGGTGATCCTCGGACCGGACGGGCAGCGTATGAGTAAAACGGTCGGTAACGTTATTGTGCCAGACGAGTACATTAAGAAAGTCGGCGCCGACGCGCTGCGGGCTTACCTGATGTTCATCGGCCCATTCGATGCTACCATGGCCTGGAACGAACGGGCATTGATGGGCGTCAAGCGTTTCTTGGACCGTTTTACGGCCTATATCCGCGATAACGCCCACAAGCATCGCACCAGCAGCAAGCGCGGTGCCGGATTGGTCAACCGCCTGGGACGCCTGGTGAGTGAAGACACCGCCGTATTCAAGTTCAATACAGCGATCGCCAAGATGATGGAAACGCTCAATGGGTTGGGGGATGAAAGTCTGGCGGATGCTGACCTGGCTAATCTGGTCAAGGTCCTGGCCCCATACGCGCCCTTCCTGGCCGAAGAATGCTGGGGCGTGCTGGAAAGGAAAGGCAGCGTACACCTGCAGCAGTGGCCTGTATATGACCCGGCCCTGGAATTGGAAGAAAAGATCACGATCGCGGTGCAGGTCAACGGAAAACTGCGCGGTACGCTGGATGTTGAGCGAGGCGAAACGCAGGAGGCCGTCACCAGCCGGGCCGCGGCACTCGTTTCGGTGGCGCGTCACCTGGACGGCAAGCAGGTGATCAAGACGATTTATGTTCCCGAGCGCACCTTGAATTTCGTGGTTCGCTGAATTTCTTTCTGGGTTAATTTTCCTGCCTGCGGTGGGAAAATTAACCCAGATTTTTTTAGTCTGCGATCTCAGCCAGGACAGCCTGGTAGAAATCCTCCAGATCCAGCAAGGGGCCGGAGCCAAGTTGCTCACGACCATGGCGCCGGCTCCATTCCACCAGGAGCGGGATGCCTTCCTCATCTTCTGCCTGGGTTCGTTCCAGGACCAGCACCTTGGTGGTGTCATTGAGCCAGCCGAAGGGCATCACCCGGTAGGGGCGGTAGCACAGGGCAATGAAGTAAGCATCACCAGAAATTTGGGGTTGGGGCAGGCCGATGAGCGCGACCGTGGCGCGCGGGTTTGGTTTGCGGATCTCGTAGCTCAAGCCATAAGCAGGTACCGCCGCGTTACGCGGCAGATTCTTCGCAGCTTCATTCCAATAAAAGTGGATCAGTTTAATCCCATCTCGTTCAAGGTAAAATAAAAATTGGTCAGGGGCGGTGTGAAACAAATCCGGCATCACCTGGCTGGTAAACACCTGGCGCTGTGTTCTTTCCAATGTGTGTTCCATAATCTGATGGTCCGGTTACCTTTCTTTATATCGCTTCACAGCCGGTGGGTCATCAGCACTCCAATATAAAACAACCATGCGTGGTTCGCGGCTGTGCAATCGGTTTTTTTGATGACCATAATGGTCACGATTGGCATCATACATCAAATTAAATTCGAATTCAAGGGAAAAATCGGCTGTATGAGATTTTTATAACTTTTCTACCGGAGAAGATTTCTAGAAAGAACCTTGCGACTCGGCCAGGCTTTCCAGCAGATGCCCCTGCTGCTGGTAGCGCTGAAATAACAGTCCCCAGTTTGTCGTCTGGCGCCAGGTCTCGGCGATGCGGCGGTATTTCAGCGGCCAGTACATATAATCCTGCTCGATCTCGCCGATAAGCGTTGGGACCACCACCAGGGCAGTGCGCAGCACGACTTTCTGAAATACTTTGGTCGGCCCATACCATGCCAGCCAGGCCAGGAAGCTGTGCGAATTTCGCCCCACCTTGAAACCCCAGTTTTCAGCGGATATGTCATCCCCGACCAGCTCAATGTCGCGTGGGTCGCCGGTACCCAGGTCCTGCTCATGCGCCAGTCGGATGTATTTTATGCTTAACGGGTCAAAACCCATCAGTCTGGCGGCCACGGCGTCGATCGCTACCTGGTCGGTAGAGGCCAGGATCACATTCTTGGTGATGGGGCGGATCATGCGCGGTCCGGCGCCATCCCCGGCGGTGGTGCCGTCCATTACCGCCAGAATGCCGGGATGGATTTCTTTTTAAATCGCCAGCAGGTCGACCAGGGTCTCGTGGATCCAGGAGTGGGTGTAATGGCGGAATTTGGTAAGCAGCCCGCCGAAGGCATTTTTCATCGCTCCAGTGGTTGTGGTGTACATGTGGGTCTTGACTGTGGGCAGATGGACGATGTTCTTGCCGATGAAATAATCCGGGATGCGGATTCCCTCGGGATAAATATGGTCGAGGGCCAGCATTTTCGCCTTAGGCCGGTAGGGGACCCAAGCCATATCGGCTGCGCGGAAGTTGTAGCGCACACCCACCTGGTGGTGCTTGAAGATCGGCACATAGCCGTTAAGGTCCTCGCCTTTGAAGGCGTTGGTGACCACGGTCTGGTTCTGGACGCACACCAGGTCGTGATATCCGGCTGCACGCAGGGCCTGGATGGTGCCTTCCAACTGCCAGGGGGTGGTGTTGGCGCCGGGCATGGGAAAGTGCCAGGTGATGTTATCTTTGAGAATGGTGGTTGCACCCGGTTGGAGGGCGTCTTTGCCGCCGGCCAGCTCGAACAGGCGGGCATAATCATCCAGCACCGTTTCCGGGCGGGTAAACAGGACGGCGACCTTTGATTTCATGGGTTGGTTGGCTCCATATAAAAATTATTAACTGATTCTAAAGAAAGTTTATTGATTATTACTCCAGTAAATTTTATACTTATGCTTATATATATGATTATCATCAAATTTTAGTTAGCATTTTTACAGTTTGCCAGAGGTTGATAGCTTTTTCAACTGCTGATCACATTTTACAAGCAAACTGCGTACAATAAGTTGATGGTCAGGAGGAAATTTAATGCCACCTTTTATCCCTCAATCCTCACAGGCAAAGGCGATTTCAGACCTGTTTCTGATCACTTTGGGAATTGGTGGGGGTATTTTTTTGCTAGTACTTGCTCTGGTTATAATCGCCATGGTTCGTTTCCGAGCCAGGCCGGGCCAGCCAGAGCCAAAAGCCGTATACGGAAACAAGAAATTAGAGCTGGCATGGACGATCATCCCAGGAATCCTGCTGGTAGGCATTCTGGTTTTGATGATCGGAACAATGCAGCGCGCAGACCCCGTGGTTTCTGCGGAGACCCAGCCAGACTTGATTATTATTGCGCACCAATGGTTTTGGGAATTGAATTATCCAAAGCTGAATATCAAGACTGCGAACGAGATTCACCTTCCTGTCGGGAAACCTTTTTATGTAGAAATTCGATCAGCGGACGTTACCCATTCTTTCTGGGTCCCAAACCTGGGACGAAAAATAGACGCTACCCCCGGTTTTAGCTCGCACACCACGCTGCAGGCTAATGCAGCAGGCACATACCTGGGATCCTGCGCCGAGTATTGCGGCGCTCAGCATGCCTGGATGAAGATTCGTGTCATCGCCGAACCGCAAGCTGCATTTGATACCTGGGTAAGCCAGCAAAGTCAGGTGCCTCAGACACCCACCAGCGGCGAAGCGGCCACTGGCGCCCAGTTATTTCAGCAGTTGTCGTGCGCAAGCTGCCATGCGATTGCAGGTACCCCGGCAAACAAAACCTTTGGCCCTGACCTGACTCACGTGTCGTTGCGTGAAACGCTGGGTGCAGGGGTATTAACCAATTCACCCGATCACCTCAAATCGTGGATCCAGGATGCCCAGGCCTATAAACCGGGAGCCTTGATGCCAACTTTCGGGTTGAGCGATAACGAAATAAATGCTCTTGTGGCATACCTGGAGGCTTTGCAATGACCGAATTAGAAAATGCTTCTGGTGTTGTGCAGCCTATCGCCGAAAGGGAAAGATACAGCGGACTACTGGCCTGGATTTCATCCGTGGACCACAAGGTCATCGGCATCCTTTATATGGTGGCTTCCCTGGTTTTCTTTGGAATCGGCGGTATTGAAGCCCTTATACTCCGCATTCAACTGGGAACGCCCGAGAATACGTTCCTTTCGCCCCAGACCTACAATCAGATCTTTACCATGCATGGAACGACCATGATTTTTCTGTTTGTAGTGCCCCTGCTGCTCGGTTTTTCGATGTATCTTGTGCCGCTGATGATTGGCGCACGAGATGTAGCTTTTCCCCGGCTGAATGCACTGGGGTTCTGGCTGTTCATATTCGGCGGGCTTTTGCTATATTTCAGCTTTTTCGCCGGCGGCGCGCCGGATGCCGGGTGGTTCAGTTATGCCCCTTTGAGTGAAAAACCGTTTGCCACCACCCCCGGCCTGAGCTATTGGGCGTTGGGATTGTTGATTGTGGGATCGGGTACGGTGATGGGGGCGATCAATATTATAGTAACCGTATTCACCCTGCGCCCGCCTGGCATGTCGCTGAACAAGCTACCATTATTTGTTTGGATGACATTTATCAATGGGTTTATCATCCTGTTCGCCATTCCTGTATTGAACGCATCTCTGGCGATGCTGCTGGTCGACCGGCTGTTCAATGCTCACTTCTTTACCAGCGCCACGGGCGGGTCGTCGCTGTTGTGGGAGCAGTACTTTTGGGCATTTGGCCATCCGGAGGTCTATATTATGATCCTGCCGGCCTGGGGGATGATCTCTGAAGTCATTCCGGTTTTTTCTCGTAAACCAATCTTCGGGTACCGGATCGTGGCAGGATCATCGGTAGCCATCGCTTTCTTAAGCTTCGCAGTTTACGCTCACCACATGTTTGCGGTAGGCCTGGGACATGTTTTTGATCTGACGTTTTCTTTTGCCAGTTTCGCTATTGCTATCCCAACCGGAATCAAAATTTTCAATTGGATAGCGACCATGTGGGGCGGCCGGATCCATTTTCGAGTTTCAATGATGTATGCGATCGCATTTCTGGTGCTGTTTACCATCGGAGGGATCAGTGGTGTGACCCTGGCGACTGTCCCGATCGATTGGCAGGTGGAAGACACTTATTATGTGGTGGCGCATTTCCACTACGTCTTGTTCGGCGGGACAGTTTTCGCAGTTCTGGCAGGGTTATATTACTGGTTCCCCAAGATTACTGGGAAAATGCTTTCGGAGAAATGGGGAAAATGGAATTTCTGGCTCACATTTATAGGCTTTAATATGACCTTTTTCGTCCAGCACATCCTGGGACTGCAAGGGATGGTGCGCAGGGTGTACACCTATCCGGATATGCCCGGATGGGGCCTGCTTAACATGATTTCCACGGTTGGATCTTTTGTTTTAGGGATAGGGGTGCTAATGCTAGTCTGGAATATCGTGGTCAGTTTGCAGTCTGGCGCGAAGGCTGACGATAACCCGTGGGATGCCTGGACGCTGGAATGGGCGACTACTTCACCACCACCGGCTGAAAACTTCGAGCGCATCCCGCCTGTACGCAGTCCGCGCCCGCTTTGGGACCTTGCCCATCCGGACCAGGCCGATTGGAAAAACAACCAATGAACGTCGAAGCAAGCAATCCGACCATGGAAAAAAATAGGCTGGGTATGCTGGCCTTTATTGCCTCCGAAGCCGTGTTTTTTCTGCTTCTGATCGTTTCTTACCTGTACTTTCAAAGCCAACCTGGCGAAGGCCCCACCGCTGCCAGCAGCCTCGACCCACTGGTCACAGGCTTTTTCTCGCTTTTCTTGTTTTCCAGCAGTTTCACGATCTGGCGGTCAGGGCAAAGTCTGAACCACGGCAGGCATCGTCAGGCGGGCTACTGGTTAGTCGCAACAATCCTGTTGGGAGTGGTTTTCCTGTTGGGACAGGGTGCAGAATGGAGCCGTTTGATCCAAAACGGTACGACCATCAGCCGTAATTTGTTCGGCTCCACATTTTTTACCCTGACCGGTTTTCATGGGTTACACGTGATTATCGGTTTGATATCCCTTGGCATTCTGGCCGGGTTGATGTTGGGCGGGCATATAAAAGGATCTCATTCAGCCGGAATGGAGGCTATCTCTGTCTACTGGCATTTTGTGGATGCGGTCTGGGTGGTCCTGTACGCTGTGATTTATCTGCAGATCATTTTTACGAGGTTGTGATGGCCGGGGTGTTGAGCTTGTGGACCTGGTATCCGACGGTGCTTCTGGGCGTCCTGGCTCTGGCAGCGTTGTACCTGTGGGCAGTTCACGGGCGGTTGACGCTGCGTGCGGGTTGGTTCCTGGCGGGATTGCTGGTGCTGGTGGTGGCGCTCGATTCTCCACTGGATGTGCTGGGGGATAGCTATCTGTTCAGCGCCCACATGCTCCAGCATTTGCTGCTCATTCTCCTGGCGCCGCCTTTACTGCTGATGGGCATTCCTCGCCAGGCCGCCATCCGCTTCCTGGAAGCCGGACCCCTGGCGCGGGTGGAGCGGCTGCTCAACCAACCCAAGTTGGCCTGGACGATTGGTATCGGCACCATCTGGCTCTGGCACCTGCCCTTTCTATATAATGCTGCGCTGGCGAGTGAAAATATTCATCTGGCAGAGCATCTGACATTCTTACTGGCCTCAGGCCTGTTCTGGTGGCCTGTTCTGGCCCCTGTCGAGAAGCTGCGCATGAAACCGATGAGCGCGGTGGTCTACCTGTTTTTCGCAACTGCTGCCAATTCAATATTAGGCCTGCTCCTGGCATATTCCAACCCCGGTATATACCCAACCTATTTGAAACCAGTTGATGAGTTGGGTATCCTGGGGTTGATCCGCAACCAATGGGGGATCACGCCTGCGCTGGATCAGCAGGCCGGTGGGCTGCTGATGTGGATTGCGGGCAGTCCGGTGTACCTGGCGGGAGCTATCCATGCTCTATCGCGCTGGTACAATGCCCCTGATCGACACAATACTGCTTTCGAGTGATAGCTTAGGAGTTTATTACGATGGAAAAAGAGAAACAAGAAAATCCGGAAGAGAAAGTGGATTGGTCACTGCCCAAGCCAGATGTAGTGCCACCCGCCACGTACACGCCAGTCGGCGCCGCATTTGGGGTGGTCTTTCTTGTCTGGGGACTGTTGACCTCGCCGATTGTTTCGGCTGTAGGGCTGGTAATTTTTGTGGCATCTTTGGTGGGTTGGATCGGAGGAATATTCCATGAACGCGGATAATTCACAGAATCAAGCGGCGCCAGACGAGATGAACCGACGGCGGTTTCTGGGCCGCTTGAGCATAATCGCTGGGGTTGTTGGCGCGGCGATGATTGGAGCGCCATTCATCGGATTTTTACTTTCTCCGTTGATTAAAAAAACGCCGCTGGTCTGGCGAGATGTAGGCAGCGTGGATAGTTTTAAGGTCGGGACCACGGTGGTGGTCGATTACTTGGATTCGTCTCCTTTGCCCTGGGCCGGGGTAACCGCGAAAAGCGCAGCCTGGCTGCGCCGGAACAGCGAAACCGAATTTGTGGCTTTTTCGGTTAACTGCACCCACCTCGGCTGTCCGGTGCGCTGGCTGGCGGACGCGGAATTGTTTCTTTGCCCATGCCACGGCGGCGTCTACAACCAGGATGGCGATGTTGTAGCCGGTCCGCCGCCGAAACCGCTGGTTCATTATCCGGTGCGGATCGAAAATGGTAAGGTTCAGGTACTGACCAGCCCGATTCCGATTGGTTGATTGAGATTTTTAAGCAGGTCACGATTTGTGCGCGCAAATTTTTTTTTATCATACCGTCCGTGACTTCGTGGAAAATGAGAAAAGGCGGGTAATACATGATCAAGACACTTCAAAAAATCTGGCAGGCGTTTGACGATAGGGCCGGAATCGCAAAACTTTTTGGTCCATTCTTTAACCACCCCGTCCCGCCGGGCGTGGGCTGGGCTTATGTCTTTGGCAGCGGTACCCTGTTTGCATTTATTATTCAAATCACGACCGGTATCGCCCTGGCCATGTCTTACATCCCTTCGACCGGCGATGCCTATTCGAGCCTGCAGTTTATAACCCACGATGCCTTTATGGGGGGCATCTTGCGTGGGATCCATTATTTCTCGGCTTCGGCCATGATCCTGTTCGTAGGAATGCACTTAATCCGCACCTATATTACCGGGGCATATAAATTCCCGCGAGAGCTGAACTGGCTTTCCGGGGTGCTGCTGCTGGGGCTGACAGTAGGCATGGGCTTTACCGGACAGCTGCTGCGCTGGGATCAAAACGCAGTCTGGACGGTGGTCGTTGGAGCTGAACAGGCCGGACGTTTCCCGATCATCGGTGATCTGCTGGCCAGGTTCTTACTGGCAGGAGATACGATCAACGGTGCCACTTTAAGCCGTTTTTTTGCGTTCCACGTCTTCTTCATTCCTGCCATTATTTTTGGCATTTTAGGCCTGCACCTCTACCTGGTGTTGCACCATGGCATATCGGAACCGCCCAAACCTGGTGAAAAGGTTGACCCCAAAACCTATCGCCCGAAATACGAAGCTCTGATCACCGAAAAAGGTAAATCCTTCTGGCCGCATTTCGTTTGGCGCGATATGTTGATCGTGTTGGCAATGATCGTGGTGGTGGTTGTACTGGCAGTGGTGGTCGGCCCGCCAGCGCTGGGTAACCCGCCTGATCCCAGCAACATCCAGGCGGTACCGCGCCCGGACTGGTACCTGTTATGGGTTTTTGCACTGCTGGCATTGATCCCGCGCCAATACGAGAATTACGTGATTGTATTGGCCCCTACGCTGGGTGGGCTGCTCCTCTTCTTACTGCCATTCATCTCGAATAAAGGCGAGCGCAGCGCGCTGCGCCGACCCTGGGCAATTGCCATCGTCGCCAGTGTGGTGGTGATGATTGGTGCTTTGTGGGTAGCCGGGATCCAATCGAACTGGTCGCCAGATTTTAATGCCCAACCTTTACCCGCCAATGTGGTGGGGGTATCCAGCGGACCGGTGTATACCGGTGCCAAGTTGTTCTACCAGAAAGGTTGTGAATACTGCCATGCCATCTCCGGCAACGGTGGACGCCGCGGTCCTGACCTGACCACGGTTGGCGACCGGCTTACTCAGCAGGATATCACCTTACGCATCATGAACGGCGGGACGAACATGCCGCCCTTTGCGACCACTCTTTCCAGTGATGAAGTCAGCAATCTGGTGGCGTTTCTGCAGTCTCGGAAAGTGAGCCCATAAAAACGTTTGAATGAAAAGGATTATTTCCGAGAGGTTGTCCACAACGGCGGCTTTACGGTACATAGACACGCGACCCACATCGCGAACAGCAACCTGTTTCACGATGTGGGTCGCGTGTTTTATTTTGCAGCAAAACCAAACGTCTGTTTTAAAAGGCTCGACCACCAACCGTCATGGAGATTTCATAATCCAATGAGAACTACTCCGACAGTGCAAGAATTCTCGAACTGGCTGTGAGCGAATACTCTTATGGATGGGTTTACTTATTTTTTTTAGGAACTGCAGTTGTTTTACTAATAGCGGTTAACTTGTGGAGTTCAATCAAAGCGTGTTGGGTATCCTGCGCGCCGACGATGAGGTTGATCGAGACGTCCGAGGCGCCAAAGGAAATCCCCAAAACGTTGATCCCGGCTTCGCCCAGGGCGCCGAAGATGCGCCCGGCCACGCCGGCCGTGCTGCGCAGGGCCGGGCTGATGACGGTAATGATATCCACCTCGGCACTGATGTCGGCGCGTTCGATATCGCCGCGCTGGAAGACGTCGGTCAGGTGGGCACGCAGGGCGCGGATCACTTCCGCGCTGCGCTCTTTGGGCACCGGGAAGCAGATCGCTTGTTCGGAGGTCGATTCGATGATCAGGGGCACGCTGATGCCGGTGGTGGCGGCGGCGCTGAAGATGCGACCGGCCACGCCTGGAACGCCCAGCATACCCGTGCCGGAGAGGGTAATCAGCTGCAGCCCGCGGATGGCAGCCACGGCTTTGATCGCCCCGAAACCGTTGGCCTCGCGTTCCGAGACCAGGCGCGTGCCGGGGTTGGTGGGGTTGAAAGTGTTGCACACGCGCAGGGCGATGCCATTTTGGATGGCGGGTTGAATGCTCTTGGGATGGAGCACTTTTGCGCCAAAATAGGCCATCTCGGCCACCTCGCGGTACGAGAGCACCGGGATGGTGCGCGCTTCGTGCACCAGGCGCGGGTCGGCGGTCATCACCCCGTCCACGTCGGTCCAGATCCAGATCTCTTTGGCGTCCAGAGCTACAGCCAGGATCGAGGCCGAATAATCGCTGCCGCCGCGGCCGAGGGTGGTGGTCAGGCCTTCCGGGGTGGCGCCGATGAACCCGGTCACAACCGGGATGCGCCCGCGCGCCAGGAGGGGCTCAAGAACCTCGCGGCTGGCACACGCCGTGGCGGCCATGTCTGGTATGGCATTCTGAAAATGGGCATCGGTCACCACCAGGCGAGTGGATTCAACATATTCGGCCGGTAGCCCGGCGGAAGTGATCGCCCCGGCCAAAACGCGTACGCTGAGGCGTTCACCGATGGCTGCCACCGCGTCCAGGGCGCGGGGGGAGGCCTCGCCCAGGACGTGGATCGCCTGGCACAGATTGTTGAAATCGGTCACCAGGCAGTCCGCATCGCGGCGGACGAGTGCCTGCTGCTGCGGTTCGCGGATCAACGCTGCGATCATGGCGTGATGGCGCTCGCCAAGCTCGGAGAGGGTAGCGTTGAAAGTGGAAAGGTCGCCGCGGGCGGCCTGTTCGGCACTGGCGATGAGGTGATCGGTAATGCCGGACAGGGCAGACGTAACCACGACCAGATGTTCCCAGGTGCGGTGTGCATCCAGGCAGATGCGCACCGCCTGGGCCATCGCCGCCGGGGTACCGATGGATGTGCCGCCGAATTTCATCACCAACAAGTTGTTATCTGCCATCAAACCTCTACTTCCTGGCTTTTTCTGGGCCCGGCGCATGAAAAAATAAAACGGGCCGCCGCCCGGCAGCCCGTTGAAATCGCGTGGAAAGGTGTTCAGACCTTTGGAATCACTGGCGCTGCCTATCGGATGAAGTCCCGCATAACCATAACTATAAGCATGCGGTTCATTTCAATTGCAGTTCGCCTGGTGGAGAATATTAATTGCATGGAGGTAATTATAAACGGGCTGGGATAAAGCGTCAAATTGTATCAGGTGTCGTGAAACCACAGATGAACGAGGCGCCAGACCCTATAAAATATTGTATATCTTTGCGGCTTATGCGCAGGTTGGGTTGAGCGGGTCTATCAAGGCAGCTTATTGTTCAGTAAGCACATCTGGCCTTTATTGGTGATGAGATTGCGTGATTATCCCCCGCTGATCGCCGGCAAAAAATGGATTTCGCTGTGCTCGCTCACCGGCTGGCGCAGGCGCTTCTGGCTGGGGGTGCCGTCGACGATCACGGTGATGGTGGGACGTAAGCGGTTATCTTCGATCAGACGCTCTTTTACCCCTGGAAAACGGTCCTCCAGGGTTTCGATCACTTCCCGGACGGTGGTTCCAGGCGCATCTACCTGGGATAATCCACCGGTCAGGTCGCGCATCAAAGCCGGGATCCAGACAACAGGCATCATTTTCCCTTTATAGATGGTTGGGGGTGTTTTTGGAAAATTGCGAAGCAATTTTCCAAAAACACCCAATAATCATATGCCGGCAGGCCGAGCGGCTTTTACGATCCAACGCAGTGCATGCACTGCGTTGGATCGCAATAATCTAATCCTGCCAGAGCGCGTCCTGGATGCGCCCGGGCGACATGGGCAGGACAGTCATGCGCACGCCCACGGCATTGTGGATGGCATTGGCCAGGGCGGCCGGGGGCGGGACGATGGGCACTTCGCCCACACCGCGCACGCCGTAAGGATGGCCCGGGTTGGGCACTTCGACCATCACCGTATCGATCATGGGCAAGTCCAGGCTGGTCGGCATACGGTAATCCAGCAGGCTGGCATTCATCAGGTGGCCCTGGGTGTCATAAAAGTAGCCTTCATTCATAGCCCAGCCGATACCCTGAGAGACGCCGCCCTGCATCTGGCCTTCGACATAGGCCGGGTGGACGGCTTTGCCCACATCCTGGACGATGGTGTAGCGCAGGATATCGACCTTGCCGGTTTCAGGGTCAACCTCCACGTCGGCGATGTGCAGACTGAAACCTGCTCCCCAGGTATTGGGAGAGACGGCGGCGCTGGCGACTACGGCTTCGCCGGAATCTTCCAGGGCGGCAGCCAGCTCTTTAAAAGTCATGCTGTTCCCGCTGGCTGAAAATACGCCGTTGGCATAGGCTACCTGGTCAGGTTCCACCTCCCACATCTCTGCCGCTCGCCGGCACATGGTTTGCAGCAGGGATTTTCCCAATTCGTAAACGGCCCATCCGGTGGCGAATGTGGTCCGGCTGCCGTAGGTGCCTTCGGTAAAGCCAACTGAATCGGTGTTGCCAACCTCTGGGTGCACGTTTTCCACCGGGATTTGCAGGGTTTCGGCCAGCTGCATGGCGATAGACGCCCGGCTGCCGCCGATGTCGACGGAGCCCTCGACCAGGCTGACCGTGCCGTCGGCATTGACGCTGGCAGAGGCGCTGGATCGACCGCCGTAGTTGCCCCAGTATCCGGCTGCCACACCGCGCCCACGGTGCTTGCCAACCAATGGGGCAGAATAATGCGGGTGGGATTTAGCCGCTTCAAGCACTTCCAGCAGCCCGATGCGCGGGTAAGGGGTGCCGTCGGCCCGGCGGTCGCCACCTTTGACACCGTTCAGCAGGCGAAATTCAAGCGGGTCCATTTGGAGCTTTTCGCACAGTTCATCTACCACGGTTTCGGCAGTAAAGTTGGCGTTGGTGCCCCCCGGTGCACGGTAAGCGGCGGCTTTAGGCTTGTTTACCACCACATCATAACCGTCGATGAGCACATTCTCGATGCGGTATGGGGCAAAGATGACGCCCATGCCGGAGGTTACCGGTGAGCCGGGGAAGGCCCCGGCTTCATAGGCCAGGGTGGCTTCGGCGGCGGTGATGTGCCCACTGGCATCGGCGCCCATTTTGACCCGAATAAATGAGCCGGAGGTTGGGCCGGTGGCGGAGAGCACGTCGCTGTAGCTCATCGTCATCTTGACCGGGTGGCTGCCGCTTTTTTTGGAAAGGAGCGCCGCCAGCGGTTCAAGGTAGACATCGTTCTTGCCGCCAAATCCGCCGCCGATTTCCATCGGAACCACGCGGATGTTGGATACCGGGATCTGCAAAATCTCGGAGAGCTGGTTGCGCACGCCGAACGAGCCCTGCGTGGAACACCAGATGGTCAGCTGGCCGTCTGTTTTGTAAAGGGCGGTAGCATTCTGGGGCTCGATGTAGCCCTGGTGCACCGTGCTGGTGTGAAATTCGCGTTCAATGATGACCTTTGCCCGGGAAAACCCCTGGGCTACATCTCCCATTTGGGTGCGGTGATGGGCGGCAACGTTGGTTGGGGTATCGCCTTTGACCCCCAATTCATCGGTGCGCAGTTCGTCCAACAGAATCGGGGCACCCGGCTGCATGGCCTGCTGGACATCGACCAGCGCAGGGAGCACTTCATAGTCAACCTGGATAAGGGCCAGGGCTTCCTGGGCTATGTGGATGGTGGAGGCCGCCACCGCTGCGATGGCATGCCCATGATACAGGGCTTTCTGGCGGGCCAGCATGTTGGCGCTCTGGTAGCGCACATTGATCGATGCTTCGCCCAGGTTGGACATTTTACTTTCGAGCGAGGGCAGGTCGGCGGAGGTGATCACGGCCTTGACCCCGGGTAGGGCTTCGGCCTGGGAGGTATCGATGGAGAGGATGCGGGCGTGGGCGTGCGGGCTGCGCAGCACAGCGCCGTAGAGCATACCCGGCAGGCGAAAATCCCCGCCGTACAGGGCTCGCCCGGTGACTTTATCGGTGCCGTCGGGGCGGATCGGGCGGGTGCCGATCACTTTGAAGGTTTCGGTTGGGGTTGGTTCTATTTTTTCGGTGGGAAAATCAATTGTATCGCTCATCACAACCTACCTTTCTACCTTTAAGGCTGGCGCACTGCCGGTCGGGGCCTGCATCGCTTCCGCGGCAGCCTGTACGGCGCGCACGATCTTATCGTAGCCGGTGCAGCGACACAGATTGCCGGCCATCCAAAGCCTGATTTCTGCGGCGCTGGGGTGGGGGTTCTGGTCCAACAGGGCTTTGGCCGAGACGATGAAACCGGGGGTGCAGATCCCGCACTGCAGGGCGGCCTGCTCCAAAAAGCTGGTCTGCAAAGGGTGCAGCCCACCCGGCAGGGCGATGCCCTCTATGGTGGTGATCGATTTATCCTGCGCCTCTACTGCCAGGACCAGGCAGGAATTCACCAACACCCCATCCATAATCACGTTGCATGCGCCGCAGTTGCCGTTGTTGCAGGCTTCTTTGGTGCCGGTCAATCCTAACTCCATGCGCAGCACTTCTAACAGGCTCTGGTGGGGTTCGCATAAAAATTCCACCACTTCGCCGTTGATTTGGGTTTGGATGTGTATTTTTTGGGTCATGGGTCTTTCTCCTAATTTCTGGCGCGCTGAACGGCGTTTTCGAGGGCGCGGCGGGTCAAAACGGCCGCCAGGCGCTTGCGCTGGACGGCGGTACCGCGCATATCGTCGATGGGCGCGGCTGCATCCTGGGCGATGCGCCCGGCTTCGTGGATCGTGTCGGCGTTTACTGGCTTGCCCGCCAGCCACTCTCCCACCCGGGGTACAAATAAGGGCACCGGCGCGACCGCGCTCAAAGCACTGCGCACGGAGATGAAGGTAGCCCCGCCGTCGTCCAACAAGACTGAAACCCCGGCTCCGGCAACGGCGATATCCATCTCGTTGCGCGGGATGAAGCGCAGGTAATTTGCGCCAAAACCGGCTGGCGCGGGTGGAATGTAGATCGAAACCAGGAATTCTCCGCGCTGGAGGACGGTGCGCCCAGGACTGGTGCAGAAATTTTCGGCAGCTACCTCGCGCAAACCCTGAGGCCCGTAGATGGTGCACACCGCCTGATGAGAAATCAGGGCGGGGATCGTATCAGCAGCCGGGGATGCATTGCACAGGTTGCCACCCACGGTGGCACGGCCCTGGATCTGCGTTCCGCCGATCAGGGAAACAGCGTCGACGAGGCCGGGATAGGCCTTGACCACCGCCGGATCGCGGCAGATGCGCCGGCAGGAGACCGCGGCTCCAATCGACAATCCCTGTTCAGGGTTGAAGGTCAGCAGGTTGACTTCGGGGATGGATTTAATATCGACCAGGAGATCCGTTTTGCGCCGGCTTTCGCGCAGCTGGACGATGAGATCCGTCCCGCCGGCTAAAACATTGGCTTGTTTCCCCGGGTTGGAAAGATGGTCGGCAGCCTCATCTAATGTGCGGGCTGCGACATAAGCAAAAGATTGCATCGGCATTCCTCCGCGCCCACAATGGGCCATCAGGTAGGTAAATAGATTATGAATGGATCTGTATTGTTAAATGGCGTTTTGCCAGTGAGCATCTTGATTATTATAGTCTGAATAAAATCAGATTTCAATCGAAGAACTTTACTGCTGGGTGCAATATGAACCTGCGAGGAGCCTCGCGAAGGTCTTCGCGGGCGACGAAGCAGTCTGAAAATGGCAGGAAAGATTGCTTCGACCGGAAAATTCACCGGTCTCGCAATGACTTTGTGATCGGTAGCAACTTGGGTCAATCAGGCTTCCTGTCGGAGCAGCCCGCCTATCCGGTCTAAGCCCGCTTCCGTCAGCGATGCACCTGTACTGAATTATGGTTTGGCGGCTTCAACACCCAGCGGAAGATCGGTTTTGGGGACGCGCACCTGCAGGGCAACGAAGAAGTTGATGAAGGCAATCCCAGTGCCCATCAAGAAGACATACTGGTAGCCAAATGTATTCCAGATCAGGCCACCGAGAAGGGCCACTGAGATCGAAAAAACATGGTCGATGGTCACCCCGGCGGTCAGGGCCGTTTGAACGTGGCCCGGTTCGAGGGCGATTTTCTTCATGAAGGTCGAACGCGCCATGCTGACCGACATCAGCATCTGGTCCAGGAGGAAGCAGGCACACACGATCAAAAAGGCGGTGCTTTCAGGAAACATGGAACGCGAGAAGCCGTATCCGAAACAGACGAATACCAACAGCACGGCTTCCGAAGCCAACACGACGCGCTCACCGAGGTGGTCGATCATCCAGCCCAGGAGGGGTTGGAAAAGGATGCCGATGATCCCACCGATCAGCAGCAGGGTCGCCAGGATCTGGGTGGGCTGCTTGAAAATGGTGACCAGCACCCAGGGGGCGAAGGTGATGAACAACTGCTTGCGCGAGCCGTAAAGGATGGACAGCAGGTAGTAAAGGCGGTATTCCTTGTGCAGTTTTAAAAATGTTTTCGGCTGCTGGGTCTGCTGGCGCTGCATGGAGAACAGCATCACCGCAGAGATCCCCAGGGCGATGGCGATCACGACGAAGGTGTGATGGAAGGTGAAACCCAGGTAGTTGAAACCTAAGAAAACTACCAGACTGCCCAGGATGGCGGCCAGGTTGCGCAGGGCATTGAGCTGGCCCAGCCGCTGGCCGGTTTTACCGACCCGGGCCAGTTCCATGCCGATGGTGGCGGAGAGGGGCATCATGGTGTGCTGGCCGACGCTGTAAATAAACAGCCAGACCAATAATACACCAAAGGAAGGTGAAGCGAAACCGACCAATAAGGCCCCCACCGCCCCCAGGGCCAGCGAAAGTGCCCCCAGCCGGCGGCTGCACAGGAACCACATCAGGGCCGAGACAAACACCACCAGGAAGCCGGGCAGTTCGCGCGGGAACTCGATAAATGAACGTTCAAAACCGCTGAGGGCAAACTTATCGTTAAGAAAATTATTAAAAGTTGAGTCCATCACACTGTAGGCCATACCCATTGTCAGGGAGGCTATGGCAAACAGCTTGAGTTCTCGCGGGATGCGGTCGAATTCTATCGGCCAAAGACATGGCAAAAGACATGGGTCAAGCTCCTAAAAAATGATTGCGAATGATTTTCTTCTTATTCATTGGCATGCAGCCAGACGCAAGCTGCACCGGCCAACGGGGCACTGCCTCCCAGCCGGGCCGGGAGCAGATTGACCATCTGGTGGGGTACCAGGAAAGAACAGTGCTTTTCGATCACGGCGCGCACATGCGGCTCGAACAGGTCCCAACTGCGCATCATGCCACCGCCCAGGGAAATGCATTCCGGGGCAAAAAGGGTGACCAGATTGGCCAGCCCGATGCCCAGCCAATAGCCGGCGTGGGCCACGGCCCGTTGGGTAAACTCATCTCCGCGGCGGGCCAGGCCGCAGATTTCAGCAGCGGTCAATGCACTGCCACCCTGCCGCTGGTACCAGTCTGCCAGGGCCGGCCCGCAGGCCATCTGCTCCCAGCAGCCGCTGGCCCCGCAGTAGCAGGTGGTCGTCTGTTCGCAGATCACCTGGTGGCCGATTTCCGGGTGCCAGCCCTGGGTGCCGCGGTACAGGCGCCCGTCGATCACCAGACCTCCACCGATACCGGTGCTGACGGTAATATACAGGAACACGCGGTAGCCCTGGCCGGTGCCCCAACGCGCCTCCGCCAGCGCGGCGGCATCGGCATCGTTTTCCATGGCTACGCTCAGTCCCAATGCCTGGCCCAGGTCGCCGGCCAGGTCGCGGCCGCCCCAATCGGGAAAAAACTCATTTTCGGTCAGCAGACCGCTGCGCCGGTCGACGCGTCCGGTCAGGCCGATCCCCACGCCTTGCAGGGTGGTGCCGGCCAGGCGAGATTGGCGGCGAAGTTCGCCGGCAAAGTAGGCCAGCGCCTCGGTGTAGCGCATCAGTCCGGCAGAGGGCGTTTCGCCGCGGGTGATGATCCGCCCCTGTTGGTCTACCAATCCCACGGCGATTTTCGTGCCGCCGACATCGATGGCACCAATCAATTTTGCCGCCTGGGATGTTTGATTTCACGCACGAACCAGCGCGTGATGGTGCGCGGCCGGGTGATACCGCTGCCAACGGTAACCGCCCAGGCGCCGCGTTTGATGGCCTGGGCCGCCTGGGCCGGGGTGTTGAAGCGGCCTTCGGCAATGACTGGGATGGATAGGGCTTGGACTAATTCATCCAATAGATCGAAATCCGGCTCGAAGCGGCGCGGCGAATAGGAGGTATAGCCAGATAAGGTGGTGGCAACCGCAGCGGCACCGGCCTCTGCCGCAGCCAGCCCCTCTTCAAAGGTGGCGATGTCGGCCAGAACCGGTTTGCCGGTGGCCTCAATTATTAGACGGATATAACCGGCCGCACTGCTGCCCTGCGGGCGCGGGCGAGCGGTCGCATCCACAGCGAGGATGTCGGCTCCGGCCTGGCTGATTTCGACCGCATGCTCGACGGTGGGCGTAATTCTGACGGCATACGCCGGCAGGTCCACCTTGTAGATGCCGATTAAGGGCACGCTGAGTACAGCCCGGATGGCGGCAATATGGGCTGGACTGTCGGCGCGGATGGCGCAGGCCCCGCCAGCCACGGCTGCCTGGGCTATGGCGGCCATGATCTCCGGGTGGTTCAGGGGGTCGTTTTCCGGTTCATCCGCGTCCGGCTGGCAGGAGACGACCAGACCGGCGCGCAGCTTGTCAAAAATGGAAGAATTCATCGGTGGTTGAAAAATTTATCCCTGGTTCGCCCGGCAGCGCCCGGCGAACCAGGGAAGTTCCTTTCCCAACCGGTGAGCACGCCCGCTGAAGACCGCGTGCGCCGGCTGGATTACAGTTCCATCAGGTATTGGAAAATGCGGTCGTCATGACCCTTGATACCTTCATGGCCAAAATCGGGGTAAATTTCCAGCTTTTTGGCGGCAGTGATTTTGTTGAAAGCAGCGAACTGGGTCGAGGGCGGGCAGATTTTATCCATCAAGCCGACCCCCATGTAGATCTCGCTTTTAATGCGCGGCGCCAGGTTCTGCACGTCGATATAGCCAAGCGTGTTCCAGAAGCGGTCGGCGTTCTGGTGGGTTGGATCGCGCCAGCGCAGGTACTCGCGCAGTTCGGCGTAGGCGTTTTCCGCCAGGTCCATACTCCACACACGTTTGTAATCGCTGAGGAAGGGGAAAACCGGGGCGGCTTTCTTGAGTCCAGGAGTGAGCGAGGCGCAGGCCAGGGTCAGTCCGCCGCCCTGGCTGCCGCCGGTGGCGCCGACCCGGGCAGGATCCACCCCCGGCAGGCCCATCACGATTTTGGCCAGTTGGGCGGTGTCCAGGAAGACGGAGCGATAGTACAGGCGGTCCGGGCCGTCTTCTACGCCGCGGATAATGTGCCCACGCAGGGTCACGCCGGTGGTCCCGCCGTGATCGTTGGAGAGCCCGGCCTGCCCGCGACAGTCCAGGGCCGCCACCGTGTAGCCGGCTGCGACATAGGACAGCTTGCTGGCCCAATCCCCCGAGTCTCCCGAATAACCGTGAAACATCAGCACTGCCGGGCCAGAGCCCTGCTGGGATTTGGGGCGCAGCAGCTTGGCGTGCACCCGCGCGCCGCCCAGACCGGTGAAGTACAGGTGGAAGCATTCGGCGTATGGCGCCTTGAACTCGGCCGGGACCATTTCTATCTGGGGATCGATGGCGTTCATTTCCGCCAGGCTGCGATCCCAAAATGCGTCAAAGTCATCCGGTCGTGGGGAACTACCCTGGTAGGTATACAGTTTCTCCAGGGGAAGGTCGAACATCAAAGGCATGACAAACCTCCAGGATGTTTTGAAAATGGGGATGTACAGTAGTGATTATAGCAGGAAATTATTTTTTGATTTGGCCGCTGTGAGTTCAATCTCCAGACACCTGGGGCGCAGGATGGCTAACTTGGGGTTGGGGATATAAATATAGGGTTTGCGGTTGCCCATGCCGAAGAGATTGACCCGGTCCGAGAGCATACCCAGGAATATCTTGAGGATGAACGGCACCAGGGCGATGGCAGAGAAGATACCGACACTGGTCATGGTCAGGCCCTGCGAGAGAAAATAGAGCGCGTTGAGGGCAGTGAAATAGCTGAGGATGGTGCCCTGGGTGAAATACAACAGGGCAAAAAGGGCTTAGCGCAGGGTCTTGTTTTTTGGCATGAATCGGCTCCAGACGAAGGATGAGGATGGCTATTCTGGTTTGAAGGTGCTGATGTAAGAAAAAGGAAAAGAAAATACAACAGGGCAAAAAGGGCATAGCGCAGGGTCTTGTTTCTTGGCCTGAATCGGCTCCGGTCGAAGGATGAGGATGGCTATTTCTCCTGGTTCTGACAGGTGCTGCCTGTCAGAACCAGGTACTGATTAATGGATCAACGCAGGCTATAAGGGATGGGGCCGATGTTTTCGAGCTCCAGGTGCTCCAGGGCCAGTTTGCCGCCCAGCAAGACCAGGTCGGCCTGCCATGTCGAGTCGCGGCAGGTCAGGCGGGCGGTGCCCCAGGCATTTCCGGTGGACCAGAAATAGCGGCCCTCCCGGGCGGTAAAGGCCATTTTCTTCTCCACGGCGGAATAATGGAACCCACTCAGGGCCAGCACGGCAGCCCAGGCAGCCATGGCGCGGGCATAGTGGTGCCCGCACTCAGCCTCGTCGAAGGGGCTGCGCTTGCGCCCGTCGTAACGCTCGCGGATATTGGCGATGCATTCTAATCCGATCTCTTCCAGCCCTTCATACACCATGCCCACGGCAGCCGTATATTCGAATCCGGTCATGACTTCAGAAAAGTAGGGGAAAGGCCGCGCCGGGCGCTGGTAAGGATAGCTGGCCATCAACAGGGCGCTTTCATTCCCCAATACGTAGGAGCGCATGCAGTTGAAGTGATCGTAAAATCCGCGCCGCAGGTTGAAGCGGTAGATGCTTTCCAGGGCAGTGCGCACATGCGCCGGGTCGAGCAGGTAGCCCAACCCGCAGATGTGGGCCATATACTGGCCGACCAGCTGGTCAACCAGACAGCCTGGCCCGAGTTGAAAGTCCGGGTCGCTCAGGTCGGCGCTGCCCATACCGACCATCAGGCCGGGGGCAATCTCAGCGCGCGAACCCGGCGGACGGACCTGGTGGATGTAGTATTCACCGTTGAACAGGTTGGCATCGCTCCAGGCGCGGCCGTTTTCAAACAGGCGGCGGCATTCTCCGGCAAACAATTCCTGGCCCAGGTGGTGGGCCATTTCTTCGGCGGCGCGCAGGGCGCCCAGGTACCAGCTTTCCATTTGCGGATTTGGACCGAAATATTCGACATCCATGGTGTTGTGCTGGCAGCCTTCCATAACACCGTCGCGGTCGCCATCCCAGCCGCCGGGAACCCAGCAGAACTCAAGCGCTTTACGCACGTTAGGCCACAGGCGCGCAAGCAGATCCTCGTCGCCGGAGAGCTGCCAATCGCGGTAGATTTTCATGATGCAGCCCATCTGCCCATCGGCCGCGGCTTTATCAAAGTTCCTGGCCTTTTCCAGAGGCAGATTGACCCGGAAGCTCATCAAGCCGTCATCCCGCATGGTTTGGGCGAACTCGACCTCGCGCATTTGCCGGGAAAGATCGCCAAATAGGAAGGCGGTGGATTGTTCGTAATTCCAGACATGGGTGCATGAACCGTGGCAGCAGCCGTTCGTGTTATTGCAGCCCTCCCAACCGTAGAATCGTCCATCGGCGGTACGGAAGCAGGTCTGTGAGCGTAAAGTCGAAAGATTGAAAAGCGCCGCTTCCTTGACCTCGCGCGGAAGGTCGCTGGTGCAAAAGGCGCGCACGAAACGCACCGTCTGGCGTTCGAGCGCGTCGGCCTGATTAGCAGCGTATTCGGCTGCCGCCCATGCGTCGCTGAAACGGGTGGTGTAGGTATTGCCGATCCAGTTTTGCTTGCAGGCCGTCTCCCCGCAGTCACAGGCCTCCGGCGTCCAGGTATAGCGGTTGGGAAAGTGCCAGGCCAGAACGAACGTCAGGCTGGCATCGGCATCAGGTGGCAGTGTGAAACGCGCGCACAGCGAGCCAACCGGCACGTCGGCCCCGTCTGGCGGGCATTCCTCCAACGTACCGTCTGTGCTGAAATCATCCCAGAAATCGAGCAGGGCATTGCCCCAGGCATGACCGCCGGCTTGAAAGCGCCAGTTGGTGCGGTAGGTCAGGTCTGGGGGTGGGTCGATTATCCCCAGCGCCAGGCTGCCCCAGGCCTCGGCCTGCGGGTCAACGCCGGGTGATTCCATATACAGGCCGCGCAGGTGCTTACTTTCGCAAAAAGCAGTCTGGTTGCCGCTGGCTCCGTCAGGGTGGTTCGGGTCGCAGCCGATGAAATTGGGCAGATTGGCGCACAGCGCCGCCTGGAGAGGCTGATCGGTTCGGTTGCGCAGGGTGTAGCGCAAAAAAGCGACCGGTAGACCGCTCAAATCGCTGTCGACCGGGATCAGGGGATTGAAGGCCTGCAGCCGGGCGCTGAAAGGTAAAGCCGGGTCGTCCAGGTAAACCTGGCCCAGGGGATAGGCCGCGGCGAAGGAGCAGCGCGAGAAACGCGGCAGGCCATGGTTGGCGGCAGTGCTGCCCGATGGGCCTTCGTATTCGGTCGGGTCGAGGGCCCCTTCCAGGGCGCGCGTATATGTGCTGCCCTGTTGATCACGGGCCCATACCGCAAAGAATGGGCTGACGGATTGCGTCCCGCCGCCTTTCTGGCCGTGGGGAATGTAGCCTTTCGCCGGGCGGCTGCCCAATTCCCAATCCCGCAGGTCGCCGCGCCCGCCCAACGAGACGGTGCCGGTGCCGATCCCGCCCAGGGGCAAGGCGATGCGCAGCAGGTGATTTTGATCGTAGCGCCTTAAAACGGGCCATCGTTTGGACATACGTTTCCTCCATGGAGCAATAAATATATTATAGCGCCGAGGAAAAGTCAGCATATAATCGAGAACACAAGCATCTTTTTTAAGGAGGCACAATGTCCTTTTCTAACCCGATCATCCCTGGTTTTCACCCGGATCCGAGCATCTGCCGGGTCGGGGAAGATTTTTACCTGGTCACCAGTTCCTTTGAATATTTTCCGGGCGTGCCGCTCTTTCACAGCCGCGACCTGGTGCATTGGCGCCAGTTGGGCCACTGTCTGACCCGTCCCAGCCAGCTGCCGCTGGAAAAATGCCGCGCCTCAGGCGGAATTTATGCGCCTACGATCCGCTATCACGACGGCATCTTCTATATGGTCACGACCAATGTCACTGGCGGTGGGCATTTTTATGTCTGGACGCGCGACCCGGCCGGGGAATGGTCCGAGCCGGTGTGGGTAGCCGGGAGAGGAATCGACCCTTCGCTGTTTTTCGATGCGGACGGCACGGTGTATTTCACCTATACCGATGGCAGCCAGATCCTCCAGGGCACGCTGAATATTGCTACCGGAGACATCCTGGAAGCAGTGCGCCCACTCTGGCGCGGCACGGGCGGCGCGCACCCGGAGGGCCCACACCTGTATAAAATCGGCGGAATTTATTATTTGCTGATCTCCGAAGGGGGAACGGAATACGGGCATATGCTGACCATTGCGCGCAGTGCCAGCCCCTGGGGGCCGTTTGAAGCCTGCCCGCGCAACCCGATTTTGAGCCACCGCAGCCTTACTCATCCCATCCAGGCCACCGGGCACGGCGACCTGGTGCAGGCCCCGGACGGCAGCTGGTGGGTGGCCCTGCTTGGAATTCGCCCGGTGTACTACCCGCCGGCTTACCACCTGGGGCGCGAGACTTTTCTGGCGCCGGTGATCTGGGACGATGACGGCTGGCCGGTGATCGGCAACAATGGACGGGTGGAGTTGGAAATGGATGCGCCCGATCTGCCTGCCCATCCCTGGCAGCCTGTGCCCAACCGGGATGATTTCGACCAGGATAAACTTTCTCCGGCCTGGAACTACCTGCGCAACCCGCACCCGACGGACTACGCGTTATCCGAGCGACCGGGCTGGCTGCGCCTGACCTGCGCGCCGCTCTCGCTGGAGACGGCTGATTCGCCGGCCTGGGTGGGGCAGCGCCAGGATCGTTTTGCAGGCCGGGCCGCCGCGCTGGTCGATTTTCAACCCGGTGGCGAGCATGAAGAAGCCGGCTTGACGGCCTGGATGAATGAAAACCATCATTATGAGGTCTTTATTACCCAGCGAGAAGGGCAGCGGGCGGCGGTCGTGCGGCGCAAGATCGGCAGCCTGCAGGCCGAGGTGGCCCGGGCAGTCGTGCCGGATGGGCCGCTGACGTTGGCCATCCAGGCGGAACCCAAAACACTACACCTTCAGTGTGATTCCGGCGGACGGCAAGCCGCAGGTGCTGGCCCAGGGCGAGACGCGCTACCTGGCGACCGAGGTAGCGGGCGGTTTTACCGGGGTATATTTTGGCCTGTACGCCACGGCCAACGGCAGGCAAAACGGCAGCCGGGCCTGGTTCGATTGGTTTGAGATCGTTTGAGTTTTTTGAAATTCGGATCGAGTCGGATGATCCCCGTGGGGAGTCTTGAGGCGTATGTGAGCCGTTAGGCACTCCCAGCTTGTAGCTATGAGGTGAAGTGTGGATAATTTGGTATTTTCTTCGGTAAAGGAATTGGCAGCGGGGATTCTCAATCGACAGGTATCGTCCGTGGAAGTGGTAGAGGCTCATCTTGCTCAAATCGAGCGCCACAACCCGCAGCTGAATGTGATCGTGACCCGCAACGATGAGCAAGCCCGCGCGCGTGCCAGGGAAGCCGACCTGGCATTGGCGCGCGGCGAGATTTGGGGGCCGCTGCACGGCGTGCCCATCACCATCAAAGATGGTTTTGCCACCGCGGGCATACGAACCACCAGCGGATTTCCACCCTTCGCTGACTTCGTCCCAGAAGTAGATGCGCCGGTCGTGGCGCGCTTGCGTGCAGCGGGGGCAATCCTTCTGGGAAAGACCAACCTGCCTACATTTTCCCTGGATACGCAGACAGACAACCCACTCTTTGGGCGCACGAACAACCCCTGGGATTTATCGCGGACCAGTGGGGGTTCCACCGGCGGTGCGGCAGCCGTAGCTGCCGGGCTGTCGCCGCTAGAATTGGGCGCTGATCTTGGGGGGTCGCTGCGCATTCCTGCTCACTGCTGCGGCGTTTACAGCTTGAAACCGACCGATTACCGGCTCCCGGGGGGTGGATATCACCCTTCCCCCCAACCTGAACCCCCCGATACTGGGGGACCGGCCCAATTGAGTGTGGCCGGTCCGCTGGCGCGTTCTGTGGACGACCTCGTCCTGGCATTCCAAATCATGGCCGGAGCGGATACCCGTCAATGGGCCGTTCCGCCTGTACCGGTAGAAGCCTTGCCCGTTCAAAGTCTGGGTCAACTGCGCTTGGCCTGGATCGATGATTTCGGCGGGGTGCCTGTCGACGCCGAAACTCGCGCGGTGATTGCCGGTCTGGCCGCAAATCTGGCGCAAGCAGGCGTTCGTATGGAGCGCTGTCTTCCGGAAGCGTTTGATTTCACGGAAATTTGGGAGACCTGGGGCGAATTGGTGGCCTGCGCTCTTGGGCAAAACCCCGGCATTGCGGCGCTGCTCGGCGCGAGCGAGACCGCCGTAGATGCCACAGCGCGCGGTTTGTATCGCGGTTTGAGCTTCAACTTCTCCGATTATCAGGCCAGCCTGGTAAAACGCAGTACTTTTATCACCGATTTGGAAGTTTTCTTCGAGCAGTGGGACGCGCTCATTTGTCCGGTCATGAGCGTGCCTGCCTTTAAGCACTGCCCCAAGGATACCCCAATTTTTGTTGAAGGGCAGCCTGTACCCTACTGGACGGCGACGATCTCCTATACCTGTCCATTCAATCTGACCGGGCATCCGGTGGTGGTGCTGCCGGCGGGGCATACGCGGTCGGGCCTGCCGCTTGGGCTGCAGGTGGTTGGCCGGCGTTGGGGTGAGATGCCGCTGTTGGCTATCGCAAAATCGCTTGTTGGGGAAGTGGAAGGTTTCAGGCGGCCGCCGGGTTATTGATCGTCGCCAGGCGGCTCGATTCAGGTGATGAAGGTCGTGGTATTGCGCCCCTGGGCTTTGGCTTTCAGGAGAGCATTATCTGCCTGTACGATCAGGTTTTCCAGGGTGAGATCGGTGGACTGCAGGCAGGCCACCCCGGCGCTGATCGTAACCATTATCGCCAGGCTGCCGACCATCACCCGCAAGGCTTCAACCGCAAGACGCAGGCGATTGGCAATGACCAGGCTGTCTTCCGGGTTGGAATCAGGCAGGAGGAATAAAAATTCCTCCCCACCATAGCGGCAGCACAGGTCCTGTTGGCGAATATGTGAATTTAACGTGGCGGCAACCTGGACCAGGACCTGGTCGCCAATCGGGTGTCCATGCTGGTCGTTGACCGTTTTAAAATGATCGATATCGACCATAATCATGCCCAGGCTGGTTCCCTCTGTGCGGGCCTTGGAGAATTCAAAGGTGGCCAGGGTAAGGAAATGGCGGCGGTTAATCAGGCCTGTCAGCGAATCGGTGGTGGCAAAATGCTCCAATTCGGCATGCCGCCGCTTTTCAACTTCGATTTCCTGGACGAGGAAGGTGTTTTTCAGACGCAAAATTTCCGCATCCTTCATGGCCGTTTCCAACTGGTGGACGGCGGTCAGGTTGGCCACCTGCTGCATGTTATCCAGGTTGTATATCTTTTCCTTCATGGTATGGTACTGGCGGAAATGAGCCAGGGCGGATTTGTAGTCACTGCGTTTTTCGTATAATGCGGCCAATTGTTCATGGCAGAGATATTTAATGCGCGAGGCTTCATGTCCCTGGGCGATCTCGTGGGCCAAAAGCAAATTCTTTTCGGCTCGCGGCAGATCGCCGGTTTTGAGCAAGACCTGACCCAGATGCAGATAAGATTCCAGCTGCATCAAGGGATTGTTCAGTGCTTTAACGCTTTGCAAGGATTTCTCAAAGATAAACTGCAGCGGTTTCCAGCCTTTCCAATCCTTCAAGGGCCAGGCCGATTGTATCCAGAATGCAAGCTTCGGCGAACGGCAGGTCGATCGGTTGGATCAGGCTCAGGCTGGTATAGGCGGCTGTTTCTGCTTCCGCATAATCCCCGCGAGATACCAGAACCATGGCCAGATTATTGTAGGCCAGGCCTTGATCTTTGGTGTTGTGCATCCGTTCGGATATGCCAATGCTGCGGTGGAGGATTTGGATGGCCTGGTCAAAGTCTTTCATCTCGCACAGGATACCCCCTGCCGTATTTAAGGACGAACTCAGGTTTTTCCAATCCTCGTTTTTTTCCGCGACCTGGATGGCACGCTTGATATAGGATTGGGCAGTCGGGTAATCGCCGCTGGAGAAATAAACCCAACTGGTCAAATTCAGAGCGTCCGCCAGACAGGCGGGGTCGTCGACCTTCTCGAGCAGCGACAGGGCTTCCAGCAGTTGTTTCAATGTTTGCGGGTATGGGATCAGTTCTATGTCGATTTTTGCCTGAAGCACCAGGCTGTTCGCCAATCCCCGATCATAAGGCTGTTCATTTTCAGCGGCCACCGCTGCCAGATCGTAAGCCTGGCGGGTGACGATTTTTGCCTGTTCGAGGCATTCCTGTTCGCACAGCGCAAACGCATAGCGATTGAGCATGTCGACACGCTCAATTGGGGTGTGCGCTTGCTCGATTTCAGCCTGGATTGAAGACAAAATAGGGTTCAAATGAGATCCGTATGCGGGAAATGTTGAGGGACGGGGACTATTTGTGCAAGAACTTGTTAATAAAGATTATAGCGTAAAATAGAGCATATGATGCAGCGGTCATTCAAACCTAACCAAAGAGCAAGGTTTTCATCAGGAGTTCTATCATGCCGTTTTCCCTCCCTTACCGCCAGATTCATCTGGATTTTCACACCGGCCCGGCCATTCCGGATGTGGGACGCGATTTTGACCCCGTAGTTTTTGCCAGTACGATGAAGGCCGCCCACGTCAACAGCGTAACGGTATTTGCCAAGTGCCATCACGGGCACCTGTATTACGACACCGACCGCCCCGAGCGCCATCCCGGGCTGCCGCGCGACCTCGATCTGCTGGAACAGCAGGTGGCAGCCCTGCACCGCGAAGGGATCCGCGCCCCCATCTACATCAGCGTGCAGTGCGATGAATACGCCGCCAACACACACCCGGAGTGGGTAGCGCGCAATGCGGACAGTTCGCAAGTTAAGTGGGCAGCGGGGGTTTTCGGGGCTGGCTGGCAGATCCTGGATATGTCCAGCCCGTATCAGGAATTCGTGGTGGTCGCAGACGCGCGAGATCCTGGAAAAATTCAAGCCGGTGGACGGCATTTTCTTTGATATGTGCTGGGACCAGCCCTCGACCACACAGTGGGCGATAGAAGGCATGCGCCTGGCGAACCTCAACCCGGAATTGGAGGACGACCGCCTGAAGTATTCGCATCAGGTGGCTCTGGCATATATGAACCGTCTGCACGCCATGGTGCAGCAGTCGGCGCCGGGGGCGACGGTCTATTTTAATGGCCGCCCGCAGTTCAATCTGGAAGAAGAAATCGACTTACAGGAGCAGGTGGAGATCGAATCACTGCCGACCGGCGGCTGGGGATACATGTATTTCCCGGTCACCGTGCGCTATGCGCGCACCTTTGACAAACCCTATCTGGGCATGACGGCCCGCTTTCATAAAAGTTGGGCCGATTTTGGCGGTTACAAGCCCTATCCGGCATTGGAATTTGAGACCAGCCAGATGATGGCGCACGGCGCGCGGGCTTCGATCGGTGACCAGATCCACCCGCGCGGCGTGCTGGATGCAGCGGCCTACGAACTGATCGGAAAAATTTACGCCCGCGTCGCGGAGCGCGAACCCTGGCTGGAAGGGGCTGTGCCCCTGGCCCAGGTGGGGTTGTTCAAGACCCCGACGAGCGCCACGCGTACGGAAGCATCGATTTCGAAGAGCGACGAAGGGGCGACGCGCATGCTGGTGCAGCTGCGCCAGCAGTTCAACGTGGTGCGTGCGGAAACCGACTTATCTACTTTCGAACTGCTGGTCCTGCCAGACAGCATCCCGGTCGACGATGCGCTGGCGGAAAAACTGCTGGCTTATCTGGTGCAGGGCGGCAAGCTGCTGTTGAGCGGGACGAGCGGGTTGAGCGCGGATGCGAGCCGCACCCTGCTGCCGCTGGGGATCGCGCCCGAGGGCTGGTCGCCCTTCACCACGACTTATTTCCGCTTTGCCGGGGAAACGACCGACCATGTGATGTACGAGCGCGGGGTGCGCGCGCGGCCTGCGGCGGGCAGCCAGATGCTGGCGGAGGTGGTCGAACCCTACTTCGAGCGGGCCTGGGACCATTTCAGTTCGCACCAGCAGACGCCGTCGGACAAAGCCTGACGGGATACGCCGCGGCGCTGGTGCAGGGCAACGTGGGTTATATCAGCTACCCGGTGTTCAGCGCATTTGCCCTGCACGGCAACCTGCCCTACCGGCGGTTGGTGGGGGAAGTGCTCGAGCACTTGCTGCCGCAGCCGCTGGCGCGCATGGACGGGCCGAGTGGGGCCGAGATCACGGTCAACCGCCAGGGCGAGCGCACGATAGCGCACGTGCTGTACTATCCCGCCGAACGGCGCACTGAAAAGCTGGACCTGATCGAGGATATCGTGCCGCTGTACAACCTGAAGATAGCGATCAGGCTGCCCCAGGCGCCGGGAAAGGTTTATCTGGCGCCGGAAGGTGCGCCGCTGGCGTTTGCCTACCAGGATGGCTACGCCACCGTCACGCTACCCGAATTGCATGGGCACGCCATGGTGGTGCTGGAGTAAAAAGTTATTTTTCACGGCAGGGATATTGGGCCTGGAACTGGCCCAATATCCCTGTTTTATTTTGGGATTTATCCAGATTTTTGCAGAAGCGGTCCCGATAAGTGTATAATATAGACCTATTTTATAAATATTATGACTGCCAGGGGGAGTGATTTGCTGAGCTGGTCTCGAAGAGTCACTCCGAAAGAATGGATGATGAAGCCTGCTCCTTTCCGTTACGAGTTTCCCAATACCTTGCCGGCAGCGCTGGACCTGCTGGCACAGCACGGCCGGGCCGCCCGCGTTCTTTCCGGCGGGCAGAGCCTGCTGCCGGCGTTAAATTTTCGCAGCATCCAGATCGAGATGGTGGTGGATATCAACCGCCTGACTGAGCTGGCTTTTGTGCGTCTGGCGCCGGATGGAAGCCTGCGAATCGGCGGCCTGACCCGCCAGCGGGAGCTCGAATTTAATCCGCTGATCGAAAAACACGCCCCTTAATGCACCAGGCGGTGCCCTACATCGCCCATCCCGCGATCCGCAGCCGGGGGACGATCGGCGGCAGCCTGGCATACGCTGACCCGGCATCCGAACAGCCAGCGGTTAATCTGGCCCTGGGCGCCCGCTTCCGCGCCGCCAGCGCGCGCGGCAGCCGTTGGATTGCAGCCGATGAATTTTTCCGGGGCTTTTCGTGGACGGCGCTCGATCCGGATGAAATACTGGTTGAAATTGAAATTCCGGCGCGCGAGCCGCACAGCGGTTGGGGTTTCAGCGAGGCTGCGAGACGCCACGGCGACCGGGCGATGATGGGAGTGGCGGCCGCGATCAGTCTGGATGAAAACGGCGGCTGCACCAGCGCGCGTCTGGCTTATATGAATGCCGGAGAGCGCTCGTTGCTGGCGCACCGGGCGGCGGGCCTGCTGGTAGGGAACCGCCTGAGCGGGGAGACGATCCGGGCCGCGGCCGAGGCTGCGCGCAAAGAGATCGATCCGCCGGGCGACATCGATACCCCACCCGCCTACCAGCGCTTTTTGGCCTATGAATTGACCCTGCAGGCGCTGGGCCAGGCCGCGGAACGCGCCGCGGCCAGCCTGATTGAAGATGAAAGGAGCGAACAGTGAGCCTGTCGATCACCAACCTGCCAATCACAGTGACGGTCAATGGGCAGATCTACCGGCGCGAGGTGGAACCGCGCCTCTTGCTCAGCGATTTCCTGCGCCACGATCTTGAACTGACCGGAACGCACGTGGGCTGCGAACACGGCGTGTGCGGGGCGTGTACGGTTTTGCTGGACGGCGAATCAGTACGATCCTGCCTGCTGCTGGCAGCCCAGGCGGATGGGCATACCATCCAAACGGTAGAGTTGCTGGGCAGTGCAGTGGCGCTGCACCCGCTGCAAAAGGCATTCTGGGAAAAACACGGCCTGCAGTGCGGGTTCTGCACCCCGGGGATATTGATGACCTTAATCCCTTTCCTGGCGCAAAATCCGCATCCCAGCGAGGTCGAAATCCGCGGGGCTCTATCGGGCAATTTATGCCGCTGCACCGGATATGTCAACATCGTGGAGGCGGTGCAGCCTGGCGGCGGAAAACGAGCAGAGCGACGGAGGGATGCATGGTTAAAACGCTGGTCGGTCAATCCTTGAAGCGCAATGAAGATCCGCGCCTGCTGAGCGGGACGGCGCTGTTTGTGGATGACGTACATCTGCCCAACCTGGCCCAGGCCGCCTTCCTGCGCAGCCCCTATGCCCATGCCCGCATCCGGGGGATCGATGTCAGCGCAGCCCTGCGCCAGCCGGGGGTGATCGCCGTATTCACTGCGCGCGACCTGGGAAACTACTGGCAGCCGGCCCCGCTGCTGGTCGCGCCGCCCCCGATCCGCCGGTTAACTTTTGTCGAGCGCACTCACCCGCCGCTGGCCAGGGACAAGGTGCGCTATGCCGGGCGAGCCGGTGGCGGTGGTGATCGCCGAGAGCCGCTATCAGGCCGAGGATGCCCTGGATTTTATCCGGGTGGACTATGAGCCGCTGCCGGTGGTGGTGGATTTGGAGCAGGCCGCGGCCCCCGGCGCGGTGCGGGTGCATGACGACCTGCCGGATAATACCGCTGCCCATGTGGTTCAGGAAAAAGGCAGCTATGCCCAGGCGGCAGCAGATGCAGCGCTGATCGTACGCCGGCGGTTCAGCTACGACCGCGGCACGGCCGCCGCCATGGAGAACCGGGGACTGGTGGCCAGTTGGGATGCGCTGTCGCCAGCGTCTGACCGTGTGGGACACCACTCAGGCGCCGATCCCCATCCGCAATGGGCTGGCAGGCAAACTCGGCCTATCTGAAAACCAGGTGCACCTGATCGCGCCATTCCTGGGCGGCGGTTTTGGCCCCAAGGTGATGATGTTTTACCCCGAGGAGCTGGTCATCCCCTGGGCGGCAATGCAGCTCGGCCGCCCGGTGAAATGGATTGAAGACCGCTTTGAAAATTTTTACGCCACCTCGCAGGAACGCGGTCAGTTGCACGATTTCGAGATGGCGCTCTCACCTGAGGGCATCATCCTGGGAGTTAAGGACGTATTTTTGCACGACAGCGGCGCTTACGACCCCTACGGGCTGACCGTGCCGATTAATTCTCAGGGCACCCTGCTGGGTACCTACCGCGTGCCCAACTACTACTCCGAATTCAAAGCGGTCTTTACCAACCGCGTCTTTGTGACCCCCTACCGCGGCGCGGGGCGGCAGCACGGCGTGTTTGTGATGGAGCGGCTGCTCGATCTGGCCGCGCGCCAGATGGGCATCGACCGGGCTGAGATCCGGCGGCGAAACATGCTGCTGCCGGGCGATTTTCCTTTCAATAACGAAGTCATTTACCAGGATTTCGCCCCCCTGGTTTACGACAGCGGCAGCTACGCAGCCGTTCTGGACAAGGCGATGCAGATGATCGGCTACCATGACTTCCTGGAAGCGGAGCAGCCGCGGCTCAAGGCCGAAGGCAAAAAGATCGGGCTGGGGATCGTGAGCTATGTCGAGGGCACGGGGATTGGCCCGTATGAAGGGGCGCGGGTGCAGGTGCTCAACAACGGCAAAGTGTCGGTGGTAACCGGGGTGGGCACCCAGGGCCAGGGGCATTTCACCAGCTTCGCCCAGATCGCCGCCGACCAGTTAGGCGTTGATCTGCGCGACGTGGAAGTGGTCACCGGGGATACCGACCAGTTTCATTGGGGCACGGGCACTTTTGCCAGCCGCGGAGCGGTAGTCGCAGGCAGCGCAGTGTACGAGGCGGCGCGCGCCGTGCGCCAGAAGGTGTTCGACCTGGCGGCTGATGAACTGAAAGCCAATGCCGAGGAATTAGTCCTCGAGCATGGCGAGGTGCACGTGCGCGGCGACCCCTCGCGCTGCATCGAACTGGGGAGGCTGGCAGGGCTGGCCAACCCGCTGCGCGGGGCGGTCAAGCCGGGCAGCGAGCCGGGCCTGGAGGCCACGCGCTATTTCGGGCCGGACAGCGGGGCAACCTCCTGCGGGGTGCATGCTCTGATCCTGGAGGTGGACCCGCACACGCTGCTGGTCAACATCTTAAAATACGTCGTGGTGCACGACTGCGGGCGGATCATCAACCCGATGATTGTGGAAGGTCAGGTGCACGGTGGGGTGGCGCAGGGCATCGGCAATGCCTTTTACGAACGGCTGGCCTGCGACGCGAGCGGCACGATCCAGAATGCCACCCTGCGCCGTTTCCTGCTGCCCACCGCGATGGACGTGCCGGCGATTGAAGTGGGTCATATGGAGACGCTTTCGCCGTTAAATCCTCTGGGGATAAAAGGTGCCGGCGAGGCGGGGGCGATCCCGGTGGGGGCAGCCTTTGCCCAGGCGCTGGAAGACGCCCTGGACCTGCCCGGCCTGGAGATCCTGGAGATGCCGCTCAGCCCCGGGCGGCTGTGGGAACTGATCAGCCAGAATCCAAAATAACATCGATTGGCCCATTTCTGGGTTTCTCGCCGAAATGGGCCAATCATTTTTTTATAAATGTATGGCTTGCAGGGCCAGATAGGGCTTGCCGGGCAGGTCGATTTCGCCGCTGTCCGCGTATACACCGGGCAGGGGGGTGACGGTCATCTGCCAGGTGTCGACCACCTCCAGCCGGTAGCGATGCCCTTCTGGGAAGTTATATGCTATGCGCGCTGGCTGGTGCAGACCGAAATAGACCAGGTAATAATCACTGCCGCGGCCCACGGCGTGGAAGTTTCTGCCCAAAACATCCTTGACCGGGTCCAGCCCGCCGGGGGCGTGGTTTTCCATCAACTGGCGGTAGAAAGCCAGACGAGCGGGACTCTGGCCGTGCAGCACACCGCCTTTGGACCACCACAAGATATCTTCGGGGTGCAGATAGGTCTCACCGTGCCCGCAGGTCCCGCCCAGGGCGGTTGCATCCCAGAAGCGGCGTACCATTTCCTGGGGAGTGATGTTGCCCCACCGATTTGGGATGTTGCCCTCGTAGCAGGTTTCGTCGACCACCACCGGTTTGCCGTACTGGCGCAGCAGTTCGCCGACCGGGGCAATGTCCGGGCTGGTGGCGATGGTCTGGTAGCTGACGTGCGTCACCCAGGGTTTACCGTGGTCGTAGAGCACGCGGCAGTTGTGCACGGAGCGCAGATGCTGGACCGGGTCGAGCTGCTGTACCAATTTAAAATAGGAATCCCAATCGGCCATGCTCTTGGTCATCAAATCCCATTCATTGGCGAACGACCACCAGATGTTGCGGTAGGCGGCCAGGCGCGCTACCAGATAATGCAGGTAGCGTTGGTCAACTTCGAAAGGCATTGTGGCATAGCCCCAGCGATCGTAGGGGTGAAAAAGGATCAGGTCGGCTTCGATTCCCAGATCGCCCAGCTGGGCGATGCGCTGCTCCAGATGCTGGAAGAAGGCCGGATTGAAGCGCGTGAAGTCGAAAGCCCCGTCCGAACCGCGCTCGAAGGCGTGCAGTTCCGGTTCGTTGTGGTTGAAGGTATAGTGTTTGGGGAAGACGCACATGCGCAGCTTGTTAAATGGGCTGCCAGCCAGGGTGGCCAGGGTTTGGGACTCTAATTTTTCGCCCTGGTGGTTCCAGGCGTAGCAGGTGGTGCCGACCTGGAAGTAAGGCGCGCCGTCATCGTAGGCAAAATGGGTGCGCCCGCTGACCCGCACCGGGCCGTGCACGCCCGCGCGCGCAGGCACGCAGGTAAAGGCGCCGCTTTGTTTATCCAGGACCGGAGAATTACTGCGGGTGGTGTAGGTCCACTCACCGGGGCGGTCGGGCATGAAGCGCAGGCGGAAAATTCCACCGCCGTCATAAAAACCTTCGCAAGGCACACGTCGGCTGCCGAACTGAAATTGGGCGGAAAGCTGCACGTCGAGGAAGGGGTTGCCGTCCTGTGGGCCGGATAGGCTGAGTTCAAAGAGGTCGTAGCAAGGTAGGGTATTCATAGATTAATTTTAATGATAAAACGGCAGCCGCGCTGCCGTTTTGTGATGTAAATATGGAAATTTTTACTGCCAGTCTACCTGCTGGAACTCATCCTGGTTGACCTGGTACATCCAGATATGGGCATCCACCAGGTCCCCGCTCGGCTGGTAGCGCAGGTCGCCAATCACGGTCTTAAAGGTGTTGGCTTTAATCGCGCCAGCGACCTTATCCCAGGCCAGGCTGTTGGCTTTACGCGCGCCTTCCAGCAAGATGTTCATCGCCACGTAACCGTTGACCGAGTATGTATCGGGGTTGCGTGATTCTACCGCCTGGTACGCTTCGAACCAGGTAGGGGAGGCGATGCTTTTGGGGCTGGGCGCGAAGGAACTGACGTACATGCCGTTGGCGGTGCCGTTGGATTCATCGATAGTCACGCTTAAGAAAGCGCCGTCACTGGCGACCATGGGCACATTAACTCCGCTGGTGACCAGGGCTTCGCGCAGGTAGGGGGTCTCAATCTCGTAGCCGGCGTAAAACACGGCATCCGGAGCGGCACTCTGCACTTTGGGCACTTCGCTGGTGAAGGTGGATTGACCTTCTTTGACCTGCAGGTCGACCGCGATTTTTATCCCCTGGGCGTTCAGGCGGTTTTTCACCTCTTTCGCCAGGGTCACCCCGTAGGAGGTGTCATTGTAGAGGACGGCGACCGAGTGCGCGGTGAGCTTCTGGGTCAGGAAGCGCACCAGAGTCTCGGCCTGCACGGTGTCGTTAGCGTTGGCGCGGAAAAAATTGGGATAGTTATGCTGGCTGATGGAGGGTTCGGAGGCAGTCGGGGTGATCACCACCAGCGGCATCTTGCTGTACAGTTCCATGGCGGCGGAAGTCTGACCGCTGTTAAGGTGGCCGATCACACCCAGTACCCTTTCGCCGTTGTCAATCGCATCCTGAATGGTCTGGATGTTGTCTACGGCGACCTCATCGGTGGATTCATCATCCAGACCGCGCACGATGACTTTATATCCGTTCAATCCGCCGCTGCGGTTGGCTTCAGCCGCCGCCAGGCGCACGCCGCCAAGTACTGTCTGTCCGGCATTGGCTTGAAAGCCGCTGAGCGGCACGCCAACATACACCACCACCTCACCCCGGGTGGGTTCAGCCCCTGGCGCACCGGCGCAGCCCGAAAGCGCGCCCAGGAGCATACATGCCAGCAAGCACAGGGCGAAATTTTTTTGCATTCGAGTCATACCGTCTCCTCTTGATAAGCCTTCTGTAAACCGTCGATCAAATCGCCCATGCGGCTGACCTGTACGTCAATGTCGTGGTCGATGGCCTGGGTATTCACATTTTCCATATCGCGCGTTTCCAGCAGTTTGAGCTGGGTGTAGATGGTCGCCATGGCATCCAGGCTTTGTTCGAGCTGCATGCGCGCGGCCGCCATTTTATCCTCGAGGGCCTCGGAGGTCTGCAAATACTTCTGTTTGCCGGCCGCCAGATTTTGCGACTCGCTGATCAGGTTGGGGTTGGTCTCCTTCTGCATGGCAGCCTGAATGCGGGATAGTTCGGCCTGGATGGCAGCCGGGTCCCGGCGCAGCATAGGGTCGCGTTGGTAATTGTCCAGCATGCGGGCCAGCTGGTAGATGTACGAGATCCACTGCTTGACCTTGTCTGCCAGGTCGTTCAGGCGCGTGCGGATGATGCCATCGGGTGTGGCGGAGATCATCTGCTCGATAGTTCGCCGGTACTTGAGGCTTTGAAGGAATGAAGCGCGGATGGTATGGGTCTTGATTTCATCCGGGTTGTATTCCAGGTAAAGGATATCATCCATGGCAGCCATGCGCGTCTCGACTTCACCCAGGCTGCTGATTGTGATGGCGACCACGCCTGCCAGCGCCAGCGCTCCCCAGCCCCAGACGGGCCAGAACGCAAACGGTCGGGGGAAAAAAGCGGTGAGCAAGATCGCCATGGCGATCAGGACGGCATTTTCCCAGCGCAGCAGCGCCTGTTGGATGAGGGCGAACTCGAGTTTTCTTTTCATGGCTCGTTTAGAAGTAGGTCGAAATCAGCTTGTACAGCTCTTCGATATTAAAGGTCTCGGCCTGGCGGAACTGGCCGTTGGTCACTTCGGCCAGACGCTTCATGATGCCTGTATCCGCGTCCTTGCCAAAGGCGATGGAAAATACCACGACTGGCACCTTGCCCTGGGTGAGTGACTTTTCCAGGGAGGCGATACTGGTTCGGCTGGCATTCTCTTTGCCGTCCGTCATCACCACGATGGCATTGATGGCCTGCGGATCGTTCAACTCCTGCAGGTTGTTGTAGGCCTCCAGCACGCTGTCGATCACGGCGGTGTTGCCCTCGGCGCGCAGACTCTTAACCCGCGCATCGAGCGTGTTTTTAAAACTGGCGTCAAAAGACTGCACCCCGGAGTTGTATTTGATGCGGTCGGAAAAATCGATCAAACCCAGGCGGTCGGTCTTGCCTTTGATGTTGGCCATGAAGGCGGTCAGCGCGGTTTTCACGCGCGGCAGTTTGCTGGAATCGGCCATGCTGCCGCTGGTATCCACCACCAGGATGACATTGGTTGGTTTTTTGATATACGCGCGGTAATCCTCGATCACCTGGATGACCGGATAGGGCGGGACCGGCAGGGTGGTTTTGGGCTGCAGGGCATCCACGCTGGGGTTGTCTTTGAAGGGACTGCCGCTGCTTTGCAGGTCGATTGACAGATTGACCGGGCGATAGCCGCCCGCCAGGACCTGCTGTTGGACGCTGTCCCTCAACAGGAACCTCGAAAATGCGTAATAGGTGTCGCGCTGGGCGCTGCTGAGCGGGGTCGGATCGAAATCGGCGTAGCGTTCGAGCAGGGCCAGGGGGTAATCGGCCCATAAAGTTCCTTCTATTGGGTAAACCGCGACCAGCCTTTGGCCGGGGTTCTCGCTGTTCCAGCGCAGGACGATCTGCTCCTGGGCGACAAAGGCATCCAGCAGGTTGGTACCGTCTTTCTTGAGCCGTTCGAGGATCGCGCTTTCGCTTTCGCCGTAAAAGCGCACCGTGCCTTCGACCTTTTTCACGTATCCCAGGGTGGTATCCTGTGTGGCTAGTTCCTCGGTCAGACCGCGGTTGACCCCGGCTCCGGCGTAAAATTCGGCCAGGGTAGCGAGCAAACCCGAGGCATAGGCCGTACTGGGATGGTTCCAGCGGAAATTGGCATCCTGTGAGGCGCGTTCTTGCAGTGTGTTCCAACCGATAGGTTCGTCCGGCCAGCCCATGCTCAGGGCAACCTTCTCCCACATTGCGATCACGATCGGCGAAGCGGCAAAGCGCTGCGGCAGGGAATAGCGCTGGCGCGGGATGGGCAGGGCGTCGCTGCCGGCGGTTTCATTGGCAAAGGCCAGTCCCCATTCGTTGTTTAACTCGCTCAGCCAGATGCTGCTGTCGGGATTGAGTGCCTGAAAGTCCGGGTCCGGTTGAAGCGCGGCGGAGACTATGTCGGCGGGGCTCATGGTCAGAATATTCACCGGCACAAAGCCGTATTGCCCTTCTGCTGGTTGTTAAACTGGTCGGCTAATTTGCCTAACAGCGGAGACATCTCCGGTGAAGCCGCAATCGCCAAGGGGTTCGGGCCGGGGGTGGGGAGGCATGTGTCTGGTAATATTGAAGTTGCAAGCGATGGTAACCAGCAGCAGGATCCCCAGGATGATTAACAAGCGTGAGAAACGGGTTTTCATGCGTACCTCTCCCAGGGTTACTGGACCACGTTAAGTTCGTACCAGCGCAGCAGGTTGGTGAGTACATCCCGGTCGGGGTTCTTCATGCTGGTCGGGCTCTTGACGATGGGCTCGACACCCTGACCGGCCCATTTGACGAACAGGCTTTCAGGCGTGGCATCTACCTTGACATTGGGATTGGCAGGCCGCAGGCCGTAGGCCAGGGCGCGCTGCTGCTGAGGATCGTTCAACAAGTACTGTTCGAAATCGATGGCGGCGTTTTTCTGCAATGCAGTCGTCTCCGGTCCGACCCACACCGCGAAGGGGAAGTCGTGCCAGGTGAGAAACTTGGGATAATAAATATTCATATTGTCTTCCCAGCGGTTCTGCATGCCCTGCATATTCTGAAGCAGGTCGCTTTCCAGGAGCAGGCCGCCGTCACCCACGCTGTAGCCAAATAGGGCGAAGTCTTCCGCGGTATAGGAACTGACTCCCAGCCCGGTGACCGCCTTCATCAATTCCAGCAGCCAGGCCTGGAAATCTTTCTGAGAGATCAAATCGACATCGATGCGGGTGTTGTTATAGTACTCGCCCGCAGCCGAAACCATGGCCTCCAGCCCACCAATGTTCTTTTGCGGGTTGGGGATCACCGGCTTGAAAAAACCCCAGGTGGGGTCGCCGCCCAATTCGCCCCAACCGCCTTTAACCAGGGCGGCATCGTGGATCGTGCGCCAGTTAATTTCCGGATACTTATTCAGCAGAGCTTCTGCCCGGCTGTTGTAAATGCCCCATACCATCGGGCTGATAGCCAGCGGGCGAGCGCGGTATTCGCCGTCGGTGAGAAAGACATCCCGGCCCAGGCGGGTTTTATAGGGCACATTGGCCAGTTCCACCAGGTAGCGGCTGTCGGCGATCCAGGCTGTTGGAAAGTCTGCCAGGCTTTTCTTTTGTTCTTCGGTCAGGTTGAGCGGGTCAGCGTCTGCCGGCAGGGTGCCGAAGGCGTCTTTGTCCCATTTGCTGAGAGCGATCAGTCCATCCATGGTGACAATTTCGACGTGCACAACTGCCCCACCCACTTTATGGTTTTCAGCATTATATTGCGCTGCCGTTTCACGCACCCAGGTTTCGACCGGAATAGCCGAGAGGATGCGGATATTCACCTCTGCCGGCTTTTCCACGGTCAGGCCGCTGCCGGGTGCTGCGCCCTGGTTGAGCAGCAGGCTGACGCCAACGATGACCAGCGCCATAATGATGATGGCCGCGAAAATAACTTTGGACCTCGTTCTCATGTGTCCTACCTTGAATGGCTAAGCAGTTCGTCAGCCGGTCTGCATTTCAACATATTTAGGGATGGCGCAGCCGGCTTTCCGGTAGTCTGCTTACTTTTAAAGATAATGGTTTCCAAACTCGCACAACACAACCCGGGTGTCCCAATCGATGAAATTGGGACACCCTTTCCTGTTCGTTGTGTTTCAGCGTTGGGGGGTGTCGAAAGGAATGGAGATCTCTCTTATGAGGTCAGGCCAAGCTTTCGGCGGCGTTCCTCGAGATCAGCGTTAACCTTATCGGCATCAATCGCCTCGTCGATGGAACTTTCGAGGGTGTCTTCGCTCTCTTTGAGCATGGCATCGGCCTTGTCCAGGCGGGAGTAGATCGACTTGGCCAGATTGTCCATATCGATATCGCCGCTACCGAGCACATCGGCGGCCTTTTCACGGGCGCGCAGGTTGGCTTCTTTGGCCTTGGCCATCTCCAGCAGGGCAGCCAGTTTTTCACGTTCGTAGCGCATGGCGGTAATCTTGCTTTGCAAGATATCCTTGCCGCGACGCTGCTCGACCAGATCGGCCTGGGTCTGAGTGATCGTTTTTTCTTGCATCGCGATCAGTTCCCTGACATGGATCAGTTCGGAACTGGCGGCCTGGGCTTTGCTGTTGTCGCCTTTGAGCAAGAAGCTGTCGACGGCCCTATCCAGATCGGCGGCGCGGGCTGCCAGGCGGTCGCGTTCGCGGGTGAAGCCGGTCACATTGGCTTCAAGCGTGCCGATGGCGTCGTTTAATTCGTTCAGCCCTTCGCCAGCATCGCGAATGTAGACATCGATCACCGCCAGACTTTTCTCACGCATCGCTTTATCGACCAATTCGTGCAGCGAACCCTCGATCAATGCGCTCAGTTTCTTCAATAAACTTGCCATGGTACCCTCCGTAATAATCGATCTTGATATGGGTTGTACTTCATTGTACAACGAATGAGGTCACTCGTTTTCCTCACTCATATTAATTACGTAGAAATCCCCCTAAAGTTGCCCGAATTGGAAAATCTTGACATTTAATTGATACGTCGTTCATACGGTGTTCAGGTGAGGCGGGCTTCGCCGCGCATCCAGCCCATGCCGACCGCGAAGCCGACCACAGCGAAGAAAACTGCCAGCCCGCCCGAAAGCCAGCGCTTGCGGCGAAATTGGTAGCCCGCCACCGCAGTCATCATGGGACTGAGCGCCAGGTTGGCCCGGCGCAAGGCGCGATCTGCCTGTTGAGTCGACTTTCCGGAGGCAACCAGCGACCATTTGAGGACCGGCCCGCCGTCGATGCCGGGGACAGGGAGGAATGAAGCAGTACAAAGGAAGGTGTTCATTCCTACGGCAATGTCCAGCAGCTCGCGTTCCAGACTTTCTGGCGGGGAGGCGCGGCGCAGCAGGCGGGTGGCGAACATGGCTGCCAGGTTGAAAAGCGGCCCGCCCAGCGCTCGCAAGATATGCTGGCGCGGTGTCGCGGAGCGGTGATTTTCGAGCGAGTAAATGCAGATCGGCATGCCCGCCGTGATTTCGAGAGCGTCCATCGGCTTGCCGGCCCAGCGTGCAGTGGCGGCGTGGGCGATGTTGTGCAGCCACTCCCATTTCAACAGGGCAATCATCGAAAGAAATCCGATCCCCAGGCTTTGGGGCAATGTGCGCTCCGGACGTTTGCGCCTGGCACGCCAGGCCATGCCCAGCCACACCACAAGTTCGCTGAAGGGCAATGACTTCCAGCCGTGTGTGATCAACGGGGTGCCAAAGAGGTGCAGAAGTGGGCTTGGAGAGGGTTTTGAGGGCATTGGTCACCTTTCAGGATCTACCCATAGAGCCACAGGGGCATAGAGAGGAAAATATCAATTTTTGGAAAGCGTACTGCCGATGAGGATGCCGTTGGCCCAATAAAAACCGGTCCCGCCCGATGGCAGCAGGTCATAGGTGGCAGGCTGATCGTACGGGACGAGTTTCAGGCCGGTCACCCGTGCGCCGTCGACCCTGTCGCCGAGTTGGAGATCCCCAAGCGGTGTGCCATCGGTCAACGGATGGCCGGGAGATGCCCACAGTTCGCGCTCATCGCCCAGGACGATATGCACCACGCGATGGCTGGACGGAACCGGAACGCGGACCGTTTTCAGCACACTGGCAGCAACACGTTTGCCGGCGGCGTTCACCGTCCAGACCGGATCGCCGGGGCGCAGGTCTTCGACAGGCACCTGCCCGTGGGGTGTGTCGATCAGGGTGTGGGCAGCCAGACAGATGGGACAGGTAGCAATGCTGGGCTGGCGCTGGTCTATGGTAATCTGTCCGTCGCCGTTGATCCAGCCGGTGATGATCATGCCCTCCTGACCATTATCGGAGGTTTGCAGTTGAAAGCGGTATTGATTTTCAAAAGGTTCAAAGCGAATCGCCGCCAGCTTTTTATGTTCACGATAAATGACCAACTTTTGACCGTCGTCGAAGCTGGATTGACCCTGCAAACCGGTATGTTTGAGAATTGCCTGGAATTCCGATTTAGCTGCCTGCAGTCGGGGGAATATCTGACGGGCTAAATCGGTTTCGTCGGCGCGGGCTACAGGGTAGAGATCCGGGTCGCAGTAAAACAGGTTTGGAAACTGGCGCAGCAGCAGGTATTTCAACTCGGTAGGAGATTCTCCTGTGGACAGGGTAGGTATTGGCGTGGGGAACACAGGCGTTGGAAAAGGCGCTGACGTCACATCCGCCGGCAGGGTAGAAATTCCGCCAGGGATGGCCGTAGTGATCACCGGGGTGGAGGGGGAGGGAAAGTTGGTGTCACAAGGGGTACGATCGAATCACAACTCGCCAGTAGAAGAATGAGGATCAGGGTGGTGAAAAGGTGGACTCTTGTATTCATGGTATCTCTTTAAAGTTGGCTCGATCATTTGCGACTATAACTTCTATCATTATAATGGGAGAGTACAATCCGAAACCATATTTCCTTGATTCCTTTCAGGAGTGTAATGCGCAGCGAACAAGAAATGCTGGATCTTATCCTCGATACAGCCCGCAAAGACGAACGCATCCGGGCGGTGATGATGAATGGATCTCGCGCCAATCCGAATGCCCCGCGCGATTTTTTTCAGGACTTTGACATCGTTTATTTTGTGACAGAAGTCGATTCTTAAACAGGAACCCAACTGGATCGAACGTTTCGGTGAAATAATGATCCTGCAGCTTCCGGATGATATGACGGATCCGCCGCCGGAGAACCTGGTCTCGTATGCTTACCTGATGCAGTTTGCCGACGGCAACCGCATCGACCTGACCCTTTTCCCGATCGATAAAATGACAGCGGATGAAGAAGACAGCGAGACGATCATCCTGCTGGATAAGGACGGCATTTTCCCAGCGTTCCCGCCGCCCAGCGACAGCGATTACCTGCCCAAACCACCCACGGCCAAAGCCTTCGCGGACTGCTGCAACGAATTCTGGTGGGTCAGCCCTTACGTCGCCAAAGGTCTATGGCGCGAGGAGCTTACTTATGCCAAACACCTGTTTGACGATGCCGTGCGCGAACAGCTGATGAAGATGCTCACCTGGTATGTGGGAGTCAAGACCGGATTCTCGCAATCCACAGGCAAGCAAGGGAAATATCTTAAGAATTATTTAGAGCCGGAACTGTGGGCGCTGCTCGAGCGGACCTACGCGGATGCCGGGTACGAGCATACCTGGGAAGCCCTGCTGGTGATGGGCGACCTTTTCCGAAAAATCGCTACCCAGGTGGCGGACCATTTTGGCTTTGAATATCCGCACGATGACGACCGGCGCGTCAGCGCCCACCTGCGGCATATACGCAGTCTGCCGAAGGACGCGGCAGAGATGTATTAAGTGGATGCCAGGAGACAAATCAATGGGAACTGCAATTAAAAAATTGAATGGCGCAAATATGGACATTGATCTGGCAACGCCCGCGGATCAAATCCAGTGGCGGCAGGATGCCTGTCCCTGGAATGTGGCTGAAAAGACGGGCGAGCACCGCTGCGCCGTCAAGAATATCTCCATTTGCCCTTATTTCTGCGGAATTGAATATCTGGACAAGGTTTTGTGCTGCTATCCCGATGAAAATCCATTGGATAGTGAAAATTGATAACCTCTTTTCGGAAGGGAACGCAACTTACAATTTTGTAATCCGCAACTCGTTTTCATTTCTTGATCGTTAATGTATTAAAGAAGCTTATTATGCAAATGACATTCAGGCTCATACTTTTGATATTTCTGTTGACAGGGTGCGCTGCCAATACATCTGTCCCAATCCAGACGCCGGCTGCGACCGCTGTCGCTGTCCGAATCCAGAGTGCAACACCTGCTCCACGCATCCACGCTACGCTTACATCACAAAGCCAGGCTTCACCTACTACCCCGGCAAAAGTAAACTCACCGATGCCTGCTGCTGCCGCCGATTTACCAGATCCTACTCAGCCGGTCGACCTGCCGGTTTTGACGCAGACCAGCGGAGGGTTAACGGTGGAGGTATTTTCAAATTCAGATGTGGAAGTTAACGAACCGGATTATATTGTCTCCGGCAGCGCCCCTTCGGGAACAGTTCTGTCGATTAATGATGAAATAATTTTGGTAGATCAAAGTCAATCATTTTCCACCGTAATTACTCTCGAAGACGGTCCAAATCTGATTGAAATCGTCGCCAGCGATAGCGAAGGGGACGAAGTCAGCTTTATGCTCACCGTTTCTTACAACAGCGAGTCATCATAGTCTATTTTTAGGGAGGGATTCATGAAGAGAAAATTGGTACTGATCAGTATGCTGGTGATAATTGCGCTCTTATTCACCTCGATTGCGGTTCTGGCCGCAGCGCCATCCGATAAACCGACGCCTAACAGCCATCCCGGAAATTCGCCCGACGATAGATCGGGTAACAAAGGCGAAAAACAAGGGAAAGTCCAAAACTTCAAAGGAACCGTCACCGGGAAAGAAGCTTCTGGATTGAGCCTCACCCTGAAGGATGGAAGCGTTGTATCGCTGGTGGTCAATGAGGATACGAAGATCAAGATTCCGACCATGAAAAATGTCACTCTTGAGGACATTAATCTGGAAAGCCAGGCGGTGGTTCAGTCCCGGGCCGATGATACCGGTGCGCTTGTGGCGCGAAAGATCCAGATGATCCCTGGAAAGCCCACCAAAATTCATCGCGTGGGTGTGGTTACGGGATATACAGCCGGTTCCAGCATCACAGTTATGGATAAAGACGGCAATTCCACCCAATACACACTGGACCCAGACACCAAGATTCTTCCCAAGAAATCAGCCGACAGCCTGGCAGTGGACGTCAAGGTAACCATCATTTCTCGCCGAAACCCGGCAGGGGGAGAGCCTGCCGCCCAGGGGATCGTCATCCATGGTGGAAAAAGTGGAGAAGAATAACCATCCTTGTCGTAACCGCTGACGAAGCAGATATCCTGGCCTGGCTGGAATTGGCCCATGAGGTGGCGGAACTGTTCGACGTGGCGTTTTAGCCGCGACGAGCAGTGTATCGCCGCACTGCGGCGGAATATTCGGCGCGCCATTTTATCTTAAACTCGGATTCGCTCCGGCAGAACTTTTGCTGGATGAAGGCCCGTCGGGACTTCCCCGGCAGCGTTTTCGCAAACGGATTGAATGAACGAAGAGCTTACCAGGGCCAATCCAGCCGCTGCCATTTGCCCTGGCTGGCAGCAGGCAGGCCGCCAAAGGTATACCATAACTCAGCAGTCGTCAGACAGGCGGCGTTGGCACAGGCTGTGGCGAAGCGCGTACCACGCCGTTCGACCGCTTCGTCCGCCAGGATGGCGATTAAATCCCCGGGCAACTGCAGGGCTGTATATTTTTCAAGTTCTGCCAGACGGGTTTCGATGGTTTTCAGGCGAGCGAGCGAAGCAGGGGCGGCGTCCGGTTGGCTGCTGAGCAGGCAGGCGTGATTTGTAGCAGCCAGCCATATGCCCTTTGTCTCGCGCCGCCGGAAGCCAGTGCAGGTGCATTCGTAAACCGCGCATTCCCCTGTTTTGCCATCGCCGGCAAACAATATCATGCCTTCGCTGAGTTCGTGTTGGGTGAGGAACTGCTCGACCTCCCCCAATGAACGGCAGCTTTCCAGCATTACCGGCAGCCAGATATAACCGGGGAAGGCGTTAGCACCAGGGTGGGGGCGTTCGCTGGACGGTAGATACTGGTGGTGCAGCCAGATGCGCTCGCGATTGATGCCGGTGGGAGTGAAGATATCCCCTTCCATACCGAAGGTCAGGGTGGGGATGCGCCCTTCAATCGCACGCTGCACGGCGTAGCCCCACATCTCCGGAACGAAAGTGTCGTTATTGCGTGCAACCCACAGGTTTCCCTCATTTTTAAAGAAAAATCCGCTGCAGTCGGAGGCGAGCAGCGCCTCCAGGTAGACCCATTCCGCCAGGCGCTGCAGAGGCAGCCCACTGCCGGCAGCCATCCCTTCCAATTCCGCCTGAAACCGCTCCGGCAGGCGGCGCAGCCAGGGCAGCGCCCCGGTTTGCAGGCTGACCAGGTTCTCAGATAACAATTCGATAGGGCGCTGGCGCTGGTAGCGGGCAATGTTCGCCTCCAAGCGAGGTCCCAGAGTCTGCCCGGCCTGAAATCCGGCCTGGTAAGGGCTGCCGTGCAGATGCAGGATGCGGTTCGCGGGTGTTTCCAATGGTTTCAATCCAGAGGTATATCTCGTACCGGCAGATCTGTTATTTCAAATGCCGGTCGGCAAAGTCCAGGTAGCGAGCCCAATCGTAGCTGGTCACAGCGTGACCGCCGCTGCGAATGTGGTAAGCGACGGTGCCCATCACGGGCTGGTTAAGGGCAGGCATTTCATCGGCCGGCAGCCCTTCTTTTCCAAGCAGGCGGTAGACCGGGCTGGCGTACAGCGCCGAGAGGAACTCGCCGCGCGGATCGGACCAGCGATCTTCCTCGGCGCTGGCAACGTACAAAGGCCGGGGGGCGACCAGGGCCAGAAGTTGGTGCTGGTCGAAGGGCAGTTCGTTCTCGCGGTCGTTGTAGCGCCGGAAATTGGCGCAGAACCAGTGCGGGAAGCGGTCGTTGATCAGTTTGATGGTTTCGCCAAAATGGCGGCGCGAGAGGGCTGCTCCACCGCAGCCCGAATTGTTAGAGATGACCATTGCGAAGCGCTCATCGGTTGCTCCGGCCCAAACCGCCGTTTTGCCCAGGCGGGAATGGCCAAACACCGCCACACGGCGGGCGTCGATCGCCGGATCGGTTTCCAGGTAATCCAGGGCGCGGCTCAGGCCCCACGCCCAGGCGGCGATCGTTCCCCATTCGTCCGCGGCGGGATGGCTCTGACCCGGCTGGTAGAAAAGCGGATGCACGCCGTTCTGGAATCCATCGTCGAAATCGGGGTCCAGATCGCCGCAGTAAGCTGTAACCAGGGCGTAACCACGCTCCAGGATGTCTTCGACATTCCAGCGTTTGGCGGCTGCACCGCGCGCGGTTGGGTTGGGCTGATCGTCTGCGAGGTTTTTGGCATTGCGCCCCATCCACTCCGTGGAAAGGGTGATGCCCGGATCGGTATGGATGGTCTGGTTTCCGAAAAAGTTCAACCCAAGGAAGGCCGGCACCGGTCCTGCAGCGCGCGCTGGCAGGTACAGCAGCAGGTCCATACCGGGCCCGCTGGAGCCGGGCTTGAAGTGAATGGTCACTTCTTTGCGCAGCGCCAGGCCATTGAGAGCGGTTTGAACGGCAGAGGTTTCTTCGAACCACATCCCTTCTGGCACACCGGGGGCGCTGCCAAACATATTGTCTACGAAAAGTTTGAGAAGTTCAGGACGACGTTTTTCACGCCAGGCGCGAGCATCGCTGACCGGCGTGCCGTCGGCCATGACCAGCGGCTCGGGTAGGGTAAATTTTGGCACGAAGGCCTCGTCGTTTATGACACCTGGATGTGACATGAGCAATCTCCTGGGGTGAGGATGGTATGTGGGAAAATGGGTTGGCTTTATTGTTATTCTACCAGCGTTCATTCTTCAGGCGAACCGATATCGAGACAATTGGATTTTGCCAGGTATGATGTTCTGGTATTTTGGATTGGAAAAAAGAAATGAATTGGGATACCGCGAATCCGGTCAGCGCTGCACGACCGGAATGTAGCTGCGGGACGAGAAGATTTGGGGATCGAGTGTCGGCAGAAGCGTGTGCGTGCGGGTAGGGGTAAATGTTCGGATAGGTGTGGAAGTGCGGGTCGGTGTTCTGGTAAGCGTGGGGGTAGGGTGGTAACAGTTTGAGATGGTCACCACAAAACCGGTCGGTAGGGCCTGATCGATGCGGATCCAGATCCCGTTGGTGGTATCGCTGAAGGTTTCACCTGCCAGCCATTGGGCCCCGGCATCTCCGGTGTTCGTATTTCCGTCCAGGTCGACGAGTTGGGCTGAAATCTTCTGCGAAGGATCCACCAGGTGCAGGATCACGGCCTGGCCCGGCAGCTTGACATCGTAACCCACTTTGCGACGCACTTCCACAGTATAGAAGCGGGTCGTACCGCTGATCGGCACTTTGGCCAGGAGCAGATTTCCAGTGGCGGGCAGGTCGAGCTGCTCCAGGGTGAGAGTCATCTGGCCGCCAGGGGATACGATGGTTTGACGGCCCGCCAGCCAGCCTTCCAGATCCTTGTGATAGGCGATGGTTCCCTGGCCCAGGCAGCCGTATGTGGCGTCGCGCGAGTTGGCGCAGTCGCTCCAGGTGTCGCTCATCATGTCCCAACGGCTGTCGTAGACTTTACTGCGGTTGAAGGAAGAATGCGGCAGGCCGAAACCGTGCCCCATCTCATGCGCGATCACGGTCAGATCGCGGTAGCCCCAGGGCGGCTCCCAGGTCATATACCACAGGCGATGAACGCCGTTGAGGGTCATATAGTACCCACCGCCCCAGGCATAATCGTCCAGATCGTCGTTAAACATCAGGTTGATCCCCAGGAAAGCAGTGTAGTTCACCTCGGCATTGGCGGCTGCCGTGCAGTCATTGGCCAACTTGGGCAGGTCGGCGACGTTTCCCACGATGTAATAAGCACGCGGGTGAGGCAAAGTGTACCAGTGTGAAACGGCCTGACTGCCGGCGATGTTCATCTGGTTGTAGGATTGTTCGCGCCAGTAGTGATCGAGCAGGGGATAGCTGCTGCCGTACATGTTTTGGAAGTAAGCGGCTGGTTTAGGCTCGTCGCTCTCGTCTTGAAACTTGCACATCACCGTGACCCAGGGTTGGGCGCCGCTGACCATTGGGTTAAGCATGCCGTGCTTGTCGTCAGGTTCGAGCGCAGATGCATTGAAAACAGCGGCAGAGACTGTGTTCCAACTGCCTTTCATTTTTACCAGGCGTCCGCGCATCCCCAGCAGTTCAGCGTAATTCAGCGGCAGGCGTGCGCCGAAATCGACGGTGATATCCTCCTGCCCTTCGCGCGACAGGATAAAGCGAGTCTGCGATTGCCCCGTACCGGGCGCCCCGTCGGCCCACAGGATGTTAAAGCGTCCTTCGAGGATGACGCTTTGCCCAAAGCTGTCCAAGGCGGCAGCCTGCCCAGGCATTGGGCCGGACACCTGACTGGCGAGAACCACCGCCAGGATGCCCGCCAATGCCAACCAGACCCAAAACGGGGCCCGTGAGACGGGATGGGGGTTTTTGGTGATGTTTTTCACAACCTAATTATAGGGATGGCAGCGTCAAATTTGCTTTACAGTGCTGTTAGGTGGTGAAGGTTTGTTGGATAGACGCCGGTTAAACTCAAACTGCCAGAAACTGCATCACGACCGGGCGGATTCTTTCCGGCAGCAGGTTGGTTTCGGGGAACTGCCCGGCGGGGACCCAATCCAGGCGGTAGATGTTCTCGGGCGACTGCCGGCCCTGTTCGGGAAAACCGATCTGCAATTCGCCTGAAAATGATTCGGCCAAAAAATAGTGCTCCACCCGGCCCAGGTTGACGAACGAATCAACCTGGGGGCCAACGGTAATCTCCAGGCCGGTTTCTTCACGCGCTTCACGCACGCAGGCCTCGGCAGGAGTCTCGCCGGGTTCGATTTTGCCGCCAGGCAGGACAAAATATTCCTGCTCGAGCCGCCAGCGATGGATAAGCAGCACGCGGTGAGCGGCGCGGTCGATGATAATGGCGCAGGCACGCGGTTTCATGGTCGCTTCCTTTGAGACATTATACGCCTTATCGCATGCCAGTTTTTACGGAGACGCTCTGCGAATGGGAATGAGCCAATCTGCTGCGACCAGGGGGCAGGGTGCGGCAGCGCCAACTATTCTTTGTTGAGGAATTTCAGCATCTCGTAGACGAATACTGCCGGCCAGATGAATCCTTTAAAAAATCCTTTAACTTTGTCCTGGGCCGTGGTGGCGCGGCCGATGTAATAAACCCATGCGCCGATCAGACCTAATCCATAAACGGTGTCTGAGGATTTATTCTGGATATTCACATTTGGTTTCTTATCTTCTCTTTGGGTTGGGATTGTTTCGTTAGACATTTTTTCTCCTTTATATGAACCCTGTCTATAGAGTTATACGTGAATCCCCGGCCGAAGTTGCACGCGTATGGCGGGCCAGGATTTTCGTTATAATGATCGAGCAACTTCAAGGCGATAAAAGAAATTCCTGAAGGACCTGTGAACACTGAATTAATGCGAACCTGGATCGAGGAGACCGCGGACGCCGTGGAAAAATACGTCTGGCAAAAAAGGGTGCTGGTTCAAAGGTCATCTGTGCCTCCGGGATCAGCCCTTCCGGGCCGGTGCACCTGGGTAATTTACGCGAGGCGATCACCGTCCACCTGGTATCTGAGGAGCTTAAACTGCGTGGCTGGCACACCGAGCATATCCATTCCTGGGATGATTATGACCGTTTGCGAAAGGCGCCGGTCGGTCTGCCCGAGAGCTTCGCGGAACATATCGGCAAACCACTGTGCGATGTTCCAGACCCATACGGCAGTGACCCGTCCTACGCATACCGCTTCAGGCGTGATTTCGAGCAGGCCCTGTTGGCGTTAGGTATCCAGCCCAGATGTATTGTTCAATCTAAGGCTTATCGGAGCGGCAGGTATACCGCAGAAATCGTTCGCGCCATTGAGCAGCGCTTTACTGTATTTGATCTCCTGGCTGAACACCAGACTCTCGACCGCTTCGAGAAAGATGCCGATACGCGCCGTGAGGAATATTATCCCATCCGGGTTTACTGCGAAACTTGCGGAAAAGACGATACCCGGGTCAGGGGGTATGATCCTGAAACGACCGCCGTGCAGTATGGGTGCTTAAACTGCCAGACAGCGTCCGAGTTTCGCCTTTCTGAGAAGGTGGCCTGCAAGCTGGTATGGAAAGCCGATTGGCCCATGCGCTGGAGCTACGAAAAGGTCGATTTTGAGCCGGCCGGGGAAGATCACGCCGCCCCGGGCAGCAGCTTTATGGTGGGAAGCAGGATCATTCAAGAAGTTTTTAAGGATACTGCGCCGTATTTCATCTCCTATGCCTTTGTGGGTATGGCGGGTAGGACAAAAATGTCCAGTTCAACCGGCGCGACCGCAACCCCTGGAGCCGCCCTGGATATTTTAGAACCGCCGATCCTTCGCTGGCTGTACGCGCGAAAGAACCCGATGGTCAAGTTCAACATCGATTTTGGCCTGGAGGTTCTGCGCCTGTACGATGAATGGGATGCAATGGAAGCGAAGGTATTGGCTGGAAATACCGACCACATCGAGCAAAAAATTTTTGACTGCTGCGTGAAGACTTCCCTCGGCGTGGTGCACAAATCCCAAATCCCCGTGTCTTTTCGCCTGCTTTCCTCCGCGGCAGACATCACCCTGGGAAACGTGGACCAAATCGTGCGCATCGCGGCGGACCAGGCCAGCGTGAGCGCAGACCTGGAGCAGTTTCAGGCGGCGATCGAGCCTCGCTTATCCTGTGCGATCCACTGGGCCACCCAATATCTGCCAGAAGACGAGCGCACTCACATCAGGGAGTCCTTTTCAACGGAGGCATATGCGGAGTTGGACGATGCCAGTAAAAAAGGGATGGATATTTTGTTGTCGGAACTGGATGAAAACTGGTTCCTGGAAGGCCTGACCTCCGTCATTTACAACATTCCCAAGATGCTGCTGAATTTGCCCCTGGATACCCGACCCACGCCGGCGTTAAAACAGGCCCAGCGCCAGCTCTTTAAGGCGATCTATGCTTTAATTTGCGGGAGTGAAACCGGCCCGCGCATTCCGGCGCTGTTTTTGTCCCTGGGGCAAAGTACGGTGCGGGATCTGTTGACTCCGAGCGATTGAACAAAAACGCCAGTGCTATACAGCACTTCATATCTCAGAAGAGAACAGCAGGTGAAAATACCGGCTTTGATTGATTTACACCTCCATACCAGAAGAAAGTCCAAAATTATTGAATTCCGTAAATATTATTGATATAATTTATCAATAATTGTATCCCTGCAGATATTTAAGTTGGTGGAGGATAAGATGAAGAAAAAAATATTTTAATCATCGTTCTGGGCGTCATGCTTTCTCTGGCCAGTTTCAGTCTTACTCGGGAAGAATAAGAAAGACGTTGCGCATATGAACGGCGGTGGTGAAGTGCCTCCTGCCGGCGTAGTGATCCAAACGCAGGGCCAGGGCCAGGCGATCTTCAGCTTGAGTGCCGATGGCACTGTTCTGCACTACAAAGAAATCGTGGCCAACATTAATAATGTGGTGGCTTCGCACATCCATCTTGCCCCAGCTGGAACGAATGGCCCCGTGGTGGCTTTTCTTTTCAGCGGCGTACCGGCTGGCGGTGGAAGGACGGACGGCATCCTGGCTGAAGGAGATATCACAGCTGCGAATCTGGTCGGCCCATTGGCTGGTCAGCCGCTCAGCGCCCTGATCGAGCAGATCGCAGCGGGCAATACTTATGTCAACGTCCATACCAATGACGGTGTCGCGCCCACCAATACCGGTGAAGGAGATTACCCCGGTGGTGAAATTTGTGGCCAGAATTAGTGAAATAGCCCTTGACATATTTTTTTTTAGGGGTAAAATCGTTTCAAATGTTGACCACACCTGCGATTGTTTCTGAATTAAAGCGACGACCAACCCATTCCCAACATACGGGACAGTGGGTTTTTGGTGTTAGCACGAGATAAGTTTGTAAGCAAGGTATCAGGATAAACCAAAGCAGCCCCCCGGGTCCCGGGGGGCTTTTTTTATTAAAAATTTTTGGAGGAATAAGATGTCACCTGAAGTAACAGCGAATTGCCCGGAATGCGATGCCGAAATCACCCTGAATGATGATGTGATGGAAGGGGAAATTGTAGTCTGCCCGGACTGCGGCGTAGACCTGGAAGTTACCAGCCTTAAGCCGGTCACCCTGGATGTGGCGCCGATGGAAGAAGAAGACTGGGGCGAGTAGCCCTTTTACAGATAGGAGAGGCCATGAAAATCGGAATTTTGATGTCACGTGTACGTGTGGAAGAGAAAATGCTGCTTGCGGCGCTGGATCGTTTCGCAGTTCCTTATGAACGCATTGACGACAGTGCTGCCCAATTCGATTTGACTGATCCCGGCCCGTGGATGCAGTACGATGCGGTGCTGGAGCGCAGCGTTTCTTTTGCTCGCGGTCTGTATGCCACCCAGGTGTTCAACGCCTGGGGCATCCCGACGGTCAACATGGCCCATGTGGCGGCCACCTGCGGTGACAAACTGGTTACCTCGGCTGCCTTCTCCCGCGCCGGTATCCCCCAGCCGCGTGTCAAAGTGGCCTTCAGCGTCGAATCTGCGCTGCAGGCGATCGAAGAAATGGGCTACCCGGTGGTGATGAAACCGGTGGTCGGCTCTTGGGGCCGCCTGCTGTCGAAAATCAACGACCGCGATGCCGCCGAAGCGGTTCTCGAGCACAAAGAGATCCTGGGTTCGTACCAACATTCCGTGTTCTATATCCAGGAATACATCCAGAAGCCCGGGCGCGACATCCGCGCCATGGTGATCGGCGACCAGACGGTGTGCGCTATTTACCGCAGTTCTGCGCATTGGATCACCAACACGGCCCGCGGCGGGCAGGGCGAAGTCTGCCCGGTGACCCCCGAACTGAATGAGATCTGCGTCTCGGCCGCCAAGGCCGTGGGCGGCGGCGTGCTGGCGGTGGACGTGCTGGAAGATCCGGACCGCGGCTACCTGATCAATGAAGTCAACCACACCATGGAATTTCACAGCCTGGCTCCTACCACGGGGGTAGATGTAGCTGGCCAGATCGTTGACTTCACCATCAAGGTGGCCCGGGGCGAAATCAAGGCTAACCTGCCGGCTTTCAGTCTGCCGGTGACGTCTACCGAGGAGCATAAAGAATCTGTCCCCGTGTATACCAATTACGGCACGCTGAGGATGAGATGATCAAAGCTTCTATCGTGGGCGGATCCGGCTATGCCGGAGGAGAAGTGCTGCGGCTGCTGCTGGACCACCCGGAGGTGGCGGTAGGACAGGCTACCTCGGAAAGCCACCTGGGTGAATATATATACCAGCAGCATCCCAACCTGCGCAAGCGTACCCAGCTCAAATTTACCTCGCGCACCCAGCTTGAGCCGTGCGACGTGCTCTTCCTGGCCCTGCCGCATGGTCAGGCGCAAAATGAAATCGAGCGTTATGCGGCCCTCGCCCCAAAAATTGTCGACCTTTCGGCCGATTTCCGTCTTAAAGACAAGGCATTATATAAAAAATATTATGAGAGCGAGCACGCTGCGCCGGATTGGATGGGTAAGTTCGTGTACGGTTTGCCGGAGCTGCACCGCGCCGACATGAACGGCGCCAGCTATATCAGCGGGGTGGGCTGCAACGCAACCGCGTCGATCCTGGCCCTGCTGCCGCTGGTGAAGCATAACCTGGTGGATCTGTCCAAAGCGGTGATTGTGGATATTAAAGTCGGCTCATCGGAAGGCGGGCAGTCGCCTAACCCGGGTTCGCACCATCCGGAGCGCAGCGGGGTGATCCGCACCTTCTCGGCCTATGGCCACCGCCATACCGCGGAGGTAGTGCAGGAGCTTGGTTTGGAGAACGTGCACCTGACGATGACCTCGGTCGACCTGGTGCGTGGGGCCCTGGCAGCGGCGCACGCCTTTGTGAAACCAGGCGTGGTGATGAAAGATCTGTGGAAGGCCTATCGGGCCTATGCTGAAGCCGAGCCGTTCGTGCGTCTGGTAAAGGATTCGCGTGGGATCTACCGCGTGCCCGAGCCCAAGGTGCTGGCGGGCTCGAATTATGCCGATGTGGGCTTCGACCTGGACCCGGAGAGCGGTCGGGTGGTCAGCATCTGTGCGATCGATAATTTGATGAAGGGCGCAGCCGGTTCGGCCGTGCAGGCCATGAACCTGATCTGCGGGTTCGACGAGACCGCCGGGTTGACGTTCAGCGGTTTGCATCCTATCTAGTACAAGACCCGTCCCCCCTGCCCCCCTTCCCTTTTGGGAAGGGGGGCTGATTCTGGCGAGATTTTTGGCGGCTCGCCGCCAAAAATCTCTGGGATGAGAGAGGTTGGTGAGTATGATTGTGGTAAAAATTGGCGGGTCGCAGGGTGTGGCCCTGGACTATGTATGCAAAGATGTGGCGGACCTGGTCAAACAGGGCCAGGCGGTGATCGTCGTCCACGGCGGTTCTGCCGAGACCAATGTGATTTCCGAGCAGCTTGGCCATCCGCCGCGTTTCGTGACGAACGTGCAGGGCTATACCAGCCGCTACACCGACCGCCAGACGCTGGAGATCTTCGCCATGGTGACCAACGGCAAGATCAACACCCTGCTGGTAGAAACGCTGCAAAAGGCCGGGGTGAACGCCTTTGGCCTTTCGGGGCTGGATGGTCAGATGATGGTAGCGAAGCGCAAAGACGCGATCCGCATCGTGGAAAACGGGCGCCAGCGCATTTTGCGCGATGATTTCACCGGCAAAATCGAAACCGTTAACGGGAATTTGCTCAAATCCCTGGTGGGGATGGGCTTTACGCCGGTGGTCTCCCCCCTGGCGATCTCGCCGGAAGGCGAGGGCCTGAATGTGGATGCCGACCGGGCTGCGGCTTATGTGGCCGGGGCGGTTGGGGCCGAACAGCTGGTAATCCTGACCAACGTGCCCGGGCTGCTGCGTAATTTCCCGGATGAAAGCTCGCTGATCACGAACTTGCCCAAGGCCGGGCTGGAACAGGCCCTGTCCTTCGCCGAAGGGCGCATGAAGAAGAAGGTGCTGGGCGCGAGCGAGGCCCTCGATTTGGGCGTGGCCAAAGTGGTCTTCGCCGACGGGCGCATCGAACACCCCCTGATCGGTGCACTTGCAGGGGTAGGGACTGTAATTAGTTAAATATTAAACACAGAGACTCAGAGACACAGAGAAATTTTTTTCTCTGCGACTCTGTGCCTCTGTGGTAGAAAAAACCACAGGTGCAAAATGACAATTACTGAAGAGATCCAATCAATCGAGAATGCCCATGAATCAGGCGTGTATTCCAAGCGCCAGGTGGCGATTGTTCGTGGGGAAGGGGCGCGGCTGTGGGATGCCGAGGGCAACGAATATATCGACTGTGTGGGTGGGCAGGGTGCGGCCAATCTGGGACACGCCAACCCGGCAGTCGTTGCCGCAATTACTGCTCAAGCCCAGACCCTGATCAGCTGCCCGGAGCTGTTTTACAATGATAAACGCGCCGCGCTGCTGGAAAAGCTGACCGCACTGACCGGCATGCCGCGTGCATTCTTGTGCAACTCCGGCGCCGAAGCAGTGGAATCTGCCTTAAAATTTGCCCGCCTGCGCACCGGGCGCAGCGAAGTGGTGGCCGCCATGCGCGGTTTTCACGGGCGCACGATGGGGGCGCTCTCGGCGACCTGGGAGAAGAAGTACCGCGTACCGTTCGAGCCGCTGATCCCGGGCTTCAATCACGTCCCCTATAACGATCTTGCGGCCCTGCAGTCGGCCGTATCCGAGCAGACCGCGGCAGTCATTTTGGAGGTGGTGCAGGGCGAAGGCGGGGTCAACCCGGGCACGCCCGAGTTCCTGCTGGGTGCCCAGGAATTGTGCCAAAAACACGGCGCAATGCTCATCCTGGATGAGGTCCAGACCGGTTTTGGGCGCACAGGCGAGATGTTCGCCTTCCAGCACCTGGGGCTCAAACCCGATCTGCTGGCGGTCGCCAAATCCATGGCGGGTGGGCTGCCGATGGGTGCCTGCTTGATGAGCGAATCCTTTGGCGAACTGCCCCCGGCGGTGCACGGCTCGACCTTTGGCGGCAACCCGCTGGCCTGCGCCGCGTCACTGGCGGCGATCGATTACCTGGTAGACAACCAGCTGGCGGAACATGCGGCCGAGTTGGGCGCCTGGTTCAAGGCGGCCCTGGAGCGGATGCAGTCGCCGCTGGTGCGCGAAGTGCGCGGAATGGGTTTGATGGTCGGGGTCGAGATCAAGCAGAAGGTGACCCCTTACCTGCAGGCCTTGATGTCGAAGGGCGTGATGGCCCTCCCCGCCGGGCTGACCGTGATGCGCTTCCTACCGCCGCTGGTGATCAGCCAGGCGGAACTGTCAGTAGTGGTCGAAAAAGTGCAGGAAGTGCTGGCTAAACCGATCAAAGCCGGCAGGTCCGGAGGAAATGAATGAATGTAGCACCCCTGGCGCTGCTCTCGGGGCTGCTGACGGAGTACAGTCCATCGGCGCATGAGTTGAGTGCCGTGCGCTACCTGGTACGTGGGATGCGCGCCCTGGGGTTCGATGCGCAGATCGACGGCGGCGGTAATGCCGTGGGCAGCCTGGGCGACGGGCCCAATGAGATTCTCTTGCTCGGGCATATCGACACCGTGCCGGGCTTTATTACCGTCGAGCGCCGGGGGGAGGCCCTGCACGGGCGCGGCGCGGTCGATGCCAAGGGACCCCTGGCGACATTCGTATCCGCCGCGGCCCAGGCTGGCGCAAGCGATGGTTGGAAAGTGACCGTGGTCGGTGCGGTGGGCGAGGAGGGTAATTCACCCGGGGCGCGCTACGTTCGCGACCACTATTCCGCGCCGCGCATGGTGGTGATTGGCGAACCCAGCGGCTGGGACCATGTCACCCTGGGGTATAAAGGCAGCCTGTGGATAGATTACCGTTTGGAGCAGGACATGGCGCACAGCGCCGCAAGTACGACCAGCGCCGCCGAGCAAGCGGTGGCTTTTTGGAACCAACTGCAGAATTTTGCCGCGCAGCGTAATGCTGGCCGGCCAAAGTTCTTCGACCAGGTGACCCCATCCCTGCGCGGGATGCATTCTGAGACGGATGGCTTTTGCGATCAGGCACATTTGTCCATCAATCTGCGCCTGCCGCTGGACATGGAATGCTCCAGTATGATGGCGCAGATCTATACCCTGGCGGGGACAGCGCAAGTCGAGATCCAGGACTGTGTCCCGGCCTACCGCGGCGAGAAGAACACGCCCCTGGTGCGCGCTTTCCTGGCGGCGATCCGCCAGACGGGCGGGCAGCCTGGTTTTATGCTCAAGACCGGCACCTCAGATATGAATATTCTTGGTCCGGCCTGGGGCTGCCCGATTGTGGCCTATGGACCCGGCGATTCGAACCTGGACCACACCCCGCAAGAGCACATCCTGGTGCCGGAGTACCTGCAGGGCGTGCAGGTACTGGCGAAAGCCCTGCAGTTGGTCATGGTTTAAACAACCTTACACGGGTGTTGCAGACGCGCCCCGCTGGGAAATGGCCAATTAACGGCGTTGATTAAGAGACATTAATATAAATGGACAAAATTCATGCTTGACATCTGGTTCAAACCTTTTATAATGGTTTTTATGCAACGCATACCAGCCTGCTTTACGCCCAAGAAGGAAAGCAAGAAGTCGTACAGACACCCAAACGTGGTCTGGTAAGCCTTGCTACCCTGTTGAAAACAGAAAACAAAGCCCCTTGCCACAAACGGCAAGGGGTTTTTTGTTGGATATATTGTTGGAGGAACCCATCATGAGTTTGGAAAAATTTTCGATAATCGAATCCACTCTGCGAGAAGGCGAACAGTTTGTGAATGCCTTCTTCACCACCGAGCAGAAAATCAGGATTGCCACCCTGTTGGATGCCTTTGGTGTGGAATATCTTGAGCTGACCACCCCGGCCGCTTCGCCGCAGAGCGAAAAAGATCTGCGGGCGATTGCCAGGCTGGGCTTGCGCACGCGCATCCTGACCCATACGCGCTGCGCGATGGACGATGTCAAGCTTGCCGTCGATACCGGTGCGCATGGGGTAGATGTGGTGATTGGCACGTCCTCCTATTTACGCGAATTCAGCCATGGCAAGAGCATCGATCAGATCATCGAGCTGTCGCATGACGTGCTGGAATATTTGCTGAAGCAGGATGTGGAAGTGCGTTTCAGCACGGAAGACAGCCTGCGCAGCAACCCGGAGGACCTGTACCGGGTGTACGAGGCGGTCGATCAGATCGGGGTGCACCGCGTGGGCGTGGCGGATACGGTGGGGATCGGCACGCCGCGCCAGATCTATGACCTGGTATCGGAGCTGCGCCGGCGGGTAAAAGCCGATATCGAGTTTCACGGGCACAACGATACCGGCTGCGCTATCGCCAATGCCTATTCAGCGTTGGAAGCCGGGGCTACCCATATCGACACCAGCGTGATGGGCATCGGCGAACGCAATGGGATCACCTCGCTGGGTGGGCTCGTGGCTCGCCTTTACGCCATCAATCCGGGCCTGGTTTCCAAATACAACCTGCCGCTGCTGATGCACATCGATCAGACCATTGCCAGCCTGGTGGGAGTGGACATTCCCTTCAATAATTACATCACCGGTTTTTGCGCCTTCACCCACAAGGCGGGGATCCATGCCAAAGCGGTGCTTAACAATCCGACAACCTATGAAGTGCTGCGTCCCGAAGACTTTGGCCTCAAACGCTACATCCAGATCGCCAGCCGTCTGACCGGGTGGAACGCGATTCGCTCGCGGGCCGACCAATTGGGCCTGGCCATGGATGAGCCAACCCTGAAACGGATCACCGAAGAGGTCAAAAACCTGTCGGATCAGCAGCAGCTTACCCTGGATGAAGTCGATCACTTGTTGTATGCGGCCAACGGCAACAGTATGATGAGTGAGCCGGTGTCCGAATCGTTGCCTTCTAATGGAAATGGGGCATAACTTTTTTAGTGGTTTTTTTGGCGCTTATCGCTAAAAAAACCACTAAGTTTAATTTATTATCGCTTGTAAGGAGCAGTTGATGGGACAAACTTTAGCGGAACAAATTCTTTCACACGCCGCCGGGCGGCCTGTCCAACCGGGAGAACTGATTGTGGTCGTTCCGGATGTGGTCATGAGCCACGATTCTCTCACCCCCAGCATTATTAAGATCATGCAGGACGAATTCGAGGTTCCGAACGTGAAGAACCCGGACCAACTGGTCATGTCGATGGACCACGTGGCTCCGGCTTCAACGGTGGGAACGGCCAACCAGCAGAACCAGGTGCGCCGCTTTGCCAAAGAACAGGGTGTTCGCCTGTTTGAGGTGGGGCGCGGGATTTGCCACCAGGTGCTGGTGGAGGAGGGCATTGCCCAACCAGGCCGCATTATCCTTGGCTCCGATTCACACTCGACCAGCTACGGTTCGGTGGGTGCCTTCGGGTCGGGAATGGGCTCGACGGATATTGCCCTGGTGTGGGCCACCGGGCGCACCTGGCTGCGCGTGCCCGAGACGATCCGCGTCCAGGTGGTAGGGCGCTTCCGCCCTGGCGTGGAAGCCAAGGATCTGGCTTTGAAAATCGGCCAGGTGCTGACCATCGAAGGCGCCAATTATATGGCGGTGGAATATCACGGGTTGGATTGGCTGCCCCTGGAAGGGCGGCAGACCGTGTGCAGTATGGCGGTTGAACTCGGCGCCAAGGCCGGCATGGTCCCGCCCACCGGTGGGCTGCCCGAGCTTTACCAGGTGCCGGATTGGCTGTTTGTGGACCCGGATGCGGTTTATGCGCGCACGATCACCATCGACCTGGCCGAGCTTGAACCGCAGGTTGCCCTGCCGCACGCCGTGGATCACGTGGTCGATCTTTCCAATGTAGCCGGCACGCACGTGGATGTGGTTTTTCTGGGTACCTGCACCAATGGGCGCTACGAGGATATGGCCGCCGCGGCGAATATTTTACGCGGGCGGCATATTGACAGCAACGTGCGCCTGATCGTCACGCCGGCTTCCAGCCGCGAATTGGATAAAGCCGTCGTCGACGGGACCCTTTCGGCCCTGCTGGCAGCCGGGGCAACCCTGACCACGCCCGGATGCGGCATGTGCATGGGACGCCACGCGGGCACGCTGGGTGATGAAGACGTGTGCCTGTCGACGGGCAACCGTAATTTCAAAGGGCGCATGGGCGCCCCCACATCGAAAGTTTACCTGGCCTCGCCCGAAGTGGCAGCGGCCTCGGCGCTGCGCGGTATGATCACCGACCCGCGTGAAATTGGTCAGGATAACTAGGAGGTTAGCATGGCGAAAGTATGGAAATTTGGCGCAGATGTCGACACCGATCAAATCGTACCGGGGCGGTTTGCCCCTTACATGCGTCCGGATGCCGATGTGGGAGACGCAGCCTTCATCGAGGCGCGTCCTGATTTTAATAAGGATGCCCGACCTGGAGATATTATCGTGGCGACCTCCAATTTTGGCTGCGGTTCTTCGCGCGAATATGCAGTAGAGGCCCTGCGCCGGCGCAAGGTGGGGGCGATTATCGCCCTTGGTTTTGCGCGAATCTTCTACCGCAACGCCCTCAACCTGGGCATCCCGCTGTATGAATCCCCTGAGATTGTGGCTGCGATGCAGAATGGCGACGAGGTGACCCTCGATCTGGAGCACAACCGCCTGACTTCCGGGGAAAAGGTCTTCGAACTGCCCGACCTGCCGCCGTTTGCGCGTGAGATACTGGCGGCGGGGGGGATCGTTTCTTATGTCAAGGAACACGGGCGCTTCCCGGGCGAGGAATGATTTCGCAGCGAAATTAAAAACCTTACCATGGTCCTGCGCCTCTGTGGGTAGATTAATTGTGACCAGGTTTATAAGCGCAAGTTGGAGGGTGTGATGGCGCGGTTATGCATCATCGAAGGTGACGGCATCGGCAAGGAGGTTATCCCGGCAGCAGTGCAGGTGCTGGAGAAAGCGCTGCCCGGTTTGGAAGTAACCCAGGCCGAGGCCGGTTGGGAAACCTTTACCAAACGCGGGATCTCCGTTCCAGCTGAGACACTGGCAGCGGTTCGTAATAGCGGGGCGGCCCTGTTTGGGGCAGTCTCCTCGCCCAGCCGTAAAGTTCAAGGCTACCGCAGCGCGATCCTGACCCTGCGCCAGGAACTGGACCTGTATACCAACCTGCGCCCGGTGCGCAGCCTGCCGGTGATTTCGCCGCGCCCTGGGATCGATCTTTTGATCGTGCGAGAAAACACCGAGGGTATGTATGCCGGACGGGAGCGTTTGGAGGGTGACACGGCCATCGCCGAGCGGGTGATTACCCGTTCAGCCTCATACCGCATCGGGCGCAAAGCGGTGGAACTGGCCCTGGCAGCCGGCCGCAGGCGCCTGACCATCGTGCATAAGGCCAACGTGCTGCCGGTCACGGATGGGCTGTTCCGCGACACGGTGCGCGAAGCTGCTGCCGAACTGGATGCAGAAGCGCGCGGTCTGATGATCGATGAGCTGCTGGTGGACACTGCCGCCAACCAGCTGGCCGGCCAGCCCGAGAAATTTGAGGTCATTGTCACCACCAACCTTTTCGGGGATATCCTGTCGGATTTAGCTGCCCATTGGTGCGGCGGGATGGGTCTGGCGCCATCGCTGAACTGGGGGCCTGAGGCGGCGATTGCCGAACCAGTGCACGGGTCTGCGCCCGACATTGCCGGAAAGGGCATCGCCAACCCGGTGGCCGCGGTATTGAGCGGGGCCCTGCTGGCGCGTTATGTTTGGGAGATGCCCGAAGTGGCGCAGCGGATTGAAGGCGCAGTACGTGCCGCGTTGGCGCAGGGTCTGGCCCGCACCGGGCTGCCCACCGCGCAAATTACGCGGTCGATTGTGGAACGATTATGAAATATTTACATCGGATTGAGGAATCATGAAATTAGCTGTCTTGCTGTCCCGCGTGCGAGTGGAAGAAAAATGGATCTTCGAGGCATTGGATAAACGCGGAATCGACTATGATAAAATCGACGACCGCAGCGTGCATTTTGATCTGGCGGACCCCGGACACTGGCGAGATTATGACGTGGTGCTCGAACGCAGCCTATCCTATACCAGCGGATTATATGCCACGCGGGTGCTGAATGCCTGGGGGATACCCACAGTCAACATGGCGAATGTGGCCCAAACCTGCGGGGATAAGCTGGTCACGACCACGACCCTGTATAAGGCCGGCATTCCCCAGCCCAAGGTGTGGCTGGCCTTTACCCCCGAAGCGGCCATCGAAACCATCGACCGGGTGGGCTACCCCGTGGTGTTGAAACCCGTGGTCGGCTCCTGGGGGCGGCTGCTCTCCAAGATCAACGACCGCGATGCGGCGGAAACCATCCTCGAACACAAAGAGACGCTGGGCTCGGTGCAGCACCAGATTTTCTACATCCAGGAATATATCACCAAGCCGGGGCGAGACATTCGCTCGTTTGTGATTGGCGACCGTACGGTATGCGCTATTTACCGCAGTTCGGAGCACTGGATCACCAACACCGCGCGCGGTGGAAAAGCCGAGGTTTGCCCGGTGACCCCCGAGATTCACGAAATCAGTATGGCAGCGTCCAAAGCAGTGGGGGGCGGGGTGGTGGCGATCGACATCCTCGAGGATCCCCACCGCGGGTTCTTAATCAACGAGGTTAATCACACCATGGAGTTTCACTCCACGGTACCGCTAACCGGGGTCGATATCCCGGGTATGATTGTCGATTACGCGCTGGAATTGGCGAAAAAGCGCTGAAATATAAATTTAGTTGGAGTGGTTTTTGCGCGAACCGCGCCAAAAAACCACCCCACATATGAAGAACAATAAAAATGGCGAGGATTTCCCCGCCATTTTTATTGATAGGGTTTAGCGGTTAATCAGCTTTCGAATCCACTCGGCATGCGAATCAAAATGGTCGTAGGTGTTGCCTTTGACCCATTCGATGACCGGAATGCCGCGGTCCTGACCGGGATCGTCGGGCTGGAAATAGGAATAGGTGTGGTACAGCTCTTCCTCACTTAACTCCTGGATGGTTTGCATCATCTGCTTATGGGTATGGTGAAATTTTTCCAGGACCTCATCCAGGGTCTGTTCGCGGTTGAGCTCGAAGATGCGCTGGTTGATTTCTTCTTCGTTGCTGGTCTCCACAAAAACCGGATCGAGACCCATGGCCAAAAAGCGTGGTTGTTTGCGCAGCATGGCGACCGTGCCTGCTTCCCAGGCGGTGATATGCGCCAGGTGGTCTTTGACCGTCCAGCCATCCGGCGAGGTTATCCCGCTGACTTCGTTAGGGGTCAGGTTGTTTACCAGCGCCTCCAATTCACTGCGGCTGCGCAAAATGCGTTTGATTAACCTGGTCTTCGACATTCTCTGGATCATTTATGCGCCTCCTTAAAAGATAGTACTTCCGATTCGGGTCCGGGCCTGCCCCAATAATCCACGGCCCGGATGCGGTAAACTACGGGGCCTGGGCCATCCGGCGTATGCAGATAGCCGGTGCACAGCAGGTCGGTGGGATTGATGCGCTGGTAAGGGCCCTGGGGCGAACCGGCTGCCAGCACCTCATAGGTACGCAGGCTGCGTGATTCCAATCCCTGCCAGCGAACAAATTCTTCCACGCCGTGCAGCCCCTGGTAACGTTCGACCCAACCCTTCTCGATTTTTTTGGGTGCATCTGCCGGTTTGGCGGTGAGCAGCACCAGGCTGATGCCAGGCAGCGGAAGGTCAAACCTGAAGTTGAAACTGCCATCTTTAAATTCTACTTCCTGGGGGTCTCCGAGAAGGATCATTTCACCCGCCTGGCGCATTTCCGCCAGCAGATCGGGGCCCGGCCGGTCGGGTGCGCCGGCGGCTTCCCACAGCGGATAGGGGTTGCCGTGTTCTTCATCGATGCGGTAATGTGCCAATACAGCGCGGTCGAAGGGCAGTCCCTGCAGCGTCAGGGTGATGGACTCCTGACCGGATGCGGTGATTTTATCGCGGCTGTTGTAAACCAGCAGCGCGGCCTGGTTGGCTCCATGCAGGGTCGCCAGTGCGCCGATCTCGCCGCTGCCGCCGGTTAATTGGGCACGGCGTTCGCCCAGTAGGCTGAAGAGAGCAAAGACGTTGACCACCGGTTTTTTGATCATACTGAAGGGGGGCCGCCCGTTCTGACGCAGCTCGCGGATCACATTCGGTTTGTGATGCGATTGGCCGGTGTCGGTGAAGGCTTCGCTGCCAAAACGGGTGACCAGGGTGCGGTTGCCCCAATATCCCACAAAGCCGTTGTCATTGCTGAGTAAGGCATAGTTGATTGCCAAACCATCCGTCAGGGTTAGCAGGTGCTGGTGGATGATTTTCGCCACGATAGCCGCATAATATGGCGTGCCGTGCCAGGTATGGGTCTGCCACCATCCGACCTGGGGATCGCACTCATTATTCATGAACGGCAGATCCGCAAGGCGAGGATGGCACCTGCGAATATGGGCCACGATCTCCGCTTCGCGATCGGCAATCCCCTGGCTGTTGGGGGTCAGGTCCTCAAGGTGGCTGCGTACGCCTTTCTCATGCACGGAAATGAAATCGATGCGCGTCCCCTGTTCGCCGGTGAAATAATTTGCGCCACGGTCGACATGCTCCAGAAAAGTCAGCAGCAGAGGTGATAGGTGGCGGCAGGTTCCCGGGCCTCCCAGGCGTAAACGGGGTTCCACAGACCACAACCCGGCGGCGCAGGCGTCGTAATAATGGCAAAAAGAGATCTCATCGGCCGGCCACTGCATCCACCAGCCGCCGCCGTCAGGTTCATTCCAGGTCTCAAAGTACCATCCCAGAACTTCCGCCAGTCCATAGCGATGGATGACATGGCGCGCCAGGCTGCTGACCATTTCCTTCCACTGGTGCAGCTGGCGATCGTCGTTAAAATCGCTGAAATACCCGGAAGGGTTGCCCATCAGCTCGAAAAAGGGGCGGGCGCCGTTCTTGAGGATACAATCCAGGGCTTCGTCGAGCAGTCCCCAACGAAAAGACGCTTCCCCGGAACCGTTGATCTCGACTTCGACCAATTCCAGAAAAAAATGAACCCGGTTGTAGAGGATGCCCTGGTGCGGAACGCTGCCCGCCCAGGCCAGCGACTGCTGCATATCCGGGGTCAGAATCAATTCTGCCGGAGAGTATCCCGTGCTGCGCCAGAAATGTTCAAAAGGGGTGGTTTCTGAAAAATTAATGTCGAAATGCATCAAAGTCCTCTCGCAAACGCCGGGAAAGAGCCCGCCTTATGATCAACCAAACCTGAGTTCGATCTGGCCGTTCCCAGGAAGGGAGAACTGCGCCAGCCGGTCTTCTGAAGACCAGGTAAAATCCTGCTGCATACCGTTGAAAGCGACCTGTCGCGGCGAAATATCGCACCAGACCGCAAAACGGCCTTGCCCGCGGGCAGTCAGAGTGTAGACAGCAGGGTCATTCCATCCCTTATCAAGAACGGCCCCACCGCTGTTAAACATTTCCACCAGGCCCAGCGGTGCGACGCCGTTCTCCAGGGGGACGACGGTGAAGACCTCGGCTGCCAGTTGGGCCAGGGCGACGTACCAGGGGTCCTCAGGCCCCAATCGACGGGCCCGGGCGATATAATGCGCATAGATAATAAATTCATCTCCTGCCAGACCCTCCACATCACTGGCGCGCACACTGCCCGAGAGGAGCCATTCCGGCCTGGTTTGTGGTTCATAACGCGCGTTAAAGGCCCCGATCACACCGCTGCCCGGGTTGCGGTTAAAGATCTTGAGCAGCACATCTTCGCGGGTTGGATCGTGGAATAAGCAATCGCGGGTCGGGATGCCGGGCTGGAGGGCGCGCAGCACGCTGCCGTCTGGCAGCACAAGCTTACGCAGCAAGGCAAAGTCATGTCCGTCCACTTTGTCTGACACGTAAACCGGCGCACCGCTGACCGCTCGACCAGCGGCATGGTAAGCGCCTACTTCGTGTCCGGATTGAAACATATCCCAATCAGGATAAACAAACTGGCCAAACCAGGCGCTCACCTGGGCATTGACATATAAATGCTCGCCGTGGGTCTCGGGCCGGCGCGGCCAAAAGTCGGTCGAGGTACGGGTCAGGTTCGAATTTAGCGCCGAATAGAGCATTTCATTGGCGCAAGACATACAGTTGATCAGGTTGCCCCGAAAATGAGTATGGACCGAACCTTCCAGGGCTTCGTGATAACGCTGCATGATCGCGACTCGCCCGCCGAAGCCTGCGCTTACGGTTTCTATCGTGGCCTGGTTGTCTACTTTAACCCCATCTACCCCTTGCAGGCGCAGGTGCCGGTGGTAATCCTGGTAGAAGCGGTACATATCCGCGGGAGCGACCACGCCCACGCGCTTTCCCCACGCTTCCCCGATCTGGGGGCGGTAGTGGAGGATGCCCGGCGAATATATACGCTGGCGGTCTTCGACCTGGTAATCGGGAAAGGAAGCCGGGTCGACTCCGTCCCAATATCCGGAGAAGGCATGCCATACCAGAAAATGCTGGATACCGAATTCTTCTTTGGACATTTTAACGGTTGGGCCCAAATCACCGGAAAACTTGGCAGCGGCGGCGAAAGCGGTCAGGCGCTGTCCGGTGTCGTCGGAAATTTTTTCGACGCTCTGCCAGCCGTCATCCACGAGGAGCATGCGCGGGATGATGCCGCCTGCGGCAAAGCTTTCCAGACCCTGTCGGATGTTCTCTGGGGAAACCTCGCGGTAAAATGCGTCCCAGGTGCACCAGCCAAACTCATCCATAAATTCAGGCAGGGGCTTTTCGGCGCGCAGCCGGCCTGTCTTGAGCCGGTCGATTACACTGCGGGCGGCCCGATCTGATTAAGGTAAAGGGATCGTCTGCGGCGGCTACCATCAAGGCGCTGAAGGTTTGCCCGGTAACGGCAGGGTCGCCCAATTCAAGCACCAGGACCAGATCATGCTCTGCCTGGCCTTGCAAACAGGCGCGGAAAGGTCCGTCGATGAGCGGGATAAAAGCGGCATAGGCCCCATTTTCTAACTCGCACAACACGAACTGGGTCTCTATGGGAACTTCACCCCCGCGCTGTCCGGCGCAGGCTTTCATCCAGAAGGGTTCATAGCGGTGCAGGGCGGTAAAGCGGCGCACGCCCTCGAGTTTTCCAATGGGCAGCAGCAGGCGCGATGCGGGTGACGCGGCATTGAGGGTTATCATCAGGCTGCCGGAAGGCAGCCAATCCAGGCTGCTGTCTGCCGGCAGGCCGCTCAGAATGGGCAGGCTGGCACAAAGCAGTTGATCGCGCTCGCGGTTTAAAACAAAATTTTCAGGCATGGCTGCACCTCCTGTCCGATTTTAAAAAAAGTTTGACCCATTCATGATTATACCGAATCGTTGAATTATGAGCCGGGTGAAATGGCGTGCAATGCTATAATGCAAAAAGCGGGAAGGGAAAAGAACTTCCTGGAAAATCCGATAAAACGCGTATGGAGGGATGATGACCAGTAGAATCGTAATCGATGCGGAACGAACTGCGGGAGAAATTGATCCCAAGCTATTTGGCGGTTTTCTTGAGCATTTGGGGCGAGCGATTTATGAAGGCATTTACGATCCGGGCTCACCTTTATCAGACGGGAACGGTTTCCGCCAGGATACCCTGGCTGCCCTGCGCGAACTTGGGGCAACGATTATTCGCTACCCGGGGGGCAATTTCCTGAGCGGTTATCATTTTCTGGACGGGGTCGGACCCAGGGACAAACGCCCGGTGCGCCGCGACCTGGCCTGGCGATCGACTGAGAGCAACCAGTTTGGCCCGAATGAATTTATCGAATACTGCCGGGAATTAAAAACCGAGCCCATGCTGGGGGTTAACCTGGGCACCGGTACGATCGAGGAAGCCGGGGCATTTGTCGAGTACTGCAACGCCCCCGCTGGTACTTTTTACGGCGATCTGCGCATCAGCCACGGTTATACCGCCCCCCATGCGGTTGAATACTGGTGCCTGGGCAATGAGATGGACGGCCCGTGGCAGATTGGCCATCTTGAAGCGGAAGAATATGCTCGCAAGGCGCGCGAGGCAGCGAAAATCATGCGCTGGCACGATCCCAGCCTGAAGCTGATCCTGTGCGGCTCCTCACACCTCAACATGCCGACCTTCCCCGAATGGGACCGCATCAGCCTGGAAACCTGCTGGGACCAGGTCGATTACCTCTCACTGCATCATTACACCGGCAACAGTGAAAAAGATACCGCCAGCTACCTGGCGCGGGCGATCGATTTCGAGGCGCATATTAATAATTTGACCGCGACGCTGGGCTACGTCAAAGCCAAACTGCGCTCCAAACATGATGTTTATCTCTCCTGGGATGAATGGAACGTCTGGTACCGGGCGCGCGGCGGGGATGGGGACTGGGCCGAAGCGCCGCATCTTCTGGAGGAGATCTATAACCTGGAAGATGCCCTGGTGGTGGCGCAGTGGATGAACGTCTTCTTGCGCCACAGCCGGGTGTTGAAGATCGCCTGTCTGGCGCAGCTGGTCAATGTAATCGCTCCGATCTTGACCCGGCCAGACGGTCTGATCAAGCAATCGATATTTTATCCCTTCCAGTTTTTCCGCCAGCATGCGGTCGGGACGGCACTGGATGCGCTGGTGAAATGTCCAACGTACGAGACCGGGCAGTATGGGGCGGTGCCGGTGCTGGATGTTTCGGCCAGCAGGGATGAAGCCAGCGGAAAATGGGCGGTCTTTGTGGTAAACCGGCGTATGGATGGGGTAGAACCGGTGGAATTAGACCTGCGCAGCATGACAGGAGGCGGGCCGGTCCAGGTCAAACAGCTTGCCGGAAGTGATCCCAAGGCAGCCAACACCTTTGAGCAGCCTGATGCGGTCGCTCCAACCGATCTGGGAGCACAGACCCTGCAGAACGGTAAATTATCGCTGGTTTTACCTGCGCTGTCGTTTACGGTAATTACGGGGTAATCTTAAATAAAACTGCGGCCACCGGGCCGCAGTTTTATTTAAGAGGAAATTGCATCCAGGGCGGGTTAAGGGCGGCGATTTGATTATAGATCGGGCACCAGGGTTCGTGTGCACCGGGCAGGTAGCCGGTGGACATCAGAAATTCGCCGACAATTTCGCCCCCGGTGAAAACGAACGTCTGTTTGAAAAGTTTTACCCACTGTTCTTTGCTGCGCGGATGGTGGGCATCCAGCCAGGCGGCAAAGGAGCCATGTTCCTGGCGGATCTGCACCAGGCGGCGGGCATTTTCAATGGCTGCCGCAATCTTGCGCCGGTTGCGAATGATCCCGGCATCCGCCAGCAGGCGCGCGCTATCCGTTTCGCCGTAAGCAGCGACTCTGTCGATGTCGAAGCCGTCGTACGCGCGGTGAAAGTTGTCTTTCTTGTTGAGAATGGTCGTCCAGGATAGACCAGCCTGGTTGATTTCAAGCACCAGGCGCTCAAACAGGGCGTTGTCGCTTTCTAGCGGAAAACCATATTCCTGGTCGTGATACAACTTATGCAGCGGGTGGTCCGCCGCGGCCTCGCAGTAGCTGGCTGCCATCTTCCCTCTTCACGGTTGGTTGTATTCCCGATGCGTGCACCCAGTATTTTGGGTGGTGAGCACACCTTCGTTATATCACAGGCTATTTGCCTTCGGCAATCGCTTTTCTGGCGATATTGTCCACCAAACCCGGGGCAATTAGCTTGAGCCACTGGCCCAACTTGCCGCGTAGGGTCATGATCTCTTCCCGCCGCCGTTCGGCAGCGGCATGCAGGATCGCGCGAGCGCATTCTGTAGTGGGCATGACCTTTTCGATCTGGAGCGGATTATCGCCCAACGGTTTACCGTCCGGCCCAAAGGCGCGCGCCTGGCCTCCGGTGGAAACGAACCCCGGGTAGACCAGGGTAACGCTTACCCCCGTGCCGTCCAGTTCAATGCGTAGCGAATCAAAAAAACCTACCACGGCATGTTTGCTGGCGGCGTAGCCACTGCGCAGGGGTACCCCTGTTTTGCCGGTCAGGCTGGAAATAGCCACGATGCGTCCGTGCGATTGCTTGAGATAGGGCAGGGCATAAAAAGTGCAGTACATGCTGCCCAGGTAGTTGATCTGGATGATTTTTTCGAAAATACTCAGATCGGTCACTTCGTCGAAACGAGCCCACATGCTGATACCGGCATTGTTCACCAGCATATCGATCCGGCTAAATGCCGCCAGTGCCCGCGTGACGAGGGCCTGACATGCTTCGGGTTGGGTTACGTCGGTCGGCACATCCAGGGCTCGCCCGCCTCGCTCGCGACAGGCTTGAGCCAATTCGGCGAGTTTATCTGCATGCCGGGCTGCTAAGACCAGCCAGGCGCCCTGATCTGCCAGCTGAAGCGCCAGTTCCCAACCGATGCCGCTGGAGGCACCGGTAATGATGACGACTTGATCTTTGAAAATGTTTTCTGCCAAACCTGCCTCCAGGATGAGCTTAAGCTTTAATGGCGCCGGATCGTACAGCCCAGGCGCATCCCATCAACCTGCAGGCTGATGGGATGCCAGGGGAAAATCTGGTTGGCATCAGGCGAGATTAACGCGGCTTTTTGAACTTCAACACCAGGACCAACAACCCAAACAGGATCAGCATGATACCCACCATACCCAGCAAGCGGGAAAAGGCATTCCCTTGAAAGCTTGAGCCGTAATAATCCACAACTGCCTGGAGGTAGTTTTCGCCGGCGGCGATTGCTGTTTCCTGGCTGGTCTGCCAGTTTTCAAGCGCCGTGGCATACTGCGAGAGGTCGCTGGTATAGCCGCGTAGTTGATCCTGTTTCAACTTTTCATATTCTGCCGCCTGATTGGTGAGCAGGTCCTGCTGCAATTTTTCCTGGGCGGAGAGCTGGTTCTCATACTCCTGCTGCTGGGCGGTCTGCGTGGTACGGTAGGCGCGTTCCTGTTCAACCAGTTGGGCGGTCGCGGTTAAGCCGATCCCCAGATTGCTGGTGGTCGGCAGCGCTGTCTGCAGCGGATTAGGTGTGACGGCGAGCTGTGGCGTGGGGGTGGATAAGTAGGTCGGTGTGGGAAACAGGGTAAATGTAGGCAGCGGAGTAAGTTTGGCAGGTGTCAGGGTAGGAATTGCGGTGGGCTGAAGGGGTACCAATGGGGCAGGGGCAGCCAGGGCTTGCTGGGCAGCCGGTGAGTAGATCTGTGCACCGCGGATGCCGGGAAACTGGCATTGGGTGAACAAATTAGCTCCCATGCAGGAGCAGTTCAACTGGTCTTGCAGCTCCTGGGTCAGGTTGGCGGCCCTTTCGCCGCCGGTCATCATGCGCTGCCAGCAGGCGTCTGCGACCAAACTGCGACCGATGCCGCTGATATTGACCAGGGCCTCGAACTCCCAGTGGGTGGTGGTACCCAGGCTGATCAGGTTGCCAGCCGGAATGCGGTTTAAAGGCACGAGAGCGCCGCTAAAGGTGTATTGCAGCAGCAGTACCACGATCACCAGAGGATAGGCCCAATTTTGATTGCGGACCACTGCGCTGATGACCAGCCCGATCAGGTAGCCGCTCATCACGCCTAAAAACATGGCCACAAAAAAAAGGCCGTAATCGACCAGGGTCATAGGGCTGCCGCGCAGCACGAAAAGATAGAGGAAAAATGTGAGAGTCAGCGATTGATATAAAGAAATAATCTTGCCGACGGTTAATTTGGAGAAGACATAGGGAAAAAGGTCAAGCTTGACCTCTCTTTCGCGAATATAGATATCGGCTTCGCGCACGATTTCGCGAACACTGATCCCAATCCCGACCAGCACCGAGGTGAAGGCAGCCATAAACATGGCGGTGATGATCCGGCTGGGCGAGCCGGTCTGCACATCGAAAAGATCGCTGCCCCAAACAATGTTTAACAAACCGATCAATGGTCCCAGGGCGAGCACCAACCCCAGGAAGATTTTGTCCTGGCGGATAACCTCAAAATTACGCCTGGTTAAAATAGAGAATTGGTGCCAAAAACCGGTTGGCTGGCGTTCGCTTTTCTGCACACCGGTGCGTGGCGGTGCTTTCTGGGGTTCTATGGTGCGAATTTGGCTGGCGACGTAATCTTGATAAAGCTGAGATTGCAGAAAGCGATTGGCCCATTCCTGGTCGGTGGCGAGCAGAGTCTGGACATGGCTGTAATCCAGCGCGTTGAGCTTGCGTTCCCCGGGTGTACGGAAGGCATCGAGATAGGCCAACCCCACATCGGGTGGGCCAAAGAATGCCAGCCGGCCGTCCGGGGTCAAAATGGCTACTTTATCGCACATCATGATCTGTTGGGAAATGGGAGCGGTCAGTAAAACGCTGCGGTCCTGGTCAGCCAGCTTGCGCAGCAGGCGCATCACTTCCGCCGACTTTGCTGGATCCAGCCCTGCGGTTGGCTCATCCAGGAAAAGCAAGCGCGGCTGTGCGAGCAGTTCTACACCCAGGTTGACACGCCGGATCAGGTGGGGGGCAAGCTTGCTGATCTGCCGGTCGCGCTGCTCGGTCAGTTCCAGGTCGGCGAGCACTTCGCTGATCCAACGCTGACGTTCTTTGGAACTGGTATTGGGTAGAAAGCGCAGTTGGGCAGCGTAGTCCAGTGCGGAATAAATGCTAAGCTCAGGGTGGACGATATCTTTACAGGGTACATAACCAATATTATGGCGGTGGTGGTCGTTCGTTTGGTAAAGATCGATGCCATTAATCGCCAACTGCCCGGAGGAAGGAATTCGCACAATACTGAGGGCTTCAATCAGGGAGGTCCTCAGCGCGTCAGTGGCACCGACCACAGCGACGAGTTCATTGGGGCCAAAACACAGAGAAAGTTTTTCGATGTGGTGACCGCTTGAAGGTTCTTTTAACCCAACAGCTTCGACCCGCAGTTCCTCATCTGGCAGGCGCTCCAGGCCAGATTCGTGCAGCATAAATCGAAAATTTTCCACGCGAATCTCATCATTGACATGCGCCCAGGATTCTTTGTTGACCCGGATACCGTTTACGAAGACTCCTCTCAGGCTGTTGAGATCCTGCACGCTAAAGCGTGACCCCCTGCGCTCGATTGCGGCATGGAAAAGCTCAACCTGTGGATGGGATAAGACGATGCGGTTATTCTCCGACCGGCCAATCGTGATCACTTCCATGCCCTTCAGGTTGAGCAGCCCCAGGGCAGCGGCGGCCTTGGGACGGAAGAGGACGATGTCTTTGCGCAATGGCCTGTCGGCGGTCACGTGGCCAATATGAGTGTGAAATTCAAAGCGGATGTCCGTCCCAGGGATGGTGAGTACATCGCCTTCTTTAAGCGAATGTTGGGTGGTAGGCTCGCCTTCAAAAAAGAATCCATTGGTGCTGCCAATATCGAAAAGGACGTACTTTCCAGATTGGAGATGGATTTCACCATGCTGCCTGCTGACCATGGGGTGGTCGAGGATGATTGTGCTGTCGGGGTTGCGGCCGATTGTGATTAACGACTGGTCGAATGGATAACGATAAACCTGCCCGCCCATGGAAACAATCAGCCCGGGTTGCGGCTGCAGCGAAACTGACCAATGGGCCAGGACAGCAGGCGCCTGCTGGGTGGCGCTGGGTTCAAACCAGAGCTGGAATTCTCCAATTCCAATGCGGTCTTTCCATTCCAAAACGACCGGAGTGCGGGGTGCGATGATGCGGTCGTTCAGGTAGACGCCATTTGCCGCGCCAAGACCGGTCAAGATCAATTTGCCATCATTCAGCTCGATTTTGGCGTGATGGCGCGATACCCGCGAATCTTCCAGTACAAGGGTGTTATCGGGTGCACGGCCGATCGTTACTGGAAAGTTGGTCAGGACAATTTCGTCATTCAGCCCTGTCCGGGGAATCTGGATTCTAAGCAGCATGGTCAACCTCGTTTACTACCCTTCATTGATCAGCGGAACGTCGGCTGTGAAGGTGTTATGATTTGCCATTTTCCTCGATAAAACGCCCAATCAAGCCCTCAATAACTGCTGATTTTTCTGCCAATTCGATGCTTTCCAAATGTTTGACCTCCAGCAGTCCGACCAATTGAGCATACAGCTCCGGCAGTCCCAGGATATCGACCACCTGTTCGCGCACCCATTTGTCATAGGCAAGCGGGTACGTACGCCGGGCTATGAACAGGGATTGTAAGAATTCACCCAGGGCGTGGTACAGGCGCTTGAAGGCCTGGAAGTATAATCCGCGCTCCACATACAGCGGGATGTGCGCCAGGTTGTTGCGGCAGTATTTAACAACCATTTCCAACCGCTCGCGGCGCAGATTCTCAGCGTAGTAGGGCAGCCATTGAGCTTTCAGATCACGGAAACGAGCATCCTTTTCTAAAAGGGGGGCACTGTACGCCAATAAGTTGCCCACTTCAAGTTCAAATTCATCCGCTCCGCTCGTCCAGCCGTGAGGATGGTTGTCAGGTTTGAAAACCCCGGTGTGAAATTCGAGATCAACCTGTGAGAACGCGCCGGCGCGCACCTGCTCTTTAAACACAGGTTCGCTCTGGTACCAACTTTGCCAGTCGCGATCCAACTGCTCGAGAGTGCCTGGGGGCAGATCAGGCGCGATGAGCACAGCGATATCCAGGCATGAGTCTCGGGTAGCCTTACCGCGGGCGCAGGAGCAGGTCAGCAGCACCGCAGAAGTCTGCGGGCGGTCTTTGAAAAATTCCACGATCGCTTGAGCGGACCGTTCGTGCTGAGGGGTAGGGTAAGCCGGATAGAAAATGGTTTTCAAGGTTCTTTCCTAATTATAGGCCAGGCGGGAACTTTTTTGTATACCTTCTGCAATTCAACACACTTTCCAATATTTGCGTTTCCAACCGTCACGCGGCTCTTCAAAACGTCCCCAGGCAAAGTCATTGTCCATCAAAAATTGGTGAATGTCATTGTCATGGTCGTTATTTCCAGGGCATAAGATAATCATTCCCCCGGAATGAGTTGTCCGCTCCAATTCTGCCAGTTCAGCAGCGGGTGCGTCACCGAAAACGTGCCCAGCCAGGGTGATGTCGGTAAAACCATCAGGAAAGGGCAGGTCAGTGATCAGCCCGTCCACGGGATAGACATTGCCAAATCCCAGTCCGCGGGCCTTTTCTTTGAGATATTGGCGCAGGTTCGTCACAGGTTCGACGGCATATACAGTTTTTGCACGCGGTGCGGCAGCCAGTGCCAGCCGCCCTGTGCCTGCACCAACATCGATCACCACTTTTCCACTGAAATCGACCAGATCGGTTAATTGATGCGTGTCCCAGGCGAGGAAGGGTTGCGCATCATAAATAGCAGGATCGGTAACATACACCAGCAGGTCAACCATGGTTTGCATCACGGTAGTTTCGGCCAAACGTATCTCATCCGGTGTAGGCTGGTCGGTTGGCTCCCGCGCCATAACCTGATCCACCCAGCCTGTGATGGCCGGGCATTTGTGGCGCATATACCATGCCACCGCCGGGTTAGCGCGTAAAGCAATTCCAAGTTCTGCTTCAGGCAGCCATCCTGGCAGCCAGCTCAATTGGACGGATTCGAGCAGCAGCAAGGTGTTGAAAGAAAGTTGGGATACATCTAGCCAGGTGTTCGGCATGGTTAACTCCAGATTACAGCCAACCAGTCAACTGCGCCAGACGGCGGGTGTACGCGATGAAATTGGGCCAGGAAATATCCGGCGGGACGCCGTGGTCGCAGGTCGGCAGGTACCCGCCGTCATGGATAATCGGTGCCACCCGGTCCAATTCGGCGTGCATTACATCCCCGCCGGCTGCCAGAGCGCGCTTATCGATCCCGCCACCGTAAGCGAAGGTGTCCCCGTACTGCTTGCGGAAAGCGACCAGATCGTTGCCGGCGGCCACTTCCACCGGCCAGGTGTTCTGAAAACCTGCCTCCAGCCAGAGCGGGATCAGCTCACCAATGAAGCCGTCTGAATCGACCGAATACACACCCACCCGGGCAGCGCGCACCGCCTCCCCCCATTTTTTCCAGCAGGGCATCAAGAAACGCCGGATCATACGGGGCGAGATCATGCTGTGCATCTTATAGGCCATATCTTCATTCACCTGCAAGAAATCCACTTCGACATTCGCCAGGATGGGTTTAAGCACCGCCAGCATAAAATCGGTCCAGAAAGCCACCAGTTCATCGATGAATTCGGGGTCTTCGACCATCATCAAGCACAGGGATTCCAGGCCGATCCAATCCCTGAGCTGCCAGAAGGGTCCGGGGATGGTCAGGCTGAAGACGGTTTCCCGGTTTTTGAGCAGACGGCAGCGTTTTTCAAAATCGGTTGGGAAGCGGACTGCGTCGTGCGGATTGTAGCGCCATTTCATCTTTTCTTCCCAATCGATGCGGCTCTCCACCGGGAAGCGGTGCCATTTGCGGGTGACAAAGTCTCTGGCATTGCGCAGGTAGCTGAAATCATATTGGTCCGAGATTTCGACGATCGCGCCCGAGTAATCCTGCACCACGAGGTGGTTATGCTTGTGCTCGAGGATTTTTTCTTCGAACCAGGGCAGCATTTTAAAGCTGACCCCCAGGTCCGCGACCGGAGATTTGGGTTGGATGGGTAGACCGAGCAGTTCCCAGAGATAATCGCGCCAGTGAACGCCTTCGGGTAGTCCTTGCTCGTGCCAGGCTGCCAGGGTCGATTCACGCGGACCGCCGGGGTCCAGGGGAACTTTGTCGGGATTGGCAAAGTGATAGGTGGCCAACAGACGCTGGCGTGGGTTCATGGTGGGCAATCCTTGGATTTAAAATATGATTTCACAATTATATTCCACCAACGTTTCGATTTGCGTTTTGGGCAGGTCGGGGTGGGGGAATTCTTTATGCAGGCTGTAAGTTGCCCGTTTAAAACCGCCCCATTTTGTGAATGTGACCACTTTGACAACCACCGCACTGCCGCTGATCTCCACTTGGGGTTCAAGATCGAGGGCACGGGCTTTTTGGGCGGTTTCTGGGGAAAGCTGCGCCCCAAATTTGGATGCCAAGCCATCGGTCAGAATCTTATCAAGCGCATCTCGGTTGGAAACGATGACCTGGTTTTTGGAACAGAATGCCACCACTGGTAAAACTGACCACCCACGACTGCCAGCACGGTATATTGGAAGAATCCTTCCGGGGTGCCATCCGTGCGAATATGGTTCGACCTGTTTCTATCTGCCAGATGCAGTTGTAATAATGATTGTACTTCCCGGATGCTTTCTGTCAATTATCACTGAAAATTCCATATTGAATTTGATATTTATTTGCGCTATACTGTATATATTCCGTTCAACGGAATATATACAGTATTTTCTATGGAGGGATCCTTTCCCATGACTCCGCGATCTTTATTACCCCTCAGTGAAGTTTCCGTCTATATTCTTTTAAGCCTGGCGCCTGGCGCCAGACATGGTTATGCGATTTTAAAAGACGTGGAAGGCTTGAGCCATGGAGGGCTGCATCTCAGCACCAGCACCCTGTACGACGCCCTGGAACGTTTGCTGCAGCAAGGTTTGATCGAACGGGTCGATGAAATCAACCCGCAAAATAACGGGAGAACGCGCAAAAACTACCGATTGAATGAATTGGGTCGGAAAATGTTGGCTGCAGAGATCAACCGCATGCAAGCCCTTCTGTCAGAAGCCGTCCTGCGTCTTGAGGAGGCTGAGGGATGAACGGTTTGGCCGCCTGGTTGGTGCAGGTGTACGCCTGGATGCTAAGATTGTATCCGCCCCACTATCAAAGCGAGTTTGCCGATGAACGTCAGGAGGTATTTAGCCTGGCGCTGCGCGAAACCGCTGAAAAGGGAAATTGGGCGCTTGCCGGTCTTATGTTTCGCGAACTGCGCGATTTTCCCGCCTCCGCGGCTCGGGCTTATATGTGTGAATGGGAGGGTGTGATGAAAACGCTCGAAACAAATCTTGGGGACGATCGTCTTTCCTGGATTGGTCTGCTGTTAGGCGTGTGGCCCATCATTTTTTTGGGTCCGGTGCTGGCAGTTGCGCCTTACCTGCCGCGGCAAACCGCCGAATTCTTTGATTATGACCCTCCGGTCTGGCTGGCAGCGGTAATGTTATTTTCAATCATTGGCGTCGTTGTCGCCTGGAGAAAAGGATTTCCGCGCTGGGTATACCCATACCTGGTGATCTTGTTTTTTGCCATCTTGAACCTGCTGGGAAACATGTTGAGCAAAGTGCTGGGGATCGGCAATCCATCCCTGCCTGTGTTACTGGGTGCTTACGTGGGTTTCGGCGCAGTCGCGGCCTTCGGGTTGAGCCGCATTCCGTCCACCCGAAAAATACTACGCGATGTACGTGCCGACTGGACACGGCTGACGTTTGGCATGATGGCCTATCTGGCCTGGGTTATGGGTTTCTACGGGGGCGACCACCTGCCATCCTTTGGACCCGGTGTCTGGCTGCCATCCCTGATTGTTGTGGTGGGAGTCGCGGTCTACTTGTTTTGCCGCAGCCGTCTTCAACGCAGCCTGGCTTTGTTGATGACGATGTTTTTGAGTTTTCTTACGAAATTTATCTTTCCCAATGATGATGTTTTGCCGGTCCTACCTGTGCTGCTTCTGGCTATGTTCATTTTTTTGCCCGCCCTGGTCGAACTTTTTCCACACCGCAGCCTGACGCGGATAACAGGCAAATAATCCTGCATTAAAATGTCACCCACGCGCTTGTGGCTGATCAGGCAGGGATCGTCCACCGAACACCAGCAAACCAACCGCATCCTGCCGTCGTTGCAAGCGGGTAGTTTGAAGTGATCTTCATAATGGAAGGCGTCGGATCGAATCTTTATATATAATGGAATGATGATCGTGATCCGAGCCCCAGAAAGTAAGGATGATTTCAGCGTCTATTACGCCCTGCGCTACCGGGTGCTGCGCGAACCATGGGGACAGGCCAAAGGCACAGAAAAGGACGATTACGAGCCGCTCTGCCAGCATTTGATGGCGGTAGACGACCAGACGGGTGAGGTGGTGGGAACCATCAAGTGGATGGAAAGAGAGCCGGGCGTGGCCTGGTTTTCGCATCTGGCGATCGATCCCCATCACCAGAAGCAGGGCATCGGCCGGCTGCTTGTGCAAGCTGTGGAAAATGCTGCCCGAGCGCAGGGCTGCCGGGTAATTGGAGCCAATTCACGCCTGAACTCGACCGATTACTTTGCCCGGTTGGGATACCGCATCAAGGGCCTGCCGGTCAATTACTTCAGCACCATCCAGTTGGTGTGGATGGAAAAGGATTTATGAGCCGGCCTGGGCCGGGCGTGAGAACAGGGGGCGCAGCGTGCGCCAGGCAAAACGCAGGATCGCGAACAGTGGCACCAGCAGCCAGCTGACCAGATTGTTGACGATGGCCAGCCCCTGGCTGATCCAGACCAGCAGCGGGCGAAAAACATGCAGGAAGGCCAGGTGTTCGTAAGCCACCGCCAGCAGCAGGGTAGAGATCGAGATTCCAAATTTCAGCCAGTCGGAGATCTCGATATGGGCCAGATCTTCGAGCAGCAGTTCCACCCCGATGTTCAAAATTAAAATGTAGGCAGCGCGCTGCAGGACCGGTTCCTTTTCAACCAGGTAGCTGAAAATGCCGGCGGCGAAACGCATGGTGAGAATGCCGATCGCCACGCCCACGATGACCACCCACAGTTTGTCGGAGAGCGAGACGGCGGCCACCACGTTATCCAGGCTGAAAGCCAGGTCCATCAATTCGACGGTCAGTACGGTGGACCAAAAGGCCTTTTGTTTGAGCTTGCGCTTGCCATCCTCATCGGTATCGGCCCCCTGGGCGCTGGCACTTAAATCGTCGATGGCCAGGCGGATCAAGTAAGCGGCGCCGACCAGCTTAAGCCATGGGGTTTGGATGATCAGGCTGGCGACGGCCAGCATCAGGCTGCGCCCGGCATAAGCCCCCAGCAGCCCGACCCGCAGGGCAGCCATGCGCTGTTTGCCGAACAGTGGATCGAGGGCGCGGCCAAGCGGGGCCAGCGCGTGCGGCCAGGGGATTCTTTGGTCCGAAGGCAGGGGAGCGACGAGTGCGCCCAGCACGGCGGCATTATCGATGGAGAGGATGCCTTCCAAGAAGATTAACTGTATGATAACGCCCAGGATGCTCCAATCCAATCTGTACCTCCGCTATGCTCAAAACGGTAATAACTTGATCGAGTATATCAAAACTCGGTTAAATGCGAAAACATTGGCGCATGCTAAAGTATACACATAGCGTGCAATACATGGCTGTTATGAAACCTGTGCGGTAAATGCTTTTTTGTCGGCGGCGCACACCAGCTGGATGACGTTGCGGCCCGACATAGCTGCCAGGGGTACGCTGCCACCCGGTTCCACCCACTGACCGGCCAGGTAAAAGTTTTCCACACCGGGGATAGTCTTTTCCATGCCGGTGATCAGCAGTGGCATGGTCTGTTTGGTCAGCAGCCAGCCGCAGCTCGAACCCTGCCAGTTGCCGGTATAGCGCTCGTAGCTTAATGGGGTGGCCACATCGATAATTTCAATGTCGCGCCGCAGGTCGGGATAAAGGGTTTCGAGATAATCGATGACGATATCTGCGACCTGATCCTGCTCGCTGTCATACAGGCGGTGGCCGTAAATGCGCTGCCAGTAATCGTAATTGGTGCGGATCATCGAAATCAGGGTCGATTTCCCATCCGGGGCCAGGCTGGGGTCGAAGCAGTAGTTTTTGACGCCGATGTCGGTGTGTTCTTGGCCGGCGATCAGCAGCGGCTGGTCGAGCAGGCGAATCACCCAGTGCGGGTCTTCCGAAAAATCGCGCTTAACCCCCAGTGAAACCTGGATCAGGGTGTGCAGCGGCAGGCGCCCGTCATACTGCTGTTTGATTTTGCGGGGCAGGTACTGCTTGCCGAGCATATAGAAAAGCGTGCCGCGGCCGTCGGCAGCCGAGATGATCCGCCCTGCGCGGTGGACGTCGTCGTTATACAGGCGCACCCCGACCGCGCGCCTGTTTTCCAACAGGATCTTTTCCACCTGAGATTGGTAGTGAATCACCCCGCCCAGGGCCAGGTAGCGGCGCTCGAGCGCGCGCGCAAATGCCAGCGAACCGCCGATGGGAAAGCCGGCGTTTTTGGTGTGCATGTACCCCAGCATGGAGAGCCCGGCCATCATGGGGATCTCTGGCCAGGCGAACATTTGGGGAATGGCCTGGCGCAGGAAAGGATCGCGAAAGCGATTGGCAAAATCCTGGGCTGAGACCAGTGCCCATTTGGCGAGATGCGGCAGGAAAGGGGTCATGCCCATGCCGAACGCTCGCCAGTCCATCAGGTTCATCAGCTTGCGCGGTTTGCGGTTGATCAGCGACATGTCGAAGCGGGTGAAGGCGCGTACTGCACTGCATAAATCGCGGATAGGACCGCGGTCAGCAGGGGAGTGTTGGAGCAGATGCGCTTCTAACCGGTCGGGATCGCTGTAGACCACCAGGGTTCGCCCACCTGCACCGGTGATGCGGATGAGTTCTTCATGGTCGACGAACCCCTGGCCGGGGAATGCACCCAACTCCTGCCAGACCTGGTTGAAGGGCTGTCCCTCCCCGCTGCCAAAAAGATAGTGGATGCAGCCGTCAAAGGTATAGCCTTTGCGCACCCAGGAGGTGCACAGCCCGCCTGGCAGGGAGTGCAGCTCGAAGATCTGCGACTGGTAGCCGTTCATTTGGGCGTAGCAGCCGGCCGCCAGCCCGGCGATGCCTGCGCCGATGATAATAATGGTGTCGTCCAATAGCTATCCTCCTGTAGGGTTTATATTTACCGCAGATGCACGCGGATAAACGCAGAAAAAAGATTTAATCTCGGAGACACGGAGGTGCAGAGAAAATATAATTGCTGACCGGCTGATTTGCTATAAAAGCCTGACCTCGCTGATCCAGCCAGCCAGTTTTTTGGAGGTTTCCGCCATGAGCGCTCCACCGATGTCTTCCGCGCCCAGGCGGACGCCTTCCGCCTCGGCCAGGGCGGCATATACCATGCGCAGCAGGCGCAGCGGTTCACCCGGCAGGCGCCCTATTTCAGCCAGCGTTTTGTCGATCTGGATGGTATGCTGGCGCAGATGAGATTCCAGGCGCCCCAGGCGGAAGCGCAGTGAATAGGGTTCATGCTCCCAGTAATAAGCATCCAGGTCAATTTCCTGGTCGCTGATCTGACCGAATTCGGACAGAATACGCCGGTGCAAATCGGCGTGATATGCCAGCAGATCGCCCGCCGGACGCTGCATCAGCGCTGTATAGCGCTCATCATCGATCTCCAGATAGGCTTCATAGACCGCATCGTCAAAGCGTTCGGGACGCCCGTCGCCGGACCGGTGGCGTTCCAGCGCGTAGCGCGTCACGACGTAAAAACCCATATCCGCACCCAGGATATGGGCCATGGCGCGCTGCACAGGCCACTCGCCTTCCGCCGGAGGCGCCGTAAAACCGATCTCGTCCAACCCGGTGATGGCGGCTTCGTAATCGCGGTAAGCAGCGTGATATTGGGCCAGGATGCGTTGGGCCGTGCTGGGAGGGCGCCTGGCTGCGGTACGGGCCTGCGCCAGGCGTACAGACAATGTTCTGAATTCTTCCAGGGCGCGGAAAAAGATAAAACGCAGCCCTTCTTCATCATATGAGCCCCAAACCCAGGTCTTTTCAAGATCAACATCGCTGATTTTGCAGGCCAGATCGGTCAGGGCTCGAACAGTATCCACAAAGACGGGTTCACTCATCGCTCACCTCAGTTTTTAAAAGCATTATAATGGACCTACCGGCAATGCGGGGCAGCCTGGCACTCCCAACCAAGAGGTGAACTGATTCATGAAGATTTCCGATCTGATCGCACGCAGCCCGATCCCGATTCCCTGGGAAGAGGGCGACAACATCCCCTGGCACGATCCGGCTTTTAGCGAGCGTATGCTGGAGGAGCACCTCACCCAGGATCACGACGCTGCCAGCCGCCGCGTGGAAGTCATCGAAGAGCAGGCCCATTGGATCCACGACTGCCTGTTGGGGGGTGAGCCGGGAAAAATCCTGGATCTGGGCTGTGGACCCGGTTTATATGCCAACCGCTTGACCCAGTTTGGGCATCGTGTGACCGGGGTTGACTATTCGCCAGCCTCAATCCGCTACGCACGCCAGCAGGCCGAAAAAGACGGGCTGAAAATTGCTTATATCGAAGCGGATATCCGCCAGGCGGATTACGGCGGGCCATATGACCTGGCCATGCTGATTTACGGTGAGTTCAATGTCTTCAAGCCGGTAGATGCGGCCTTGATATTAGAAAAAATCTTCCAGGCGCTCAAACCGGGTGGCAGACTGCTGCTCGAGCCGCAGGATTTGCCGGCCATCCAACGGGCCAAGAGTGAGCCGCCCATCTGGCGCTCGTACCGCAAGGGTCTGTTCTCTGACCGCCCGCACCTCTTTCTGCATGAGAATTTCTATGATGGACGCACGCAAACGGTGACCACGCGCTACTGGGTGGTGGATGCGGAAACTGCGGAGGTCACGCGCTACGCGCAGACCGCCCAGGGTTATACGGATGGCGATCTAAAAGAGCTGCTCAACCGTCAGGGGTTTGAGGAAGTCACCTTTTATCCGGCGCTGGCGCCGAAGGAAGACCAGTCCCGGCAGGAGTTCTTTGGGCTGACAGCAGTGCGGGGGTAATACAAGAAAAGCAGTACCGTAGACCGCATCGCCAGGTTTGACATGAGTGATGTCTTGTCCCTCTTCCACAACTTTGCCTGAAAAACCGGTCCCTAAGGTGAGCGGGACACTGACCATCGACTGCATGTAACCTGCATGCACAAAGGCGTCGAAGGGATTGATCACCGCTGCAGAGAGCGGAAGGCCTACCGTTTTTTGGGATTGCCTTCGGCCCAGCCTGGGGTACAATTACCCGGCACACCATGAATGTCACCGGGAGGGAGCCTGTCATGAATCGACAACCGATCGCTTTGAACGATTTTAATTTCAACGTGTTTCACGCCTGGAACAAAGGCTGGTACCTGCTGACCGCGGGGGATTTTGCGGCCGGAAAATACAATACGATGACCGTATCCTGGGGGGCGACCGGCATCCTGTGGAATAAACCCTTCGTGCAGGTGGTGGTGCGCCCTACCCGGCATACCTTTGCTTTCACCGAGGCCTATGCCACTTTTACTCTGTCGGCCTTTAGCGAGGAGCACCGCCCGGCTTTAAACTTGCTGGGTGTCAAATCCGGGCGCGACGGTGACAAAATTACCGCTTCCGGTCTGACTCCGATGGCCTCCACGCGAATTGCTGCGCCGGGGTTCAAGGAGGCCGAACTGGTAATCGAGTGTGAAAAAATGTACTACGACGACCTCAAACCGGATCATTTTTTGGCCGGGCACATCGCCCCGCATTACCACGAGGATTACCACCGCGTATATTATGGCGAAATAAAGGCCATTTTTGGAACCGAAAAATACTGCCGCAAGATAGCGGAGGATGATTGAAACTTTATTGTTTAGCCTGTGAAGTCCTGGCGCGCCCGCTTTACCTGGCTGCGGCGCGCTCGGCGCATATCGTCGATATTCAGCTTATCCAACGCGGGCTGCACAACCAGCCCGCCAACTTGCGCAGCGTGCTGCAGGCTGAGGTGGATTCCGCCAGCGAAAAGCCCTACGATGCTATTGTCCTGGGTTACGGCTTATGCGGGCAAGCTACCGCCGGGCTGGTGGCCCGCAAGCTTCCGCTGGTTATCCCTAAGGCGCATGACTGCATTACCCTGTTTCTGGGCAGCCGGGCGCGTTACCAGGAGCAGTTTGAGGATTTCCCGGGCACTTACTGGTATGCCCAGGATTACATCGAGCGCGACGATGGCAGCGGCGGGTCGCTGGCCCTGGGCTCCGGGCTGGATACGAACGTGGACGAAGTCTATGCCGAGTACGTGGAAAAATACGGCCAGGATAACGCCGATTACCTGATGGAAGTGATGGGCGCCTGGAAGCAGCACTATAAACGGGCGGCTTACATTGATCTGGGCATCGGCGACGGGTCGGAGGTGGCGGCAAAAGCGCAGGAACAGGCTGCTCGCCGGGGTTGGAACTATGACCGGGTGGAAGGCGACATGGTGCTGATGCGCCGCCTGCTGGAAGGAGATTGGGAAAAAGATTTTCTCATCCTTCAACCGGGCCAAAAGCTGACCATGACTTATGATGACGAGGTCATCGGCTGCAGCCTGGCACCATAAGGGCATGCCAAAAAGGAGATTTTTATAACAATGTCATCTCAAAAAATTTCTGGCGCCTGGCAGTTCAGCCTGGTGTGGCTGGTCTTGAATGCGGCCGGTTGGGGTGTGGGTTTTGGATTGGAACTGCTGATCCTGCATAGTGCCAGCATGAGTGCGCTGAGCAACTTGTTTGGTTCGCTGGTGGCAGCCGGGATTATCGGGTTGGTGCAGTGGCTGGCCTTGCGCTGGCTGCTGGCGCCGATGCGAGCCGGCTCGCAGGGTATCGCCTGGGTGATCCTGACCATGTTTGGTTATACCGCCGGTTTTCTCGTCGCCGGGCTGGTGACGGGCCTGTTCGGAGAGAATCTTACCCCGGAAGATGCAGCCAAGATTACCTTCCTGGCCTGGGGGCTGGTTGGTTTGTTCACCGGCGGGCTGCAGTGGATGGGACTGCAGTTCTTTACGCGCGGCGCGGCCTGGTGGGTGGGGGCGAATGCCCTCGGCTATGCCCTGGGCGGAACGCTGATGTCCGTGATCCGGATCGAACAGGTCGTAGGGCCGGAAATTTATGCCCTGGCTGGCCTGGTGGCCGGAGCTGTGACCCTGGTGGCGATTACGCGGCTGCGCCGGCGCGTATTGATAAAATAGGTGCCTGCGCAAGGTTGACCGCATCCCCTGGCATTGTTAGGATATGCGAATATCGATTACTGTGATTGCAAACTGGATTCCTGGCTCAATATTAGATATACTTTAGGAAAGAATGTCATCTTTTAAGGAGGGACGTATGTCTCCGGATCATCATGAAGAAAATACCAGGGGATTTTCCTGGTGGTGGGTACTTCCCTGGCTGGCGGCCGGGTTAGCGGCCCTGTTTTACCTGCTGTGGACCCGGCGTAAAGATGGTGCGATTATCCAGCCGGTGCAAATTGATTTAAGCTTTATCCGCGGCGCCGTTTCTCCCCAGGAGCCGTTAAATGAGGAATCCGCGCCCGCAGCTGAACCCGCTCCGCAAACTATCGAACCTCAACCGGAAACAACGGCGAAACCCGATGACCTGACCAAAATCAGCGGGATTGGACCGAAGATCGCCGCCCTGCTTCAGGATCAGGGATTGAAGACATTCTCCGAATTGGCGGCAGCCACACCGGAGCGTTTACGTGAGATATTGCAATCTGCCAATGTTCGCCTGGCCGATCCGGCTACCTGGCCGGACCAGGCTCGCCTGGCGGCAGCTGGAAAAGTAGATGAACTCAAAGAATTCATCGCTCGCCAGCGGGCAAATCGCGGCGGGTAACACCACCGGGAGGGGCTTATGTTGATGATTTGGGCAGCCCGCGGCGCGTGGGCGCGTTTTGCACAGGTACAGGCCGTGGAGTTCCCCTGGTGGGCCTGGATTTTCCTGGTTGTGTTTCTTGTTTTTCTTGTATTTGGGGTATGGGCTCGCGCCCAAGGGAAGGGTGTGGTCAAGCCTGAGAAGGACCTGATCAGCGCTGTGAACGAACCCAGGTCTCAACCACGGCCAAAGCCTGACAGCGTGGCGGCGACCAACCTCCAACCCGAGACGGTATCCCCGGCAAGGATGGCAGAGCAAACGCAGGCAAAATCGGATAATTTAGCGATTGTCGAAGGAATTGGTCCCAGAATTGCCGCGATTCTTGTGGAAGCCGGAATATCCAGCTTTACCCAACTGGCAGCGGCCAAACCAGAGGATCTGCGAGGAGTGATCAAGGCGGCTGGTTTGCGCGTTCCAACCAATCCGGACACCTGGCCAGATCAGGCGCGCCTGGCGGCGGCCGGTGAGTGGGAGGCTTTGCGGAAAATGCAAGCCAGTTTGAAAGCCGGGCGCAAAGTAGACTGATTATTTTCTGGCGCTCTCGTTATATTTTTCAAGCTGGTTCGTAAAGGGCGGGAAAAATTTTTGAAAGGCGGATATTTGCCTGCCAGACAGGCAAATATCCGCCTTTCTTTGAATTAATCGGACAAGATTCGAAAACAGACCGATTTACACCGGGGAATGTGATCCATTTCACATTCCTCTACTATAATTCAACTATCTTACCCCCTGTTTGTACAACAAGGAGCTTACATGTTACACGAACCAGCCACACCTGCAGAAAAAGACCCCGCTGGGCCATACAAGATGCGACTGGGCATCTGGATGTTTGTATTTTACTCTCTGTTTTATGCCGGATTCGTGGCAATCAACCTGCTTGATCCACTGGCAATGGGCACGATTGTCCTTCTGGGACTAAACCTGGCAACCGTTTATGGCTTTGCCCTCATCGTTGTGGCACTGATCGAAGCGCTGATCTATGATGCCATGTGCCGGAAAAAAGAGGCGGAATTTGAGCGGGCGAAAAAACAAAAAGCCGGCAAGGCCAAATCAAAAAAGGGAAGGGCTTAATCTCATGGCAATCGTCGTCTTTATCATCTTCGTAGTCTTTGTCATTGCCCTTTCATTTTATTTAGGTAAGAAAGCCAAAACATCCAGCGGGTACTATGCCGCAGGGGGAAAGATTCATTGGGGGGTGAATGGGATCGCTTTCGCCGGAGATTACCTCTCGGCAGCTTCCTTTCTGGGTATCTGCGGCATGATCGCCACCGTTGGTTATGATGGTTTCCTTTATTCCATCGGCTACCTGGCGGGGTGGATCGTGGCCCTGTTTGTGGTCGCAGAACCACTCAAACGGATGGGAAAATACACCTTCACGGATGCCCTGGATGCCAAGTTCAACTCGCCCGGGATCAAGCTGGCAGCCGCGATCAGCACCCTGGTGGTCTCAGTCTGCTATCTTATCCCGCAGATGGTCGGCGCGGGGGTGCTGGTTGAGCCGTTACTTGGTATCCCTCAGGCCTGGGGGGTGATTATGGTGGGGGCGATCGTGATCACGATTGTCGCCACTGCGGGCATGGCCTCCACAACCTATGTCCAATTCTTGAAAGGCTTTTTGCTGATCATTTTTTCAACGATTTTAGTGGGAGCGGTGGTTATTCGCGGATTTTCGACCCAACCTGACCAGGGCGGTGCAGTGCCTTTTTATGAATATGCTCATCTGGCAGCGGTCAAAAACGGGGATCAAATCCAGGTCACTGATGCGGGTTGGCAGGTTTTGGAGCAGAAGGCAGTCAGCGGTGGCCTTATTTTTGTCAAGCTTGGCCATGAAAATAAGGAAACCTGGTGGTTGGCATCTGAAACAGATGGCGCACTCACCCTGAAGGAAACCCAATCGGTAGTGGCAAAAGCAAATGGGAACTGGATAAACGGTGCACCCGCCTCTGCCGATAATCAACTGCGCCAGGTGGGCAACCTCGAACAGATCAATGGCGAAAAAGATACCACTACGGGCAGCCTTTCGCTGATTGGATTTTTGTCTACCCTTACCAATAAAAGCACTATCATTCAAACCTGGAAAACGGCTAATTTGGTGGATGGGGCTGGTGAAAAAGTCACCATTTACTATCCCAAAGATGTCGCCGGCGACCGCGTCATGCGTCCGGGGCTTAAATTTAAGGTAGAAGGCACCCTGTTGGAGCGGTTCGATTTTCTTTCACTGATGTTGGCCCTTTTCCTGGGTACAGCTGCTCTGCCTCACATTCTGATCCGTTATTACACCGTGCCCAACCCGGCCAGCGCGCGTAAATCTACCATTGTGGCGATTGCCGCAATAGGCTTTTTCTACGTCTTGACCCTTTTCATGGGGCTAGGCGCAATGGTCAACGGGGTGATCAATCCCGCCGACAGTAATATGGCTGCCCCACTGTTGGCGCGATCTTTTGGCGAACTGCTCTTTGCGATTATTTCCGCCATTGCATTTGCTACCATTTTGGGGACGGTCAGCGGTCTGACGGTTGCGGCCTCAGGCGCGGTGGCTCACGACTTGTTCGACCGCTTTTTCAAAATCAAGATGGATGATCGCCAGAAAGTACGCGCCGGTAAAATTTCGGCTTTCGTGATTGGCGGAGTTGCCATTTTGCTTGGCATCTTGTTCAAAGGGGTGAATGTCTCCTTCCTGGTAGGGCTGGCCTTTGCCGTGGCTGCCTCGGCCAACCTGCCCGCGATTCTCATGCTCCTATTCTGGAAGAAAACCACAGCCAAGGGTATTGCCGCCTCGATCGCGGTTGGGATCGTCGCTTCATTGGCCTTGATCGCCCTTTCCCCCGAATTGTATACAATGTATGGGCTCAATCCGCTGGACGCGCCCATGCCGTTAAACAACCCGGGGATCATCTCCATTCCATTGAGTTTTATCACGTTGATAGTGGTCTCTCTGTTGACCCAAAAATACCAGGGCGTCAGAGATTAATTTGCGGAACGAATAGGCGGGATGTGGCAGAGAGGCACATCCCGCCTCATACCTACAATGAACGAAACCATACCAGTCAATTTTCACTGCCATTCGATTTTTAGCGATGGCGAACTGACTCCCGAAGCTTTGGTGGCAAACCTGGCTGCAGCCGGGGTGCGTTATGCAGCGCTAACCGATCACGACAGCATAGAAGGTCTACCGCGATTTCAAGAAGCTTTGAAGAAGCGTGGGTTGTCCGGCCTGCCGGGTGTAGAGTTGACCGTCCAGTACAACGGGCGCGAAGCACACCTGCTTGGTTATGGTTTCGACCCGGAGTTTCCCGAACTGAGCGCAACCCTACCTTCCCTGCGTCAGATGCGCGACCTGGAGGTGCATAGCATCGCCGGCTCTCTGCGTAAAATGGGGTCGCATCGCCCCGGGAATTCACAAAACGAACCTGCCACCAGTGCCGCACCGGATGGTCGCCTGGAAATCAGCGAGGCGATAGCTCTGCTGCACCGCGCCGGGGGGAAAGCCTTTTGGGCTCATCCGCTGGTGTATGAAGCCGACCCTGAGCGCCTGGAGGCATGTACAGTAGAATTGAAAATGATGGGGCTGGATGGTCTGGAGGCCATTTATGCTCCTTTTTCAAGGGACCAGCGCTCGGAATTGTGCCATCTGGCCGAAAAACATGAACTGCTCATCTGTGCAGGCACCGATTTTCATGCCGGCAACCATGGCATGTTAAATGGATTCAGCATCGAAATGCCTCGTGAAGATTGGGTGCGTTTCCGCCAGGCATTTTTCTTCGGCCCCAACTTTGTGTCCGCTGTAGACCCTGTTCACAAAAATGTGCCGGATACACCACCAGAAGGCAGTTCCACATCATCCAAAGGGCTTTTTTTTCAGCGGCGGTCCTACATCTTACGCATTTTCCTGCCCACGCTGATCGCGATCGGGCTGTTCCTGGCAGCTATCTGGGGCATTATCCTGCCCACTTTTGCGCAAACGCTGCTCGAACGCAAACGCGACATGATTCGGGAACTGACCAACTCGGCCTGGAGCATCCTGGCTTCCTATGAACGCGACGAGGAAAGCGGACTGTTGAGCCGCGATCAGGCCCAAATCCAGGCTGTTGCGCGCATCGCAGCGTTGCGCTATGGCCCACAAAGCAAAGATTACTTCTGGATTCAGGATATGCAGCCGCGCATGATCATGCATCCTTATCGCAGTGACCTGAATGGACAGGAATTGCTCAGTTTTACTGATCCGCGCGGGGTGCCTATCTTCGTCGAATTTGCTGATCTGGTACGTCGAAAGGGAGAAGGATATATCGATTATGTCTGGCAGTGGAATGATGACCCCCAGCGATTGGAACCCAAAGAATCATTTGTTAAGGGGTTTGAACCCTGGGGTTGGATCATTGGCACTGGGATTTACACGGATGATGTCAATGCTGAAATTGCGCGGATAGAGCAATCTCTGATTAATACATCGTTAGCCATTTCTGGAACAGTGGTGCTGCTGCTTCTGTTCGTGCTGCAGCAAAGCCTGCGCATCGAGCGTGAACGCAAGGAAGTATTGGATAACCTGCACGAATCGACTGAGCGCTACCACTCCCTGGTCGAAGCGACCACTGAGGGCACATTGTTGATCATGGATGAACGCTGCCGCTATGCAAACCAGACCTTTCTCAACATGACTGGATACACCTCCAACCAGTTGGAATTTCTGGAGCTTTCTGACCTGCTGCCGCGTGAAGCAGATAATGCTGCTATATGGCGGCGTTTCGAGATCCCGACCAGAGAACCATCCCTGGAAGGAGAGGTGTTTGAAGGTGTTTTAAAACACGCCGATGGCCATTTATTGGAATGCTTACTGGCGATGAACCCGATTGTTTTTGCCGGACAGAATGGGTTCATTTTGCTTGCCAGGGATATTGCCCGCCAATCGACTTTAAACGGAGAGGCTTTTTCCCATGCGGCGCAGGCGGCGCCGGTGGGTATCTTCCGTGCCAGAGCTGCCCGTCGTGCCACATTAATTGAAATGAATCCGGCGGCCCGAACGCTTTTCGAAATCGTTGAGTTTGCCCAGCCTGCTCTGGCAGATCTATTCTCCGATTCCGCTGAGTACGATTCCTTTTTCCAGACCCTGCAATCTGGCAGCGAAGTTAAAAACCTCATCCTGCATCTTGAAACCAGGGATGCAGCGGCGCGATTTTTGTCAATTTCGGCACGGTTGGTGCCTGATGAACAAAATCGAACGGTATATATTGACGGCATTGTGGAAGATGTGACCATGTCACGCAAGCTGGATGCGGAGCGTGAAGCATTAATCGAAAAATTACAGGCTTCGCTTCTGTTTCTGCACGCACCTATCACCCAATTGGGACGAGATGCGGTAATGTGTCCCATGGACACCAGCATCGCCCAGCTCTCGCGCCTGATGACAGAGCGAAATGTCACTGCGTCTCTGGTCACCAGCAGTAACGAGGCCGTGATTGGCATCGTCACCGATCACGATCTGCGCGCCCGTGTGCTGGCCGAAAATGTTCCATTAACCACACCTATCCACACGATCATGAGCGCGCCGTTGACCAAAATTCCAGAGACGGCGCGTATTTACGAAGCCTTAATGCGTATGGAAGAGAGGGGCGTGCGCCACCTGGCGGTGGAGGACAGCAACGGGCAGATTGTCAGCGTGATCGATAGCAAATCGCTGATCCAGTTTCAGCGTTATGGACCAATTGTGCTTACCCGCGAGATCTCTCGATCTGCCACTGCGGTAGATGTTGCTCGTTGCACCGCACGCACGCCAATGCTGGTCAAATCGCTGATGGACAGCAGCGCCCGTCCACGCTATGTGACCAATATGCTGGCATCCATGTGCGATGCGGCTACCGAGCGGCTGGTGCAGCTGGCGATCGAAGAGCTTGGCCCGCCGCCCAGTACATTTGCCTTTATTGCCATGGGCAGCCAGGGCCGCCAGGAACAGACTCTGGTAACGGACCAGGATAATGGGATCATATTTACATTACCCGACGATGCAGACTTTCCCCGGATCAGTGAATATTTTTTGAGTCTGGGTGCAAGGGTGTGCGACGGTTTGAACCGAGCCGGTTACGCATTCTGCCGGGGTGGGGTGATGGCCAATAACCCGCGCTGGTGCCGCTCGCTGTCCGATTGGATTGCCGGTTTTGAGGAGTGGGTCGACAAATCCGAAGCGCAAGAAATCATTGATCTGAGTATTTTCTTTGACTTTCGCACCGTTTATGGAGACGGCGACCTGACCATTGAACTGCGCCGCGCTATCTACACGGCCCTGGTGGATGAACCGGCATGCTTTCACCACTTTGCCCAAAATGCGCTGGCGTTCAAGCCACCTTTTCGCCTGCCAGGCAACATTTACCTGGGTGGGGGGGCGACCGAACATGCCGGGGAAATCAACCTCAAAGATGCGATGATGCCCATGGTCAGTTTCGCGCGCCTGTATGCCCTGCGCCACAAAATCAACCAGACGCACACCCTCGAACGGATTGAAGCCTTGAGTGAAAGAAATCTCATCCAGCCTTCCAGCCGGGATGAGATTATCGCTTCTTATGACTTTTTGATGCAGCTGCGCCTGCAGAACCAGATTGCCGCCATCCAGGGTGGGCACTCGCCCCAAAACACGATTCATCCCGGCAAATTGGGCTATATCCAACAAGAATTGTTGAAACAAGCATTTGCCCAGATTGTGGCGGTGCAGAAAAAAGTCAGCTACGATTTTCTGGGCGGGGTATGAGAGTTTGTGAAATACAGGCCTGTTTCATTTTGAAAAGCTAATGAAAGAGGGGCACGACAAAAATCAGGATCAGGACCAACACGACGATGACCGCAACGGCGAGCATCAGCCAGCGGTCGAATTTACTGCTGGTGGCGGGGGATGAGGGTCGTTCGGGGCGGGCTTCCAACTCGCGCCCGCAGTACCAGCAAAATGTCGTCTCCTTGCCGATCTCGCGCCCACAGTACTTACATTTCTTCATGTCGCTGGCAATGGGTTTTTCTTCGGTCATTGATTTCCCTATCCGATCTCTTGAAGATACTGGCGGATCATTAATGCCGCGGTAGCGCCTTCTCCAGCCGCGGATGCGGCTTGTTTGGTTGACCCGGCGCGCACATCACCGGCGGCAAACAGGCCTGGCAGGGTGCTCATCAGGCTGTGGTCGGTCCAGATGAATCCCCTGGAATCCGTCTGCACCTTGCCTTTCGCCAGCGTGCTGTTCGGAGATAGACCGATAAAGACAAACACGCCGTCATACTGCCATACTTTTTCTTCGCCGTTGGCCCGATCCTGCGCGATGACCTGCTCCAACTTATTTTTACCGCGCAGCTCTTTGATCTGGTGGTTGAGGATCACTGAGATACCGCTCATCTCGGCCACCTTATCCTGCAGTATTTTGCTGGCCCTGGGCGTTGGTTGTGAAACCACAATATCCACCTGACGCGCATAACGCGTCAAAAAAAGGCTCCCCTCAAAACCGCTGTTTCCGCCGCCGATCACCAGCACTTTCTTATCTTTATAAAATGCTCCGTCACAGGTGGCGCAGAAATGGACGTTGATCCCGATCAACTCATCCTCTCCGGGAATATTCAGCCGGCGGTAGTGCGCACCGCTGGCCAGGAGCACGGCTTTGCTGGTATAGCTGGTTTTGTCGAGCGTGGTCACACACAGGTATGGCAGGTCGGGGGTGATTTCACCTACTTCCTGGGCCTGGAGAATCTCCACCCCAAAGCGCCTGGCCTGGCGTCCGAGGCGTTCGGCAAATTCTGCCCCGGAAATGCCCTCATCAAAGCCCGGAAAATTATCCAGATTCTCCGTGATGCCCACCTGGCCGCCCAGGGCGGCTTTTTCAACCACCAGGGTGTCATACCCTTCGCGCGCCAGGTATAACGCAGCAGTCAGCCCGGCGGGGCCACCACCTATGATGATCGTGTCGTAAAAAGAACGGCTGGCGGTCGTTTGCAGATTGAGCTTGCTGGCCAGTTCGGCGTTGGAGGGCTCGACCAGCATTGTGCCGTCCGGAAACAGGATGGTGGGAATGATTCGTTTGCCCTGGTTGATCTGCTCCACCAGGCGCATGGCGTCCGGGTTCTGCTCAATGTCGATATATTCATAATGGATGCGCTGCTCGCCAAAGAACTGCTTGGCCCGGCGGCAGTCCGGGCACCAGGCAGCGCCGTAAAGGCGGATAGATTGGGATTTCTCTTTCATTTTCATAGCCCTCTTTAATAATCATACCGGAAAACGCCGGATTGGATTGGAATTTGGATGCACTCTGACCTGTACTTCTTACGGGGATTAAAGAATGTCGCGGCTTGTGTTAAAATGCACTGCAGTTAACGCGGATAAACGCTGTTGACAAAAGGAAATGACCTGTAAAAACCGATCGTATGAGCAGGATAAAAGGGTAAAAAAATTGGTTCCACTTACCAACCAGGAATGGATTGACCGTCTGAAGAGCCCGGATAACACCGCCGCTTTGGAGGAACTGCGCCGTCAGCTAAAACGGGGGCTGACCTATGCGCTGTACAACCGGCTGCCGCCCGAGCAGTTGGAAGATCTGGTCGAAGATTTTACCCAGGACTCGGTCCTGCGCATTCTGGAGGTGCTGGATACCTTCCGCGGCGAGAGCCGCTTCCTCACCTGGGCGACCAAAATTGCCGTACGCCTGGCCTTCAGCGAACTGCGCCGCAAACGCTACCAGGATGTGCCTCTGGATACGCTAACCGCTGACCCCGACCAAGAGGTGAGTGAAACCAATCCGTTGTTAACCGACCCGGCCCAGGCCCCCGAGGCCCAGGTGAACCGCGATGAACTGCTGGGTTTGGTGGAGCGCCTGATTGATGAGGAATTGACACCGCGTCAACGCGATGTGCTGCACGCTGTGATGGAGAGCGACCTGCCGATGGAGGAAGTGGCGCGGCGCATGGGTAAATCGCGCAATGCCTTTTACAAAATGGTACATGATGCCCGTCAGCGCCTGCTGAACCGCCTCGCAGAGCGCGGTCTCAGCCTGCAAGATTTACTTGCCGCGGCCGCGGACGAAACGGGGTAAGCTATGGCGCTGTTGTTCCATCAGTTAAGTGTACATGGTCACGGTCCTTTTATGATGAGTGAAAAGCGAAAATGAAATTAACCCGTTCTTCTCTGAAACAACTGCTGCAAGGGGTGACCGGCAGCCAGGCCGAAGAAATCGGCTGTGATGACTGTTGGGATGTGCTGGATCGTTTTGCCGAATTGGAATTAGCAGGCAAAGACGCAGCCCAGGCTCTGCCGCTGGTGGAAGACCACCTGATGCGTTGCGGCGAATGTCGCGATGAATATACAGCCTTTCTGGAGGCATTAAAAAACCTTCCCGAATGAGCGGCTGTCTCGAAAAAATGAACGTGGGACCTCGGTCCCTGGTGGGGACAAATAGGATGGACACAATTTTAACAGGTCATAGTACTATCCGCGTGCTTTCAGGCCGATTTGAAGTTTCTAAATGAAGGAGATCTCCGTGGTTCGAAAAATCGGGCTCTTTTTTTTATTGATTGGTATCCTTCTGGGCGGCTGCCAGCCGGCAGCCGTGCCCGCTGCTCCGGGTACAGCTGGGATCAAGGTGCTGGCGGTTGAATCCTTTCTGGCAGATATCGCCCGTAATGTAGCCGGCGACCGGGCGACGGTCAACTCGCTGATCCCGCTGGGGGTGGATCCGCATGCCTTCGAGCCTGCACCGAAAGACGTGGCTCGCATCGCGGAAAGTGCGGTGCTGTTGGTGAATGGGGGCGGGTTGGAAGAATGGCTGCAGCCATTGCTGACCAGCGTAGGCGGGCAGCGCCTGGTGGTGACGGCCTCTGCCGGGCTGACCAGCCGCACGGCACGTGAGGGAGAAGCGGTGGAAGCCGTTCCCGGCGATCGCCACGAACAGGGCGACCCGCATTTCTGGCTGAACCCGCTGAATGTGATCACCTATGTTGAAAACATCCGTGACGGTCTGACCCAGGCTGACCCGGGCGGTAAGGATTATTACGCAGCCAACGCAGCGGCCTATATCACCCAATTAAAGGACCTGGATGCCTGGATCCAGCAGCAGGTCAGCGCCATTCCGGCCCAAAACCGGCTGCTGGTGACCAACCATGAGAGCTTTGGCTATTTTGCCGACCGCTACGGCTTTACCATCGCCGGGACGATCATCCCCAGTGTCACCACCGGGTCATCACCCAGCGCCCAGGAACTGGCGCGCCTCATCGATAAGATCAAAGCCAGTGGGGTGCGTGCCATCTTTTTAGAGCTGGGCAGCAACCCGCAGTTGGCCGAACAGGTCTCCGCAGAGACTGGGGTCAGGGTTGTGACCGACCTGTACACGCATTCCATCACCCCACCTGGCGGGGCAGCGCCGACCTACATCGATATGATGAAAGTAGATGTTAACAAAATCGTCCAGGCGCTGACTGCACCGTAATAAAAAAAATATAAAAGAATACCCACAAAGGACACAAAGAAAAGCCATACGATTGTGGTTTTAATTTCGTGACCTTGGTGCACTTTGTGGTGAAATGTTTCTTTGATTACGCCAGGATTTGTTTGGCGATCACCACCAGGGCCGAGACGGCGGCTACACTCAGCACGATGGTCCTGGTCCAGCGTGGGTTGAGTCGGTTTTTCAAGAAGGACGAAACCACGAAACCAAGCAGCACAGCCGGGATCAGGTTGAGCGAAAGCATCAGCTCGGGCGGGCCAAACTTGCCTGCCAGGGCAAGCGAGGTGATGGAAATCAGCGTGCCAAACAGAAAGAAGATCGCCAAATTGGTGCGCAGCCGCCCGGCAGATTCGTTCTGGTAGACGAGGGCCATCGGCGGCCCGCCGATGGCGGCAATGGTGCCCATGATGCCCGAAAGCACGCCGGCGAGAAACAGGTTGATGCGGTTGGGCGAGAAGCGCAGTCCGGAGATACTTAACCCCACGGCGGCCAGGATGATGAAACCAAATGCCAGGCTGATGGTGCGTTCTGCCAGGATCGCCAGCAGGGTGGCAGCCAGGACGCTGCCCGGGATGCGCCCACCAATGGCCCACACCAGGTCGCCCAGGACCAGCTGCTTGCGTTCGCGCAGGATGATCATGATTGCCAGCAGGGTGGAGGAGACCAGGTAAGGGCCAGGCATCAGACGCGGTTCGACCAGCACCAGGACCGGCCCGCTGACCAGGACCATGCCGTAGCCGATGGAGCCCTGCAGGCTGGCGCCGATGGTGTGGACGAATATGACCAGCAAGAACGCCTGAAGGGGTAGAATATATTCCATGAAGACCTCGATGAGCAGGGATCGCCGCCTGGCTTTGGTCAGGTGGCGCTGTTAAAAGTGTAAGCTTCTGATTTAACCACGAAAAGGGGATTATATGGGGAAGGTTTGACAAAAAACCAGCCAACAAGCATACGATTTTAAAGAAACCCGATAAATAAATGAGGATAGCTGATGAAAATCACCAACATTGAAAACATTTTCGTGGACCGCTACCTGTTGGTCAAAGTATACACAGATGCCGGGATCGTAGGGCTGGGCGAATCAGGCGCGCACGGTTTTCTCGAACCTTCCGCGGCGGTGGTCGATAAATTCAAGGCCTATCTGATCGGGCAGGACCCACTGCTGATCGAGCACCACTGGCAGTATCTTTATCGCTGGCGTCATTTCAGGGGTGCGGCGATTATGGGAGCGCTGAGCGCGATCGATATCGCCCTGTGGGATATCATGGGGAAGCACTTTGGCGTGCCCTGCTACCAGTTGATGGGCGGTAAGGTGCGCAGCAAGGCCAGGGTTTATTATCACGTACTGGGCAGTACCAAAGAGAAATTGATCAACGGCTGCATCGAGGCCAAACGTCAGGGATTCACGGCAGTCGGGCACCTGACGCCATTCCTGGATGAGCAGCGGGACCGGCCTTATTTTATGACCCACGCCCAGAAGATGAATGACGCCATCGAAACCGTGCGGCATTATCGCGAAGCAGTGGGGGACGAGGTGGATCTCTGCATCGAAATCCACCGCCGCTTAACCCCCTCTGAAGCAGTCGTCCTGGCGCGGGGGATCGAACCGTACCATCCTTTCTTTTACGAAGATCCGGTTCGCCCGGATAACTTCGACGCAATGGCCGAAGTAGCCGAAAAAATCCACATCCCAATCGCCACCGGGGAGCGTATTCATACCATTTGGGAGTTCGAAGAACTCTTAAGCCGCAAAGCCGTGCAGTATGTGCGTCCGGATGTTTGCCTGGCTGGCGGTTTGAGCCATTCCAAGAAAATCGCCGCCCTGGCAGAAGCACATGATGTGGAGGTCGTACCGCATAATCCGCTCAGTCCGGTCAGCACGGCGGCCTGCTTGCAGCTGGCGGCCTGTATTCCTAACTTTGCCTTGCAGGAATATCCCACTGGAGAATTGGAACCGCCCAAGAGTGAAATGGTCAAGGAACCGCTGCGTCTGGAAAATGGATTTTTGATCATTCCGGATAAGCCCGGGATTGGCATCGAACTGGCGGAGGATGCCGCGGAACGTTTTCCGTATCGACCGGTGCAGATCGTGACCCGCCAGCACATCGATGGATCGGTGATCGACCAGTAAATTTGAGCTTACGAGACCGATTTTGAATTCAGAGATATGCGATCCGAATGGCACAGAAATTGGGGTACGGTGTGAATTTTCAGCCTGGTGGTGTGAAGCATGATTAATCCACTTCCTGATTACAAGAACCTGGATCTCAGCGGTGATGCGCGCCAGGCTGCTGCCAGAATGGAGGCGCGTGCCCAGGAGACCGCTTCTGCGGAGATGTTTCGGCAGCTGGTCGCTCCGCTGCTTACGGCGCAGGTCAAGACGGTTTTAGAGTTTGGCTGCGGTACGGCAGCGCTTTCGCGCAGGGTTGCACGCTTTGCGCCTTGGGCCGAGGTCTATGCCAGCGATAAAAGCGAAGGCATGCTTCAGATCGCCCGGCGCCTGTCGGACTCTGAAAATATCCACAACATCCATTTACAGAACTGGGATGTACTGGAGGAGGCCAATTATTCTCTGCCAGTTTCTCGATTTGATTTGATTATTTCGTCGGTCGTGATTCCCTATTTCGATGACCTCCAGACAGCGGACGTAATTAAAAGGTTATCCATGCGCCTCGCGCCGGGCGGGGTGCTGGCATTTGTGGAGCAGGATTTAGCGACGGATACGGTGAATTTTCCAAAAAATGAGTGGTTCCGGGCAGTCCTGACCAAAGATTTGCGAAACTTGAAACGCACTTTAGCATTAGGACTGCGCCCGCTCTTACGGGATGCCGGGCTGCAGGTTTTACCCCGGCGCTCGTTTCTGTGGACGGATGATACATATGGTGCATACACAAAGGACCTTTTAGAACGGTTTGCCGATGCCGCCTGTGAAAAAGGCCGGATCACGCCAGTGGAAAGGGATGAATGGAAAAAGACCTTGACCGAGCTTGCCGAATCAGGTGATTTCTATTATGGAATCGTTTATCATTGTGTGGCAGGAAAACAAGCAAAGTAAAAAATTACCGGATGGTGTGCCGCCTGCTGAAGATTGTATGCCACCTTGTGAATCCTGGGGTAACCTTTTAAAATAATGTACGCTACCCTCATTTTTCGATAGAAAAGGACCTGCGATGCTTTATCCCCAACAGAACGAACTGCGCAATCTTGTGGATCTCTCCGGTGTGTGGGATTTTCAGACGGATCCCGACGGCCAGGGAGAAATCAACGCCTGGTTTAACGGCCTTCCGGCGGCGCGCCCGCTGGCGGTGCCGGGCAGTTGGAACGAGCAGTACGAGGATCTTTACGCTTATTTAGGCCCGGCCTGGTATTTCCGCAGGTTCTACGTTCCGCCGGGTTGGCAGGGACAGCGGGTACTGGTGCGCGTCGGCTCGGCTAATTACGCCGCGCGGGTGTGGCTGAACGGGCGCGAAGTGGGCGGGCATGAGGGTGGGCACCTGCCTTTCGCTCTGGATGTAACCGCCGGGCTGGATTGGACGGGTGAAAATTCGCTGGCGATCCTGGTGGAAAATGAACTCAAACCGACGCGCGTGCCGGCCGGCAACCTGGATTCCGGCCCGATGGGCGGGTTGATGAACGGTTTCCCCAGCGCAACTTTCGATTTTTACCCTTATGCCGGGCTGCACCGCCCGGTGCTGCTCTACTCCACACCGCAAACTTTCATTGAAGATGTGACCGTGGTTACCACCCTGGAAGGGGAGCGCGGGCTGGTGGAGATTAATGTAAAGCGCAGCGGCGCGGACACCCCATCGGGTGCGCAGGGTGCGGGGCGCGGGCGAGCGCGGCTGGAAGGGAACGGCGCTCTCGCTGGAGGCGGCCCTGGTGTTCGTGGGGGGTGAAGCGCGGGCGGTGATCGCGGTGGAGAATGCCCGCTTATGGTCGCCGGAAGATCCTTTCCTGTACGAAGCAACCCTGACCCTGGTAGGCGGGGAGGGCGGCCCGCAGGACCGCTACCGGCTGCCGGTGGGCATCCGCACGGTGCAGGCCACGCCGGATGCGCTCCTGTTGAACGGCAAACCGGTTTATTTAAAGGGGTTTGGCCGGCACGAGGACTTTTTCGTCAACGGGCGCGGGTTAAACGTGCCGCTGATCGTCAAGGACTATAGCCTGCTCAAGTGGGTGGGGGCCAATTCGTACCGTACCTCGCACTACCCCTATTCGGAAGAGGAGATGGCCCTGGCCGACCGCCAGGGTATGCTGATTATCGACGAGATTCCAGCGGTCAGCCTGCAGTTTGGTGATGGCGACGAGGCCATACAGACCCGTTTGACCACTGCGCGGCGCATGCTGGAAGAGCTGGTCGCGCGCGACAAGAACCATCCCAGCGTGATCCTGTGGTCGGTGGCTAACGAACCCATGCCCTCGGACATGATGCGGCGTATGACGGGTGGCGGTGAACCAACCCCCGAGGATGAAGCCGGACGCAAGTTCCTGGGCAATCTGGTGGATCTGGCCCACCAGCTGGATAAAACTCGTCCGGCGGTGCTGGTGGGGGTGATGGGCGGCCCGCTGGACTGGCTGGACCTCTCGGATATTATCTGTGTTAACCGCTACTGGGGCTGGTATACCCAGCCCGGCCAACCCGAGGCCGGTGCAAGCCTGCTCGCGCAGGAACTGGATGGAATTCATGCCGCCCTGCACAAGCCGGTTTTAATCACCGAATTCGGCGCGGATACGATCGCCGGCATGCACAGCATCCCGGCGAAGATGTTCACCGAGGAATACCAGGTGGAGTTTCTGCGGGCTTACCTGGATGTCACCGCCCAAAGGCCGTACGTGATCGGCCTGCACGTGTGGAATTTTGCGGATTTCCAGGCCACACAGTCCATTGCGCGGGTGGGCGGCATGAACCACAAGGGCGTTTTCACGCGCGCGCGCCAGCCTAAAATGGCGGCGCACTTCCTGCGCGAGCGCTGGGTCAATGCCAGCGCACCTGCCCCATTGGTGGCAGGTGCGTCCGCACCGGAAGCGCAGCCTCAGGTCGAGGTTGTGGCGGAGGTGCAGGCGGCGCCCATTCTGCAGGCGCTGGAAAAGGTGGCCCAACGGTTGGACGGTAAGCATCCGGGGATGAACCGCGCCCTGGGCTTCCAATTGGAGGGCGAGGGCTGGTTCCGGCTGCTGTTTGAAGATGGGCACTGCCGGGCAGAAGCAGGAGAGGGGCCGACCGATGCCGCGATCCGCATGAAGCCGGAGGACGCGAGCCGCATCTTGAGTGGTGAGCTTAACCCGATTGCAGCGGTGATGACCGGGCGGATTAAGATTTCGGGAGACATGAAGGCCCTGATGATCTTGCAGAGTTTAACGTAATTATTTTGCTGAGGTTTGGGGGCAGAACAGCCCAATCTCAGCAAAAGGTTTTAAATTGATCCGGCAAGAATAGCTTATAATCGAAACACAAGCATTCGGGGTAAATGGGTGAAGTATGCCGGTGACGATTAAAGATGTAGCCCGTCTGGCGGGATGTTCCATTAAAACCGTATCCAGAGTGATCAATGGGGAGCCCTATGTCACCCCAGAACTGCGAGCGCGTGTCCTTGACGCTATCCGTACCTCCGGATATACGCCCAATATTTCCGCAAGGCGGTTGGTCAAAAAGCAATCTTATTCTCTGTGCGTGTTGATGTATCCCGGCTTTTACCAGGCAGCCTCGGCTGTGCTCTCACCGATTATGGACATCGGTTACGAAGAAAATTACGATATTTTTATCCAGCCTTATTACTCGGCGCATACCCGTTCGCGCACCAAGTTGGTCACACTGATTGGAGAGCGGCGCTTTGACGGTTATGTGGTTACGCCGCCCTGCGACGCGGATGATTTCGTGGCCGATTTGTTAACCACTTATAAGATACCCCTGGTGCAGATCAATCCTTTTAATTCCAATGACAAGATTCCCTTTGTGGCCGGGAACGATAAACTCGGGGCCCATCAGATGACCGAACATCTGGTGGCGCTTGGCCACAAACGGATTGCCTTCCTGATGGGCCCGCGCAATATGCGCACCAGTTTTGACCGGCTGTTCGGCTACCAGGCTGCCCTCCAGGCGCACGGATTGGAAAACAACCCGGACCTGGTCGAGAATACGGAATTTACCTTCGATGGGGGATACACAGCCGCGCGCCTGCTGCTGGATCAGCGCGCTCCGGCGGAGCGCCCGACGGCGATTTTTGCCGGGAATGATGAGGCGGCTTACGGGGTGCTCTTCGCGGCCCAGGAACTGGGTATCGCCGTGCCCCAGCAGCTTTCGGTGTGCGGCTATGACGATTTCACAGTTTCCAAATTCATCTGGCCCGGGTTGACGACCATGCACCAGCCTGTGGAACACCTGCTTGACCTGGCGGCACGTCTGCTGATCCACCTGGTGAAGGGCGAAGCCGTGGCAGAGCGCCAGGTGATCGTCCAACCCCATCTGGTGCTGCGCGGCTCGACTGCGGCTGCCCCCGCATAACAGGATTGGCTCGTCAGAACATCCCGAACAAAACTTTCAAGAGGATAAATCAAGTCAGGGTTTCGAGGTTCAATTGAACCTCGAAACCCTGACCCTGTTGAATGAATTTCTTAAGAGATCTTGCTCACAGACCGGGTGTATTGCCCGGTGGGGGCACGGTTGGATAAACCGGCGGCGGGGCAGTTACCGGGGGTTGAGCCCCTTCGGCTGCAGCCAGACGGCGGAAAACCAGCGTCCACAGGGTGCCGGTATAACTCTGGAAGAACATTGTCAAAATCAGCGAAAGCGGGATGGCGACCAGTAAAAAAGGAAGGAAAAACTCCAGACTGAATGTGCCCCCACTTTTGAAAACCAGGCTGCCCAGCAACGCACCAATGCCAATCGGTGCGAGGATCAAGCCAGTCAGGATGCCCAATCCGATCTGTGCAAGCAGCACCAGGAGGCCGACCACTACGACCGGACCCAGGTTACGGCGGATCAACTCCCAACCGCGTTTCAAACCATCGATAATCCCGCGCCCTTCTCCCACCACCGCCACGGTGGAGAGCTGGCTCCAGATGCCCAGGAACCAGAAGAAAGGCACCATCAGACAGATCATAGGCAGGCCCACGCACAGCAGGACAAGGATGATTCCGGGGGCTTCTCGCGAGACGCTGGTAATAAACCCAAAGAGCAGGAACATGAAGAAGATCAAGGAGATGGCAAAGCCTGGCAGCCCAATCAGCAGGGTTTGCCCGGCCACACGCCAGAACGCGGGCCAAATTTCGCTGACAAGCTTGCCAAATTCAAGGCTTTCGCTGCCGCCATCAGCCTGCCAGGCGCCGCGAGTCAGCCCGGTCCTGCCGAAAACATTGATCATGAAAAAAACCAGGCCCAGACCGCACACCAGGAAAATAAGCATGAGGAAAAACCAGCCCGGAGTCTGGCGGATCATTTCTGCCATGCCCGTGAAGAAACGTTGCAGCGGCTGAGGAATATTTAAATTGCCAGGATTGAGGTTAGCCACGTTAAAGTTAAAAGAAGGATTGGTATTCCCGCCGCCCAGGCCGGCCAGCAAGCCGAAAAACCAGAGGATCTTGTGCTTCCAGATCAGTTTCGCCGATTTGGTGATGATTTCGCCGTAATCCATAAAGTCTCTTCCTTTGAAATTGACTGCAGCCAGTGAGTGATCAATTCATCTCTTCGGGTGCACCAAGGGTGTGCCAGAAGGTTATCATGTTCATTAATTGTACACAATTTTGGCGTTTTTATTCCCACTCGACGGTCGCCGGGGGTTTGCTGGTGATATCGTATACCACGCGGTTGACCCCTTTTACTTCGTTGACGATGCGGTTGGCAGCCCTGGCCAGCAGGTCGTAAGGGATGCGCGCCCAGTCGGCGGTCATGAAATCTGAAGTCGTGATCGCGCGCAGGGCGATAGTCTCCTGGTAGGTGCGTTCATCGCCCATCACACCCACCGAGCGCACCGGCAGCAGCACGGCAAAGGCCTGGGCAATCCCGGCGGTTTCTTCTTCCGCACGGCGGTGGAGCAGGCCGGCATCAGTTAACTCTCCGGTGAAGATCGCATCCGCGTCACGCAGCCAGGCCAGGCGCTCCATGGTCAGATCACCCAGGCAGCGCACCGCCAGCCCTGGACCGGGAAAGGGCTGGCGCCAGACCAGTTCGGGCGGTAGACCCAGGGCTTCGCCCACGGCGCGCACTTCATCCTTGAACAGGTAGCGCAAGGGCTCGACCAGGGAAAAAGACAGGTCAGACGGGAGACCGCCGACATTGTGATGGCTCTTGATGCGCGCCGCCTGATTGCGGTCGGGCGCCGAGGATTCAACCACATCCGGGTAGATTGTGCCCTGGACGAGAAAAGGTGGTTTGCCAAGCTGTCTGGCCTGTTCTTCAAAAACACGGATAAAGGTTTCGCCGATAATCTTGCGCTTCTGCTCGGGCTCGGTAACGTCTTGCAGTTTATCCATGAATTCTTCAATGGCATTGACCGTGACCAGTTGGATCCCCAGATTTTTGCGAAAGGCAGCATCCACGTCTTCGCGCTCGTTCTTGCGCAGCAGGCCGTTATCGACAAATACGCCAACCAGCTGGTCGCCGACTGCCCGGTACACCAGGGCGGCGGCCACACTCGAATCGACTCCGCCGCTGACCCCAGCCAGGACGCGTGCTTCGCCTACCTGCTGTTGGATGCTCGCTACGGATTGGGCGATGATCGATTCGGGCGTCCATTCCGGGCGGCAGTCGCAAACCTGGGTCACAAAGCGGCGCAAGATCTCAACCCCGTTGGGGGTGTGGCGCACCTCGGGGTGGAACTGGACGCCGTAGTAGCCGCGTTCAAGGTTTCCGATGGCAGCCACGGGACTGTTGCCCGAACGCGCCAGGGAAATAAAGCCGGGGGGCGGGGTTTCGATGCGGTCGCCATGGCTCATCCACACCGGGTAGCTGCCCGGAGGGAGCAGCAGGTTCTCGCGGGTGGTTTCCACAGTCGCCGGACCATACTCGCGGTGTGCAGCGGGGGCAACGCGCCCACCCAGAGCATGGGTCAGGGCCTGCATCCCGTAGCAGATGCCCAGCACCGGCAGACCGCTTTCCAACAGATAGGGCAGCATGGTTGGTGCGCCGGGGGCATAAACCGAATTTGGACCACCGGAAAGGATGAATCCTTTGGGTTTGATCGCCCGCACCTTTTCTGCCGGGGCGTCCCAGGGAAAAAGCTCGCAGTATACGTGCGCTTCGCGCACGCGGCGGGCGATCAACTGGCTGTACTGTGAACCAAAATCGAGAACTGCGATTGAATCCGTCATCCAGTTATCCTTTAACTAGCTGCACCATGGAGAGTCCGGTTGTCCACTTCACCTGGGTGAGTCTCGTGCGGTGGGCCTGCTGCACACCTGTGTCTCAAAAAGTGCAGCCGGGTGCAGAAGCCCTCCACACCCGGCTGCACTGCTGGTTCTCAGTCACAAAAGATGATCTGCCCATCTTCCATGTTGCCAATGCAGACCAGTGATTCCACCTGCAGGTTGAGATGGCTCAGGGCAGCGCGTCCGCCTTCAAATGATTTTTCGATCAGCGCCCCAATCCCTACCACATCTGCCCCGGCGGCTTTTGCCAGGCGCACCAGGCCGAGAATTGTCGATCCCGAAGCGAGGAAATCATCGATGATCAGCACGCGTTCACCTTTGGCCAGATATTCGGGGGAGACGATCAGTTCCACCATGCGGCCTTTGGTGTGTGAGGGCGCCACAGTCAGGTAAACCTGATCGGGCATGGTGATAGGCTTGGTCTTACGGGCATAGACCACCTGCAGCTTGAGGTGCATGGCCGTCGCCAGGGCAGGGGCAATCCCGGAGATTTCGGCGGTCAGGATGCGCGTTGCCCCCAGATTGGCAAACATACGCGCGAATTCCGCCCCACAAGCATCCATCAAGGTAGGGTCAACCTGGTGATTGATAAAGCTGTCAACCTTTAGAATGCCACCCCCCAGGTTCTTGCCTTCATTTAAAATTCTTTCTTTAATAAATCCATTCCACGCTCCAAAACCATAGTTGTATGGACATTTTACTTCGCTCCGGCCGAGAGGCATAGAGCGATTTTCAAATTGCGTTGCGAGCGCGCTTGGCCAGCATGAATTTGGTCACCTCGGCCGCCACAGAAGGCAGGATCAGCAGGGGGGAAAGCGCAATCCACTGCTGCAGCCCCAGGGCTTCCGTATTGAAGATTTTCTGGAAGAAAGGCACATACACCACGACCAGGATCATGACCAGCGAAGACACAACCGCATAATTCATCCATTTGTTGGAAAAGACGCCGATTTTGAGCAGCGGGAAGTATTCGGAACGCGCCGTGTAGGCCCGCAGCAGTTCGGAAACGCTTAAGGTAACAAAGGCCATGGTTTCGGCAAATTCGGCATGCGTGGAGGTTGAGCGCCCGATCAAGAATGCGCCCAGGGTGGCTGCGGTGATCGCAATCGTCTGAATGATGATCCCCACCAGCATATGGCGGTTGATGATCGGCTCTTTGGCAGGGCGCGGTTTCTGGATCATGATGTCGGGGTCGCCCTTTTCGGTTGCCAGGGCCAGGGCCGGTGCGCCGTCGGTCACCAGGTTCAACCACAGTAATTGGATCGCGGTCAGCGGCGAACCCCAACCGAAGAGCGTGCCCAGGAAGATGGTCGCGATCTCGGCCATATTGCAGGACAGCAGGTAATAGACGAACTTGCGGATATTGCTGTAAATGATGCGTCCTTGCTCGATGGCGGAGACGATGCTGACGTAATTGTCATCGGTCAGGACCATATCTGCGGTTTCCTTGGCGACATCGGTGCCGGTGATGCCCATCGCCACGCCGATATCCGCCCGTTTGATTGCCGGGGCGTCGTTGACGCCGTCGCCGGTCATTGCCACCACCTGGTCGTTGGCGCGCAGCGCGTCGACAATGCGCATTTTGTGTTCGGGTGAGACCCGGGCAAAGACATCCGTGACCGCCATCTCCTGCTGCAAGGTGGCATCGTCGAGGGAATTTAATTCGACACCGGTAAGGACTTTGTGGCCGGGCTGGAGCAGGCCGATGGATTCGGCGATCGCTCGCGCCGTATTGGGGTAATCGCCGGTGATCATGATCGTGCGGATACCGGCACTGCGCGCGGTTTTGAGGGCCGGAGCCACTTCTGGCCGGGCGGGATCGATCATCCCCAACATCCCGGCGAATACCAGGTCCTTTTCAAGGTCTGAACTGTTGACTTCATGCGGTTCCACGGGTACCATGCGGTAGGCCAGGCCGAGTACACGCAGAGCCTGCATGGTTAACTGGTCATTGGCCGCCAGGATGCAATGGCGTGTTTCTTCATCCATGGGAAGAATCTTGTCATCGATCGATTGGTAATGGGTGCACAAATCCAGAACGACATCCGGCGCGCCTTTTACCGCGATGGTATACCAGTAATCCTGGTCGTCACCGTAGAGCGGAGAAATGTCTGCGTCTTTCTGATCGGCCACGTGATGGATGGTGACCATGCGTTTGCGGGAGGAATCGAAAGGAATTTCGTTTTTGCGCGGGTAAGCCTGGTTGAGGTCCGGGGCATAAGCCCCGGCCTTGGCGGCAGCCACCAGGATGGAGCCTTCGGTGGGGTCGCCCACCATGCGGTAAGAGGCTTGTTCCTGGCTGCCGGTCACGGTTTCTAACAGGGCGTCATTATTCAAAACACCCACCCAGAGTACGGTGGATGCTCCGGGAAATTCTTTCAGGTTGGCGGTCTTTCCATCCAGCTTAAAATCGCCTTTGACCGAATATCCGCTGCCGGTAATCTCGAAAGTGCGTCCGTTGATCCATAAATGGGTGACGGTCATCTCGTTTTGGGTCAGGGTGCCGGTCTTATCTGAGCAAATTACGGTAGCTGAACCCAGGGTTTCAACCGATGCCAATTTGCGGATCAAGGCATGACGGTGGACCATTTCGCGCATGCCCAGCGCCAGGCTGATGGTCACCACGGCGGGCAGGCCCTCGGGCACGGCGGCGATCGCCAGGCTGACCGCAATCATGAACAGTTCCACGATTTTTTCCAGCCCGGCATTGGACTGGAACAGGCCGCCCATTCCAAAATCACCCACTGCTCTAAAAATTCCCACCAGGAAAACCAGACCGCAGATGATCAGCGCGCCGGTACCCAACAGCCGGCCAAGCTGGTCCAGGCGCTGCTGGAGGGGGGTTTCTTCCTCCTCCACGGACTGGAGCATCACGGCGATCATACCCAGTTGGGTGCGCATCCCCGTGCTAACCACGACCCCCTGGCCGCGGCCGTAGCTGATGGTGGTGCCCATAAAAGCCGTATTCTTGCGGTCTCCGAGGGGAATGTCCGATTCCAGGTTTAAGGCAGCATTTTTCTGCACCGGCATCGATTCGCCGGTCAGGGCGGCTTCTTCCACGCGTAAGTTGACCGCTTCTAACAGGCGCACATCGGCGGGTACAAAATTGCCCGCTTCCAGGAAGACAATGTCTCCAGGGACCAGTTGGGGGGCCGGAACACTGACCCGGTGCCCGTCGCGCAGGACTTGAGCCTCGGGTGCAGCCAATTTCTGCAAGGCCGCCAGGGCGGCTTCGGCGCGGCTTTCCTGTACCACCCCCAGGACTGAGTTTAATACCACGATGGCAAAAATGGCCCCGGCATCGATGTATTCGCCCAGGAGCAGGGAGACCAGGGCGGCAACGATCAGCAAAATAACCACGAAATTATTGAGCTGGTCCAGGACCAGCTTTAAAAATCCGGGCCGGGGCTTTTCAGCCAGCTGGTTCGGACCGAACTTCTCCAACCGCAGGGCGGCTTCACTGCTCGTCAGGCCTGACTGCAGGCCAGTATCCAGCTCTTTTAATACTTCATCGGTGCTTAACGCATGCCAGGAAAAAGAGAGTTGCTCTTTTCCTTTCGGGGGGATCTGATTACGGTCCTCCTTCATTCATTCTCTCCTATTAAGTGAATTCAGCGTATCCTGAGGGAAGCTGGAAGATAGAACAATGGGAATGCCGTCTTGCGGCATTCCCATTAGTATAACATGCAGAGAATAGTTCCAATCAAAAAATTTGGATATTCCCCGGCAACTGCATCTCAATGCATTTTTCATGAAGAAATGTGTTTCTCCCGCTTGCTGATGCCAAGTATCAGGAAGGGGGCTTCGAAGATGGGCTTTTGGGATGCAAATTGTTCCCCAAAAAAATAATATACGGCAGCACTACGGGCTAATCACGGTTCCTGGGGGCAGAATGCCGCCTTTAGGTACCACGACAACGCCATCGCGTACGACCCAATCATGCCCATCGAGATCGGTGCCAGGGGGGAAGGGTCGAATGACAACATTACGCCCGATGCGGGCGTTTTTATCGATGATCGCACCTTGAATCTGCGACCCGGCGCCGATTCCGATCGGATTCTTGCCTTCCGGCACCACATCCGGGTCGACGCGCTGAAATTCATCGTAATAATCGGCGCCCATGATGATAGTGTCTTCGATTTTCACCCCGCGCCGGATCTGGCTGCGCACGCCGACAATCGAGTGGCGGATATCAGAATCCATAATCCAACCGCCTTCCGCCAGCATCACGTTTTCCAGATGGCTGTTTTCAACCGTGGTTCCCGGCAAAAAGCGGGCGTGAGTGTAAATCGGGTTGTCGGCATCATACAGATTGAAGGGCGCGTTGGACTGGGTGAGCAGTAAATTGGTTTCATAAAACGAGCGGATCGTGCCGATATCTTCCCAATAGCCTTCAAAATCAAAACCGTACACATTGTGGCTGCCGATAGCAAATGGGATGACGTGGTTGCCGAAATCGTCGAATTCATGCTCGGTTAAAAGCGTGCGCAGGACGTCGGCTTTAAATAGGTAAATACCCATCGAACCCAGGAAGGGCCGCTCGGGATCAGCACGAGAGACGAGTTCCGCCTGGCGGGCGGGGTCTTTGGGCTTTTCGGCAAAGTCGGTGATGCGGAAGCCGGGGTTGCGCTTGAGAATTCCAAGACGGGGGGCATCCTCGGTCGCTACCGGCTGGACAGCCACGGTGATATCGGCATCCTTTTCCCAATGAAACTGCGCCATGGCAGAGTAATCCATGTGATACAGGTGGTCCCCTGCCAGGATGAGCACATACTGGACGCGCGCCGCGCGGATCTCGAACAACTGCTTGCGCACGGCGTCGGCAGTACCCTGGTACCAGTCGCTGCTGGACATGGTCTGCTCGGCAGCCCAGACCTGCACCCAGCCGGTGTGGAAGGCGTCGAAATTATAAGTGCGCGAGATGTGGCGGTTGAGCGAGATGGAATTATATTGGGTCAAGACGGAAATTTTGTAGATGCCTGAATTTATACAGTTGCTGATGGGAATATCGATTAAGCGGTACTTGCCAGCAATTGGAACGGCAGGTTTGGAACGCTGTTGCGTCAATGGAAAGAGGCGCTGCCCTTTCCCGCCGCCCAGAATGACTGCCAGAATTTGATCCAGTGAAGGCATGTTGACCTCCTTAAGTTTGATTTTCTTAAGCATACAAGAAGTCCACACTGGAGTCAACGCGAGAATGAGACCGAAAGTAATTGTGTAAAGGGTGTTTCCCAACCCTCTGACCATGAGGGCAACTTATTATAAGAACCTTTCTAAAAATATCCTGCCGGAAAACTTATCAAAAATGGGAACTTTTTGGTGAGTTCGGCGTATATATTTATAGAACCAGCCGCAAGTTGGCGCTTAGAAAGCTGTCTTGTTTCGGCAGTCAATTTAAGATTACAGTTCTGTTAAATAAATTGAAAAATTTGTTCGATTATGCTAGAATATTAGTGTGAAGAACACATTGCACATTCTCTCTTCAGGGGGCTAGGCATCATGCAGCGGACTTTTACGCGCAGCTAGCTCTTACCGCCCCCTGTTTATGAATAAGGTAGCCCCTCTGTCCCGAGGCATTTAATCCCTCTGGATGGGGTTATGGATTTTAGGAACCGCGCCTGCAACGCCCACGGCAGGCGGGGATATCCGGTTGGTATTGTGGTCTGTATCGGAGGAGGTACATGATGTCTGTTCTGGTGTATATCGTCGTTGCCTTGCTATGTGTGATGTTCGTTGCACTGAGTCTGTCCAGTCTGGAGTCTCATAAGATCAAATGAAACACCGTCTGGATGGCACTGCTCTCTGGCTCAGTCATTCTAATCACCCGCTCGCGGGATAATTAAACTTACCTGTCTGCGCGCCGGCAGACAGCATCTGAAGTTGTGCTTTATTATAAAAACGACCGCAAAAACGCGGTCGTTTTTATATTTTCCCTATGAAAATTCTTTTCCTGATTATTCCTAATATCATTGCGTACTGTCAAGATTTTTAAGAAGCGGCGTGCATCACCCAAAACGCAGCTTATAGATATGGCGCACATGATCCCGTTCATGCCACAGGGCGTAGCGCAGCAGCTTGCGCGGACTCCACAGTTCGCCGTCCACGCCGCTGACCTGGGGATTGCCAGCCAGGCTCGGAAAAACCTGTTCCAGGCGCTCGCGCACAAAAGCTAGCTGCTTTAAAGGATCGGGAGGCAAGGAAACGCTGGCTGGCTCTCCGGTGAGGCCCAGTCGGCCCAGGTACCACCACTCGGCAGAGGCGACGTGTTCCAGGATGCCGCGCATCGACCAGCGCTCCCCGGGATGAACCGTATCCATCTCCGCCGTGGTAAGCTCGTCCACTGCCGCCAGCAAGTCTTCCCGGCTCCAACGGAACAGCAGCAGCCCGCGCCGGATTTCATCCGCGCTGAGCGGCTTCCAATCATGGCGGAAAAAGGCGTCGACTTCGAAGCCCTGAGGGTCATGTTCGTCGACTACGTCCATACTTTTATTGACAAAGCAGGTTTGCTGGGTTTCTACGAGGCGCACATCGAAATCGCCCACATCCGCCAGCCAGGAACCGCCTGGATGGCGCCCGACCCAGTCACAGTATTTCAAAAAGGCTTGCGGCATAGAGACGATGGCCGTGCTGGCATCCGGCCCGTCGGCAATACAGCCGGGGTAGTCCAGCGCCCAGGCGATCGAACGCTGGTCGATGCCGTTTTCCAAAGCGATTTTGAGGAGCATAGCATTCTCCTTTCCGATTAATCCATTGTGATTATATAGGGTTTTTCCAGGGTAAAATGCCTGAGGATTTGTTTTATGTATGCTTCACGAGGGTAGACATGTCAATATACGAAAAATAAACCAGATTGAGCCATGGGGTGGATATGATTCCTCTTACCAACTCGATCTGTCCTTTATCAATAGTTTCAACCAATCGGTGACCGAACTTGGCGAACACGCTCAATCCCGTTACGATGCCGTCCTGACCTATTTGTCAGGCAAATGAGTCTCGAATGAATATGACAGCGTTTTTCGATTGCCATAGGCTTGCCAACCGGTTTACAATATATATAGAAAAGGTTATTGGATTCATCAATAATCACCTAAATTGGCCAGGATGAGCGCTGTTGATTGATACAAGATTGCCCGCGCTTTCCATTTTTGGTATAGGAGGGCAGAATGGCGAAAAAAACTGCATTAATTTTGAGCGGCGGCGGCGCCAAAGGCGCGTTTCAAGTTGCTGCGGAAAAGTATGCTCGGGAAGTTAAAGGATATCATTGGGATTTTATCGCCGGGGTATCCGTCGGCGCATTGAACGGCGCCATGCTTGCCATGCAGAAATATGACCGTCTGTGGCAGATCTGGAACACGATCTCGGACGGCAAGGTTTATACAGGTGGTTTCAACCTCTGGTCTGCGATCAAGCTGGTTTTCGGCGCCAAGTCATTTTATGGCAATGAACCGCTCCATAGTTTGCTAAAACAGGAACTGGAGGTCGATAAAATTGTCACCGATTTGCGCATTGGGTCGGTCTCGCTGGTCACAGGCGAGTACATCCAGTTTAACAAAGAATCACCCCATCTGACCGAGGCAATCCTGGCTTCGACTGTGATGCCGGTGATCTGGACTCCGGTGGATATCTCGCCGGAATACCGCAGCATGGTTGACGGTGGCGTGCGCAATATCAGCCCAATTGGTGATGTACTGGATGCTAATCCGGATGAAATTGTCATCATCAACTGCGGGGCTGAAGCCATTGATCCGCTTTCCGGCCCGCCGAAGAATATAACTGAAATCGGGATGCGCACCCTGGATGTGATGCTCAATGAGCTTTTCGTGAGCGATATGGGAGAGTTCGTACGCACCAATTTGCTGGTACAGCAGGCGTCCGCGCACGGACTGACGCTGACGAATGCCAAAGGCCAGCCTCTCAAGTATTTCGACTGCAAGATTATCGAACCGGTGGCTCCCCTGGGCGATACGCTTGATTTTTCACAGGCAACGGTTCAATCTTCCCTGGTTGCCGGTGAAGAACGCGCCCGGCAGGTGCTGGGAAAGTAGTCTGAAAGAGGTCTTCGCTTGATGAGCCCTGTGAGCGCTGATGGTTCCGTTTTTCCCGGGCGAGAGCGAATTTTCGTCGTCATCCCCATGTACCGGGTGGAGGCACACATCCGCCCGGTGATTGCCGGTATTCCGCCCTGGGTCGAGGGGATTGTTGTGGTGGACGATGCCAGCCCGGATGCCAGTGCCGAACAGGCCCTGGCATCCGGCGACCCGCGCGTGTCTCAGGTGCGGCATACCGATAACCGGGGGGTGGGCGCGGCGATGATCAGCGGCTATGCGCGAGCGGTTGAGCTGGGGGCTACGATCATGGTTAAAATGGACGGTGATGGGCAGATGGCGCCCGAATATTTTTGCGATGTAGTTCGACCGTTGGTTTCCGGCCGGGCAGATTATGCCAAGGGCAACCGCTTTGTGATGTCGGATGCGCTGCTGCACATGCCCGCCGTGCGCCGCCTGGGCAACCTGGGATTATCCTTCCTGACCAAGCTGGCCAGCGGGTACTGGAATATTTTTGACCCGACCAATGGGTATACGGCCCTTTCCACCCGCGCCTTTCTGCGCCTCAACCTGGATCATATCCACCACCGCTATTTCTTCGAAAGCAGTATGCTGGTGGAACTCAACCTGCTGCGGGCGGTGGTGGTAGATGTTAACATGCCGGCCCGGTATACAGATGAGATCAGCTCGCTTTCGATCTCTAAAGCCCTGTTTGAATTTCCGCCTTTGCTGCTGCGCAGCCTGGCTCACCGGGTGTGGCTGGAATATTTCGTGACTGATTTTTCGTTGGGGTCGCTGTACCTGGTGTTCGGGGTGCTGCTGAACGCCTGGGGATTTGTCTTCGGTGGGATCAAATGGATCCAATCCATTCAGACGGGCATTCCGGCAACTACCGGTACAGTCATGTTGGCGGCAATGCCCGTGATCCTGGGTTTCCAACTGCTGCTCTCTGCAGTGGCGTATGATGTGCAAAATATCCCGCGTGTTCCTCTGACCGACCAGTAACCGGGTCAGGCGGATGTTTGAGTTACCCTGACCAGGGAAAGGAAGAACGACAAAATGAAGATAATTACCGATGCCGCGGCAAACCTTTCGCCCGAAAAGGCTGCCGAGTTGGGCGTTGAGGTGATCCCGTTTCAAGTCACTTTTATGGGCAAGACTTACCGGGATGGAATCGATCTCCAACCGCAAGATCTGTACCGCATGTACTCCGAAAACCCGGAGGAGTTTGCCAGCACATCTCAGCCGTCGGCGGGGGATTTTAAGACGGCGTATGAAAATTCAGCCGACGACGAGATTCTGTCCATCCACCTGTCTTCCGGATTGAGCGGAGCATATTCTGCCGCCGATCAGGCGGCGCACATGGTCACCGGCAAGCAGGTTACGGTAGTCGATACCAAAATGGTCGGACCGGCCCTGGGTTGGATGGTGGAGGTCGCCGCGCATGGGAACAAAATTGGCTGGACGAAAGAGCGCATTCTGCAAGCGATGGAAAGGGTTAAAGAAAATACGATCACCATGGTTTCGTTCAGTGATATCCGCTACCTGATCCACAGCGGGCGGGTCAGCCACCTTAGAGGCGTTATTGCTTCGGTACTGCATCTCAAACCGGTAATCGGCATGAACGAAATCGACGGGCGCTATACGACCATCGGGCAGGAAATGACGGTCAGCCGGGCAGTGCGTAAAATGGTCGAGGAGGTGCATCACAAGTTCGGCGATCAGCCGCTGCGCTTACAATTGATGCACGGCAGCAATTTGCCGGGGGTCGAGCGACTGCGTGCGGCGGTTAACGATGTTCTGGATACCGTTGAGGAAAAACTGGTGCCGGTTACGCTGGTGCTGGGGGCCCATGCCGGGCCGACTGTGATCGGGTTGGCGGCCGCTCCGCGAGCCATTTTTGACCAAATTCTGAAATAGAGAGGGAAACCTATGGCGCACATCACAATCCATCCCGAAGATACGGGCAGCACCATTCATCCGGAAGTCTACGGGCATTTTGCCGAACACCTGGGACGGTGCATTTATGATGGGATATGGGTCGGTGAGAATTCACCCATCCCCAACACCGCCGGGTTCCGCAATGATGTCATTGCCGCTCTAAAAACGATGAAACCGCCGGTCATCCGCTGGCCGGGCGGCTGTTTTGCCGACGATTACCACTGGCAGGACGGCATTGGCCCCCGGGAAAAGCGGCCGCGGCGAATTAACATCCACTGGGGAGAAGTGATCGAGACCAATCAGGTGGGCACCCAGGAATTTGTGCAGTTCTGCCGCCTGGTGGGGGCTGAACCTTATTTTTGCGGCAACGTCGGATCCGGAACGGTGCGTGAACTGCGCGACTGGGTGGAATACTGCAACTTCAACGGCGACAGCACCTGGGCCCAGCAGCGCGCCGCGGACGGCAGCCAACAGCCGCTGGATGTCACTTACTGGGGCGTGGGCAATGAGAACTGGGGCTGCGGCGGGCATTTCTCCCCGGAGGATTACTGCGCCGAGTTCCGCCGCTACGCCTCCTTCATGCGCGGGTTTGGCAAGCGCCCTTATCTGATCGCCTGCGGTTCACCTGGCAATGATGTGGAATGGACCAATCGTTTCTTCCGCAAACTGCGCAAAGATTATTGGGATTTTGAAAATATTCACGGCTATGCCTCGCATTACTACTGCGGCACAGCCGGAACTGCTACCCAGTATTCGGTTGATCAATGGTACCAGTTGATCGCCAAAGGGCTGGAAATGGAAGACCTGGTGGTGCAGCAGCGGGCTGCGATGGATGCTTACGACCCGCAGCGCAAAATCGGGTTGATTATTGACGAATGGGGCACCTGGCACCCGGTTGAGCCCGGCACGCACCCGCGCTTTCTCTACCAGCAGAATACGATCCGCGATGCGCTGGTGGCTGCCACCACGCTGGATATTTTCAACCGCCATGCCGATAAAGTGGTGATGGCCAATATCGCCCAGACAGTCAACGTGCTGCAGGCAGTCGTGCTGACCGAAGGCGAGCGCATGCTGGTGACCCCCACCGGGCATGTTTATGAAATGTATTCCGCCCATCAGGGCGGGGAATCCGTGCGCACGCGGGTGGAAAGCGAGGCAATCAGCTTTAACCGCGGCGAAAAGGAAGGTTCTCTGGCGGCACTGGCTGCCAGTGCTTCCATAAAGGGGAAGACCCTCTTCCTGACGGTGACCAACAGCCATGCCAGCCAGGCGGCTGAGGTAACGGTGGATGTGCTGGGCGGCGCAGTGATCCAGAGCGCCACCGGGCGCGTTTTGAGTGGGGAGATCCATGTGCACAACACCTTTGACCAGCCAGAGACCGTCAAACCGGTTCCGATGGCGGTGCAGGTATCGGGCTCCGTACTCAAGCTGATGCTGCCCGCGGCAGGTGTAGCGGCGGTCACCCTGCAATTGAATTAATCAATAAGATTAGTGGTCGGCAAAGCCGACCACTAATCTTATTTGGCGTAAATTATTGGAGGTCTTATGGAAAAGGTAGAACGATTACTTCCGGTGCGCAACCAGTTAGGCGAGGGCCCTCTGTGGCGCACGGATGAACAGGCCCTGTACTGGGTCGATATCGAAGGAAAAGCCTATTACCGCTACCTCCCGGCGACGGGGGTGCAGGAAAGAGTGGAGGTCGGTCTGCTGCTGGGGGTGATGCGCTTCCGCCGGTCCGGCGGGATGGTGATGGCAACCAGTGAAGGCATCCAATTGTGGGACGACCAGACCCGCACCCTGACCCCGCTGGTCAACCCGGAAGCGGACAAGCCCAGGGCGCGTTTCAACGACGGTGCGGTCGACCCGCAGGGACGCTTTTGGGCCGGCACCATGGCACCAGGCGAGCCCAGCAGCGCGCTGTACCGCCTGGACGCGGACCACAGCCTGAAGAAGATGGACGGCCCAATCGGTACCTCGAATGGCATCGGCTGGAGTCTGGACGGGCGCAGCCTGTATTTCACCGACAGCCCGGCGAAAGTGATCTACGCCTACGATTTCGATCCGGACAGCGGCAATATCGCCAACCGGCGGCCTTTCATTCATACCCCGGATGAGCCCGGAGTCCCGGACGGCCTGATCGTAGACAGCCAGGGCTTTTTGTGGAGCGCGCGCTGGGGCGGTTGGAAAATCAACCGCTACGACCCGGCCGGCAAACTGGAACGGGTCATCACGATGCCGGTTGAGTTTCCTACCTGCTGCGTGTTTGGCGGCCCGGACCTGACCGACCTGTACGTCACCACAGCCTGGACGAATTTAGGCGAGCAGGGCAAAGACACCCAACCCTGGGCCGGGGATATCTTCCGGCTGCATACGGATATCAAAGGCCAGGTCGAGCCGTTTTACGCCGGGTAAACCATAGGGCGTCAACACTGAGGCGCAGAGACGTAAAGATGTTATAGATGTCAATTTTGAGTGGATTGTGTAGGGTGCGTGGAGCGGATCATACAACAGTGATGCTGTTCCTGAATTTTGCAAAACCCACCATATGATAACCAAGGAGTGCAAAGACTTTTGGACCACCTTACTTTTGATTCCGTTCAACATGACCAGGCGCTGTACGAACGTGTAAAGCCTGAGTTTGAATTCCAGGGGGATACCCCGCAGCAGTTCCAGGCCTGGGCGGATGCGTTTCGCCCGCGCCTGGCGCAGGCCCTTGGCCTGGAGGCGATCGCTCATCAGACCACCGGGCACACGCCTGCGGCTGTGCGCGGTGAAGTGGTCGAGATGGAAGACCATTTCCGCGAATCGTGGCACCTGTGGGTCGAGCCGACGGTACCGCTGCCGTTTTACCTGCTGCGCCCCAAAGGCACTGCCGGAGCGCGCCCGCTGGTGCTGACCCCACACGGTCACAACCAGCCCCATATTTATGTGGGCATAGCCAACAACGAACAAGAACAAAAATCCGTTCAAGATGGCGAGCGGGATATTGCTGTGCAGGCGGTGCGGCAGGGATACCTGGTGATCGCCCCTACCGCGCGCGGCTTTGGTGAGACGCGCACTCCGCAGGACATCACGGAGGGGAAGGTGTCCTCCTGCCATACCCAGTTGATGCACGATCTGCTGGTCGGGCGCACGCCGGTCGGCGAGCGCGTCTGGGATATTTCGCGCCTGATCGATTGGGCCCTGGCTAATCTGGAGGTTGAGGCGGGAAAGATTGCTGTCACCGGCAACTCCGGCGGGGGCACGGCTGCCCTGTTTGCGGCGGCATGCGAACCGCGCATCTCGGTGGCCATACCGGCATCGTATTTCTGCACTTTCCGCGGCAGCATCGGCACCATTCGCCACTGTGACTGCAACTATATTCCCGGTATTTTGAATTTGGGCGAAATGTACGATATTGCCGGATTGATTGCCCCACGTCCATTTTTAGCGGTTGCCGGCGTGCAGGATCCGATCTTTCCGATCGAGCACGTGCGCTACGCCTTCGGACGTTTACAGCGCATCTATGCCGCGGCGGGCGCGCCTGAGCGCTGCGCTCTGTATGTAGGACCGGGAGGGCACCGCTACTATAAAGCGGATGTCTGGCCTTTCCTGCGCCGCTGGTGGTAAAGTGCCCACTGGGGAGTTAAGGGACGGTCGCTTTTTTGTGCGCCAATGCCAACCTGGGTGCATGAAGATCGGGGCAATCGCGCGTCAATGATGTTTGGATGTGATATTGTGGTGTAGTCACGACATCACATCCAAATTATTTAAAATATATGGCTGGTCTTTGGTCTACCAGATGGAATTAAGGGTATAAATGGACAGCGCGATATTCTGGTCGTCCGTATCCAGCTCCAATTTTCTCTCACCAGGTTGGAAAAGGGTCATGGCGGCAAAGGCAGCCCAACCCTGGTCGACGAAGACCTCGGTGATCGAGCGGTCAATCAACAGCCGCAGGCTGAGACGCGGACCGGCAGGAGCGACCGGCGCAATTTGCCCGGCAAAGTGGATTTCGGCGTGGGACGGATCCCAGGTGAGCGCGTAGTCGCCGATGTGCAGGGTGAACGCGCTGGCGGCGTCAACTTCCAGCCGGATTTCGAGCAGTTCGCCCAGGTTCGGAAAATCCAGCAGGGCATTCGCCCCGGCCAGGTTAAGCTGGCTGCCGCACACTTCAGACTGGCGCAGTTGAGCGAGTTCTTCCACCGGGTAAAAACACAGCCGGTACGGGGCGGTTTCATCCGCCGTGCGGCGCAGGCTTAATTCCAGGGGGACAGTCATCCCCTGGCTGAAGGGCATGCCCGGGTAGGCGGCCCCTTCCAGCCAGCCGATCATGATCTTGCGCCCCTGCGGGGCGTTGTTAAAAATTTGGGCGGCATAGAAGCTCGGGCCGGCGTGGGCTGCAGCCGGGGGCATGGCGGGGGTGAAGGTCTGTCCATCAAAGCTGCCCACCTGGTAGGCGGACTTCAACTGGCCTTTCACGGCTCCGTAAACCACCCAGCGCGTCTCGCCGGGTTGGTCATCGACCGCGATTTCGAACAGTTCCGGGCATTCGTACCAGCCCGGCAAGAAGCTCTGGCGCTGCCAATCTTTCAGGTCGGTGGAGGTGTAAATGGCGTAGCCGAAGCTTTCCACTGTCCCACCGCCACCCGAGCCTGCTCCGCTCTCCAATGGCTCTTCATATACAATCATCACCCAGTGCTTGCCAGGTGCGTACCAGATGATCTTGGGGTCGCGGCCCTGGTGGGCAATGACCGGGTTACCGGCTACCTCTGTGAAGGAACGACCGCGGTCCAGGCTGCAGGCCAGGCATTCACCGCGACCGGTGCTGGTAAAGGCCACCACCAGCGCCTCTTCATCACCCTGTTTCCAACCGGAGGTGTTCTCGATATCGACCAACCCTCCGCCTGAATAGGCCATATCCGCCAGCGATTTTTGATAAAGCGCTTCGGATAGTTCCATCCAATGCACCAGGTCGCGGCTGACGGCGTGGCCCCAGTGCATGTTGCCCCAGCCTGTGCCAAACGGGTTGTGCTGGTAAAACAGGTGCCACTCACCCTGATGGAAAACCAACCCGTTGGGATCGTTGTTCCAGCCGCGGCGGGCGGTGAAGTGGTACTGCGGGCGGTAGGTCTCATAGTACAGGTTTTCCGCCCCGATCAACCCGTTCGACTGCTGAATGTTTTGCGCCAGCCAGGCGGACTGGGCCTCGGGCAGCGGGGCAAGTGCCTTGAGGGTCAGAGTTTCGCCATCAAAGGCACTTACATCGTAAAATGCCCACCAATCTGGTGAACCGCTGTCAGCCAGTTCTGCCGAAAATTCACGCAGGACCTGGCCCCGGTGTTCGATTTGCAGGACAACTTTCGGACTGCCGCTGCGGATCGGAAAGTGCAGGTATTTTCCATTAATGGTAACGGTCTCATGAAAATTAATCATGGTCTACCAGTGAAGTAAATTTAATGTTCATAGGTTTATTATAAACACTTATCTGGAAACAGTTGTTTCTCTCTACCAGAGTCCTGAATGGAAAATGCAGGTGCCCTGGCTTGTTTGGTCTGACACCATTCTGCCACAATCCTTTGATATACTCAAACCGATGAAAAATGCCATTCCGCGCATCCTGGTGGTTGATGACGAGCAGTCCATGCTGGATCTGCTGGTTTACAACCTGAGTAAAGCCCATTATGAAGTGCTGACCGCCGTCAACGGGCGGCGGGCGCTGGAACTGGCGCGCGAGGCAGGCCCGGACCTGATTTTATTGGATCTGATGCTGCCGGAGGTGGATGGTCTAGATGTGTGCCGCGAACTGCGCCGCGATTCCAGGGTGCCGATCATCATGATCACCGCCCGCGGCGAGGAGGTAGACCGGGTGGTGGGTTTGGAGCTGGGAGCGGATGATTATATCTGCAAGCCTTTCAGCATGCGCGAGCTGATGGCACGGGTCAAAGCCGTCCTGCGCCGTGCACAGCCAGAAGATGAAACGATCACCAGCGTCTTGACCGCTGCGGGCGGTCTGCGCCTGGATGTCGAACGCCGCGAGGTGACGGTGAGCGGCAACCTGCTGGATCTGACCCGCCTGGAGTTCGACCTGCTGCACATCCTGCTGCTCAATGCCGACCGGGTGCTGACTCGCGAGCGCCTGTTAGAACAAGTATGGGGCTACGATTTTTCCGGCGACACGCGCGCTGTGGACAGTGTGGTCAAACGCCTGCGGGCAGCACTACGCGCGGCCGACCCGCAGGCTGACCAGATCGAAGCGGTGCGCGGGTTGGGTTATAAATTTAAAGGGAACCGGTCGTGAAAATGTCATTAGGTGTGCGCCTGGCCCTTAGCTATCTGATCGTTATCCTGATTGGGATGGGTGCCATCGCCCCCCTGGCCTGGCTGGCTGTCGAACGCCTCTACCAGAATTCGCAGAGCGCGAGCCTGCTGGCCCAGGCGAAACTGGTGGCAACAGCTCTGGATGAGCAGTCATTGTTGAATACAGACCCCGCGCCTTACGCGCAGACCTCCAACCTGCAGCCAGGGATCCATACCCGGGTGATCGATCCCCTGGGTGGGGCGTTGATTGACTTATCCCCCTCCAGCGCACCGCCTGGAGAGGCCGGCCTGGCCCTGCCGCAATTGGCGCAGAATGCAGCCGGATTGGTGACGGCCGATGAACTGCTCAACCGGCCTGAAATTATCCAGGCTCTGGCCGGACAGGCGGCGACGGCCATTCGCCGGGTGGAAGTGGCCGGCGGGGGCAATGTGCTGTATGCGGCGGCGCCCGTGATTTCCAGCGCGGGGTCGGTGACGCAGATTGTCTACCTGGCGACGCCTCTGCCGGATGCCGGTTGGACGGCGCTGCCCCTGGATGTGCGCTGGCAGTTTGCCGGGGTGCTCCTGGCCGCGGTTTTGCTGGCAGGCGCAGTTGGGATCCTGCTGGCGCGGCGCATTTCTCGACCTTTAGACCGCTTGGCCGGGGCAGCCCAGGCGGTTGCCGCCGGCGATTTGGACCAGGCAGTCCCCGAAGACCCGGCTATTCCCGAACTGGATGTCCTCGGACGTTCCTTTAACAGCATGACTGCCAGCCTGCGCCAGGCCGATCAATTGAAGACCGGTTTTATCTCGGATGTGACCCACGAACTGCGCACCCCGCTGACCGTGATCAAAGGCACCATAGAGACTTTGCAGGACGGTGCGCTGGACGACCTCAAGGCCCGCGGGCCTTTCCTGGAGTCGATGGGTCGAGAAACGGAGCGCTTGATCCGCCTGGTGAACGACCTGCTGGTGCTGACTCGGGCGGATGCCGGTGCTTTGAACCTGCGCCTGCGCCCATTGGACCTGTCCGAGCTGGCCCAGGCGCGCTGCAGCCATTTCCAGGGAGCGGCGGATAAGCACCAGGTTCAGCTGCGGGTTGCACAGAAAGACCAGGCAGAAGGCGCGGTGCGCTTTATGGTGTCTGCCGACGCCGACCGCATGGCTCAGGTGCTGGACAACCTGCTGGATAACGCAGTGCGCTATTCTCCACCCGGCGGCGAGGTAACGGTTTCCCTGGTTCGCGAGGGGGAAGAGGTCGTGTGCCGGGTGACCGACCAGGGAACTGGCATTCCCGCCCAGCACCTGCCATTTATATTCGAGCGTTTTTACCGGGTCGATCCATCCCGCGAACGGGGACGCGAAGGGGGCAGTGGGCTGGGTTTATCCATCGTGCGCGGACTGCTTCAGGCTCATGGGGGAATGGTGAGCGCCGAAAGCAGCCTGGGTCGGGGCACTACCATCAGCATGCGCCTCAAGGCTGTCGCTGGCTGATCGGCAACTGCTTCCAAACTACCACTTTTCTGCCATCTTCCTGCCATCGACATCTTCTATGCTAGAGGTGAGGGACAGGGTTCGCCGGATTAATCCCGCGCATAAAGAGCCTGCGTTCTACTTTTCTTTCAGGAGGATGGTTTCATGAAAACAAGTTCGAATTTGTATACACTGGTTTTAGCGATCATATTGGTGGCTTTGGCAGGGGTGGCTTTGCGTCCTCAGACGGCTGTCACGGCGCTGGCCCCGCTGCCCGCAGAAGAAGTTTGCAGCGATGCGCGCTCGGTGCAGGTATCAGGCGCGGCGGTGATTAATGTTACCCCCGACCGGGCTCTGCTCCAGTTGGGCGTGCAGACGAACGGGACCACGCCGGATGCCACCCAGAACGCCAACTTTCAGGAGATCCAAAGGGTGATTGCTGCAGTGCGCGCGCTGGGGGTAGAAGCCAAAGACATTGCCACGGATTACTACATCGTTTATCCGGTTTACCAGGACTACAACACGCTGGCGATCACGGGCTACCGCATCAATAACACGGTCTCGATCACCCTGCGGGATATCAGGTTGGTGGATGACGTGATCATCACGGCGTTAAAAACCGGGGCCAACGAAGTGCAGGATGTGCAGTTCTATACCAGTGAACTGCGCAGATATCGGGATGAGGCGCGCTCGCTGGCGATGAAAGCTGCGGGCGAGAAGGCGGCCGCTCTGGCGGGCGCGGCCGGGGCTCAAGCCGGTTGTTTGCTGACCGCCAGCGAAAATACCTGGTCGCAGTACTACGGTTCGTGGCGCGGCGGGCGTGAAACCACCATGTGGGCTCAAAACGTGATCCAGAACGCTGCGCCTGCGCAGGGCGAAGGGATGCAAACGGATAACTCGCCGATCAGCCTGGGGCAGATCGCCGTACGGGCGGAGGTCAGCGCCAGCTACAGTTTGAAGTGAAAACTGGTATTTTGCTGATCAAGTCAGCGGGTAATCGATGTTACGTTATCCGCCACCAACACTGCTTCCCCTCTTCTGGAATCCGTCTCCATTGTGCCGGTGACCAGGAGCGGGCCGCTGCTGCCCAGGGCCTGCCGCGAGCGACGGTAGGCCTCGGGCCACACCACCACATCCAGCATGCCGTCCAAATCCTCAAGGGTGAGGAACATCATCCAATCGCCGCGGGCAGTCTTGGAGCGCCGTCCGGACTGGCGCACCCCGGCCACTGTGACTCGCTGGCCCACTCGTCCGGCAGCTTCCAGGGTGTTGATCGCCCGGGTCGCGGAAATCTTATCGGCGACCAGTTCCAATGGGTGGGCGTCGACAGCGACCCCCAGCAGTTCTTCCTGTGCGGCAACTCTTTGCTCGAGCGTCCAATCGACCTGCGGTTCCGTCCCCCAGTCAAACAGGCTCATCTGGCCCGGCTGCCAGGCGGTGCCGTGCTGCAGGCGGCTGAGAAGTTCTGGAATGGGACCGAAACCCTGCAGTGCGCCAACCCGGGCTAGATTTTCGGCCTCCTGGGCGCGAGGGCTGGCGCGCGCCAGAAAATCTTCCAGGGAGTGAAAAGGGCGGTTGGCCAAAATGCGAGTTTGTGTGCGGCGGGTCAGGTCGCGCACCTGGCCCAGTCCCATGTAAAGGACCTTTTGATGAGGTGCGTTGGGGTTCGTATCATCCACTGAAGTGCCGACTGTAAAGCTCTCGCCGGCGTGGTTGATGTGCGGTGGACGCACACTGAGGCCCAGGCGCCGTGTTTCGCTCAAATAAACCCGCTGGCTGTAATAGCCACCGCCATTGGCCAGCACGGCTGCCATGAATTCAGCCGGAAAATGGGTTTTACACCAGGCCGAGCGCCAGGCGACCTGTGCGTAGGAGGCGGCATGGGCCTTGGGGAAGCCGTATCCGGCAAAGGCCGCCATCAATTCCCAGATGCGCTGTCCGGACTCGGGCGGCACGCCGGCATTGCGTTCGGCGGAGGCGATGAATTTCTGCTGAAGCTGCTGCATTTGCCGGCCAGGGTCAAAATGGCTCATGGCCCGCCGCAGCAGGTCGGCTTCGGCCAGGCTGAAACCGGCCAGGCTGTGCGCGATGCGCAGCACCTGCTCCTGGTAGAGAATTACCCCGTAGGTTTCGTCCAGGAGAGGTGCCAGGGCCGGATGCAGATGAACCACGGGTTCTTCCCCTTTAAAACGGCGCACGAAGGCATCTCTTAAACCGCCTTGAATAGGTCCAGGCCGGTACAGGGCCAGGGCGACCAGCAAGTCGTCCTCGCTCCGGGCGTGGATTTCCCGCAGGGTGGCGCGCATTCCCGGGCTTTCGATCTGAAAACAGCCAATGGTAGCCCCGTGTTCGAGGCGCTGGGAAGTTTGTTCGTCGGCGATGGGGGTTGAATCCAGCACCGCCAGGGGTGTGGCGAAGCGGCCTGGCTGGCTGGCGGAAATAAATTGGGCTACGTCACCCTGTACGGTCAGTCCGCGAATGCCCAGCAGGTCGATTTTGACCAGTCCGAGGGCTTCCACCGAGTCCAGGTCGAATTGGGTGATGGTGATTCCTTTGGCTCCCGAGCGCATTACCGGCACCAGGTCGGTCAGCGGGCCGGGGGATACGATCAGTCCGCCGGGATGCACTGAGAGATGGCGCGGCAGCTTCAGCAGGGCATCCGCATCCGCGAAGACTTGATGGTGCAGTTCATCCGGGTAGCGCGCGCGCAGTTCAGCAAAAGGAGAAAATGCTTCGCTTTCAGGACTTTCCTCTTCGTGGCGGGCAAAGAAGGAATAAGGCAGCTGCTCCGCCAGCTGGCGGGCAGCGCTGGGGGAAAGGCCGTAAGCCTTGGCTACGTCGCCCACCACCGAGCGCGGGCGGTAGCGGTTGATTGTAGAAACCATTGCCACCCGGTCTGCGCCAAAGGTGTCAAAGGCATGCTGGATGACTTCATCGCGGCGGCGCGAGCATAGGTCGGTGTCGATATCGGGAGGGGTGGTGCGAGCGGGGTTGAGAAAGCGTTCGAAATACAGGTCCAGGCGCAGGGGGTCGGGGCTGGTAATTTCCAGGCAGTGCGCCACCAGGGAAGACGCTGCCGAGCCGCGCGAGGAATAGGGGATCCCGGCTCGGCGGGCGAAAGCCAGCAGTTCTTCGACGATCAAGAAGATCGGCTCATATCCCAGTCGGGCGATAACTTCCAATTCATGGTCCAGGCGGGCTTGCACGGGTGCGGTTAATGCGCCGTACAGGCGCAGGGCGCCGGCTTCGGCCTTTTGGCGCAGGACCTGGGTGGCAGTCGTGCCGGGTGGGAGGGGTATCTGGGGCATGTGGGCCACGCCCAGAGGCAGGTCGAACTTGCAGCGTGCGGCAATTTCAACCGTCGCCGCCAGGGCCGCCGGAAAGGCGCGAAAACGGGCTGCAAGCTCTGCGGGGGTAAGAAAAGCCGCCTGAGGAGGAGCTGCCGCAGCCGCGGGCAGGCGATTGAGGGGAACGTTCAGACGAATGGCAGAAACGGTGCGCTGCAGGTGGGCCTGCTCTGGCTTGAGATAATAAACGGGCGGCGCTGCGACCACCGGCAAATCCAGGCGGTGGGCCAGGCTGGTGAGCGGCAGTCCGGCGCCTGGATCGGTCAGCCCGACATATAATTGCCCGGGAAAGAGATTTTTGAGCCGGTCCAGGCGTCTGCCGGAGGAATCTCCCTGGTGAGAGGAGATGGCCAGCATCCCCTTCGGGCAGTCGGCAAGCTGGTCCAGGGTGCAGACAGGGTCACTGTTACTCGGGTCGTCCTTTAGCTGCAGGCTGCTGGATAACCGGCACAGGGCACGCCACCCCTCGAGGTTCTGGGCAAGCAGGACCAGTCGGCTGCTGTGGGGATGGGGCTGTCCACCGGCGTCGTCCCAGGTCAGATCGATCTCCATGCCCAACAGGGGCTGCAGGCCGCTTTGCCGGCAGGCGACGGCGAACTCTACTGCGCCTGAAAGCAGGTGATGGTCGGTCAGACCAATCGCGGGCATGCTGCCGGCTGCTGCGGCCTGGACCAACTCCGCCGGTAAGGCCAGACCTTCCAGCAGGGAATATGCCGAATGGGTGGTGAGTAGTAAGGCCATTTGTTCTATTGTAATATGAATTGTAAAGAATATTAGGATGAATATCATTAGGTTTTCATTTAAAGTTAATTCAATCTAAATTTAATCCTTTATAATACAAATATGGAGATAAATAAGGTTGGGTCCCCCAGAACGTTGCGAAACCGGCCTACGATCGGCGTGCTGGTCGGATGGCAGGTTTACACCGGAATGATGGACAGCTTCCTGGATCTGGTGTTTCGGGGAATTTTAAACAGCGCTGCGGAGCGAGAGTGCAACGTGCTTCTGGCATGCGGGGCCGGACTGCCTTATGGGGTCAGTTATGGAAAACCAGCCTGGCCGATAATATCTCCGGACAATGATTTTGTGCCGGTCGGTCCCTGGAACTGCGATGGATTGATCGTTCTGAACCCGATTGGTTCCCCTGAGCACGACCGTTATGCGAGAGAGCTCATCCAAACGGGGTACCCGGTGGTTTTTTCTGCGAATCATGCAATGGGCGCGGCGGTGGTCGTCGATAATCAGAGCGGGATCAACCAGGCATTCGATCACCTTGTGGCTCACGGACACCGCCGCATTGCTTTTATCAAAGGGCGAGAAGAGGATCATGAAGGTGACAGTGAAAAACGTTACCAGGCCTACCGCTCAAGCCTGAGACGCTACGGGTTGGCGTTTCAGCCTGAATTGGTAGCCTCCAGTTACCACACCTTTCTCGGTGGGCAGCAGGCCATGTCGAAGATCCTAAACTCGAGAGTTCCTTTCTCGGCAGTGATCGCCAGCAACGACCAATCGGCTGCGGGCGCGATGCAAACGCTTCAAGCAGCAGGCCTGCTCGTTCCTCAAGATGTAGCCATCATCGGTTTCGACAATCGAATCGATGCCCAGGCTCAGATTCCGATGCTGACTACTGTCCAATTTCCCATGTTTGATGTTGGATACCAGGCGGTGGATTTAGCGTTGAAATATATTACTGGCGCCCTGGTGGAGAATCAGACCATAACGATTCCTACCCACCTGGTTATCCGGGAATCTTGCGGCTGTTTACCGGGCAATATTCATCATCTTCCCGCAGGAAATCCTGGCGCGATCAAGAAGTCACCAGAAGTCTATCGTGATGATCGAGAAACAATATCCGCAGAGGTAAATTCCACAAAACGAAATATTTTCTCCGATTTATTCCAGAGCATTGCACCGGTGGTCAGAGGTCAATCTCACCATTTGGGGATCAAAGAAGTTGAGTATCTTTGCTGGAGCCTGCTTGACGCGCTTCAGATCAGCCTTGACGAAGGGGACCCCCAAAATTTCTTATTGACGTTTCACCAGATCTTGATGCGTGCCTCCGCCCAAAACGACGATTTATTCACCTGGCAAGAAGTTGTTTCTATCTTCAGGGCGTGGTATCCCACATTAGCCCGTGAGCGTAACCCACGGCTCAGCCTGCAGCAAGCGGATGCCATGTTTGACCAGGCACGGATTGCTATCAGTGAAATTTCACGCGGGCAATTGGCCAGGACAATGTTCCGCCAGGAGCAGGTTGCCGATTTAATGGGCAAAATGACCTCCAATTTTTTTACGGCAAAAAACGAACGTGAATTATTTTCGCAGCTTAATACCAGCCTGCCGGCGATAGGAATCGATCACGCTGCGGTGGCTTTTTATTCAGACCAGGATGAGGCGCTGACCTGGAGCGATCTGCAAACCGCACCTCAATTACCGGACATATGCGACCGGCGCTTCCTTACGAGAACATTTCCACCCGAAGGATTGTATTCTGAGGAACTGCCTTACACGCTGGCTCTTTTACCTTTATTGGTAGAGGATGTGGCCTCTGGTTTCGTCGCTTTTGATACAGGAAACCTTGCGGTGTGCTCTACGATTGTCCAGCAGTTGGCCGCATCACTGCGCGATATTTTCCTGTATCGCCAGGCGAATGAGGCGCGTCAGGCTGCGGAAATGGGCAAACAGATGGCGGAGGAGGCCAACCGGTTAAAGAATCACTTCCTTTCCTGGGTGATTCATGAACTGCGCACGCCGCTGAATCTGATTTACGGGCTCAGCGATATGCTGTTGACAGAAAACATCCCGGACAGCACCGATAAGATTCTGGTCAATCGGGAGGATATCGACCGCATCCATATCGGTTCTGAACATCTGGTCAGATTGGTCCGGGATGTGCTCGATCTGGCATCCAGCGAATTGGGCCAGTTGAAATTGGTGGTGGAACCGTTGAACCTGATGGAAGAACTGCGCCAGGTATCCATCATCGGCAGCCAGATGGCGCGGGACAAAGATTTGCAGTGGCGAACCGAAATCGGGACCAATATCCCAGATGTGCGTGCCGACCGCACGCGCATCCGCCAGGTATTATTGAACCTGATCAGTAACGCCGTGAAATTCACATCAAAGGGAGAGGTCGTCATGCAGGCTGAGATTGCTGGCGATAGGGTGATGGTGACCATCCAGGACACCGGCCTCGGAATTCCCCAAGAAGATCAAGCCGCAATTTTCCGCGAATTTCACCAATCAGAGCGCACCTCCGAAAGAGGATTTGGCGGTCTGGGATTGGGTCTTTCGATCAGTAAGCGCCTGATTGAACTGCACGGCGGTGAAATTGGGGTCTATTCTTCGGGGGATGAAGAAAGCGGATCCTCTTTTTTCTTCACGCTGCCGGTTATCAAGGACCAGCCATCCCTCAAGGTCGCTGAAAAAGCAGGCGCTCAAGCGAAAAAATTAATGCTCCTGGTCAATGACCAGGAAGATGGCCGGGTTCTGCAGGATCACCTCTCTGAATTAGGCCATACTTCCTTAATTCACGTGGTGAATGGCAATGCCGAATGGCAGGCCAAAGTCATCCTTGAACAACCCCAAGCGGTCGTGCTTGATCTGAGCCTGGCCTCGCAATCGGGCTGGGAAATTCTCAAGGCGATCAAGGAAAATCCATACACCCAGGAAATCCCCGTGCTGTTTTGTTCGCTGAAAGATGGTGAAGATAGTGGTGCTCTGCTGGAATTGGATTTTCTTACCAAGCCGGTTAAATCGTCTGATCTGATCAAGACCTTGGCAGAGCAGGGTGTCACAGATGGTTCTACAAAAACAATTTTGATTGTGGATGATGACCCGAGTGTGCTTGAATTAAATTCTCGGATTATCCAGGCTCAATTTTCAAATTGCCGGGTCATTCAAGCGAGCAGTGGGCGCGAAGCATTGAAAATTGTCAGCCAAAATCATCCCGATCTGGTTTTGTTGGACTTGATCATGCCTGGAATGGATGGCTTTACCGTTTTGGAAAGAATGCGCCAGGAGGAAAGCAGCCAGAACATTCCGGTGATTGTGATCACAGGCCAGTCATTGAGCGAGGAAGATATGCAGCGTCTTAACTGCGGCGTGGCGAGTGTATTGGGGAAGGGTATGTTTACTGCCAAGGAAACGCTGCAGCATATCTCCAATGCCCTGGCTAAGCGTTGGAAATCAGGGTTAGAAACACAACGGATTGTTTTCAGGGCGATGTCTTATATGCACGCCAACTTTTCAGAGCATATTTCCCGCAACAATGTGGCCGAATTTGTTGGTTTGAGTGAACGCCACCTGTCGCGCTGTTTTAACCAGGAATTGGGGATCTCGCCAATGACCTATTTAAATCGTTATCGGGTCAAACGGGCAAAAGATTTGTTGAAAGCCGGGCGCAAGAGCATCACACAAATTTCAGAAGATGTGGGATTTTCAAGCAGCGGTTATTTCACCCGTGTATTTCGCGATGAAGTAGGCGTTTCACCGCGCGATTTTATGCAGGGAAAAATAAATTCCGCGTGAAATCCGGTTTCAGCGCAGCCTGGTTGGACGTTTTGAACGCCGGTCAATCGTTCTACCTGACCAACATGTCCCAAAATTCGAATATTTCGTCCTTTTATTGAGAGATTAATCACAAGCGAGTTGTTACAGTTAAGGCATCTCTTGAGACATGAGACATCTCTACACAGAAGGTGGTTATGAAACGAGATGTGCCGGTCAGTATTATGATCATAGGTGAGGACTCGCATTTTGGTTATTTGATGCGGTCCTACGTGCGCCGAAGCGCCCACAAAATTTTATACTCTTATCCTGAGAAAGGCGTATTGGAGATTCTTCAACACGAGCGACCCGCCGCGATTATTCTGGATGTGGATCTGCACGCAATGGGGGGATGGAATTTGCTGCGGACGCTTAAATCAAACCCGGATACCTGCAAAATTCCGGTGGTAATTTGTTCGTGGTCAGATGAAAAAGAACGTGGTGTTTTGGAAGGCGCCAGTGTATATTTTAAGGATGCCGATTCTTTACGGCGACTTCCTCGAAGCGCTCAATACGATCGGCTTGAAGACAAATACAAAACTGGTTTAAATATGAAAAAACTCTGGGTAAAATATGTCATTGCCTACGGAATGTGGATCGTTTTTACCCTCGCAGGTATATGGTTTGTCATTTTCAGCCGCAACAGTTTTATTGGGCTTCTAAATCTTTACTATGTTCAAGAAGAAGGACTTGGAAAATTCCAACGTGGAATGGAAGTCCAGTTTTTAGACAAGGTTTATCTGCTGGTGGTAGCCTTTGCGGTATTGATCTTGATGATCGTGGTGGAGGAATATTTCAAACGCGGTGCACAAAGGGGCGACCTGGCAAAACGTATCTTCAGGGTTTTCGGTCGTGAAATGTTGTTTATATTTGCCGCCAGCCTGGCTTCGGCATTTTTGTTAGGTTTTTCCCCCCTGATCTGGCTGCTGCTGGCTGGAGAATTCCTGGCAAGTATAATCATGATCTATTTGGGTATCAAACTTCCTGCGGCTAAAAAGAAAGCCAAATCATTTTCATAGGGACGGTTAATGACCATTACTACAATTGAGTATGATCTTCAGGACAATTTTATTGTTAACTGGCTGACTGCAGGGCCACAAACAATATTGGTGCCGGATTTTGAGAAGTTCGCAGGGGATGGTTTTCGTTCAAAAATTAGAGCGTTTTATGCTGTAAAGAAATCTGGTATTCGCACGGCGCCGGTTGAACGCGGACCGCTGAGTGAAGGTCTTTTTAAGTTTGGTGAATTTGAAGGCTCCTGGTCTTACACGCGCTGCCCTGAAGACCATTTCATTGACCATTCGAAAACTTTTCCAGCCTGCCATTTTATGCGCTCCTGGGCCTATACCCAGATTGCCAGCCCGGCAGATTGTGCGGCAAAATTTACCCTGACAACCTGCGGTGCCGCGGAAGTATGGATCAACAACCATAAACTTTTTCAGGACGAAGATTTTACCGGTGAACTGGTCGAATTTTCCTTTGAGGCTGTCCTGTCACAGGGTGTGAATGAAGTGTTGGTGCGCTTTGAGACGGTGGCAGCCCCCGTTGGAATTTTGGTCTGTGCGCTGCGGGTTGCAGACTGCACCGCTATGAAAGTACGCATCCCGACCTTGATCCCTTCGCTGGATCGCCGAAAGGAACTTGAAGAGATCTACGAACGGATCTACCTCGACCGGGATGTGTATGCGGCAGATGATCAGGTCTATTTGCAATGGCCCGAAGAAATGGAAAAGCCCACCTATAATGACGTACACTTTAAAGAAGCTTCGGGTCTGATCCAGGGCACGGCGGAAGATGCGGGCAAACCAGGCGATTCTTTATTCCTGGGCAGTTCGCTCTCATTGAAAGAAGGCAATTTTACGGCCTTTGTCATGCCGCGCGCCTGGGAATACTACGAGTCGCAGATCCGCATCACCAAAGAACTCAACACCGTGGTTATGGGCCGCTATCGATTTTCGGATGGGCCTTACGGCACCCTGGATGAGCGTCGAGGTGAAGCCCTGACCAACGCAGCCCGACGCCAAGAAGACTTGTTTGCTGAAATCGCGAAAATGGGATTGGGCCAATGGCAAAATGTCGAAACAAAAATCCTGCTGAATGCCGTGGATGAAGTGACCCAACGCCAGGCCGGCAGCGAATTAACCCTGCTGGCCTTATTGGGCATGGTCGCGCGTTATGCCGGCACGGCGGAATTTCCGCAGTGGATCAAAGACCCGATCAAAGAGGCAGTCAAGAATTTTCGCTTCTGGCTGGACGAACCGGGCTGCGACCTGCTGGATTATAACGCCGAGGGCAGCCAGATCGTGTTCCACGCCGCTGAGCTCCTGGCCGGTCAGCTTTATCCAAACCAGGTTTTCACCCACAGCGGTCTGACCGGTTTCAAGCAGCGCAAGGCAGGTGAGCAGCGCGCTCTGGCCTGGATGCAGGCACACGGCAGGCAAGGCTTTGCCAATTGGGATTCGGATGTAATTTTTGCGCAAAGTCTGATTGCTTTATCTCATCTGGTCGATCTGGCCAAGGAGGAAGCGGTTTGGGACCTGGCCTCGGTATTAATGGATAAAATGTTTTTTGCGCTGGCGCTGAATTCTTACAAAGGCGTCTTTGGATCCACCAAGGGCATAGCCCGGTCGCGCGAAATAAAGAGCGGTTTATTGGACGCCACTTCCGGCATCGCGCGGTTGATGTGGGGCATGGGCGTGTTCAACGATCAGATCAGTGGCGCGGTCAGCCTGGCCCAAATGGAAAAATATTCATTACCGCCGATTATTGCCGATATCGCCGCGGGACTACCGGCAGAAATGTGGAACCGGGAACAGGCTGCGATGGGTGGTCAGGTGGTTAATAAAGCGACCTACCGCACGCCCAACGGCATGCTCAGTTCAGCCCAGGATTACCATCCCGGTCAATCGGGCGGGCGCGAGCACATCTGGCAGGCAACCCTGGGGCCAAACAGCATTGTCTTTGCCAACCATCCGGGGGCTTCCTCCGAGAAAGATGAACGCGTGCCCAATTTCTGGCGCGGGAACGGGACCTTACCCCGGGTGGCCCAATACAAGGATGTGTTGATTGCCCTTTACAAGCTGCCTGAACAGTCCCGCTTGCGTTTCACGCATGCTTACTTCCCTATGCGAGACTTTGATGAGGCCGTCCTGCGCGAAGGTTGGGCCTTTGCTCGAAAAGGGGATGGATATATTGCTCTGACCGCTTCCCCGATGTTGGATGAGATCCAGGAGGGAAAAATGGCCCACCGCGAACTGCGCGTCTACGGCGATGAAATGGCCTGGATTTGTCAGATGGGGCGAGCAGCCCTGGATGAAGATTTTGCTTCCTTTCAAGAAAAGATTTTGGGCTTAAAGATCGATTTTTCCGGTTTGCAGGTTGACGCCCAAACCCTGCGCGGCAACCGGTTATCGTTTGGTTGGGAAGATCCCTTCCTATGTGATGGTGAAGCGCTGCCTTTATCAGGCTACAAGCATTTTGACAATCCATACACCCAGGTCGATCTGCCCTGCACGCAAATGGAAATAAAAACAGAAGATTATCTGCTCAGGCTGGATTTTGGCGATCTGTGATGCCGTGAAACCGTAAAAATTGGCTTCCCCAGGTAGATGTGTCCTAAAAGGCTACAATTATGTCCTTAAAATGATAGAAATCTGCCTGGTTGAGTGCTATCTTTATAGTAAGGAGGAGATATTTGAAACTTTAGATAACCGTTTTGCTTGTTCCTTTCGATTTGATTCCACAAACCAAACTTTCAAAAACCATAAGAAGGAGAATAAGGATGGACCGAAAACTTAAGCGGCGTGATTTTTTGAAACTATCGTCGGTTGCTGTTTTGGGATCGGTAGTAGCTGCCTGCGCCCCTGCCACAACTGCCCCTGAAAGCCCAACTGCAGTGCCTCAAACTCAACCCACGCAAGCCCCTGCAGCCAATGCCAGCAAGGAATCCCCCTTCCTCGCCGACAAAGTGAAATCTGGCGCGCTGCCCGCTCTGGATCAGCGTTTGCCGGTGGATGTGCTTGTCGTATCCGACCGCGACAATGTTGGTACTTACGGTGGCGAACTGCGCATGACCATGTTTGACCCGGTATGGTGGACCAGCTGTTATGACCTCATCGTCGAACGCTGCCTGGTTTATTCGGATAAAGATGGCCGCACAATCGTCCCCAACGCCCTGGCGGGATACGAAGTGTCTGCGGACGGCAAGACCTATACAATGAAACTGCGTAAAGGTATGCGGTGGCACACGGGCGACCCGATCACCACCGAAGATGTGCGCTTCTGGTGGGAAGACCACATGACTGATACCGACATCAATGCCAGCACATGGTGGCAGTTCCGCTTTGGCGGATCGAACATGGAAGTGAAGATCATCGATGACGTTACCTTCAGCTTTACCTTTGCCGTGCCCTTCGGCAACTTCCCGGCCCACCTCACCCGCTGGGATCTCGGCGCAGACGCCATCGCTTTCCCGAGCAAATACCTTAAGCAGTTCCATAACAGATACACCGACGAAGCCAAGCTGGAGGCGGACGCCAAAGCTGCTGAGCTCGAGAGCTGGATACAGTGGTACAACAACCACATTGCCCCTGGCAAATGGGGCGGCCCAAATTACGCTATCGAATACCCCAAGATTTTCCCGTGGATCATCGCGGCTAATCCGGCCCAAGGCTTATACCAGTGGGAACGCAACCCATACTATTACAAGGTAGATGTAGAGGGCAATCAACTGCCTTACATCGACACCATGCGCTTCGACTACACTGCCAGCACCGAGACCACCAAGTTGAAACTGATCCAGGGTGAAGTCGATATCCTCGGTCAGCACATCTGCACCATGGCAGATTATCCCTACTACAAAGAGAATGCCGATAAGGGTAAATATGTAGTTGGCGATTACATCTCCAGCATGGGCGACCGCGTAACGCTCTTCCCGCAGCACACCCTGGTTGACGATCCCGGTCTGACCGAGATCGTACGCGACTACCGCTGGGTTGAAGCGCTCTCTTTGGCTATCGACCGCGAAGAGATGAACCAGGTCCTGTTCTACGGCACCGCCAAGATGGGTCAAATGGCGCCCATGCCGGCTTCCAAGTACTACAAACCGGAATATGGCGCCGCTTTCGCAGAATATGACACGGCCAAAGCCAATCAACTGCTGGATGACATGGGCCTCAAGAAGGGCGCCAACGGCATGCGTACCCGCCCGGATGGCTCTGCGCTGACCTACCAGATTGAGAATACTGGCATCCGTGTTGGACCGGTCGTTCCCAAGTTCTGCGAAATGGTCGTCTCGTACTGGCGCGAAGTGGGCATCGATGCTTCCACCAAAGAGATCCAGGAATCGCTGTACAACGAGCGCATGACGAATGGACAGGTGCATGTGGGCGTGTGGCATGCAGACCGCTGTACGGATATGCTCCTGCACATCGAACCCCAGTGGTTCATCCCGACCTCGAACGGTTCCCAGGGCGGTCCCGATGCCAAGTGGGGCCAATGGTACCTGGCAGCCGATAAATCGGCTGAAGGCTTGATTGAGCCCCCGGAAGATATCAAGACCATGCTCTCGACCTTCGACCAGATGACTTCGGCCTTGGATGAGAACGAGCGTGTCAAGCTCGGCCAGACGATCTTCGATTATCTGAAAGACCATCCGTTGGAAATCGGCTCTATCGCTGAATGCCCGGCCCCGCTGTGCTTCAACATCAACCTGCGCAACCTGCCGAAGCCCAAATCCTACATTGGCTGGGACTCCTACGGCCTCTCCACCTATCACCCCGAAGCCTTCTACTTTGAGGGCGGGCAGCATGCTTGATGCATGATTAAGTAGCAAACCTACCGGATGTAAGCTGCAATAAGGGTTTACATCCGGTAGTTTAATACTCAAACGCTCCCTGTGATAAATTTGGGACCATTTATGTTTCTGGGGTGAAAAAACCTCAACTCCGGCACCCCCTCAAGCCCAGTGCTGCCGTAAGGCGAAATGGGGAAGAAACCGGGGAGATTTTGCGGTTAGAGTCCGAAAAATCTCCCCCCACAGTAAATGGTTCCCTGGCTTTACCCTCATTACCAATTTATTGTATGATTATGGAGGAAGGAGAGCACACCCATGCTAAATTACATCATTATGCGCGTTTTACGAATGATCCCGCAGATGCTGATCATTTCTGTTGTGGCATGGATCATTATCCAACTGCCGCCAGGCGATTACCTGACCGAGCACATCAATCGTTTGCGGGCTTCCGGTTTGACGGTAGATGCCGCCGAGGTCGACCGTTTGACCAAGATGTACGGCCTGGACCGACCTTATTGGGGCCAGTACCTGAAATGGATGACCGGGATCATCACCGAAGGCAATTTTGGTTATTCTTTCACCTACGCCAAGCCGGTTAACGACGTCATCGGCGAGCGGATTGGAATGACCTTCTTTATCGCCATGCTGGCGTTTGTGGTGTGCTGGGGGTTTGCCATTCCGGTAGGGATTTTGGTAGCGGTCAAGCAGTATTCGATTACCGATTATGTTTTCACGTTTCTGGGGTTTATCGGCCTGGCGGTGCCGGGTTTCCTGCTGGCGCTGGTGCTAATGTATATTTCTTTCTCCTGGTTTGGCCTGCATGTAGGCGGGCTGTTTTCGCCGGAGATGATCACCGCTCCCTGGGGCTGGCCCAAGATTAAGGATTTTCTGGGGCATATCTGGCTGCCGGTGATTATTCTGGCGATTGGCGGCACGGCCAACCTGATCCGTACCCTGCGCGCGACCATGCTGGACGAACTGCGCAAGCAGTACGTGATGGTGGCGCGCGCCAAGGGTCTCTCGGAATGGCGCGTGCTGATCTCCTACCCGGTGCGTATCGCAATCAACCCTATCGTCAGCACCTTTGGCTGGCTGCTGGTGTGGTTCTTCTCCGGGGGAACGGTGGTTGAGATCGTGCTCAACCTGGATACTGCCGGGCCTGTGCTGTGGCGCTCTCTGCTGCAGCAGGATATGTATACTGCCGGAGCCTATATCGTGATTATTGGACTGCTGACCACCCTGGGCAGCCTGGTCTCTGACCTGCTGCTGGCGGCGATCGACCCGCGCGTGCGCTTTGGCAGAATGGAGGCCTCATGAGCACTGCCAGCCTCTCTCCCACGAAAAAAACGAAACAAAAAGCAGAAGAGCCCCAGAAAGGCGAGGAATTCTTTCGCGCCGGGCAGTGGCAGCTGGTGTGGTGGAAGTTCCGCCGCCATAAGCTGGCCCAAATGGCGATGATCGTATTGGGTATTCTGTATTTCATCGCCGCATTCGCTGAATTCGTCACACCTTACGATCCGCTGCACCGCATGCAGCAGTACTCCGGTATGCCTCCGTCGATCGTTCACCTGGTGGATGCCCAGGGAAATTTCCATCTACCTTTCGTTTACAAACCGGTTCAGGCGCGCGATCCTGAAACCCTGCGCCCGATTTATCAAGAAGACACCTCCAAAATCTTTCCGATCAAACTGTTTGTCCAGGGTGACCCATACAAATTGTGGGGCCTATTTGAAGGAAACATCCATCTTTTCGGTACCGATCCCCAACCGGAAGGTGAACTTGCTGTTCCAGTCTACCTGCTAGGTGGCGATTTGTTGGGTCGAGACGTGCTTTCGCGGGTGATGTTCGGCGGGCGTATCTCGCTGACCGTGGGTTTGATCGGGATCGCGCTGTCCTTTATCTTTGGCCTGCTGCTGGGCGGGTTGGCTGGTTTCTTTGGCGGACTGCTGGATGAAGTCATCATGCGCGTGATCGATGTGCTCATCTCGCTGCCGCAAATTCCATTGTGGATGTCTCTGGCGGCGGCGCTGCCGCAGGAGTGGCCGCAGCTCCGTATGTATTTCTTTGTGACGGTCATTCTCTCCATTTTTGGCTGGGCCAGCCTGGCGCGCACGGTGCGCGGCAAGCTGCTCAGCTTGCGCGAGGAAGATTACGTGATGGCGGCCCGGCTGGACGGTGAGACGGAAGCGACCATCATTTCCCGTTATATGCTGCCTAGTTTTGCCAGCTACATCATTGTTTCTCTGACCATTTCCATTCCCGGCATGATCCTGGGTGAAACCTCGCTCAGCTTTCTGGGTCTTGGGCTGCAATCTCCTACCATCAGTTGGGGGGTAATGCTGCAGGATGCCCAGAACCTGCAGGCCATCTCCCAACTCCCCTGGCTGCTGTGGCCGGTGGTGTTTGTGGTCGTGGCCGTGCTGATGTTCAACTTCCTGGGCGATGGTCTACGGGATGCCGCCGATCCTTACATCACATAAAGGAACTTTACCTATGCCACAGAATCAGAACCTTATTGAAATTCGAAATCTGCGTACGCATTTCTTCCTGGCAGAAGGTGTTGTCCGGGCGGTGGATGGGGTCGATCTGGATATTAAACGCGAGAAAACCCTGGGCATTGTGGGTGAAAGCGGCTGCGGAAAAAGCATTATGTCGCTTTCCTTGATGCGCCTGGTGCCGCATCCGGGCAGGATTGTCGAGGGTGAAATTCTCTATTACAAAACGTTTCAAGAAGGACGCGATAAAGCCCTGACCGAGGTGATCAATATCACCAAGCTGGATGCCAACGGAAAAGAGATGCGTGAAATCCGCGGCAATGAAATGTCAATGGTATTTCAAGAACCGATGACGGCCATGAGCCCGGTTCTGACCATTGGACGGCAGATCACCGAAGCGATTATTCTGCACCAGAAAGTGGATAAGAAAGAAGCACGCGCGATCGCGATCGAAATTTTGGCCCGGGTGCGCATGCCGAACCCGGAACGGGTGATCGATGATTATCCCTTTCAGTTGAGCGGCGGGATGCGCCAGCGGGCAGTGATTGCCATGGGGCTGAGCTGCCGCCCGCACATGCTGATCGCCGACGAACCGACCACTGCCCTGGACGTGACCACTGAGGCGCAGATCTTGAATTTGATGCGCGACCTGCAACAGGAATTTGGCATGTCGATCCTGTATATCACTCACAACCTGGGTGTGATCGCTGAGATCGCGGATGAAGTGGCGGTGATGTACCTGGGCAAGGTCGTCGAACAGACCGATGTCAAATCTATTTTCTTCAATCCTCTCCACCCCTATACCCGAGGCTTGTTGAAATCGATTCCGCAACTCAAGGATGTATTAACGCTCAAGGATGAACAGCGCCGGCTGCAAACCATCGAAGGCATGGTGCCTGATCCCTATCACCGTCTAAAGGGGTGCCCTTTCCACCCGCGCTGTCCAGATGCGATCAACGGGGTGTGTAATGAAGTCGAACCGGTCGTGACCAAGATGGAAGAAGGTCATATTGTTCGCTGTCATCTCTACCAGTAAAAGGGTGGCGGATATCTCAGCGGTTTTACTGCTCTCGACCGCAAATTGAGATGGAAAATGATTACGAGATCGTGAGGAATCATGGATATGACCAACCAAGAAAGTAAGGCTGAACCTTTATTAGAGGTCCGAGAATTAAAAAAATACTTTCCGATAAAACGTGGCTTTTTGAAAAGGGTTGTTGGAAATGTTCGCGCGGTGGATAATCTGAGTTTCCACATCATGGATGGGGAAACGCTGGGGATGGTAGGCGAAAGCGGCTGCGGTAAGACCACTGCCGGGCGTTCGATCCTGCGTGCCCTCAATCCGACCAGTGGGGAAGTGATCTTCAAAGATCCAACCATGGGTAAGGTCGATGTTGCCCAACTGGAACATAAAGATCTGGTGCATGTGCGCCGCAGTATGCGTATGATCTTTCAGGACCCGTATGCTTCGCTCAACCCACGCATGACTTTATTGGATATCGTGGGTGCTCCCCTGCGCGCGCTCAATCTTTACAAAGGCAAGGCCCTGGAAGACCGCGTGGCGGAAGTTTTGGAAGTGGTCGGGCTGCGCCCCGAATACATGCGCCGCTACCCGCACGCTTTCAGCGGCGGTCAGCGCCAGCGGATCGGTGTGGCACGCGCCCTGGCCCCAAATCCCACCTTTGTGGTCTGTGACGAGCCGGTCTCAGCATTGGATGTGTCTGTCCAGGCCCAGATTCTAAATCTGCTGCAGGATTTACAGAAAAAAATGGGTCTCACCTTTCTGTTTGTAGCGCACGATCTCAGTGTGGTGGCGCATATCAGCAACCGTGTGGCGGTGATGTATGTTGGCAAAATGGCAGAACTGGCGCCTACCCGAGAATTATTTGTAGCCCCACGCCATCCGTACACAGAAGCTTTAATGTCGGCGATTCCACTGCCGGACCCGCGTCCCAGGGAAAAACGCGTTATGCTGAGCGGTGAAGTCGCCAACCCGGCTTCTCCTCCGTCAGGCTGCTATTTCCACCCGCGCTGCTCGTACTGCCAGGATATCTGTAAAACGGAAGACCCGGCTTTCAGAGAGATCTCTCCGGGACACTTTGTCAAGTGCCACCTTGCTGATGAATTAAGCCTGAACGGTGTTTCAGAAATTCTGGAACATTAAGATCGATCGATGGTCATAAGGCGGAAAAGGAAACCGCGCACTCACAGGACTTGAAGAATTATATTTCTTCGTCCCGAATGGATTCCACGGGCGAAGCATTCCGGAAAAGCAAAGTCTTTTCACAAGATACAGCCCCGGATTGCTTCGCCTTTGGTTGCAAGATAACGAGAGAAGGCCCGTATGTCCGTACAAATTTCAGAATGGCAAAATCCACAAATTGTTGGCCTTAACAAAGAGCCGGCCCACGCTACACTGATGCCTTACCCGGATGAAAGCAGCGCCCTGCGCGGCGACCGTTCGCAATCTCCATTTTTCAGGCTGTTGAATGGGGATTGGAAATTTCACTGGTCGCCCAATCCAGCCTCCGTGCCTGAACGTTTTTATCTGGAGGATTTTGATGACGATGAATGGGGTACCTTGCCCGTGCCCAGCAACCAGGAAATTCACGGATTTGGACTGCCTCGTTATTTTGCTTCAAGCTATGCCTTTGAAACGAACCGCTATCCCCAGGTGCCTGAGGATGATAACCCGGTTGGCTGCTACCGCACCACCTTTCTGCTGCCCACCGAATGGGACCAATCACAGGTCTTTATCACTTTCGAAGGGGTAGATTCTGCTTTTTATCTATGGGTGAACGGCAAAAAGGTCGGGTACAGTTCGGACAGCCGCCTGCCGGCGGAATTTAACCTGACACCTTTTCTTCACCCAGGACAAAATTTGCTGGCGGTGCGCGTTCAGCGCTGGTCGAGCGGAAGCTACCTGGAAGACCAGGATATGTGGTTCTTGAGCGGAATCTTCCGGGATGTATATTTATTCGCCACGCCAACGGTTCATATGCGTGATATTTGTGTGCATACCGATCTCGATTCTAAATATGTGGATGCATTTTTGTCGCTGCAAGTAAGCCTTAAGAATTATGGCAAGGATAAAAACGGCTCGTACCGGGTTGAAGCCAACCTGTATGCTCCTGATCAGATGCTCATCCCCGATTGGGCACCTTCGGTCAAAACCCAAATCAAAGCGGGCGCTGAAGTCGAATTGAAATTGGGTGGGACGGTGATCCAGCCCCTTAAGTGGTCGGCGGAACATCCGCACCTGTATACCTTGCTGGTGATGCTCAAGGATGAACAAGATCGCCTGTTGGAAGTTGAAGAATGCCGGGTAGGTTTTCGCCAGGTGGAAATCAATGATGGGATGATTTTGGTGAATGGGGCGCCGGTATTGTTCCAGGGGGTTAACCGTCACGAACACGAACCGGAAACAGGACACGCGATTGGGGTGGCCTCGATGATTGAAGATATTTTGTTGATGAAACGGGCCAATATCAATGCCGTGCGCACCTGCCACTACCCCGACCAGCCCATCTGGTACGACCTGTGCGACCAATACGGCCTGTATTTGATCGACGAAGCCAATATCGAGTCTCACGGCCTTTGGGACCGGCCGACCAAGGATCCGGCCTTTAAGGCAGCCTTCCTGGATCGCGGATCGCGCATGGTGGAGCGGGATAAGAACCATCCTTCGGTCATTATCTGGTCGATGGGCAACGAATCCGGCTACGGTCCCAACCATGCGGCTCTGGCGGATTGGATCCACCAAAATGATCCCACGCGTCCGGTGCATTACGAATCGGCACGCAGCGAGCCCTATTTGGATATTATCAGCTGCATGTATCCAAAATTGGACCAATTGGTCGCCATGGCGACCACGCCCGGCGAAACTCGGCCGATGATCATGTGCGAATACGGTCACGCCATGGGCAACAGCCCCGGCAACCTGAAAGAGTATTGGGAAATTATCGAGGCCTATCCCCGCATCCGGGGTGGGTTTATCTGGGATTGGGTTGACCAGGGCCTGCGCCGGACCACCGAGAATGGAGAAGTATGGTATGCCTACGGTGGAGATTTTGGCGACCAGCCCAGCGACGCCAGTTTTTGCATTAACGGCCTGATTTTCCCTGACCGCACTCCTCATCCTTCCTTGCTGGAATATAAGAAGGTTATCCAGCCGGTACGGGTGGAAGCGGTCGATCTCTTGCAAGGTAAGGTGGTCATTAAGAACCGGTATTTCCACTCCGACCTGAGTGAATTGGCCGGGACCTGGGAACTGCGCGCAGATGAACGTGTGCTTGAAAGCGGCAGCCTGCCGCGTTTGCACACCCCGCCTGGTGGGCGCGAAGAATTGAGCATCCCTTACCACAAGCCGGCGCTGGAAGCCGGGGTGGAATACTGGCTTTTGCTGCGATTCACCCTGGCCGAAGATACCCTGTGGGCCGCGAAAGGCCATGAGGTGGCCTGGGAGCAGCTGGCGGTGCCATATATCGTGCCGCAAGGTCCTGCCATCCAACCTGCTTTGATGCCTGCCCTGAAGGCGGTAGAGAGCGGCGCGCTGGTGACGGTTGTGGGGGATGCGTTTGAGCTCGCTTTTGACAGGTCATTGGGAACCATATCCTCGCTCAGATATCAGGGTGCCGAAATGGTGGTAAAAGGGCCACGCCTGAACTTCTGGCGCGCGCCGACGGAAAACGACGTCAATATATGGGGCGATGAACGGGCTGCGCTGCGCTGGCGTGAAGCCGGCCTGGATCAACTGGTCGAGCAGGTTGGAGATATTTCCTGGGAACAACCAGAACCCCAGGTGGTGCGGTTCGCGGTGGATTCCGTCATCCAGGTGAAAGAGGGTGCGGTTTTACAACCGGCCCAAAGCAGTGAAGAACTCACAACCCGCCTTGAACAAGGGTTGAACATGCTGGTTCCGGAAGAGATGCTGCCGGGGTTATGCCAGGGGTTGGGCGTAGATTTCAACGAATTGGCAGGCGATGTCAAGTCAGAAAAAATTAAAGCCCTGTTTAACCAGATGGTGGTGGAGAACCGCATATTTGACGTTATGCTTCAGGTGAAAAAATTATTGGAATCATTTGGCATGCCTGTTCCGGATGTGCTGGACCAGGCGATTGCCGCCGGACCGGAAGGGCTGAAACCGCAACAGATTCCCCCGGCCCGCTTCGAGTGCCGCTACCGTTATACGCTGTACGGCTCTGGGGATGTCTGGGTCGACGTAGATGTTCATCCGAATGAGGGGTTGCCATTTCTGCCGCGCATCGGTCTGCAGATGCAGCTTCCGGCCGGTTTTGAGCAGCTTTCCTGGTACGGGCGTGGGCCGCAAGAAACGTACGCCGACCGCCAGGAGGGGGCCCAGGTCGGCATCTATCGTGGAACGGTTAGCGAACAGTATGTTCCCTACATTGTTCCCGAAGAAAACGGCAATAAAACCGAGGTGCGCTGGGTCGCCCTGTCCGATGCCGGTGGGCGCGGACTGATGGCAGCCGGAAAACCATGGATCAACTTCAGCGCGCATCATTTCACCCCAGAAGACCTGACCCTTGCCCGCCATACTTACGAATTGACCCCGCATCCCGAAATTACCCTTAACCTGGATTATGCTCAATCCGGGTTGGGCAGCGCCGCCTGCGGCCCGGGACGGCTGGAAAAATACCAGCTTAAGGCACAGGAGACCCGCTTCAGCGTGCGCCTGCGCCCGTTCAACGCAGAAGATGAAAATCCGATGGCGTTCAGCAAACAGGTGTTTCCTGATTAAGTGCTTCCAATCGCATTGAAAGGCCCTAATGACTGTCGCTCTAAAACGCCAAAAGAATGTCCCGGTGGATGTTGTGATCGCGCTGGGAGCGGGGCTGATTGCCCTGGCGTGTTATGTGATCACCCTGGCTCCCGATGTGTTGTATGGAGATAGCGCAGAATTTCAAGCGCTGGCTTACATGCTGGGCATCACGCATACTACCGGGTATCCGGTCTACCTGCTGCTGGCCAAATTCTTTGGCACGATTTTTCCGGTGGGTACGTTCGCTTACCGGGTTAACTTGCTGTCCGCTATCTACGCTGCCGGTACCGTGAGCGGTGTCTACCTGCTGGCGCGTTCGATCACCCACAGCCGGGTCGGGGCAGTATTGGGCTGCCTGGCGCTGGGCATCGCCCATTCGTTCTGGTCGCAAGCGGTGATCGCCGAAGTGTATACCCTGGCGACCCTGGTGCTGACCTGGAGCGTCTACTGCCTGTGGCGCTGGCAGGAGGATCCGCCGCGCAAGAACGAATGGCTGTTGGTTTCCATCCTGCTGTTAGGGTTGGGCGTGCACACCGTGGTCGAACTGGTGGTGCCGGCAGTCGGGATTTTCATCCTGATGACATTGGGGGCCAAACATCTGCCGGCTCGCCAATGGTGGCGTTCAATCGGAGCCGCAGCCGCGGGTGGGGCGATTGGGGCTGCGGTCTTTTTCCTGGTGTTCTTCGTGAGCGACTCAGTCATCAACCCGCCCACCAGCTTCCTCAACGTGACCCTGGTGCCGTCCCATTCTTTGTGGGGCGCAAGCGCGGCGGATCTGGATAGTTTCATCAAGCGCCTCTACCATACGGTCGTCCCACTGCAGTGGGGCGGGGCGCTCTTTTCGGGTGACCCGGTCTTTATGGCAAAAGAATTGGGTAGTTATATGGGCGCGTTGATCGGGATCGATTTCTCGGTGCCCATGCTTTTGATCGGAGTCCTGGGTTTGTCTGTAGCCTTCATCCGCAAGCCTCGGTTGGCCGGCTTCATGGTAATCGGGTTTTCCTCGCTTTTGTTTTACATCATCAACTATAAGGTCAACAGTAAGTTCGTTTTTTACCTGGCGACATACGTGTTTCTGGCCGTTCTGATGGGCGTGGGCGCAGGATTCCTGCTGGAAAAGCTGCGCGGATTATTGGCGAAAACCGGCAGCCGCCCGGCATTATGGGCTGGCTTTGGATTGGCTGTGCTGGTGGCCGGGCTGATATTTCTCTCACCTTCGGCCGGGTCGCGCTGGGAAGCGCTTCTGGCTGGCCGGGCGACGTTTTACACCAATGATGATTACACTTACCCGGTCAAGAATTTAAACGAGCCGCGGGCGGTTGCCAAGGGATACCTCAAACAGTTTCCGGATGATGCCGTATTGTTGATGGATTGGCGCACGCTGTATACGACCGTATACCTGGCCAATGTCGAACAGAACCGCACCGGGATCACTTTCCGCGAGGCTTCTCCTTACCCGAGCCCGGGCGAACTACCCGCCAGCCTGGTGGAAGAAGTGAATGCTTTCTTAAGCGCCGGACGGCCGGTTTTTGCCGAGAGCACCTATAAAAATCTGCGCCAAAATTATCAAATCAAACCGGTTTCGGGCAGCAAATGGGTCCAACTGCTGCCCAGATAAAAATCAGGATTTTAGCCGGGTGGCGATTATCGTCCAGATGATGATCGCACTTCAATTATGTACGTAATTTTACTTACATTTGGGCAGCGGTCAAACTGAAACGCTTACATTCTGCTGGTTAGCCAACCGACAAACTGGTACATTGAATGGGAGAGGAAATGACAGAACTGCAGTTCACGGATGAAGATTGGGGGCGGGTTGAACGAGACACCATGCGCTGGTGGGCGGGTGATTTGGAGCGGCCGCTGGTATATCTGGCGGTTCCCGGCAAGGTGGATGGGCCACGGCTTTTTGGCAAATTGAGCAATTATCCGCTAAGTATGCCGGCCGCAGAAGTTGTGGACAGGCATGCGCCTGTCCTGGATGGCGCGCGCTTTTACGCGGACGCCTTTCCCTGGTGGTGGGTTGATTTTGGCCCTGGGATCGTAGCTGGTTTTTTGGGGGCCACGGTAAACAGCGTGAGCGAACCTTCGGAGACGGTCTGGTTTTCGCCTGCGGGCGAGGGTGAAATCCAGGACCTGAACCTGGCCTATGATCCCGAAAATATCTGGTTAAAACGCGTGCGGGAAATTACGGCGGCGATTGTGGAGCGCTGGCAGGGACGGGTAGCTGCTTCGGTGACCGACTTAGGCGGCAATTTGGATATCCTGGCGTCTTTCCGCGATACGCAAAGGCTGCTGGTGGAAGTGATCGATCAGCCGGATGAAGTCGACCGCCTGGTCAAGCAGATTACAGGCCTCTGGCTGCGCTATTACGACGAACTCGACGCACTCATTCGCCCGGCCTGCCGGGGTACCAGCTGCTGGACCCCGATCTGGTCGACCGGCAGAACCTATATGCTGCAGTGCGATTTCTCTTACATGATCTCGCCGCGCATGTTTGAACGTTTTGTCCTGCCCGATCTGACCGAGATTTGCGATCACCTGGACCACGGGTTTTACCATCTGGATGGCAAAGGGGAAATTCCGCACCTGGACCTGCTGCTGTCGATTGAACGCCTGCGCGGCATTCAATGGATTCCGGGGGATGGGCAGCCTTCGCCGGATCAATGGCTGCCGCTGCTCAAGCGCATTCGCGACGGCGGCAAGCTGTGCCAGGTGTTTGTGTCTCCTGAAGGCGCGCTGCGCATTGTGCGCAACCTGGGTGGGAAGGGCTTTTTGTTTGTGATCAACAACGCTGTCGCAGTGACTTCGATCAACCGGAACGCGTGGAAGCTTTCTTGAAAACTCTGAAGGAAGAAGATATTTCCGTAAAATAGGTGCGCTATGTCTGCTCCAATCCCGGCTTATCCAGCCAGTAAAACCATCGCCAATGTTTCCTTCGACCGCTTTCGCTGCCACCGCGGTGACGGTGATATGTGGCCAATTACCTGGGCCGATGACGACAACCTGTATGGTGCGGCTGGCGACAACTCTGCCAGCCCAATGAATTTTTGGAGAATCCACTCCGGTCCGACGGAACCTTTTTGGGGGACCGGTTGGGGTGTCTATCTGGAACAAGTGCATCCAATGCCGATTGACCCCAAGATTTACTGCCAGAAACCAAATCTGGATCCAAAAAATGGGGTCAAACCCGCCAGTTTGCTGTTTATTAACGGAATACTCTACATGGCCGTGGAACTTCACAACTATGGAGACAATCCGGCATTTAATCGACAGCATAATATCAATGCATGGATTATTACGTCCACCGATTACGGGAGAACCTGGAATCGCGAGGCAAGCCGATTGGATTTTTTCACAGGCAGGTTGGCATCGCCCCATTTTCTCCAGTTCGGTAAAAATTACGCAGGCGCTCGCGATGAATATATCTACGCCTATTTTCCATGTGGGGAAGATGGTGGTAGTTATTGGGAGAACGGCGATTATCTTCTCTTGGGACGTGTCCCAAAAAACGAATTATTAAATCGATCCGCTTGGACCTTTTTGACCGGCTTTCAAGATCAATTCGCACCTAGTTGGGACTCGGATGATGATCTGGCTGAACCTGTTTTTCGCTATCCCCATATGACTGGCGAAAACCATGTCTCGTATAACCCTGGCATTGGCCGCTACCTGATGGGAAATTACAGCTTTTTAGACATTGACGGAAACCCACAGCCTTACCATACCCCCGGCGGATGGCCTGCCAGTGCCCTGCGCAGCCAGTTAACGCTTTTTGAAGCGCCAGAACCGTGGGGACCCTGGCGGTTGTTTTACCAAAATGACGATTGGGGCACTTATGGAGATTATCAACCCAGTTTTCCAACCAAGTGGATGAGCGCGGATGGGAGGACGATGCTGATGGCTTCCTCTGGTTCATTCGATGATTACAACCTGACACTGCAAAAAATTACTTTGGAACTGGTTGGTCCATAGCCCTCGCTTTGATTGTGCCCAGGGTTAACGCTGTATATGACTACATTTATAAAGGAAAATAAATAATGCCACCATTGAACGATTGGGAAAACCCGGCCGTGACCGGCCTCAACAAACTGCCTGCGCACGCACCCCTGGCAGCCTATACCAGTGCCGAACAGGCAAAGACCTGCAATCGCTTTTCGTCATCTTTCATCAAGCTGCTCAACGGGACCTGGAAATTCCAACTGGCGCCCGCCCCTCAGCGCGTACCGGCGAATTTTTACAAGGAAGATTACGACGTGTCGGGTTGGGCGGATATTGCCGTTCCGGGCAACTGGCAGCTGCAGGGTTTTGATGACAAACCGATTTACACCAACACCCATTATCCTTTCACCCCCAACCCGCCGTATGTGCCCGAAGACAACCCTACCGGCTGCTACCGGATGGATTTTGACCTCGACCCGGAATGGGCAGGCAGGGAGATTTTTATCTCCTTCGAATCGGTCGATTCCGCGTTTTACCTGTGGATCAACGGGCAGGAAGTGGGTTACAGCCAGGACAGCCGCCTGCCGGCTGAGTTTAAGATCACCCCCTTTCTGCGGGCCGGGAAAAACACGCTCGCGGCCCAGGTTATGCGCTACAGCGACGGTTCCTATCTGGAAGATCAGGATTTCTGGCTGTTGAGCGGCATCCAGCGCGATGTGATCCTGTACAGCAAGCCTAAGGTCAGCCTGCGCGATTTTACCGTGCGCACCCGGCTGGATGATCGCTGGGAAAATGCCGTGCTTTCGGTCGAGGCTTTTATCCCGCGGGTGCCGGATATGGCATCTTACCGGGTCGAGGCGATGTTATTTGATGCCCAGGGGGATCAGGCCCTCGCCGCGCCGTTCAGCGCCCAGGTCAGCAATCGCAGCGGATGGGAGATGAATGCTGCGGTGAAAACGGCCTGCGCCACACTCACCCAGGCGGTGGAAAAGCCGCAATTGTGGACCGCGGAAACTCCCTATCTATATACGCTGGTTTTGACCCTCAAAGACAGTGCGGGGAAGCCGGTTGATTACGAATCATGTAAAGTCGGTTTCCGGCAGGTGGAAATTAAAGACAGCGTGATGCTGCTCAACGGCCGCCGGCTGGTGCTGCGCGGGGTTGACCGCCACGAGCACCACCCCCAGCGCGGGCGAGCACTGACCGAAGAAGATATGCGCCAGGAAATCGTCTTGATGAAGCAGTTAAATTTCAATACGGTGCGCACCAGCCATTATCCCGACCATACCACCTGGTACGACCTGTGCGACGAATACGGGATTTACCTGATCGATGAGGCCAACCTGGAGACACATGGGGTGGAAGGCGAACTGAGCCAAGACCCGGCCTGGGCAACGGCTTACCTGGAACGGGCCACGCGCATGGTACTGCGCGATAAGAACCACCCCAGCGTGCTGCTGTGGTCGTTGGGCAACGAATCAGGCGTAGGTCCGCATCATGCCGCCATGACGGCCTGGATCCATGCCTACGACCCAACCCGCCTGGTGCATTATGAAAGCGGGCGTCCGGGTCCCGAAGTCAGCGACGTGCTGTCGTTCATGTATCCCGATCTGGACCGGATGCGGGTCGTATTAACCGATCCCAATGAGAAGCGGCCGATGATCATGTGCGAATACGCTTACGCCAAAGGCAATGCCACGGGCAATTTTTTCAAGTTTTGGGACCTGGTAGATAAAGAGCCGCGTTTTCAGGGCGGCTGTATCTGGGATTGGAACGATAAAGCTCTGGAGCATGTGAACGAGAAAGGCGAGAAATTTTGGGCCTACGGCGGCGATTTTGGCGATGGTTTCAACTATAACCAGGATAATGAGGATCCACAGATGTGCTGCAACGGCATTGTCGGCCCGGACCTGGTGCCGCATCCCGGAGCCTACGAAGTGAAGAAAGTCCAGGCACCGGTGGGCTTGGGCGAAATTTCTTTTCGTGATTTGATTGGGGCATATTTTTCTGGTAGTTTGCAGGATCTTCTGCCTGAATTGGATACCACCGATCCGCAAAAACTATTCAAAGATCTTCCAATCCTGCGCGCATCGAGCCACTGCTCGCCGGGCGTTATTTGGTGCAAAATAAATACCACACCCAGAACCTCAACCATCTCAATATCTCCTGGGAGCTGGCTGAAGATGGGCGCGTCATCCAGACGGGCGAGCTGCCGCCGTTGGACGTGGCACCTGGTCAAAAGGGCTTTCTGAAAATTCCTTACCAGCAAACCGGTCTCAACACCCCTGGCGCCGAATATTATCTGAAGGTAAGCTTCACTTTAGGCCGAACACACCACCTGGGCGCCAAAAGGGCACGAAGTCGCCTGGGAGCAGTTCCGTTTGCCGGTAAAGGTCGCGAGCCGGTCCAGCGTGACCCGGGAGAATTTACCTTCCCTGGCATTGAGCGAAGATGGCGACCAGGTATTGATTTCCGGTGAAAAATTCCAGATCGTATTTAATAAGACGGACGGTCTGCTTGCCCGCTGGACGGTGGGCGGGATGGCAATGTTGCACAGCGGACCGCAGGAAAATTACTACCGCGCGCCGACAGATTTTGATTTGTTGATGGGCAACCCCCCGGCCAGCATTCACCTGTGGCGTGCGGCCGGATTGGACCGTCTGCAGCGCCAGGTGACCTCTTTTCGAGCCAGGGTAGTGGATCGATCCGCCTGCGAGGTGCAGGTCAGGACCGCTTTCACGGTGGACGGCAGTGATGCCGGCATCGAGAGCGAAGTGGTCTACCGGATTAACGGTCGCGGTGAAATCGCCGTTGAAAACCAGGTGCAGCTGGCTGAAAGCTTGCCTTATTTGCCGCGCGTGGGGTTGGAACTGCGTTTGCCGGGCGATCTGGACCAGATGAGCTGGTACGGGCGCGGCCCGCATGAGAATTACGTGGACCGGAAATTGGGCGCTGCGCTGGGTATCTACCACAGTACAGTGGCAGAGCAGTTTACCCCTTACGTTTATCCTTCGGAATGCGGCGGTAAGGAAGACGTGCGCTGGCTGTCGCTGACCGACAGCAGCGGACGCGGACTGCTGGTGCTCAGCCCCGACCGGCCGCACGTCGATGCACTGCATTTTACGATCCGCGATCTGGAAGAAGCCAAACACCTGGATAAGCTGGTCAAACGGGACGAAGTAATTGTGCACCTGGACGCCAGACATATGGGCGTTGGCGGCGACGACGGCTGGATGGCATCCGTTCACCCGGAATATAAGGTCGCCCCTGGACGCTACCATTACCGCTTACTGCTGCGCCCAGTTGTGCCAGGTGACGACCCGGTTTTAATCTGGCGGGCGCAACCTGCGTTATAATAGCAGACGCTGCTTGAGGTAAAGAGTCGCTATGGTCGCCGCCGCGGCAAAAAAGTGTTATCATAACCTGCAGCAAAATCCATAATTGGACCATTTATTTTCCCATGTCTGTAATTAACGATACGATAGGAAAACTGCATATTCCGATAAAGCTGGGGGCGCTCAATCAGATCAGTGGATCGATCGGGTTGATTTTTAAACGCCAGCGGTTTCATAAAGGGTTGACGATTCTTTCGTTAATCAGCATCATTCTGGCAGTTGGTCTGGCGACGAATGTCTCTTTTTTCTCCCAGGCTGTGAACCGTTTGATCCTGACCCAGAATTTGAAAGAGTTCAGCCGGGTAACCGGGCGCCCTCCTTTCTCTACTTCAGTTTACATTTTCCCCTCAGCCAGTTACCCGATTACGCTTCCAATTGCTGAGGATCTCTCTCGCACGATTTCCGGCATCCTCTCCGGCAGTGTGGGGCTTCCCGTGCGCCAGGTTGGGCTGGAAGTATCCAGCGGCGGGTTAATGCTGCAGCCGGTAAAGGATTCGCGATTATATGCTGAAGGCCAAAATTACCTGGATACGGTAGAAGCTGTTTACCTGGCAAATGTTGCCGGACATATTCAGGTCACCGAAGGCGATCCCTACACGCCCGACGGCGAATCCGGTGCCGTGATGGATGTCTGGATGCATGATAGCCTGATGCAGAAAACCGGCGTGCAGGTAGGCGAGCTGCTCCAGATGGGTCTTACGGTTTCCAGCGCCCAGGTGCCGATCCGTCTGGCAGGTTTTTGGAAGTCTATCGACCCCACAGAAGAATACTGGTTCACGGACCCGGATACGTCTTTACAAAATTCTCTGCTGGTGCGGCGGAGTGACTACTTGAAATTCATCCAACCGATGGTGCATGCCGGATCGCGCGAGGCAAGCTGGTATATCATCCTGGATGAAACCAAAGTACTCCCCCAAAATGGTGCGGCTTATCTGGACGGTTTTAAAAAGGCTTTATCGCAGATCAATAGAACCCTGCCAGGCACAAGCCTGAACACCCCTCCGCTGGCGCCGCTGGAGGATTTTGTTAACCGCAGCAACACCCTTACCATCCTGCTGTTAGGTTACAACGTGCCGGCGTTTGCTATTTTGTTGTATTTTCTGGCGCTGACCTCTGGGATCATCGCTAAATGGCAGCGAAAAGAAACCACCATGCTGGTCAGCCGGGGTATGACCATCCGGGGGATTCTCAGCATGGTCGTAATCGAACAGTCACTCATGTTCGTGGTGGGTCTGCCGTTGGGGGTCGGCCTGGGAATGCTGATTGCCTGGGTGATGAGCTTCAGTGCTACCTTTTTAACTTTCACCCAACGCGCGCCCTTGCCGGTTGCTTTGGATGGGTTGAGCATCCCGCTGGCAGCGTTGGCACTGCTCGTATCGCTCCTGGCGCGGATTTGGCCGGCGATCCAGGTGGCGCGCGGCAGCGTGGTCACCGAGGAACGGGAATGGGCGCGGCCCTCTCGCGGGCCGGTCTGGTACCGGTTCTACCTGGACCTGCTGCTGATCATTCCAACGTATTATTTTTACAGTCAGATGGCGCGTCAGGGCTCTCTCGCAAACCTGGTGGTTGACAACCCGGACGATCTATTCCGCGACCCGCTGCTGGTTTTGATTCCGGCGCTGTTTATCGTGACCGCTTCATTAATGTCCATGCGTTTGTTTTCATTGTTGATGCGCCTTTTAGACCTCCTGGCAGGGCTGCCCGCCTGGTTCACCCTACATCTGACTTTACGCCAGTTGGGGCGTCAGAGTCATGATTATATCCAGCCAATTTTGTTGGTGATTGTTTCTCTGGCGATGGGCGTATATACGCTATCGATGGCTGCCAGTCTGGACCAGTGGCTGGTAGATCGCATTGACTATCGGGTTGGCGCCGACCTGGCATTTACCCCTCAACCCCTGATGGAAGGCACGGATTATCATTGATGGCAACTGGATCCCAGGACCGGCTGAATTACGCAGAGTGCCGGGGGTAGTTCAGGCTACACGGGTGGTTAATTTCACTGCCCGGCTTAACTCTGGCTCCAGACAGGAATTGGTGGGTCGTTTTATGGGCATTGACCGCCTTGAATTTCCTCAGGTGGCCTTTTTCCGTCCCGACTTTGCGAATGAATCGCTGGGGGATTTAATGAACCGGCTGGCCCTCACCTCGGACGGCGTACTGGTATCAGGTGCGATTCTTGAGCGTTCCGGATTACAACCGGGCGATCAAATCACCGCCGAGGTGTCCAACAATGATGTGAAGGCGACCTTGCAGTTCACCATCGTCGGCACTTATGATTACTTTCCCACCGTATACAATGAGGAAAGGTTGACCATGGTGGGAAACATGGATTATCTGACTTCACAGTTTGGCTTTACTGTGCCGCATGATATCTGGATGAAACTGGAGCCCGGCGTGCAGGCTGACTCGGTGATCAAGGCTTTGCCAGGAGTGGTGGGTATTTCTTCCAATCAGGTAAAGGAGAGCCGGGCCCTGATCTCCGCCGAGCAGGCTAAAACGGAGCGGGTGGGTATTTTCGGCACCTTATCGACCGGTTTTCTGGCGGCTTCGATTATGGCGATCCTGGGGCTGTTGATTTACAGTTATGCTTCCCTGCGTGACCGGGTCTACCGCTTTGGCGTGTTAAATGCGGTAGGGGTGTCTCGCCGGCAAATCATGGCCCAGTTGATTCTTGAATATACATTTTTGGTTTTATTTGGGGTGCTGGCCGGAGCATTGATCGGAAATTTTGCTTCCGAATTGTTTGTCCCGTTCTTCCGTTTTACCGGCGAACAGGGCGTGCCCCTACCACCGCTGCTGCCAATTATCGCCGATCAGCAGGTGCTGAAACTGGTTGTCGTCTTTACCGGTACGATCATTCTTGCAGAGCTGGTGACGGTTGCTCTGGCATTCAGGCAGCAGTTGGGCAAAATCTTACGGTAAAACGTTTATCTAAATATCTACTTTGCCATCTTTTAAATGGATAATACGGTCGACGTGTTCATCCACCAGGATGTCGTGGGTGGACACTAAAATGCTGATTTGCTCTTCTTCCACGATCCTGCGGAATAAGGTGAAAATTTCGATCGCGGTCTGGCTGTCAAGTTCACCGGTGGGCTCGTCTGCCAGGATTAAACGCGGCTGGTTGGCCAGGGCGCGGGCAATGCCAACGCGCTGTCTTTGACCGCCGGACATTTCAAATGGGCGGTGGTGGATCCATTTCTTCAACCCCACCATCTCCAGGCAATACAAGGTGCGGGAGTGCAGTTCCTTGCGGCTTTTGCCCGTCAGGCGCAAGACCAACTCTACGTTTTCGTAGGCCGAAAGGTTCGGGAGCAGTCCAAACGATTGAAAGACAAACCCCACCTGGTTTCGCCGCCATTGGGTTAACTGTTTGCTGTTCATCGAGGTTATTTCCTGCCCGTAGATATGGACCGTGCCTGAAGTGGGGATATCCAGGCCGCTCAGGCAGTTGAGCAGGGTGGTCTTCCCGCTGCCGGAACGTCCTTTTAAGGCGACATAGCCTCCGTGATTGATTTCGAAGTCTACGCCGCCCAGAGCCACAACTTTGGTCTGCGTGTTGCTTTCATACACACGCCACAAGTCTTTGACCTCAATTGCCAAGGATTGGGAGGCGTTGGCCTCACTGCGAATATTTTGTAAAGGGGGAGTTGGTTGTGTCATTCGCCTTCGCTTCGTTGGACGAAATTAATCGTTCTTCCGCCTCGATTGGTAAATATCTTGAACGCGGTTCACAAGGCCGCGCAGTCCGGTTCCGTGCTGGGATTCGGTCAGTTCTTCTGCCAGTAGTTCAACAGAGGGCCCACCTTCGCGATGGTTGGCAGGTAAAAGAAGAATGCCTTCCTGGGTCAGTTCGACCCGCACGCGGCCTTTGATGTTGTGCTTTTCCAGAAAAGCCTTGGGAATTTGCAGTCGCCCGGCCGAATTGAGGACGGTCAATTCTTCGAAAATTGGTAGGGATTGGCCAGCGCTCTGACCGTCAGTCTCAGAAAGATTGTCTCCAGGCTGGCCGCCCGCGGTGCGCATGGTTTCGCTTGAGAGTTTCCCGTCGCGGATCGAAACCACTCTTTCCACATTATGGGCAATCCCTGGGTCGTGGCTGACAATCAGCGCGGTAACTTTCAGCTGGCGGTTGAGATCCTTAATCAATTGATAAATCATGGCCGCGGTGTTGGTGTCCAGTTCGCCAGTAGGCTCGTCTGCCAGCAGCAGGCGGGGATGATTGGCCAGCGCCACCGCAATGGCGACCCGCTGCTGTTCACCGCCGGAAAGCTCCGAGAGGCGGTGTGATTTTCGACTGGTCAGGCCAACGGCTTCCAACAGGTCCTGGCTGCGGGAACGGCGCTCACTTCCAGCCACCCCACACATGATCATGGGTAGTTCGATATTTTCCTGAGCGGTTAAGTAGGGCACCAGGTTGCGGGCGCCCTGCTGCCAGACAAAACCTACCCGGGTCAGCCGGTAATTCTTCAATTGGGCGTCGCTCATTTTAAGCAGGTCTTCGCCGGCTACCCATAACCGTCCAGCGGAGGGTCTATCCAGCCCGCCCAGAATATTCAGCATGGTGGATTTACCACTTCCGCTGGCGCCCACCACGCCGACCAGTTCACCATCCGATATGATCAGATCCAGCCCCTGCAAGGCAACTACTTCCAGGTTGGCAATCTTATATATTTTAACCAGATTATCACATACAATCAGTGGAGATGCAGACATAGGTAAATTATGGGGAGATAATGACCTGGCCTTCGTCCAGGCCTTCTAAAATTTCTACCCGATCCTCGCTTTCGATGCCGGTCTTGATATCCAAACGGCGCTGCGTCTGACCCTCTTGCACGATGACGAACTTGCGCCCTTCAAAGGCACGAATGGCCTGGGGCGGCAGCCAGAGGACGTTTTGCTTGGAATCCAACAGGACGGAAACGTCCACCCGGTCGCCCATCTCCAGGCCCAGGTCGGCCGGGGGGGTGTCCATCGATACGCGTGTGGTGGAATCCTGGTCGGTGACCTGGGTGCCGGGTGCCGTCTGGAGAAAATAGGGTAGGCGGCGGATGGACCCGCTGGCTTTCATTTCAGGGTGGTTAAATGCCGTGATCGTAGCCGGGAGGTTTTTGCTCAATTTTGAGAGCAGGGTGCTTTCAACATCAGCGCTGACTTCCAGGTTTTTGATGTCTGCCACGACCATCAAAGGTTTATATCCTTGAACAGTGTCTCCGGCGATGACCGAAGAGGTGATGAGCTGGCCATCGATTGGGGAGATGAGCTGGGAGTCTGAAACATTGGTTGCCAATCCTTCGGCGTTCAGTTTAACTTCGTCCAACGCGATTTGGGCCAGCTCCATCTGATATTTCTTGATTGGAGCGTCGACCGTTCTCTGGATATAGGTCAAGGGCGAATTTGAGACCTGTTCGTACTGGATTTTTGCTATTTCCAGGTTGATTTCTGCCCGGCGCACGGCCAGATCGCTTAACTCGCGCCTTCTTTCCAGATCATTGAGCTGTTCGAGGTCAGCCAGTACCTGGCCTTTCTTAACCATATCACCCTGTTTGGCGTAGATGTTGCGGATGCGCCCGTCAACCCGGAAGAAGAGTCCCTCCTGGGTCACGGAGGCAATTCGTCCACTGAACTGTACAGACGAGACGATATCCCCGCGCTCGACAGTATACGTGGGTTTGGTGGGTACAACCGGCGTGGGGATGGGGGTTGAGGTGGGGTTCGATGAAGAACTGTTGGGCGCGCAAGCGGTAATGGACAGCAAGCACATCCCAAGGACGAACAAGAACACGTTTCTGGTTGATTTGAAATCGATCATTCTATTACCCTGATAAACATTATTGCGTGCAGTCGGCCAAACGGACACTGCACTTTTTTTAATCCAAGATTGGCGGCAGTTTTGATTGTGCAATCTGATGGTAGCGTATCTGACGTGATATTCCTGTTTATTTTCGTTTCCAGACGGCGGCCATTTCTACACCAAATGCGCGAGGGACGGCAAAAATTTTCGTGTAGTTGGCGGAAAGCCAGCCAGGATCATATGGGGCCTGGATCACTGCTCCGGTAAAATTTCTCGTCCACCAGCTTTGCGGGATCATGGTGTTGATTTCGGTAACCACATAATCCGGTTCTGGTCCCTTGTTCTGTTCCAGACCATTCCAGGTGCGGTATGCAGGGTGGGGAGCCTCGGCATGGATAATATGCCATTCTAACACATAAAACCGCACTATATCCCCATTTACGGCATGTTCATTCAACCAATTTACAGTCTGTTCGACCCCATCAGAAGGGGTTTGAATAATACTGCGGTATCCGATAGATGAACGCCCCATGATGCGCATGGCTCCAATCCACTGGTAGCCATTCAGGTTGAAATCCGGATAGGCTTGAATGAGTTCTACTCCCCACAACGCGGCTGCGATCACCGCCAGCCCAAGCGCAACCCGGCGCCGGTGGGTATTGAGACGTTGAAACTGGTCCGCCAGGAATATAGATAGGAAGGGGAGCAGCGGTACCGTATAGAATGTCTGGGCGATCGGTAAGATCGCCAGACAGCCAAAATAACACAGCGAGATCAATAGGGGGATGCGGATTTCTGGCCTGCGCCATTGAAAACCAGCGACAACCCAACTCACCAGGAGTCCCAGCCCGCTAAGCAGACCGGTTTTAAACCAGATCGAACCGAGGTGGAGCGCCACTGCTTCGAGTAGAAACTTAGTGTGGTATGACATTTCGTGCTGCAGACGCCCCGACAGGCTTTGTAAGATCGCCGGATTGGTCAGATGCTCAGGCGGGATCAAGAAAAAAGAGAGAAATCCCAGGCCGGTGATCCACAGCGCCTGCAGCACAGGGCCAGTGGTTTGCCCCCGGTTGCGCACTGACCAGATCAGCACGGATAACCAACCCGCCAGGAAGGCGGCGAACAAAACAAAGCGAAGGTCCTGGGGCTGACCAGTATCTAAGAGGGATCCTGGCAGGAGAAAACCGGCAGCCGCCAGCATAAGAGTCCATAGGGCGACTCCTACCGCCTGGCGGTTGATCTTACTACCGGCTTGAGGGACCTGACTGTCCGGTTTGCGTTGAAAAACGGCGATCCATACCGCGGGCAGCACCGCCACGGCAGTAAATTTTGCCGAAAGGCTCAAGCCTAACACCACCCCGACCAGGGCGGCCCGGCCAATCGTCGGGCGTTCCTGCAGGCGCGTGAGACAAACCAACAGCCAGACCAGGCCGCAGGCCAGGTAGATATCGGTTTCGGTAAATGCTACCCGGGCAAAAGAAAGATAGAACTGGCTGGTAGCCAGCAGACCGGCTGCCAGTATGCCGGTTGCGTGGTTGAAGCGCTGCCGGCAGTACACATATACTCCCAGAAGGGTCGCCAACCCCACCACCACGCTGACCAGTCGGGCCGTGAGCAAGCTGGTATTACCCAGGATCTGGGTAACCAGGGCGACCGTGAAATGCGGCAGACGTGTCTGGCTGGGGTCGATCGGTGATCCTGCCAGCCAGCCGTCCGGCCCGTCCAGGTAAGCCTGGGCGATAGTGAGATCGGTTTGTTCGTCCCAAGAGATACCCTGGCGGTTCACCGCCGGCAGCAGCAGGGCCAGATACAAGGCCGCAACAAACAGCATATGCAGCCAGCGCTGTTGTAACAATACCACAACCCGCCTGGTCATTATTCGGGCTGCTGAAGCACCTTGATGTCCAGTGGTGCAATTCTCACCTGGCTGGTTGCCCCGCCGTCGAGCAGGTCGGTATATTCGCCATCCAGTTTGGTTTCAACGGTTTGATCGGTATAGTTAATCAAGAACACCAGACGCAGCCCACCGCCGCGGCGTTCATACGCCCGCACGCCAGGTGGGGTGGCAAGAACCGGCGCAACCCCGGCCTGGGCACATAGCCAGGTGATAAAAGCCTGCAGGTCTGCCCCGCGCAGCAGGGTGCCCACGTAAACCACCTTGCCCTTACCGTAGGGATGCACCGTCACCGCCGGAGTGCCTTTTAACCAGCCTTCGGCATAGGTTGCGACGGCTGACGCCCCCGCCAGCTCAATCTCGTCTGCCCAGTCGGTAGCCTGCGCCGCGGGATTGAAGGGACTATCCAGTTTCAGCGGGTTTTCGAGGGCGGTGTAATCATCGACCAGCACGCCGGCGATTTCAGCCAGCGGGCCAGGCGCGGGTTGGTCAAAAATGACATTGTATTCATCCGCCACGCCGCTGCGCGGGGTAAGGCACAGCACTCCACCCGCGGCAACGTACTGGCGCAGGTTGTTTGCAACCGGCTCATCCACCACGTACAGGCGCGGAGCGATCACCAAGCGGTAGCGGGAAAGGTCGGCGCGCGGGTCCAGACCGTCGCTGCTTACGTTCAAATCCATTAATGCGCCGTGGTAGGCCTGAGCTTCATCATGGGCCTCCATTCCGAGGGGGGCAAAGCGGTTGGGCAGCACTGCCGGGCTGGATACAGCGTCCCACGCCCAGCGCGATTTATAGCTCAGCACCAGGGCGGTTTGCGCCGCCGCGCGCGTCTGGTCGAGCTGCACTCCGATTTTCTGCATTTCGGCACCGAGCTGCACCAGCTCGCGGTAGCGGCGGCTGGGCCGTCCGCTGTGGGGCAGGACACCGTGCCAGTATTCTTCCTGCCCAAAGCGCGCCGTGCGCCAGCGGAAGAAATTGATGCCGGTGGCCCCGTGCGCGAGCGAGCGGTACGTCCACAGGCGCATCCATCCCGGGCCCTGGGCAGGCGAGAAATGAGGGGCGCCTGCGCGCTGCTCCAGGATGATTAATTCATTGCGCGCGCCGCGGCAGTAATCCAGGGCAAATTCCGGCGCATGGGGCGGATAGAAATTGGTCCCATATACGTCGGTGTACTGGCCCATCTCAAAAATATCGGTATGGGTCCTGCTGCTGGTTTGAAAGTTAGTTGTCACCCAGGCCTGCGGATGAAGCTGCTTCATTTTCAAATATCGCCAGCGCGCGAATTCTGAATTGGATTTGGAGACAAAGCGCGCGTAATCCAGTGCCAGGCTGGGGTAAGCGAAGCGCACGCCCACCGGCAAGGGCACCTCGTCAAAGCTGGAAAAGGCGATGGACCAGAAATGCATACCCCAGGCCTCATTCAAGTGCTCCACGCTGCCGTATTTTTCGCGCAGGTATTGTTTAAATTTGGCGTGGCACAACGGGCAGTAGCAGGTGTTGCCAGAACCGATCTCGTTGTCAATGTGCCAGGCGACCACATTTTCATTGCCGGCATAATGGGCGATAACCTGCCCGTCGATTTCTTCCGCCAGACTCTGAAATTCTGGATTGTTATGGCAGATGGTATAGCGGTAGCCGTAGTTTGCCGGTTGGCGGTCGTCGCGCACGTTAACGATACCCGGGTGAAGATTAAACACCCAGGGCGGCGGTGTGCGCGAAGGGGTGCACATCATGGTCTTAACCCCGTAGCGAGCCAGCAAATCCACGGCCCGGTCCATCCAGGAAAAGTCAATGCTTCCGGGGGTGGGTTCCAGTTTGCTCCAGGCAAATTCTCCCATGCGGACCCCATTTAAACCCGCTTTTTGCATCATCTGGGCATCTTGCTCCCAGCGTTCTTCTGGCCAATGCTCCGGATAATAAGCTGCGCCGAAATACATGCATTCCTCCTGTGAAATGGTGGTTTGGCTTGCCCCTACGACCTTTTTAATTCTAACCGCGATTGCTTAAATGAAGGTGCAGAATTGGCCCCCATTTTAGTTAGCTATAAAATTTTTGTGCCTAAATTAGAAAAATAACAAGGGCGGTTATAAGCCGCCCTTGCTCATCAAAATCGAGTTGTTTTGCACATCAGCACAGCCATTGTCAGTCGACCGGCTGATCACTCAACAAAGAGTGAAGCCATCTCCTGGCGGGTTAACAAGTCTTGCATGGCCTCTTCGGATGGTGCCGCCTGGAAGCGATCGGCTGCATCCAGAACGAGCGGCAGGACATGGATATCGCCGACGGTATTCAGGAATACACCGGGATGGCCAAAGACCCAATGCACTGCCAGGTCGATGTCGGCCTGATCTTCGAGGGGTTCATACCAGGTGGACCGGGTATGGGTGTGGTCGCCCCAGGGCGCGCGCGTGATGGACTTGATGATTTGCACCGCAATGCCGCGCGATTGGGCCAGCGCTACCAGGGCATTGAAATCCGCCAGGTATTGCGCATTTTGGGCAAGCGGGTAGTTGAGCGGCAGCAGCACCGAATCGAAATCGAAGCGCTCGAGGGCTTTCTTGTGCTGCACGGGGGCGGTCAGGCCGTGGCCGGTCACGCCGATAAACCGCACCAGACCTTGCTGGCGGGCTTCAACCGCGGCTTCCAATGCGCCGCCGGGGCCAAGGGCAGTTTCCCATTCAGCAGGATCCACCAGATTATGCAGCTGGATCAAATCGACATTGTCTACATGCATGCGTTCAAGCGAGCGGTGGATTTCTTCACGCGCTTTGGCATAGGTGCGCTCGCCGGTTTTGGTCGCCAGGAAGGACGGCCGTCCATGGCGGTTGATCCACGATCCCAGGCGCAGTTCAGCGTCGCCGTAACTGGCGGCAGTATCGATGTGGTTAACGCCATAAGAATACGCAACTTCTAAAGCGGTATCGGCTTCGTCCTGGGTTACACTACCAAGAGCCGCAGCACCAAAGAGGGTGCGCGAGCTTTGGTGGCCTGTTCGTCCAAAAGGCAATTTCTTGATCATATTCCTTCTCCCAAAAAAGATTTGTTATGATTCTTGATGCAATAAAACGGTGAAAGTTCCACCGATTCTAAAAACTAACATCCTTAATCATGAATATTGTCCGTTACTTATGTATTATCCTATATTTCAGCGTAAGTTTCAACCTGATTGAAGAAGACAATCCGTAGTCCGATGGTATAATGTTTTCCGGTTGCTGTTTCATCATCCTTAACTATCCCAGATGCCAATGAGAATTCGATCTGTTCCTTTATGGGGCGCTGCTTTGCTTTTGCTAATTGCCCTGGCAGGCCTTGCATACCTGGGTACATTCACCCGCTTCCATGCCGATGATTTTTGTATGGCCGCCGCCGCGGCACAGTCCGGGTTGGCTGGAATGCTGCCTATATGGTATGTGAACTGGAGCGGCCGCTTTATGTTTATTCTGAGTTCCGGCTTCTTCGGCCTGGCAGGGCCAGGATTTGCCGGCTGGCTGCCGGCATTGGCTGAAACCGTCTGGCTGGCGGGTGCCAGTTGGGCGATACTACCGCTGGTCAGGCGCGCTGGCTGGCCTCGTCCCAGATTGCTGTCGCTGATAATGGGGTCGCTCGGGCTGCTCGTGTTATTGTCGTCCACGCCCAACCTTTTTCAATCGTTCTTCTGGCAGGCCGGGCTGCTCACGTACAGCTTCCCGCTGATCGGCCTGACATTCAGTGGTGGCATAATCCTGCGCGCCTGGCTGCATCCAAAAAAGAGCTGGGGACCGGTCATTGGGGGTTTTCTCCTGGCATTCATGTGTGGGGGCTTCTCGGAATCTTTTGACACCATGCAGGTCACACTTTTTGCCCTGGTTTTATTGGTCATCCTGATATGGGGGGGGCAGAACCGCCGGCGCAGCCTGCTGCCGGTGGTGGGCGCGTTCCTGGCAGGGGCACTGCTGGCGATGCTAATCGTGGCCATCGCCCCTGGAAACCAGGTGCGCCAGGAAGCGGTTGGCGTTCATGCAGGTCTGGTACGGATCATCACCTTTTCGATGCGCAACGCAGCCTTCATCTATGCCAAGTATTTTATTTTTACGCCATTTTGGGCGTTTTTATCCATCAGCCTCCCATTTTTTACGGGATGGCTGTTTGCTTCGGCTGGCAAGGCTGCTTCTCACGATCAGCGTTCGAGCCTATGGTGGCAGCAAAGCTGGCTGCGCTGGCTGCTGGGGTTAGGATTGGCTTCCTTTATTTTGGTCACGGCAGCCTGCGCACCGGTCGTGTATGCAATGAATGCCTATCCGGATGAGCGTACGATCATCATCCCGCAGTTCGTGATTGCCACGACAGTGATCAGCGCCAGTGCCTGGTTAGGCATGGGTTTGCGCAGCAGGTACATTCTGCCGGATCCCTGGGGAAAGCCGGTTATTGGCCGGGTTCTGCAAGCCGGATTCGTGGCAATCCTGATTCTGGGCGCCGGTTATTCCATTGGATCCACCGTCACCCGGATACCCGATTTTCAGGCATACGCCCGGGCCTGGGACCAACGAGAGGCTGTCCTCAAGCAGGCAGTTGATGATGGGCAACAGGATGTGACCGTGGTGGGCTTGAATGCCCGGTTTGGGATCGCTGATCTGAATGAAAGCCCGGACAACTGGGTCAATCGCTGCATGGCCAGTTATTATGATATTCGCAACTTGCGCGGTAGGTAGCCCCATTAATTTCAACACTGCCCCTGTGGTTCTGACCAAAGCCAAATCGTCAGCCTGTCTTTTTCCGTTCTCGAATAATTCCACCGAAGAGGTGGATCGTAAAGTAGATGAACAGAAATAACAGGGTAAACAGGATGGTGAATACATAGGTGGGCAGGTTCGAAATCGGGTGGCGGACGATGCCATAAATATCTTTGGCGATGGGGATGGGATCCTGCAGCAGATCCCAACTGTTCCAGCGTAAGAACCTGCCTATAAAAACTCCCACGCTGCTCAAACTGGTGACCCCGATGGCAAAAAACCAACCTATGGCTGGATTAAAGGTGCGCGTAACGATCTCCTGCATCAGGTACAGCGAACTGATTCCCAGAAGCAATCCCGTCCAGGCGAACCAGATCATGATAATGACATCGAACCACAGCGGAGAGTTGGGGTTGGAGTATGCCAGATGTTGAAAGTCGGTCAGCAGATAGGGAGCATTGGGAAAGAAAGCGATCCACACCAGGGTGCTGATCGGCATGATTAAAAGAAAGGTAAGCCGATAGCGCATGGATAGATATGCCGCTACAGAGGCACAGTAAGGAATCCAGGCCAGGAAGAGATTCCAGACCAGAAATTTATAATTTTCAGCCCCGAAAATCTTATTGTGTACTACCACCAGCGTCACCGAAATGACTGATGCCGCAACCAGCAAAATACCTAAAGCCAGTTTATATTTGAATCGGGAAATCATGGGCATGAAATTTCTCATGCATTATTTTATCTTTAATCAGGCAAGATGGTTAGGGGATAACTCGTTTCCCGTGTCCGCGAGATGCTATCCCGTTTGCGTGGATAAACCGCAAATGGCTCCTCTTATAGAAAGTGCATCGATAAAATTGTGTCGATTATTTGGCAGATATTCACTGCACCCACTCTGGAGAAACCGATGGTTGGCTTTGCTGATTTGTCAGGAATTGAAGACCCAATTAAGACCTACAATTCATCGACATTCCTGGAAATGTGGACGGCTGCCATGCTTCGCGCGCGGCGTTTGGAATGGGCCTGTATATTGACCATTACGCGCGCAATGTGGAAACCCGCGGAAATACGGTCGTGAATACCACCGTATCGGGAATCCTTTACCAGCGCTCGACTGGACAGATTGTGGACAACACCGTTTTTAATGCATCTTCCGGGACCGAGTTCAGCGCGCAGATTGATCTGGGTGGGAGCGAGACCCAGGTGGCGATGAGCGGCAACGCGTTATATGGTCTCAAATCCAACGCCTGGACGATTTACGTATCCGGTCCGGGTAATATTCTCTCCGCGGATAACAATTACTATTTCCAACCCTATGTTGACCAGCATATCGCTTATGGGCCTTCCTGGACACGCACAACGTTTGTCCAGTGGCAGACACTCAGCGGGTACGATACCCAGTCGAAAATGAACTGGTTTACCCAAGTCAGTGGTGTGGAGTTGTGCGGAAAGATCTATACCAACCAGACTAAATATCCCCAGATGATCAGCCTGGGAAGCCGTCAACACCTGAATCTGGATCAAAACCCGGTGGTCGGCAGCCTGACCCTGGCGCCATTTTCTTCAAAAATATTAGTGGATAACGGCCCGGCGCCGGTCACCCTGCTGTGGGTCTGGCCCACCCTGATCGCGGTGAATCATCTGGCAGATGTGATCCTCGGCCTGGGCGGATATTCATTCACTGCCAGCAGCGTGGTGCGCTGGAGCGGCAGCGATCTGCCCACCACATTTGTAAATTCTACCCACTTGACTGCTCAGATACCCGCCGGGTTGGTGAGTTCGGTGGGTGATTTTCTGGTCACGGTTTGGGACCCAGGCAGTCCTGAGACTGGCCGTTGATGATCCATGTGGTCCCATATATTTACCCGAATTATTTACCGGGAATTTACCGCTGAAGAGACCCGGCTGAAACTGTCAGGCCAGATTGAGGATATCACAAGCACGAATTAATGCCTTTTTCGCGGCAAGGTCCGGTTATACCTGATGTCAGGCGTTTTTTTTGACGGGCATCTTGGCATTTTTTTGTTCCTGCTTCTTTTCGAGCTGCTCTTTCTTTTGTTTGTTGGCCTTGTTTTTATCTTTCTTGCTTCCTTTTTCTCCCATCGCAGATCTCCTGAATTTGTAAATTAAGGCTGGGAAGGCAGCCAGGTGCCACCTTGCAAGCATTCATTATAGCTGTACATGGCTGGAATAATATGGTTTCATGCAGGTAATATTGATTTTAATAAAAATTCCTGATCGAAAATTCCCCTAAAGAAAGCGAATTGAGATAAAATCTTTAGGGCAGGTCGTATGATCGGGCCTGCCTCTTTAAGGATACGTTTTGGAAGTTTGAACTCATTTCCCTTAAGGAGTGGTCATGTCGCCATTCAATCTGCCGTTTTCTTTCCCGGATATTTCTACCCACCCGGTTCAGGGTTGCCTGGAACTGGACGAACCGCTTCCTTATCTTGAAAAAACGGATGGAGGCGGTTTTTATCGTTCAGGCAGGATCGAGGTACCTGGGGGGACAGGCCTGGACCTCGTTTTGTATCACAATCGAGCTACTGCCAGATTCATATACTTGCGCAACTGCGCAACTGATCGAAACTTGTTGAATTTAATCGGTATCGATGAACAGGAAGTGGTCGGTTTACCGTCAATGGTTTTGCCAGGCCAGTTATGCATGGGCGCGGAACGCTCTGCCCTCATTGGAGAGGCGATCCGTTTTTTGATTGGGAGCCCAATTTTACAGCCCACATTCACGCGTTTCAGCCAGCAGAACCTGGCTGTTTTTCCGATTGCCCGGGAAGGCTTGAAATACAATGTGACGGAAGCGATCTATGACAATTACGGGCTGTACTGCGACGAGATTGTTTTGGATGCACATCATGTATTTAACAGCGCTGTCCCGGTGCTGAACCGCTCTGTCGAGTTTACCTTATTCAAAGATAAGGATTTGGACCAGCAGCAAAAAGAAAATATCGCGGTGGCTTTTATCGCCGACAGTATTGCCAGCGGCCTTGTGATGAAGGAAGTGATTGCCAGGATCAAAAAACGGTTTGACCATATTCAGCAGGTGGAAGTGATCGCTCCTTTGGCGACGATCCGCGGGTTGTGTAATCTCGAATTATGTGCCGACGCCAGGGATATCAGGGTGCGGGTGCATGTATTTGAAACGCTGCTGAATGCGCTCCCCCCAGACTATTACTACTCGGCCCATTACAATCATCCAGGCATTCACATCCAGCCGGGCTTCGAAAGTGACTATCGGGATTGGTGGGGATTTGACGATCGCGGGAACGCCATCGCTGACACAGCCTGCGCGGGGTATGGTTGGAGTGAAGCGTTTTACTCCCCGCGCAAACAGATCCAGATGATGAACAGCCAGCTTACAACCAGACACGGCCTGACGATTGCCGATATCGTGCGCCGGAATCTGCGCAAATTATAGGGGCAGTTCAATTGGATCATTCCCGCAAGAACAGCCGGCCAGGTTGCTGTTCACCCGATGAGTTCTGTCTGGTAGCGGAAAAATTCACGTACGGCGGCGGGATTTATACCTGAAAAAATGCTGTTACAGGTGGCGAGCATGTAGTTTTGGTTTCCCCCTTGTTTCAGGCAGCGGCAGACTTCGCCTCGCACGGCGTCGAGATCCAGCTCACACAATACACGCACATCGACATTCCCAAGTAAGACTAATCTATCTCCATATTGTGCCTTAACTGCGTCCAGCGCCATCGACCAGGGCTCCAACCCATGGATTCCGGCAAAGCCCGCTTCCACAGCCATCGGCAATAGTCGGGTGATGTCTCCATCGCTGTGCCAGATGACCGGAACAGGCAGGGTCTCGACAATCCGGCGGTGATACGGCAGGACGAAATCGCGCCACATTTTTGGTGAAATCATGGGGCCGTTGTTATGGGCCGAGTTGTCGCCCATCACGATCACCTCCGCACCCAATTCTACGGCGCGCCCAAAAACCGCCAGACACCATGCTGTGCGCGCTTCCATCAGGGCATGGATGAATGGCGCATCACTGGCGATGCGTAAACAAAATCGGTCCAACCCCATCGCCATATATGAATTCATGAACGGTCCGATGTGGGTGCCAAAGAACAGGCAGTGGTTTGGATATTCATTGCGAAAGCCTCCAACCACCTGCGGGTCGAAAAAACGTTCAGCGTAAGTTGACGGTGGGTTGTATCGGCCCAGATCCTCAAGGGTGTCTACCACACCGGAGCGGTATATGCCGTTTTTCCAGATACGTCCCCATTCGTCGATGCCCGTTTTCCAGGCGCTGCTCTCCACAGGTTGTTGGGAGGGCATTAAGACGGCATCTTGTCCGAGTTTGGCATAGGCGCTGAATGGATCGCTGACTCCCAGTTCCTGATCTAAATGATCGATCCAGATTTCCATGCGTGGAACCCGATCGGGAACCTGGTGGTTCAAAACGGCAAAAATGCGTTCACGCGAATTCATGCCCTTATTCTAATATGAGAAAACAATTTCAAGAAGCTGTCCAAAATTCACTTCGGACAGCCTCTTGTACCTTTGTCTTAAGTTGGCAGAGCTATTCGGTGAGGGCGTTAATTGGTGATATAGATCGTGTGTGAGGTGACCGAAGTAATATTTTTCAGTTCGGTGGTGATGACCAGGACAACCCAATACTGGCCTGCAGTGGCGCTCGATGGAATGGTAATAGTCTGGTTGGTGGAACCATACGCACCGACCTGCCCATCATATACAACACTGAATGCCTCACCCTGCAATCCAAGGCGATAGTCAATGTTTGCGTTCGCAGGGAAACCGCTGACATATACGGTGACATTGTCACCGGCTGCGGCCTGGGTGGACGAAAGGCTCACAGTGGCATATCCCGTATAGGAGGAATAATAATTGTAGGAATAGATATGGATAGGTGAAGAGTACACCTGAGTAATATCCTTCAAATCGGTGGTGACCACCTGGACGACCCAGTATTCGCCTGGGACTGCGCCAGATGGGATCGTGATCGTCTGACTGGCGGTGCCGGAAGCCCCAACCAGCCCATCATACACGAGACTGAAGGGCTGATTCTGCAAACCGACGCGATAATCTATTTGTGCATTTGCAGGAAAGCCGCTGATGGTAACCGTCACTACATCCCCGGGGACCGCGCGAGTTGTGGACAGGCTGACCCGCGCATACCCGCTGTAAGTGGTGTATGAAGTGGTGTTCAGGTTGTAGGTTGGCCAATAGGGGATGGGTACGCTGCTTGTCAAGCGCAGTACTTGTCCGCTGTAAACAATACTTGGATTGACAATCTGCGGGTTGAGCGCCAGGATATTGGCGACGGTTGTCCCACAGTAGCTGGCAATCCTTACCAGGTAATCGAGCGGTTGGACGACGTAGGTGTCGCCGCAATTGACGGATGCCAGTGCCGTAGATGAAGATGATGCGGCAACTGGAGTGAAAAGCTGACCGGCAATTAAGACGGCAGTCAAAAGTGCCAAAGCTAGTGTTTTCATAGGTTCCTCCGATCAAAAAAAGTACACTCTATCTTCGATCTGCGAAAAAACCTATAAACCTGAAGCTAACGATAAGGGAGATGATTAGGTTTCCATGAATATCATAGCTCGAGATCATATCAATCTCATTAAGAAATGATTAGTATTTTGTGAAGAAGAAAGGCCACTGTTGCACGCCATTCTTAAAAATAAGTGAGGATATAATAATTTCAGGCCGTGAGGGCCACACACGGGAGGGCCAATGTATTCATTTTGGAAAAGCCTTGTGATTGGTTTGCTGATTGGTTTGGGACTGGTGGCAATGTATGCCAATCGCACCGTGGCGCAGACTGAAGCTGGAATCATTAGCGGTACGCCGCTGAGGATTCAAATCTTCCAAAACAATAGCTTACAGGTCTGGCACAACAAATACGCCGAAGGCGCCAGTTTTGGGATGGCTGGCAGCGGCTTTTTCATTGCGCTGGACACAAAAATCTATGGCCCTTTCTACGAGCACATGGATTTTGTAGACCAAACTCCCACCGAAGGCCAGGGCACACGCGCCAATCCTTTCCGAAGTGTGCTGCGCCAGCGGTTGACCAGCGATAATGCCATATTGGAGTTGACCCAAACAGCGCTCTATGTTAACAATACCCAGAGTTTTCAATTGGAATGGTTGATCGCGAATACGGGGCGCGCCAGTGTGTGCCTCAAGGCCTATCATGCTGCTGACCTCTACTTTGCTAATGACGACCGCGGAATTGGCTATTACAATGCTCGCACCGGCTCCGTGGGCGGTTATAACCAGACCAAAGATTGGTACATGGTCTTCACGCCGCTTAACCCTGCCAGCCATTACGAGGAATCCGGTTACAGCACCATCTGGAGCCGCCTGCAAAATCAGGCGGATCTGAGCGATACGATCAACAATGAATATATTGACAACGGTGCGGCGCTGCAGTGGGATTTTTGCCTGGCGGGTGGTCAATCCAAGACAATTGCGGATATCTGGAGCTTTGGTGAGAGCGAGGGGGCGATCGTCGCCGCAGTAGATCAGGCAGCCAGCAATGTGAGTTCTGGGCCGTTGGGCATCAGCGCGCAGCACTTCCGCGAGGTTGCGCCGGGTTCTCCTGCTTTGACTACTACGATCCCCACTCCGCTGGATATCTCTCTTGCCCCGGAGGTGGTTGGCGCAAACCTGCTTTGGGCGGCGCTGGCAACGATCCTTTTTACCATCGCCAGTGAGGTTTTTAACCGCACGTTGGCCGATTACGAGGCTTTTTTCCAGCGTCTGTTCAGGCCGCTAAAGGCTATCGGTGAATGGTCCAAGCAGGCAGGGTTAGCGGAGCGCCTGGGACGGCCTATCTGGTACGAAAGATTAAAGCTGGCACTGATCATTGTCATCTACGGTTTGACCTTTTCTTTCCTGGATAACACCTGGGATCCGTTCTCGTTGAACGGCGTATGGCTGTTCATCACGATGGCGATTGCGTTTGGCGTGGTCGGCCTGGCCGATGATATCGTCCAGTGGAACACAGCCCGGCGCTGGATGCTGCCCACCAAAATCAGCATCCGGCCCGGCAACCTGCTGCTGGCTTTGTTTTCCATGATTTTCTCGCGTACGCTTGTGCTGACCCCTGGTGTAATGTTCGGCATGCCAGAGGCATTTGAAATCGAGCCGGATCTCCTGACCAACCAGCGCAAGAACCGCCTGCAGACGCTGGCGGCAGGTGTGCTTCTGGCGATCTTACTGAGTTCCTGGCTGCCCACAATACTGAGCGCATTGGCTCTCAAAGCGGATACGGGGCTGCCCGAACAGGTGCAGTCCATTTTGCTTGTGCCTGTTGCAGCCCTGCAAAGTCTGCTGCTCCTGATTTTTGCTGTGACGGTCCAGAACCTTTTCCTGCATATGTTGGCGCTGCCTGAAACGATTGGTGAGACGATCAAGCGCTGGAACCGCATCGCCTGGTTCTTTGCGATGCTACTGGCATCGTATGTTTACCTGCAAACGCTGCTGAACCCGAACGGCGACCTGGCGCGCTCGCTGCAAACAAGCAATATCCGCGCCTTCATAGGAACCATCGCGGTATTCTTGTTGGTCGTGGTGATTGCTCGCGTATTACTGAAGCGGTTAATCCCACAGAAGCAGACAGACCCGCTTCACTTCCCGGCGTGGAAGGATATTTTCCCCCGCAAGCCAACGCCTGGCCCGCCCCAGGCACCCAATTGAGTGCTTCGCAGCCGCCGGTAAGTGGGATGGGGCAGCCGCCAGTATGGCAGGTTTCCCCACCCCCACCAAGCAGCACCATGGACGTGCAGAGTCTACTAATGGCCTGGAACACGGCCTCACAAAGCGAACGCCAGACGCACTTGCAGCGCGTGGCGGCACATGGCAGGCCGGCGGTGGATCTGCTGCTTGGTTATCTGACCAGCCCCGACCCTGCCATCCGCCTGGCAGCGGTTGCGGCAGTAGGTGGCCTGGGCGACCGCTCCTGCCTGGCGGCTGTTCAACACCTGTTAAATGACCCTGACCCCGGCGTGGCTCAAACCGCACAATGGGCGGCTGGGGTGATACAGGGGCGATAAAATTTAAATCAAGTCATTTTCGGATGCATTGATATGAAGAACCTGTCCAAGCGGCAAGCTCTGAATCCCTATATATGACAGGTGGCGGTCGTTAGACCGCCACCTGTGGTGTGACCGACCAGGGACTTGAACCCTGAACCCATTGATTAAAGTCAATTGCTCTGCCATTGAGCTAGTCGGCCTCGAATTTATCTGCTTCTAACCTGTTAAATCAGTCTATCTTTGCCTTTTTCCGGATTTTCGAGCGTGTTTTATTTCAATCTTTTCCACTCAAGTATGGTATTTCTAATTTAATTGCAGCACTTATCTTTCTTAAAGCCTGATTAAATCCAATTAAGAAGCGGCAGGATTGTACCATTCGACTTCGATTATTGCAAGGTGTGTACAGGTGATGCATATGGCGTTCTCAAGAAAGGGAATTTCCTGAGCAAAGCAAAGCAAATGCTTCCTGAAGATGACCCTCAAACCAACGACGACCTTTGGCTGCATTCGTAAAGCCAGCGCGTTTGAGCAATCCGAGAACTAAATCATGAACGATCGACAAAATTCTTCCAGCCGCGCCAACGGTCATGCGTGTGGCATCTTCATGGAAAGTCACATCCCGCCGATAATGCAATCCGGTTTCAATTTGCCAGTGTGCGCGGCGTACTTTCAGCACTTTTACCGGAGCTGCCTGTTTTCGTGTCAAGCTGGTCAAGCCCAACTCGATTTCACAACTGGTTTTGTAGGTCTGGCCTTGCCGAAGCCAGAAGAATTTGCGTTCCAGGTGATAGACTTGGCCGAGGCCGGGCCAATCGAGATAGTCATTGAGCATCTCACTGGTTTGTATAGTGCGGATTTCGATCCGACCGTGTCCATAACTCACCTGTTTGGCGGTCTGAAAGTCAGTCGCGATCTTGCCAAACCCAGGTTTAGGTTGATCGGGAGCAAATAAATGTTGGATCGCTTGATACACCTGCGGCTGATTCTCCTTGACTGGCCATAAATAGTCTCCCTGACCCTTGAGAATTTGTTCGGAAATGGCGCGTTGGGTATGCATGGCATCCCCGGTGACGATTTTCCCGGCAAGATTGACCCGTCCCAAGGCTTTCGGAGCCGCCACAATCTCGTTTTCCTTGGTTTCAACTACCTCCTGAACCTTCACTTGCTGGGTCTGCCCATCATAGACGCTCAATACATACTCGCCTCGGTCTTGGCCGGCGATCCAACTGCCTCGCAACGCTTTCCCATCCATGGCCAGCACTTCTCCATCTGCTTCTGTGGCCTGCTGATGGTACGCTTCCATCAGACGTTCAAACTCCTCCTGATTGACAATATGCTGGAACACCCGTCGAATGGTGTTGTGGTGTGGCATCCAGCTTCGTTTAATCCTAATAGCTGGGCTAATTCTTCTGCATGGTTTTTCGCCCAGTCGGCGATCTCTACCGGTTTATCTTTCCCGCTCAGTTTCGCCAAAAATATCAGCACCAATAATGTTAGCAGACTATATTGCTTGCCTTTCGCTTTTCTTGGATCGCTGATCCATTGAAATCGGTCATATAAACTGCCCAGCGTGTACACGATCCCACTTTCACTGATGCCCTGCCACGGCTCAAGCGTGCTATACTCCATGTCGATCCTCCTCGGTTTCTTGGCTGTTTGGCGACACCAATTGTTACCGATGAGGGTCTTTTTGTCTACCTGTCAAGCTTTCTTGAGAACGCCATAAGGTGATGCAAACTAAAATCTTAACATTATCAGGTATGCATTCGATTCAGACGCTGTAGGTGGAGGATGTATCAAATTTCCCCTTACGCGATTGAAACCAATCAAGCTAGTCGGCCTCGAATTTATCTGCTTCTAACCTGATAAATCAGTCTATCTTTGCCTTTTTCCGGGTTTTCGAGCGTGTTTTGTTTCAATCTTTTCCACTCAAGTATGGCATTTCTAATTTAATTGCAGCACTTGTCTTGCTTAAATGCCTGATAAAATCCGATTAAGAAGCGGCAGGATTGTACCATTCGACTTCGATTATTGCAAGGTGTGGACACTGGTGAGTGATGCAACTAATATCTTAACATTTTCAGGTATGCATTCGATTCAGACGTTGTAGGTGGAGGATAAATCAAATTTTCCCTTACGCGATCGAAACCAATGTAGCGCATCATGATAAATCAGCATGTAGTTTCCTTCGAAAAATCGTTCCAATTCGGGATGCCACTCTTCGAAAATCTCAATTCCTTTGGGGGTTATCTTTCCAATGCTATAGGGCATGTTTTGAGCAAAATCAAAGATGTCCTTAAGATAATGCCTCGAATAGATCCAACGGTGATTATATTCAAATTGGCATGCCATGATTCTCTCTTCCTGGAAAAGTTGTCTTGCGCCGTACACAACTTCCATATCATGCCCCTCTGTATCGCACTTGAGATAGTGAATTACTTTTATGTTATTCCTGAAGCAGTATGAATCCGCTGTAGTTTTGTTTATCTCAATCCGATGAGCATCCTTGTTCATTTCATCAACATGTAAGGAGTTTGTGCCGGCGTTTTCACCAGTAACGAACATTTCTGAAATTCCTTCTTCACTGGAGAGAGCTTGAGGTTCCAGGTGGATATGAACGCTCTGAGGGCTTTGGCCTAACCGATTTTGTAGGGTCTGAAATGTAGATGCCACCGGCTCAAAAGCATAAATTTCAATACGTCCGTCTATTTTTAGTTCTACAGACTTCTGAAGGATAAACCAGGTCCAATTACCGACATTCGCTCCGACATCAAAAATTACGCAGGTCATACTGTTTTTAGCAAACTCGTTGAGTAGTTGACGCTGTATCATCTGCTCGCCATTGGATTGCATTTCATTGGGTGTGTCAGCTCTTGCTTTTTTATAGAGAAAACGGCCCAAACGCCAGAGTGTTCGCCTATCCAGAATTGAGACGAGAATATCGAACATTTTTCTTCTCAATTGCGTCTCCTTAATCACCATCATCACCTAAAAATTGTACGCATGTTTACTGCTCCAAATTCATTCTGACGAATCTCAATCGGGGGAGGGCTGCAGCGCCCCCGGATTTGTGGCCGGGGTTTCCTGCAGCAGCCAGAAGCCGAGGATGCCAGAGAGAAAGATGAAGGCGCCGATTACGAGGTAGACGTTATTCAACCCAATCTGTTCGCCAAAAAAAGAAGCGAAAGCCATAGAAAGCAGGCTGCCGAAAGTATTGATCGCGCTCATCGAGCTGCCCACCCGTCCCCGCTTCAAATCCGGCACGGAAATTTGCATGATGGTGGCCAGCGCCAACTCCACGGGGACTATTGCCAGTCCCACCACAAAACTCTCCACAATGATCATTGAAAATAGGGGTGAGAAACCCATCAGAGCAAACAGCACGCCGATTAAAAGCAGCCCCACCCCACTCAGCACCGATTTGGGAATGCGGGTCGCGATCACGCCTAACAGCAAACCGCCAACTAACATCCCGGCCCCTTGTGCGGCATCGACTATTCCCAACCCTTCAGCGCCGATCCCAAAAGTGCGCTGCAGGTAAGGAACCCAGATGACGTTGATCGCGCCGACACCCAGCATGGCAACCGTCATGCAGACCAGCACGCCGACTGTGCTGCGGTGGGTGAAAAGATAGACCAGTCCTTCACGCAGGTCCTGCAGGACATCTTTTACGACATAAGCTCCTTTGGCGGTCCCTGGTGTGGTGCGCGGCACCTGCATGGTAAATACTGCAATCGCGGAGGCCAGGTAGCCGATGGCGTTGGCGATGAAGGCCACCTGTTCGCCCCACAAGCCTATGGCAAACCCGGCCATGGCTGGACCGAGCAGCAGGCCGACCGTTTGGATGATCTGCATTAAGCCGTTGGCTGCCAACCAATCTTCCGAATCGGTGACGATTAGCGGCAGCACCGCGCCGCGCGCCGGGAAGAAAAACTGGCTGGTGCAGGATACCAGAAAACCGATCACATACAACACCCATACCTGGTCGGCGGAACGGACCGTCAGCAAGCACAGTACCAACAGCGCGCGCAGCACGTCCGAAACGATCATCACGCGCCGCCGGTCCCAGCGGTCGACAAACACCCCGGCGATTGGTCCCAGGATCAGGGCCGGCACGGCTGAGGCCATCACCGACAGACCGACCATCATCGCCGAGCCGGTCAGGCGGTTGACCATGATCGGGATCGCCAGCATATTGAAATAATCCCCGATGAAGGAAATCATCTGCCCGATCCATAGAGCGGTGAAGTTGCGGTTTTGGAAAAGTCGCCGGTACATAGTCAGGAATCATATCATGAGTTTTGGCCTTTCAGAGATCCGGTGCCCTTGGTTGAAAAGCGCGATATCGAGCTATAATTGAAAGACACAATGCAAATAAACGATTAAAGCCAATACCAACAGACCAGCTGAAAATGGAGCGATCCTATGACCACCCATCAATTTCAACCTGCCACCTATTACAATACTTTTGGCTCGCACCCGCCGGTCCTGCATATCGCGGACGGGGATCAGGTCATCACCACCACGATCGATGCGGGCGGATCGGATTCCCAGGGGCAAGCAGTGGCGGACAGCCCCAATCCGCAAACCGGGCCGTTCTACGTGGAAGGCGCGGAACCGGGCGACACCCTGCAGGTTTCCCTGGAGAGCCTTTCTCCTAACCGGGAGATTGGTTATTCTTACACGATGCTGGCGCCTAACGTGGTCGATCCGGCTTTTGCCTCCCGCCTGCTGAAACCCGAACGGGCAGAATGGAGCATTGATTCTGCCGGCGGCAGTGCTGCCTTACTGACACCCTTGGCCGGGTTGTCAAAGCTATCTCTTCCTTTGAATCCGATGCTGGGCTGTCTGGGGGTGGCTCCGGGCGGGGCACAGTTCATCTCGACGGCCACTTCGGGCGCATACGGCGGCAATATGGATTACGTGGGTTTCACGTCCGGTGTGACGGCGTATTTTCCGGTGTTTGTTGCGGGCGCGCTGCTGCACCTGGGGGATGGACACGCCGTTCAGGGGGATGGCGAACTGGTCGGGACAGGGATCGAAATTTCATTTGACGTGCGCTTTACGGTTCGTTTGCTAAAAGAAAAAACGATCCATTGGCCGCGGGGCGAGGATGCAGATTTTATTTTCACATTGGGGAATGCTCGCCCGCTGGATCAGGCCCTGCAGCATGCCACCACGGAAATGTGCCTGTGGCTGCAGGAAGATTATGGTCTAAACGAACACGCCGCGAGCACCTTGATGGGGATGTGCGCGCGCTACGATCTGGGTAACATTTTCGACCCGGCCTATACCATGGTGTGCAAGATGCCTAAACAGGTTCTGGTTAGCATTCGTTAGAGCCGTATTTTTCTTCCTCAAATAAAAATCCGCGATTTTTTCCCGCCCTTTTTGCGGCATATAAGGCTTTATCGGCCCGGTTGAGCAGATCGATCAAGTTTGCGCAGTTTTCGTCGAGAGGAGCCACTCCGATGCTGACCGTCATCTTCAACGGGCCAGGGTCCGCCTCAATCGTCGCTTCGGCAATTTTTTTACAAATGCGGTCTGCCACATGAGCAGCATCCTCTGCCGTGGTTTCAACCAGTAAAAAGATGAATTCATCTCCCCCGAAACGTCCAACCATGTCTATGTTGCGTACCTGATTTGTGCAGTGATCGGCTACCGCTTTCATCACCTGGTCGCCGACCATGTGGCCGTACGTGTCGTTGATTTGTTTGAACTCATCAAAATCCAGCATTAAAATAACCAGGTTGTGCTTCAGTCGTTTGGCTCGTTGAAACTCGCGTTCTGCCAGGGTCAGAAAGTGATTGCGGGCCAGCAGTCCAGTCAGACTATCAAAATTTGCGTTTTGCTCGAGCACCAAAGAGCGTTCAATTAAATGAGAGCGCTGAATGGTTAACGCCGCCTGGTGGCTGATGGCTACTGCCAGCTGCACATCGTTTTCATCAAATGGACGCGCTGCAGGATCGGTCTTATAGACATAGATCAAGGCCGCAACCTTGGCTTCAATCAGGATCGGAACGCATAAAACCGACCGGATGCGCAGCAGCGTGGCACTCTGGCTCGGTGCCGGATCGGATTGATTCGCCAGGTCTGGGATGATAACTACCGAGCGCTGGTCAATGGCCTGCTGCGCGATGGAGGATGGGAAACCCAATTCGTTGAGTCGGCCGAAGTCCTCTGCCTGAATGATTTCACATTTGTCGGCACCCATCGAAGTACGGATCAAATCCGATACTTCCTGCATCGAAGTTTTCAGATCGAGGATGGTGTTCAACCGGCTGGAAACTTCGTACAGCAGTACTGCATGCATGTCGACCGACTGCAGCATCAAGTCGCGGGTTAAGGCACGGGTTTTGGCAAAACCAGCTACCAGTTCATCCGTACCTTCGTCGTCCTTGAAGGAGACAGTGATGATCTGCTGGCCAACACGGATCTGGTCTCCAGCGTGCAGGACCCTGGGTTTTGAAAGGCGTTCACGATTGACGAATGTGCCATTTGTGCTCTTCAGGTCATAGATGACGAGTTGACCGCCATGGAAGAAGATTTCAGCGTGCTCGCGCGAAGCGGCCACATCGGCAATGACTATATCTTGATCCGGTTTACGGCCAAGGATATTTTTTCCGGGCTTGATTTTATAAATTGTCGGACGTTTTGATGCGGTGCGAATGATTAAATACCACATATTTTTTTCCCAAGGGCACACATTTGTGCGTGGGTTGATGAAATGGTAGCATAAACCGGCTGGTGGACACCTTGATTAATTATAGTGCCACCAGGCCGATCCAGTCACATGAAAACGTTCCTCAATTTGTCCGATATTATTGACTTTGGTTTCAGTGTTCCGCTTTCACTAAACCGAAGGTTACCATCTCGCCATCGAATTTGTCTGCGGCGCTCGCCCAACTTTCCGGCAGCGAGGCGGCATTTAATTCCAGGGCCAGGGTCTCGCTCATGATATATTCCCTCCAGGTCGCGAGCGCATCCGCTAAAGTGGGGCTGGCCTGGTAAGCCACATAAATGCGGTCGGAGATTTCCAAACCGGCGCTTTTACGCAGATCCTGCACGCGGCGCACGAATTCACGCGCCAGGCCTTCGGCGCGCAACTCGGGTGTCAGCGTGGCATCCACCGCCACGGTTACCCCACGGTCGCTCAATACCGCCAGGCCTTTAACCGGCAGAGCCTGCACTACCAGCTCGCTGGGAGCCAGTTCCACGGTTTCACCGTCCACTTCCAGGTGCACATTTTGCCCGGCCTGCACGGCAGCCGCCAGGCTGGACGGATCTAATTGGGCCAGGGCTGCCCGCACCAGTGGAAAACGCGCCCCAAATCGCGGACCAAGCTGCTTGTTTTCGGGAAGCACGCGGTAGGTCACCAGCCTACCGGCTTCAGCCACAAACTCGAAACGCTTGATGTTCAACTCGTCGGTTATGATCTCCACCAATTCGTCTGTCAGGCGCGCTTCGCCGCTGCTGACATGGGCCATCACTTTCCCTAACGGCTGGCGCAGTTTGAGGTTCACACTGCTGCGCGCACCCAGCCCCAGGCTGGCGACTGTGCGCGCCAGCGCCATCTGATCCAACAGATTCTCGTCTACTGCGGCTGTGTCGACTGCCGGCCATAAGCTGTGATGCACGCTTTCTAACGCTGCAGGTTGCACATTGCGTACCAGATTTTGGTAGATCACTTCGCTTACAAAGGGGGTAAACGGCGCCAGCAGGCGGGCCAGCTTGACCAACAGGTGGTACAGGGTGGCGTAGGCCGCGTTTTTATCGGCGCCCTGCTCGCTCTTCCAGAAGCGGCGCCGGCTGCGGCGCACATACCAGTTGGTGAGGTCGTCGATCAACACGTTCACCAGGCCCACGGCGGCGCTGAAATCAGATTCATCCAATTTATCGGTGACCTGGTCCGTCACCTGGTTAAGGCGCGCCAGCACCCAGCGGTCAAGCAGGTTCTCGCTGCGCGGGGTGGGACCTTCAGGTGCCTGCGGGTCGAACTCGAATTCAGGGCTCCAGCCGTCCAGGTTGGCATACATCACGAAAAAGCTGTACACATTCCACAGCGGCAAAAGGAACTGGCGGCGGACCAGGTCGCCGGTACCGAACCCGAAGGGCAGGTCGTTTTCCGGTTTCTGCCCGCAGTACAGCCAGCGCATTACATCCACCCCAATGCGGTCGGCTGCCTCGTTGAACTCGATGGCGTTGCCCCAGGATTTGTGCATCGGGCGCCCATCCTCGCCGATCAAAGTGGCATAACTGAAATTTTGTAGGAAAGGCGGGCTTTGGTCGACCACGGTCGCCATCGCCAGCAGGCTGTAAAACCAGTTGCGGAACTGACCGGGGAAGGATTCGCTGATCCAGTCCGCAGGATACCATTTTTGCCAGAAATCCGGGTCGGTGCGGTAGCCCAGCGTACTGAAGGGTACGATTCCGGCATCCAGCCAGGGGTTGCCCACATCGGTCACCCGGCTCATTTCTGCTCCGCATTCCGGGCAGGCAATGTGCACGGCGTCGACAAACGGGCGGTGCGGGGTGTGTCCGGCGAAGGTCTCCCAACCGGAGACGGCTCGCTTGCGCAGTTCTTCTTTGGAGCCGATCACCTCGTAGTGACTGCACGGTTCACAGATCCAGATGGGTAGGGCCAACCCCCAATAGCGCTTCTTGCTGATCATCCAATCGTGCATGTTGCGCAGCCAATCCAACTCGCGCGCCAGGCCAAACTCTGGGATCCAGCGGATCTGCTCGACCACGTCCATGATCTGGTAGCGCAGGCTGTGCGCCTTCTCTTCGGCACTCAGCTCGCTGCGCGGCTTATCGTAAACCGGCCCCATGCTGATGAACCACTCGTCCACCAGGCGGAAAACCAGCTCTGTCTGGCAGCGCCAGCAGGTGGGGTAGCGGTGCGTGTAGTTTTCGGCGCGGTAGAGCAGCCCTTTTTCGCGCAGGTTGGCAAAAATCGGTTCGGCCGTTTCGGAAACGTGTTTTCCGGTTAGCCAGCCAAAATTATCGATGAAAAAACCTTCTTCGTTGAGCGGCGCCAGCAGCGGCAGGTGGAATTCGCGGCCTAATTGGAAGTCTTCTGCGCCACAGCCGGGGGCGATGTGCACGATACCCGTGCCTTCGCTCTCGCCCACCTCACTCCAGGGGATTACGCGGTGCGCCGCACGCGCATTCTGCTGCGTGGTAATATCCAGTGTTTTGAGGTGTGAGTTCCCGCCCGGCAAACTCGCGGCGGGCAGGTCATCGAAAGGACCACTGTAACGCAGGCCTACCAGAGCGCTGCCCGGCAGTTCGCCCAGCAGAGTGTGTTCGCCTTTCACCATTTGCAGGGTGCCCTTTGCCAGGTAATAGACCCAATCGCCCTGCTGCACGCGAACATAGACCAGTTCCGGCCCGACGGCAGCCGCCACGTTGCTGGAAAGCGTCCAGGGAGTGGTGGTCCACACCAGCAGCGCTTCGCGCAGGCCAGTCTCCGCGTCCACACGCGGTTGGCCTGCCTCATCCACCAGCGGAAAGCGCACGGTGACGCTTTTGTGTGTCAACTCAGCATAACCATCAGTGACGATCTCGTGCTGGCTAATGCCGGTGGCACAGCGCGGGCACCAGGGCATGACGTCCGCCCCGCGGTAAACCCAGCCTCGCTCCCAGCACTTCTTGAGGAAGGTCCAGATCATATAATTGTTTTCATTGGAGAAAGTGAAGTAGCTGCCGCCCAGTTCGGCCAGACCCAGGCGGCCAATCAGCATCTCCACGCTGTCAGTCACCGGCCCATGCGGGCCATCGAGGGTCACACTTTGGGCCGGGTCGGCCAGGAGCTGTTCGGCCAGCTGGCGCAGTACATCGGGATCGTTCCAATCCATCCAGTATCCCAGGCGGGTCGATTGCTCGGTCTGCACGGCGGCATAGCGCAGCACGCGCGCCTTACACATGCGCACGAAGGCCTCCAGGCCGAATTCCTCGATGTCCTTCTTGGACTTGAACCCGTTCTCTTTTTCGACTTCCACTTCCACCCACAGACCCTGGCAGTCGAAGCCATTCTGGTAGCGCAGCTCGTGCCCGCGCATGGTCTGGAAGCGCTGCATCACATCCTTATAGGTACGCCCCCAGCCGTGGTGCACCGCCATGGGGTTGTTAGCTGTGATCGGTCCATCGATGAACGACCAGCGCGGCTGGCCTTTATGCAGGTCGCGCAGCTTTTGAAATGCCCGGCTTTCCTTCCAAAAACTCATCACATCCCGCTCCTGGGCGGGAAAATCCACTTTCGCAGGTACTTCTTTAAACATTATTTCACTCCTCCATGAGGGCGGTATACTCAACCGACCCGTTTTACTTAAAATAAAAACCCGTTCCAACGCCGGCTAACCGGCGCAGGGACGGGATGTAAACTCCGCGGTACCACCCTGCTTCCCGATTTCGAGGAATCGGGCGCTCTGCCGGATACTCCCTGCGTTCCGTCTAAACGCTTGTTTAGAAAGACCAGTTCATATCTGCGCCATCATAACGACCGGCGTTCCCGGCTCCCTTAGTTGCGCTTCGTGTGATGCGCTTTCGGTTCGCAGCTCCGGAAGGATTTTCGGCCCTGCGTCCCGTCCCGGCTTACACGCTCCCGGGTTCGCTGGCGGATGAGGAGGGCTTACTCGTTTCCATCACAGCTTTTCAGATGTGCTCAGATTATCACATAAATTTTATTGAAAATCAACCTTTTTTATTTAAGCCACTTCACCAGGCTGGCGCGAGGGACTTCATCCCACAGCGGCCCGCTGCGCACGGTCCGATATCCTAATTTGCGGTTGAGTTCGATCACGTGTTCGTTCTGGGCTTCGGTGTGGGTGTAAATCATCCAAACTGCGCGCTGCCTGGCTTCCTCTTCGATTTGCAGCTTGAGCCGGGTGGCGATTCCCTGGCGCCGGTGGGCAGGTGCAACCCAAAGCTGAAAAACTTCGCAGAAGCGCCCATCTTCAGGAAATATGTCCTTATCCAGGAAACGCAATAGAAACCGGTTGGCTTCATTGTCTGGTTCGTGATATAGATCGCGAAAACGGGCCAGGATCATGCCGATTTTTACGTCAGTCAGGTCGTCTTCCGCGATCCATCCTGAATCGTCCGGCCCGCGCACGAAAGCGGAAATTTTTTTTCGATGAGCTGCCTGTTCTTCTTCGGTCATCGATGGCTCATCCGGGTCGACCGTGTAACCATCTTCAAGCAGGTCCGTCTCTACCAGGAATTCTAGATCTTCGGGGCGCGCCTTGCGAATGCTGATCATGAGGGCCTTTCTTAAAAATTGCGTGATTTATTTTACCGCTGCGAAGAAGCTCAAAGACAATTTGCCAGGATATACCCATTATAAAATCCCTTTCCATTTATCAGAGAGGGGCCTGGGGTTAGGTTTTCGCCCCAGGATTAAAAGGAACTCTCCAAAAAAATCATCTTGACATGATAGGTAAATTTTGGTACAAATAGACGCATAAGTAAAAGCGCTGAAGAGAAAGAGTAGGCGCGGAAGCGGTGGCCCAGAGAGCAGGCGATTGGTGTGAAGCCTGACCATCCGTCCGCGGTGAATGGTTCTCGGAGCTGCAGGGCGAAAGGGAGTTTCCTGAGTAGTCTGCGCCGGAGTTGCCCCCGTTATCCGGGCATAGGGTATAACCAGCTATGGCTGGCGTACCCGGTAAAGTGAGGCTGGCTTGCATTTCCCCGTCATCATCGATGGGGATTTTTGGTTAAGCAGCCTAAACCAGGTGGCACCACGGGAACCCTCTCTCGTCCTCGGTAGGAGAGAGGGCTGTTTGTTTAACCGGTTATTTACTACTAGTGAAGGAAACCTGTGGAGGACGCACCATGTTAAAACCATTTATTGCCAAAGTGATGATGTTTGAGAATTTGAGTGCCGAGGAAGCCGAGGCGGCGATGGGGATTATCATGACCGGGCAGGCCACGCCTGCCCAGATTGGCGGCTACCTGGTAGGCCTGCGCATGAAGGGCGAGACGATCGATGAGGTCACCGGCAGTGCGCGCGCCATGCGAGCCCACGGCAACCGGGTCGTGCTGCCGATCTCAGAGGATGTCTTAATTGATACCGCCGGAACAGGCGGCGATGGCGCGCACACTTTCAATATTTCGACCGCGGCAGCCTTCGTCATCGCTGGGGCCGGGCGGCGGGTGGCCAAACACGGAAACCGCGCGGCTTCATCGCAGTGCGGCAGCGCCGATGTGCTGGCTGCCCTGGGGGTCAACCTTGATCTGACCCCTGAGCAGGTAGCAGCCTGCATCGAAGAAGTGGGCATCGGCTTCATGTTTGCCCCGAAATTTCACCCGGCAATGAAATATGCCATCGGTCCGCGCAAAGAATTGGGCCAGCGCACCATCTTTAACTTGCTTGGCCCTCTCACCAATCCGGCGGGGGCCACCCACCAGCTGATTGGGGTCTACGACCCGAAGCTGACCGAACCCCTGGCGGCGGTGTTGGGCGAATTGGGCGGCGAGGCAGCTTACGTGGTGCACGGCTACGGCGGTCTGGATGAACTGACTACCGCCGGTCCCAACCGTGTCAGCCATTTGACCGATGGCCGGGTGGAAAGTTTCGAACTGGACGCGGCCCAATACGGCCTGCGCCGGGTGAAAGACGGTGACCTGCGCGGCGGTCCGGCTGAAGAAAACGCCGTCATTTTGCGCGAACTGCTTTCCGGGCGCGATACCAGCCCGCGCCGGGATGTGGTCGTGCTCAACAGCGCCGCCGCCCTGGCGGTGCAAACCGGTGATTTCCCGACGGCCCTGGCCGCGGCGGATGAATCGCTGCGCTCTGGGGCAGCCCTTGACCGGATGGAGCGGATGGCTGCCTTCAGCCAGCAGGCGGTGCGATGACCATTCTGGACGAAATTTTTGCCCACAAGCGGGTGGAAGTTGAACAGCGCCGGGCAGTTCGGCCCCTGGCGGAAGTGCGTGCCCTGGCAGGAGAGGCGCCGCCAGCCCTGGATTTTGTGGGTGCCCTGCGCCGCAAAGACGGCGAGCGGCCGGCTTTGATCGCCGAGGTGAAATGCGCTTCGCCGTCGCGCGGGCAGATCGCGAAAGATTTTGATCCGCTTGCGCTGGCGCGCACCTACCAGGCCAACGGAGCCAGTGCGATCTCGGTCCTGACCGATGAGCGCTATTTCAAGGGTTCGCTCGAATACCTGCGCCAGATTGCCGGGCTGATACCGCGTCTACCGCTGCTGCGTAAAGATTTCCTGCTCGATCCCTACCAGGTTTACGAAGCGCGTGCCGCCGGGGCGGATGCGGTGTTATTGATCGCCGCTTATCTCGAACCGCTATGTCTGGCCGAATTGCACACTCTGACCGGTGAGCTGGGCATGGCGGCCCTGGTGGAGGTTCACTCCCTGGCTGATTTGGATAAAGCCCTGGCTGCCTGCCAGCCCAGGTTGATCGGGATTAACAACCGTGATCTGCGCGATTTCAGCGTCAACCTGGAGACCACGCAGCGCCTGCGCCCAAATATCCCATCGGGCACATGCCTGGTGGCGGAGAGCGGCATCCACACCCCGCAAGATGTCGCGCGCCTGGCGTTGGCCGGGGTGGACGCGGTGCTGGTAGGTGAGGCTCTGGTGGCGGCGGAGGATACAGCAGGACGGGTGCGGAGCCTGGCGCGATGAAAGTGAAAATTTGCGGTCTGACCAACCTGGGAGATGCCCTGGCAGCGATTGAGGCCGGGGCGGATCTGCTGGGTTTCAACTTTTACCCATCCAGCCCGCGCTATATCGCATTGGAAGTTTGCATGCGCATCGTCAGCGAACTGCGGGCGCGCCGGATGCAGGTGGTCACAGTCGGGGTTTTTGTTAATTTGCCTGCGGTTGAGATGCTCAAAATCATGGACACCTGCCGCCTGGATTTGGCCCAACTTTCCGGAGATGAATCCCGCCGAGGTGCTGGCAGCGACCGGGCCGCGCGCCTTCAAGGGGTTACGCCCGGCAAATATCGGGGAGCTGCAAGAAGACCTGGCCAACTACAAACCGCGCTCCGAGGCGCCGGCCTGGCTGATCGATGCCCACCGCGCTGGCCAATACGGCGGTACCGGAAAGATAGCCGAATGGAACCTGGCGCGCAGCCTGGCGCGGAAAGCGCCCATATTGCTGGCTGGCGGGCTGAACCCGACCAACGTGGCCCAGGCCGTACGCCAGGTGCAGCCCTGGGGGGTGGATGTGGCCTCGGGGGTCGAAACGTCTCCCGGGATTAAAGATGATACCAAGATGCGGGCCTTTGTGGACGCAGTGCGAATGAATGAGGCATAGGAGAACCCCATGACCAACCAGGATACTGCCCAGGCTAAATTTGGTCCTTACGGAGGACAGTTTGTGCCCGAAACATTGATGCCCGCCCTGGGTGAGCTGGAAGCGGCGTACAGGGCCGCCCAGGCCGATAAGGCCTTCCAGTGTGAATTGGACGGGTTGTTGAAAACTTATGTGGGCCGGCCCACACCGCTGTTCCATGCCGCGCGCCTGAGCGAGCAGTTGGGTGGGGCTCGCATCTACCTCAAACGGGAAGACCTGGCCCATTCCGGCGCGCATAAGATTAATAATGCCCTGGGGCAGGCGCTGCTCGCCCGCCGCATGGGCAAGCAGCGCCTGATCGCCGAAACCGGTGCCGGGCAGCACGGGGTGGCCAGCGCTACCGCCGCGGCCCTGTTGGGGTTGGAGTGCGTGGTGTATATGGGCACGGTGGATATCGCCCGCCAGCATTCCAATGTGCTGCGTATGCTCCTGCTGGGGGCCGAGGTGCGCCCGGTGGACAGCGGCAGCCGTACCTTGAAAGATGCCATCAACGAGGCCATCCGCGATTGGGTTACCAATGTGGGTGACACCTACTACCTGTTGGGTTCGGCTCTGGGCCCGCACCCTTATCCGAGCATGGTGCGCGATTTTCAGTCCGTGATTGGCCGCGAAGCGCGCCATCAGATCCAGGACCAGACCGGGCAGCTGCCGGATGAATGTATTGCCTGTGTGGGCGGGGGGTCGAATGCCATCGGCCTGTTTCACGCCTTTCGCGGGGATGCCGGGGTACGCCTGGTAGGGGTAGAGGCTGGCGGCGAAGGGATCGAGAGTGGGCGCCATGCCGCCCGCTTTGGCGATCCACGCCGGGGCAGACCCGGCGTGCTGCACGGCACCTTCACCTATTTGCTGCAGGATGAAGATGGCCAGGTGCTGCCGACGCACTCGATCAGCGCCGGTCTTGATTACCCGGCGGTTGGCCCGGAGCATGCCTACCTGCGCGATCAGGGGCGGGCCGAATACACCTCGGCCACGGATGAGCAGGCCCTGCAAGCATTCCAGGTGCTGGCGCGCAGCGAAGGCATAATCCCGGCTCTTGAATCGGCGCATGCCGTAGCCGAAGCCATGCGCCGTGCGCCGCAAATGAGCCGCGACGCAATTTTGCTGGTCAACCTGTCGGGGCGGGGAGATAAGGATCTGGATACCGTGACCGAGGTCCTGGGTATGACCCGGGAAATTCCTACTGGGAGGGCTCAATGAACGGATTGGAACGGATCGCAGCTGCCTTTGCCGGGGTGCGCGCGCAAAAGCGGGCAGCCTTGATGCCATACGTCACCCTCGGATACCCTCAGCGCGCGCTGTCATCAGCGGTTGTGGAATCGGTGGCTGCCAGCGGTGCGGACCTGATCGAATTGGGCGTCCCTTTTTCGGATCCCCTGGCCGATGGTCCCTCCATCCAGCGTTCGACCCAGGTGGCGCTTGAACAAGGGATGAACCTGTCAGGCTGCCTGGAGATGGTCGCTGATCTGCGCGGGCGCGGGGTCTCGACTCCGTTTATGCTGATGGGTTATGTCAACCCCATTTTAGCCTACGGTGTGCAGCGTTTTACCGCCGATGCCGCCCGGGTAGGCGCGGATGGGCTGATCGTGCCCGATCTGCCGCCCGAAGAGGCCGCCGAATTGGAACAGGCCTGCCGTGAAAACGGCCTGGCGCTGGTTTATTTGGTGCCGCCAACAGCCAGCGCTGAGCGTATTCGCCTGATTGCTGCCCGGTCGAGTGGCTTCCTTTACCTGGTTTCTTTGACCGGGGTGACCGGAGCGCGACGCGAACTCCCACCCGACCTGGCGAGTTTTCTTCAGCGCGTACGGCAGATCACGCAGCTCCCGCTGGCGGTAGGGTTTGGTATTTCAAACCCGGAGCAGGCCCGCGTGGTAGGCAGCGTGGCAGACGGGGTGATTGTGGGTTCGGCATTGATCGACGCGTTGGGTCGTGCTGCCGATCCCGTCCAGGCAGCCGGAGGTTTTGTGCGTGAATTGAGACAAGGAATGGCAGTCATGGAGTGATGCGCCGGGGTTAAACGGGAATAAACCTAATACTTTTCTCATTATGGGTCATTTTTCATTTGTTCTATTGTATTTGATCGACCAATTTGCTATACTTTGCCTAATCAAGCCAATTAGGCTTCCTTAAAACAATTTAATTTCGTCCATATCTATTTGGGACATCATAACTTCTTCCCTGCCAACCAGCGACGTGCAATAGAGCCGCTGTTTTTTCCTACCGGTAAAAGGAGATGATCGCCATGTCAACTTACCCATATCAAATGCAAAATAAAAGCACATCCAATTTTGAATCGGTGCTTAAACAAAACCGCACTTTGAGGCTGATCCGGCCATTCAAAGGGATGCTTTTCACGCAGGAGCTAACTTTCCTTTCGATGGAGAAGGGCCGGGCACACTTCGCCATTTCACGCGGGCGGCTGCTGACCTATCCCGATGAACGAATCTTTCTGCACAGCCTATCTGGCGAGGAAGTATTTTCGGCGCGGGTATTGAAACTGGATAATTATTGTGGAGAGCTGGTTCTGGGGGATATTAAATCAATGGGGCGCTCCTGGGCGGCGCGCAGCCATGAACGCGTTCAGCCCCACCAACCGACCCGGGTCATGCTGCGCTGTAAGGACTGCGCTATGTCCACTTTTCTGGAAAATTTTTCACTGGCCGGGGTTGGGCTGCTGGCTTACAAATTGATCGAACACGGTCTGGAACCACGTATCGGCCACGAAGTAAAAGTCGATTTTGAGCTGTCAGCGGTAGGCGAACGCCTTTCTTTGCCTGGAAAGCTGGTGAATGTCAGCTATCCAGGCGCGCACCTGGCATATATTGGCGTCCAAACTTTTCCTAACGCGCGGCAAGCTCGCCTCATGGAACGCTACATCACCAACCGCAAGAGCGAAATCGTAGACGAAATTGACCAGGTTATCCACGCGTCTTTTGTCCCGCCCAGTGTCCATGATATGTATTTCTAGATTGGCAACGCCAAAATATTGAGCCGGCTTGCGGAAAGTACTACCGCAAGCCGGCTTATTTTCTTTAAAAGAGCATCTCACTCAGTTCGGGCGGCGCTGAGCGCACCACCTGAACCCTGGGTGTGCCGTGCCAGGTCGCGCAGGCCTGAATGGCAGTGCGCAGGTCTTCGATCAGCGCCAGGTCTGGCTCCACGCCTGGTTCCAGGACCAGATTGCGCACCTCAAATATTTCGTCCTTACGGATCGCTTTCGCATCCAGGCGGCCGACCAACGCATCTTTGTGCAGGATAGGCAGGCTGAAATACCCGTAGCGGCGTTTGGCAGCCGGCAGGTAACATTCTATAGAGTAATCGAAGTTAAACAGCTCATGCGTACGTTTGCGATCCCAAACCAGGGGATCAAAAGGTGAAAGCAGGGTGGTGTAACTGGGGTGCAGTTCGCCAGCCAGAGCCTGAGACAGCAGCCCGGCGCGCTCGGGGTGGATGTAAACCGGATCATCCCAACCTTCTACTTTTTCGGTGAGCAGGGCCCCTTCTTCCACCAGGGTATTCAGCTCCTTGGCGATACCGTTTTTACTAATCCGGTAGTAGTCGCTCACCCAATTTCCGCGGGCGATGCCCAGGCAGGCCACGCCGCGCAGGATAAAGTGCCTCCGGATCTCTTTCAATGGAGGGGTTTGGGCATCATCCCAATCCGGCAGCACCCGCTCGCGCAAGTCGTAAACGCGCTGAAAATTCTTGCGGGCGCGCACCATCAGGTCCCCAGCAGATAACAGATGTTCGAGGGCGATTTTTTCTTCCTTCCAATTCCACCAGCCGCCCGGAGACTTGACTCCCTTGAAATCGGCTGAACGCAGCGGACCTTCTGAGTGAATGCGTGCCAACACCCGGTCGACCAGCTCCTGGTGATTGGCCAACCACTCTAATGCATTATTCCATCCGCGTTTGCCCTCCAGCATCCAGCGCCGGTAGAGGGGGTAGTCTTCGATGGGGATAAAGCAGGCGGCATGCGACCAGTATTCAAACAGGCGCGTTTCCGCCAGCAGCTGATCGAGCCAGCGGGGTTCGTAGCTGCCCAACCGGGACCACAGTACCAGGTAGGGAGAGCGGGCCACGACGTGGATGGTGTCGATTTGCAGCACGCCCATGCGCCGGATCACCTGGAGGACGGAATCCTGGGTGGCGGGCAGGGTTGGAGCTTCCAGCAATCCCTGGGTGGCCAGCATAACAGCCCGAGCCTGAGTAATTGTGAGGGTCATGCGCCCATTATACCAGAACAAATGTGCGAAGAAAAATCAATATTGCAGTCAAAATGGTTTTTGAGAAATGGAAATTCACCCTAAGAAAAGGTAAAATAACCTGATGAGCGAAAACACGACCCTTGAGGTGCCCGTCTTGGGCATGGACTGCGCCGAATGCGTGGCGCACGTGGAGCATGCCTTGAGTGAAATCCCCGGGGTGAGTGGGGTGCAGGTTTTCTTGACCTCCGAAAAGGCTGTATTTCAGGCCGATCTGGCGCAGGTCAGCGCGCCGCAAATCCGCCAGGCAGTAGCCGGCGCCGGCTACCGGGTTCCTGAAGCCACGCGTATTGCCGGTCTGGAGACTGCGCCCCCTATACCGGGCGCAGCCGGCGCAACGCGCGCGGAAGCGATGGAAAATTTGACCGGTCAGGTGCTGCGCCTGTTCGGCCTGGTGTTTGGCGCGGTTCTGTTTATCGTCATTGTGGGGGAGTGGCTGGGTCTTTTTAAGCAAATTACCCGGCTTATCCCCTGGTACGTGGGGCTGCCGCTGGTGCTGCTGGCCGGTTGGCCGGTCTTTGTGAATGTGGTCCGTTCGGCCCTGCGACGTCAGGTGATCTCGCATACCTTGATGACGGTGGGTGTGATTGCCGCCGCCGCCATTGGCGAATGGAGCACAGCCGCGGTGGTGGTATTTTTTATGCGCGTTGGTGATTACGCCGAACGTTTCACCACCGAGCGCGCGCGCCGTGCCGTGCGCGACCTGGCGGCATTGGCTCCCCAACTGGCCAGGGTGGAGCGAGATGGGGCCGAAGCGGAGGTTCCGGCGGGCCAGGTAAGGGTGGGTGAAGTGGTTGTGGTCCGCCCCGGAGAACAGATCCCGGTAGATGGCGAAGTCCTTTCCGGACAGGCCACCCTCGATCAGGCGGCTATCACGGGCGAATCGCTGCCGGTTGAAGCCGGGCCAGGCAAACGGGTGTATGCCGCAACCTTTGCTCGCCTGGGCAGCCTGCGCGTGAAAACCCTGGCGGTAGGCCGAGATTCTACCTTCGGCCGGGTGATCCGCCTGGTGGAAGAAGCCGAGGCCAACCGGGCCGGGGTGCAGCGGATTGCCGATCGTTTTTCGGCCTGGTACCTGCCGGTGGTCGCCGGGGTAGCCTTGCTGACCTTTATCCTGCGCCAGGACCCACTGGCGACGGCGGCGGTACTGGTGGTGGCCTGTTCCTGTTCGTTTGCCCTGGCGACGCCCATCGCCATGCTGGCTTCGATTGGGGCAGGCGCAAAAAGCGGTTTGATGATTAAAGGGGGGAAATATCTCGAGCTATTGGCCCAGGCGGATGTGCTGCTGGTGGATAAAACCGGCACGCTGACCCTTGGACAGCCGGAAATCACCAATATTCTGCCGCTGAATGGCGCCAGCGAAGACGAAGTGCTGCGCCTGGCGGCCTCAGCCGAGCGCTATTCTGAACACCCGCTGGCGCAGGCTGTGCGCAGCGCGGCGCGTGCGAAGGGCCTGACGTTCTTAGAAACGGAAGATTTCCACGCTTTGCCCGGTCTGGGGGTCACAGCCAGCATCGAAGGCGCGCAGGTTAGCGTGGGCAGCCAGCGCATGGTCGAAAACGGTGCGTTCTGGGGGCCTCTAGCTGCCGAAATGGAGTCTGGTGGACGGACCCTGGTGTACGTGGCGCGCGACGGCCGTCCGTTTGGGATTCTGGCGGCGGCGGATATTCTACGGCCGGAAGTTGGGGCGGCCCTGCGCGATTTGGCCGGTCTGGGTTTTGGCCAGATAGAACTGCTGACCGGTGACAATCCGCAAATCGCGTCGGAAATTGCCGGGCGGTTGGGCGTAAAATTTCGAGCGGGTCTGTTACCAGAGGATAAAATTGCCGTGGTTAAGGAGTACCAGGCCGCCGGTCACCGCGTGGTGATGGTGGGGGATGGGGTGAATGATGCCCCCGCCCTGGCTCAAGCGGATGTGGGGATTGCCATGGGCGCAGCCGGCAGCCCGGTGGCGATTGAAGCCGCCCATATTGCCCTGATGCGCGAGGATTGGATGCTGGTGCCGGCTGTGGTGCGCATTGCGCGGCGCACGATGCGTGTGGTGAAAAGCAACCTGGCCTTCACTGTCGTCTATAATGCGGTCGGCCTGACCCTGGCAGCGTTGGGTTTCCTGCCGCCTATTTTAGCCGCGGCGGCCCAATCTTTGCCCGATATCGGCATCCTGGCCAATTCCTCGCGGCTGCTGCGTCAGAAATAAAAGCCCTTTATAAAATTAACAGATCATCTCTGGTCAAACCGCATTCTTCCACCATTTGAAGACCGTAGTGTAATTTTCCGGCATCCTTATTCCTGGCATTGGTCCCAAATGTAAATTTCAGGCCTGCATTTTTTGCCGCGATAATAATTTCTTTCTTGGGAACATGCATTGGAGTGCTGATCTCGAAAGCAATATTTCTATCCTTTGCCAATTTGATGATCTTCTGGACACGATCGGTAGTCCATAACGCATCGTAGTATCGAGCGAAATTGACCGGTAAATAGGTGGGTCTGGCAAATATGGTGATCGGTTCGTACTTCAGGATATTCTCGATATGATTCATGTAAAGATCCATGAACGACGAAATATCTTCAATGTAATTATTATGTCTCCAGATTTCTAAATACGCATTATTTCCCAAGGGTATGGTATCTGCATCCATCAAGACAAAATCGAGTTGATATAAGACATTTTTGGAAAAACCAACCGACCAATTCCGATACATCGGCTGCAAACCAATATATACAGGATATTTTCTTAAATTTTCGATATATTTGACCAGGTCATCATCGCTTTGGATCCCTGTATGCGGCCCAGGATGTTCAACAATGCCAAATTTTACATTCAATTCGCCGGATAGTTTCACAGCCATTTCTATTGTGAATTGCTCGGTGAGATGTACGTGGTAATCGATCAATGGAAAATTCATAATGATCCTCTGCTGGTTGGGTAGATAACTCTATTAGACCTTTTCCCCTGTTTCGCGTCAAGAGGTTGGTAGGATCTTTCCACATGGGTTGATGCGGTGTGGTTGGGTCGTTTTTCTCAATTCAGGTAAAATGATTGAAGATTTAGGAGAAATCATGGAAAACGACACCGTCTTATTATTTACGCGCAACGGTCTGGGCCACGGCCCCGAGGAGCTGCAGCGCGGGCTGGCGTTTAAGTTCCTCTCCCTGACCCTCGAATCGGGCAACCTGCCGGCAAAAATTGTTTTCTATACCGATGGGGTGCGCCTGTGCTGCAGTGGTTCGCCGGTGATTGATGTGCTGAATACGTTGGCGGCCCGTGGGGTGGAACTGGTTTTATGCCAGACCTGCCTGGTGACGTTTGGCCTGGAAGATCAGGTTCGGGTGGGAATTGTGGGTGGGATGGGAGATATTCTCGAAGCGCTGCAAAAGGCGAAAAAAGTGGTCAGCCTGTAAGCGCTCACAAGGCCCCTGATGCTACGCAGAGACCTTGTGAGCTAAAAAGGTTCAGGATCGCCTGACTCCATCGGCGTCGACATACCACCAGTCGCCGCTGAAAGCCGGGCGACCGGGGTTGGCTGTTCCGACCCTTTCCAACTGCCCTTTGCCGGTCACGCTCTGGCGGGCGCCATCCAGATCGGGATCTGCATAGTGCAGAAAAAACCGGTCAAGCTCGGCTTTCATCTCGAAAACCAGCTGCTGATAAGCCGGGTCCGCGATCCGGTTTTTCCTTTCATCGGGATCCTGTGCCAGGTCATAAAATTCATGCGGGCCGTATGGGAAGCGGTGCACGTATTTGTAAGTCCGGCTGCGAATCATGCGCACCGGTCCATATTCGTCAAAGACCACCACCGCCTGGCGTTCGTTAAAAGGCTGGTCGCGCAGCAGCGGGGCAAAGCTGCGCCCCGGTAGGTCTGCCAGGGCAGGGTCGTTCAGTTCCAATAAATCGAGCAGAGTCGGGAAGAAATCGTAATGGCTCAGCAGGTGGTCATCTACCCGACCTTGCGGGATGTGCCCGGGCCAGTCCATGAGGAACGGTACCTTGACCGAAGTATCGTACATATTCAAGGGGAAGGTACCGTTGCCCTTGCCCCAGATGCCGTGGTGGCCCATGTTCATGCCGTTATCGCCGGCGAAGACGATCAGCGTATTCTCTCGCAGCCCGGTTTCCTCCAGGCGGCGCAAAATCTGGCCTACGCCGCGATCGAGACCACTGATCGCGGCGTAATATCCGGTGAGCAGTTCGATGCGCTTCGCTCCCGTTCCGCGTGGGGCGGAATTCACCTGCCATGGATTGCAGGGTTCGTCCGGGCAGCTTTCAAATGGACAATCCTTGTAGAGAGCGGTCAATTCTTCCGGGTGCTGGTCCTTTTCCCAGGGACTGTGAGGTGCAGTGTAGTGCACACTGAGATAAAATGGGCGTTCCTTGCGAGCAGGCTGGTCGAGAAAATCCAGGGCCCCGGCAGTGATAATGTCGGTCAGGTAGCCCGATACCTGTTCTACCCGGCCTTCACGAATCATGACCGGGTTGAAATAGGGGCTTCCACCGTAAGGGAACAGATGCCAATACGAAAAACCCTTTTGTGGTTGCAGGCTGTCGCCCATGTGCCATTTCCCACTGATTCCGCAATCGTAGCCGTTTTCGGCCAATGTTTCGGTGTAGGCGCGCATCCCCTTGAGGTATTCGATGGCATAGTCTTTCTTTTCAGGCGTCGGCAGGCCAGGCACCGGCGCCAGATTGCCGTGCCGGATCCAATCGTGCACCCCGTGGGCGGACGGCATGCGTCCGGTCAGCAGCGAGGCGCGGGCCGGCGAACAGACCGGGGAAGCGCAGAAGAAATTGTCGAAGCGCATGCCCTGGGCGGCGATTGCATCCAGGTTGGGGGTCCGTATTTCCGCATTCCCGGCGCAGCCCATGGCCCAGGCACCCTGGTCGTCGGTTAATATAAGCACGATATTCGGATGATCCGCCATCATGCACCTCCCGCGATCCCCAGACGAATGTACTGTTCTGGCGGGGCATCATTTTCTTTCATCAAGCGTACCAGATGGTCGATCATCCTCTTTTCCACGGCAAATTCCTCAATCGGTTTTTCCTGTCCCGGATCCTGGTCCAGGTCGAAAAGCAGGGTGCCAAAACGGGATGGGTCCATCCATAAACGACCAGCGATCTTCATTGTGCGGCAGCCTTTGGTGAACGAAAATGGTTCCGCCAGCTGGATATCACCCAGTTCATCCGGGCCAAAACGGGCGCGCATGTGGGTCGGCATCAAGGTGTATTCATACAGGGGCGTATTGTCCGGACGCTGGCAGGAGCGCATGTAAACATAGCGCCCATCGGTAATGTTAACATGCCCGCCGTGCACGCCGAATAAAACCGCCTCTCGGGTGGGTGCATTGTTTGCCAGGGTTTCTTTGAGGGCGATCCCTTGCACATCTTTGGGGATGGCAGCGCCGAAAAAATCCAGCAGGGTGGGGGCGAAATCGATCATCTGCACCAGCTGGCTGCGGCGCTCTCCCTGCCGCGCGCAGCGCGGATCCCAGATGAACAGCGGCGTGTGAGCCACCTCATTGTAGAAAGGCTGCACGATCTTGGCCCACCAATCGTGCTCGCCGAGCAAGAATCCGTGATCGGTGCACACGATCAGCAGCGTATCTTTCCACAGGTCCAGTTCGTCCATCAGGTCGAGCACCTGGCCCAGGTAATGGTCGCACATGCTCAGCAGCGCGGCATATTCCATCCGCAGGTGGTGAACCATTTCGGGCGGTTCGCTCACCTGCCGGTACGGCGGCCAATCAAAATGCGGCCCCTGGTAATCGTGCGGGTAAAGCTCTTTATATTGGGGTTGGGTATAGAAGGGTTCATGTGGATCAAAGGTTTCGATCTGTAAGAACCAGTTATCCTGGCTGGCATTGGTGCGCATGAATTCCATCCCCAGGCGAAACGTCTGGGCCTGGGGCATGTTTTCCTCGCGTTGGATATAGCTGCGGTTGATCCAATCCTGCCGCCACACATTGGGGCGGTGGTTAGCTTCACGAGTGGATTCGGGAGGGGTGGCCACCGGGCCCACCACGCCTTTCCAGGGTTCGCCTTCCTGCCCGCGCACAAATTCGAAGCTGCTGTAGCGGTGGTGGTAGGTGGCGCCGCCGTCTTCCCAATAATGCTGGTGGTCGGTGACCAGGTGGGTATAAACGCCGTGGTCTTTTAAGATTTCGGGCATTGAATCATCGAACGGTTCTAATGGGCCCCAGGAGCGGTGCAGAAAATTATAGCGACCGGTGTGCAGTTCACGGCGGGCCGGCATACACGGCATGCTGGCGACATAGGCATTATCGAAGGTGACTGAACGGGCTGCCAGGCGTTCAAAATTGGGGGCGTGAGTCCATTCACAGCCGTAAGGCGGCAGCATATGCCGGTTTAGCGAATCGAACATGACCATGATAGCTTTCATAAAAGGGTACCTCGCTGCAGATGTTTAGCGTGTCAGGTTTATCAGCAGTCAGCCAGTGCGGTTGCTGCTGGTCTGTGAAGGTCAGGTGAGGCCTGGAAAGATCAAGAAAAAATAAGAACTTATAAAAGTATAGAGCAGGAAGGCTCTCTGTCAAGGCGCGAAATTCCCGGTTATCGATGAGCCGTATCTGGATTTGGCGGCTTGCATGCGAGGGATACCTTTACCCATTTAACCTGGAGTTTAAGATTATGCGACTTTTTTTCCATATGTACGGTGCTTTTATATTTACGAGTCGATTTTTCAAATAATTTATGGATTGGTTGAAAAATAAGGTATTCGCATTATAATTATCTTATATCAGCAGGAGGTGAGTTATGGCGACGGTAAGGTCGGTCCTCAAAAATAAGGGAAACCAGGTCTGGTCATTAAGCTCGGATGCAACCGTGATGGATGCGCTGAAACTGATGGCTGAGAAGGGTGTCGGTGCAGTATTGGTGATGGATAACGATCAGTTGGTCGGCATTTTCTCGGAGCGTGATTATGCCCGGCGCGGGGTTCTCATGGGCCGGGGGGTGGACGCCACCATGGATGAGATGATGACCAGCCCGGTGTTGGCGATTAACCCGGATCGCACCATGGAAGATGTCCAGGCGATCATGACCGATCGGCATTTTCGCCACCTACCGGTCATGGAAAACGGCAAGGTGGTAGGTCTGATCTCTATCGGGGACGTGGTGAAATACATCATCGATGAGCAGGCCAATCATATTACCGGGTTAGAAAATTATATTATGGGGCGGCGTTAAACAATTAGTTTTATGGGAGGCTTTTTCCCACAAAACGCAGGACATATAGTCTCATTTTTTTACGAACGCGCCCGATCTTTCCACCAGTCGCTGACCACCAGAGCGGCGGCCTGGAGCATATTGATGCGTGTGCCGCGCATGGCCACTTCCAGTTCGCGTTTGTCACAAACTGTTGAAAGATTCGCGTTGTCCACCCGGTGTTTGAGATCGGTCAGTTGGCGCTGGCGCTCCAGAGGGTCGGCAATGCTGGTCACGATTTTATCAATTTCTGCAATCAGTTCGCTGGCATGCGCAATCCGCCGGTCGGTGGCTTCAGCCACAACGGGATCGATCACCCCAAACTCGCCCTTGACCTGGTTCATCCGCCGCCCGGCTTCGTAAGTGGCAGCCACGATCTGGTCGCGGTTCATCCATACCGTTTCATAATTAAGCACATATTTCCAGCTGGGCGCTAACAGGGCTTTGCGGTGTTCTTCCAGGGTGCGGGCGAATAAGTGATAACCATTCTTTTCGGGTTCTTCAAACGCCTGGCTGCCCGGGTCGAGGAACGGCGCCAGCGGTGAGATGAATGGGATGACCCGTTTCTCACCGCTTTTTGCATAGCGGGCGAGCAAGTTGCGCGAATAATCTACGGTCCCCATGACCGATTGGTAAGTCTGCTTCTTTAAACCGGTCATGAAAAACAGGTCCAGGCGCTGGCAGCCGGCGTCCAATGCGTAATCGATCGTGCGTTCGATCTCGTCATTCGAATAGGGGCGTCCAAAAGCGCGGCGCACTTCTTCATCGTGCGATTCCATCGAGATTTCGACGGTGAAGTTAGGGATGGCTTTGGAGACTTTCTGGAAAAACTCGCGGTCCGCAGCATCGAACAGCTCGATGAACACCTGCTTTTTCCATCCGGAGATGGCGTTCAAAAAGCGGTCAGTGTATTCCGGCCCGGGTTGGCGGATATCGCCCAGGATAAACACCGGCCCCTCGCTAAACTCGCCGATGCGCCGGATATCTTGCGCCAATTTTTCGGGCGAGCGGTAGGCCGGTTTTTGGCGATTGGAAATCCCGCGAAACGTGCAGGCGCTGCCCCCGCAGGTGATGCAGTTGTAGCGGCAGCCCCGTACCGAGAGGGCGGCGGTGATTGGGTAGCGCATCCAATTGCGAAAGGGCTTGTAGCTGGCCAGGTCGCGATAACGCACGACTGCCTTCAACACATGGGTGTAATCGAGCAGCAGGTCGTCCAGGTTGTCCGGACTGTAGCTGATCGGGTTGGCGTGCGCCTGGCCTTCGGAATCCTTCCATACCAGGTTGGGGATGTTTTCCAGGGCGCGGTATTCCACCGAGGAAGGGGCAGGGCGTAAGGCTCCCCCGGAGACGATGTACTGCATCAAAACCAGCAGGGGCAGCTCAGTCGAGTCGCCGCGAACAATGTAGTCGACTGCGGGGTAACGGATTAATTCGTCGTGGAAATAGGTGGAAGAAAAACCGCCAAAGATTACCGCACGGTCAGGATGCAGCCGTTTGACGATGCGCGCCACTTCGATCGAGCCATGCGCGTGAGGCAGCCAGTGCAGATCGATCCCGAACGCTGCCGCGTCCAGTTTTGCGAGATGCGCCTCCACATCAAATTTGATGTCATCCAACATGCGGACTGCCAGGTTAACAATGCGCGTGCGCAAGCCGCTGCGCTCGAGATACTCAGCCATCGTGGTGAATCCGATGGGATACATCTCAAAAACAGGCGTGGAAGGCACCAGATCGCTGACTGGTCCATAGAGGATTGATTCTTTGCGGAAGTCGTACACGCTGGGGGCATGCAGGAGGATCAGATCAGGTTTGGCCATAATTTTTCAAAGCTGGGTTTGATGGTTTCCGATGGATGGAATATTAAAAATAAGATTAATTCGATCTGAATTTCAACAATATAAAATCTAGTATAACATATTCCTACCTGGCTTCTTGTGAAATATTGTACAAATTATACAGATGAACGTCACCGCTTTTCAGAACTGTAAGTCGAAGCGCTTGCCTTATGATTAGAAAACGGCTATATTATCAACAGGAGGGATGATGGATCGTTGGACGCGATTGGGGATTGAGGCGTATCGGACTGGCAACCGCGAGCAGGCCCAGCGTTTTTTTCGTTATGCCCTGGTGGAAAGGCCAAATGATATTCGCACCTGGCTGTGGTCGGTGGAGGTTGCGGATAATGACGCCGAGAAAAAACGGTGTCTTAAAAAGGTGTTGGTACTTGACCCGAACCATGTCCTTGCCAAGCACGCCCTGGAAAACATTGAAGCGCGTCTCTCGGACAAAAATGCGCAGCATGTCGACCCATTTAAACAAGCTGATTCCATGGGAAGCGAGCCTGTGCGAAAAAATGCGGCGATAGAAATTCGGTCTACACCGCCATTCATTGAAGATCTGGCGCAGCAGAATGCGAACACGCTGATTGCCGGACCCAACGATACGCAGGCGTTGGCGGGCCGCAAACGGAATTGGACTGTGATTGCGCTTACCCTGTTGGGATTGGTTGTGCTGCTTCTGCTGGTGGCATGGTCCCTTCATCTATTTGGTGGATAAAATTTAGGCGATCCATACCATTTAAGATCGCTAGCTCCAGAACTCGGGTCGTTTGGCGATTCACGCGCCTTGAAGTAAAATTGGCCTGTGAATGAACATTTATTGAAGTCTGCTCTGGCGGGACTGCCCCTCTCTCAAGTCGAATTCTATGCTGAGATCGGTTCAACCAACGACCGGGCGCAGGCATTATTGGAACAGGGTGTGCCCGATGGTGCTTTGGTGTGGGCAGAGGCGCAGACGCGCGGACGAGGAAGGTTGGGCCGCAAATGGGTTACGACACCCGGTGCGGCGCTGGCTTTTTCAATCGCACTGCGCCCCTCTCATTTAGAGCAGAAGCACCTGGCATTCTTCGCTCCGCTGGCTGGTTTGGCCGTTAGCCGCGCCCTGGTGGAAGATTACGGGCTCGAAGCGAAAGTTAAATGGCCAAATGATGTTTTACTCGGTGGCCGAAAGGCATGCGGCGTGTTGGTGGAGGCGGCCTGGTTGGGCAGCCGTCTGCATGGGGTAGTGCTTGGGATTGGTGTGAATGTTGCACCCAGTTCGGTACCGCCCGACGATGAGGTCCTGTTTCCGGCGACCTGTGTTGAGCAGGTGCTTGGCAGGCCGGTGGACCGCATAGAACTGCTGAAGGCTATTTTGCGCCAACTGTTTTCACTGCGCAAGATTCTGGGCAGCGCGCCCTTTTTACGGTTGTGGCAGGGTCAGCTTGCATTTCTCGGCCAGGAAGTGCGCGTCGATTTATTGGGGCCGGAAGAAAATGTGGTAGGACAGGTGTTGGGGATCGATGTTCACGGAAACTTGCGATTACGTACGCAAGCCGGTGAAGTAGAGGTGGCTGCAGGCGATGTCCGTTTGCGCCCGGTAGATATTAAGAAATAATGGAGGTGGCGTATGTTGGATGATTTGCGTAATTCAGCATCCAAATCGTTTCTAGATGATGAAGAGGACGAGCAGAATGAGGCACCGAAACCGCGCGATGTGATTCGCATCCGTCCGGTCAGCGTCCAACGCGAGCCATTCCTGGGGATGACCGCTGAACAGCGCTTTGTGGTTGCCCTGCTTATCTTCTTATTGGTTTCTGTAATGGGTGTGCTGCTGCTGGTGGCGACGCAGAAAGTGTTCCTCTATTAGTTGCCTGGTATGCCCTTTTCCAAGCGGCTATCGCCTGCCACATTCAGGCGCATAGTATATTTTTATATAAAAAGGCCGGTGCATTCATCCACCGGCCTTTTTTAATGGAGTTAATGGGTTAATATCTATTCGAGTATTTCGTCCGGATCGTCATCTTCCAGACCATCGTCTTCGAAGCCATTATCTTCGGGGCCATCGTCTTCCAGATCGACCTCTATTAGTTCGTTTTCTACCAGATCATGCTTATGCCCGTTGCCATTATCGGCCAGTTCAACCTCGAGCGGAACTGTTAACTCGTCTTCAACTTGCTTCAAATCCGCAGCCGCCAGGCGGGCCAGAGAAACGACTGTTTCGCCTTTGGTAAGGTTCATCATGCGCACACCACGCGTCGCCCGACCGGTGGGATTGAACGAACTGACTTTTATCCGCAGTACAGTGCCACCGGTGGAGATTAAGGTGGTCTCGTCTTCCACCTGAACTACCCGGGCCGAGGTAATCAGGCCGATTTTGTCAAGACTTTTCTTGTCGGTGGTGGCTACGCCGAAGGTGGCACGGCCTTTCACCGGATATTCACTCAGTTCGGTTCGTTTGCCGTACCCTCCAGTGGTGACGATCATCAAATAGCCACCTGGTTCGACGACCTCCATGGCGGCAACATGGTCCCCCTTGCGCAGTTTGATGCCGGTTACCCCTCTGGCTGTGCGCCCCATCGGACGAATCTGCTTTTCGGTGATGCGCAGCGATTGGCCTTTTTCGGTCACGAGGATGATATCGTCGTCGCCGTGGGTCAGGCGTACCCAGCCCAATTGGTCGTCATCAGCCAGCCCGATGGCGATCAAGCCAGATGGACGCACACTGGAAAATTCAGACAGCGAAACGCGCTTCACGCGCCCTTTTGCGGTTGCCATCGTGCAGTACTTCGCGTCATCAAAGTCTGGCACAGCTACCGCAGCGGTAATTTGTTCGTCCTGGTCCACATTGAGCACATTAACGATCGGGATACCTTTATCCGTCCGGCTGGAATCTGGCAGGTTGTAGGCTTTCTCGGCATAAACCTTACCCTTGTCTGAGAAAAAGAGGATAGTCTGCAGGCTGCGCCCGGAGAGCATCATCAAAACCTCGTCCTCACTGCGCATGGCCCCCCCGCTTTTGCCGCGCCGACCGCGGCCCTGGGCACTGAAAACGCTGGCCAGGACTTTCTTAATATATCCTCTTTCGGTCAGGCTGATCAGAATGGGTTCGTCTGCGACCAGATCTTCCTCGGTCAGATATTCCGCGGCTTCGGCAGTGATTCGCGTACGGCGGTCGTCACCGTATTTTTCTGACACTTCTTTAATATCATCCTGAATGATGGCCAGAATCTTGCGCGGGCTGGCCAGAAGGTCAACCAGGAATTCGATTTGGGACAGTGTCACGCGCTGTTCTTCTTCGATCTTATGCCGTTCAAGCGCTGCCAGACGGCGCAGCTGCAGGTCAAGAATTGCCTGCGCCTGAATTTCGGTCAGGTTGAACCGTTCCACTAACTTGGCCTTGGCATCATCGGCATCATCGGCCTGGCGAATGGTTTGAATGACCGCATCCAGGTTCGCGAGAGCGATCAGCAGGCCTTCCAGGATATGACTCCGGGCGCGCGCTTTGTCCAGTTCGAATTGGGAGCGGCGGGTAATTACATTCTGGCGGTGTTCGATATATAGCTGCAGAGCGCGTTTGAGCGAAAGCAGGCGCGGTTCACCATCTACCAGGGCCAGCATTTGCACGCCAAATGTCGATTGAAGCGGCGTATATTTGTAAAGTTTGTTGAGTGCCGAACGCGGCTGTGCGCTGCGTTTAAGCTCGATCACAATTCGCATCCCGCGCCGGTCTGATTCATCGCGCAGGTCGGAAATTTCATCGATCTTTCCATCACGTGCCAGGGCAGCAATCCGTTCGATCAGATTGGTCTTGTTGACCTGGTACGGAATCTCGGTGATTACCACCGCCGAGCGCCCGGGGCGAACTTCTTCGATGAGTGCTGTTCCGCGCACGGTTAACCGCCCGCGGCCGGTGGAAAATGCCTGGTGGATGCTTTCTCGCCCCACAATGATCCCCCCGGTTGGAAAATCCGGCCCAGGGACGAACTGCATCAACTCATTGTTGGTGATGTCATCCATTGTCTCATAGTGTTCGATCAGGAAATCGATCGCCAGGGCAAGCTCGCGCAGGTTGTGGGGTGGGACATTGGTTGCCATACCGACTGCGATGCCGGATGAGCCGTTGAGCAGCAAGTTGGGGAGTCGGGAAGGCAGCACAATCGGCTCTTGCAGTGAGCCGTCAAAATTATCCGTAAAATCTACCGTGTCCGCGCCAATATCCGCCAGCATTTCTTCCGAAAGCGCATTGAGCCGGGCTTCAGTGTAGCGCATGGCAGCCGGTGCATCGCCATCGATCGAACCAAAGTTACCCTGTCCATTGACCAGCGGGTAGCGCATTGAAAAGGTCTGAGCCATACGCGCCATGGCTTCGTAGATCGCGGAATCACCGTGAGGGTGGTATTTACCCATCACTTCACCCACGATACGAGCAGACTTTTTGTAGCTGGAGTTTGCCCGGATGCCCATGTCGAACATGGCATAAAGGATCCTGCGTTGGACGGGTTTTAAGCCGTCGCGAGCATTGGGCAAAGCGCGGGCAACGATTACGCTCATAGCGTAGTCGAGATATGCTGTGCGCATCTGGTGGTCAATATCCACCATTTGGATGTTTCCGAATTCCATAAAACTTCCTTAAAATATTTATCGAGCTTATAATTATACCTTGTTTCCGTACTTCCCGCTTGAACCCAGGCGGACGCGGACGGAACAACCGCACGACTTGTGTATTCTTCTTTTTCGTCCTGGGGTGTGTCTCAAAAAAACAAAAATCTTATTGCTCAGAGAACGATGTTAAAAGAGGGTATTTGACCCGCGAAACGGGCCAAATACCCTCTCAAATAACCAGGATCTGAGGATTACAGGGTTTTGATCAGCGATAAATCGCCGGTCTTTGCCGCTAATAAAATCGGGCCCATAAATTCATCAACCGTTTCCGCGGTAAGCGGTACCGGCATATTTTCCAGCTTCATTTTCAGCTGCGGGTCCTTAGCGGCACTCAGGGCGCGGGTGATATGCCCATCCGAAAAGCCAGGTACCTGGCTGAGTTTGGCCGGAAAGCCGACATGCTCCTCAAATTGGATCATGGCCCGGGCTACCGCTTCGCCGAGGGCGCGGCCTTCAAGCTGATCAAGGTCGGCTTGCGTGTGGCCGGCTTCCTGGTAGATTTTGCCCACCGCGCGCAGTGGCGTTTGCACCGCGGGAGCAAAGAAAACGGTGTAATAGGGGTTCATCAATCCGCAAGCCCGCCCGTGGCTGAGGATATCCACCAGCGAGAAGCTGGTCAGATGCGCGCCGTTGGTGCCCCCCAGCATGATCGCGTATCCACCCAGATCGGTAGCCAATCCCAGGGCCTGGCGGCCTTCGGCGTTCGCCGGGTTGGCCAGTACGATGGGCAGGTAATTGACGACCAGACGGATGGCCTCGATCGCGACGCGTTCCACCTGAATATATTCGGGCTTGCCAACAGCCGAATACAATACCTCCAGCGAGTGGGAGATCCCGTCCAGGGCGCCGTCAGCGGTCAATGCGGGAGGCGCGCCAAAGGTAACTTCATAGTCGAAGATTGGTTGGGGTGGCACAATCGCCGGGTCCACCACCAGCTTTTTCTGGCCTGTTGAAACATCGGTGATATTCGAGTACTTGGTGAGGTGTGCGGCCGAGCTGGAGGCGCTCTGGATAGCTACATGCGCAGGCAGGGCCTTCCCGCTTTCTTGCAGGGCTTTACTTACCAATCCGGTGCCAAAATACTGGTCGATCTTGCCGCCCAGTTTCCACAATACCCCGCCGGATTTGACGGCATCGATCGTGCTGCCGCCACCAAAGCTGATGAGCACATCCGGGTTTAAAGCTGCGATTTCACCTGCAATACGGTAAAGGTCTTCTTGAGGAGCATTGGGGTGCGCCCCTTTGATCTCCCCGGCTTCCTCAACCCCGGCCGCCTTTAATGATTGGTGAATTTGCTGTATGAAGCGCGCACTTCCCGGAAAAGCATCTGCCACCAGCACCGCTCTGCGGCCTAATCCGGAGACAGCCGGGCCTACCTGGTCGATCACGCCCACCCCGTGGATATATGCATCCCCTTTAAATTCACGCAGCAGTTCTTCTGCCTTTAAAAATTTCGTCATGTTTTATCTCCGTTCTAATGAATTGTCATCTTCGATTATAGTATAGGCCAGAAGTTCATCAAACACCTCGAATCGTTCTATAATAATTTTTGAAGGAATAAATTATGAGCGAATATCCATCTCCGGAAAACAAAGGCGGTTGGCGCAAGAATGACAGCCCGGACTATCAACGCGCCCAGGGGTTCGATCCCAGTGCCCTGGAGGCATTTGGCCGCTACAACCTGGCAGTGCTCAACAACCAGTGGCGCCCGTGGAGCGAGCACAAAGGCTGCCTGGTGATTAAGAACGGTTGGATCGTGGGTGAGTGGTATGAAGGTGAAGCCTCGCAGGATTTTCCCCAGTACCTGGCATCCAACGGCAAATCTGTGACCATGGCCTGCTTTGGAATTCTGGCGGGTGACAGCCGTGCCGGACGCCTGGCGTTTGATCTGGGACTGGAGAGTGCGGTGTACGACCCGCGCTGGCTGCCCGAAGGTTTTCCACTCAGCGACCCGCGCAAGGCAGGCATCACATTTGACCAGGTGTTTCGCCATATTTCCGGTCTGTGTCCGGAAGCCGAAGAAGCCGGGCGCTACCAGGAGGATAAGAATTACACAAAGTGGGTGGTAGGCCGCGATCCCCAATATCCCGAAACGGCGCCCTTGTACTACGATCCCGGGCATCCTGAACAGTACACCCGGCCCAACCGCCACCAGTGGTACACGTATTCCAGCATCGGTTTTCAGCATGTGGGTCTGGCGCTGCCGCATTGGAGCGGCATGCCGGCACATTCCTTCTTAGAGGAGCGACTTTTCGGCCCGATCGGCATTCAAAATGTTCAATATTTTCAGCCGGTGAATGAATGGTCGGCTGGCGAAGAAAACCGGTTAATCCGCTGGCACACAGAAGGCGGGCTGCGTCTGACGCCGCGCGATTATGCGCGTTTCGCTTATTTATTGTTGAAGGATGGGCGCTGGGGCGAGCAGCAGATTGTGCCTGGCGGGTGGTTTTCGCATTTTTGGGGTACGGGAGATTATCCCAACCTGTTGGGCAATCATGATGGTGTTTTTGGCCGCGAATACCCGGCGGATCTGTTTCGCATTTCCGGGGCGGGCTCGAATTGGGCGTTTATCGTCCCCTCCCTCGATCTGGTGGCCCTGCGCACCGGGCGCAGCGATGATGCCCTGGCAGCAGATGTGCAGAAAGGGTTCTTACAAAGGCTGTTTTCAGCCATGTTATTAACCGAAATGGTGCATGCAGGATGGCTTTGATCTTTTCTATCTGGCTTGCCAGGGCATCCCGGTCGCGGAAATATTCTAAAGTGACCACTTGCGGGTCGGTGCGCGCCAGAGTCCATTCAATAAAGCATAATCTTCCTGCATCAGCGCTTCGTGGGCATCATACAGGCGATCACCCCGGGTACGCGGGCCGCTGACATGGATCTGGCGTACTTTATCGAGGGGCAGCAAGTCTAAGTAATCCTGCGGCGTAAGACCCAAATACTGGGCGCCCACCCGGGCATGCCCCAGGTCGAGCAGCAGACCGCAGCCCGTGGCTTCGAGAATTTCGGACGTTATTTGGGGATCGATTTCCAGTTGGTGGCGTGGGTGGCTGCAGGGCATGTTCTCCAGGATTAACGGCAGCGGCGCCCAGCGCTGCAGGCGGCGCGCAGCGGCGATCATGCCCTGCTTGCGGCGCTGTGGGTTGTTGATTGGCAGGTAAATGTGCCAGCGCAGCGCCAGGCGCAGTTCCAGGACCGAAATCAGGCGCACATGGCAGGAAATCCAGCGGCTGTCGGTGACAGCCAGGTAGTTTTTGAGCGTGTGGCGGGTGAATGGCACCAATCCCAAATAACTGGCATGCAGTTCGATCTTCCAGCCGGGCAGTTCGCGCGCAGCGCGTTTGATCTGGCTGAGGCTAAAATAGGGTCCGACTTCCACACCGTCACAGCGCAGGCCGTTCTCGCGGACCAATGCGAGCAGGGCTTGTGAATAGGAAACGGTAAATGCGGGCACGAAATCAGCCTGTCTTGCGGTGGATGCGCCCGCCGATGCGCAGCCATTCGATTTTGCCCTGGCTGTCTCGCAAGAATTCACCCCGCGTGCCTTTATCCAAGCCGGCGGTGATGATCAAGTGCTCTGGGCTGTAAAATACCGCGGCGAGAGGCTCGGGATCGGGTTGGGCCGGGGTGTCCGGCGTAGGAAAGCCGCCTTTATAATGAAATTCCAGGCGCAGCCCGCCTTCCTGGGGGGTCAATTCGATGACCTGGGCCTGGGCATCATAAGTACCGGCATATTCGGTCAGTTCAGCATAAGGACGGGTAAATGTCTCCGGCTGCGGTTCGACCATACCCAGGAACAATTCCAGGGCAGTTTGCGCCATAGCCATGCAAAGCGTATCGCCGTGGTCGGCATTGGAAAGGATGGCGAAGGCAAACTGGTGCTGCGGGACGAAGAGAAACTGGGCGTTTTGCCCGTGGGTCGCGCCGCCGTGGCGAAAGATGGTCACATCACCGATTTGTTTGATAAACCAGGTCAACCCCATGGCATCTGCTCTCACCCCGGGATAGGCCTGCGGTCGGCGCATTTCTGCCAGGCTTTCTGGCCTGCAGCAGGCGCTCCCCGTCTTCATTCGTCCCATCGCCCAGGTGAAAACGGGCGTAGCGCAGCAAGTCGGGGATGGCTGCCACAACGCCCCCCGCGGGATGCGTGGCGCGGCCGACCGCCCAGGGCAGCGCCACTTCTGGCGGTCCACCCGGATTGGCAAAATGTCCGACCACAAAACGCCGCACCATGACATCTTCCGGAAAGAAGAAAGAATGCGCCATGCCCAGGGGGGTGAAAAGCAGGTCGGTCATGGCCGATTCAAAGGTTAATCCGGTCACGATTTCGATCACCCGACCGGCGATGGCGAAACCGGTGTTGTTGTAATGCCACAGGCTGCCCAGTGGGGTGAGCTGCGGGAGCTGCTCCAGGCTGGCGACCATCTTTTCCAGGGCATCGCTGCCCCAGCCAAAATCGTTGAAATAATCTCCAGCCCAACCACCGGTATGGGTCAGGATATGGCGCAAGGTCAATCTGGCGGCGGTTTCCTCATCTGCCAGGCGCAAGCCGGGCAGGTAAGCGCGCACCGGGCTGTCCAGTTCTAATGAGCCCTGTTCCACCAGGCGCATGATGCTGGTGGCAAGCATGGTTTTGCTGATCGAGCCAATCTGGAAGAGGGTTTCCGGGGTGACCTTTAACGGATTGGCAGTGGAGGTCACACCGTAGGCAGCCGTTTGCTCTTGCCCCTGATACCAGATGCCATATGCCGTTCCCGGTACCTTGAGTTTCCGCTGTTTACTTTCAATTGCTTCGCATAGCTGAAGAAATGGGTTCGTAGTCATTATGCCTCAGTTTACATTTTCCAGTATGAACCAACCCGATGTTTTGCCCTTTAAAATTCAGTCGGAAGGGAGAAATACCCTTGCCCTGGCGAATGGCATAATCTGCCAGACACTCGATCCACTGCACGCCCAGGCGTGGGAAAAAGGGTTCGTCAATCACACAGCATGGAAAGAGTACAAAGCCGCAGCCATATTTCACAGATGCGTCGATGATTTTCGCATTGCAGCCGTGGGCGTGCATCCCAACCAGCAGATCGAAATCTCGGGCCATTTCGACCTGGAATGCCGCCGTGATGCGCCTGACGGACTGGTCTGCGCCAATTTTTACCCGCTGCCCGCTGGATAAATCTTTGTATTTGTCCGGCAGTGACTGGTCAAATGGGTCAATGACCACCGCCTGCCAGCCGTCGTTTGCCAGTAAGAAACTGAGCAATCCTTTGCCCCCGCCAACATCCGCCACCCGGCAGGGCTCAAACACACTCACCAGCCATTGGTAGAGCAGCTGCGTGCGGAATTTCTTCATGCGCAGGGATTTGGCGCTGTCTGCCACCATTTTGACCGGCTGGTTGCCCAGGCTGTCGAAATTCAGAACTTCGTCTTCCGCATGGGCAGGCGAAAGGCTGGGGGAGGTCATCTTCTCCAACGAGCGCATGATTTGCACGGTGCGAGCCTGGTCTTTCTTCTTTACCATAATGAGGATTATACCCGGTAAGACTGATATGTTTATGCAGATCTACAGTTTACGTAACCCGCTGGTAGGTGGAACGAATTCAAGCCGACTCGAGGGTATTGGTCCGAGAGGTATGTATTCCTTTGCAAAATTATTATTGCTAGACCTTCAAAGGTGGCCCGAGCAGCTCCATGCCATGCGAACGCCATAATTCAGGGTCCTGCGGAGGCATTGCATTCGCTTGAGTGACTTCTCGAAAGAAAAATTCCATTTTTCCTGCCGGCATAAAGGCGATTAGCATTCTGCCCCGATTACTGCCTGTATAGGCCCATACATGGGGAATTTTTCGAGGTGCAAGCACAGAATCTCCAGGCTGCAGTCTGAATTGCTCTTGCCCAACTTCAAGCAAAAACTCACCTTCGACTGCATAGAACCATTCATCCTGGTTGTAATGGAGATGTTTGGCAGGGCCCCCTTTTTCGTGAAAGGTATTTTCGATAATGAAGATACCGTTGCTGTCTTTGGGCGTTACTTTGAAAGTAATTACACTAAGGCCTAACCCGCGATGTTCTCCGAATTGGTCTTCGCTTGTGGCAACGAGCTGCACAGATGGATTGTTGGATTGAGATTCAGTTGAGTTACCCATAAAAAACACATTTAATCCTATAAATTAGCCAGCCAATGAGTGGATATACTGCACCATCGGATTATAGCCACTTATCAAAGGTTTATCAATCTCTATTTTATAATCGCCAGAATGATTACCTGAATCCCATCATGACGAGACTGCGCTAACCCATATGAAGATTTTTTCGCAAACCAGGATTTATCATATGGAATTAATTACAAACTTGTAAATTGGCATATTTTTTGCTCCCAGATCAGAAATAATTGCGTCTGATTTCTTCGCCATTGCTTGACACTCGTGAAATCTCGGATATACTGACAGGAGAAGTTCCTGACAGGGTGGAGCGACCTTGAACGGAAGGGTGTGGTAAATGAAAATCTCGATTTGGGATATCTTAAGCATATTTTTATTGTTCGCCACCGCGATTGTACTCCTGGTGGTGATCAATATATTTTCAAATCCATATGGCGGTTTGAATCCTTTCCCACCGCCCACGTTACCATCCTCTCTCGTCTTGCCAACGGCTACCAATACGCCGCTGCGATTGCCGGCAACCTGGACGCCCGGTCCTGACGGTCTTTCGGGGTCTTCTAACACGCTCGAAGCGACCCAACCCGGCTTGCGCGCCACCTGGACGCCGCTGCCCACTCCCACAGGATTCCAGGTGGCAACCTGGACACCGACCTTTACCCTGACCTATACCCCCACCGATACACTCACACCGACCAACACGCGCACGGCAACGCCAATTCCGCCCACCGCAACGCTTAACAGGACGGCGACCGCCCGGGTATTGGGCACTCAGATGTCCGCAGGCCTGACCGGAACGGCTGCGGTAGCGACTTCCAATGCTGTTGGGACTGCCAATGCGGCAGCCACCAAGACGGCTGCCGCGGTGCCCACGGCATCGCCTACCACGCCTGTACCCTATCCATAGCCAATTCCCCCCCCTGACCCCTCTCTCCGTAAGGAGGGAGGGGCTTTTTTATGTGTATCGCGCTGGTATAATGGAGAAAAATTCATCCGGATGTAAAATATGAGCGATCCTATCACACCTGAAATATTTGATCATCTCGTACAACTGGCTGCCCTGGAATTAAGTGGGGAGGAGGCTGAATATATCCGCCGCCAGTTGAATAACCAGCTCAAGGCAATTCACGAGTTGGAAGCCATTCCGCTGGACAATTCGGTGGCGATCACTTCACATGGCGTGCCCTACACCGCCGATACCAGCCCGGCTCCGCGCCCAGATGAGTGGATTCCATACCCGGACGTGGATGCCATTTTGGCCCAGGCGCCAGAGGTGGAAGACCGCTATATTGTCGTGCCCGATATCCCACATACCACACTGGAATAAACAACCTATGGAACTTTGCGATTACTCTGCATTGGAAATGGTGCGCTTGCTGCGCGCCGGTGAGGTATCGGCGGTAGATCTGCTTGATTCGGCACTGAGCCGGATTGAAGCCGTGGATGGACGGGCGGGCAGCCTGGAACCCGGCGAAATTACCACCGAAGACCGCATGCGCGTGCATTCATTTATTACCTTAACCGCTGACCGCGCTCGAGCCAGGGCTCAGGCAGTGGACAAGGCCCTGGCTGCCGGGGAAGAACCTGGCTTGCTGGCGGGGGTTCCGGTATCGATTAAGGATATTTTTTGTGTCAAGGGAACCCCTTCCACGGCTGCCTCCCGCATCCTCTCTACCTTTGTTGCCCCGTATTCGGCGACCCCTGCCGTGCGCATGGAACAGGCCGGCGCTGTGATCGTGGGGAAGGCTAACCTGGATGAATATACCTATGGCTCTTCAAACGAATCCTCTGCTTTTCAACCGTCACCGCGCAACCCATGGAATCTGGACCGTGTGCCAGGCGGCTCCTCGGGCGGCAGCGCCACATCGGTCGCATCCGGCGAGGTGGCGCTTTCCCTGGGTACCGACACCGCAGGTTCGATCCGACAGCCGGCGGCATTCTGTGGTGTAGTGGGTGTCAAGCCCACATATGGGCGTGTTTCGCGCTATGGATTGATTGCTTTTGGCTCATCCCTGGACTGTCCCGGGCCGCTGGCGCGTAGTGTCAGTGACGCGGCGCTGATGCTGCAGGTAATTTCTGGGCCCGACCGCCATGACAGCACGGCTGCTAATGTGCTGGTGGACGATTATCTGGCGAATATTGAAAAAGGGGTCAAGGGCCTGCGTATTGGCCTTTCTCCGGATTACTTTCAGATCAGTTTTCCGGACCCGCTTACCGGCGAATATCACCAGCAGGCTGTACCGGACGAGATTGAGGCTCCGGTGCGGCGCGCAGCCCAACTCCTGAAGGAAATGGGCGCAGAGGTTATTGAAGATGTACCGATGCCCAATACGCGCTATGGTATTCCGGCTTATTTTGTCATCAGCCGGGTCGAGGCTGCCTCCAATTTACACCGCTTTGATGGGGTTAAATATGGATACCGTACTGCCCGGCCGGTGCGTGATCTGAGCGAACTTTACCGCCGCACGCGCGGCGAGGGTTTTGGCGCACAACCCAAACTGCGTATTTTGATGGGCATGTATGTCAGTGCGGCCCAATATTCCGAACAATATTACCGACGAGCACTGCAGGTGCGCAGCCTGATCCGGCAGGATTTTGACCAGGTTTTCGATCCCAACGGCAAGTACCGCCTGGACGCACTGTTGACACCGACCACCCCAACTGCAGCCTTTGAATTGGGCGCGGTGTATGGTGATTCGGTGCTGATGCAGTATGCCGACCAGCTTACCGTTCCGGCCAACCACGCTGGCGTGCCCGGGATCTCCCTTCCCGCTGGTCTCGACAGCCAGGGCCTGCCCCTCAGTATCCAACTGCTGGGGCGCGATTTCAGCGAAGCGATCCTGCTGCGCATCGGACGGGCTTACGAACAGGCCACTACCCAGGATGACTGGCGCAAAGTACGGCCCGCTGTGCTGCGGCATTAGGACAATCATCAGAGGATGAAAGCATGACCGAATACGAAGTAATCATTGGCCTGGAAACACATATTCAACTCAATACCATCACCAAGGTGTTTTGTTCGTGCAAGGCCAACTCGTGGATTGATCTTCCCAACACCAATATTTGCCCGGTTTGCTGCGGTTTACCGGGGGTGCTGCCGGTGTTGAACAAACTGGTCGTTGAAAAAGCCACCTTATTGGCTGAAGCTATGCATGCCGAAACCCGGTCGCTGTCGTTTTTCGACCGAAAAAACTATTTTTATCCGGACCTGCCCAAGGGTTTTCAAATTTCCCAATTCGATATGTCGCTCGCCCATGGTGGCTATCTTGACCTGCCCATGCCGCAGGGATACACCCGCCATGTCACGATCCACAAGCTGCATATTGAGGAAGATGCCGGGAAGACAGTTAACCAGCACGGAAGACGCTATATCGATTTCAATCGTTGTGGGGTACCGCTGGTCGAGATGGTGACTGGGCCGGACTTGCGATCGGCAGACGAAGCCGCCCAATATCTGATTCGCCTGCGTCAGCTGCTGCGTTGGGTGGGTGTATCCGAAGCGGATATGGAGAAGGGCCATTTGCGCTGCGATGCAAATGTATCCATCCGCCCGGTGGGTGCGACGCACCTGAATCCCAAGACTGAGATAAAAAATGTCAATTCGATCGATGCGGTGCGCAACGCCATCCTGAAAGAATTTGATCGCCAGGTGCGAGAGGTAGAAGCCGGACGGCGAATCGAATCCTGGACGCTGGAATGGGATGAAGATCGCGGGGTGCTGCGCAAGATGCGTTCCAAGGAAACCGAGGCCGATTACCGCTATTTCCGCGAACCCGATTTATTACCCATCCGCCTGACGGACGAATGGAAGCATGATATTCTCAGGAATTTACCCGAACTACCGCTGGTACGGCGGGAAAGGTTTGTCAAACAGTACGGTCTGCCGGAGTATGATGCTGATATTCTTACCTCAGAGCGCAGTCTATCGGATTACTTTGAAGCCGCGGTCAAGAATTATGGGGGCGACCCCAAGAAGATCTCGAACTGGCTGATGAATGACGTCCTGCGCATGTTGAATGAGCGCGGGGTGAGTGCCGACCAGTTAAAACTTACCCCGGGCAGCCTGGCTGAAATTCTCAAGCTGATCGATGCCGGCACGATCAACAATTCAACGGGGAAGGCCCTGTTGGAAAAAGTGGAGACAACCGGACGCAGCCCGGCGGAAATTGTGGCATCGGAAGGGTTGGCGAAAGTCAGCGATGATTCGGCCATTCGTAAAGTTTGCCAGGAGATCCTGGCGGAAAATCCCAAAGAAGTTGAATCGTATAAATCGGGCAAGGTTACCCTCATCGGTTGGTTTGTGGGCCAGGTCATGAAAAAGATGCGTGGAAAAGCGGATGCCAGCCTGGCACGCACGATTTTCGAAGAACTGCTGCAGTGACATGGGCGGGCCCGATTATCTCCTTCGTCCGGCACAGGCGAAAGATTCGGCATCCATTCGAAAGCTGATCTGGCGGGTCCATATCAATCCCACCGGCCTGGATTGGCACCATTTTTGGGTAGCGGTTGATAATCAGGATCATCTGCTGGGCTGCGGGCAGTTAAAACCGCATTCCGCTGGCAGTCTGGAGCTGGCTTCGATCGCGGTTCAGCCACGCCACCGCGGCCTGGGGATTGCCCATGCCATCATGGAACGATTGATCGCGCAGTCAGGGTTTCCGCTTTACCTGCGCTGTGCGGCTCCGATGCAGTCTTTTTATGAACAATTTGGTTTTAAGGTAATCCCATTCGAAGAGATGCCAGTTAGCTTTCAACGCGATTGGAAAATCGTCGCCTGGCTAAAAAAACACCTCATTCATAAGTTACCCGGATTGCGAGTTATGCGTCTGGATGCGTTGCCAGAAAATCCTTAAATAACACGAAAATTTAATATAACCGGCGTAACTTTTTGGTTGATGAAACGACTACTTAAGCGACATATAGGTATCGCTTAATAGCACGTTAAGTGTAGAGGAAGTAAAAAGTGAATTTGCGATTAAAATCCTATATCTTTATCCTGATTTTAAGCCTGATCGTACTGCTCATTGCGGGTATGTATCTGGAATTAATTGGGAATGCAATTAATTTCAACTACCCTCAGGTAAGTGTGACATCCAATCAGACCCTTTCAGGAATTAATGATGATAGTATTGCAACCTTTTATGGTGTGCCAGAAAAATCTTACTCGTTTTTTATGATGGACCTATTTTCTCCTGTTTCAACCTATCCGCCGCCCACTTCGGCAGATAAAGCAATGTACCCGTATCCCGCTGCAACCTTTCCCACGCCCTGAGTGCAGCGTTGGTGGTTCGTTGGTAATGTTGAATTTTTTGTACCTTAAAATCAAAATAATCATGCAATCAGGTTGAAACTGTAAGTGCATCTCCTTGTAGCAGGCGGGAAGAAAATAAAGTATACTACTCAACCATGCCCGCCCTTTTACAGTGCATTCAATCATGAGCCAGGAAAACTTCAAGGATCGCGCCCAAAAGTTTGATAATGAAGCGCTGAGTCAGTTACACGACCAGCTCTACCCGGCTATCTACCGTTATGTGCGCTTCAGGATCGATGACGATCAGGTCTGTGAAGATATCACCTCTGAGGTTTTCCTGCGGCTTTTAAATGCCCTTCGGCAGAAAGGGCGCAGTATCAAGGATGCCCGCGCCTGGATGCTGGGTACAGCTTCCAACCTGATTTATGATTATTACCGTGTAAAGTATCGCCGTTCGGTTGAAAACATTGAGGAACATGAAACTTTGGTCTCTCAACAAAATACCGAGTCGACGATCGAACACCGAGCGACCCTGAGTGAGGTGAGTCAGGCCATTCAGCGCCTGACGCCTGACCAGCAAAATGTGCTGGCTCTCCGCTTTTCACAGGAGCTCTCCCTGGATGAGACTGCCAAAATTGTTGATAAATCGGTCAACGCAGTCAAGGTTCTACAGTTTCGCGCCCTGGCGGCCTTACGCAGGTTATTGGCAGAGGATAAGAAAGAATGAATGCAGTAAATATTGAGAATTTGTTTGAAGAATGTTTGTCGAGACTCGCCGCTGGAGCCGATCTGGAAGAAGTGCTTGCTCGTTTTCCTGGCCAGGCTGATGAACTGCGCCCAATGCTGCAGGCTGCAATAAAGCTTCAACAAATTTCCGCCGAAATAAAACCGCCCCAAACGGCTCAGATGCGCAGCCGGGCGCAATTTCTGACGACGGCTGCCGAGATGGCTCCGTCTCTTCAAAAACGCGGTTTCCGGTTTAGTCTTTTTCATTTGCGGCTGGCAGCTTCTTCGGCAGTTTTGATTGGAATCCTCGCCGCGATAATGTTGTTAGGAACCGGATTTGCCTCCGCAGATGCGCTGCCGGGAGATGTCTTCTACCCGGTAAAAATCATGGTGGAGCAAATGCAGATCAATATGGTCCAGGATCCACCAGCGCGCCTGGAAATGGAAAATATGTACGATGACCGCCGCCAGGAAGAGGTGTCTCGCCTGACAAAAATGCAGCGCCGTGAGCAGGTGACCTTCAGCGGTTTTCTTAAAAACACCGGTGATGGAAAATGGACGATAGGCTCGGTAAAATTAATATTCCCCGCCGCTGGTCCCGATCCGTCTGAATTTGAAAATGCCTATGTTGAGATTGTCGGAATGTCTGACAGCCAGGTGGTCGAAGTGCAAAGCATCAAACTGCGCCGTTTGCAGTGGGATGGCATCTTGCAAAAATTTGACGACCAATCTTGGAGGATCAGCGGCCTCAACATCATGCTTACAGATGATACTGAGATCACCGGCGGGCGGCCTCAAATTGGCGCAACGGTGCGGGTCGTCGCCGTCCGGCCCTCGGGTGACCATTATGCTGCACTCGAATTATCTGTAAATTCATTGCCTCCTACGGTTGTGAAAATGCTGCCCAACCCGACTCAAACATCCACGAGAGAGAACGCTGAGCCAAGGGAGTTGGGAGAAAATAACCAGCCCACTTCAAAACCGAAGGTCGCCTCGCCTACCCCATCGCGCGAAGTTCAACCTACACGAACCAGGGAGAACGAAGAAGAAAACAGGGAAAAATCAAAGTCCTCACCGACGCCCACAAAAAAGAGCGAAGAATATCATCCTACCCGGACGCCTACCAGAACTCCTCAGGCGACAAAAACACCTACCACAGCTCCTGATTCTACGCGTACACCTAAAGCTACATCCACACATGATGATTAATCGCGTATAGCAAGCGAATTAAACGACACACCCCGATCAAACAAATCGGGGTGTGTTTTTTTGCTGTTTACCGGCAGCTGTGGGAGAAGATAGAATCACCCCCACTGTTCATGGATGCGCCGGTAGGTTTCGCTTAATTCTTCGGGAAGGATGCGTGTTTGGCTGATTGACGTCATAAAATTTGTGTCCCCGCTCCAGCGGGGAACGACGTGCATATGAACATGTTCAGCGATACCGGCTCCAGCCGCTGCGCCGATATTTGCACCCAGATTAAATGCTTGTGGTTGGTAAACACTGCGCAGAACGATCATGGATTGGTTTACCAATTCGATCATTTCCTGGCGCGCTTCAGGATCGAGGTCCTCAATCGTCGAAACATGCGAATAAGGAACCACCATTAAATGTCCGCTGGTGTAGGGGTAGCGATTAAGAATAACAAATGCGTTTTTGGCTCGCTTGATGACCAAATTTTCCGCATCAAGTTCCTGGGCAGCGGCCAGACAAAAAACACAACCTTGGGGTGGTTCTTGGTTTTGGATGTATTTCATTCTCCAGGGAGACCAAAGATGATCCATATAAGTCCCTATTTTATCAGAAAAGGGTAACCAGAGGAACGATTCACTCGAATTGAGGCGCTAAGTTACTTGCATTGGTTTAAAATATATGGTATATTTGTCGCGTTCCAAACGTGGTGCCCTTACGAGGTGAAGTTTTTGTGTCAAATCACTCCTCAGGAGGGATTTTTTGTTCTTAACATCACCGATTAATGGTAAATTGGGGTGAGATAAGTTCCTCAACCACATTTTTGATTAGAAGGATACCAAAATGGCTGTCACATTTCTGACCCGCGATGGTTACCATAAATTGCAGGAAGAACTGGATAATTTGCGAACCCATAAACGCCAGGAGATTGCAGATCGCCTGCACGATGCAATGGACGGCGGAGAATTGATCGAGAACGCTGAATATGAAGCCGCTAAAAATGAGCAGGCATTTATGGAAGGTCGCATCAAGGAACTGGAGATTTTGCTGGCTACAGCCCGGGTAATCGAAGAAGGGAGTATTTCCGCTGATTCGGTACAGGTTGGCTGCACAGTAACCATCCAGGAAGAGGGTGCAGATCCAGAAGTGTACACGATTGTTGGCGCAGCGGAAGCAGACCCGGCAGCCGGGCGTATCTCAAACGAGTCCCCCTGGGTAAGGCCCTGCTCAATCATAAGGTGGGCGATCGGGTCCAGGTCGATGCCCCGGCGGGAGCATTCGCGGTCAATATTGTGAAAGTTAACTGATAAAATTTACCAGCCAAACCCCGCCCGTCTGATGGGGCGGGGTTTTTTTATGGAGACTCAAAATGGAACGAAACGATCTGGAACGAATTCGATTGGAGAAAATCGAGCGCATGCGCGCTCGAGGTGTTGAACCCTACCCCACACGGGCTAATCCCACACATACTGCCCAGCAAGCCCTGGCGGCGTTTGAAGCAGCCGAAGCGGCTGGCAGCAGCGAACCAGTTACTGCCACCCTGGTCGGCCGGCTGCGTGCGATCCGGCCTATGGGAAAGCTCATATTTGCCCATATCGAAGACGGCAGTGGGCGCATCCAGTTGTTCTTTCGGTTGAACGAACTGGGCGAAGAAAATTTGCGCCAGCTGCGGGAAGAGTATGACCTGGGTGATTTTATCGAGGCCAGCGGGGTGCTTTTCCGCACTCGCACGACTGAAATCACACTCCAGGTAGCTTCGTTCCGGATGCTGGCTAAGGCCGTCACGCCGCTGCCGGCTGCCAAAGATGAGATGGTAGATGGACAGGTGATTCGCCATGCCGGGTTGACCGATCCGGAAACGCGCTATCGCCAGCGCTATGCCGATCTGGCAGTCAACCCGGATGTGCGCGAAGTCTTCCGCACCCGGGCGGCGATTGTGCGCTCGTTGAGGGAATTTCTGGACGATCGCGGATTCCTGGAAGTTGAAACCCCGGTTCTGCAGCCGATTTATGGCGGCGCCGCAGCCAAACCGTTCGTAACCCATCACAACCAGCTTCACCAGGATTTATACCTGCGGATTTCCTTTGAACTGTATCTCAAGAGACTTTTGGTGGGAATGCTCGACCGGGTTTATGAAATCGGGCGCGATTTTCGCAACGAGGGTGTCTCCTACAAACATAATCCTGAGTTTACCCAGCTTGAATTCTATTGGGCATACGCCGATTATTTGAAAGTGATGACATTGACCGAGGAAATGATCGTGTCTGTTTGCGACAAAGTCCTGGGGTCGCGTACCTTTGTTTATGATGGGCATGAAATCGATGTGACCCCGCCCTGGCGGAGGATTAATCTGCGCCAGGGTTTAATCGATGTCACCGGGATTGATATCAACCAGTATCCAACAGATGAAAACCTGGGGGACATCATGCGCCAGAAAGGCATTCCTGCCAAACCGGGCCAGGCGCGCGGCAAACTGATCGACCAGCTCCTGGGCGATTATCTGGAACCGACCTTTATCCAACCAACATTCCTTTATGATTACCCGCGAGACATCTCACCACTGGCAAAAAGCATGCCTGGAGATCCGTCAACCGTGGAGCGGTTTGAAGGTTTTATTGGCGGGATGGAGCTGTGTAATGCCTTTACCGAGCTGAACGACCCTCTGGATCAAGAACAGCGTTTTATCGAAATGAGCCAGGATTATGCCGCTGAAGATGAAGAGCGTCACCCGATGGATGAGGACTATCTGCGCGCCATGTCATACGGCATGCCGCCGAACGGCGGTTTTGGGATGGGAATCGACCGCCTGACCATGCTGCTCACCGATCGCCATACCATCCGTGAGGTGCTGTTGTTCCCGCATTTGCGCGAGCGTGAAGACGAATAAGAGTTCATCGAAGGCGGCACTGAGCGCCGCCTTCGATGAACCATAGGGGATTACCGGGCATTAGATTGAAGAATATCCTCCTCAGGTTCAAATCGGGTGTCATCCGCTTATTGACCTATTTGCCGATCAGCGATCGGCTTTATATTCAACTGCGTTATTGGCTGGTGTTTGGCCGCAGACCAGACCTGGAGCATCCGCGGACCTATACCGAGAAAATCCAATGGTATAAGCTGTATGGTTTAAAACCGGCGTATGCCCTGCTGGCAGATAAATATGCCGCCCGCAGTTATTTTAAGCGTAAGGCAGGGGAAAACTATTTGCCTAAGTTGTTGGGTATTTATGACCATGTAGAAGATATTCCATTTCACGAATTACCGCAGAAGTTTGTGCTCAAGGCCACTCACAGCAGCGGGTGGAACATTTTGTGCCATTCTAAAGACCAATTGGATATCCCGCAAACCCGCCGGCGGCTAAAAAAATGGCTTTCTTCCAATTTTTATTGGATGGGGCGCGAGTCGAATTATCGGCATATCTCACCGCGCATCATTTGTGAAGAGATGCTTCCGTCGCCTCCGGGTGGGCTGCTGGATTATAAAATAGTATGCTTTGCTGGAGAACCGCAATTTATCGAGGTGGATTTTGACCGATTCACCCACCATACGCGAAATTTCTATGATTTGAATTGGCAGCGTCTGCCGTTTGAATGCGCTTATCCCTCTCACCCCACAGACTGCGCACGCCCCGCTAAACTTAATGAGATGCTTGCCCTGGCAGAAAACCTGGCAGCCGGTATTCCCCTGGTACGGGTCGACTTATACCTGGTGGGAGAGCAAATATATATTGGTGAAATGACTTTTACACCGGATAATGGATTTTCGCCTTTTGAGCCTGCCGAGTGGGACCGGAAAATTGGCAAACGTCTTAATATCCAATCACAGAGTGGATAATCCCTGTTTCAATCCAGGACCCATAAACCCGTGCGAGAATTTGTTGTGTCTGCGATAGCCCTTGCTCCAGATTAGAAATACTTTGCTCTTTGGAAAGCATGTAAATATCATCCGTTTAATGCTTGCTTAATCTGGTATAACATAACGAGATTCAATCGGGATGAATTGTTTTTGGAGCACCTCAATTATTGAGGTTGGTTTTGTACGAGATTGATGTAACGGCAGCTTATTTAAAGATTTAGCGTGAAAGGAAGTATTAAAGGTATTATGACATCCGAAAAAAATCAAAATCCCTTTACCCCTGCTCACCACGGCCTGTTGATGGCCTGGATCTCACGGCAGGTATGCCAACGCGTGGGGCCATTAAAGGGAGAAGCTTTGATCCGCAAGGCCATCCGGCGTTATGGCGAAGAACGCGGCGGGCGTATGGCGCTGCGTGCCCTGGCGGATAAAAAAGAACTGACGACCTTAACCTTTATGATCTATGGGGAATGGTCGGCTGCACCCGGTGAAGTCGAACAAAAATTAGAGCAGAACAACCACAACAATATGCGTTTATTGGTGGAGCGCTGCCCCTGGCAGGTCGCATGGCTGGAAAACGATCTTTTGGATTTCGGCCGGATTTACTGCCAGGAAATCGATCTGGCCCTCTTGCGAGGGTTTAACCCGGATCTCCACCTGGATGTGGTCAAAACCCAGCCCAATGACCGCCAACCATGTGATTTTATCTTCCATGGATCTCCCCTCAGTGTGGCAAATTCAATTGCCCTGACTGTCGGGAAAAAAATGAACCCGGGTAAACGGGCGATTTTGCCGTGGGAGTACCACGTTGGGCACCTGTATAAATCGTTCAGTGATGTACTTACTGCCGAATTGGGTCTGGTCGGTCGTGAGGCTGCCGAAGCTGCCCTGGTTGAGTTTGCCGATCGTTTTGGTGAACGAGCGGCTCAGGTCGTCAGATTTTACCTGCAAACGGACTTTACCTGCCTGCCAGAACCGACTATACTATAGCAGGAGGCGAATCATGGCTATTCATAATACACCAGAAGAACGCCAGATCGTAAAAATACTCGAGAAGCTGGCAAAACCGGAAGCAAAAAGTCAGGAGTGGATTGACCAGATCCGTACCGTAGGCATGTCGGAAGAATTGGCGGAACAAATTCACGAATATCTGACCGCACCTGCCGAAGGGGAAGTTGGTTTATCAAACCGGGCATTGGTCGCTGTGGAATTTGCGAAAATGCTCCGCCGCTGGCGTATGGCCAAAGGGGCCAAGAAATTCCATTAAAATTTGATCCGATTAAATACAGTGTGGGACGGCCTGGCCGTCCCACACTGTATTTAATCCCCTGGGATTAATCCTATGGTATGATTGCACCTAATTTTAGGCGGAATATGCCCATGCGTTTGAAATCCGATTTTATTTTACTGTTAGTCGCATTTATTTGGGGCAGCGCTTTTGCCGCCCAACGCGTTGCGGCTGACCATCTTGGCCCATTTATATTTAATGCGCTGCGTTTTTTTGTGGCGGTAATCGTCCTGCTGCCGATAGCTCGCTTTCGATTGAAAGTTGAACGGGGTATTTTGCCGTGGGTCGTCCTGGCAGGCACCGCGTTGTTCACTGCCAGCGCTCTCCAGCAGGCGGGTATGCAGTATACCACCGCCGGTAATGCCGGTTTTATCACCGGCCTGTACGTGGTCCTGGTGCCGCTGGTGATGGTAATTTTTTTGCGCCAGCCGGTTTCTCGGTGGACCTGGGTGGCGGCGCTGATTGCCACCATTGGGACTCTTTTGTTGAGCACCGGCGGCGAACTAAAACTAAACCCGGGAGATTTGCTGGAGCTGGTTGGTGCAGGGGCGTGGGCGGTGCATGTCCTCCTGGTGGGATGGCTGGCCCGGCGTACGGACGTTTTGTCTTTTGTGATTCTGCAGAACCTGGTTTCCGCCGTGCTCAATGTAGCCTTTTCCCTGTTCACCGACATTTCAACCCTGCCTGGGCTGCTGCCGGCGGCCTGGGCGGTGTTGTATACCGGTGTTTTCTCCATTGGTGTAGGGTATGCTTTGCAAGGTATGGGGCAGCGCCACGCCCCGCCTACCGATGCGGCCTTGATTCTCAGCCTTGAAGCAGTCTTTGCGGCCCTGTTTGGTTTCTTCTTCTTGGATGAACGCTTGCTCCCGATCCAAATTCTGGGCTGCGTCATGATCCTGGCGGCGATTGTCCAGGTACAACTGCGCCTTGTTTCTGGAGAAACAGTGCTGCCGTCATAAGCCGTTAATTTCACAGGTGCAGGTACGACAATTTGTCTGCCAGAAAGGGTGGTATGTCTGATCATATCCCGGGTTTGACCCTCAGCGAACGCTACTATTGGGAAATTGTTCGTCCAATTCTGGACCAATCCTTCCCTAACCTGCCCCATTCAGCCGCTTTGATCGGTCCTGGTTCAGAGGTGCTGGGCTTTGACACCGATCGATCCACCGACCACCACTGGGGACTGCGCCTGATCCTATTCCTGAGGAAAGAGGATTGGCCGGTTTTATCGCAGCCGGTAGACGAAGCGCTGCGGCATGAACTTCCCGTTCAATTTTCAGGCTATTCCACCAACTTCACCCCGGCCAACCCTGCCGATAACGGCGTGCGTCTGCCGCAATTGCTCGAAAAAGGTCCAATCAATCATATGATTGAGATCACCACCATCGAGGATTTTGGGAGGCGCGAGTTGGGGATTAACCCGTTCAGCGAGTTTACGCCCCAGGATTGGATGATCTTCGAAGAACAGCGTCTGCTCTCACTGATTCGCGGTCGGGTTTTCTATGATGGGTTGGCGCAGCTAAGCGTTCTGCGGGAGAAACTGGCTTACTATCCGCGAGATATCTGGCTTTACCTGCTGGCGGCTGAGTGGCAAAAGATCAGTCAGGAAGAGGCCTTTGTGGGGCGGGCCGGCGAAGTTGGTGATGAGTTGGGTTCGCGTTTGGTGGCTTCACGGTTGGTGCAGTCCTTGATGCGCCTGGGGTTCATGATGGAACGCGAGTATATCCCCTACAGCAAGTGGTTTGGCACCGGCTTTTCCCGGTTGGCTTGCGCCCCGCGCTTGCTGCCGCCGTTGCAAGGCGTGTTATCGGCGGTAGACTGGTTGGAACGTGAAGAGCGCCTGTGCCAGGCCTACACCATCGCTGCCGAGACGCACAATGCCCTGGGGCTTACCCCACCGGTTGCCACCCAACCTTCACTTTATCACGAGCGACCTTTTCGGGTGATCCATGGGGATGAAATTGCCGCTCAAATCAGGCAAGCGATAAAAGATGAGCGCGTGCGCGCGCTGCCGCCTGGCATCGGTTCGGTGAACCAGATCCTGGTCTCTGTGGATGTGCTGACGGAAGCAAGTTTGCGTCAGAAACTGCGCGTGCTTTACGATTAGACTGCGCCTGAAAAGGAAGGTCGTGAGGTAGGCAGGCAGCGAGCATTGGATTGACTGTGAGGAAGCAAATGAAAACAATCGTAATTACAGGTTCGACCCGTGGGATCGGGCACGGCATGGCAGCCGCCTTCCTGGAGCTGGGCTGTGCGGTGGTGGTCAGTGGGCGCCAACAGGCGGTGGTCGACCAGGTGGTGTCTGGTCTGGCGGCCCGCTTTGGCACCGAAAGAGTGTTGGGATTGGCCTGCGACGTGCGCAAATTGGAACAGGTGCAGGGTCTATGGGATGCTGCTGCGGCTCATTACGGACGCATTGATATTTGGATCAATAATGCCGGCGTAGCACACCCCCTGACCGATTTTGCCGATTTCAAGCCGGAAACGATCCAGGCGGTTCTGGACACCAACATCGCCGGGATGATGTACGGCGCAATAACCGCCCTACACGGCTTTCAAAAGCAAGGGGGTGGAGCCATCTACAATATGTTCGGCTTGGGCAGCACAGGCCGCCAGGTAAAGCGCATGGCGCTGTACGGCGCCAGTAAGTCAGCCGTGGCTTATTTAAACCATGCCCTGGTAGAAGAGACACGTGGGCAGCCGATCCTGGTTGGGGCACTCCTCCCGGGCATGGTGGTCACCGATTTACTCACCCAGCAGCGCGATAGCGATCCGCAGGAATGGGCGCGAACCAGCCGGATATTCAATATATTGGCTGATCGGGTGGAAACCGTCGCTCCCTGGTTGGCCAGGCGCGTGCTGGAAAACACGAAGCACGGCGCTGTCATCTCCTGGACCAATCCATGGATGATTGGTTGGCGCTTCCTGACAGCCCCATTTACCCATCGCCAGGTTATCGACGAATAACTCGGAACTGACACATCTTTATATCCCTGGCTTAATTTTAAAAAATTGTGCAACCAATGCCAATGATTTACGTATAATGGTATAGGAGGTGTTCATGACCTTACTTTCCTCCTTGTTTGAAATGCATGAGGGAAAACCAATTCGAGTTGGCGAGCAGACCATTACGGTCATATCCAGGGTGCTGCGTTTGCAGGTTCCAGGCATGCCGATTGGGCTGGTGTGGAACCGTCCGGCAGCGGTGCGGGTTGAGACCGATGGCGCAAGCGATGTGACCCTGCCGGTGATCGATGAAACTCGCCGGATGCAAATCATGCTGTTGGGACTGGGAATTGCCGGCAGCATCGTCCTTTCAGCGCTGCTTCGGCGGCGTTGATTGCTCTTTTTTGAAGGAGGTTCTTATGACTGATGAAGAAAAACCGGTTGTCGAGGAAGAGGCCCAGGAGGAGGTTGTGGCTGAAGATTTATCCTCGCTAGATGTCATTCAATCCACATTTGATCAATTTCTAACGACTGCTAATGTAAATGCAGTTTATGCTAAACCGGTGCGTCAAGGGGATACCATGGTGATTACCGCGGCTGAAGTCTTCGCCGGATTTGGTTTTGGGATTGGCGAAGGCAGCGGGCAGGATGGCGATCAGAAAGGAGGCGGTTCAGGCGGTGGGGGCGGAGGGCAGACCTTCTCTCGGCCCGTAGCTGTGGTTGTTTGCACGCCCAATGGTGTTTCCGTTCAACCTGTCATGGACCGCACCAAGCTGTGGATGGCAGCCTTGACTGCCGCGGGTTTCATGCTGGTAACACTTTCGAAAATGCGCCGACCTCCGCGGGGGCGCTGACCATCTTATCTATTCATCTATGCATGAGCTTTTGACCTCTGCTAAAAGGTTAAAAGCTCATGTGTTTCTTCCACTTGCGGTATAATCCTGCCATAATCACACACTTAGCCCAGATCCCCAGGGCGAAAAAAGCGGGGTGGCATAACCAACCAGGCTTTATTTTGGCCGGGATCTTCAAGGAAAGGTGGTTTATTGTTGCAAATGGAAATGACAAAAAAGCAGCAGATGGCGCAAGAGCTTGCTGCGAGAGTTGACCCTGGTTCCTTTGGCTACCGTATTCCTGGTATACAGACCTGGTTAATTTTATCGGTTTATTTTGCCCTGATTATCATATCGCCGCATACCGGTCTGGTTGTGTCCCAAATCATCGCCATATACCTGTTGTTTCGCTTTACCATGGTGGCATTTTTTTACTTGATCAGCCTGGACCGAATCCGGCTCACGCACAAGCGTCTCAGAACAGGTTCAGCCACCGATTCTTTATCAGCTGAGCAAAAAACTAAATTTGCTAAGGTCCACCATGTCGTAATTTTTCCGAATTATAAAGAGCCCATTGAAGTTCTGTCACGTTCGCTGGATGCCCTGGTCAACCAGTCGATCAACCTCCAACAATTGACGGTTGTAATGGCTATGGAAGAGGCAGAAGCTGAGGCCCAGGAAAAAGGCCAGCTTTTGGCCGAAAAATATGCCCATCATTTTGCCCATTTCTTATTGAGCTACCACCCGGCGCATTTGCCCAACGAAATTCCGGGCAAAGCGGCCAACCAGACCTGGGCGGCTCGCCAGGTCAAACGCGAAATATTGGATCCGATGGGTATTGCGCTTGAGAATGTGACTGTTACGTCTTGCGACGCGGATTCGGAGCTGGACCCCAATTATTTTGCTGAATTTACCCGGGAATTTGTGACCAGCAGCAAACCGGAAAACTTCATCTGGCAAACGCCGATCTTCTTTGACCATAACATCTGGCAGACCCCAGGATCGGTGCGCTTACTCACATTCTTTAACAACGCGGTTCAAGTTTCGGAGCTTTCAAACCCGTTTGCGATGGCTTTTCCCCTGAGCACCTATTCACTCAGTTTTCAACTGCTGGTGGATGTGGATTATTGGGACCCGATTGTTATTTCGGATGATTGGCACATGTTCCTGCGCTGTTTCTTTGCCAAGGATGGCGACATGAAGCTGCGCTCGATTTACCTGCCGACCGTTGGCGAGCCATTTTTAGGTGAAACGTTGTGGAAAACCTGGGTCATGGTCTATAAAACCCGCGTGCGCCACGCCTGGGGCGCCGGGGATATGGTGTATGTGCTTCAGCAGTGGCGCAAACAAAAGCGCACCCCTTTTCTACCCAAAGTTGGCCGCTTTACCAAGATCTGGCACGATAATATGGTCTTCAGCCTGGGTGGAGTGGTCACGGTCGTGGGCACGCTGCTGTCGATACTCCTGGACGGCAACCCGGTGATTACCTACCCGCCGTTCCCGGTGCCTTATGTAATCCCCGCTCTGAACGTGTTGGGCGGTCTAGGATTGGTGACCATCTGGCTGGTAGAACGTATTCGCTGCAATAATAAGAAATACAGCTGGCGTCTGGGCGTGATCCTTGGGGAAATTGGCAGTTGGCTTATCTTTCCGGTGATTACCTTTGCACTTTCCGGTGTGCCGGCCCTGCATGCCCACACCAAGATGCTGTTTGGCGGAGGCCTGACCTTCGAGCGCACCCCCAAAGGCATTTTACCGAAAAATTCACATTAATCCTTAATTACCCCAATAAACTTTCATCATCCAGAAAATTTTTTGAGATAGTAAATCACTTTTTGTGCTTGGTTTTCATTTATCTATGAAATATATTTCATATTTCAAAACGAATTCCTTGATCATTGGCGTACTTGGTGCCGGATTAGGCTATTTGCTGATCCTTCAATGGTTGATTCCAAATGGAACCTACTTCAATGGAGATGCTGGCTTGAATGCATTGCTCAGTCAGAATCTGGCAAGGGGCAATTTTAGCTTTGCACTTGGCTTTCCTGACCAACCCTGGATTAAATATTTGTGGTCCGACAGGCTGTTTCCTTACCAGGAGCCATTTGTTTACGAACTGGCTGGAAAATTCTTTATCACGTTTCCCTATACTTTCCCATTAATCACTGCACCATTTTATGCCATATCAGGTTATCGTGGCTTTTATGTAATTCCAGTGCTGGCTACGTTGGCGACCTGGGTGGTATTTTTGTGGGTGTGTAAGAAATTGAATTTAAGCGCAGCCGCCGTTGTCATGGGGGTTGCCTTATTAATTTTCAGCACGAACCTTACGATATACAGCGCAATCTATTCCGAGCACACCCTGTCAGTTTGTTTGTCTTTTGCCGGTTTATCTTTTATGATTCCTCAGAAAGATTCGAACAGGATCGGCTTACGGGCTGTTTTATTGGCGGGCCTTTTTACGGGGCTGGCGGTGTGGTTTAGACCCGAACAGATTTTGCTGGTGATATTTTTAGATTTTCTAGCGCTTTGGGCCGTAGTAAATCCAAGATGGCCAATTAGTTCAATCAGGATTTCAACTCCAAGGATAATCACCAGTATAGGTCAATTTGGCTGGGCTTATATTACAGCCAGCTCATTTACGCTGCTCATCTATGGATTAACGAATTGGTTAATATATGATAACTTCTTCGGTGTGCATGTCATTCAGGTGATTGAGAAAAAGGCGCTGTCTGTACGCTTAATGACGGCTGTTGGGAATTTTCAATTGATGACTGTCGGATACTATTCATTATTCATTTACGTCCCAATTGCCTTGCTTCCGATCGGATATCTTTTTTTGCACTGGATTAAACCGGATCGATTTAGATTTGACCCAGATTGGGTGATCTGGTATGTATTTTGCCTGGCATTTGTAATTGGTGTATCGGCGTTGGTCCCAGCAGGCGCCGGTGGAAAACAATGGGGACCTCGCTTTTTATTGCTGCTGGTACCAGTGATTATTTTGATTTTCGCCTGGCAATTTGATTATCTGCTCAAAAGTCATGACAAATTTACCAAAACCTTTGGAAAAATTGGAATAGGGCTGATCGCAATTTTGGGTGTGATTGGGACTTTCCAAAACTCTTTCAACGGTACAAATTTTCTGACTTCCACATACGCGCAGAGTAGGCCGGCAGTTGAGTTTCTACAGACTGAGTCTGAGCCAGTGATTGTTATTTCAGATCAATATATAGGGCAGGTTCTTCAACCTGCACTGAGCAGTGATAAAGTATTTTTAAGGGCGTTGAATGATGACCAGTTAGCAAGGCTGAGCAAAGGACTGCTCAGTCAAAACCAGAATGCGTTTACATACATTTGTTTTACTGGCAATTGCCCTTTGTTTGGCCTGGATAAGATAACTCGACAGGTAAACCATGATGAGGCAAGATATTTTGTGCAGGTAGTAAATTCTGGAGAGTATGGAAAATATACTATCGTCAAGGTTCAGGTTCGTCCAAGCAATTAACAAGAAATGCCATTTTTAAAGCCCTAACAATTTGATGTGGGGAATTTAATCATTTCTCGATTGGCAAACTAAATCTGGCGTGAAGCCCTTATATTGGCATGTTTATCTCGCCACAGCATCGCTGCGAGGAAGACCAGGGTCATTGTTGATATGACCAAACCTAAAATGAGCAAGTTAATATAAGGGGTATCAGAAAAATTATTGGCCACAAACCAGTTGTCTGGTCTAAAATCTCCGGCTGGAAACGCAATTGAAGATTGAGTTACCTTCCAGGTGAGATAATTCTGATACAAATCGTTCAGACCAATGGCAATAATGATCAGGATTAATCCCAATGAGAATCCGCGCTCAGTTCGAGAATTTAACCAAATCTGGAATTCTATCGCGGCCAAAATTAAAATGAATACAAACGCCACGGAGATCATCCGGCTGGCCACACGCTCACTCAAGAAGAGGGGCAACGGAAGCAGCATTTGAAGAAAACGATAAATATGGTGCATTGAAAGGAGCACGATCCCTAGAATGGAAGCGATAACAGGTTTATGATTCTGGGCAGCGCCGGTGTTTTTGCGCAAGAATGGGCGAACCATCCCAAAATAGAGCATAAACACTGCTCCTACAACCCCAATAAAAAGAGTCATTTCCCATAAACCAATCTTTTTTTGCGTGTTCTCAATCAGGATGCTTGTGCCTGGTTGTACGATTGCCACCAAATTTGTCCAAATGCTCCAAACATTTGAATAACCGCCGAGAAAGGTGGTGTTGAAGCTGGCAAGCAAGCTAATTTCTGGCAGTAATCTGACGGCGCCTAATAGCACTGCCGTTGCAGCCGCCTTTGTGAGGTCCCAAAATTTTGAGGGTGCAAATATTGCTAAGAATCCCATGAAGATCAGGCACCAGACAACCTGATGATATCCCCCTTGCAGCAGCATAAAAAAGAGCAGCCCGGCCATTTGAGCCACCCACTTCCAACCACATTCCCCGTTGAGCAGGTTGAAAATGAGCAAAGCGAACCAGGAAAACAAAAAATAACTGGCAAAGGTGAGATGCCCAACACTGAGGTGCGCTAATATGTTTCCGTTGAAAAAATAAAGGGCAGTTACGATCGAAAAAGTAAGTAGAGAGAGCTTGAATTTGCGCTGCAATACCAGAAGCCCCAAAAAACCGATTGCGTACATCAAAATTACATGAATGGGGATAAATTGATAGACGCTCAACCATTTCAACAACATGATCTGCGGGGAAAACATCGCATCAGGAATTGCCAAATATCGGGTCGATCTTATGTTTCCCAAGAATAACGGCGTGCCAGAATGAAGCGGTAATTGCCCCGTGGAAACCGCATCCTTCAAAAATGTCAGGCGGGGTAAGGTCACATCCGTCCAGTCGTGAAAATATAAAGATGCATCATAAGAGTAAATAAATTTGCTGAAGAGGAGCGCCCCAATCAAACAAAGTACAAGCAAATACGCCCAAACCAATCCCCTGTTATTCTGCGATGGATCGGCGATGAAAAATTCAATTATTCCATTCATGCCCTTTTTTATTTTTTCAAGGTATTTTCTCACCCCAGGCACCCCAAACAAGCACAATATTTTTTATATATGTCTAAACATATCATAACAAGGGCGGCCTTTTCCCCAGGTAGGGTAGAAGGTTCCTGCCTGATGAAACCCCATTTTTTGATAGTAATGTACAGCACGTATGTTGTGAGCGTAGACGCCTTCCGTTAGTAAAACGTACTGGAAACCCATGCGGCGGCTGATGTTGAAGATATGAAGCATCAGAGGGGAACCGATGCCCTGGTTCTGCCAGCGATCGGCTACCGAAGGGGCAATCTGGCAGCAAGCCGCCGGGTCGAGAGCCAACCCATACCCGGCATAGCGTTGTAGTTGGTGTTCTCGTACGGCCAGATCGAGGATAAAGTAGCCAATCACGCCTTCTTCTGGGTGGATGGCGATCATGCGGATGGTTTGGGTGTAGTCGATTTCGCTGCACAAACGGTCGGCAGTGGGCTGGTCGAAATCATGCGGCCCGTAAAGATTGCGGGTATTTTCGGATAATCCGAGGAAGTATTGCCCGAGGACGGCCGCGTCAGATGAGATGAGGGGGCGGAAAATCAGCGATAAACTGTTGGGGGTAATGATATGGGCGGCAATGAGACCGGGATCATTTTGAAGATTGGAAAGTTCCAAATCTGGCATCGTAGCTCCCATCACTGCGCATAAATATTTTTGCTATCAAAATTGCCTGCCGACCAGTTATTTTGAGGTGGTTTTCCCGTTCTTGCGGCGCAGCACGCCGACCGTCCCGCCCACAATAATTAATACGATAAAAGCCGAGCCGCAAATGATCCCGCTGGTCTGATCAGGGGTGCTCAAAAATTCCACTGGGATGGGTGTGGGGGTAAGGGTGATTTCGGGGGTAATCGTCGCGTTCTGGTGCGGCGCTGCACCGGAAGCCGGATTGGGCCAGGCCAGGATGATGATCAGGAATAGGATCACCAGCAGCACAATCCAGCGCAGGTCGTTTTTAATATTTGGATTGGGAATAGAAAATTTCAAACGTGAAGCGCCTTTCATTTTGTGGGGGTTACTGCCAGCCGTTCGGCGGCTGCCTGGGCAATTTGCACCGGATCGCCCTGTTGATTGAGGGTCTGCAGGGTGGCGTCTTCGAGAATCGGCCCCAGGCCAAGCAGTAAATCGTTTGATGGCCTGACCTGCGCGGAAAGCGCAATCGGGCTGAACAGGGCCCGCAAACCCTCGTTTGACCAGGCGGTTAAAGCCGAAGGGCGCGTGGGCAGGAAACCGGCATCTGCAGACCATTTGGCCAGGAATTCGCTGTTTACCAGGAATTCTGCCAGACGGATGGAAGCCGCCCGCCGTTCAGGGAGCGGATCTGAAATTGCCCACACCCACCCGGTTGCCAGTGTGAAAGGTTTATCGCTCAGCGAAGGCAGGGGCGCAGCGGCGGTATCCGCGGGGAAATCGGACAAATATTGGTTGCTCCAGGTAATCAGCAGCTGAGCGCGCTGTTCGCGGTAAGCCTGCCAGGCCTGTCCATCTGTTTGATATTGCGCCAACCAGTTTGGAAAAACTCCCGCCTTTACCCCGTCATCAATCAGTCTTAAGACCTTGGCCAATGGGTCGGTTTGTAAAGTCGGGCGGCCCTGGTTGTCCTTCACCTCGCCGCCCGCAGAAAGATACAGCTGCAGGGTCGTCAGGGCCTGCCCATCGGCAGCGGCAAAGGCAGTGGGCAGGTTGGATGCGATCAGGGCAGGCCAATCTGCTGGGGCGTTGGGCAGTACCGCCGGGCGGTACAACAGGAGCAATGCGTCTCCGGCAAATGGCAGGCCAAACGCCGAACCCTGGATCAATGCCAGCTGCCTGGCATAAGCATACCAATCGGTGTCGTCCACAATGCGGGTCAGGCCGTCCAAGGAAAACACGAGCCCTTTGAGTGCGGCTGTTTCCAGGTCTGATCGTGAAAGAGCGACCAGGGCCGGTAAAACCGCCGGTGCAGCCGCGCTGGCAGAAGAGAGTGATTCGATCAATCCACCAGGTCCCGAAGCGGCTTTTACGCGCACACTGACCCTGAGATCCGGGTTTTGTGCTTCAAATTCAGCCAGCCGGTTACGCAGCAACCCTGCGGCGCGGCTCCCACCGCTGGGGTCAAACTGCGGTGGCACCCAGATCTCCAGGGTTTGCGGCCCTGAAGGGGTGGCAGTGGCGTTGGCCGTCTGGTCGGTGGGCAGCGGTGTGATTGTCTGGCTGACCGCTGGCGCGGTTGGGGTGGCGGTTTTAGCTTGGAGCAAACCGCTCAAGTCGACGCCGCATCCCATGGTCAGGCTCAGCAGGACGCTTAAGGCAGCCCAAATCATCCCGGTTTTCCAAAACCAGGCGGTATTCCGGGATGATTTCGATCTGATTGGATTCACTGCAGTTGAATGGGCTGGCTGATGAGCACTACCAGCAGTTTGACTGCGTTTTGAACATCGTTGTAATCGACCATTTCGGATGGACTGTGAATGTAGCGGGTGGGGATTGACACACAACTGACCGGTACCCCGGCCCGGGTAATCTGCATGGCGCGGGCATCGGTGGTGCCGCCTTCCAGAATTTCTAACTGGTAGGGGATGCCGGCTTTTTCCGCGCTGTCAGCCATAAACCGCACCAGGCGCGGGTCGGAGATCATTCCTCCGTCGCGCACCTTGACGGTGGGACCTTTCCCCAGGCTAACTTCCATTTTTCTGGCTTTGGGGGTGTCGCCCACGCCAGTGACATCCACAGAAATGCCAATTTCGGCATCCACGGAATAGGCAGCCGTCGTGGCCCCGCGCAGCCCCACTTCTTCCTGTGTGCTGAACACAAAGTACACTTCATTGGGGCCGTCTTTCATCTGGCGCAGGGTTTCGATCAGTACGGCACAGCTCACACGGTCATCCATCGCCTTCGAGACCAACCGGTCGCCCAGATCGAGCATAGGCCGGTCGAAGACACCTGCGTCGCCCACTTTAACCGGGCACTCCGCCCGGCTGGAAGCACCGACATCGATGAATAACTGCTCGAAAGTGAGCACTTTTTCCGGGGATTCGAGACGCTCACCGCCAATCATCCCGCTCACGCCGCTGACGAAGCGCACCCGGCTGCCGTAGCAGGTGTGCGGGCGAACGCCGCCAATCGTGGTAAAGCGCACAAACCCATTTTCATCGATGTGAGTGGCCATTACGCCGATTTCATCCATGTGGGCGGAAAACATGATACGCTGCCCGGCGGCTGATTTTTGTCCTTTGCGAACGATCAAGTTGCCGAGCGCATCCACGCGCACTTCATCCGCCAGGCCCTCAATTTCGGATTGGATCAGTTTGCGCACTTGGGCCTCAAAGCCCGAAGGCCCCACCAACTCTACCAGTTTTTTTATCAGATCTTTCATGGTTCTCCTGTGATTTTATTTGGGTGTTGTATGGCCGGGTGAATTGGGCATTCTCCCGGCGCCATGGGCTTATTCTCGGGGCTGGCTTAAGATATCTGCTGGCAGGCGGACTAAAGCCTGGTATGCCAGCGCCAGGGTGGCCTGCCAATCGGACAGGCGCGCAATCAGGGCTGCGGTATGTGCGTAGCGTCCCGGAACCGAAATGGAAACGCTCGGGATGCCGGCGCGCTGTTTGTGGATGGCACCGGCGTTCGTGCCACCGCCGCCTGGTTGGCGGAACTGGTAAGGGATGTTCAATGCGTCACCGGTGGAGGTCAGATGGCGCAGCAGGCGCGGGTCCGCCAGGGTGCCGGCGTCTGCCAGGTAAATGGCCGGGCCGAAACCCAGCCGGGTATTGTAGACGGCGTTTTCCGAGTCATCCCAGACAGGAAGGTCGTTAGCCGGGGTTGAGTCGATGGCAATCGCCAGGTCCGGGTCGAAGGCGTAAGCCGCGATCTTCGCTCCGCGCAGCCCGACTTCTTCCTGGACTGAAAATGCGACGCACAGCTCGATATTGGCGGGGGCATGTTTGACCAGTTCAATCAGGGTGGCCACGCCCAGGCGGTCATCCAGCGCTTTTCCGCGCAAGCTGGGCCCGATTTGCTGGAAGGTGGTGGCGAAGGTGCCGCGGTCGCCGACCTTGGCCTTGCTGCTGCCGGAGGGGCCCAAATCGATTTTCAGGCTGTCCAGCGGGATATTGCTTTTGCGCTCATCGCGCGTGGTATGGTGAATGGGCTTGGCGCCGATCACGCCCGGAACGTGATCTTTGCCCACCAGGACCGGTTTTCCCGGCAGTTGACGCACATCGATCCCGCCGATCAGTTCAAAGCGAAACAGACCCTCGTCCCCGTCTTCCACCAGCATGAAGCCGACTTCATCCATGTGGGCATCCAGCATCACTTTGAGCGCCGGCTGCTGGCGGGCGTGAACCCGAACCAGCACGCTGCCCATGGCATCGACTTTCACCTCATCGGCGTAGGGAGTAATTTCGTCAAGTACGATCCGGCGTACTTCACTTTCATCGCCTGAGACTGACACAGCGTTGCTCAACTTTTCAAGCAGGGCAATTTGCTCGGCGCCAATTTCAGGGGCTTGCGAAAGATTCTCTTTTCTTTCAGTCATAAATTAATCATCCCAATGAATTTTCTGAATGAAATCGGGTTCAAGTTGGGCAATGAACTCGGCCAGCAGGTGGCCGGTGCGGCTGATATCTTTGAGCGCAACCAGTTCCACCGGGGTATGCATGTAGCGCAGCGGGATGCTGAGCACCATGGTGGGAATGCCCTCGGCGACGACCTGTATGGCATAAGCGTCGGTGCCTGAATGGCGCGGCATGGCTTCCATGGCATGGGGAATATCCAATTTTTCGGCCAGTTCATCGAATGCCTTGTACAGGGCCGGGTGTATGTTCGGTCCCCAACCCAGGGTCGGGCCTTTGCCCAATGGATAGCCGCGATAGTCATTCACTCCTGGACCCTTGGCAAAGGTCACATCGATGGCAACGGCCAGATCCGGGCGAATCTCGAAGGGCGAGGTGTAGGCCCCGGCAAAGCTTTCTTCTTCTTGCGAGGAAGCGACTGCCCAAACATCCCAGGCATGGCGCACGTGCTGCAGTTCTTGCAGGCACAGGGTGACGGCTGCCACAGAAGCCCGGTTGTCCAGCGAGTGCCCTGCCAGGGTCTCACCGGTCAATTCCAGCGGCAGTTGGGCAAAGGAAGCCAGGTCTCCAACCCGCACCTGTTGGGCCACTTCTTCTGCCGGCAGGCCGGTATCGATAAATAAATACTCCATGGCGACGGGTTTGCCGTGGGTAGATTCCGGCAGCAGCCGGTTTGAGGGCTGAACCACGACCCCGGGCAAGTCTTTGCGACCGTGTACGGTGACGATCTGCCCCGGCAAAATGCGCGGGTCGACTCCACCGACTTCGGTGAAGCGCAGCAGGCCAGCGCTGCTGCCGGTAACCATCAGCCCGATAGCATCCATATGGGCCGAAAGCAGGATGCGCGGGCGTTTATCAGATGCCGCCGACCCTTTTCGCAGGCCGTGCAGGCTGCCGACCCGGCTAACGGTGAGTTCATCCACCAGAGGCCGCCAGGCATCGGCGATGACTTCTCTCACCGGTGTCTCGAAGGCGGAAAGGCCCGCCTGGCTAAGAAGTGTCTTCAAAAATGGGGTTAATTCAATCATCCGTTCGAAATCCTCAAGGTGTTACGGGAGTATCGGTCACAGTATTTGTACTCGTTGGCGGAATGGACGTGGAAGTAGGTGGAATGGCCGTGGAAGTACGGGTAGGCGTTGGCGTGGACGTGGGTGGAACCGGAGTAGCGGTCGCGGTGTTGGTTGGAGTCGCCGTCGGGCTGGGCGTGTTTGTTGGGGTTGGGGTGTCCGTTTCGGTCGGGGTCGGCGTGGGGGTGGGTGGTGTAAACGGAGTATAGGTCAGGCTGGGGGTCCATGTGATGGTCGCGGTTGGCGCTACGGTGAAGGTCGAAGAAGCGATCGCTGAAGGGCTGGGCGCAACGGGCGTGTTTGAACTGGTCGTCGTGGGCGGCACACTGGTGGGCGTGGCAGTCGCACCCCCGCCCCGCGCGCGGCCGATTTGCAGCACGACTAGCCCCAAGCAGTAACAGGCCAGGGAGAGCAATATGATAATCACGAGTACAGTTCGCGTCCGTTTGCGTCGTTCCAAGCGGAAGGCCATGCATTCTCCTTGTGAAAATTAATCTTATCATGATTTTCAACCTTCGACTTCTTTGTACCGCTGGCAAATTAATCGAAAATAAAATACCCCTTCTTCAAGTGGAAGAAGGGGTCAGAAGTTTATCTCCGATCCTCTGGTTTGGCCTGGTTAATCTCTTGTTTCACGGCCAGATAAAGGCTCTCAGCGCGCAGATCGGTGATCGCATAGCAGGGTGCATCCAGATGGTCGGCTAACTGCTGCGCCAGACCCTGATCAAAGGCCACATGTTCCATATTGATTACCACGGAATGAATTTTCTCTTCTGCGATCAATTCCGCCAGGCGGTGCGCTTCATCCTGGGGCGACTGCTGGCCCATCGCTACGTTACCTGCCCCATCGGTCAGCACCATCATCAGCGGCATCACATCCGGGTGGGTAATTTTTTCCTGGCGCAAGACTTCATGGGCCATCAATAGTCCGGCAGAAAGCGGCGTTTTGCCGCCGACCGGAATTTCTTCCAGGGCCCTTTTGGCCAGAAATACCGAGTTGGTTGGGGGCAGGACGAGTGTGGCGCGGTCCTTTTGGAATACGATTAATCCAACCCGGTCGCGCCGCTGATAGGCATCGGTCAGCAGAGATAGGATCGCGCCTTTGGTTGCTGCCATACGTTCCGCGACTGCCATAGACCAGGAGGCATCTACCAGGAAAAGCACCAGGTTTGCCGCCCGCCGTACGCGGACTTTGCGCATGTAATCGCTTGGGCGAATGGAAAATGCTACATTCCGGCGCAGTTCTGCCCGTTCGTTCTGGAAGGGGGCCGCGGCGCGCAGGGTTGCATCCAATGCCAGATCGATTGGGTGGTCAGGAGAGGGGCGTGCCATAATATACCGCCCGCGCCGGTCAGAACGAGTCCGGCTGCGTCTCCCACCGGAATGCCGCATCATTTTATCGAGAGGCGTGTCCAGACGGCGCGGAGTAAATGCCTCTCCGACCTTGACTTTTTGGCCGCCTTCCCACCACCTTGCTGGTTTGTTTTCGAAAATATTTTGGGGCGAAGGATCCAGGCGAGCGTCTTGCGGCTCTTCTTGCTCGCTGCTGGCCTCGCCCTCACTCATTTTTTTGAGGTATTGACCTCTTGTTCCTGGGTCTCGCTGAACTGCATGCGGGTCTGGCTGCCGGTTGCGCCTTCCAACTGCTCGATGCGCTCCTGCAGTTCTTCCATGGTCATTTCTGCCTGTTGGAAAGGACCGCGTTTCAGACGGTGAGGTAGGGCCAACTCGGCTGCCAGGGCGATATCGCGGTCGGTGACCGCCAGGCGTCCTTCGAAGGCAGCCATGGCCCGCGCCGCCTTAAGAATAACCAGATCGGAGCGGTGCCCATCCACATTTAAAGAAGCTGTCAGGTTAGCGATTGCCAATAAGTTGCGGTTGGTGAAGTTTACCTTTTCCACGATCTCACGGGCATGACCGATCTGTGCGGAAAGCTCTTCTTCTTTGGGCAGCCATTCCTGGCGAAAAGTATCGGCATTGGCTTCAAAGTACAGGTTGCGCTCCATAATCTGCACCCGTTCACGGGCGTCTCGAATACCGTGAATATCCACCGAAAGGGCGAAGCGGTCCAACAACTGCGGGCGCAAATCACCTTCTTCGGGGTTCATGGTGCCTACCAGGATGAAGCGCGCCGGGTGTGAGAAGGAGATCCCTTCGCGTTCCACGACGTTAACCCCCATGGCGGCTGAATCGAGCAGAACGTCGACCACATGGTCGTCGAGTAAATTCACTTCATCGATGTACAGCAAACCGCGGTTTGCGGCTGCCAGCACGCCTGGCTCAAAACGGCGTTCGCCTTTCTGGATGGCCCGTTCGATATCAAGCGTACCAACCACCCGGTCTTCAGTTGCCGAGACAGGCAGATTGATAAACGAGGTGGCCCGCGTGGTCACCGGGAGTTGTTCTCCGCTGGCTGCCCGTTCGCGGCACTCGGTGCACCAGGTGGTGGGTGATTCGGGGTCGCAGCCGAAACGGCAGCCGGATACTACCTTAACCTGCGGCAGCAAGGCAGCCAGCGCGCGGGCGGCGGTTGATTTCGCTGTTCCGCGTTCGCCGCGGATGAGAACCCCACCGATGCGTGGGTTGACAGCATTGAGTACCAGAGCGCGGCGCATCCGCTCCTGGCCGACGATGGCAGTGAAAGGGTAAATTGCTGGCATACCGGAAAACAAGCCTCCATGCGGCTGAATGGGTTCCATCCGGCCGAAAATAGTCAAGTGCTAATTGTACCACTGACCGCAGCATGCGAAAACCAGGGTTCAAGCAGCGGCCAGTTAAGTTTTATCCAGGATATCCTGAATATCGCCTAACGACCGGGCTTCATAGGTTACCTTCCAGCGTGCATCGGGTTGTTTTCCCTTCGGGTTGAACCACAGCGTATCCAACCCGGCCTGGATGCCTCCGCGAATGTCGGAGCTCAAGCTGTCGCCGATGACCAGCACCTGGCGCTTATCGGGGTTCCCGGCCATAGCCAGCGCGGCGGAAAAGAAGGCTGGATCGGGTTTGGCGATGCCAATCTCTTCCGAGATGGCTACAAATTTGAAATGTCCGGCGATGCCGGATCCTGCCAGGCGCGGGCGTTGTACTTCCGGAAAGCCATTAGTGATCAGCCCCATCTGGTAGCGTTGGCTAAGGTTGGCCAGCAACTCAGGCGTGCCGTCGAACAAGAAATAACCCTGGGAAAGGTGAACCAGGTAGCGTTGGCTGAAAGTGTCGACCTCGACCTGGATGCCCAGGCTGGCAAATAAGCGCGCGAAGCGTTTTGCGCGCAGCTCCAGCGCGTCGATCCGGCCCTGTTCAAATTCGATCCAGATTTCCGCATTGATAGCCTTGTAAGTTGGCATTAAGTCCGGCACATTGGACAGGCCAAATTCATCGGCTGCCGCCGACAGGGCGCTGGCTTCGGCCCGGCTGTAATCAAACAGGGTATCATCTGCGTCGAAGAATAACCACGAATACGTCATTTTTTCACCCATAAATCCTATTATGCCCGGTGCGCTTTCCAGATCACATCCCAGGGCAGCACCCCACAGCGCTCGGCCCATTTCAGGTACTGGCGGTCCATCTGCTGCACCAGGTCCGGGTAGCGTCCGGCCAGGTCTTCCTGTTCGGTACGGTCCCTTTCCATGTCATACAATTCCCAGGTGCCGGGGTAGCGGGTGACCAGCTTCCAATTCTCCTGGCGTACCGCCCGGTTGCCTTCGTGTTCCCAGAAGAGAGGCTGGCTGCGCCGCCAGGTTTGACCGGTAAACAGGCTAGCAAAGCTTTCTCCCTCCAAGGGGGTGATGGCTTTTCCGTTGTGTTCCAGAGGGTAGATTGCTCCGGCGACGTCCAGGATGGTGGCGGCGATATCAATCACCAGCCCTGGTTCATGCGCAACCCCGCCGGGAGCGATTTGCGCGGGCCAGCGCGCGATCAAAGGGGTGGCGATGCCGCCCTCGTGAACGTAATGTTTGAACAGGCGGAAGGGCGAGTTGGAGGCATTGGCCCATGGAAGATCGTAGCTCATGAAGGTGTCGGCCGGGCCGGGTTCAATTTCAGTGCGGTTGCCCAGGCGCACTGCTGCACCTTCCACGGTCACCGGCCATTCCTTTTCGCGCTGGCCATTTTCGGAGAGAAATTCGGCACAGCCGCCGTTATCCGAAAGAAAGAGGATCAGGGTCGAATCGGCGATCCCCAATTCCTCCAGGCGCAGCATCAGGCGCCCGATATTCTGGTCCATGCGATCGACCTGGGCGGCATAAACTGCCATGCGGGCATCTTCCCAATCCTTTTCCCTGGTTTCGACCCAGGGCGGGGCCTGTTCGTCGCGCTTGGAGATCGGCCAGCGCGGATCCACCAGTCCCATGCCTTTCATTTCCTCATGCCGCGCGGTGCGCACAGCATCCCAACCACGGGTATATTTTCCCTGGTAGCGGGCGATATCCTCAGGCAAGGCGTGCAGCGGCCAGTGTGGGGCGTTGTAGCACAGGTGCAGGAAAAACGGCATGCCGTCACGCACGCTTTCCTCGATCATGCCGATGGCGGCATCCGTATAAACATCCGTGTTGTAAAAACCAGGCCAGGGTTCGATGATGTGGTCCTGGTCGAACAAGGGCCGGGGATTGAAATAGCTGCCCCCGCCGGCCGGGTTGCCGTAGAAGCGGTCAAAACCGCGGTCGGTTGGCAGGGGGCGGGTCGGATCGCCGGTCGTCCACAGGTGGGCATCCTGCGGGCGGCGGTGCCAGAATCCGCCAACATGCCATTTGCCAGACAGACAGGTGCGGTAGCCTGCCGGGCGCAGTGCTTCGCCCAGAGTCAGGCAGTCGTCGCGAAGGTAGCCCTGGTAGGCCGGCGTTCCAAGGTTCTGGATCATGTGCCCGATCCCGGCCTGGTGGGGATAAACACCGGTCAGAAGCGCCGCCCGGCTGGGGCAGCAGCGGGCGAAGTTGTACATCTGGCTGAAACGCAGCCCGTCGCGCGCCAGGCGGTTGAGATTGGGCGTCTGGATTTCACCGCCGTAGCAGCCGATATCCGAAAACCCCATGTCATCGGCCAGGATGAGCAAAATATTGGGTCGTGGGGCCGGTTTTTTGTTCACAGGATTGACTGGCATTTTTCCTCTAGAATGGATTGGACTGATCGTTTGTCCGGTTCACGGATTGAGCAGCAGGATGGCTGCCAGGATCAGGACGGCGATTCCCACCAAGATCAGCATGCGCCATGGCACGCCAATTTCCTGAACGACCGGACTTCCACGTTCCGGACCGGGCGCCGCGGCCACCTGCGGAAAATCACTCGGGCGCCGGGCGGGTGCAGTGCGCCCCCAGGCGCCTGCCGGCTCGATTTCATCCTCATCAAGCGCTTCATCCTCTCGATCTTCGTCACTTTCATCATCCGCGAGAGCCTCTTCATATTCCTCTTCGGACCACTCCTCTTCTTCGCTGAGGTCGATATGCGCAGCCTGGATGAGGTCGCTGGCCTGGTCCCCGAAATGGGCCTGCAGGACCTCGTTCGCCGCAGCGCGGATGGCGCTGTCCTGGCTGTGCAGGGCCAGGTAGACCAGCATATCGGTGCTGCGGGTGTCGCTGATGTGCTCCAGGGCGCGGATGGCTTTCTCGCGGATAGCCGGGTTTGATTCGTGACTCACCACCAGCAGCAGCCCGTCAATATCGGCTTCGGTCAGCGCGCCTTCCCCCCAATTGGATGGGCCAAAATCCTCTTCTTCAGGCTCGACCAGCCATTCGTCCACCTCTGGTGGCCCGCTGCGGTAGCTGGCGATGACCAGGTCGGAGCGGTTGCCGTGCATTTCGGTTAATGCCTGGCGAGCGGCGGTCTGCACGATGGTATCCGGGTCTTCCAGCACGGCCCGGATCAGGCTTTCGGTGGCGTCGATATCGCCCATTTCGCCCAGGGCACGGGCAGCCTGGGTGCGCAGCCCGGCGTTTGTTGGCGAACGCATTGCCGTGACCAACGCGTTGAGGTCGCGATCTTCCAGCAAGGATTGTATGGCCGGAGAATATTCTGGCAAGCTCATAATTTATTGACTTTCTTGTTTGTTTCAATGAAAAACTCAACTTTATAATTTTGAATGGTGGCGATCATTCGATAACAACCTGGTCTGGTCACAATAAAACCGGTAGCGTTTCCCGAATAACCCTCTGGGATCGGGCTAAGATAATTGGATGAACTTGCATCCATGACGGTGAAAATCTCGCCCGGCATATCGTTAGGATAGAAGTTAATCGTTTCCTTTTCGCTATTGTCATGCTCAATCCTGGATCCATGGAAAAATAAAATTTTCCCATCACCATCCACCTGTTTGCCGGTCACCTGCAATTCACCTGCAACGCTATGATCCACAAACCAGATACCCTTCCCAAGACTACCTTCATAGGGAGATTGAAGGCGGGCTGGAGCCCATGGAACGATTGAAATTCAAGCCAGCAGCCGATCCACAATTTGCTGGCGGTACTCCGGAGACAGAGAATGGAAATAGGCGCTGTAACCGGTTACACGCACCATCAGGTCTGGAAATTTGGAAGGGTCTTGATGGGCAGCGAGGATCTTTTCCTTCGAGATGATATTCAAGTTGATCAGCGTCCCGCCTTGCTGGTTGTGGGTGCGAATCAGCAACTCGAGGGCTTCGATGCCGCCCGATTCTTTTAACAGGTGACTGTCTACGTCCAGCTGCAAGGGGGCTGAATTGCCCCAACCCGGTTGCACGACAGCCACAGCGTTGGCCTTGGCGGTGGGTGCCCCGCCGCCGTCCGGCATGAAGCCCGGATCTGGATTGGCGCTGTGGGAAACCGATTGGCCGCTGTGGCGTCCATTGGGTGTAGCGCCTAAATCCTCACCATATTGGGCGATCCCGCCGTGCGAAAAGAGGCCGGGCAGGATGGTGAAGCCGTTGGGCGTGGGTGTGGAGCGCACCAGGTCTGTGTAGGTGCCGGCAACGCGCCGGGCCCATTCATCGGCGCGCGTGCCGCCGGTGCCGAAGCGGGGAATGTTCCTGAGCATCAGGCGCACATGTTCGGCGCCTTGATAATCATTGCGCATGTGTTGGGCCAGTTCTTCCCAACTCAGGCGTTTTTCCTGCACCACGCGCTGTTCGATCGCCGCCAGTAAATCGGCCACAACCGCCAGGCCGATCCCGTCGGCAGTCAGAAAGTACAGGTCGACACCGCCGGCCGACATATCCAGCCCGCGTTCAATCGGGCCGTGGCTGAACAGGTTGAGCACGATCTCAATCCGGTTGTCGGCCTGGTGCTGCATGTGCCAGTCAAAGCCCTCTTTCAGTACACGCACCGAGACGGACAGATGTTCAACGTAACGCCGCCATAACTCGTCCATGCTGCGCGGGGCGGCCGGGTCGTCTACCAGCTCATAAAATGCCAGTAAGAGGGGTTGGATCAGGCATTGGCGGGTCACGTCCTGGTGACAGTACTCGATGCCCGGTAAAGACGTCCAATTGCAGCCGACCTTGGCGCGCATCCGCGCCAGCTGAATGGGCACCCCGTTGCGGGTGTAGCCCTCATCCAACCCCTTGGCACATGAAATACTCGGTCCGGTGCCGTCCTGCAGGGTATAGATCAACGCCTGGCGCAGCAATTCGGGGTCCAGGCCGTCGTGCAGGCGCACGGCCAGGTTAGACGGCAGGCGCACGCGGTGTTGGGCTTCGAGAATGAGGTAAGACATGCGGCTGGTCAGGTCGTGGCCGTCGGGAGCCTGCCCGCCGATTTGGGAGTAATGCGTGTCATTGAACAATAGGCTGGCGATGAACCAGATGGCCATCTCGTCGGTGATCAACCCGGCTTCCAGGTCGCGCTCGTAGTACGGGCGCAGCAGCTCGTCGAGCTGGCCGAGTGCTCCTCCCAGGAACCACATGCGGTCGATGGACTGGAACCAGGTCAAAAACTGGACGGCTTCGCGCAGGGTGCGCGGCGCGCCTTCTACCAGGTGGGCGTTCATCGCGGCAATCTCGAACAGGTTCTGGCGGATTTCCGGGTCCTGTGCTTCGCCGGCCATCTGGCGGGCTTTGACCACGTGTTTGCGGATCCAGGTCTGCACGCCCAGCACGAGATCTTCTTCTCCATCGTAGAAACTGGTGTCAGTCGGCCGGTTGAGTTGGCGATAGTAGCGGATTTTTTCCAACAGCCCGCCCCAACCCAGCTCCAGCCCAATTTTCATATCCGGCCCCATGTGGTTCATGGCCCCAATGCCGGTGCCGATAAAGTGGTATTTTTTATGGAGCGGATAGAGGTGGGTAGGCAGGTCTTCTGGTTTCCAGTGGTTTTCATTAAAGCCAGGGATCAAGCCGACCCAGGCCCCGGCCACGGCGCTCTGCGGATGAATGTAGACCGGATGCACCTCCAGCCAGCGGCGGAAGTTCTGCCCGATGCAGCGCGCCCCATAAATGCCCCCGTTCGCGTGATTGCTGATTTTCTCAAAAGGGATGGGGTCGGGCCAGGGGATGTCGCCGTGGTCGTCGACATCGTGGTAACCGCCGGAGGCGATCTTGGCCTGGTTGAATTCCAGTTTGGTTTTGGCCAGCGCTTCAATCCGTTGGCGGTAAGTTAAAACGTGTTCGGTGTCGGGTATCATCCATTTGCTCCTGCAGAGAGGTTAGTGGGCTTTCCAGGGGTCGGCTTGAAGGAAGGCCTCAAGCATTATTTTTTTTGTTTCGAGGGGAACGCCGATCGCGCGCCCATCGCCGTAATCGGATAGGACAAAACCACCCTGTGGGGTAGCCCATTCCTGAAGCAGCAGGCGAACTTCTTCCTTGATCTCCTGCGGGCTCTTAAACGGCAGGGTGTGTTGGATATCGCACAGGGATTCAAAGCACAACCGGCCGCGGAACTGCTCGCCGACAGCGGCGATATCCAGTGCACGTGGCTGCTGCAAATTGACCACGTTTACCCCGGCTTCGATCAGGTCTTCCAGGATGGCGTTAACCTTGCCGCAAGAATGCATCCAGACATGCCACCCGGCAGCGTGCATGGCGGCGAACAGGCGGGTGTATCGCGGCTTGGAAAAAATCCTGCCACAGGTCAGGGCGGATGATCAAGGCCTGCTGGGTACCCCAGTCATCGGTGAAATTGAAACCATGGATCATACCCGGAAAGCGGCGCGAGATATTGGCGATGATCGCCAGGTCAAACTCCAGGATGCGATCTGCCAGCATTTCCATACGCTTCCGTTCCTGGATCAGGTCGATCAGGGTGTTCTCAAAGCCGTGCAAGGAATGCATGCGCTCGAAGAGCAGCATGAAAATGCTGGTCATGATGTATTTTCCATCGCCGCCCGCGAAGCGCTGCTCCATGCCGTCATAAAAAGCCGGGTCGTCCGGGTCAGGCCAACGGTAGCGATCCAGGTTGTTCCAATCCGCCAGCGGATGACCCTTGACCTGGCCCATATTGGCGGTGGTGGCTGACCGTTCCCAGGTACAGCCCCATTCGTCCAGGCTGTGCAGGACGAGAATTGTCACCCGTGCCGATCTGGTTCCAGCCGACATTGTGTATATCGCTCAGACCGAGTGAATCAAAGCGCACAGGCAGGCGATCTGGGGTTTGAAATTCGACCGCGCGCCGGACAACTTCGTAGGATGACATTGCCATGGTTAGCTCATCTTTCTGGCGGTTAAATTACGGTTTTCGAGGATCTGGACCAGTTCTTCCATTTGACTTTCTGAGGGAGGTTTTAGAGGTTGGCTGGCATATTCCATCCCCAGGCTTTCGTACTTACCAGCGCCCAGGTGGTGGAACGGCAGGAGTTCGACCTGTTCGATCCCTGGCAGGTCCGAGAGGAATTCGGCTATCGCGGTGATCTCTCGCGGGGTATCGTTGACGCCGGGGATGACCGGTACCCGTACCCAGACTGGAATGCGCCCATCGCCGAGTTGCCGCAGGTTTTCTAAAATCCGGCGGTTGCTCACCCCGGTTACGGTGCGGTGGCGTTCTTCATCCATCACCTTGCAGTCAAACAGGAAAAGATCCGTGTAGGGCAGGGCTTCTGCGATCCAATCGAACGGCAGGTTGCCGGCGGTGTCGACGGCAGTGTGCAGCCCGGCGCGTTTGCTCAACTGCAGAAGTTCCAGCAGGAACTCCTTCTGCAGGAAGGGCTCTCCACCCGAGAAAGTGACCCCGCCCCCTAAATCGTTGTAGTAATCGCGGTCGCGGTGCACCTCAGCCAGAACTTGCTCTGCGGACATTTCCCGGGCAGGCATGACCAGCGCCCGGGCATAGCATTCATCCACGCATTTCCCACAGGTCTGGCACAGGTCGCGGAAATACAGGCGCTGATCGCCCTCGATTTTTTGGGCCCCTTCCGGGCAGGCTTCGACACACAGCCCGCACAGGATGCACTTATCCGGAAAAAATTCAACCACCGGTCGGGTTGGGTTGGATTCAGGATTGTGGCACCAAAAACAGCGCAGATTACAGCCCTGCAGGAAAACAGTGGTTCGAATTCCAGGACCGTCATGGATTGAAAATCGCTGGATATTGAAGATAAGTCCCATAGATATGATATTACATCAGGTTTGTCTAAAATTCACTTAATAAATCCCTTAAAAGTAATATTGGGTTCCGTTTAAGGGCGAGATATGAGGTGGAGCCTGCGGTACAGCTGGCTATTGGTCTCACGCCACACATCAGGTTGACCTCAGACCAAACTCTTACGAGCTTGCCGGCTGCGCAGCCACAGCCAGCTGGTCTGGAAAATACTCGCCGTCAGGGATGCAGCGGTAACCAGATACAGGCCGTTGGTTTTGACAAGCGCGCTCCCGCCAGCCAGGACCAGCGAAAAGGTACCCAGGTAAACCAGCATGCCTTCGGTGATTGGGCGGGTCCTGCGCGTATTCAATATGACTCCGGTGAACCACGCCCCCAGCGGAGCCAGAATGCCCAGCGGCACCAACAGCCAGAAAGCATTGCTGGCAATCTGGACGGCCTCCGTTTCCAGCCCGGACACCTTGCCAAACCAGGTGTGTGACAGGGGGGTGGCGGCGATCAGGACCATAAAAGCCGTTTCGGCCACCCCGACGATCGTAATAAACTGCACCAGCGCCTTGCGCGAGCCGCTGCGGTCGATTAAGGCGTTAACCACTTCATTAAGCGCCGAAGACGGCGTCAGCAGCAGCCATGAAAATGAGGTGATCACCGGCCAGACAGCCAGGGCCGTGATCGGGTTGGGCAGCCGGCTTAAAGCGGCGCTGCCGATGGGCCGCACCAGCATATTGAGCAGCGGGGTAAGCGCCAGCGGCAGGTAAACCAAAAACATTTCTTTCATGTGCATCGGATGGGCCGGCTGCGGGTGGTTGCGCACTTCATTGCGCAGCACCGGCCTGACCCGCCAACCCACGAACAGCGCATCGGTGATCACCCCGGAAACCATCATCAGGGTAGCCAGAACCGCTCCCGGCACAGCCGCGGTGGTGTAGCCCACCGCAAGCACCAGGGAGTCTGCCAGGAAGCGGCTGAAAGTGCCCTGGGTGACGATCCCGGCATGATTAAAGCGGATCAGCACCCCCTGGTGAAACCGCCGGTATCCCACGGCAAAGGCCCAGGGTACACCCACCATCAGGCTGATGCGCGCCGGTTCGATAATCTCGGGCGGTGCGCCAATCACATAGCGCACCAGCAGGTCATAAATCGGGGTAAAGGCCACCAGCAGATAAATCAATGTGCTGCCGATGCCCATGTAGAACATCAGGCGCCGCCCAACCTTAAAGGACTGCCAGTCGCGGCTGAGCGATGTCGATAGGGAGAGCAGCGCAAGCAAAGGGGCCTGGATCAGGCCATTGATGGCAAAGGCCACGCTGCCGTAGGCCGCCAGGTTGATTTCGGGATGAGCCATGCGGGCGACCACAGCTGCCAGAGCCGAAGGCTCAGCCGACATTAACAACCAGCTCAATGCCAGCGGCCACCAGGTACGCAGCACCTGCCGTAAAGTCATTCCGTGATTTCTGCCGCGGCGATCCCCGCTTCGCCCGCTACCGAATACAGCAGAATCGTGCGCCCAGCTTCTTCATAAATGCCCGGATCGCGCAGCTGGCGCACCCGTTCCGGGGCCCAACCCCGCTCAGAAGCCAGCAGAGGCAGTTCAACGCCCTCATACGTCATTTCCGGGGCGAGTACTTCACCTGGCGGCGAAGCCTGCCACTGGCGCCAATCGGGGCGCAGATCGACCGTCGCGCGCAGGATGCGCTCCGGGCAGTCGCCGGCATTGCTGTAATAAATGTACAGCGTGGATCCTTTGAGCTGTACGGCGGTGTGGCGCATTGCCCGGTTGAAAAGCACCGGCCCGCGCTCGAAAGCGCTCATACCGTCCAGCGAACGGTAGAAGATGCCCGGCATGCCCAGGGCGTAGGTCGCCTCCTGCCACTGAAAAACGCGGAAGTAGGGTGCACCCAATATTTCTCGATCTGCGGTAAAGTGGATGCCATCGTCCGAAAGGGAAACAAAAGAATACTGGTGGGCCGCTTCCAGGTTGGTTTCTGTTACTTCCGGGGCATGGCGCACCGGGCCGTGGAAATACATGCGCAGCTTGCGCGCAGCATGGTCGATGTGCACATCCGGGGAGGCAATGTGATCGTTGCAGCGCGTCTCTTCGACCCGCAGCGTGCCGCCCGGATAGATTTTCCAGGGGCCTTCCAGCCGGTCGGCGTAGGCCAGGCGGATGAAAGCGCCTTTATGGTGGCCAAAATAAAGGTAATAACGCCCGAGGGGGTTGGGCAGCCAATCGGGAACGCGGATCAACGAAGGGCCGTTGATATTCGTCCCAATCGAGGTGCTCAGTTCAGGATAAATCAGAGGGTTGTTTTCAAAACGTTTGAGGTTCATTGGGCCGTACCTTTAGGGCATGCGGTTAAGCAACAGCCAGATGCGATCGATCGCATCTGGCTGTTTTCAAGCCTTTATGAAAAATTTAAGCGCAGCATTTGATCGCCGTAGCCGATATCCATGACCTCGGCAGGGAAGGCAGCATCCACAAATGGGCCTTCAAAGCGCTTTGAAAAGCGCAGTGGGAGTGCTGCGCCGTTGCGCTGCAGGGGACCGCTCCAATCAAATTCGAGCAGGTCGCCGCGCAGAGTTTGCCATTCGACCGCCAGTCCTTCCACCTTTACCGGTTTCGCCAGTACATTGTTGTAGAAATCTGCGAAATCTCCGTCGGTCGTTCGGCGCCCCATTTGCACCAGCCAGGCTGTTTGGGTGCCCGGCGCGATCAGTTCAAAATAGGCATCATCGCCGTTTTCGACCAGGCTAAATCCGTCGGAAGCGTAGATTGCCAGGTAGCCATTGTTTTTCCGCGCAAATGCCCAACCTTTTTCAAGACGGTACTCGTCGAAGGCAAAAGTCGGGAAATAGGCGTGCGAATAACCCAGGCGTTCGTTTTCAGACAGTTGAAAGAGGCTGATCAGGGCATCCTGCCACTGTGCAACCCGCGGCAGGGCGCCGCTGCCGCACCACTTTCCGGCCTGGCGCTGATCGGATTGATTCAAGGCTGTGGGATGGCTGCTGAATACCACGGCTTCTGGCCCAAGGGTAGCCTGCCAGGGATGAACCATCCCACCCCAGTCGCCGGACTGGTAATCTTGCAGAGATGACAGCATGAAGTCGGTGGTTTTGTATGCGACCTGGTTGACCTCCCAGTTTTCATCCGGGCGGGCGCTGTGCTCCATTGTCCATGCCCCTTCCGGTTTTTCGAGAGCGATCGAGCGCACCAATTCTGGCAGGCTGTATTCATTCGCCATGCCCAGGGAAAGGGCGCCAACCAGCTTCTTGTGATAACAACCCATCCCAAACAGCAGGCGGTTGAGCGAAGCTGCCGAGGTCAGCCGCCCGGTCTTCAACTGGCTGGGGATGGCTTCGATTTGGGGCGTGCCAAGCATGCCCTGAAATGAATACTGCGCCAGGGTAAAAGCGGTCTGGTCCAATAATACTGCCGCCAACTCGGCAATCGTATTATCCCTGGCGAGGTCCGCCAGATGGGCCAGGGCACTCACCCTTTCATCCAGGTGAGCATTGCCATCCCGCCATCCGAGTTTTCCGCACTGCTGAAGCAGGGTTGTCAGGACTTCCTCACCCATTTTGCGCTCCTTGGCCCCCGTGCGTCCGGAGATATCGAAATGCCGCCGGCTGTATTGCTGTCCGGCCAGTACCTGGCAGGCAGCCAGAACCAGACGGTTGGTTTCACCCATTTCCAGCGGCCGGAACACTTTTTCCGGGCTGTATGGGAAAGCGGTAATCGCTGCCTCAATTTCCGGCAGCAAATCCGCCGGGAATTGCTTTTCTTTCGCCAGCCGGGTGACCATACCGATCAATCCCAGCAGGTCAATCAGGCAGCCGGTGCTGCGCTGCCGGACGCTTTTCACGGCTTTTCCGATTTCTTCCCGGTCCACAATTTCCCACCAACCCAGCAGCATTTTGGTGATTTCGCCAAAGATACCGCCTGCCCGGGCGCCTTCTTGCATCAACCGTACCAGGCGGTTTTCATACGTATCCTCTGCTTCCAGGGATACTTTTACGGGCGCATTCTGGAATGGGATGACCCTTTCGGCATGAAATTTTTCGTTGTAAAAAAGGTCGGGCTCCGGCATGATGCGGGCTTCCATCGGCCCTTCGGGAAGTTGGTAGCTGACGATACTGTTGATCGTTGCCCCTGGCTCAATCGTATTGAAGGTTTCAGCACGGATACCGCCGTAAATATCCTGCAAACGGATCACGCAGCTTGCTTTTCCCATCACGCGGTCTGCGCAGTTCAAAGAAATGCGATCTTCGTAGGTATAAACCGCCTGGCTCAGACTGGCGATCTCATAGATGGCTTCGACAGCTTTTCGCTGACTGGTATTTTCGTTTTGTACGAGCAGGTGAACGGCAGCCGAATCCAGACCTGGTCCACTCAGGTGGACAGCATTGGAGAGCAGCGCATCTCCCAGGGCAGCCTCTTCCGATTGAAGATACAGGTGGTTGGCGCCGCGCTTGAGGTTCAGCATAAAGGCATGATTGGTATGACCCTGGTAGTCGAGCGGTTGAATTTCCAGGCAGCGGTATACCAGGTCGCCGTTGCACCACACGGCTGCTGCGCCGGATGCCGCCATCTCTACTCTCACTGAAGCGGCGGCCGGCATGACCAGCTGGGCATAGGACCAGCGTTCCACAAGCTGCCAGGTCGGCGCATGAATGGTTGTTTCCAGCAGGTGATCTGCTTTGCAGTGTGAGACCAACCAGTACGCGGAACTTGTTTTTTCTAACTCTACCGGCGGCGTGGTGTAGGGCAATAAATTTCGGAATGATTCATCCAATATGCGCCGGCGAAATTCCAGGGCAGCCTCGCTGCCCTGTGTCTTCACCTTAATTTCTTTTGGGGCGAGATCAGCCGTCAGCCAATGATCGATATAGCCGTCAGAGAGTGGGTATTCGAGGGAAAATTTCTTCATATCCTGTCCTGGTAAAAATTAAATTTTTCGATGTAGATCGGTATCACCCATCTGGGTGGTCACTGCCGGCAAAGCCGGACCAGATATGATTTTACCAGCACATCGCCCGAAAACCCCTGGTAGAATCCGGGCTCATTGGGATTTCCTGTGGAAGAGGTTAAACGTGTGGGGTGAAATTGGCGCGTAGCGCCAATTTCACCCCACATCATTGGGGATGGAAATATTTCAGTGGAAACCAGTCTGATCAACTACAAGGTTTGCAGATAGATGAGACTTTGTTTGAGATCTGCCAGGATATCTCCCGCGCAGCGGTCAAATTCGACAATCGGCGCTTCCAAGTATTTGGCCGCCTTGACCAGTGCCGGGAAGTCCATCACGCCAGTGCCCAGAGCGGTCATTGGCGCTTCGTGGCTGCCTGGGCCGTCCTTAAAGTGCAGCAGTTTGGCGCGCGTACCCAGTTCCGTCACCACTGCTGCCGGATCCAGCCCGCCGACTTTCACCCAGTAGGTATCCAGTTCAAACAGCACCTGCGGATCAAGCTCGGCGTTCATTACCTGGTAAACGCGCATCCCTCCCAGATCGTTCATCTCCCGCCAGTGATTGTGAAAGCCGAATGCCAGGCCGTGTTTGCGGCAGACCGCCGCCGCCGTATTGAGCTGTTCGCAGAAGCGTTTTGTGGCATCGATGCTGGCAATCTCTTCCGGTTTTACCCCGGGGACGATATACACCGGGCTGCCGACCCCCAACACCATTTCGATCAGCTCATTCTGCTTTTCGCCCAGCGGCATGCCGGAATGGGAAGCCACTACTTTCAGGCCCAGCTCAGCAAACAATTGGGCGGCTGCCTGGGGTGTGGTGCCGGGAAAACCGGCGGTTTCTACGCCCTGGTAACCCATGGCGGCAATCTTGCGCACAGTGCCCGCGAAGTCTGCGGCCAGCAGTTCGCGAACGGAATACAGTTGAACGGATTTATTCTTCATCAGGTCCTCTTTATTTTGGGTGTTTGTAAAAAACAGTCTGCGTGGCCAGATTTCTGGCAGTGCAAGCCATTTTTATCTCATCAGCTTAATTCTATATCGAAAAGCTGGTTTACAGGTCTGGCAAACGAAACTCATCTCCCGTATCGTTGATCCAGGCTGCCAGACGGCGGTTGAGGCGCTGTCTTTCGGTGGCATAACGGCTGTTCATTGCCAGGTTGGCCTGTTCGTAGGGGTCTTCATTCAGATTGAACATCAACCAGGGCTGTTCTTGCAGGGCGATATATTTCCATCCGTCGCGTGTCACAACGCCGCGCCAGGGCCGGTCGACACTGTCGCCGTGCCCGGTCGGGATCACTACCTGTAAAAAGGCTAAATCCGGTTCGTTGGCCACGGCCCCGCCCAGGCGCACGGCAGAATAATCGGTACCTTCCATCCAATCCGGAATCGGAATACCGCACAGGCCAAGCGTGGTGGGAGCGATATCCACGTGATTGACCGGCGCGCTGTTCGAGCCGCTGCGGTATGTGTAATACGGCGGGCCGCCGCCCAGCAAGAAAGGCACCCGGATGGATTCCTCCCAGGGAGCGGTTTTGTGAAATTGCCCATGGCTGCCATGCATATCACCGTGATCCGAGAAAAAGAAGAGGTGGGTCTCATCGCGCAGCGCCAGTTCTGACAGTCTGCGCATCACCCGGCCTACATTCCAATCGATATTCTCAATCTGGGCATAATACCCGGCCAGATCGCGGCGGGCCCGCTCCTGCACCCGGTCGATCTCGGGTACATTGCGCCGCAAATGAATGTTTCCCGGTGTGTGGCGCTCGCGCCAGCGGTTTGGCGCATCATAAGGATTGTGCGGTGGCTGAACGGAAAGCACAGCAAAAAAAGGCTGGTGCGAACCATCCTGTCGCAAATTTGTCTGTTCCTCCAGATAAGCGAGCAGCAAGTCAGTCAGGGCATCGGTTTCGTAACCTGGCAGCCGGTAATGAAAGGCGTTTTCGTTCTGGCCCCCGTGGACCCAACTATCCCAGGGACTGTTGTTGTTTTCGTACCCCACCCAGCGCTCGAACCCACCTCGTCTTTGTGGGGGAACGATGTGCATCGCCGCCCGATCGCGGCTTTCTTTGAATCCATCTACATGCCATTTGCCGAAATAAGCGGTGCGATAGCCGGCCTGGCGCAAGGGTTGGGCGATGGTTGGTTGTTCCGGGGGAAGCTGGTATTCGTGGCCCGGCACGCAGTGATGCGGGTAGCGCCCGGTCAACATGGATCCGCGGTAAGGGCAGCACAACGGGAAGCCGGACACTGCCGCGCTGAAGTTGATCCCCTCTTGCGCCAACCGGTCCAGGTTGGGGGTCGACAGATTTGGATCGCCTTTGTAGCCGGTGGCCTGGGCGCGGTGCTGGTCGTCGATGATCCAGATGATATTCGGTCGCTGGTCTGTGGGCATAACCTTTCCTTCAAGCTGATTTTACGGCATGGCTGTCTCGCCGGGCCGCATCGCTGGCGATGCTATAATTTCTTTCGGAGACAGAATAAATGGACAAACTCAAGCTGGCATTGATTAAAGTCTACCCGAAAAAAGGAAATCTGGCTGACAACCATGCCGTCTTAATGGATATTCTCGATGAAATAGCTCCTCACCGCCCGGATGTGATTATTACCCCGGAATGCTTTCTGGATGGTTATGTCGTCACCGAAGATTGGGTGGATGCCCCCGGGATGCTGCAGTACGCAGTTGATCTTGCTGAATCTGCCTATGTGCGCGCAGCCTGCGATTTTTCGCGCAGCCAGGCTTGCTGGCTGATCGATGGCCTGACGCGCCGCGCGGGGCAAGGCGTATTCAACAGCGCGCTGGTGATCAGCCGCGCCGGAGAGATTGCCGGTGTTTACGACAAGACCCATATTCAGACACACGACGTCAAGTTCCAGCCAGGGGCAGCTCTACCGGTTTTTGACTCCGATTTTGGCCGGTTTGGGGTGATGATCTGTGCCGACCGGCGCTGGCCCGAAACCGTGCGCACCCTGGCCCTCAAAGGAGCGCGCATCATATTCAACCCGACTTACGGCATGCACGATCTGCGCAACCAGCATATGATGCAGACTCGCTCTTATGAAAGCGAAGTAGTGATCGCTTTTTGCCATCCGGGGCGTTCCCTGGTAACCGGGCCGCGCGGGGAAATTTTGGTCAATAATCACAATCCGGCCGACCGGTTTACGCTGTGCGAGGTGGACCTGGGTCCGGTGGATGAAGTCCGGTCCGGACCCTCCGCTCATCTGCGCGACCGGCGGGATGATTTGTACCTGGTATAGATGCCCTTTCGCGGTGGTTTGCTCTCAAACAGGCATGAGGTTTCTTGCTACCAATCTCCAGCATACTTCACCGAGAAGGGGGCAGCGGCCTGGTACAGATAAGCGTAGCGCAGTTCGTTTAACTGGCGCAGGTGCAGCAGGTCGTGCGCTGCCCAGGAAGCCAGCAGGTCTCCGGCGGTGAGTTTGCCCCAGGGCAGGTCATAGGCGGCCTGCCAATCCGGGTTGTCCAGGCTTTTCAGCCAGGCCAGCGACGCAACTCGTTCAAGCAAAAAGCTTTCGACGGAGGTCTCGAAATCGCGCTCCTGGTAGCGGCGTTCCGTCACCCAGCCCTGGGGATCAATCGGAGACCAGGGCAGAATGGGGTCTTGGAGCACATCCTGCAAATGGGCCCGAAAATCTTCGCGTTCCTCGTCGTAAAGATGGTTGATCACTTCCAGAAGCGACCAGGATTCAGCGTCCGGTTTCCAACACGCCTGCTCATCGCTGACATTTTGTGCCATGGCGTGGATCGCGTTGGCGTTGTTGGATAGATGTTCGATATAATTTTGGATATCCATTGTTCTCGCAAAATCCTTCCCAATATTTTCCAACTGGTTTATCATCGAAAAAATTTTGGCGTGCAAGCGCTCATCAAGTCTGACGGGTGAGGCGCAAACCTTTTCTTCGATCGACCGCAAAAAACATTCCGCAAAGCGGGTGCGTTAAAAGAAATTGCCTGATTGTGATCTGGTAAATGCATCTTCCCTGTCCGCAGGAGTGCTGTTTGCGCATCGCATTTAACCATTTCTTAATCGTTTTTGATTATAACATTTTCACCCGTGTGGGGCAATAGTAATCCTTTAATCAATGGCTGTCTTCCCTACTCCGGATTATTAATCGCGAATTTCCAAACTATCTCCGATTGTTTTCCATAATCTCTCCACAATTGGCTGGCATACTGAAGTTCAATCAGATCAATTCTTCGGAGTTGTTGTGAAGCACCGGAAGAAAAAAATGGGTCTGAGGATCCTTGAAACAGGTTCTCAGAAGGAGGTCATCATGTTTCGCGGAAGTTGGATCGTATTTCGGATTATCGGCACGCTTTTGCTGATCGGATTTCTAATCGCCGGTGGGGTAATGCTGTACCATGCCGGGCAGGCGCAAGGTTATGCCATGGGCCTGGCAGCAGCCGGGCAAGATGGGACGGCCCCACTGCCGTACAATGGTCCTGCGCCGTACTACGGTTTCGGTTGGGGCCATACCAATTTCTTCTTCCCCTTATTGCCGCTGTTTGGATTTTTCGCACTGGGCGGGTTGTTCTTGCTGTTCTTTGGGGTGTTCGGCGCCATATTCCGGCGGCGAGCCTGGGCGCACGCTCCCGGCGGATACGGACCCTGGGCAGGTGGGCCGCGGCAGGGTTATCCCTAGGGCCCTCCCCCATGGGCCGGGCAGCCCCAACCGCCGGCGCCGGGTGAAGCTGCCCCAACCTCCGGGCAGCCTCCCAGCGAGCCTTCCCAATAACGGACTGGAGACATGAATCACCCCTTCACTCAATTCCCCCGCCCAGCGAGGGCGGGGGTTAGGGGGTGGGTGGTGAAGTGTCCCCATGACAATCCTGAAATATTAATTTTGGAGTGTGTCATGTAATCGTTCATTTTTTGAACATGGTTTAGGATAAACTATAACGATGCAAGAATTGATTTTAGTTGTCGATGACGAGCCAAAAATCGTCAAATTGACCCGCGATTTCCTGGAAAAAGACGGATTTAAGGTGATCAGCGCGGCGGATGGGGCGGCTGCTCTGCAAATGGCCCGCCGGGAAAAGCCGGATCTGGTGGTGCTGGACTTGATGCTGCCGGAGATGGACGGCTGGGAAGTTTGCCGGGCGCTGCGCCGGGAAAGCGACATGCCAGTGATCATGCTCACTGCCCGTTCCGAGGATAGCGATCAGGTGATTGGCCTGGAACTGGGCGCAGATGATTACATCACCAAACCATTCTCGCCGCGCACCCTGGTGGCGCGGGTGCGCGCCCTGCTGCGCCGTACCCAGGGGCGTATGAAACCACTCGCCATGATTCGTTCTGGCGGGTTGGAGATCGACCTGGAAGGTCACCGCGTCCAGCTGGATGGGGCAGCCCTTCATCTAACCCCGAATGAATTTAAACTGTTGGCGGCCCTGGCCCGCCACCCCGGGCAGCTTTTTTCCCGTGAACAATTGGTAGACCATCTGCATGGCGTTTCGTTCAACAGCTTTGACCGCAGTATCAACTCGCACATCAAGAATCTGCGCCGCAAACTGGAATCTGATCCATCGAACCCGCGCTTCATTGAGACAGTCTACGGCGTGGGCTACCGCTTTATCGAAAGGGATTGAAAATGGCTCATCCTGGCCCCTGGGAGCAAGGGCCGCCTTCCTGGCGGCAGGGCCCGCCCCATTGGTGGGCAGGGCGCAGAACGAAGCGCCGCTTCCTCTTCTGGCGTTTCGCGGCAATAATTGGCGCGTTTTTCGCGGTTTTTCTCGGTTTTTTTGTTCTGTTTCTGGCGCTGGTGTATAAACCGCTGGTTGCAGCCTTTCCGCAGCCTTCTGCGCTGCTGGGGTTAATCTGCGGGGTGCCGTTAGGGTTTGCCGGATTGGGTTTTGATCATCGGCGGGGTAGGTTTCCGGCGGATCGGATCGCCGGTTGCCGATATTATGGCGGCGGCAGACGCAGTTGCCAATGGGGATTTGAGCGTGCGCGTTCGCGAACAGATCCCCGGCGAGTTTGGCCGTCTGGCACGCAGCTTCAATCGCATGACGGTCCAGCTTGCCAGTGTTGAGGAGCAGCGCCGGGAACTGACCGCGGATGTGGCTCATGAACTGCGCACCCCGCTGCACATCATTCAAGGCAACCTTGAAGGCCTGCTGGAAGGGGTCTATCAGCCCACACCCGAGATGATCAGCGCCACTCTGGATGAAATGCGCCTGCTGGCGCGGCTGGTTAATGACCTGCAAACGCTTTCCCTGGCTGAGTCCGGACAACTGCCGCTTCACCTTGAACCGCTGCTGGCGGTTGACTTGCTGGAAGACACTGCGGCCAGTTTTACCGGACAGGCTGCTGCGGCCGGGGTCGAACTGGTTGTACAGGCGGAGGGTGATCCATCCGAAATGACTATTTCCGCCGATCCCGACCGAATGGAACAGGTGTTGACCAACCTGGTGGCCAATGCCCTGCGCTATACCCCTTCCGGTGGAACAATCACTTTGCGGGCCACGCCCACGCCGCAGGGGGTGCAGTTGGCTGTGACCGATACCGGAGCGGGAATTCCGGCGGAGGACTTGCCTTTTATTTTTGAACGGTTTTGGAAAGGGGACCGTTCGCGGCAGCGCCAATCGGGAACAGGCAGTGGTTTAGGGCTGGCGATTGCCCGCCAGTTAATCCAGGCGCATGGGGGAGAGATCCGGTTGGAAAGCCAACCAGGGCAGGGGACGACTTTCTTGATCGATTTAAGCCGCGACGGAGGTTGACCCGGGGAAAGGATGAAACCTTGATTTCCCCGATTTTTTCCCATTGACTTTCTGGTTTAATTTTGAGATAATACAAATGCACACGTGTGCACTACTATGAAAACGAGTCCTGTTACCATCAAAGATTTGGCTCGCATTGCCGGGGTTTCACACAGCACCGTTTCGCGTGCTTTGCGCAATCACCCTGCCATTTCGCCTGAAACCGTCGAGCGCATCCGCGCCCTGGCCGTTGAGCAGGGTTATCGCGTCAGTGCGGCGGCGCGCAGTCTCAAGACCAGCCGGTCACAAGCTATCGGGATCATCCTTTCTTATATAGACGACCCATATTTCTCGCGCGTGCTGGAAGGTGTGGAAGATACCGTGCAGCCAGAGGGTTTCGGCCTGTTTGTGGCGGCCTCCCACCATGATGTGCAGCGCGAACGAACTGCGGTCACAGCGATGATGGAGCACCGCGTGGATGGCGTCATCCTGTGCACCCCTCCATTTCGGGTCGAAAACAGCCGCCAGATGGAAGGCAGCGGCCTGCCGCTGGCTGTGGTCAACAACCAGGGCGTGGATGGTTACGATTACTCGGTTGACCACGACGATGAGCAGGGCGCTCGCCAGGTGGTACGCTACCTGATCTCGCAGGGCCACCGCCGCCTGGCATACCTGGGCAACGCTTTGAGCGGCCTGACCAATCAACACCGGCTGTCCGGTTATAGGATCGAGATGGAATCGGCCGGTCTGCCGGTCTGCCAGAATTGGATTTTTAACGGGCCGGACGGCCGCCCGGAAGGGGGTTATGCCGGCGCTCGCTATTTCCTGGATCTGCCGGAGCGCCCATCGGCGATTGTTTGTTTCAACGATATGATGGCCATCGGCCTGGCCCGCGGCCTGCAGGAAGCGGGTTTGCGCATCCCGCAGGATATCTCGGTGACAGGATTTGACGATATTGACCTGGCGGCGTACCTGACACCCCCATTAACCACCTACAACCAGCCGCGTTACGAATTGGGTGTGGAAGCTGCGCGCCTGATGCTGCGCTTGCTGAGCGTTGGACCTGGCGACCCGCTGCCTCAACCCGAACACATCTATTTGCAGGGCAAACTGGTTATCCGTGATTCGACCAGCCAGCCCGCTACGATCATCTGAAAGAAGGTGCCATGCCCGGAACTGTTTCCCCTTTGTTAATTTCCCCCGACCATTCGCAGGACGAGTTTATGCACGTCGACCCAGCCCAGGCCGGATGGGATCTGCTGCACTTTGCCGCGCGCCGTATTCTACCGGGACACCCCTGGCACTTCGCGACCGGTGAGAATGAACTGGCCCTGGTGGTGTTGGGTGGGGTGTGTGCAGTGCGCTCCAACCGGGGCAGTTGGTCCCCGTTGGGGCGCCGACCGGATGTTTTTCACGGTATGCCCTACAGCCTGTACCTGCCGCGCCGCACCAGCTTCGAAGTTGAGGCGTTGGATGGGGCAGTTGAAGTTGGTTACGGCTGGTGTGCGACCGATCAGGATCATCCAGCCCGCCAGATCGTCCCGCGGGATGTGCGCATCGAAATCCGCGGCGGGGGCAATGCCACGCGCCAGATCAACCATATCCTGCCGCCTGGCTCACATGTTCACCGTTTGGTGGTGTGCGAAGTGTTCACCCCATCTGGCAATTGGAGCTCTTACCCGCCGCACAAACATGACCGGCATACTGTAAATGACCAGGGTGAATTGGTGGAAGCCGATCTGGAGGAAGTTTACTTTTACAAGATCGACCGGCCCGATGGCTTTGCCTACCAGCGTGTTTATACTGGCGACGGGCGTCTGGATGAACTTGTGATGGCGAAAAACGACCATCTGGTGCTGGTGCCCGAAGGCTACCACCCGGTCGTCTCGGCTCATGGTTACACCACCTATTATTTGAATATACTGGCAGGTTCCGCCCAGGTTTTGACCGCCAGCGATGACCCGCAGTATGCCTGGGTCAAATCGGAATGGACCGAAACCGACCCGCGTCTACCGCTGGTACACCTGGGGATGGAATTAGAATAATGCGTTTGCAACCCTTGGCGCACCTATCGGATTGGATATGAATTAGTTTCCTATCTCGCGAAACGGGATAGGACAAGGAGGAACGAGGATCATGACAGCAAAAACCACTTATAAGAGTCCGCTCCACGAAATGGTGATGACCACCTCCACCGATCTGTGGAACGACTCGTGCTCTATCGAAGAGCTTACTTATTCGATTGGCCACGGCGCCGTCGGCGCAACGACCAATCCCACGATCGTCTTAAATGTGCTCAAGAAGGAAATGGACGCCTGGCGGGAGAGAATTTTTGAGATCATCGCCGAGAATCCTACCTGGACGGAAGACCAGGTCACCTGGGAGCTGATCGAAGAAATGGCGGTGAAAGGCGCGGCACTGCTCCTGCCCGCATTCGAGCGCTACCAGGGAAGAAAAGGCCGTCTTTCGATCCAGACTAACCCCACCTTTTATCGCAACGCGCGCCTGATTGTCAAGCAGGCGGTTCATTTCAACACGCTCGCTCCCAATATGCAGGTCAAAATTCCGGTTTCACAGGCCGGTGTGCAGGCGATTGAAGATGCCACCTACCAGGGGGTCAGTATCAACGCCACGGTCAGTTTTTCCGTGCCGCAAGCCATCGCTGTGGCCGAAGCCGTAGAACGCGGGTTGAACCGGCGCACGGCGGAAGGCCTGGATATTGACCATATGGCCCCGGTGTGCACGATTATGGAAGGCCGGGTCGATGATTGGCTGCATATTCTTGAAAAGCGCGACCGGATCATCATCTCTCCGGGCTATTCGGATTGGGGTGGGGTAGCCTGCGTTAAGAAGGCCTACCAGGTTTACCAGCAGCGCGGCTACCGGGCGCGTTTGCTGGCAGCTGCCTTCCGCCATCACCTGCATTGGTCCGAATTGATCGGCGGAGATCTGATCTTGAGTATCCCCTACAATTGGCAGAAGTTATACAATGCCTCCGATGTCGAAGTTAAATCACGCATCGCTGATCCTGTTCCCACCCCGGTTTTCGATTCGCTCTACAAACACCTTGCCGATTTCCGCCGCGCGTACGATGAAGACGGCATGACCCCGGCTGAGTTTGATTCCTTCGGCCCGAACGTGCGTACTTTACGCCAGTTTATCGAGTCCTATCGTGAACTGACCGCGCTTGTGCGCGATTTTATGCTTCCCAATCCGGATGTGAAACGCTAAGGAGAAAACCAGGTATGGCGACACGCAAACTTACCATGGCCCAGGCGCTGGTAGCTTTCCTTAAAAACCAGTATGTCGAACGCGACGGGCAGCAGCACAAATTCTTTGGCGGTATGTGGGGAATTTTCGGCCACGGCAATGTGGCCGGTGTGGGACAGGCCCTGCTCGAGAACCCGGATTTCCCCTTCTATCCGGCGCGCAATGAGCAGGCCCAGGTCCACCTGGCAGCCGCCTATGCCAAGATGAACAACCGCCTGCGCGCCTTTGCCTGCACCAGTTCGATCGGCCCGGGCGCGACCAATATGATTACCGGGGCTGCCGCTGCCACGATCAACCATCTGCCGGTGCTGCTCCTGCCCGGGGATATCTTTGCCCGCCGCAACGTGGGTCCCGTCCTGCAGCAGTTGGAGGTGCCAGCCAGCCAGGACGTTTCGGCCAATGACTGCTTCAAGCCTGTTTCACGCTACTGGGACCGGATTAACCGCCCGGACCAGCTCTTGATGGCACTTCCGGAGGCGATGCGCGTGCTGACATCTCCGGTTGAGACCGGCGCCGTCACCCTTGCGCTGCCTCAGGACGTGCAAACTGAGAGCTACGATTATCCTGAGGAATTCTTTGCGCGGCGCGTGTGGTATATCCCGCGCCAGGCGCCAGATGCGGAACTGCTGCGCCGTTCGCAGGATTGGATCCGTGCCAGCCGCAAACCGCTGATCGTGGCGGGTGGTGGCGTGCATTACAGCCAGGCTTACGAAGCCCTGGCGCACTTCGCCTCCCAAACCGGGATTCCGGTGGTAGAGACGATGGCGGGCAAGGGTTCGCTGAATTTCGACCACCCGCAGCAAGCCGGAGCGGTAGGGGTCACCGGCACTTTGATTGCCAACCAGCTGGCAGCCCAGGCTGACCTGGTGATTGGTATCGGCACCCGTTATTCCGATTTCACCACCGCTTCAAAGACCGCTTTCCAGAACCCGGAGGTGCGTTTTATCAACCTGAACGTGGCCGAGTTTGATGCGGTCAAACAGGCTGCCTTGCCTCTGATCGCAGATGCGCAGGTCGTTTTAGAAGCCTGGACCGCCGCCTTGAACGGTTTCAAGGTTGCCGAAGATTATGCTGCCCTGATCCGGGCCGGGCGTGCTGCCTGGGATGAAGAAGTGAACCGCCTCTACCACCTCAATACCACCGGCATGCCGGCTCAGAGCGAGGTAATTGGCGCGATCAATGAAATCATCCAGCCCAAGGATGTGCTGATTAACGCCGCCGGCAGCGCTCCGGGTGATTTGCATAAACTATGGCGTTCGCGCGAGCATAAAAGCTTCCACCTGGAGTACGGTTACTCCTGTATGGGCTACGAAATTCCGGCCGCCCTGGGGGTCAAGATGGCCGATCCGGCGCGTGAAGTATATGCTCTGGTGGGAGACGGCACCTACCTGATGATGCCCTCGGAGATTGTGACCTCGATCCAGGAGGGCGTCAAATTCAACATCATCCTGGTGGATAACCACGGGTACGCCAGCATCGGCAGCCTGAGTGATTCGGTGGGCAACGGCCGTTTTGGCACCGTTTACCGCACGCGCGATGCCCGCTCTGGACGGCTGGAAGGCGACTATCTGCCGATCGACTTCGCTCAGAATGCGCGCGGATTTGGCGCGGTGACCTTCGAAGCCCACACCCTGGCCGAATTCCGGCAGGCGCTGGAAGACGCGCGCCAGGCCGACCGCACCACGATGATTGTGGTGCACACGGATAATGCTTATAAGGTTCCGGGGTACGCTTCCTGGTGGGATGTGGCCGTGGCCGAGGTCTCGACCCTGCCGACCACCCAGCAGGCGCGCGCCAGTTACGAAGAAGCCCGCCAGAAAGAGCGTTTCTTCTTCCAAAAGTAGAGAAACCAACACAGAGACACAGAGGAACAGAGTTGCACAGAAAAATTTTTGTTAAGAAGATGAACTTCTGAGTCTCTGCGGCTCTGTGTTCATAAAACCCGGGAGAAAAAGTCAATGGCAATAAAACTTGGTTTGATCGGTGTGGGGCGAATCGGCAAAGTATTTGCCCAGACGCTGGCGTTCAATGTTCCGCAAGCTGATCTGGTGGCGGTTGCCGACAGCGATCTGTCTGCGGCGCGGGACGCTGCGGCGCGTTTCAATGTTCCGGCCTGGTATGGGGATTACCGCCGGCTGCTGGCCCAAAAGGATATCCAGGCCGTGGTGATCGCCACCCCGACCCATACCCATGTGGAGGTGGCCGTTGCCGCGGCTGAGGCGGGAAAAGAGATCTTCTGTGAGAAGCCGCTGGCCCTGACCCTGGCCGGCAACGACCAGTTGATCCGTGCCGCCCAATCGGCGGGGGTGCGCCTGCAGGCGGGCCTCAACCGCCATTTCGATCCGGGCTACGTGGCTGCCAAACGCATGATCGAGGAGGGGAAAATCGGCCAACCGGTCATGATCAAACTGATCGGGCGCGACCCGCGCCGTACCAGTCTGGAATTTGCCCGGCGCGAGAATTCGGGCGGGATGATTATGGATATGGGCATCCATGACTTCGACACCGCGCGCTGGCTGATGGACAGCGAAGTGGAGCGGGTTTATGCCGAAGGTGGCTGCCTGGTTTATCCGGAATTAAACGACGCAGGCGACATCGACAATGCGCTGATCAACCTGCGCTTCACCAACGGCCTGTTAGGCAACGTCGATCTCAGCCGCAACGCCATTTACGGGCACGATGTGCGCACCGAAATCCTGGGTTCCAAAGGCGGGTTGATCGTGGGCAAGGACCGCTACACGGATCTGACTATCATGACTGAAAACAGCATCGCTCACGATACCGTGCCTTATTTCATGGAACGCTTCGGCCAGGCTTTTGCCGAGGAGATGAAAGGTTTTATTGATTGCATCGTTGAGGGCCGTGAACCTCTCGTCAGCGGCGCGGATGCCCGGGCGGCGGTCAAGATTGCGATTGCCGCGACACGCTCGCTGGATGAAGCCCGTCCGGTACTGGTCAGCGAGATCGAATAATTCTTAAAGAGGAAAAAATGACCCAACAATTAGCCAATTACATTAATGGTCAATGGCAGGTCCCGCCTGCGGTGGAAACACTGGATGTAACCAACCCGGCCACAGCCGAACTGCTGGCCTGCGTACCCCTGACTCCGGCCGCTCAGGTCGACCTGGCCGTCCAGTCCGCCCACCAGGCTTATCTGGAATGGCGGCGCGTGCCGGCCACGCAGCGCATTCAGCACCTGTTCAAGCTGAAGGGTTTGATGGAAGAGCACTTCGAAGAGCTGGCTACCGCCATCACCCTGGAAAATGGCAAAACGCTGGCAGATTCGCGCGGTGAAATGCGCCGGGCGGTCGAAAATGTGGAGGTGGCCTGCGGAATCCCTACCATGATGCTGGGCGATTTTTCTGAAGATATCGCCCGCGGGATCGACGAATACATGATTCGCCAGCCGCTGGGTGTGTCCACGATCATTGCCCCCTTCAACTTCCCCGGCATGATCGCATTCTGGTTCCTACCGTATGCCGTAGCCTGCGGCAACAGCGTGATCGTCAAGCCCTCCGAGCGCACCCCACTCACCATGCAGAAGGCCTTTGCCTTGATGGAGCAGGCCGGTTTTCCGGCGGGTGTGGTGAACCTGGTCAACGGCGGCGCGGAGACGGTCAATGCCCTGCTCGATCACCCCCTGGTGCAGACGGTCAGTTTTGTAGGTTCCACCCCTGTGGCACGCCATGTGTATGCGCGCGCTTCGGCCAACGGCAAGCGCGTGCAAACTCAAGGCGGCGCTAAAAACCCGCTGGTCATCTTGCCGGATGCCGACCCCGAGATGACCACCAAGATTGTTATCGACAGCGCCTTTGGCAATGCCGGGCAGCGCTGCCTGGCGGCCTCATTGGCGATTCTGGTGGGTGATGCCGGCAAGGTTTTTAAACCTCTGCTGGCGGAAACGGCGCAGAGCTGGGTGGTGGGCAACGGCATCGAACCCGGCGTGCATATGGGACCGGTGATTTCACCCCAGAGCAAGCTGCGCATCGAGGGTCTGGTGGCGAAAGGGGTGAATGAAGGTGCCAGCCTGCTGGTAGATGGGCTCAATCCGAATATTCCGGGCGGTGAACGGGGTAATTTCATCCGTCCCACCATCCTGGAGAGCGTGGCCCCGGGTACCACGGTGGCGCGGACGGAAATTTTCGGTCCGGTGCTGGGTTTGATGCAAGCCGATACCCTGGAAGATGCCATCCGCCTGGTCAACAGCGGTGAATACGGCAACATGGCCTGCCTGTTCACCTCCAGCGGGTCGGCTGCGCGCCAGTTCCGCAGCGAGGTCATGGCCGGCAACATTGGCATCAATATTGGGGTGGCGGCGCCCATGGCGTTCTTCCCCTTCAGCGGGTGGAAGGCCAGCTTCTTCGGCACGCTGCACGGCCAGGGCAAGCACGCAGTCGAATTTTATACCCAGACCAAAGTGGTGGTCGAGCGCTGGCTGAAAGAATGGTCGCGCCAGTTCTAATCATTCTATCGAAATCGTCTCTTTTTCCCGACAGGAGAAGGGGCGAAGTGCGGGGTTCTCAGACAGGAGGAATGCCGTGATTAAAATTGCCAATGCACCCTGTTCGTGGGGGGTACTGGAATTTGCTTTCGAGGGCCAGACAGCCGGATATGTGCGCGTTTTGGATGAGATCCGCGAAACCGGTTATGCAGGGACCGAACTTGGCGATTGGGGGTTTTTGCCCACCGAGCCGGTCCTGCTCTCGGCTGAGCTGCAGCGCCATGATCTGGTTCTTTTGGGGGCGTTTGTACCGGTCGCGTTTAAGGACCCTTCCACCCACGCCACCGGGATTGAAACTGCTGTGCGCACCGCTCGCCTGCTGGCTGACGTGCAGGGCAACCTGCCTTTCATCATCCTGGCGGATAACAACGGCACGGTGGCGGAGCGCACGCGCAATGCGGGCCGCATCCGTCCCGAACATGGTTTGAGCAGCGCAGCGTGGCAGGTTTTTGCTTCCGGGGTCCAGGCAGTGGCCGAGGCGGTCAAACGCGAAACCGGCCTGCGCACAGTTTTCCACCACCACTGCGGGGGTTATGTGGAAACGCCGGCCGAAATCGAACGCCTGATGAACCTGACCGATCCGTCTTTATTGGGATTGTGCTTCGACAGCGGGCATTACCGCTTCGGCGGCGGTGACACCCTGGAAGGGCTTAAAAAATTTGGGCCGCGGGTCTGGCATTTTCACTTCAAGGACTGCCAGCCCGATATACGCGCGGAAGCTGCTGAAAAAGGTTGGGATTATTTTGAAGCGGTGCAGCATGGCGTGTTCTGCGAGCTGGGCCAGGGAGATGTTCCTTTCCCGGCGCTGGTCGCTGAATTGGACCGCATGGGCTACGAGGGCTGGGGGGTGGTGGAGCAGGATGTGCTGCCCGGCATGGGTACACCCCTGGAATCCGCCCGGCGCAACCGCCAATATTTAAAGAGTATCGGATTATGATAAAGTTAAACCACGGAGACACTGAGAACGCGGAGAAGAAGAAAAATTTTTTCTGTGAACTCCGTATCTCCGTGGATTTTTTCTGTGGAGTATCTTATGTCCAGTCAATCAACAATACGATTTGGTGTGATCGGCGCCGGCCGAATTGGAAAGATTCACGCCCAGAACCTGGCCACGCGCATTCAAGGGGCCGAAGTGCTGGCGATTGCCGACCCGCTGGTAGAGGCGGCGCGTGAACTGGCCGCCCGCCTGCGTGTTCCCAAAACTACAGGCGATTATCGAGAACTGCTGGCGGATCCGGCCATCGATGCCGTGGCAATTTGCTCCTCAACCGACACCCATGCGGGCTTGATCATCGAGGCCGCCCAGGCCGGAAAACAGATCTTCTGCGAAAAGCCGATTGCCGTGGTGTGTAGACCGGATCGATGCTGCCCTGGCGGCGGTCGAGCAGGCCGGTGTCAAACTCCAAATCGGGTTTAACCGCCGCTTCGATTCCAACTTTCGCAAAGTTCGCACGATGATCGCCGATGGCAGCCTTGGCGATGTGCACATCCTGCGCATTACCAGCCGCGACCCGGCGCCCCCACCGATCGAGTACATTAAGGTTTCGGGCGGGATTTTTTACGACATGACGATTCACGATTTTGATATGGCGCGCTACCTGACCGGCAGTGAGGTTGAAGAAGTCTACGTCGCCGGCGGGGTGCGGGTTGACCCGCGGATCGGTGAGGCGGGCGATTTCGATACGGCCGTGATCACACTCAAGTTTGCCAATGGCGCGGTCGGCACCATCGATAACAGCCGCCAGGCTGTTTACGGCTACGACCAGCGCGTGGAGGTTTTCGGCTCCAAGGGCATGGTGGCGGTGGCTAACAACACCCCCGATACCCACGTCTTTTCCGCCAGCGATGGGGTCCATTCGGCCAAACCGCTGTACTTCTTCCTCGAGCGCTACAATGAATCCTTTGCCGCCGAGATGCAGGAATTCGTGGATGCAGTGCGCAGCGGAACGGAAACGCCCGTGACCGGCCGCGACGGCCGGGCACCGGTACTGATCGCCAAAGCTGCCACCCTCTCCTGCCGCGAGCAGCGGCCGGTGCACATTGCAGAAGTCGGTTGAACATGTCGTCTTCCTCGAAACCCAAAAAATTACTGGCGGTGCTGCTTGACTGCGGCGATACTTTGGTGGATGAAAGCACCCAGGTATGGAGCGAAGTCGCAGGTTGCGCTCAGCGCCGATTTGATCCCGGGTGCGGATGAGATGGTCCGCGAGATAAAACGGCGCGGTTACCCGCTGGGTCTGGTTGCTGATGGGCCTTCCGGTACATTTCGCAATATTCTCAGCCAGCACGGGCTGTTCGATTTGTTTGATGTGCGTGCCATCTCGGAAGAAGTCGGTGTGGAAAAACCCGATCCGGCCATGTTTCAGACGGCTTTGCGCGCGTTGGGCATCCAGCCGGAAGATTACGGCCGGGTGGTTATGGTGGGCAACCACCTGGCCAAGGATATCCGCGGTGCGAATGAACTGGGGTTAATCAGTGTCTGGCTGGATTGGGCACCGCGCCGCCCTAAAATTCCGGCCGAACAGGTTGAAGTACCGCGCTATACTATTCGTTTTCCGTTAGAATTCATCGCGTTGATTGATCAGTTGGAACAAAACTAATGCATAAGTGAGCGTGCGCCCGGCATCACCAGACGTGCGGTCACACACCAATTTTTCATAGGAGCATTAATGAAACCCGAACTTGGCGAGTTTGATGTTTATCCTCGGGTAGTGCCAGCAGGACGGGAAACAGAGATTACCATCCGCCCCCTGTTCGACCACACCTGTTTCAACCCCCCGTTCCCCTACCAATTATTGATGTTTCCGATCGGTGGTTTGCCCGGTCAACCTGAATCCCCCACACCGCTTGAAATTGAACCCGAATGGACAAACGGCCTGCTGCGCTTCCGTTATCCTTTTGCCAATGAGCAGGAATATATCCTGGTCCTGCAGAATACCTCCGGTTTGCCGCGCGCTCGCTCGTATGAATTCCGCTTTTTTGCCCTGGAGGAAGATTTATTTACCCGCCGTCCGTATAAGGGCGACATGCACATGCACAGCAACCGCTCAGATGGGATTGAAGCCCCGGCCTATGTCGCCGGGGCCTGCCGGCGGATTGGCCTGGATTTTATGGCGCTGACCGATCACCGCCAGTACGAGCCTTCGCTGGAAGCGATTCGCGCTTTTAAAAATCTGCCGGTTGACCTGCGCATCTACCCGGGCGAAGAGGTCCACCCGCCGGATAACCCGGTGCACATGATAAATTTTGGCGGCGGCTTCAGCCTCAATCAGGTCTTTCGCCAGGAGGAGGAACGCTACCGGGCCGAGGTGCAGGCCATCGTTGAAGGTCTGAAGGATTTTCCGGCGAACGTCGATCCGTACATTTATGCGTCCTGCGCCTGGTGTTTTGACCAGATTCGCTCCGGCGGCGGGTTAGGTATCTTCTGCCACCCGTACTGGATCTCACGCCACCGCAACGATATCTCGGAAACCATCGTCAGCCTGCTGCTGGCGCGCCAGCCGTACGACGCCCTGGAACTGTTGGGGGGGTACCATCTGTTTGAGATCGAATCGAATTGGATTCAGGTAGCTCGCTATCATGAAGAACGCGCGCAGGGCAAGCGCATTCCCATCGTGGGGGTGAGTGACGCCCACGGCTGTGAGCGTGACGAACTCTTTGGTTGGTTCTACACAGTAGTCTTCTCGGCTTCGCCTGACCTGCCAGACCTGGTGCAGAGCATCAAGGACCTGTATTCGGTGGCTGTGGATGCCTTGCCGGGGAATCCGCCGCGTGCCCACGGTCCATTCCGGCTGGTGCTTTATACGCACTTCCTGCTGCGAGAAATTTTTCCGCTGCACGACGCCCTGTGTCTGGAGGAGGGCCGCCAGATGCTGGCAGCCCTGGCAGGCGATCCGCACGCAGAATCTCAATTGGGCGCGCTTAAGGGCCGTACCGCTGCTTTGTATGACCATTTGTGGGCCTGATGATCGCTGACAGGCTGTATTGCCAGCCAGGAGGATGCCATGTATGAAACACAACCGTTAACCAATACGCATGATTTGCGCCTGCCGGATTGGGGGCCTTATACCAAGAGATATACCGGCATTTCCCACCTACCCGACCTGAAATCGGGTCTGCGTTTCGACCTGAGCGTTTTCCCCGGCTATTACCGTCGCCAGGTGCTGGTACCCAACGCCAAATGGGAATCAGGCTTTCATCCATGGGAGGCCGCCCCCGACTTGAGCTACTACGCCTACCGCTACGAATTAGAGTGGAAGGATCGCGTGTACTGCGACATCTCTTTCTCGGCGCTGGATGCCCATTCCCGCCTGGTGCGCAGCGAATTTTTCAATAACACCTCCCAAAATCAGAACCTGGTGTTGAACTATGCCGCGTACCTGAATTTTCCCCCGGTGCGCACCAATTCCGATGAATGGATCCGCCCCAGCCAGGTCGAACTGCCGCCCGGCGCGTTGTGGCTGGATGCGCTCGATTATGATGACCAGGGTTTTGCCGTCGGGCACCCGCAGGATACCCTGGTATATGACGGCCTGTGGCGTGGGGAAGTGCGCGCGCACGGGTTCGTGGGTGGAACCGGGCTGGGCAATGGTTTTGGTCGCCTGGCCGGTGATTGGGTGAAATATACCTTCAAACTCGACCAGCCGCTGCCTGGCGCTCTGCTGATGGTGCGCTACCGCGCCCCGGAGGGTCCGGTTGGCTTTGGCCTGAGTGGGTTCGCCACCGGGCAGATGGAACTGCCTGACAGCGCAGTAGTTTAACCTGGCGCGTGTCTGGCAGGGTGACCTTCCGGCGGGAAAGCTCACCCTCGGTCTGGCTGCCCTGGGTGGGGCAGCGGTCGAATTGGATGGGCTGGTGCTGGTATCGAACACATCGGCAGATGCTGTCCGTTTTGCGCCGGTAGATTGGCAGCCCGTACCGCAGATCCTGCCGGGACCGCATCCCAACAGTCTGATCTTGAAATATGCCGATACTCCCGTGGTTTATGGGCTGGCCTGGCTGGGCGAGCCCTGGGTGCTGCGCGAGCTGTTCAACGATGAGTTGGACCGTTTCATGCGCTATTACGTGCAGGAGCATGTGCGCAAAGTGCTGCACGGACCAGGACAGGGTCACTTTACCAATGTATTTATCCGGCCTATTGAAGTCCCACCAGGCGCTAGCCGGGTGCTGTACGGTCTGACCTGTTCCGGCACGCAGGAAGAGGTTGTTCAGGCCCTGTCGGGTTTTTCGGGCGAACCTGGCGCCTTGGACCTCGCCTACCAGCGCGCGCGGGCCAATGCCGTCCGCCTGGAGCCTGCCCCGGCGGGAGACGGCTACCGTTTCAGCCAGGAGCGCATGGCGGCAACCCTGCTGACGAATGTCGTCTACCCCGTATATACCCGACGCACCTTTATCCGCCACAACACCCCCGGTAAATGGTGGGACAGCCTGTATACCTGGGATTCGGGTTTTATTGGGCTGGGGCTGCTCGAATTGGACATCGACCGGGCGGTGGACTGCCTGAATGCGTATACCTCCCCGGAGGGCGATCCCCAGGTCGCTTTTATGCATCACGGCAGCATGGTTCCGGTCCAGCATTACCTGTTCCAAGAGTTGTGGAACCGCACCCAGGACCGCGGGCTGCTCGAATATTTCTATCCGCGCCTGCGCCAGTATTACCGCTTTTTTGCGGGACGGTTGGGCAGTTCGACCACCCGGGCGATGAAATCGAATCTGCTGAAAACTTGGGATTACTTCTACAATTCAGGTGGTTGGGATGATTACCCGCCCCAGGTGCAGGTCCACCGCGACCACCTGGAAGCCACCACCACCCCGGTGATCAGTACGGCCCACGGCATCCGTATCGCCAAAATCCTGCAAATGGCAGCCCGCGCCGCCGGCCAACCCGCGGATGTGGCTGAATACCAGGCCGATATCCAGGCCTGGGCCAGCGCGCTGCAGCGTTATTCCTGGGATCCCGAGGCCGGTTATTTCAGCTACGTACGCCATAACGATCAGGGTGAACCCACCGGCATTCTGCGCCATGAAGACGGTCAGAATTACGATATGGGCCTGGACGGCGCCAGTCCTTACTTTGCCGGCGCCTGCACCCCGGAGCAGGAAGCGCTCCTTCTGGAGCATATGTCCTCTCCGCAGCGCATGTGGACCCCGATCGGACTGTGCACAGTGGATAAAACCGCCGCTTATTACAAGGTGGACGGTTATTGGAATGGGGCAGTTTGGTTTCCACAGCAGTGGTTCTTCTGGAAGGCGCTGCTCGATCAAGGCCAGGCCGCTTTTGCGGCCCAGATCGCCCGCACCGCGCTGGATACCTGGAAGCGCGAAGTGGACAACTCATATCACTGCTTCGAGCATTTTATCGTCCAATCGGGGCGCGGCGCTGGCTGGCACCAGTTCGGCGGCCTGTCCGCCCCGGTCCTGGCGTGGTATGGGGCATACCACCGCCCCGGGCGGCTGACGGTCGGCTTTGACACCTGGATCCAACGCCAGCAGTTTTCAGATGGCAACCACCGCCTGGAAGCGGATCTGGATTGCCAGGCAGATGTACCGCGGCCCTTCACCGCGCTGGCAGGGATGGCATCCGGTCCCCGCTACCGGACGACCTGGAACGGCCAGCCGGTAGCGCATGTGGAGCGCTATCCGGGATTACTGGAGATCACCCTTCCCGGCCGGCCTGCTTTAGGCCGGTTGGAAGTTCAAGAATAAACACACACCCCCTGATCAAAAGATCAGGGGGTGATATAAATTTTTACTTTTGGATTTAGAAGCTCGTATTGCTGAAAGTTACCAGGTACAGGTAACCAGGGGCTTCGATGCGCAGATCGAGACCGCGTTCGGTTGCCAGATCTATCGGAATTTCGAATGTGCCGATATGGTCGCTTCGTTCGCCTGATGACAGGTTGCCAACTTTATATCCGTCGAAACCCTGGGAACCGGCCGTTCCGATGGTGACTGTGAATTGGGTATCCAGCGGCATACCTTGCAACTCGGCAATGACGATACCCACCTTTTTGTACGTGCAAGACGTGGATCATGCCCATGGTTGGGGAATATCCAGCAATCGTGCTGGCGGCGGTCGCGGCGGTTGTCGCAGTTGTGGTAGTCGTGGTAGTGGTAGTGCTGGTGCTGCTCACAGTTTCCGTATTTTGAAAGCTGGTGTAAGCGGAAATACCCGCTCCGTTGTCGATGCGAATTTCCACATGATCGTTCGTACGCACATCGGTCAGGATCTCAAACCAGTAGCTGCGGGTGCCGCCATCCAGGGAATTGAAGTGGGCGATCACCGGGCCGACACCCTGGTGGCCTACCGCGCTTTCCGTCACGGTGAAATTTGTATCAGCCGGTAAATTATAAATCATGACCTGTACTTGTTCACCCGGGTTAACGCCGATCACTGAAATCGTTGGTGGGGTTGTGGCCGCAGCCTGTACGGTCAATAAAGGTGACATTACAAATGCTGCCAGAATTGCCAGCACACGAAATGCAATCGAGGATATGTTTCTTTTGGCTTGCATATATACTCCTTTTCAAGTGCTTTTGGATTTTCGATCTTATAGAGATCTTGATTCAGGATAGCAGGTGATGATTAAAATTTTGTTAGTTCTCTTTTACGATAAGATTTGATTTGCATGAATTGATGATTAGAATAGTAAAAATAGACCCGTTGGAAGGTTTTTTTACGCCTTTTCGCGTCGTCCGGCATGAGAATATTTTAAGAAAAGCAGGGTCAAGGAAGCCTGTATAATACAGAGAAATAATCCTGTGTGCGCTCAGCAGCATGGATTTGAAAGGTGAAACATGTCTCATCAGGTCGAAATTGTCTGCCACAAAGGCGCCAATAAACTTGCTCCTGAAAACACCCTGGCTGCCGCACGCCTGTGCGTGGAATGGGGCGTCGATTATGTAGAGATTGATGTCCACACCTCCAGCGATGGGGTGCTGTATATCTTTCACGGCCCCAATTTACAACGTACCACCAACGGCACGGGTTGGATCGGCGCCTATACCGCGGCCGAGCTTGACCAACTTGACGCGGGCAGCTGGTTCAGCCCGGTTTTTGCCGGTGAACCGATCCCGCGATTGGAGCCTTTCCTGCGCTGGATCAAGGGCAAGGCCAAAGTTTATTTTGATGTCAAGAATGCCGATCCGCGTCAGTTGGCTGAACTGGTATACGCCACCGGTTTTGAAGCGGATTGTTTTTTCTGGTCTTCAAACGATGAGTGGATGCAGCGCATGCACGAAATGGCGCCTGGATTGGCGCTCAAGGTGAACGTGCGTACGCCTGAAGATGCCGAAACTGCCTGGCGGGAGTTCGGTGCGCGCTACGTGGAAACCAGTCTTGATAATGTGACCCCTGAACTGTTGACTGTGTGCCACGGCTTAGGAATGCGGGTTATGGTGCTGTATGCGGGTAACGACCCCGAAATTTTTCGGCGCATCCTGGCCAGCGGGGCCGATATGATCAATACTGATTACGGCAATGAGGTCCTGGACGTTATGCAGGCCGGTGAATAAGACGTTCTGCACGCTTGACATGTTGGTTTTTCCCTGATAATATGTTATCGTTATCACACGATGATGATAACAGGAGTTTTTTAATGCCAACCCTTCAAGACGTTGCCAAAAAAGCCGGGGTCGCCCCCATGACCGTTTCCAGGGTGATCAACCAATCGGGCTATGCCAGCGCCGACGTGCGCGCCCGTGTGCTGGCAGCGGTAGATGAACTGGGTTATATGCCCAATACCCTGGCTCGCAGTCTGCGCATCCGGCGCACCCACACCCTGGCCCTGATTCTCACCGACATTACCAATCCGTTTTTTACCACCCTGGCTCGCGGCGTGGAAGATGCAGCCAGCAAAGCCGGTTATACGGTGTTTTTTGGCAATACCGATGAATCGGAAGAAAAAGAAAAGCATTATCTGGAGACGATCCTCCAGAAGCAGGTCGATGGGATACTGCTGGTTCCGGCTGGCAGTTCAGCCAGTTCTGTGGAGCGCATCTCAAAATTTGAGACGCCGCTGGTGCTGCTCGACCGGCAAGTTGCCGGTGAAACGGCAGATGTGGTGCGCTGTGATTCAGAAGACGGTGCCTATCGTTTGACTCGCCTCTTGCTGGATTTGGGCCACCGCCAGATCAGCATGCTTAACGGCCCGGCCTCTGTTTCAACCGCCGTTGAGCGGGCGGCTGGTTTCTGCCGTGCCATGCGGGAATGCGGGGTCGATACGCCCGAGGTATTATATGGGGCTTTTACCCAGGATGCGGGTTATGCCATGTCTCGAAAGTTGTTAATCAAGCAGCTCCGTCCAACCGCGTTGATTGCCGCCAATAACTTTTTAGCAATTGGTGCGCTGAAGGCCATTCGGGATATCCGCCTGGAGGTGCCGGATGAAGTCGCCCTGGTTGCCTTTGATGATCTGCCGTCAGCGATGGTGGTGGATCCCTTCTTGACGGCGGCGGTACAACCAGCCTATGAGATGGGCCGCCGGGCCGCCGAACTGCTGCTGGGCCGCCTGGAAGGATCTGAGACCGGTCCGGCCCGGGAAATACTCCTGCCGGTGGAGCTGGTCGTACGTCATTCCAGCGGTCCCCGGTTGGGTTAATTTCCGCTGCTCTTGTTTTGGAAAATCTAAATTGCAAGGAATTAATAAGGAATCAAACATGAAAAATCCAGATCCAAAAACAATTGAGAGAGGCATCCAGCAGGATGACCTGATTGTCATTACCGGGGCGGGTGGGTTTATCGGCGGGTCGCTGGCGCGTTATTTCCACGATCTCGGGTATACCCGCATCCGCGCTGTGGATAAAAAGCCGCTGTATCAGTGGTACCAGCGCGTGCCAGGTGTCGAAAGCCTGTGTCTCGACCTTTCCGAAAAAGAAAATGCGGTTCGTGCCATGGAAGGTGCGGTCGAAGTGTACAACCTGGCTGCTGATATGGGCGGGATGGGCTTTATTGAAACCCACCGCGTGGAGTGCCTGCGCAGCATCTTAATTAACACGCATGTGATCGAGGCCGCATACAAAGCTGGCGCCCGGCGTTATTTCTATTCCTCCTCGGCCTGTGCCTATAATACCCAATTACAGCAGGACCCGAATGTACGCGCCCTGAAAGAATCGGATGCCTACCCGGCGATGGCCGAACGAGGTTACGGCTGGGAAAAATTGATCAGCGAGATGTTTTGCGAAGAGTATTGGGTGGAGCGCGGTCTCGAAACCCATATCGCTCGCTTTCATAACGTCTATGGGCCCAACGGCACCTGGTTTGGCGGCCGGGAAAAAGCTCCTGCTGCCATCTCGCGCAAGGTGATCGAAGCCCTGGATACCGGCGATCATCATATCGAAATCTGGGGTGACGGGCTCCAGACGCGCAGTTTCATGTATATCGATGACTGCACCCTGGGTATCGACCAGATCATGCATTCCGAAAAGCTGATTGCCACCCCGGTCAATCTGGGTTCGAGTGAGCTGATTTCGATCAATGACCTGGTGTCCATGGTGGAAGAGATCGCCGGGGTCACCCTCAAGCGCACTTATAAGCTGGATGCGCCCAAGGGCGTTGCCGGCCGCAACAGCGACAATACTTTTATCCAAAGCGTACTCGGTTGGGAGCCCAACCTGCCGTTGAAAGACGGTATGCAAAAAACTTATGTATGGATCAAAGATCAATATGCATTAAAAAAAGCCGGCAAACAGGTAGTCCATGACTGATCCCGGTGCCGGAAAAGCATTGGGAGATGTGGTTGGAACTATCCCATACCGCATGGCCTTCGCCGGCGGATGGATCGACCAGCCGTTTATATCGCGCCTCAACCCGGATCCAAGCGGGTCAATGGTGGTAGTGAGCCTTGAAGCGGACCGGTTATACATGGAGCGCTGCGGCATGGCCACCGGCACGCGCAATGTTGCCCGGCGGGTATGGGGCAGGTCGCTGCCGCAGGGCGACCCGGATAGCCTGGTGCGTGAGCTTTACCAGGCAGAGAACCAGGGAAAACCCGAGCCATCTGGTTCCCAGGACATGGTAGGCCTGATCTATCCCGGCATCAGCCGCCTCGATTACACAATAGATTATGAGGGTGGTGTTTTTCCGGCGCATATCGAATCATGCCATGATGCGCAAGTCACCGCCTGGCTGGAAGAGGTGCTGTATATGCTGCCGGTCATCCCGCGCCAACCGGGCTACAACCCGCTGGGCATCAAGAATCTGGACCCACAGTGGGTTAAGCGCCTGGGGCAGACTGGAAAGCAGTGCTATACTGCCATCCTGGAAAAAGATCTGACCAGGTTGGGGGCCTCGTTTAATATGTGCATGGAATGCTGGGAGGCGCTTCTACCCCAAACCGTGCGCCACCCGACGATTCCCATCGACCTTTCGGCCCTGCTCGCCGCCTACCAGGCGCGCTATCCGGGTGCCATGTATTCGGGCTGCGGCGGGGGATATCTGTATGTGGTTTCCGAAGATCCCGTGCCCGGGGGTTTTCGAGTGAAAATTCGCCTTGATTAGTTAAGGGAGGCTGTCATGAAAGTCGCTGCGATTACCGGTCCGCGCGAGTGCCAGATTGTTGAAAAGCCAGATCCGCAGATCCGCGGAGAGTTTGCCAGGGTCAAGATCACCGTCGCGCCGATGTGTACCGAATTTAAGGGTTACAAAGAGGGCTGGAAGGGAGATGCCCTCGGACACGAGGCTGCCGGGGAGGTGGTCGAAACCGCAAGGCCAGGGCGGGTAAAACCCGGCGACCGGGTCGTGGTGATGCCGCAGTATCCCTGCGGCAGGTGCGAGTTGTGTCTGTCCGGCGATTATATTCACTGTCAGCATAACCTCGATCCGCTGGCGGAATGCGGCAGCTTGAGTGGGACCGCGACCTATGCCCAGTACTGCATCAAGCAAGATTGGCTGCTGCTGCCCATCCCTGAGGATATCTCAACCGAGTACGGCGCGATGGCTTGCTGTGGTCTGGGGCCGACTTTTGGCGCTATGCAGCGCATGAATGTAGATGCTTTTGATACGCTGCTGGTCGTGGGTCTGGGACCGGTCGGGCTGGGGGCCGTGATCAATGGCGTTTATCGTGGGGCACGGGTCATCGCCGTCGAAAGCAATCCCTACCGGGCGGCCCTGGCGCAGAATTTGGGCGCGGAATTAATCATCGACCCCAACGACCCGGATGCGCTGCGTGTGGTGCGGAATGCCACCGCCGGGCGCGGTGCGGATAAGGTGGTTGAGTGTACGGCCAATCCTGCCGCACAGAAGTTTGCCGTTCTGGCCGCCAGACGGCGCGGGCAGGTGGGCTTTGTGGGATGGGGCGGGCATATTGAGCTGGAAAACATGATCCCGGACGGTCTGTCCCTGCATGGCTGCTGGCATTGGAACCTGCACGACCAGAGCCGCATGTGGCAGGTGATCCGCGCCAGCCAGGAGGCATTAGATCGCTTGATCACCCATCGTTTCCCGATGAGCCAGGTGAAGGATGCCTGGGAACTGCAGTTAACCGGGCAGTGCGGCAAAGTGCTGCTGGATCCATGGAGGTAGCTGGATGAAAACCTATCGCGCCGCGATCATCGGCTGTGGGCACCGCGCCCCGGCCCATATTGAGGCTTACCAGCATATTCCCAATGCCAGCGTGGTGGCTTGCTGCGCGCCTTCTGCGCACCGGCGCGATCCACTGGCTGCCAGATATCACCTCAAGGCATACAGCGATCCGCAAGAGATGATCCGGGTTGAGCAGCCGGATATCGTCCACCTGGTGACCTGGCCGGATACACGGGTGGAATTGATGACCCTCGTTTCCGAACTGGGGGTGCCGCTGTGCACCACCGAAAAGCCTCTGGCAGCGGCTGTGCAGGATTGGCGCGCCCTGTGTGCACTGGAACAGAACACCCGGACAAAATTTGCGGTTTGCCACCAGGTGCGCTGGCAGCCAGATCTGGTCAGGTGCCAGGAGGCCCTGCGTTCAGGGCGCCTTGGGAAAGTATTGTTCCTGGATATTTCGGCCGGGATGAATATCGCCGGGCAGGGCACGCATACCTTGAATTATGGGATGGCCCTGGCCGGTGATTTGCCGGTCGAGCGGGTTTTCGCCAATGCCAGCGGTTGGGACGCGGCTGATCCGGGCCATCCCGGGCCGGCGACCAGTGAAGCCTATTTGACTTTTACCGGCGGTCTGCGCGGCTTATGGACCTCTGGGTATACTTCCCCGCGCTGCGGCGACCCCGCAACCACCTGGCAGCACGTGCGCGTGGCGGCTTACGCTGAGCGTGGGCGGGTGCTGTTTGAGGAGTTTGGGCGTTGGGAGATCATGGGCCCGGGGGTTGAAGAGCGGGGCAGCTACGGCGGAATGGAAGAACACGGTCGCAACAACCTGCTGGCCCAGGCCGGTTTGCACCAGGCCATGTTTTCCTGGTTAGAAGATGACCGCCAGGTTCCGGGAACAAGCCTGGCGCAGTCGCTGCAGGAATGGAAAGTCGTCCTGGCGATGTATGCCAGCGCCCTGGAACGCCGACCCATCACACTGGAAGGGTTTGAGCCACACAACGATCTGGTTGAGCGCTATCGGGAGGAGGCGGGAAATTCAGCATGATTGTGACTGTGAGCGATAGTTTCGATGATTTGCGTGCCCCCGGCGTGCGCTTCCTGGAAGAAGCCAGCCGCCTGGGGCAGGTAAATGCCTATCTCTGGTCAGACCGGTTGGTAGAGCGGTTTACCGGACATTTACCCAGTTTTCCCCAGGCCGAGCGCCAATATTTTTTGGAGGCGATCCGCTACGTACACCATGTTGAACTGGTTGATGATCTTCCCCATCCCGGTGCCGTTCCACCGGATGCGCGCATGGATCTGGCAGCCGTGCCGGAGGAGGACCATTCTGTCCTGGCATTCTTCCGCCAGCAAGGCTTGCGCTGTGTGGGTATCGGTGCGGAGCAAACCAGCGGGTTTCCCCCACCACCAGTTATGGATAGGGTGCGTACACCCGGTCGAAAAAAGGTCCTGGTCACAGGCTGTTTTGATTGGCTGCATTCGGGGCATGTTCGTTTTTTTGAAGAAGCTGCCGGGTACGGCGAGCTGTATGTGATTGTAGGCAACGATGCCAATGTGACCCATCTCAAAGGGGAGGGCCATCCGCTGTTTCCACAGGACCTGCGCCGCTACATGGCCGGCTCGATTCGCCATGTCCACCAGGCGCTGATCACATCTGGTTGGGGCTGGATGGATGCTGAACCGGAAATCGAAAAACTTCGTCCGGATATTTATCTGGTCAATGAAGACGGGGATAAACCCGAAAAGCGCGCTTTCTGTGCCGAACACGGCTTGGAATATGTGGTGCTGAAACGGCTGCCCAAAGAAGGCCTGCAGCGCCGCTCCAGTACCGATTTGCGCGGTTACTGATTTCGTTAAATCCCTGCGTAAGCTGCTCGGATTGTGCGGGCGAAAGGCGCGAAGCACGCCTGCGCAGAATGAACCTGATTTTATCCTGAAAATTCTCTGTATCCCTGTTAGATCAAAATAGGAGTTGTTCTATGGACCCAAAAGTACAATCCCAGGTCAAGGCCGCTGTACAGCAAATCAACCGAACCGCCGCGGCGGGACCATTTCACCCAGATTGGGAATCGCTGCGTTCATTTTCCACACCGCGGTGGTACCAGGATGGCAAATTTGGAATTTTCATCCATTGGGGGCTGTATTGTGTGCCTGCATTTGGAAACGAGTGGTACCCGCGGAATATGTATCTTCCCACCGAGATGGCTTATGCCTACCACCGCGCCGTTTACGGGCCGCAGGACAAATTTGGTTACAAGGATTTCATCCCTTTGTTTAAGGCGCAGCACTTCGATGCCGCTGCCTGGGCAGACCTGTTCCAGCGCGCCGGGGCGCGTTTTGTGGTGCCGGTTGCCGAACACCATGACGGATTCCCCATGTATGACTGCGCTTATTCCAGATGGTCGGCGGCGAAAATGGGTCCAAAGCGCGATATCGTTGGCGAGTTGGCTGAGGCTGTGCGTGATCTGGGGATGGTCTTTGGTATCTCCAGCCACCGCGCGGAGCACTGGTGGTTCATGAACGGGGGGATGGGCATTCCATCCGATGTCCAGGATCCTGAATTTGCCGATTTTTACGGTCCCGCCCAACCCTTGCCCGGTGGTCACCACAACCTGGATTCTGAGCCGCGTCCGAGCGCGGAATACCTGGATGATTGGCTGGCGCGTACCTGCGAGCTGGTTGATAAATACCAGCCTCAACTGGTGTGGTTTGACTGGTGGATCGAGCAAAAGTGTTTTGCGCCCTACCTCAAGACATTCGCCTCGTATTACTATAATCGCAGCGCCCAATGGAAAAAGGGTGTGGCCATTAATTATAAGCATGAGGCTTTTCCTGAAGGGGCTGCCGTGTTGGATATCGAGCGCGGACAGCTAAAAGACATTCGCCCCGCATTGTGGCAAAACGACACATCGGTGTCAAAAAATTCCTGGGGATATATCAGTCACCAGGATTACAAGAATCCGCGGGATATTATCCACGACCTGGTAGATGTTGTCAGCAAGAACGGCGCACTGCTGCTCAACATCGGCCCGAAAGCAGATGGCACCATTCCTGAGGAAGACCAAAACATCCTGCTTGAGATTGGACGCTGGCTGGCAGTTAATGGAGAGGCGATTTACGAGACGCGTCCCTGGGTCCGCTTCGGTGAGGGGCCGACCAAGGTGCCGGAGGGCCAGTTTACCGATACCCACCGCCAGACATTTACTGCGGCAGATATGCGCTTTACCACCAAGGATGGTGCGATTTACGCGGTTTTCCTGGGTTGGCCAGGCGCCGGCGCGCCAATCACGATCCACTCGCTTGCTGTTGGTCAGGGGGGAGAAACGGTAAAATCAGTGGAACTGCTGGGATACGGCAAACTGGTATGGAGCGCAACAAAGGATGGGTTGTCCGTCCAATTACCGGATCAGCCGCCGTGCGATCATGCCTTTACCCTGAAAATCAGGTAGAACGAAAAAAATTCGGATCAGATTTTTATCTGATCCGAATTTTATTTTTCCTTACGGGCGGAAAAGATGCTTTCTAATTCGCTAAGTTTGGGAAAGACACCCCGCTCCAGCAGGGATATAAACACCTCCACCAGTTCCGGATCAAACTGGGTTTCTTTTTTATCACGCAGTTCATTGATTGCTTCATCTGGGGAGAGCGGTCTGTGGTATACCCGATCATCTGTCATCGCAGTATAGGCATCTGCAATGGATAGGATGCGAGCTCCCAGGGGAATATTCTTGCCTTTCAGCTTGGCCGGATAACCGTTTCCGTCATATCTTTCATGGTGGGCCCGGATCAAGGGAGCAACATTTCCCAGCTTCTTAACTGGAGCGACGATACGTGCGCCAATATCCGGATGCTGTCGCATTTTGATCCAATCTTCGGCGGAAAGTGGTCCATTCTTTCTCAATATTTGGTCCGGCACGCCGATTTTGCCAATATCATGCAGCATCCCGGCCCAATGCACTGCCCAAACTTCGTCTTCACTGCCATTAACCTCCCGGCACATGATTTCAGCCATCGTGCTCAAACGCTGGCTGTGATTGTTGGTGTACGTGTCGCGGGCATCCATGGCATTCGCCAGCGCTAGCACCGTTTCCAGGAACGTATTTTCCATCTGCTCATGCATGTTTGCCCGCTGCAGCGCGTTTGCGGCCTGGTCGGCGATGGCGCTAATCATGCGCATTTTATCGGAATCAAATGGCTCGCGGTTCGATTCCCGCCGTTCCCCCAGGACCAACAGGCCCAAAACTTCTCCGCTCACTTTCAACGGGCACAGGCAAAGCGTATTTGCCAGGTCCAGCATTAATGCTTCAGAGATCTCATCAGTTATCCCCGGGTCACTGCGGTTGACAAAAGTTGGTTCGGATTGTTTAGCCGCAAATTCATAATAAGGAATTGTGTTCGCAGGTTCAAAACGTTCCACGCCCAGGTTGTAGGAGATATTGCGGATAGGATATGCGGCCCGGCAGTAGAAACCGCCGCGCTCATCTGGTGTAAGAATGCGTGAAAAAGTAACATGGGCGCTGGTCACGACATGATGGGTCGTGTTTTGAATAACGATGCTCACTTCGTTGGTAGCAACCAGTTGGCGAGTAAGTTCATATAATGCGTCTAATTCTTCGCGCCGGTTTTGCTCGGCTGAATACAAACGAGCATTTTCGATGGCAACGGCGGTCTGGTTAGCCAGCGTAGCCAGGTTTAACTGGTCGCCTTCAGAATAAGTCAGTTCTGAAAGTTTTGGGCCGAGGATAAAGATACCCACCAGTTGATCTTTGGATTTTAAAGGTATATATAAATGAGCGCTGATCTTATCCAATTCGGCACGGACTTCCGGAGTCAACGATTTGGTGAGAAGTTTGGCTTCCAGGTCGTAGCGGGTGATCGGTGTATCTCTGTCCGCCAGGATTCCAACGACCGGGTGATTGAATTCCCAAAAAATATTTGCCGAATCGTCAAATCCAATTTGACTGGTAAGTGAAAAATACCCGCCGTCTTGCCGTTTGATCAGGATCGCACCTTTTTGGATGTGCAAGGTTTGGGTAACTTCACTCAAAATAATTTTGGTGATCGATTCCAGATCCAGCAGATGGGTCGCATTGCGGCTGATCCGTTCAAGCATGAGACTGGCATCATACTTTTCTCTGAAGAAAATACGATCAAGCCAGGTTTGCGCACGGTTCAAGAAGGGCTGTACGACCAGCGCCGTTAATACGGCCGTCAAAATGGATAGTAAGATGAGGTTCCAACCACCAGATTCAGGAAAAAGGCGCAGCACACTCTGGATGACCAGATAATATGTTGCCCCAATCAGGATGGTAGGGATGGAATACAGGATGCCTTTACGCACCACTGCTGAAATATCCAGGAGCTGGTGGCGCAGGATGGCAAACGTAGTGAACATCGCCGCGAGAATATTGGCAGCAACGTCAGAAGGATATTGCCCGAGTTCGGTCAGGTTGGTCAGGTTACCGACGGTGATTACAATAAAAGTCAGCGCCAGGTATTTCAAGCGATTGCGGAAAATTTCATCCTTGGAGCGGCGAAATTCCCGAATCAACTCAAAAGTTGCGTATCCGATAAAAATCACCCAGATGGTGCTGACGATGGGCAGCGCCGACCCATATTCATTGGTGAGTTTGCCATTAATTGACGTGGCAGAGGTAATTACCTGCCCGGTCACATTCAGTACCTGCTCGACGATATAGCCTATCACACCTATGATCAACCAGCGGCGTTCATCCTTCCCCAAAAAGGCCAGGATGAACAGCAAAAATCCAACCGGCATCGCCATAGATCCCACGACCAGCATCCGGTTCCAGAACAGTGTATCCATGATCGGCACTTCGGCAAAAATCATGAACGCAGCCATGCTCCAGAAAGTCATGGAGATTAAATATACGCTGAAATAAATATGAACTTTCGTCAGGTTTTTCTGCCTCAAAATAATCACAAACAGCGCGCCATAATAAATAAGCGCGATGGCAGAGATTAAACTTGAGGTGTTTACATCAATCATTAAGCCTGCTCCAACCACGAATAAAAGGTATCTAGTTCATTACATTTTGCCTGCTGCAGCGTAACAGTAATTCCACCGCTTCATCGGTGGCATTCATATGTGCCGGTTTTAGATGTGCCAGGTCCGCACCGGCCCGTTGTTTCTCCAACATATATTTTTGGAAGGTGCCTTGTGGAAGCGTGGTCACTTCCAGCGCGCGTTTTTGGATCATATTCTCATAATCGCCATAGAATGGATTCAAGCGAATCATTTCCGCGTTGACCTTTTGTCGGATCGTTTCATTATCCACTTCATCTATCGCTTCAAAGTACAGACGCAGATAGGGCTCATTGTCCTGACTCTCTTTGCGAATGGTCCAATCTGCACAGTTAATGCCTGTATTTACGATGGACTGCCACACCATGCGCTCATCAATCAGCCCTGTCCAACCTGCCAGATCGATAAAGTCCACGGCACGGCTCACAAACTTCATTTGCGGTAGGTGGACACCCATCTCGCGGTCTTCCATCTCTGGAAAATGAACAATATCGTAAGTACGGTATCGTAAGAATGGTTTGCCATAAAAATTGGTGATCACCACCTCATAACGTTTATTCGGTACCACCTCATTATATAGGACGGTTTGTGGAACGTATAGTGGATCGCGCCGCCACTTTGCCCATTCTTCTTCAGGGATAAATTCGAAGAAGGCCGCACTGGGCATGAAAGTCAGGCCTTTTTGATTCCAGCCCTGCGTGGCAACCACGCCTTCTTCCGTGCAGCCGTAAGATTCATAAGGCGCCACGCCCCAGTAATGAATGATCTTATCGCGGTAGATCACCGAATCGGCGCCGGCGCAGGTGACCGTCTTAATATCCCATAAATCTTTAGGCAAAATCGAACGCCCCTCGCGCTTGCTGCGCAGGTATCCCCGCGATAACCTGAAAAGTGTCCTGGGTTTAAGCATCCGTTTCGAGAAACCGCCGGAACCAGCGCCTTTTGCGAAGCTCTCGCCCATCTTGACCAATATCGAAGACATCGATCCTAAAACATCGATCCCGGTTTCCATGGCGGTATTAAAGCCGGTAACGATTCGCTCCTGAAACCCTAAGCTTTCGGTAATATCCATTGGGGGAACAAACTGGAAGTTGAATTCACCTCCCACGGCAAGCAAGGCGTGCCCGCTGATGTAGGGACGAGGTGGGGTGTTGTATACCAACACGTCGCGTTCCTTCAGGTTAACATCTCCGCGTTCACGGGCTGCCCCTAAAAGCAGTTGTGCAAAAATTCGCTCCCCCATTTTTTGATAAGCAAAGGGCGTGTAGGGAACCCATTTAAATTTGCCAGAACGGCCCGAGGTGTGCGCCCAGACGTAGGTATCAGGGTACTGGCGGTCTTCCTGGCTAAAAAATTGTTCATAATTATCATATGTGGTAATCGGCACCCGCCAGCGAAATTCTTCCAGGCTGCGCGGAGCCCTTTCGCCCAAGAAATATCTGCCTACTTCGTTGTCTTTGATCTGTTCAATCTGCTGCATGAGCAAACGTTCCTGAATATACATAAACTCTTCCATGCTCAGATCCAGGAAACCACAGTATTTTTTCCAAATCTCCTGCTTGAGTCCCCTTTTCAACATTTCAGTGGCGTTCATGATTTTTATTCTCCTCAGGAAGGTTTAATGGCGCGTATCACTAACGGGGCAGGCACCCAGGCCCTTTTCTTTTCAAGTTGAACCACCTGGATATCTGAAAATTGCCGAGCAACCAGATGTTCTTTCCATTCCGCAGGGGTCAGCACATGCGCTAAAGCGGCTGACTCGGCCCTGGCACGAGCGTATCCTTCTTTGGGAAAAAAATATAGAAAAGTAGCGCTCCGGATAGCCCAACTGATTGGCGGCTTCCGCCAGGAAGAGGCTCCACCAACATCCGCGATGGTTAATCGACCGCCCGGACGCAGCAGGCGGCCCATCTCATTCAGCAATACCGAAACATCCAGATGGTGGGTGGCTAAACCGCACAAGATCACATCGAATCGTTCGCTTTCAAAGGGCATGGCCATGGCATTGCCGCACACTGACGAAATGAGTTCTCCCACGCCGCGTTTGAAAATCTTTTGCCGGCCTTTTTCCAGCATAGAGTAGGTAATGTCCAGGCCGGTAATCTTGCCAACAGGATCTCCACGCGAGACCAGTTTCAAAGGGATGACTGATGTGCCGGTTGCGACGTCCAGCAGGCGGTCACCGGCGTGAATTTCTGTCAGGTTGACCATATGGTCGACGAATCCATCATAGCTCCATCCCCAGAATCGTTGAAGTTCCGCATCAACGACTTGTTCGTAGCGAGAGGCGATTTCGGAAAATGCTTCAACAATGAAATGTTTTTCGCCCATTCGTACTGCTCCCAGGGAAATCAGCGGCTGATTATTTTTCTTTCTGGTTAAACACGATCCGGTTGCGCCCGTTACGCTGGGCGCTTTGCAGTGCACTGGACGCCATATCCAGGACAACCTGCAGGTTGGCTGCGTCGGCGGGCATAACAGCGACACCTGCACTGAAGGTTATTTTAATCAGGCCGGCGGTTGTGATTACCGAAGAATTGGTGACGATCGAAAGCAGGCGGTCAGATAAAATCGCCGCGCCGGTACGGTTCGTTTCCGTGAGCATGATTCCTAACTCGTCGTCGCTAAGATGCCCGAAAATATCCACATTGCGTAAGTTGGTCTGGATTAATTCACCCACGAATCGAATGACCTGTCCGCCAATATCCAGCCCATACTCTTGCCGAATCTGCTCCAACTGGTCGATGCTGATCGTCATCACTGAAAGCGGCCGGCGGAAGCGCCGGGCACGCCGAAATTCGCGTTCGCCTAAATCCAGAAAATGGCGGCTGTTGAACAGGCCGGTTACTTCGTCACGAACCGCGAGTTCGCGCATCTCGGAGACCAGGTGGGCATTCTGGAAAGCCAGAGCAACCTGCCCGGCCAGAATGGTGAGTAGTTCTGCAGTCTCTGACTGGTATGAATCTGATTTCAGACTGGAAAATGTGAAGCAGGCAACCGCTTTTCCATCCAGAAAGACAGGGGTTCCGGCCCAGGAGCGTACTTCGAGCGGGCTTTTTATCCATTCCTGCTCTATTCGGGTGTCCGGGATAATTTTTGGCCGGTCAGTTTTGACCAGGTAATGCAGGTTTGCAAAAGCAGAAGCTTCAAACGCGGGCGATTTTGCGGTCAGGTCCACCTGATTGGCCAGCTTTCGCGAATAATGATACCTGGCCAGTTGATATTGTCCGCCTTCTACCTGGAAAAGCATCACAATATCCGCCGGAATTACCTGACTGGCACGTTCGACAAGAAAATCCAGCACCTGTTCGAAGTCCTGGATCTGACTTATATCCTTACCAATGTGAAGGAGCGCATCTCCCATCTGACGCTGGTGCTGCTCCAATTTGAACAGGCGGGTATTTTCAATTGTAATCGCTGCCTGGGTTGCCAGGGTATTTACCAAATCGATACGAGCCGGATTTGCCCGAAAGGCGTCCTCTTTCTGGCTGCTGATTGCCAGCACGCCGGTCAGTTCACCGCCAAAAATGAGCGGGATACCCATCCAGCAAGTTTGGACGGGTGGTCCGGCATAGCCCTTGAATTGAGAATCTGTGCGGGTATTTTCAATCAGCAGGGAATCGCTAGTTTTCTGAATGGTTTCAAAAGGAGGATTTCCAACCAGCAGGTACTCTTGCCCGATAAGTGATTCCGGGATATCAAAACCCTGGGCTGCGGTCACAACCAGCCGCTCATTTCGAACCACGAAAATACACCCGCTTTCATATGGAAAATCCACGTTCACATGCCGCAGAATCTGATTGAGTCCATCTTCCAGACTTCTTCCGGCAGAAATTTCCGACAGCGCCTGGCGCATCGAGCCGGCTTCTTCCTGAAGACGCAATTCAGACGTTATCAAGTACTTCAATCGGATCGCCATTGCGATCTGGCTTGCCAAAGTGATCAGTTCACCCTCTTCTTCTGTTTTATAGGGAGATTCGTTCACTTTTCGCCCCAAAGCCAGGATTCCTACCAGATCTTTTCCTGCAATAAGCGGTAAATAGAGAGAGGCATTCAGACGACTTAATTCTTCACGTTCTTTGGTCCACAACGCTTCAAATTGCGGCAGAATCTCGATATCGGACGCATACATAAGTCTGGGATTTTTCTCCAGGTAGAATGGGAGGGGATGCTCAAGCCCAAATTGCATGTCGCCAATCGCCAGGTTTTTCCGCGCGCTCAGATGGTAACGATTGGCGGCTTTTTGCTTGAGAAACAAACCGGCGCTGTATACCCCGTATCTTTCGGAAACCCTCTTCAACACCAGTTCGCAGTACTGGTCAAGATCGATAAACGCCGTTCCTAATTGGCTGATTTCTTGGATTATGTGCTCAAACGTGTTTTCAGGGCTTGTGATCCGGTTCATAAAATTGGCCATGGTGATTTCCTTGTGACATATGATATTTGAAAGAAAGGGTCCTGGAAATCCCCTTCTTTGTCAGAATTTAACAGAAAAACTGGGGCCCCCAGTTTTTGCAGTGAGATGAAACTTCAAAGATCTAGTTTTTCAAAATTGCTTTTCTGAAAATAATTAAGCTGGTTTTGATGGGACACACTTGTCACTCACACAACGATTAGGAAAAAAAGGCACAATCAGGCAGCAGACATTTATGAAACAATCGGTGACTGGCAAATGTCGTGGCCGATATGATTAATACCTTCGAATAGTCAAAGAGATTCCTATTTATTTGTGCTTCTTACGAAATCACTTTAAAAATTATACACCGCTGCTCGGAACTTTGCCTGTTCGAATCATCGGTATTTAATCTAACGCCCGTTCTAATACCAGATTAATCTCAATCGTAGCATAATCTTGCCAATCCGAATAGTGACAAATAAAACCATTTGTATAACACTCTTTTGATTTTTTGGAAAAATGGGTATCGAATCGATGCGCCGTAGCATAAGTGTTCGCAATTGCCAAACCGAACCACGATTTGAGATTATTGGATACAATGATGAAACAGTGTAAAAGGAGACTCATGGATCCCATCATCTTCCCGCTGCCCCGAGCAGAAGTTATCAAAGCCATCGAACGCCGTTATCCTTGCCGCATTCCCCTGGTGCGAGCCAGTTGGTGGGGTGAGGGTCTGCATGAACAGTACGGTGCTCGCCTGTTAGAACTTGAGCGCTATCCTGAAGACGCGCACTTGCTCCTGATCGACCCGTTGGATCCTCAAAAAATGGGCCTTTCCTGGCCGATCATCGATCAGGGTGCCCATGATGCGCGCATTGTGATCGACGATTGGTGCAAACTGGATGAATTTATCGAGAAACTGCCCGATCCTGAAAAAGATCCGCAAATCGATCGTATGGTTGAAAAAGCGAAACTGGCGCATGATTCCGACCGATACCTGCTTTTTGGTTGGTGGCGATTATTCTTCGAGCGCCCGTGGGGTATCCGCGGTATGGAAAACCTGCTGACCGATTATTATGAATTTCCAGCTGAGGTTCACCGCCTGCATGCAGCATTGTGCGATCTGTACCTGGCTTATCTGGCACGCGCTGTGCGGGAACTACACCCGGACGGGTTCTGGACCAGCGATGACCTGGGACACCAGACCCAGCTCTTTATGCGACCTTCGCTTTTTCGCCAATTTCTTAAACCGTATTATGCCCGGGTTGGCGAGTTTTTACAGACCAACAATCTGCACTGGTGGCTGCATTCTTGCGGGAACAACACCGCCATCCTGGGCGACCTGGCCGAAGTGGGGGTAGATGTTTTTCACCCGGTTCAAAAGCACACGATGGATGAGGTGCAGGTGGCGCAAGATTTTGGCGACCGGCTCACCTTTCTGGCCGGATTGGACGTTCAGCATATTTTGCAGGAGCGCACCCCGGCCGGGGTGCGTACTGAAGTGCGCCACCTGATCGATACCTTTGACCGTCCGGAAGGTGGAATGTGCCTGGCAGCCGGCAATGGAATTGTCTCCGGCACACCTTTTGAGAATATTGCTGCTTTTCTCGATGAGGCACTGCGTTACGGGGTGGAACATCGAGCGCAGTTTAAGCCTTTACAATGAGAGTTAATCGGATTTTCAGCGGAGGATTAAATGTCATTTGAAGATGGGTGGTCGGCAGTTCACCTGGAAATGCCCGCGCGCATCCCCCACACTGAATATTCTATTGAGCGCCACTGGGATCTGGTCAAAGTCGTAACCGGAATCGAAGTCGGTGTGTCCAGCCCGTCAGAAGAGCAGAACGCCGCCAGTATTGCTTTACAAAAGGCCTGGGATTTCGACTTTTTTTGGGCCACTTTAATTGGCGGTGAGGAAGTAGAACCCTGGCGGACCGATATGGGCCATGCCGAATATGCTGCGGGTGGGGTTGACCGGCGAGATACGATCCACTGCCCGTTCAAGGATGTGGAAGAGGTGCTGGCGTTTGACCCCTGGGAAAAGCTTGGCCCGCGCGATCATGCCCTCCTGGTGCAGCGATTTGAGGATTCCTATGCGGAGCGCTGCGCCCAGCGTCCTTTTGGGGTCAATATGACCGGCATCTACATCAGCCAGGTCTCCGGTTTGATCGAATTATTTGGTTGGGAGATGCTCCTCATGGCCGCCGGCACCGATCCCCACCGTTTTGGCCTGCTAACCGACCGTTATGCATCCTGGATTCAGCAGTATTTTAATGCCCTGGCGGATGCACGGGTACCGGTGGTGATGATTCACGATGATATGGTTTGGACATCTGGCGCAATTATGCGCCCGACCTGGTATCGCGAACATATTTTTCCCAACCTCAAGAAGCTGATTTCGCCGTTGGTTGAGAGCGGTAAACGGGTGATGTTCACCTCGGATGGCGATTACTCAAAATTTATTGATGACATCGCCGCGTGCGGGGTGCACGGCTTTGTGCTTGAGCCGTTCACCAATATGGCATATATGGTGGAGCGCTATGGACAGACCCATGTCATCATTGGCAACGCCGATACGCGCATTCTGTTAGGCGGTTCGCGTGCCCAAATTCGAGCTGAAGTGCAGCGCTGCATCAATCTGGGAAAAAGCTGCCCTGGCTATTTCCTGGCGGTGGGCAACCATATTCCGGCCAACACCCCGGTGGAAAACTGCCTGTATTACCAGCAGGTGTATGAGGAACTTTCGAGACGTTGATTTTTTATTTCTAAGTTCGTCTAAGAAGCGATAAAAACTTATGGAAATATCTTCCCACGAACGAGATACTTTGCGCAACCTGGCGCAGGAACAGGCTGCGATCGCCACTTTACCGCGGCATCAGGCCACCGTACGGGCCTGGCAGCGTCTTAACCGTCTGGAACATGGCCGGCCGCTGCTTTGGATCAATGAAGTTTGCTGGCATGAGATGGGTTATGAAGATGAACTGACCCTGGTTTGCCAGCACCCTCTTTTACGCTGGGCCGAAACCGAACTGCGCCGCAATCTGTACCAGTGGAAGCATCTGCCGGGGGATATGGTGGTTGATCCCGTTTTTTATTTGCCGTTGGTCATTGAAGATAGCTTGTTTGGCATTCAGGAAGATGTAGAAATCGCGGCTACCGATGCCGCGAACAGTGTTGTTTCGCGCCATTTTCATATCCAGATACATGACGAGCGGGATTTAGAGAAAATCAAGTTGCCCCGGGTGAAGTTCGATGCGGCGGAGACTGAAGTACGACGCCAGATCCTGGATGATGTGTTTGGCGATGTGCTGCCGGTTGTGCCGCGCGGCCGTCCAGGGTTCTGGTTTGCCCCCTGGGATGAATTGGTGCGCTGGTGGGGAGTGGAAGAAGCCATGCGCGACCTGATTGATCGCCCAACCCTGGTGAACGCCGCAATGGAGCGCCTGGTCAGCGCGAATTTATACCGTCTGGACCAGTATGAACGCCTGGGATTGATGGCACTCAACAACAACAACGTACGGGTGGGTTCGGGTGGTTTAGGGTACAGCGACCAGCTGCCCGCACCCGGTTTTGACCCCGACCACATTCGTACCCAAGATTTGTGGGGCTGCGCCACCGCCCAGATTTTCTCTGCCGTGTCACCGCGCATGCATGAGGAGTTTGCTTTGCGCCATGAACGCCGCTGGTTGGAGCGCTTCGGTCTGAATTACTACGGCTGCTGTGAACCGCTGGATCGTAAGGTGCATATCCTTAAGAGCATCCCTAATTTGCGAAAGATTTCGATGAGTCCCTGGATAGATGTGGATCGGGCCGTGAACAATGTTGGCGACCACTATGTGTTTTCCTACAAACCCAGTCCGGCCATTTTTGCCGAAGACAACTGGAACCTGCCGCGAGCGCGCGCAGTGCTGCGTGAATTTCTGGAGAGGGCTCGCGGCTGCGTGGTCGAAATTATTATGAAAGACATCAGCACCGTGCGCTACCAGCCGCAGCGCCTGTGGGAATGGGCCGCGATGGCTGCCAAAGAAGCAGCGGAATATTTTTGAAAGCGTCCTGCCGTCTAGAAAATTCTTCGCGTCCTTTGCACCTATACGTGAGATAAATTATGTTTTAGATCTCATTTTTTATTCTTCAGGATGCCCACCAGGGCGCGCAGCCCCAGGAGGTAAGACTGCACGCCGAACCCGGCAATCGACCCGGCGCACACCGGGGCGATCAGCGAATGGTGGCGAAATTCTTCCCGGGCGTGGGTGTTAGAAAGATGTACTTCAATCGTCGGCAAGTGGACAGCAGCGATGGCGTCACGCAGCGCCACCGATGTATGCGTGTAGCCGGCGGCGTTCAGAACGATCCCTTTGGCCCAGCCGCGTGCCTCGTGCAGTGCATCGATCAGCCCACCCTCATGGTTGGATTGGAAGGTGCGTACCTCCAGACCAAGATCTTCCCCGCTCTTCACCAGCAATTGATTGATCTCATCCAGGGTGGTGTGTCCATAGATTTCAGGTTCGCGTGTACCCAGTAAATTTAAATTTGGCCCGTGCAGTACCAGCACCGGAATCATTGAGTCACCTCTCTTAATATATTGGCATCCAGCGTCAATGGAATGCCGTAGCGCACCTCGCCGATCTTCACTGGCAGCACAAAGCGCAATTGACCGCCCCGCTTTTTCTTGTCGTTTTGCATGAGAGCCAGAATGTGATCCGGATCCATATTACCGGGCATGGAAACGGGTAATCCCAGGCCAACCAAAGCACCTTGAATCTGATCGACCAACCCGGCAGCAGCCATCCCTGCGCGGACAGATAAGCGGGCAGCGGCGAGCATGCCAATCGAAACCGCCTCGCCATGGCGCAAGCCAAAACCAGAGGCCTGTTCGATGGCATGCCCGATGGTGTGGCCCAGGTTGAGCGCAGCCCGTTCACCCTGCTCGAATGGATCGTTCTGGATGTACTGCACCTTAACCGCCATCGCCCGTCGTACCAGCGAAATCCAATCTTCGGCTTGCAGTGCCTCCCACCCGCGGGCGCAGGTGGCGAACAGCCCAGGGTCGCGCAGCACACCGTGTTTGAGCACCTCAGCCAGCCCATTGCGCAGTTCTGCAGCCGGCAAGGTATGCAAAGTGTCCGGGTCGGCCAGCACCAGGGCAGGGGGGTGAAAAGCGCCTACCAGATTTTTGCCCTGCGGCAGGTCGATGGCGGTCTTACCGCCCAGGCTGGCGTCGATCATGCCCAACAGGCTGGTGGGCACGGATACCCAATGCACGCCGCGCAGGTAGGCAGAAGCGGCATATCCGGCCAGGTCGGTGATCACCCCGCCGCCTAAGGCTACCACCGTACTGCCGCGCTCCAACCCGCCGCGTAGGAATTCCTCCCACAACAGGGCGGCCGAAGCCAGTGATTTGTTGGCTTCGCCGGCCGGCAGGTTGATGCGATACACGGTATATCCGGCCGCATTCAGTGATTGGGCTGCCCGATCTCCGTGAAGTGGTCCGACATTTTCATCGCTGACCAGCGCCACCGGCCCGGCCAGACGGTGCGTTTTCATTAAATCACCCAGCCGGTCGAGGCTCCCAGGAAAAACGCGCACATCGTATCCACTGCCCATTCCGGTGACATAGAACATCCCCAGCCGTACCTGGATCTGCCAGGCTGCTTGATCGGTCGATAAAGACTGCGTGTCGATCTTCTCGCTGAACGATGCGTAATGCGCGCTGCGCGCTGCTAACAGAGCCTCCAGGCGATTTTCCAGTTCTGCCGCGTGGCCTAATAGTGGGCGGGTCCCTTCCAGCTTGCGCACACGTTCTACCAGAACCCCTTGAGGAGCGGTCAGGCAGACCACCTTGCCCCTCTTTTCTGCTGTTTCCCGGTTTTGAGGGTCAAGCAGCGATCCGCCGCCCAGTGCAATTACGGCGGGTTCGTGGGTGATAGCGGCTTTCAATGCCGCCGATTCGCGCGCCCGAAAGCCGCTTTCTTTTTCCCGGGCAAATATTTCCGGGATCGATTGCTGGGCTTTGACTGTGATTTCGTGGTCGAGATCGATAAATGGCAGGTTTAGCGCTTTTGCCAGGCGCTGTCCGGTAGAGGTTTTCCCGCTGCCCGGCGGTCCATAGAGGAAAATGATTGGTTCAGAAATGTCAGCCATGGTCAAAAATGAGTCCTGTTAGTCTGAAGAAGTAGATTCGGCAGCATTATCACCCTCAACGGGCCAGAAGATGTGCTCCTGCCCGTCGATCTTCAAATCGCTCAGCTTGCCCTGACGCAGCGCCGCGAACCGCGGTAGCATTTCTTCCAGGGAATCTCCACCCAGCTTTTCGATCAGCGCGTCAGCCAGCACAAAGGCAACCATCGCTTCCAGGATTGGCACAGCGCGCGGAACGGGGCAAAAATCAGAGCGTTCGTAATGCGTATCGACTTCCTGGCCGGTGGATAAATCCACCGAGGGCTGGGGGGTGAGGGTGGTGGGGATGGGTTTCATTGCGGCCCGTAGGAGCAGAGGCTGACCGGTGGTCACGCCTCCCTCCAGCCCGCCAGAGCGCAGCGCCGGACGGACCAGTTCGCCATTTTCCAGCCGGATGGGGTCATTGGCCTGCGTTCCGCGCAAATGCGCGTTTTCAAAGGCCGGACCGATTTCTACCCCGCGGATGGCGGGAATGCTTAACAAAGCCGCTCCCAGGCGAGCCTCCAGCCGCCGGTCCCAATGCACAAAGGATCCCAGTCCTGGCGGTAAGCCGAGGGCAACAACTTCGACCACGCCGCCCAGGGTGTCTTTATCGATCATCACCTGGCGGATCGCCGCCTGGATGGCTTCACTGGCAGCAGGTTCAGGACAGCGCACGTCACTGGCTTCGGCCTGGGTGATGCGTTTCTCTAACGGCATTTCCGCCAGATTGGCGCGCACCTCGCCGATGGCGCTGACATAGCCGCCGATGCGGATGCCAAACTGGTCCAACAGATGTTTGCAGGCCGCGCCAGCGGCCACCCGGGCTGCCGTTTCACGGGCCGAGGCGCGTTCTAACGCGGGGCGCAGGTCGCTGTAGCCGTATTTAATCGCCCCGGTCAGATCGGCGTGCCCGGGGCGCGGGATAGGAAATGGCGGGATCGCGCGCCCCAACCAGCGAGCATGGTCCTTGTTTTCGATAAACAACGCCAGCGGGGCGCCGGTGGTTTTACCTTCCAGGATGCCGCCCAGAATTTTCGCCTGGTCCCGTTCCATCTTCATGCGCGGCCCGGCTCCATAACCGGCCTGGCGACGGGCCAATTCTCGGTTGAGGATTGCGACATCCAGCGCCAGCCCGGCTGGCAGCCCCTCCAAAATTGCAGTCAGGCCGGGACCGTGAGATTCTCCGGCGGTTAAAAATCGTAAACTCAACGTACTGCCTCCCACATCGCTTCGCGCGGCACGATTCTTCCGCTCCATCGCTCCAGGGATAGCGCGGCCTGTTCGACCAGCATGCCCATCCCATTGCGCGCCGGTAGTCCGACTTTTCTCGCCCGGCGCAGCAGGATGGTTTCGGCCGGATTATAAATTAAATCGTAAACTGCGCTTCCCTCTGGCAGAGGTAGTTCCGCCGGCCAGGGGCAATCACTTATCCTGGGGAACATCCCCACCGGAGTGGTATTGACGATCAACGAGAATTGATTATTCTGTTCCAACGAATTTGCTGCCAATATCAGGGTTTCAAACGATCCTCCCAGGCTGGCAGCCAATTCCTCTGCCTGGACGATCCGCCGTGCAGCCAGGGTGACCTGCCAGCCCTTTTCTTGCAGCGCCACTGCCACAGCTCGCGCCGAGCCACCCGCGCCCAAAATCAACGCTTTTTTGCCTGCTGCCTGCTCGGGCGGCAGCCAGCCTTCCAGGTCGGCCAGGAAACCGGGCACATCGGTCGTATCGCCAATCAGCCTGCCCTGGCGCATAAACAGGGTGTTAGCCGAGCCAGTGCGCCGCACCAGGGGGGTCATGTCATCCAGCAGCGGCAGCACGTTGGGCTTGTGGGGAATGGTTACGTTTAAACCCGCTAATTCGCCGCGCCGCAGACGTTCGACCAGGCTGGACAGGGCAGCATGTCCTTGCGGGAGAGGGGGAATGGGATACAACCGGTATTCGCCGGGCAGGCGCATGGCTTTTAAAGCGCCGTGATGCAGCTGCGGCGATAAACTGTGCCCCAGGGGATAACCGATTAAACCAAGCTGCAGCGGGATTTGCGTCATAGGGTTTGTTCAATCCTTGCCCCCAGAGATTGCAGTGTGCCGACAAATTCTGGGAAAGATTCACCGATAATCTCCGCACCCTGCACCGCCAGGCTTTGACTGGCTCCCAGTCCCATCACTGCCAGCGACATTGCCAGGCGGTGATCGCCGTGGGGGTCAGCGGCAGCACCGCCATGCACGGCGCCGCTGCCCTCAATGATAAACCCATCCGGCTTTTCAGTCACGGCTACACCCTGGGCGCGCAGTTCGGCGCACAGCGCGCTGATCCGGTCCGATTCTTTGAAGCGCAGCTCTCTGGCATCGCAAACTTCCGTCCGGCCCTCAGCAAAAGCGGCCGCTACCGCGAAGACTGGAAATTCGTCGATCATGTCCACAACCCGCGATCCTGAGATCGTCAGCCCGTGCAGCCGGCTGTGGCGCACCCGCAGGTCGCCTGCCGGTTCACCGGAAGACTCATTAGAATTCAGGATGGCAATATCTGCGCCCATCTCCTGCAGCGCAGACAGCAGGCCGGTGCGGGTGGGGTTCAAACCGATATGGTGCAGCAGGATGTCGCTTCCCGGGACCGCCAGCGCAGCCACAAGCAAAAACGCTGCTGCCGAGAAATCGCCGGGGATTTTCATACGCAAAGGCGCAAGGTGGCCATCGGGCGGTGTTATTTCAACTGCCGGACCGCCCGGCGTTTGGAAGGCGCGCACCTCCACCCCCTGGCTGGAGAGCATGCGTTCACTGTGATTGCGCGAAAGCGAGGGTTCAACCAGGGTACTTGGGCCGTCGCCGGCCAGGGCCGCCAGCATCAGACAGGTTTTCACCTGGGCGCTGGCTACCGGCAGGGTGTACTGCAGCGCCTTTAAAGGTTCGGACCTGGATCGCTCGGAAAGGCGCAGGGGCGCACCCCCGCCATCGGCAGCGGTAATCTCCGCTCCCATCAGCTGCAAGGGGTGAACGATGCGCTCCATCGGCCGGCGGCGCAGGCCGGGCGAACCATCCAATACCGCCGGGATCCCGGCGGCGATCACTGCACCGGCCAGCAGGCGCAGCGTGGTGGCGGAGTTGCCGCAGTCAAGCGCTTCCCTGGCCGGTTGAAAGCCATCTAACCCGGGCCCGTGCACGATCAGGGTTGTGCCTTCCAGCGTCCAGGCGACTTTCATTGCGGTCAGCGCGCGCAGCATGGCCGCAGTCACGCCAGACACCAGAAAATTTTCGGCCAGACTCTCCCCATTGGCCAGCGCCGCAAAAAGTGCCGCCCGGTGAGAGAGCGATTTATCACCTGGCAGATTAACTTCTCCTTGTAAAGGCCGCCCTGAATGGATGGTCAGCTTCATCGTTGTATTCTCCTCAATTTTTATTGGGCACCACGATCCTGGCGGGGCGAAGGGACCAGACTTTCTCTTTGGGCGCCCCCTTTTTGCAGTAATTTGCGCAGGGTATCCTCATCCCCTTCTGCAAGGCAGTGTTCGATCTGGTCAAGCTGTCCACGGAAACTGTGCAGGGCCTGCATGACATTGGCCCGGTTAGTCAGGATGATGTCCAGCATCATGTCTACCGGCGTTAATGCCACACGAGTGGTGCTGATAAAACCCGTCCCGACCATCGGGGCGGATTCTTCCGGGGTAGACCCTGCCAAAGCATTGGCGACCAGGTACGGCAGGTGGCTGGTGGCGGATGTCCAGCGGTCGTGAGTTTCCACGTCCAGCCACAGAGCATGCGCGCCTACGGCCTGGGCCAACTCTTCGGCCAGATGGCGGGCATGGGTAGAAGTGCGTTCCAGTGCCGCAAAGGCAAAGGTATGCTTCTGGAACAAATCCTTATCCGCCGCTGCCAGCGTGCCTTTCTCGCGGCCGCACATCGGGTGCCCGCCGACCGGGTCAAACCGGTCTGGCAGGCAGGCCATGGCTGCCACAATTTCTTGTTTTGTAGAACCCAGATCGATTACTACCGCGTGACCGGGATGCAGTCCGGGCAGGTCGGCCAGCTGTTGGAGGATGGCCCGCACCGGTGCCGCCAGGATCACCAGGTCGGCAGCGGATAGAACGGCGCGAGGGTCACCTGCTGCCAGGTCGACCGCCTGGTATTCGCGTGCCAGGGCCACAGCCCGTGGGTCCGGGTCGTATCCCAGAATCATCCGGCAGTGACCGCGCAGCGCCAGCGCCAGCGAACCGCCCATCAATCCCAGGCCCAAAATCGCCACCCTGCATTCTGACAGGTTCGGGCGGGCAAAAAAATCTGGATCGTCAGCATTCATTGGTTTTCACCCGTTTACAGCGTGTGAGCCGGCTGTGCTGCAGGCAAAGGATCCTTGAGAGATCGACCCACTGCCTGGGCAATTAAGCGCACCTGGCGCACCATTTCTGCATACCGTTCCGGCTTCAGACTTTGCCCTCCATCGGACAGGGCCTTTTCGGGGTGGGCGTGGACTTCGACAATCAGCCCGTCTGCCCCGGCAGCCACACCGGCGCGGGCTACAGCGCTGACGTACTGCCAGTTGCCGGTCGAATGGCTGGGATCCAGCAGCACCGGCAGGTGGGTCAGCTGTTTGAGTACCGGGACGGCATTGATATCAGTGGTATTGCGAGTGGCAGTTTCGAAGGTGCGGATACCGCGCTCGCAAATCGCCAGACGCTGATTGCCGTGGGCCAGGATGTACTCGGCTGCCATCAAAAGTTCTTCTGTGGTGGCGCTCAGCCCTCGTTTCAAAAGAACCGGGTGAAGGCTGGCTCCGACCGCATTCAGCAGGGGAAAGTTCTGCATATTGCGCGCGCCGATCTGCAGCATGTCGGCGTAAGAAGCCACCAACCCCACCTGTTCGGGGGCCATAACCTCGGTGATAATCGGCAGGCCGGTTTCCTGGCGGATTTCAGCCAGAATCTCCAGGCCTTCCTCACCCAGGCCTTGAAAGGAATATGGTGAGGAGCGCGGTTTAAATGCCCCGCCGCGAAGCATAGTTGCCCCGGCTTCTTTAATGGCGTAAGCGATTTCTAAAGTCTGGCTGCGGCTTTCTACCGAGCACGGGCCGGCGATCATCACGATTTCACTGCCCCCAAAATTGGTTTCCCCTACCGAAAATTGGGTGTTTACCGGACAAAATTCGCGCGAGGCCAACTTGTAAGGACGCGAGATGGGAATGACCCGGTCGACACCGGGCAGGATGATGAACTGTCCCTGGTATTGGGACGCAACGGTGCCTTCGCCAATGGCACCAATAATCGTGCGTTCTGTTCCGGTAGAAAGGTGGGGCTTTAAACCCAATTCTTCAATCCGGACGACAACTGCCTGGACTTCCTCTGGCGAGGCGTGGGCGTGCATAACGATAACCATGGTCTCCTCCGCGAGACGAACTATTCTAAAGTAATATCGAGTGCGCTTCTGCGCAGGCGCTTGTTAGATTTTTCGTACCAAATCTGGCCGCAGAGTCGCGGCCTCTCCTAAAAATACATGCCGGACAGATTCCTGGGGCTGTTCGGTGTTCCAATGCAGCAGGACTCGAATGCAGCGCGCCAGGCTGCCCGGCACATCCAGCTCTTGTACGCACATTAAAGGGACATCGGTCCAGCCCATCTGGCGCGCCGCCGCGGCCGGATAGGCCGATTTCAGGTCGGGCGTGGCCGTGAACCAGACACTGGCCAGATCGACCGTATTCAGACTGGGATTGGCAGCCAGAATTGCCGTCAAGAGCTCGCGCGTAGCCACCCAAATAGCTGTAGGCTCGTCGCATTCAACCACCGTCGCACCCCGGATTCCACGAACTGACATAAACTCACCTCCTGGATAAAACAAAAAAACCTGCGCGCCTTTGGCGTCGCAGGTCAGTTATCCAAAACCGATTGATCCCGCTTAAGCTCCGCCGCCAGCAGCCAGATGATGCACGCCGTAATAATAAAAATAAAAATAGAAGCGGGTGAACTTTTGCATAGGATGGTAATACTTTAACAGACAGCGCTTTAAAAGTCAATCCCCAAATTTCTTGAAAACTCCTTGACTTTTGATCTCGATACTGCTATCATCAGCCCAATAATTAGGATAAACCTGATGATTTCGATCTATGCGCTGTTCCTCCTCTCCCTTATTGCGGCTCTCTTGCTTGAGAGCCAGCTTTCGAGTCGGGCGGTGAAGGTTCAGCAAACGGACCGGTAATCCTTAGCATATCCTATTCACCCTGTTCACACAGCCGCCCGAACCCCGGGCGGTTTTTTGTTGTGTAGAACCTGGTAACCACATCTATCGATGTCTTTTATAAAGGAGAAAGCGATGAGCGACAGTTATGTTTATATTTTTGATACCACCCTGCGAGACGGCGAACAGTCTCCGGGTGCGACCATGACCAGTGCAGAAAAGCTGGAAGTGGCGCGTGGGTTGGCCCGCCTGGGGGTCGACATTATTGAAGCCGGCTTCCCGGCTGCCTCGCCCGACGACCTGGAAGCGGTACGCCGGATCGCAGTAGAGGTCGGAAATTCGCCAGATGGCGGGCCGGTGCCGGTGATTTGCGGTCTGGCCCGAACCATAACCGGTGATATCGATAAAGCCTGGGAAGCGGTGCGTCCTGCCGCCCGACCACGCATTCATACCTTTATTGCCACTTCCGATATCCATCTCAAATATAAATTAAAAATGACCCGTCCCCAGGTCGTGGATCGCACCCGCGAAATGGTAGCCTACGCCCGTAGTCTGTGCGCAGATGTGGAATTCAGCCCGGAAGACGCCGGGCGCTCGGATCCTGAATATCTGTATGAAGTGCTGACAGCGGCCATCGAAGCTGGCGCCACCACCCTCAATATCCCCGACACGGTGGGGTATACCACTCCAACCGAATTTGGCGATCTGATCGCGGGTATTATCGCCAACACGCCCGGCATTGAGAAATGCATCGTTTCAGTCCACTGCCACGATGACCTGGGCCTGGCAACCGCCAATTCCCTGGCTGGCCTGCGGGCCGGTGCCCGCCAGGCTGAGGTCACTATTAATGGCATCGGCGAGCGCGCCGGCAATACCGCCCTGGAAGAAGTGGTCATGTCGCTGCAGACGCGCCCCAACCAGTACGGTTTGACCACCGGGATCGATGCCACTCAGATTTCACGCCTCAGCAAGCTGGTCAGCAACTACACCGGAATGTCTGTACAGCCCAACAAAGCCATCGTGGGAGCCAATGCTTTTGCCCACGAAGCCGGCATTCACCAGGATGGCCTGCTGAAGAACCACCAGACCTATGAAATTATGCGCCCCGAGACCGTCGGCGCCACCCAGACCAAACTGGTATTAGGGAAGCACTCTGGACGGCATGCCCTCAAGTCGCGTCTGGCAACCCTGGGGTATGACCTGGGAGATACCGAATTGGCGCAGGTTTTCGAACGTTTCAAGCATCTGGCCGATCGCAAGAAAGTCATCACCGATGCTGATCTGGAAGCGCTGATTTCCGATGAGCTTTACCAGCCGCGTGAACTGTTCCGGTTGGACGGCCTGCAAGTCGCCTGCGGCACCATGGGTATGCCTACAGCCACTGTGCGCCTGCGCGATCCGCAAGGCGTGGAGCATGTCGAGGCATCCATTGGCACCGGCCCGGTCGATGCCACGTTCAATGCGATGAATATGATCGTGCAGTGCCCCAATGTTTTACAGGAATTCGTCATTCATGCCGTGACCGAGGGCATCGACGCCCTGGGTGAGGTTACTGTACGTATCCAGAGCGAAAATAAGACCCTGATTTCAGCCCAATCGGACAGCGATCAGGCCCGCACGTACGGCGGGTACGGGGCGGATACGGATATTATCGTTGCCAGCGCCAAGGCATACCTGGCCGCTTTGAATAAACTCCTGGTGGCCTCCGGTCAGTATGGCGAGCCTGAAACCGCCGCCGCCGAAGGCATCGCTGTGAGTTAACCGAGAGGAATCAGGCCGCCTGGTTTGCACAACTCCCACGCGGGGAGTTTGCCATCCGGCAGGCTCCCCGCATTCCCTGAGGCCAGACTTCAGGTAAAAAATTTGGGGATTGCTTCTCAGGCGTTGTGCTGTAAAATACACACACTTATTTCTACGTATATCCGCAGGATAACCTGTTTACAAAGGAAGTCTTATGAATAATGATGCTCCAAAAACGCTGTTCGATAAGATCTGGGATGCCCACGTGGTGACCCAACCGCCTAATTCACCATCGGTGCTGTATATCGATTTGCACCTGGTGCACGAAGTCACTTCGCCCCAGGCCTTCACCGACCTGCGCGAACGCGGTCTGAAAGTTCGCCGTCCGGACCTGACGGCTGCCACGATCGATCACGCGGTGCCCACCCGCACCTCGGGCGGCGCGTTAGGCCGCCTGGATTTTGCCGATGAGCTTAACCGCAAGCAGATTCGGGCCATGGAAGACAACTGCCGCGATTACGGCATTCCCCTCTTCGGCCTGCAGGATAACCGCCAGGGGATCGTACACGTAATCGGTCCTGAGCTGGGCCTCACCCAACCCGGTAAAACGGTGGTGTGCGGCGACAGCCACACCGCCACCCACGGCGCGTTGGGCGCATTGGCTTTTGGAATTGGCACCAGTGAAGTCGAGCATGTCCTGGCGACCCAGTGCCTGCTCCAGCGCCGGCCGCAGACCCTCGAAGTGCGCGTCGATGGCGACCTGGCACCGGGCGTGACTGCCAAGGACATCATCCTGTCGCTGATCGGCCAGATCGGAGTCGGTGGGGGTACCGGGTGTGTCATCGAATACACCGGTTCTGCCATCCGTGCCCTGTCGATGGAAGAGCGCATGACGATCTGCAACATGTCGATTGAGGCCGGCGCTCGCGCCGGCATGGTTGCCCCGGATGAAACTACTTACAAATACCTCGCGGGCCGCCCGTTTGCCCCGCAGGGCGAGGAATGGGATCGCAAAGTCGCCGAATGGCGCCAGCTTCCTACCGACCCCGGCGCGGTATATGACCGCACGGTTGTACTGGATGCATCCCGTCTCCAACCGGTGGTTACGTTTGGCACCAATCCCGGGATGGTAATCCAGATTGGCGGCAAAATCCCCATGCCAGAAGATATTTCAGACCCGGCTGCCCGGATGACATTCGTAAAGGCCCTGGCTTACATGGGGCTCGAGCCCGGCGTGACGCTTGCCGGGCATAAAATCGACGTGGTCTTCATTGGCAGCTGCACTAACGGGCGCATCAGCGATTTGCGCGCGGCGGCGCGCATGCTGCAGGGGCGCCATGTGGCCCAGGGACTGCGCGTGCTGGTCGTCCCCGGTTCCCAACAGGTAAAACGCCAGGCCGAATCCGAAGGTCTGGATAAGATTTTCACTGATGCTGGCGCCGAGTGGCGCGAACCAGGCTGCAGTATGTGCCTTGGCATGAATGGGGATGTGGTCAATCCCGGCCAATATGCGGTCAGTACCAGCAATCGTAATTTCGAAGGCCGCCAGGGACCGGGCAGCCGTACGTTCCTCGCCAGTCCGTTGACTGCTGCCGCTTCGGCACTGACCGGACAGGTCACCGACCCCCGCCGCTATATCTAAAGAGAGTATCATGGAACCATTTCAGACCTTAACTTCACGGGCAACGGTGGTGCCGGTAGACAACATCGACACCGACCAGATCATCCCTGCAAAATATTTAAAAGCCACCACCAAAATCGGGCTGGGTGCCGGGCTGTTTTCCAACTGGCGCTATCAGGCCGATGGCAGTCCCGACCCGGATTTTCCCATCAATCAGCCTGAAAACCAGGGCAACCGCATCCTGATCGCCGGGGATAATTTTGGCTGCGGCTCCTCGCGCGAACACGCTCCCTGGGCGTTGATGGATTACGGCTTTCGCGTCGTCATTTCCACCAGTTTTGCCGATATTTTCCGCAATAATTCCCTCAAGAACGGGTTCTTGCCGGTGATTGTTTCCCCCACGGACCACCAAGCGCTGATCGACCTGCTGGCATCCAATCCTCAGGCAGAACTGACCATCGACCTCGATGAACAGGTGGTTGTTTTGCCGGATGGGCGTGTCCTGGGTTTCCCGATCGATGATTTTTCCAAGACCTGCCTGCTCAAGGGTGTGGACCAGCTTGGCTACCTGCTCGATCTCGACAGCGAAATCACCCGCTACGAAAAATCGTTGAATTGATTATTTCTTGCGGCTGCATGCGCAGCCGTAAGGTTTAGAGCCGTAAGGTTTAGATGGAGGAGAATGGCATGCAAGCACACATCACACTGCTTCCTGGTGACGGCATCGGTCCCGAGGTGGTCGCGGCCGGCCGGGAGGTTCTAGAAGCCGTTGCAAAAAGGGCCGGCCATCAGTTTACTTTCGAAGAGCATCTGATCGGAGGCTGTGCGATCGACGCCGAAGGCGCTCCGCTTTCAGATTCTGCGCTGCGCGCTTGCCAGGCTTCGCAGGCCGTTTTGCTGGGAGCGGTGGGCGGCCCCAAGTGGGACGATCCCAATGCTGCGGTCCGGCCGGAGCAGGGCCTGCTGGCGCTGCGTAAGGGCCTGGCGGCGTTTGCCAATCTGCGGCCGGTCAAGACTTACCCGGCGCTGGTGGCGGCCTCGCCGCTCAAACCGGAAAAGCTGACCGGCGTGGACCTGCTGGTGGTGCGCGAACTGACCGGTGGGCTGTACTTTGGCCAGCCAAAAGGTCGAACGACGGTCAACGGCCGCCGCCGGGGGGTAGATACGATGGAGTATTTTGATGACGAAATCCGCCGGGTGGTTAAGGTGGCTTTTGACCTGGCGCGCGGCCGCAGAAAAAAGCTGACCTCGGTCGATAAGGCCAACGTGCTCGATTCTTCACGCCTGTGGCGCCAGGTAGCCAACGAGGTGGCAGCAGATTATCCTGACGTACAGCTGGACCATATGCTGGTGGATACCGCTGCCATGCGCCTGGTGACCTGGCCGGCCGGGTTCGATGTGATCGTTACCGAGAATACCTTCGGAGACATCCTCACCGATGAGGCCGCGGTGCTGGGCGGGTCGATGGGCGTGCTGCCTTCGGCTTCGTTGGGCAGCAGCGGCCCGGGCCTTTACGAGCCCATCCACGGTTCCGCACCGGATATTGCCGGCAAGGGCATCGCCAACCCGATCGGCACCATTTTGAGTGTGGCCCTCATGCTGCGTTATTCGCTCCACCTGGAGGACGAGGCCCGCCAGATTGAGACAGCCGTAGAGGCTGTCATTGCTTCCGGACAGTATACGCCCGACCTGGGCGGGTCGCTGACCACCCGCCAGGCAACGGATGCCATCGTTTCAAAATTATGAATGGATTTCTATAATGGAGGCCAGGCCGCACATTCTGGCGAGGTGAATATGCAAGTTGCTTTTCAAGGCGAGCACGGCGCTTACTCGGAAGAGGCCATCCTGGAGCATTATGGTTCTGAGACGGCCACAACCCCGTGCGAATCGTTTGACCTGGTGTTTGCCGCTGTGCAAAATGGCGCAAGCACACACGGGTTTATCCCGGTTGAAAACTCGCTTGCCGGCAGCATTCACCGCAACTATGACCTGCTGCTCAAGCACGACCTGGTCGTGGTCGGCGAGCATTACCTGCGTGTCTCGCACTGCCTGATCGGCCTGCCCGGGTCGCGCATTGAAAACCTGCGGCGGGTGATCAGCCATCCCCAGGCTCTGGCCCAATGCGAACACAACCTGCGCGCCCTGCCGGGTGTCACCACCGAGGCGGTCTACGATACCGCCGGCAGCGTCAAGATGATCAAGGAAATTGGTGATCCAAGCGTGGCGGCGGTAGCCTCACGCCGGGCGGCGGAAATCTACGAACTGCCAGTTCTGCGCGCTTCGATTGAGGACAACCCCGAAAACTTCACCCGTTTTCAGATCATCACCACCCAACCGGTTGACCCGGGCCAGGACGCCAAGACTTCGATTGTATTTTCCTTGAACAACCGCCCCAGCGAGCTGTACCGCGCGATGAGCGTGTTTGCCCTGCGCCAGATCGACCTGACCAAGATCGAATCGCGTCCGCTGGTCGGCAAGTTGTGGGAATATTATTTTTACATCGATTTTACCGGTTCGATCAGCGAACCGGTCGTCCAGCGCGCCCTGGCGAACCTGCAGGAATACACTACCTTTTTCAGGGTCCTGGGGTCATACCCGCGCCACCGCCCTGGATCAAGCTGATGCCGGGCGAAAGAAAAATCATGGGCGAGTTTCGTTTTCCGAACCACTTCCTATGGGGCACCGCCACTGCGGCCCACCAGGTGGAAGGGCAAAACGAGAACAACAACTGGGCGGCCTGGGAAAAGCTGCCCGGTAAAATTTTTCTGGGTCAGCGTGCGGGTCTGGCCTGTGACTGGTGGGGCGGGCGCTGGCGGGAGGATCTTGAACGCGCCCGCCAGGGCAGCCAAAATTCACATCGTTTTTCGATTGAATGGAGCCGGGTGCAGCCGGAGCCGGACCGTTGGGACGATGCGGCGCTCGATTTTTATCGCCAGATGGCCCAGACCATGCTCGAAAGCGGGATCAAACCGATGATCACCCTGCACCATTTCACCGAACCGCTGTGGCTCACCGAACGCGGCGGGTGGGAAGCTGCGGAAGCCCCGGCTCTGTTTGAGACCTTTGTGCGCCGCGTGGTGCTTGCCTTAAAAGATTTTACTGACCTGTGGATCACACTTAACGAACCGAACGGGTACGCGATTTTTGGCTATGTTTTTGGCACTTTTCCGCCCGGTCAGCGAGATATTGGGACCTGCTTTAAAGTGATGGTTAATTTACTGCGCGCTCACGGTCTGGCCTATCGCGCGATCCACGAACTGCAGTCCGAGGCTAAGGTTGGGTTGGCCTACAGCTACCGGCCTTTTCGCGCTGCGCGCTGGTGGATGGTGCCTGACTGGATTGCAGCCATGTTTTCCAACCATCATCACAACGAGGCATTCATCGAACCCCTGGTAAACGGCCGGTTTAATTTTATGCTGCGCAGGACGTCCATGCCTGAGTTAATTGGCACCCAGGATTTTTTAGGTTTGAATTATTACTCGATGGATGACATGCTTTTTTCGCCGATCTCCGGGCACATGTTTATGGACCGCCGCTATCCCAAAGGGGTGCAGTTGAGCGACACCGGTTTCATTGCCAATATTCCCGAAGGGATGTTTCGTTCGCTCAAATGGGCCAATCGTTTTCATCTGCCGATTTATATAACCGAAAATGGGATCGAGGACTGCGCCGACAGCTTGCGCCCGCGCTATATCGTCGAACATATCTACCAGGTCTGGCGCGCGTTGAAGAATGGCATTCCCATTCTGGGTTATTTCTACTGGTCGCTGACCGATAATTTTGAATGGGAACGCGGCTGGAAGCAGAGTTTTGGCCTGTGGGGCCTGGATCAGGAGACCCAGGAGCGTATCTGGCGGCCCAGCGTAGATGTGTATGCGCGTATCTGCCGGGAAAATGCTCTGACCCAGGATCTGCTCGACCAGTATGCCATAATGCCAGTGGTATCCTGACGGATTTGCCAGTTCTGTAGATGGCATATTCCCGCCCCAGGCGGGAATATGCCATTAAATTGTACTTTTCTCTGGTTGACTTTCAACCCAAAAAAAAGCATAATTCTCCCAGAAACTGTGATGGGAGGAAGTTATGAATGTGATGGTGATCAGTGCCAGCCCGAATAAAGACGGGTTGACCGCAGCCTGTGCGACTGCCGCCTTAGATGGTCTGCAGCAGGCGGGGGTTCAGGCAGAACATGTCTGGTTGAACGACATGCAGGTGGGCGTCTGCCAGGCCTGCGAGAATGGTTGGGGTACCTGCCGCACGGAGCATGAATGCCAGATCCTGGACGGGTTTCAGAACCTGCACGCCCGTGTCCGCCAGGCAGACGGCCTGGTTCTGGTGACCCCGGTCTATTGGGGCGAAATGAGTGAATCAACCAAATCTTTCACCGACCGTCTGCGCCGGTGTGAAGCCAGCCTGGCAGGCGAAAGCCGCATGGCCAATAAACCGGTGGTCGCCGTGGCTGCCGCGGGCGGCAGTGGGAATGGGACGATCACCTGCCTGCTCAGTATGGAACGCTGGATCCAGCATGTGCGCGCGCGGCCTTTCGATTTGATCCCGGTCAACCGCTGGAGCCGGGAGTACAAACTGGCGGCGATCCGTTCCGCATCCGCCGCCTGCGCCGCTGAACTTCTTGCGAAATGATATAAACACTACTATTTTTGATCTAAAGGAGGAAATTATGGAATACCGAAAATTAGGTCGAACAGGCGTATCGGTCTCCCCGCTGACACTGGGCGCGATGAATTTTGGTGGTCCGACCGAGAAAGCTGAATCAATTGCGATTATTCACCGCGCGTTGGATGCCGGGATTAACTTTATCGACACCTCAAACTCCTATAATAACGGCGAAAGCGAGCGCATCGTTGGTGAAGCCTTGCAGCAGTATGGCAAACGCGACCAGGTCGTGCTGGCGACCAAGGTATACAACAAAACGGGCGAAGGCGTCAACGATAAGGGCCCGACCCGTTATCATATGATCAAGGCCTGTGAAGATTCCCTGCGCAAACTGCAGACCGATCATATCGACCTTTACCAGCTGCACCGCCCGCCGGTGGACATGCCGCAGGATGAGACCCTGCGCGCCTTCGAACACCTGGTCACTTCCGGCAAGGTGGTCTACATCGGCAGTTCTACGCACCCGGCCTGGCTGATCATGGAAGCCCTATCGATCAGCGACCGCTACGGTTGGGCGCGCTACATCAGCGAGCAGCCGCCCTATAATTTGGTTGACCGGCGCATCGAGAACGAAATCGTTCCCCTTTGCCAGCGGTACGGCCTGGCGATCTTACCCTGGTCGCCCCTGGCCGGCGGTATCCTTGCCGGGCGTTATTCTGAAGACCTGCTGCCAGATGGTTCGCGCGCGGCACGTTCCGGCGACATGTTCCGCGACCGCATCACCACCCGTGCCCTGGAGGTTGCCCGCCAGGTGGCCGTTATGGCCAAAGAGCGCAAACTGACTTCGGCCCAGCTGGCGCTGCTTTGGGTCAAGGATCAGCCCGGGGTCACCTCGCCGATTATCGGCCCGCGCACCATGGCCCATCTTGAGTCCTTCCTGCCTATTATGGATATGAACCTGGCGGATGCCGACCGGCCTTTGTTCGACGACCTGGTTCATCCAGGCAACGCCGTGGCAGACTTCCATAACAGTAATGAATGGATGAAGGCTCGCATTCTGGATTAGCGCCTCTTGCACCACATCGCTGGCGGATAGGGCGATCAGGTGAAAGCTTTTCCGTGGTGTTTGCGCTGCTCAGCGGCGCAAACACCACGGGATGAATACTTTTCAATGCTCACGCTCGTTCTACAGGCGTACCTTGCGCTTCGCACTCCCGATGGGGAGCTGCATATGCCGCAAGGGTAGGATCGGCCCGCACCCGGGGTGCATCAGAAGTGGCGAAGGGGGCAGGTGGGGCGGCAGGCGTGAGTTGATTTTGAGGTCCGGTTTGAACCGATCACACACAATCAGCTGGAAACTTTCCGTCCTGCCATTTTTTCTATTTATTCTCATTCCCCTGGTTGCACTTCTGCTGCGCGCGAACCCAGGCTTAATCTGGCACGCGCTGCAGGGCCAGACGGTTCGCCAGGCGGTGGCCCTCAGCCTGTCCACATCGCTGGTGACGGTCGTAATCACCTTCGTGTTCGGCACACCTGTGGCCTATTACCTGGCTCACCGCCATTACACCTTTCACCGCCTGGTGGATACGCTGATCGATCTGCCCACGGTCCTGCCTCCGGCTGTGGCAGGTGTGGCCTTGTTGATGGCTTTTGGCCGTGTTGGCCTGGTTGGACAGTGGCTCAACCTGTTAGGCATTACCATCCCTTTTACCTCTCTGGCAGTGGTCATGGCACAGACCTTCATCGCCGCCCCACTGTATATCAAGTCCGCGGCTTTGGGCCTGGCTTCGATAGACTGCGAACTGCGCAAAGCCGCCGCTCTGGATGGGGCCACGCGCTGGGATACCTTCCGCTACATTATGCTGCCGATGTCCTTTTCGGCCGTTTTTTCGGGTCTGGTCATGACCTGGGCGCGCGCCCTGGGCGAATTTGGGGCCACGATCATCTTTGCCGGGAACTTCCCCGGACGGACGCAGACCATGCCCCTGGCGATTTATATCGGGTTTGAACTCGATTTAAACGTCGCCCTTACCCTGGCGGTGATTCTGGTAGCGATTTCCTTCCTGGTGCTGATTCTGGTCAAGTGGATTCTGAACCAGGCCGTACCCCTGAATCCAGAAGATATATATGATTGATGGGGGGTTTTTGGCATTGAACTCCGACCAATACCTCGAAATTGTCTTTATGCTATATCCGCTATAATCATTTCTATGGAAGATGAGCACTATCTTTATCGCCGCATCGCCAACCAGATCCGCAATGAAATTCTGGAGGGCCGCCTCAAACCGGGCGACCGCCTGCCTTCGATCCGCCAGCAAACCGGTACCTGGAAATGTACCCAGGGCACCATCCAGCGGGCCTACCAGGAATTGGCTGCCCTGGGGCTGCTGGTCAGCCAGGCGGGCAAGGGTACGCGCGTAGCCGGGCGCATCGATCCCCAATTGATGCAGGCCCAGGGCCCGCTGCGACGCGCCAGTCTGGTGCAAAAGGCCGACGCATTCCTGTTGGAGGCGATTACGGCCGGGTTTAATCTCCACGAAGTCAGCCAGGCCATGGACCTGGCCATGGATCGCTGGCGGTCGCTCGAATCGGAGGTAGAGGCGCCTGTCGAACGGTTCCTGCGCTTTTCCGGCAGTCACGATTCGGCCGTATCCTGGCTGGCCGGTAATATGGGCGAAATCTGCCCCGGAGCAGAACTGCAGATCACATTTTGCGGCAGTTTGGGTGGGTTGATGGCCCTGGCAGAAGGCCGGGCCGACCTGGCAGGCTGCCACCTGTGGGATCCGGAAACCCGTGTTTACAACCTGCCATTCATTCGTAAGCTGTTCCCCGGGCGCAAGATGGCTGCCGTCCGTTTAGCGGACCGCCGGCTGGGTTGGATTACACAGGCCGGCAATCCGCTAACCATCACCCAACTGGAAGATATCGCCCGGCCGGAACTGCGCTACGTAAACCGCCAGCCGGGTTCAGGCACCCGGGTCTGGTTGGATGCATCCCTGGAACACCTGGGGGTGGATCCTCAAAAAATCAAAGGTTATGGGGACGAAAAGCACACCCACACCGAGGTGGCGCGCGCCGTGGCTGAAGGTCGAGCTGATTTTGGCCTGGGTCTGGAGGCAGCCGCGGCGGCATTCCAACTGGCATTTGTCTTCCTGGTCGAAGAATCCTACGACCTGGTGTTCCCGGCGGCCAGTCTGGACCACCAGCCTTTCAAGACCTTACTGGATTGGCTGGCAGGCGATGACGCGCGCCGGCGCCTGGGCACTTTGACCGGTTACGACACCCACCGCACCGGCAGCATTCAGTGGGTATAAGAAGCCACCATGGAACTCAACCCTGCCTCTATCTTACGCGATCGCTACCGCATCACCCGCCTGCTGGGTCAGGGAGGCATGGGGGCGGTGTACCTGGCTTACGATCTGGCTCTGGAGCATGAAGTAGCGGTCAAGATCAACCACGGCAATAACCCTGATTCCGCCGCCCAATTCATCAATGAGGCGCGTCTGCTGGCCGGGCTGCGCCATCCTAACCTGCCGCGGGTGATCGATTACTTCCTGGAAGGGTCATCCCAATTCCTGGTGATGGATTATATTCCGGGGGACGATTTGAAAAGCCTGGTCGAGCAGCGCGGCGCCTTTGCCCCCGAGCAGGTCTTGCAGTGGGCCGAGCAGTTGGGCGCGGCCCTGAGCTATCTTCACCGCCAAAACCCGCCTGTTTTCCACCGCGATGTCAAGCCGGCCAACCTCAAACTGACTGCTGAAAACGAAATTATCCTGGTGGATTTTGGTATTGCCAAGGTGGCAGATGCAACCCAGGCGACCGCTGCCGGGGCGTCGGGCTTCTCGCCTGGTTATGCCCCGCCCGAACAGTACGGTACGGGGCGCACCGGGCCCTATTCTGACCAATACGCCATGGCGGCGACCCTTTATAACCTGTTGACCGGCCGCAGGCCGGAGGATGCCCTGCAGCGGGTTTTAGGGCAGGTAGCGCAGCCCTCAGCCCATGCCGCCAATCCCGGTGTGCCCTCCCGGATTTCGCTGGTCCTGGATCGGGCCCTGGCGCTGCGTCCCGAAGATCGTTTTGCCTCGCTGGAAGATTTTGTGCGTGCCCTGACGGACTTTAATGACCAGTCCACTCAGCGCATTATTCCTCAAACGGTGCCACAATCCTATTTTCCGCCTCCACCGGTGATTCCCCCGCCTGGCCCTCCACCGGCGGGGAGCTCTGACCGGCAGCCGCCCCGCAGGTATCCCAGGTTAAGGTTGGCCGGACCGGGCGTGCTGGTGGTGCTGGTCGCGGCGGCAGTTTTCCTGTTCAGCCAGGGCAGACCTGCCGCACTTATCCCGGCCGTGTTCACGCGGGCTACGCCCACCCGGGTTCCCGTGCTGGTTTCGCCAACCCCGTCCCCTGAGCCCGTGATTGCTCCCACCAACACCCCGGCGTTGACCGCAACCGCCACCTCCACACCCACAATTGTCGACACAGCTACCTTCACGGCCACGGTCACACTGACTTTCACCGCTACCCCGCAGCCGACGCCCACTGCGCTGCCCCTGGTCGGGGGAGGCCGCGCCCTGGCATTTGTCAGCGACCGCGCAGACGGCCAAACCCTGCAGATCTGGACGGTGAAGGTATCACTCACCGAGCAAGGCCTGCCTCAGGCCGGAGATTTTTCCCAGTTGACCTTTGACCCCGGGGATAAACAGCAGCCAGCCTGGTCGCCAGACGGCAGCCGCCTGCTGTATGTGGCACCGGGTGAGGTGGCCGCCAATGGTCTCGACATTTTCATGCTGGACGTCACCCAGCCTGGCGCGAAACCGGTCAATCTCACGGCGCGCGCCGGGGACGATACCGATCCGGCCTGGTCGCCGGACGGGCAGCAAATCGCCTTTACCAATAACGGGCGCGGCGACCGGGTGCGCATGGTCGATGTGATGGATGCCGACGGCAGCGGGCTGCACCGTTTGAGCGTGGATTTGGAAGAATTCAACCCGGCCTGGTCACCGGATGGGCAGTGGCTGGTCTATGTGGTCCTGGCCCGCGACAATAACATCCTCTACCGCCGCGGTCAGGCGGACCAGTTTGCCAGCGGGGAATTTTTTGATTACAAAGCCATCTCCGGCCGCACCGGGCAGGTGGCCTCCCCGGCCTGGTCGCCCGACGGCAGTCGAATCGCTTACATTCAACTCGTCTTTCCGGGAGAAGGCCGACTGATGTCGATGGACGCCGCCACGCGTGGGGATAAGATCGTGGAGCTTACCGGCAGCGGACTGGACCGCCAGCCGGCCTGGTCGCCCGATTCGCAGTGGCTGGTCTTCGCTTCACGCCGCGACGGCAATTTTGAAATCTACCTGATGCGCGCCACCGGCCAGGATTCACCTCAAAACCTGACCCTTTCCCCGGGCCGCGATCTGTGGCCGGCCTGGCAGCCTTAAATCAGTCGGGGCTGGCCAGACGGCAACGCCGTCTGGCCAGCCCCAATCATGCAAGTTCCTGGAAATCCGATTAATCGTGCACTTTCGGCGGGCGGATCGTTTTTTCGTGCATCTTCTGCGGCCGGCTGTGGGGTTTGCCGTGAGTGGGCGTGCCGGCATTGGGGTTGAGCAGCAGGCTCAACTGGTTGAGGGCATGCATGTCATATTCGCGCCGGCCGCACACATCGCAGCGCCAGGCGGGAAAATCGGGCACGGTGATCAACTCTTCTCCCAGCCAGGTAAAATAGGTAACGAAAACCCGGCGCATGTGCCCGGCCTGGCATTCGTTACAGGGGAATGTGTAATCCATTTTATCAATGCTCATATGCGCCTTCGCTTTCCTGGACCAGTTTAACACCGGAGCTTGTACCCAAACGATTGGCGCCGGCCTGCAGCATGGCCAAAGCGTCGGATAAAGTGCGAATCCCGCCCGCGGCTTTGACACCCATACAATCCACCGGGCCGACCACCCGGCGCATCAACTCCACATCTTTCACCGTGGCCCCTCCCGGGCCAAAACCGGTCGAAGTCTTCACAAAATCCGCCTCTGCGGCCCGGCTCACCAGGCAGCCGAGGATCTTTTCATAACGCGAGAGCAGAGCCATTTCAAGGATCGCTTTGACAATCGCGCCCCTGGCATGGGCGGCTTCCACCACCGCGCTCACATCGGCAAAAACCTTGCGCGTCTGCCCGCCTTTCAACATCCCGATCGGGATGACCATATCGATTTCCACCGCGCCCTGGCGAATGGCCAGGTTGGTTTCGAGAACCTTGGTGCGGGTCGGCACCGCACCGAGTGGAAAACCGACCACCGTACACACCTTGACTGCCGAACCGGCCAGATCCCTGACCGCGCTTTTCACAAACAGCGGGTTGATGCATACCGTGGCAAACTCAAACTGGACTGCATCCCGGCACAGCATGCGCAACTGGGTGGGCGTGGCATCCGCCTTGAGCAGGGTATGGTCGATACGCTGTGCCATCGGCCCGGTTTCGACCCTGCCGTTCAGTGGAAAGGGCGGCAGACCTTCTTCGTAAGTTTTAGCCAGGTCGATCAGTTCATTCAGGCTGAAACTCATCTTAGTTGGCAGCGTTAACGATCAAAGGTTGCGATAAGAGTTTGAACTGATCCAGCGGCCAATAAATTACCAGGGCTTTGCCCACCAGGTTCCCCATGGGGACAAAACCCCACGAATGCGAATCGGAAGACTGGTTGCGGTTGTCACCGAGTACAAACAGCTGG